>NZ_BMWZ01000001.1 GCF_014651495.1 Algibacter mikhailovii
AATAAAGATATTAAATATTTTGGAATAGATATTAGTCATTTGGTTTTTGATGTCACCGATTCTGATGGGAATTACTATCAGTTTAAAAACACGATTTCAGGCTTTAAAAACCTTGCTAAACTTCTAACACTAAATAGTCATTGTGTTATGGAAGCCACTGGTTATTACCATTATCAATTAGCTTATTATTTACTAGAGTTAGGGATAAAAGTATCAGTAGAAAATCCTTTAGCTGTCAAGCGGTTTATCCAGATGAAATTGTCTAAGATCAAGACGGATAAAAGTGATTCTAAACTTATTTGTGAATATGCAAAACAAGTAGATTTAAAGCTTTGGGAAGGTCAATCTAAACATCAGAGAGAATGTCTTCAAATGACCAGACTCCTTTCTGTGTATACAAAACAGAGCACTATGCTGAAGAATAAAATACATGGTGAAGCCGTTTTAGGAAATCCTAGTAAAGTCGTTCAGAGTTCTATAAAGCGCAGTTTAAGACAAGTACAAAAAGAGATAGAAATCTTGGAGGATAAGCTACTGGTGTTAGTAAAAGAAGTTCACCACGATGTATTAACTCGCTTAAAAAGCATACCAGGGATTGGAAATAAAACAGCATTGATGTTAGTGGTTCTTACCGATGGTTTTGATCGTTTTACAAGCGCAAGTGAACTATGCAGTTATGCTGGATTAACTCCTGTAGTAAGAAAGAGTGGTAGCAGTGTAAATGGACGCAGTAGGATTAGTAAAATAGGGAATCAAAAGCTGCGTAATTTATTATTTATGTGCAGTTTTAATGCCTGTAAATACAACAAAGCATGCAGAGATATTTATGAACGCATTGTAGCAAAAGGGAAGAGTAAAAAACTAGCTTTAATAGCCGTGTGTAATAAGCTTCTAAAACAGGCTTTTGCTATCGCAAAATCAGGTTTAATATATGATGATTCTTATAGAAGTACTTTAGTGAAAAGTTAATGCTTTTTTATTTGTTTTTTACCACAGTACTTTGTTGGCGTGTCGTTTTTTATTTCAGATACTGTTCAAAATATTCATCAACTATTTTTTTGTTGAATTTATCTTCTCCTCTCCAATATTCAACAAAAGCCCAATCGTGTCTGCCAGTTGTTGGTCTATCATAATTTTTAGGTTCCAAAATTTCACAACAGCCAAGAATTTCCATTATTGTATGTCGTTCATTTTTACTTCCTTTCATAACTTCTTTTAATCTATCTCTTAATTTACCTGGATATTCTCCAATTTCTGAATCATTTATACATTTTAAAATTCCTTTAAAAGTCTTAATGTCTAATTCAGTTGGTTCACTAATATTTTCTTGACTAAATAATTTTAAATCAAGATAATTATATAATAAATCTGAATGTCTAACTCCGCTCCATTTAATTCGCTCAAAATTTAGAACATTCAGGTCTTCATTTTTGTATTCAAAAATTTCAGGTCGATAAAATTCTCTTTTTCCTTCAAGTATTAATTTGGCATTGAAATAACTGGCAATAGCAGAACGCCAATCAAGTCTTTTATTAGACAAACTTGATAAAAATCCGTTAGTTATTTTTTTTGTACTGATTTCGTTTAATATGTTTTTCAATTCAGTTTTCACCTCTTTCATTGACATTGAAACAGGCTCGAACATTAGTCCTTTTGATTTAGCATATTCAAAATCTATTGGGTCAGTTTCATATTCACGTTTCCAGCCTTGAGAACTCCAATAAGTTTTAAATAAAATTGATTTCGCCTTTTTATCCATAGTGTTTCTCAAATGCACGCCAACGTTGTTGTATAAGGAAAGTTGCGTGTTTGTGTGCGAGGATTTTCCGAAGGAAAATCAGAAGCTAGCAAACGAGCAACTAACTTTGGTTTAGCTAAAACTAGCAATTTTTTTTATACGGTGTTGGCACACGTTATTTTATTTTTTTCATTATACTTACTGTGTTCGGTGCACAATCCGTTCCGTCAGTTACATTGTCTGTATATCCGATTTTTACTTTTGTCGAGTCCAATGCAACTCGTATATAAATCATATAATCTTTTTGGTCATTTGAGTATTCGTTTGCAGGATAAGAAATACCATTTTTATCTTCGTCAATTTCTGAATCCAATCCGTAATTTCTATTAAACGCTTTTCCGTAATATTCCGTGTCACAAGGCATAGTTTCTGAACTTAAATAATAGTCAATGCTATCTTTTGATATAAACGAAATTCCGATTAATTGTCTTGAATCCATTCCTTTATATTCATAGACTTTGGAATATTTTTCAGAAAGAAAGTCAAACATTTTATCAGTTGATTCCAAATTCAGTTCAGTTGTATTAATTTGAGTTTTGGTTTCGGGTTCGATTTTTTCTTCTAATTCAGAATTCTGTTTTATATTCAATTGTTCTGGTTCAGTTGTCTTGTTTTTACAATTGATGAATATTAAAATCAGCATTAATATGTTTATTGTTCTTATTTTCATTTAATGTCTCGTCCTGAAATATGGCTACAGGTTAAAATTGAAATTAAGCTGATAATTTATATACCATATTCGGTGTTTTGAAGTCTAAAGATAAATGTAATCTTANAGCTGTAGTTTTTTTACTATAGATATTTAATATTGTTCATTAAATCTCTATATTTCAGCATATCTTCAGTGTCAATTTCAACAATTCCGAGTTCACTGACTTTTTCAGATTTTGCCATTTCCTCTTCTATTTCTAATATTTGTTTTTGAATATTTAAAGTTTGAGCAGTAGATACATACGGTAAATTGGCAGGTTTGTTTTTTCTGAAATAATCTTGACAGAAAAAGAATGCTGTATTCAAGTCTTTTACATTTTCTTTATTAATCCACGCTTTTTCGGTCAAATGAATTAACCAATCCCAAACTAGATGACCATTATAATCTCTGGTTTCCCAAAATCTACTGCTTTCTATGATATAATCTCTTCCACCTTTACCAACTAATGCATCAGACTCTACTTGCCAAATTCCGAACTTTATTATAGCAATACTTGCATAAAATTCTTCGTAATCAAATTGACCATTTTCCTTTGTGTATTTTACGGCCTTATCATAATCTGAATGGTCTTCGTCGAAATTATTTGGGATTTCTCCATTTTGCCAGAGGTCGTATAATAAGTTTTTTGCTTCTTGTTCTGTCATAACTTTTTTTTAAAATTTTACATCCAATTTTTCATCTAATAGACTTTCTAATTCCGTTCTAAAAAATATACCATTTGTTCTAATTTTTGCTCTATCGCAAACTACGTCAACAGCTAAATCACTTCTCAAAAATGGTTGAATTGATGCTTCTGCATTCATCGTTCTCAAATATGATTTAACAAAAGCATCAAATTCTTTTTCATTAGTTGGACGTATTATTTAACTCATCGATTGTTCCACCTCTATATTTTTGTCCGATTAAATGTTCGTTTTTATTTTTTAATTCGGTAGCTTGATTAAAATTCATTTCTTATGATTTTATAGTTGTAACGTCGTTTCTCAAATTACTGGCCACGGTTTAGTATAACCAAAGTTGTGTTTTGGTTTTGCAATTTTTCGTTTTATATAACTACTAAAATTAGTATTAAGAAATATTCTATTTTACTAAAAGCAACAATTTTGGTTATGCATTTTTGGTTGGTGTTTTTTTTAATCTACTCGTATTAATCTTAAATTTTCAAGTATTTCATTTGCCTCTTGACTGATGTACGAGTCTCCAATGGTACGTGGTATTGTGATAATATCAATATTTTCAGTAAATCTATCAACAATTCCACCTGCTTTTTTCCCAAGACAAATAATTAACTTTGGTTCTATTAACTCTAGCATCGGATTAATCAATAGGTTGAATGAATTCCTTTGAGCAAAAACTGGAGGTTTTTTATCTTGTTTTGTTCTATATGGAATTGCATTAAAATATGCTATATTTTTCAAATTATTATCTAAAGCTTGAAGTGTTGGTTCAAATATTCTCCATAGATTCCAAGATTTTAATATTTCTGGAAATTCTTTATTAATTGTTTGATATATTTCAATCTTGTTACTTTTACTTTGTTTAAAGTTTTCTAAAAGTGGATATAATAAATTGTCACTCGGATGTCTTTGAATTCGCTTATCACTTCCTCCTCCAGGATTTACTCCAAAAACAATTGTTCCTCCTTTATTGAAATTTTCTCCAAAATATCCTGGAAACATTATTCTCGCATCTTTTTTTAAGTGAAGAGGTGTATAATTATCTGAATTTATTGAGAATATCTCTTCTCGTTCTACTTGAACATTTGTGTAAAGTAATTCAATTAATTTATCTTGAAATTCTTTCATATTTACTAAAAGCTATTTTTTTATATTCAAAGTATTTTTATTTCGTAAGTAGGCTTGAACTAGCAATTAATTTTACACGGTGTTAGGCAACGTTTATTTTGAATATTGAATCAAATCATATTTTTCATTTATTAATTTGATTATTTTGAATAAATAACTTTCAATTTCTTGCAAGAACTCTATTATTATGTCGCTTTTAAGAAATTGAAAAGTATCCTCCTGAATTAATAATGAATTATGCACTAGGTCTTTAGGATTAAATTTTTCAATAAATGAATTTTGATGTACAATATCATTTCGCAATTTATTCCATACAAGTATTCGTTCAAAAGATTGATTTTCATTAGAAAGCAGCGGTATAACCTGATCAATTAGAAATGAATTGTATCTATTTATTAAAGATCCATTTTTGAATGAGGCTATTGTTTTTGTTGTACTTATGTGTGATTCACATATTTTGGAAATATTTTTTAATGTATGTTCGAAATATGAATAGATACCAACCAGATTCGATTTCAAAATATTGTCTAAAAAATAATTCAAATTTGAATCAATATTAAATTGCTTTCGCATACTAATAGCCACATCAAATTCCTCTTTATCAATTTCTTTTTTTATAAGAATATTATCACTCTCAATTTGATTCGATACAGATTTTATAAAATATTCAAATCGACGAATTGTAATTAATATTCCATCTGATTCATTTTCATTACAAGAGTTTATTTCTTCTGAGAACTCATTTTTAAAATGTCTTGCTTTTCCAAAATTCATATTTACGCTATATTGATTTTTAATAATGGTAAGGATTATTCTTTTGCTTAACTAGCTATACAATTAAATATGCACGTAGTTAGGCAACGTTAATTTTTTCTAATCTCTTAAAATGTTCCCACATTGTCCTTATAACATTCATAATTCTTAAAGGTTTTACTAATTCACCAGGAATGAAGTAAAAAGTTGTACCACAGAAAGAACCTTGAAAAGGCTTGAATTTAGGGTTAAATAAACTATTCCTTGTATTACGAATTACTTCAAATTCCTCTAGAGTTTGCTCTCTTTTTTCTATATCCAGTTTTAAAGTCAAATCCTCAAATAAAATACTCACTTTGAATTCTGTTGATCCGCATACATCTATATATTTTTGCCTTAAATACTTTTCATATGCGTTCCAAATAACGAATAATTGTCCAATATTATTAAACCTTACATGTGTTTGTAAAAGTTCCTTTTGTGCAAACAATTCATAATATTTTTTAGAATAAGAAATACTTGAGAGGTCAACTGTCCTTGCTTGGTCAAGAACAGCATGTGAAATATAGTCAAAGTATATAGAGGTGGAAAAGCCCATTAAATCGTCAACCAAACTACTTTCAATTTCAATTAACTTAAATTCCTCTTGTATTTGTTCAATTTCGTTAAGTGTGTCTTGTATTGTAGCCATGAGAGTGATAATGTTGCCTAACGGTCTTGTTTATGATTAGTTGCTACGTTAAATAGCTAAATTTTTCCTTTAAAATTTACTTTGTTTTGTATTGTTATTTTATGGCTAGAATTCACCAGCAATTAATTATAAACGGTGTTATGTGTAGTTATTCCTTCAGCTATATGTTTTATTCACCTAAAGCTTTCAAAAATTCATTTATTAAGTACTTAATTCTTTCCGAAACAAACTCTGCTTTTTTCTGATATTTAAACATTTTGTCGTCAAGACCATTTCCGAAACCAGTATTTTCCGAGTTTATTTTCTTAAATTCTTTATCCCGAAGCTCAAGCCATTCGATTTGGGATTCTCTTATTTTTAGCTTTTCTTCAGAGTTTAAATTCCTTTCTATTTTGTTATAAACAATATTCAATAAACTGTCATTTTCTTGATAATATTTCACTGAACAATTAAACATGAATTTTCCTTTATCCAAACATTCTTGATTCTCTTTTTCTATAATTTCTAATTCATGTGATAAATTCTGAGAATTTATGTTTAGAATTAATAAAAAAAATAGACCAAAAGTGAGTTTCATGCTAAGATTTTCAGAATTACACATAACTAGTTATATCCTAACAAAGTATCCTGTTTATAGTTGTTAACCACCAGATAAAAGTAATAAGGCTTAAATATATCTAATCGTTAAAACTATGCTGTTATTAGGTTAAATTACACTCCCAAATATAGCGAATTACTTTGTTTTGTTTAGTATTATTCTTACGTTATTTTGAGGGAATTTATGGTATAGGAACTAATTGTTTTCTAAATCCAGATGTAGGATTAAATTAATAGGTGTCAACTATTGTTTTTATAGTATTTAACTTATAAAGAATAGGACTTCCTCAGACTTTTTATTTGCGTATAGAAGGTATGTATTTAGTGTTTGATTTAAGTCAGTTTAGGATAAAATGAATAAACAATTTCATTCGTTTGTAAATCAAAATAGGGGAGCGCACCATCACTCCGATGAGGAAGATTATTTACAGGGTGATAGCGTTTAGTAATTTTATTGGCGAGCATTTTTAAATCGCCTTTGGTGGCTGGCCGATTCTCTAAAGGGGTAAAAGCATTTTGAAGTTTGTTGGCAATTATATTTCCCGCTGTTGAATTTCCTACACCTGCTAAACTCATGGTTTCTATTTTACCTTTATCTGTAGGAGGTGATTTTTCAGGAACAGTTACAAGTGTATTATTTTTTGTAGTGGTATTGAGTAATTTCTTTTTTGCCGTTATCTTTTGATGATGGTTTTTAGACCGACAACTATTGCTGCAAAAAACCTGAACGCCTCGTCTTTTGGGTATAAATTCTTTATAACAGTATTTACAGGTGTAATATTTCATTTATTAAATTTAGCGTCAAACAAACGTTTGTTTGACGCTAAATTAGTCAATTTGGACTAGTTATTAGGTGTTTTTGATTTTAAATTCACCTTAAAAACGGTTTCAAGTAAGTATTTATCCGCTTCTTCAAAACTAATGAGCACCTTTTTCTTTTTTCTAGGTGTTTTAACTTTAGTCTTGGTTGGTTTCGAGATTCCGGTGACCGATTTTGGTATTTTTATATCTCCAAAAACACTACTTATGCTTTCTTGAACCACCTTTGGGTCGGCCTGTTTTTTATGACCAAAGCACTCAGTCAATTTTATTGCATGTGACTTAATGGCTGTAAACTGCATTTGAAAATGTGCTTTGTGTTCTGCTGTAGCGTCTTTTATATTATCTTCTAGATTATTTAAAAGCCAGTCATAAATATATTCATAGGAAGCAACATGTTTCTGGTATAAGTCCAGGATGTATTTAAAAGCATCCTCTTGTAATTCCTTAAACTTATAGAGTTGAAAGATATTGTTTTCAAGATGCTTCTCCTTATTTAAAAGTTCAATTGCGGGAATACAATTTTCATATAATTTATGTTCTCCATTTGCTTTTATAATGACCAATGTATTGGTAACGCCAAAAGTCAAAAGATCCTGTTTCATCTCCTCTGTAATATTCGGAATGATTGATTCAGGAACATAAAAAATACTGGGGCGATAAAGGTTATTCACGAAACCCGTAATGTCATCATTAAAAGTCATTAAACATCTTTTAATAGGTTAGAATAATCTTCTGGTAATTGCGCATCAATATCTCTTAAATATTTCTCAAGAGCTGTCATGGTAGAATGCCCTGTAATCTGCATGAGTTGACTTTTTGCATTATATGGGGACGATGCTTTCACCAAAGCACGATAGAGTTTTGTGGTAAATGTGTGCCTAAAACTATACATGGTTTGATTGGCATCTAATTTAAAATGCTTTTTTACAATACTATTAAACTGTTTTGAGAAATAGTTACTTCTGTTTTTTTCTGTAGCATTCCAGAATCCTCCAATTTTATGAGGTGTAAATAAATAAGCCTCAGGGTCTAATTTTGATAAATCTGGTAATTCATCGAGAACAATTTGAGGAATCAATTTAGTCTTTAGTGGGCTGTTCTTAGCTTGAAATTGGATGGTTTTATTTACTAAATCAAAGTCTTTTATTTTTAAGCGACAGGCCTCAACAGGTCTCAAAAAATTATAGGAGAAGAATTTGATGAATAAGAGCAGCATTGGGTCCTCTTTTTCTAAGTGATCAAATATTTTTTCCTTTTCAGCAGGATTATAGGTTTTGTTTCTTTTAGACTTGCTTTTTAAAACCGGTGTTTTTTTCATGGGATTACTTAAAATAATCTCATTGTCTTCTAAAGTTTGCAAAAGCGTACTTAAATTAAGCCGGTAATTATTTCTGTTTCTAGCACTGGATCTTATTAAAATAGCATTCAAAAAGTCCATAGCTACTTTTTTATTGATTTGATCAATCGTTTTAATTTCAGGCTTATTGCTTTGCATCCAAGCTATAAATGTATTGGATGAGTACTGATAATCTTTATAGGTGCGATCACTAATTTGATTCTTTTTTAATTCTAAACTATATGCAATACCTTCTTTTAAAGACATGCCTTCCACTTTACTAGGTTCTTTAGAAGGACTTTTAGGTGTAGCCACTGGTTCTTGCGGTAAAGGGCTAGGAGCTATTTTATGTTCTGGAACTTCAATTTTAACAGGCGTATTGTTTTCATTATTCTGCTTTGAATTATGAAATGCCGTATTATCTATAAAGGGATCATAGCCTTCTTTGAGAAGTTTGATTAAGCGTTTTCTATAAATTGATAAGACAGCTAGGCGATCTTCTTTATTTTTATATGAATTTGCTGAACCATAAATATTATTCATACGCTTTAACTTTCCAGTTTTTGGATCTCTATATGAATAATGGACGTACCAACGTTTGGATAGATTGCCGTTTGCGGTGTTAATTTTTGGGGTTGAAAACTTAGGTTTGTGTGCCAAATCGTGTTCTAAATCGTGTTCATTTGTGTGTTCAAATGTAATAAACTTATTAAGAGTATGCATAAAAAAACGGTTTAGTGTGAACTAAACCGTTAGTTTGGAACTGATTAAGAACTGTAGCGAGAGCGGGGCACGATCCCGCGACCTCCGAGTTATGAATCCGACGCTCTAACCAGCTGAGCTACCTCGCCATAATTTAAGGGTGCAAATATAAAAACAATATTATTTTATCCAAACAGAACTGCAAGAAAATATTATTAAATATTGTTGTTATTCTTATCAATTAATGTATATATTGAGCAAAATAAATTTCTGAGCTACATATGGACGAAAAAATTAGATTTGACATTGAATTCCCAATACATGCATCACCACAATTATTGTATCAATACATAGCAACACCGTCAGGTTTATCTGAATGGTTTGCTGATAATGTGAATTTACGAGGAAATTTATTCACCTTTATTTGGGATGGGAGTGAAGAACAAGCAAAACTATTAAATAAAAAAAGTGGTGAACGCGTTAAGTTTAGATGGCTTGAAGACGAAGAAGATGATCAATCATACTATTTCGAAATTAGAATTCAAGTTGATGAAATCACAAAAGATGTATCATTGATGGTTACCGATTTTTCTGAAGAAGATGAGTTGGATGAGGCAAAAATGCTTTGGACAAATCAAATTTCTAGTTTAAAGCAAGTATTAGGTTCCATTTAAAAAAGAATAGTTTAATTTAAATTATATTTGCCCCGCTTTCAAAATAATGATAGCGGTTTTTTTTATGACAAATTTTAACGGAACAATCTTAGAAAAAGAAGAGCAAATGTCCTTTCAAAATAGGGGATATGCATATGGTGATGCGCTTTTTGAAACCATAAAAGTTAGTGGGGGTAAAATCCTATTTTGGGAAGATCATTATTTTAGATTAATGTCTTCCATGCGAATTATGCGTATGGAAATCCCTATGCGTTTTACTATGGAGTATTTAGAGGATGAGATTCGTAAAACTCTTGAAAATAGCGGGTTAAATACTGTTACTTCTCGAGTGAAATTAATGGTGCATAGAAATGAAGGTGGTTTGTATACACCAAACGTTAATGATGTTAGTTTTGTTATATCTGCCTCTAAATTGAATGAAGATTTTTATTTAATTAAGGATGAGTTTTACGAGGTAGATTTGTATAAAGATTTTTACGTGTCACCAAGTCTATTATCAACGCTTAAGACGAATAACAAAGCTATAAATGTTATTGGCAGTATATATGCTAAAGAAAATGGTTTAAACAATTGTTTTTTATTAAATACAAATAAAAAAATTGTTGAAGCATTAAATGGAAATGTGTTTTTAGTTAAAGGAAATATTATAAAAACACCTCCTTTAAGCGAAGGCTGTTTAAAAGGTATAATGCGAACTCAAATACTTAACCTGATTAAAGATTTGCCTGAATTGGAATTGGTGGAGGAATCAATATCACCATTTGAATTGCAAAAAGCAGATGAACTTTTTATAACCAATGTCATTGCAGGAATACAACCCATAAGCAAATACAGAAAAAAAATATTTAATTCAGCTGTGGCTAAAAGTTTAGTTCAAAAACTTAATGTAAAAATAAGACTTAACTAGTTATAACTAGGGTTTTCAGGAGCATTAGACCAGATACTATACTCACCACCAAACTCTAACATTTTTTCCTTCCAGAAGGTTTGGTAGTCCTTTTCAATAATATTTTTCTTGTAAATATTTTGAGAAACTACCCAAGAATTAGATTTCAATTCGTTTTCTAATTGGCTGGCTTCCCAACCAGAGTATCCTAAGAAAAATTTGAGATCTGTTTCTTTAATAATGTTTTCTTTTATAAGTGCAGCTACTTTAGTAAAATCACCACCCCAATAAATACCCAATGAAATTTCAATACTGTCTGGTATCAGTTCGGGTATTTTATGAATAAAGTATAAATTGTCTTGCTCAACAGGACCGCCATTATATACTTTGAAAGAAGCATTTACTTCAGGAATCAAATCGTTTATGGAATATTCTAGAGGTTTATTCAATATAAAACCAATAGAACCTTCTTCAGAATGATCGGCAAGTAAAACGATTGAACGGTTAAAGGATACATCACCTATAATAGCAGGTTCAGCAATTAACAAATCTCCTTTTTTGGGTTTAGTGTTAACCATAATTGTGAGGAATTAATAACTAAATCTAATATTTATTTCGATGAAATGCAAGGTTTAACTAAAATATAAAAGAAATGCCCTCACATTGTGAGGGCATTTCAATATTTTTTTGCATGTAATGCTTAGTTTACTGCACTTGATAAATCAGATCCAGCTTTAAACTTCACAATGTTTTTAGCTTTGATTTTGATAGTTTCTCCTGTTTGAGGGTTTCTTCCGTCTCTAGCAGCTCTTTTTGAAACTGACCAAGATCCGAATCCTACTAAAGAAACTCTATTACCTTTTTGTAAAGCTCCTTCAATTTCAATTAGCGCACACTCTAAAGCTTTTTTTGCAGCTGCCTTAGTAATTCCTGCGTGTTCTGCCATTGCGTCGATTAAATCTGTTTTGTTCATAATATAAAATTTAATAATTAATAAATCGATTATACTTTTGTTAAATCCTTTACAAATTTATACGGATTATGCAATCATGCAAGTAACAGCAAGGGAAATACCCAGTTTTGTTGATAACTTATAGCATTTGTTAATAAGAGATATGTATTTTATCCGATAATTAGCAGAGTCAGTAGACACAAGGGTTTAGAGCATTTTTGCATTTGCTTCAAAGGAATATCCATTTAAAAGGGATTTTATATCCATAGCGCGTTTTCCTGGAAGTTTTATTTCTTCCAAAATTATATAGCCTTGATGGACAGCGACCTTCAATTCTTTTTTTGTGGAAATAATCTGTCCAATCTCTAAGTCGTGCTCTGAAAATTCCTTTTTTGCTTTGTAAATTTTTACATCCAATTTATCAGTGCCGTTTATTAATGTACTCCAGGCTGCAGGATATGGACTTAGCCCTCTAATATGGTTATAGGTATGTTCTAGACTCTTATTCCAATCTACTTTACAATTGTCTTTATTTAATTTGTATGCTGTTTTTATATCAGCTGTGTCTTGCTGTGGCGTTATTTTAATAGCGTTATTTGCTATACTATCTACTGTTTTTAGAACCAATTTGCTCCCCATATGCATTAATTTGTCATGAAGACTTCCTGCATTTTCATCTGGTGTGATGTCAATGTCTTCCTGAAGGATCATAGCTCCGGTATCAATTTTTTCATCAATAAAGAAAGTGGAAACCCCTGTTTTTGATTCACCATTAATAATGGCCCAGTTAATGGGTGCGGCACCTCGATAATTTGGGAGTAAAGAAGCGTGCAGATTGAATGTGCCATATTCTGGCATTTGCCATACTACCTTGGGTAACATTCTAAAGGCAACGACTATCTGTAAATTGGCATTAAGACTTTTTAACTCAGCTAAAAAAGCTTCATCCTTTAAATTGGTAGGTTGTAAAACCCTGAGATTTTCAGATTTAGCATATTGTTTTACGGCACTTTCATTTAGTTTTCTTCCACGTCCAGCAGGTTTATCGGGTGCAGTTATAACGCCTACTATATTATATTGGTTCTCAACTAAGGTCTTTAATGAGTCCACCGCAAAATCTGGTGTTCCCATAAATACAATTCTTATGTCTTTCATGTATTAAAATATTTCTTTATCACTATTAATGCTTGTGTTTTGTTTCGTTTTATTGTCGTAATGCACTCCAGGAGCTTTAAACTATTTATAAATGATTTAATTCATACGTGTTTCTTGGCGTAATCTTTATTCTTTGATGCTCCAATAATAATTTTAGAACGGTTGTTAGTTCGTGTTCAGAGCAATTCAAATTTTCCAATAAGGCTCTAGAGGATTGGTCGTCATGCTCTAATAACGCAATTAATTGAGTGCTTAACGCTGTTAAATCTTGTGTTGAGTGCTTTTGCTTTGATTTTATACAAACAGAACAAATGCCGCAAGGTTTAGAATCCTTTTCACCAAAATAAACGAGAAGCTGCATGCTTTTGCATTGGCTGTTGTTTTCAACATAATCCAGCATAGCATGAACTTGATTTTGTTTTAATGTGTTTTGTTGTTCTATAATGGAAGCTATTCTATTTATGGATTTGTCATCTTCTCTCGGTTCTATAAATGTAACTTGTGCATCGGTTTTTGCTAAGTCGAGCGTGAGTATTTCATCGCGCTCTAAAAGCTGCAATGCGCTTATTAAAATGGGCTCACTAGCAGATGCCTTAGCCGCAATTTTATTCAAATCAATTTTGGTGACATGGTCAAAAATACCACCATACATTCTTAATATTGATTTTACAATGATACTCAATTCTACATGGGTTTCTAGATAGCTAAATAGGGCATGATTAGAAATTATAAACTGTACCGAAACTCGATTAATAAATTGTTTTGATAAGGTGATAATACTATTCCTATCTAGTATTAATAAGGCATTGTAGCACAATATAGAATTGAAGGCATAGGTTTTGCAAAAAGTACTGAAATCAAAATCAAAAGTTAGATATTCTCCTTCTCCGTAAGATATTTGAAAGTAATTACATAGTTTTCTATAAACCTGTTTTACAAAACTGACCGTTGGTAAAACCTTTAAAAATTGATTTTGAACTAAGACCTTATCACTGTGGTTTTTTAGGATCACAGCAAAGGCTTTCTCTCCATTTCTACCTGCCCTACCAGCTTCTTGAAAATAACTCTCAATGCTTTCTGGTAAATTTAAATGTATAACGGTTTTTACATCGGGTTTGTCAATGCCCATGCCAAAGGCATTGGTAGCCACCATTACCTGAGTTTGATTATTTACCCAAGTGGTCATATTGATATCCTTTTCGTCATTTGATAGCCCGCCATGATAATAGGTTGCCGAAATTTGTTTTGATTTTAAAAAAGTACTTAATTCTAATGTTGCCTTTCTGTTCCTAACATATAGGATTGAAGATTCTGTATTTTTTTTTAATATGGTTTCAAGTCGGTAATACTTATCATCCTCATGAAAAACCATATAGGCTAAGTTTGGTCTTGAGAACGATTTTTTAAATAGTTTTGGTTGGATAAAATCGAGTTCCTTTATAATATCTTGAACCACATTAGGTCTTGCCGAAGCCGTTAATGCAATAACATTAGTACTAGGCTGTAATTGTCTTAAAAGGTTAATGTTTTTATAAGCAGGTCTGAAATCACTACCCCATTGCGAAATACAATGGGCTTCATCTACCGCAATTAAGTTAACGTTCATTTGTTTAATGCGATCTTGAACTAACTCTTGTTGCAATCGTTCGGGGGAGAGGTATAAGAATTTATAATTACCATAAATGCAATTATCTAAAAGCGTATCCAGTTGACTATAACTTAGGCCGCTTGTAAGTGCCATGGCTTTTATCCCTTTATCCGTTAAGGCTGTAACCTGATCTTTCATAAGGGCTATTAGGGGAGAAATGACAATACAAATACCGCGTTTTACCAATGCTGGTATTTGAAAGCACAATGACTTCCCACCACCAGTAGGCAGCAGAACAAAGGTGTCATCACCGTCTAGCACAGCTTGTATAATAGCTTCCTGTTCGGGTCTAAAACTGGTGAAGTTCCAATAACGTTCTAATATGTTAATAGGATGTTCCACCAAGTTAGAGTTTGTTTAGAATAAAACTTGTGCGTGTGTCTACACTACCAAAAGGAACTTCTATTATAGTGTATCCAAAGGCCTTATAGGTAGATTTTAAACATTTATGGATCTGCTCTAATTCTTCATAAGTTTCAAAGCGCGCACTATCGGTTTTATAAATGGCTTTCCAGGGTGGTAATAAAAATACCTTTGAATAGTTGTGGTTGGTACAGGCATTTTCAAATACGCTATCATACGGTTGATTAAAATAATCCATATATGCCAAAACATCAGGAATCCCACGATCAAAAAAACAGGTGTGTTCCTCAAGCGTATTTGCACTATTAAATTGTTCTATACGTCCATTTAGCAAACGCGTATTGAATTCTAATGGATCTTTAGCAAAAACAATTGGATTAGAAATATGATTGGACGTATCAACTTCCTTTTTAGCTTCAGAAGTTAATAGTCTTATAATTTCATCAAAACAATGATACCCCTGTCTTTTTAAGTGATTAATAACGGAAGTCTTTCCAGTACCGGGCCCACCCGTTATAACAATCTTTCTTTTGTCCAAATCTCCTATATTTGTTGTAAAAATCGGAATTTAACCGCGATAAAAAAAATGGAAAGTAATCAGTATATTTGTACTAGAAGAATATACTATGAGCACACCACCAAATTCAGAAGAATTTTATAAAAAATTAAAAGAGCAATTATATGATACGGCACTCTGGCCATCGGAGTATTTGTATAAGTTTATTGTTATTTCAGATACTAAAAAGATTAAGCAAATAGAAGGTCTTTTTAATAATTTAGGTGCTGTCATTGAGACTAAAGAATCCAAAAATGGTAAGTATACAAGCCTTTCTATAAACGTTTCAATGAAAAACCCGGAGGCTGTAATTGATAAGTATAAAGAAGTTGCAGAAAAAGTAGAAGGCGTCATAAGTCTTTAGTTTTTTTTTGTATTTTGCGCGAGCATATCAACTACATGCACTTTTTTAACACTACACATTTATTTTGATAGATAATTTAGAATACAACACAGAGCGTGAACATTTAATCATTCCGGAATATGGGAGACATATACAGAAAATGATTAATTACGCCAAATCACTTGAAAAAAAAGAGGAACGCAATAAGGTGGCTAAGGCCATAATTGCGGTAATGGGTAACATGCAGCCTCATTTAAGAGATGTACCAGATTTTCAGCATAAACTTTGGGATCAATTGTTTATCATGTCTAATTTTGAATTGGATGCTGATTCCCCTTATGATATACCAACAAAAGAAATCTATGAAGAGCGTCCAGCGCCTTTAAACTACCCCCAAAACTTTCCAAAGTATCGTTTCTACGGAAACAATATAAAAACCATGATTGATGTGGCGAATACCTGGGAAGATGGTGATCTTAAAGATGCTTTAACATATACGATTGCCAATCATATGAAAAAGTGTTTTTTAAATTGGAATAAAGATACGGTAGAAGATGCTGTTATTTTTGATCACCTTTTTGAACTTTCAAATGGGAAATTAAATTTAAAAGACTCAAAAGAGGATTTAACCGATGCTACTAGTTTATTGCGATCTAAAAATAAATTTTCTAACAATAGCAATAAGAAAGGGCATCACCACAAAAAGAATTCTAATAATCGCCAAAGAAAACGCTACTAGTACTTTATGGGAACATTTAAAATTGAAGGTGGACACCAATTAAAAGGAAGCATTCAACCTCAAGGAGCTAAAAACGAAGCCTTACAAATTTTATGCGCTGTTTTACTAACCCCCGAGTTAGTTACAATTAATAATATTCCGGACATTGTTGATGTTAATAAGCTTATTGCCTTATTACGAAAACTTGGAGTTAAGGTTGAAAAACTTGGAAAGGGATCTTATAGTTTTCAGGCAGATGAAGTTAATTTAAAATATTTAGAATCAGACGAGTTTAAGATTGATGGTCGCGGCTTACGTGGTTCTATTATGATTGTTGGTCCGTTATTAGCAAGGTTTGGCAAAGGTTATATCCCAAAACCTGGAGGAGATAAAATAGGACGCCGACGTTTAGATACCCATTTTGAAGGTCTTATTAAGTTAGGGGCCAAATTTGGATACAGTAAAGAAGAACAGTTCTATGGTGTTGAAGCCAAAAAATTAAAAGGTACCTATATGTTACTGGAAGAAGCTTCAGTGACCGGTACTGCCAATATTTTAATGGCGGCTGTTTTGGCTGAAGGGCAAACCACTATATATAATGCGGCTTGTGAACCTTATTTACAACAGCTTTGTAAAATGCTAAATAGAATGGGCGCCAAGATTAGTGGTGTAGGTTCAAATATGCTTATTATTGATGGTGTTGATTCCTTAGGGGGAACTGAACATAGAATGCTCCCTGATATGATTGAAATAGGGAGTTGGATTGGGCTTGCGGCAATGACCAAAAGTGAATTAACCATTACCAATGTATCTTGGAATGATTTAGGTTTAATTCCTGAAACATTTAGAAAATTAGGTATTACTGTTGAAAGACAAGGTGATGATATTCATATTCCAGCGCATACCGATGGTTATGAAATACAAAGTTTTATTGATGGCTCTATTTTAACCATATCTGATGCACCTTGGCCAGGATTTACACCTGATTTACTGAGTATTATTTTAGTAGTTGCAACACAGGCTAGAGGAAGCGTATTAGTGCATCAAAAAATGTTTGAAAGTCGTTTGTTCTTTGTGGATAAATTGATTGATATGGGAGCTAAAATTATTCTTTGTGACCCGCATCGTGCTACCGTAATAGGACATGATTATAAATCGACTTTGAAAGCAACAACCATGACGTCTCCTGATATTCGTGCAGGAGTATCCTTATTAATTGCAGCTTTGTCTGCTAAGGGCACCTCTACTATTCAGAATATAGAGCAGATAGATAGAGGTTATGAGAATATTGATGAGCGCTTACGTGCCATTGGTGCTCATATTGAAAGGGTGGACTAAGATATTTGCTTAGAAGTTATTATTTTAAAAAATATACATTTGATGAAAAACTCACTTCTATTAATCGCGGTTTTTATGTCATGTTTTGTTTTGTCATGTAATAATAGAGGCAAAAACAAAGCATTAAAAAAAGAAATTGAAGGTGTTCAATTAAACCCATCACTAGAATTAGTATGGGAAACAGATTCACTTCTAACCACTTGCGAATCTGTGTTATATGACAAATCATCTCAGGTCATTTATGTTTCAAATATTAATAATGGACCTTGGGAGAAGGATGGGAATGGTTTTATATCAACAATTAATACAAAAGGAGAAATAACAAATCTAAAATGGATAGAAGGGGTAAGTGCCCCAAAAGGTTTAGGTATTAGTAACGGAAAACTATTTGTGAACGATATTGATGATGTTGTTGAGATTGATATAGCTTCTCGAAAAATTACTAATACTTATACTGTTGAAAATAATCCACAGCTAAATGATATTACGGTGGATACCAATGGTTATGTTTATGCATCCGGTTCTAATTCAAATACCATTTATCAAATTAAAGATGAAGTTTTGAATGTATTTGCGGCTGATAGTTTGAAGAGATTAAACGGTTTGCTCCATACAGAAGAAGGTATTTACTATTTAGATTCAGGAACTCAGCAATTTGGAATTTATAACACGACCACAAATAAGTTTCAGAAGTTAACTGATGGTATTGGTCATGGAGATGGTATTGTTAAATTGGAAAATGGTGATTTTATTACTTCTAGTTGGAAAGGGGAGATTTACCACATAAACAGTAAAGATTGGACTAAAACACTATTACTTGATACTAAAGAACAGGAAATAAATGCGGCAGATATAGATTTTATACACGAAACACAAATGCTTCTTGTTCCTACTTTTTTTCATAATACGGTTAGGGCTTATAAGCTAAATTATTGATCTTCTGCAATAAACAAATTCAGAAGAAATCTTTTCAATATTAGTAATCGGTCTTTTATCTGAATCAAAACAATCCTGAAATTTCCCCATCATCATTGATGTCTATGTGCTCTGAAGAAGGATGAGAGGGAAGGCCTGGCATTCGCATTATATTACCAGTAATGGGTATTAAAAATCCAGCACCCGATGCTATTTCAATCTCCCTGACGGTTATTATGAAATCTTTTGGCCTACCTAGGAGTTTGGGGTTATCTGATAGTGATTTCTGGGTTTTAGCTATACAAACAGGTAATTGTTCTAAGCCTAACTTTGCTATTTTAGCAAGTTGTGCCTTGGCATTTGCTGTATAATCCACATATTCAGCGCCATAAATTTCCTTAGCTATTGTTTCTATTTTTACTTTAACGGGTGACTTCCATTGATATAAAGGCTTAAAGTTAGAAATATTTGAGTCAACAATATCAATTACTTTCTGGGCCAGATCTAAAGCACCTGCACCGCCTTTTTGCCAAACATCAGCTACGGCAACATTTATGCCTTTAGACTTTGCAAATGCTTTAATGACCTGAATTTCTTCTTCTGTATCTGTTGAAAATTTATTAATGGCTAAAATGGGGGCAACTTGAAATTTATTGATGTTTTCGAGATGTTTTTCCAAATTAGGAAGCCCTTTTTTTATGGCCTCAATATTAGGTGTGGTTAAAGATTTTAAATCGGCACCACCATGATATTTAAGTGCTCTAATGGTTGTAGTTAAAACAACAGCTTTTGGTTTTAACCCAGCACTTTGGCATTTGATATCGAAAAACTTTTCAGCGCCTAAATCAAAGCCAAAACCAGCTTCTGTAATGGTATAATCAGAATGTGACATCCCCATTAAAGTTCCTATAACGGAGTTGGTCCCTTGGGCAATATTGGCAAACGGACCACCATGAATAATGGCAGGATTACCTTCAATGGTTTGTACTAAATTTGGATTTATGGCGTCCTTTAGTAGCACGGCCATTGCGCCTTGAGCCTTTAAATCTTTTGCATAAACGGGTTCCTTATCGTAGGTGTAACCAATAAATATTTGACCTAAACGCCGTTTAAGATCACTCAGACTTTCTGCTAAACAAAGAATGGCCATTATTTCTGAAGCAGCGGTGATATCAAAACCAGTTTCTCTTGGTACTCCTGAACTAGTACCGCCTAAACCTACTATAACTCGTCTTAAAGCGCGATCATTCAAATCTAAAACACGTTTCCATCCTATTGTTCTTGGGTCAATATGTAAAGACGTCGATTTGCTTTGGATATTATTATCAATAAGTGCAGCCAACAGGTTATGCGCTTTTTCAATGGCAGCAAAATCTCCAGTAAAATGTAGATTGATATCTTCCATAGGCAGTACCTGTGAAAATCCACCACCAGTTGCACCACCCTTTATTCCAAATACAGGCCCTAATGAAGGTTCTCTTAATACTACCGTGGACTTTTTTCCTAAACGGTTTAACCCTTCTGATAAACCTATTGAAATGGTTGTCTTTCCTTCGCCAGCTGGTGTAGGGGAGGTGGCCGAAACTAAAATAAGATGACTTTTTTTAGCTTTAGATTTATTGATGAATTTTATTGGTAATTTCGCCTTGTGCCTGCCATACATTTCAATATCCTTTCCTGGAATACCAAATTTTTCGGCAATGGCCGTAATGTTTTTCAACGACACCGTTTTAGCTATTTGTAAATCATTCATACCAATTCTATTTAGTTCTCTTTAAAAGTAATTAAATAATATAGTATTTCTAAGCTATTCACATTATATAATAGGATTATTAAAAAAATGAAGAACTCGATATTTCTAATGGGATAGGATATTCTAAAGTAAACGGTGTCCTACTCAGTATAGAGTTAAAATGCTTGTATTTAGCATACTATGACAATGTTATGTGTTCATGAAATAAAAAAGGTTGCATTCATGGAAATAATGCAACCTTTTAAACAAAGTGTATTTTTGGTTTTAAGCTTTTTTCTGCTTATTTATTTCATCTTGTAATTGGCGTCTCACTTTTTGCTCACGTTCTAAAGCCGTTCTTCTATGCTCTTCAAATTCTTCTTCAATCTCTGATAAATTTTTTCTTGATTCCCTTGTAATATCATTACTGCTCTTAAATTTATAGATGAAGAAAAGTAATAGGGCAAATAATACACCAATTATACCCCACATAAGTCCTTTGTAATTGTTTTTGCTTAATGGCGCTCCGAATAATGAAATGCTATCTTTATCAGCATTAGTTTGGTCTAAATTAGCTTGTGTACTTGCCAGATTAGATTTTAATTCTGAAATTTCTTCTGACTGGTTTTTAACTACCAATTGCGTTTCTGCTAAATCTTTATGTACTGCTTTTAAAGAATCCAGCGTATGAGATTTTAATATATAAAGCCATGTTTGTTTAACTACTTTATACTCTTGGTATTTACCCGATTTTCTTATAAGGTAATCAAATTGACTTTCTATCGTACCACTGTTCAATGAAGGTTTAGGTGCTTCAGGCTGGTCTTGTGAAAATGAGGTAAGAGAGAATAAACAAGTTAAAAATGCTATAAAAATCGTTTTGACAGGGTTCATTTTGAACATAATTTAATTGGTTGTATTGGTTGCGAATTTATAAAATATTGTTAACTATATGGTTATAAATAAATAAAAAGCGTCAAGTGATTGTGCTTGTTTATATACGATGTAAATTATATTTTAGGTTTTATTATTTTAATAATAAGTAAAGCGCCTAACTTTAGCTATGTATTTTGCCAATCTTATGACCTGATGGCTATATCCATATTCGTTATCATACCATATATACAATATAATATTTTTTCCATCTTTTCGCACAATAGTAGCTTTGCTGTCATAGATAGAAGGTGCCGAACAGCCCACAATATCACTTGACACGAGTTCATCACTCAATTCAAATTTTATTTGTTCAACCAGTGGTCCTTCAAGGGCGTACTTTTTTAGAATAGCATTCACGCCATCTAGAGAAGTTTTTTTGTCGAGTTCTAAATTTAGTATCGCTAGGGAGCCATTAGGAACGGGTACTCTTATTGCATTTGATGTTAATTTGCCCTCTAAACTCGGCAAAGCTTTTGAAACAGCACTTCCAGCACCAGTTTCAGTAATAACCATATTTAATCCCGCGGCACGACCACGACGGTATTTTTTGTGAAAATTATCAACTAAATTTTGATCATTAGTGTAGGCATGGATGGTTTCTAAATGTCCGCTTTTTACTCCAAAAGAATCTTCAATGGCCATAAGAATAGGACTTATGGCATTGGTGGTGCAAGAGGCAGCTGAGAAAATATCAACGTCATCAGGATTATATTGATGTTGATTAACCCCATACACAATATTAGGGACTTCTTTTCCCGGTGCGGTTAATAATACTTTATGTACTCCTTTTGATTTTAAATGTTTACTGAGGGCTATTTTGTCTCTAAAAGCGCCAGTGTTATCAATGACTAAAGCGTTGTTGATGCCATAGGTAGTGTAATCAATCTCTTCAGGGCTATTGGCTGAAATAATTTTTACAGTAGTCCCATTTATAATAAGGGCACTATTTTTTTTATCAATAGATACGGTTCCGGGAAAGTCTCCATGAACAGAATCATTTCTTAGCAGTGAGGCTCTTTTTTTTAGAATTTCCTCATCAATGGGACCTCGAGTTACAATGGCTCTTAATCGTAATTGGCTTCCTTTACCGGTACGTACCATAAGCTCTCGGGCTACCAGGCGACCAATCCTACCAAAACCATATAAAACAACATCTTTAGGTTCAAAACTGCCATTTTTCTTGGCATCCTTTAATTTTTGGGAAATAAAGGCTGTTGCATCATGGTGATTATTGTCTTGCTTATGCATTTCAAAAACAAGCTTGCCAATGTCTAATTTGGCAGGTGGAAGATCCAATGCTTTGATGGCCTGAGCAATTTCAACCGTATCAAAAACGGACATTGGTTTTTGGACAAATTTACCGGAGTAGTCCAGTAGATTTAAAATTTGACTCACATTCCTATCAATTAATTGATTCCTGAAAAGAACCAATTCTATGGATTTATCATACCATAAATCACTGATAATTTTAATGAATTCTACTGTGGCTTTTCGTCTATCTGCCTGAAAGGCCAATTCATTTTCATAAGTTTTTTTAGGACTCATAGAATAGTAGTTTAGTTTGTAGTGAATAGTTGAGACTAATGTACCATATTTAATCGTTTTTTGTAAAATGATTTATAAAAAAATAATCCTATTAAATTCATTGAATTTAATAGGATTATGGAAAGACTAAAGGCTTTTTGATTATCTAAAATTATAACGTTCTATTTCGCCATCAATATTAATAAGTTCAATTCTTAAAGCGTCATAAGAGGATCTGTTTTTTATAAGGTTTTTAACATCGTCTATAGAATAAACTGGTTCATCATTAATAGCTGTAATAATGCAACCTTTAACAACCCCATTTTTCTCCCAATATCCTGCATATTCATCATTTAATTGGGTGATTTTCACACCGTTTTTAGCTTTAAACTTTTTTAAATCTGCTTGACTTGTATTTTTTACACGTCCAACGAGCGGCATAACATAAGTGTCATTTTTTGCAAGCGTAACCGATACTGTTTTTAGTTCACCATCTCGAGAAAGCTTTAATCGAACAATATCATTAGGTCGTTTCGCGTTTAAATGCCCTGTTAAATCTGAGAATTTAGAAACCTCTTTATTATCAATTTCTTTAATGATATCTCCTTTTTGAAGTCCAGCCTTATCTGCACCTGAACCTTCAACAACACTGCCAACATAAACACCTTCAGTTTCATCAATGTCTAATTGCTCTGCTAAGTCACTGTTAAGATCACCACCTTGAATACCTAAAATACCATTTTGGACATTACCATATTCCATGATGTCTTCAATCACTTTTTTTGCAATGTTGCTTGGAACGGCAAAAGAGTAACCAATATATGATCCTGTTTGAGATGATATTGCCGTATTAATACCGACCAATTCACCATTGGTATTTACTAAAGCACCACCAGAATTACCTGGGTTAACAGCCGCATCGGTTTGAATAAAAGATTGCGTACTCGCACCAGATAAATCTCTTGATTTGGCACTAATGATTCCAGCGGTTACTGTAGATGTTAAATTGAATGGGTTTCCAACAGCTAAAACCCATTCTCCTATTTTGGCATTGTCAGAATCTGAAAAGGTTACGAATGGCAGCTCCGTGTCTGCTTCAATTTTAAGTAAGGCAATATCTGTTTTCGCATCGGCACCTATCAATTCAGCATTGTACGTTTTATTATTATTTAATGTAACAGATAGTTCTTGTGCGTTTTTTATAACATGATTGTTTGTTATAATATAACCATCTGCATTAATAATAACACCAGAACCTGTACCTACCTGAGGATGTGGAGATCGTCTTCCATAGAAAAAATCTTGAAAGGAGGTTTCTCCCGAACTCATGGTTACATTTTTTACGTGTACTACTGCATTTACCGTGTTTTCAGCTGCCGCAGTAAAATCGGGTGCTTCATTAGAATACATTAAATTTCCAACATTACGGGTTGGCAAAAACGTAGCTTGGGTTTCCGGTGAGGAAGCTATTATTGGTTTTTCTTCTTCAAACATTAATTTATATGCACCTAAAGTGAAGATACCTCCTAGGGCAGAAACTATTACTAATGTTATAATCTTCTTCATAATTATATGGTTTTTATTTTATTTATTAACATTAAAATTAAAGATTTATTGAATTTAAAAATCAACTTTAACGGCGATTTAACAATCAATAAAACGGTATAATATTTATATATTTGCTGCTAATTATGCGACAGACTTTTTATAAATATCAAGGAACCGGAAATGACTTTGTGATGATTGATAATCGTCAACATACATTCGACAAAAATAATACCAAACATGTTGCTTTTTTATGTGACAGACGTTTTGGCATAGGTGCTGACGGATTAATCCTATTGGAGAATCACCCAGATTATGATTTTAAAATGGTGTATTATAATGCTGATGGCAATGAGAGTTCTATGTGCGGAAATGGTGGACGCTGTTTGGTGGCTTTTGCCAAGCAATTGGGAGTTATTGAAGATAAAGCCGTTTTTGAGGCTATTGATGGTTTGCATCATGCTCATATAGAAGGTGATATTGTAAAACTTCAAATGGTAGATGTTCCTGTTGTTGAACAGCATAAAGAACATGTCTTTTTAAATACAGGATCACCGCATCATGTGCAGTTTGAATCTAATATTGAGAATTTTGATATCAAGTCAAAAGGTGCTGAAATACGGTATGGAGCGCCTTATAATGACGCAGGAAGTAATGTGAATTTTGTACAAAAGCTAACAGAAGATGCCTTTAGAGTAAGAACGTATGAGCGTGGTGTGGAGGATGAAACCTTATCCTGTGGAACAGGTGTAACTGCGGTAGCTATTGCTATGCATAGTATAGGAGAGACTAAAGCGAATCAGGTAACGTTACAAGTTGAAGGCGGGGTGTTAGAAGTGAGTTTTGAATCTCAAGACGGCGCTTATGATAATGTATGGCTTATAGGTCCTGCAAAAATAGTATTTGAAGGCACAATATAATGACTTTAAAAGGGGAACATATTTATTTACGCGCTCTTGAACCCGAAGACTTAGATTTTATTCATGAGGTTGAAAATGATGAAGCTATTTGGGAAATTAGTTGCACGCAAACCCCTTATTCCAAGTTTCTAATAAAACAATATTTAGAAAATGTGCATAAAGATATTTATGAGGCAAAACAATTAAGGTTAGTTATTTCAAGCCATGAACATCTCACGTTAGGGCTGATTGATTTATTTGATTTTGATTTTAAAAATAAGCGATCGGGCGTTGGTATTTTGGTAAAAGAACCTCAAGACCGGTTAAAAGGTTATGGCCGGGAAGCTTTAGAATTATTGATTGATTATTGTTTTACGCACTTAGATTTGCATCAATTGTATTGTAATATTTTGGAAAGTAATACAGCAAGTATTAAGCTCTTTTCAAATCAGGGTTTCCAACAAATTGGATTAAAAAAGGACTGGAATTATGTTAATGGTTCTTTTAAAAATGAATATTTATTTCAGCTTATAAATAATTAAATGTATATAAAAAAAATTCTTTTAGCTATCGTAATTATTGGCCTTGTTGTAGCGGCATTTTTTGCAAACTTTGTTTATAAAGCTATGCTGAAGCCAAATACGGCATTTAATAATGAATCGGCCTTTATTTTTATTCCTTCAAATGCAAGTTATGCCGAAGTAAGAAGCCAATTAGAACCTTTATTATTGGACATTGATTCCTTTGATGATTTGGCGCATAAAAAAGAATATAGCACGCACATTAAAGCGGGAAAGTACGAAGTTAAAAAGGGCATGACTAATAACGACATTATCAACACTATTAGAAGCAAAAACCTACCAGTTAAAGTATCTTTTAATAATCAGGAAAACTTAGAAAAGTTAGCCGGTAGAATTGCTGCTCAAATTGAGGCAGATAGTATTAGCCTATTGCAATCAATGACTGATAGTGCGTTTTTGTCTAAAAATAAGTTTCAAGAAGCAACCGCTTTAGGCATGTATATTCCGAATAGTTATGAATTTTTTTGGAACACCTCTGCTGAACAATTTAGAGCGCGAATGTTGAAGGAATATTATAGGTTTTGGAATTCGGATAGATTAAAAAAGGCTAAAGGACTAGGACTTTCTTCTAATGAGGTCATTACATTAGCCTCTATTGTGCATGAAGAGTCCAAACAAGCTTCAGAGCAACCGCGTATTGCTGGAGTCTATATTAATAGGATAAGAATTGGCATGCCACTGCAAGCAGATCCCACGCTTAAATTTGCCGCTTATCAATTACCTCAATATGAAAATACTGTGATTAAGCGTGTTCTTAATGTACATAAGGAGATTGATTCGCCTTATAATACTTATAAATATAGCGGTTTACCCCCAGGGCTTATCGCTATGCCCGATATCACGGCTATTGAGGCTGTATTAAATTATGAGAAACATAAATATCTATATTTTGCAGCAGATGCAAAACGCATAGGTTATCATAATTTTGCTAAAACATTGGCCCAGCATAATGTAAACGCCAGAAATTATCAGCGTTATTTGTCGGCACAAGGCATAAATAAATAGTGAATTGGAAAGTATTAAGACATATCGTATTTTTTGTTTTATTACCAAGCATTACTATTTCGCAATCTAAAATTAATCAATTTCTTACCCCCAGTGATACGTTAAACATTCCTAGGCGGAATGGGGTCATTGTATCAGAAGCATCTTTGGCAACTATTGCTCTAATTGGCTTGAATGAACTTTGGTACGCCGATTATGAGCGTTCCAGTTTTCATACTATTAATGATAATGATGCCTGGATGCAGATGGATAAATTGGGACATGCCTTTACCTCGTATCAATTAGGAAAGCATGGGGCGCAATTACTTAATTGGAGTGGTGTTAGTAAAAAGAATCAATTAATTTATGGTGCAACGCTAGGATTTACCTTTTTAACGGCTGTTGAAATTCTTGATGGTTATTCAGCGGAGTGGGGTTTTTCTTGGGGAGATGTGATGGCTAATGCATTAGGATCTGGAATGTATATTGGTCAAGAATTACTCTGGAATGAGCAAAGAATTGCGTTTAAGTACTCTTTTCATCAGACTAAGTACGCAGAATTGCAACCTGAAAAGCTCGGATCAACCGTTCTAGAGCAAATGCTTAAAGACTATAATGGGCAAACTTATTGGTTAAGCTTTAATTTAAAAGCCTTTTTTAAAACAAGTAGGATACCTGAATGGCTAAATATTGGTATCGGTTATGGTGCTGAAGGCATGCTTTCTGATACTGAAAACATTGTAAATCAATATGTTACATCGAAAGAAGCTTATCGGAAGTACTATCTAAGTTTGGATATTAATTTAAACGGTATTAAGACTAATTCAAGGGTTTTAAGTACCGTTTTCGATGTTTTTAATATGATAAAAGTACCTCTTCCTACCTTAGAATTTAGTGAAAAAGGCACTGTATTTCATCTATTCTACTTCTAAAAAAAGCACATAAACGAGTAATTTTGACTTTATAGAAAAAAATCATAATTTTGCACGCTGAAATTTTAAGGTGTATTTAATTATAAAATACATTGAATAAATTTAGAAATTATGATAAGAAATATTGGAAGTATCATTACGCTTACAATGGCAATTTCAGTTTTATTGTATTTGTCATTACAGTCAAATGAAACTATTGATTTAAATAGTTCCGATTTTTGTAAGTATTCAACCAGCGGTTTAGACTTATATTATACTGTAAGTAAAGACGCTGATTTTAAGGATAAATTGGCAGATCCAAATCCTATGGATGATCAAGAATTCTCACCTTTTTTAGGAAAGTCATTTGTCGGTTTTAAGGAAGCCGTCGCTTTTAAGGAGTCAGGAGGTAATTATTTTTCGGTTAATACCTATGGTTATTTAGGAAAATATCAGTTTGGTGCAGGTACCTTAAGACTTATAGGTATTCATAACCCCGAAGAATTTCTAGCAAGTCCAGGGTTGCAGGAAAAAGCTTTTGTTGCAAATGCGGCGCGTAACAAGTGGATATTGAGACGAGATATTAAAAACTTCGTGGGTAAACGTATCAATGGTATTATCATTACAGAATCAGGTATTCTGGCAGCTGCTCATTTAGCAGGCCCGGGTAGTGTAAAGAAATACTTAAGAAGTTATGGCTTAGATAACTTTGCCGATGGTTACGGTACTACAGTGTATCATTATATGAAACGCTTCTCGGGTTATGACATGTCATTTGTAAAGGCCAATAAAAAGGCTAAGGCGATTTAAATAGTTTTAAATTTGTGTATAATAAATATGGTAGGTCTTTTATGAAGGTCTACCTTATTTTTTTTCCACGTTTCGGCCGTTTTAGTCTTTATAAACTCCGTACTTAAGGTGATATCACAGGCTACACAAACATGGGTGTTTCTGTCTAAAGTCCCTGACAAATCCTCAAGCATTTTGTTATTCCTATATGGTGTTTCAATAAAAATTTGTGATTGATTAAGTTCAAAAGATAAGCGTTCCAAACGTTTTAAATGGTTTTTTCGTTCGCCTTTATCAATGGGTAGATAGCCATTAAATGCAAAACTTTGACCATTCATACCCGAACTCATTATGGCCATTAGAATAGAAGAAGGACCTACTAGCGGTATGACTTTAATATTTTTACTATGAGCTATGCGCACAACATCAGCTCCAGGATCGGCAACGCCGGGACATCCGGCTTCAGAAAGTATACCGACATTGATTCCATTTAAACAGGGTGCAAGAAAGGTTGGTACATCGGTATCTTTAGTAAATTTATTTAGTAGAAAGAGATTAAGCGATGGTTGCGATTTTTCAGGACAAATCTTTTTAATAAAGCGTCGTGCTGTTTTTTCATTTTCAACAATAAAGAAGTCTGTTTCCTCAATGACGCGTTTTACAGAGATTGGAAGTACTTCCAAAGGCGCGTTGTCACCCAAAGTTGTAGGTATTAAGTACAGGTTGCCTTTTGCGTCCATTTTATTTAGAAGTTAAATTATTTGCAATAGATTCACAGGCTAGGTCAAGCATTTTGTAAACATCATCAAACCCAGAAATACCGCCGTAATAAGGATCGGGAACATCATGTTGGGCATCCGGATAAATTTCATTTAAAATCAGTCTTACTTTAGAATGATCGTTAGGGGTTCTTGCTAGTTCTAGTATGTTATTATAGTTAGATAGATCCATAGCGTAAATTGTATCAAATCGATCAAAGTCAGAAACTTCAAATTGCCTACCTTTTAATTGAGATATATTTATGCCGTGTTTATTTGCAACAGCAATGGATCGCTTATCTGGAGCACTGCCAATATGGTAACTTGCGGTTCCGGCAGAATCAACTTTAAATAATGTATTAGGTAACTTGGATCTAAGAATACCTTCAGCTAGGGGTGAACGACAAATGTTCCCCAAGCAAACCATCAATATCTTAGTCATGATGTGTTTTTTTTAAACAGAAAGTTTTTTAGTAATATCCTCAACATACTTTCTGAATTGTTTATCTGTAGAAGATAAATTGTCAACAGTTTTACAAGCATGAAGTACTGTAGCATGATCTCGCTTACCAATTTGCGAACCAATACTTGCTAAAGACGCTTTTGTGAGCTTTTTAGCAAAGAACATGGCCAATTGTCTCGCTTGAACAATGTGACGTTTTCTCGTTTTTGATTGAAGTGTATCAATATCCATCTGAAAATAATCAGAAACTACTTTTTGAATATAATCGATGGAAACCTCTCGTTTTGTGTTTTTGACAAATTTTTCAACGATGGTACGTGCTAAGTCAATTGTGATTTCTTTTTTATTAAAAGAAGATTGGGCAATTAGTGAAATGATTGCACCTTCTAATTCTCTCACATTTGATTTTATATTCTTAGCAACATACTCAATGATATCTTCTGGCATTTCAACACCATCACGATATAATTTGTTTCTAAGTATAGAAACTCTAGTTTCAAAATCTGGGTTTTGTAATTCGGCTGATAACCCCCACTTAAAACGCGATAGTAAGCGTTGCTCGATGTCTTGCATATCTACAGGAGCCTTATCACTTGTTAAGACAACCTGTTTGCCATTTTGATGTAAATGATTGAATATGTGGAAGAATACATCCTGTGTTCCAGTTTTTCCAGAAAGGAATTGTACGTCATCAATTATGAGAACATCTATAATTTGATAAAAATGAATGAAATCATTTCTATTGTTCTTCTTAACCGCGTCTATATATTGTTGCGTAAATTTTTCAGCTGAAATATATAAAACCGTTTTTTCTGGATACTTATCTTTTATATCAACACCAATGGCATGCGCTAAATGTGTTTTTCCTAAGCCTACACCACCAAAAATTAATAACGGATTAAATGAGGTTCCGCCAGGTTTGGCTGCTACAGCTAATCCAGCACTACGTGCTAATCTATTGGAATCACCTTCTAAGAAGTTCTCAAAGCTATAATTTGGATTTAACTGCGATTCAATTTTTACATTTCTTATACCAGGTATAACAAATGGATTGCGTAATTGCGGGCTTTTGTTATTTAAGGGAATATCAACGTCTTGCGACTTCAATCCTAATCGGTTTGAACTAGGTATTTTCTCAGTGAAAGGTTGCTTATTGCCATAAGTGTTTTCCATTTTAATAATGTAAACAAGCTTAGCTGTTTCTCCCAATTCTTTGGTAAGAGACACTTTAAGAATTTTTACATAATGCTCTTCAAGCCATTCGTAAAAGAATTTGCTAGGTACTTGAATACTTAAGGCGTTATCCGTAAGTTTAACTGCAATTATCGGTTCAAACCAAGTTTTGTATGCTTGCGGTTGGATGTTATCCTTTATAAATTCCAGACAATTGTTCCATACCGATTGGGCAGTTATACTCATTTTTTAATTCTATTGGATTATTTGGTTAGTTTAGAATAACTGCATAATAAATTGATTATGCAACTCCCTTTTTTAGCACGACAAATATGTGAACAAAAATCTTAAAAAAAAAATGAAATACTATTGATTTTTCAGAAATATTTCCTCATGTTTAAGTCGTATTCGAAACTACAAAAAAATATCCAATAAAGCTTATGAAATTCGATGAAATACAAATAAGAGTGAGATATGGTGAAACAGATCAAATGGGAGTGGTCTATCATGGGAATTACGCATTATATCTAGAAATGGGGCGAATTGAGTGGCTTAGAAAAATTGGGGTGTCTTATAAAAAAATGGAAGAGAATGGGGTGATGCTTCCAGTTGTCTCCATGCATTTAAACTATAAAAAATCAGCGGGTTATGATGATGTAATTAACGTAAAAACTCAACTAAAAAAAGCGCCAACGGTAAAGATTGAATTTGAGTACGAAATAACTAATGAAAATGGTGAAATTTTAACAACTGCCGAAACAACTTTGGTGTTTATAGATATGAAAACTAATAAGCCAACGAGACCGCCGCAGTATATTTTGGATGCTCTTCATGCTAGTTAATTTATTTTCGTGATATTAATTTCATATAATTGATCGAAAAGATGAAATATGTCCATAGCATCCTTTTTTCTAATGGATATTGTTATTTGGCAATCTAATTCTAATTTTTGATTAATAATGGTTAGTCGCTTTTCTTTAATGATTCTCATGACTTTATTCATATTCTTATAATCGAAAGAAATTAGAAAATCATTATTTATGGTTTTTTCAATAATATCAGAATCATTTAGAGCCAATTGCGCAGTCGTTTTATAGGCGTTAATCAAGCCGCCCACACCTAGTTTCACACCGCCAAAATAACGAACTACTACAATTAATACATTGGTAACTTCAAAGGATTGAATTTGACCATAAATGGGCATGCCTGCAGAGTTGCTAGGTTCTCCATCATCATTGGCTCTGTAGGTAATGGTTTCTGTTCCTAGTTGATAGGCATAGCACCAATGCCTGGCAGAATGGTGCTCCTTTTTTAGTTTTTCTAAACTCGCCTTTACATTTTCTTCTGTTTTAACAGGGAAGATATAACCATAGAACTTACTGTTTTTATCCTTGAAAAGTACTGGTTCAGGGGAAGTGTCAATGGTTTTATATGTGTCTTTTTGACTCACAAGCTTTAAAACAAATTCTTTTTAGTATCGAATAGAGTTGTAACGTCTTCAGTATATGGCTTAATATGCCAGGTGTTTAGTTTTAAAGAATTAGCACTAGCTATATTGGAAGCATTGTCATCAATAAATAAACATTCTTCGGCAATCAACTTTTGCTCGTTTAGAACAAACTTAAAAATGTCATGATTCGGTTTGACTAAATTAACTTCATAGGACAGGTAAAAGGCATCAAAGCAGTTTTTGAAATCCTCATAAAAGGAAATGTGTTCTTTAATCCAATTAATATGAATTTCATTGGTATTGCTTAAAAGTATAAGCTTATAATCTGAATTAGATTTGAGTTCTTTTAAAAAATTAAGTCGGTGCTCAGGAAAGTCTTTTAGAATTGAATTCCATACATTTACTAATTCCTCATTGGATAAATTGGGGAAATTATCCGTATAAAAATTAAGAAATTCATCGGTTGAAATAAGGCCTTGCTCGTAAAAGCTATTGTATCCAATCATTTCTTCTGAAAGCTTGTCAACCTGAAAAGTGTTAAACGCTTTTTTTTGAGCCCCTTCAATATCTAGATTAATAAATACATTGCCAAAGTCAAAAATTAATGTTTTAATCATTTAAATAAGTCTTTAATGAATCGTTTAAAATGGACACTTCTGAAACAAGGTGTCCGGATAATTTTGGTGCTATCACACCTGAATTAAATGCAGTATTTCCTATAAATACTCGGGCTTCATCCCAGAGGTTTTCATCGATGAAGGACTGCAGTGTTTTTGTACCACCTTCAACAATTAATGAATTAATATTTTTATCATAAAGTAGGTTGCAAATTTGTTCTACAATATTTTGAGAAAAATCAATATCGCTTTTAGTAATTGAGATTGTACTTGATGCTTTATTAAATATGTTGAAATTCTGAGGTAATTTACCTTCTTTATCCAAAACAACCCGAATAGGTTGGTTTCCGCTCCAATCTCGAGCAGTTAAACTGGGATTATCTGCTATAGCGGTATTGGTACCAATTAAAATGGATTGTTCTTCGGTTCGCCATTTATGAACAAGTTGTCTTGAAAACACATTAGTAATCCAGACAGGTTTTTGCTCATTTCTTATTCCAGGCGCTATGTAGCCATCATTTGTTTCTGCCCATTTTAAAATAATGTAAGGGCGTTTTTTATTGTGGAATGTAAAAAAACGTTTATGATGAATTTTGCAGAGTTTTTCTAGAACGCCAACAATAACTTGACAACCAGCATTCTCAAGTTTCTTTATGCCTTTGCCCGCAACTTTTTTATTGTCATCTAAACATCCAATAACTACTCTTGGAATGTTATGCTTAATTATCAAGTCACTACATGGTGGTGTTTTTCCATAATGTGCACAGGGTTCAAGAGTAACATAAAGCGTAGACTCCTTAAGTAAATTTGTTTTCGCAACTGAATTTATTGCATTTACTTCAGCATGATTTCCACCATATTTACTAGTAAAACCTTCACCAATAATTTGGTTGTTGTGAACTATAACACAACCAACTGACGGATTTGGCCTTGTAGTTCCTAAGCCCTTTTTTGCTATGTCAAGACAGCGTTTTATGTAAATTTGGTGAGCAGTCAATAATTATATGTTTTATTTGATAAAGACCCGTGTTAATGATTGTACACTTTTGAAATTTATATCTTATGAACGTTTTTGTTGATAAGATTATGAATTTTTTAATTACGTTTTTTTTCTAATTAATGTATCTTCACTTAATAATACGTGAGTCTTTTAAAGTGAGTAAAGATACTATAGTTATACGAGAAATTGAACCCCAAGATAATGGGCAATTGGAGCAAGTTATAAAAGCTTGTTTTCATGAGTTTAAAATTCCTTTGGAGGGCACAGCGTATACGGATAGAGAAACGCCTCGAATGTTTGAGTCTTATCAGGATAATAGGGAACGTTATTTTGTGCTTGATTGCAATGGCGATGTATTAGGAGGCGGAGGTATTAAACCATTAACGGATTTTGAGGATAGCGTTTGTGAAATTCAGAAAATGTATTTTTCGCCTAGTGCAAGAGGAAAGGGATATGGAAGAGCATTATTTGAAAAATGTTTACAAACCGCTAAAGAATATGGGTATGAAAGTGCCTATATAGAATCTGCTTCTCAATTAAAAGCAGCTATTCATATTTATGAAAGCTATGGTTTTTCTCATCTTAAGGAAGCCATGGGAAATACAGGTCATTACTCCTGTGGAGTATGGATGATTAAGACGTTATGATATTAAAAAGTATTCAGAATATATTTCACGAGGAGTTAAAATCAATTTCTACCATTGAAGAAATTGATAGTGTGTTTTATATGCTTATTGATCACTTTTATAAAGTTACCCGAATACAATTGGCTTTGAATCCGGAGATTCTCGTTGAAAACGACGAGCCTATTTTACGAGCGCTTAGTATGTTAAAGCAACAAATGCCGGTACAATATATAATTGGTGAATCTGAGTTTTATGGCTTAAACTTTAAGGTAAATGAATATGTGTTAATTCCAAGACCAGAAACTGAAGAGTTAGTAGCTTGGCTTTTAAATCATGTGAATCCGGAAAGAAAAATTAAGATTTTAGATATAGGTACGGGTAGTGGTAGTATTGCTATTTCATTGTCAAAGCATTTGCCTCAAGCAGAAATTTATGCCATGGATGTTAGTACTGATGCATTGCATATCGCTAGGCAGAATGCAGACTCGAATGCCGTTAACGTTGAATTTATTGAAGCAGATATTTTGCAAACCACAAATTTAAAGAACTTTAAATTTGATGTAATTGTTTCTAATCCGCCCTATGTTAGGGAGCAAGAAAAAGCTTTCATGAAACCTAATGTTCTAGATAACGAACCTCATTTAGCTTTGTTTGTTAAAGACAATAATGCTTTGCAATTTTATAAAGCCATTATACATTTTTCTAAAGCGAGTTTAAATAAAGGCGGGCTTCTCTTTTTTGAAATCAATGAATATTTAGGAAAGGAAATGATCAGCTTACTACAAGAAAATAACTATACAGAATTGGAACTTAAACAAGATATCTACAGAAAAGATAGAATGATTAAAGGAGTAAAAAGTTAATGAAAGAAATAGAACAGCAAATAAAAAGTCTACGAGATGAACTCAGACAACATAATCACAATTATTATGTCCTAGATGAACCTTCAATTTCCGATTATGATTTTGATTTAAAATTAAAGGAGTTACAAGAACTGGAAGCAAAACATCCAGAATGGTATGATGCTAATTCACCAACCCAACGTGTTGGTGGTGAGGTGACAAAAAACTTTGAAACTACCGTGCATGAACATCGTATGTATTCTTTGGATAACTCCTACTCAAGAATCGATTTACAAGATTGGGAAACGCGTATCAAAAAGTTGGTTGATGGAGATGTTCATTATACTTGTGAATTGAAATATGACGGTGCTTCAATTAGTTTAACCTACGAAAAAGGCATGCTTGTCAGGGCAGTAACACGTGGTGATGGTTTTCAGGGTGATAATGTAACGGCTAATGTAAAAACTATTAAATCAGTGCCACTGCAATTAAAAGGCGATTATCCTGAAAAGTTTGATATCAGAGGTGAAATTGTATTGCCATTTGAAGGATTTAATAGCATGAATGAGGAGCGTATTGCCTTAGGGGAAGAGCCTTATAGGAACCCAAGAAACACGGCTTCTGGAAGCTTGAAGTTGCAAGATAGCGCTGAAGTAGCTAAACGCCCATTAGAATGTTTACTTTATAATTTAACAGGAACCAATATTGGGATTAACACCCAATATGAAAGTTTAGAAAAGGCAAGACAATGGGGTTTTAAAGTGCCAGATGTCTCAAAATTAGTGTTTTCAATTGATGAAGTTTTGGAATTTGTAGACCATTGGGATATTCATAGACATGATTTACCATATGAAACAGATGGTGTAGTCATAAAAGTAAATAATTTACAGCAGCAAGAGGAGTTGGGGTACACGGCTAAAGCGCCACGTTGGGCAATGGCTTATAAATTCAAAGCTGAGCAGGTTTCTACCAAATTAAATAGTATTACTTATCAGGTCGGCAGAACGGGAGCTATAACGCCGGTAGCAAATCTTGAACCTGTAGAATTAGCAGGTACAACGGTAAAGCGTGCATCACTTCATAATGCCGATCAAATTGAGAAATTAGATATCAGAGTAGACGATATAGTTTATGTAGAAAAGGGAGGAGAGATTATCCCGAAGATTCTGGGAGTTGATTTAACGCAAAGACCTCTGAATTCTGTACCTACGAAATACATTGAGACGTGTCCAGAATGTCATACAGAACTGATACGAAAAGAAGGAGAGGCGCAACACTATTGTCCAAACTATTTTGGGTGTAACCCTCAAATAATTGGTAGAATACAACATTTTATATCAAGAAAAGCCATGGATATAGATGGTTTGGGGGGGGAAACGGTTGCACTATTAGTTAATGAAGGGTTGATTTTAAATTACTCCGATTTGTATACGTTAACAAAGGAGCAGGTCATGCCTTTAGAGCGCATGGCGGATAAAAGTGCAGAGAATTTAGTAAAAGGTATTGAGCAGTCAAAGAAGATTCCTTTTGAGCGTGTTTTATTTGCCTTAGGTATTCGCTATGTTGGAGAAACAGTGGCAAAAAAACTGGCTAAGCATTACAAAAGTATTGATGCCGTGGCGCAAGCTTCTTTAGAAGATTTGGTAAATGTTGATGAAATTGGAATAAAAATTGCGGAAAGTGTTGTTGACTTTTTTAATTCAGAGCGAAATGTATTAATAATTGGTAGGCTTAAAGATTTTGGTTTACAATTAGAATTATCAGCTGATGTCCTTTTAGGGCAAACAGAATTATTAAAAGGTGATACTATTGTGGTTACTGGAGTGTTCGAAACAGTTTCTAGGAATGAACTTAAAAAGCTAATTGAAAAAAATGGAGGTAAGGTTAGCAGTTCGATTTCATCAAAAACGAGTTATATAGTTGCAGGGGCTAATATGGGTCCTAGTAAAAAGGAAAAGGCAGATAAATTGAATATTTCAATAATTAATGAAAATGAATTCTTACAAAGAATAAGCGTTTAATCGATAAATTTCATGTTTTTAACGATTTTTTAATGAATTATTACTACATTCGTTCCTGCTAACCAGAATTGCGTAATATGACCAATCCAAAAGTTTGGGCAAGTTTTGTTTTAATCGTGTATGTTTTATTTATTATTTTTCAAATAAGTAATGAATTCAATATTGCGTTTTTTCTTGATTCAATACTTGTTCCAATAATCACCATGGCATATATCATTCTTGCAAAAAGAAAGAATATATATTTCTTGCTGTTTTTAATATGCTATTCTGTGTCTGATATACTAGGTGTTACTATGCACTATATTTTATTTTATAATGTCCCTTTCGAAGAAAGTTTGATATTTTATGAATATGATTATTATATCGGCAGTTTTTTATACATTCTTGGGTATACATTTTTATTAGTTAAAATAAGTAAGACTATTAACCTAAAGCATGTGCTTAAGAATTTCAAAATTCATTTGATTGTACTTACATTTTTAAACATTTATTTAATATACGTGCTTCAGTTTTTTGTGAAGTCAGAATTAGAGTTTGACTATGAGTATTTTACGGAATTCGTATATAATGTTATTATTTTCGTACTCTTATCAGCGGCATTACTGGCGTACTTTTATAGAGATAGTAAGAAATCATTGTTTCTTTTTCTAGGCGCTCTGCTCATAGTTTTTTCTGAGGTAATGGATATCGCTTATAATTACATTGATCAAAGAGTTTTAATAAATGTGTTGGCATCTACATTTTGTTTGTTGGCATTTTATTTCTTCTATAAGCAATCATCACTGCGCGACAATGGGGAAGTGAATAAGTCCGATTTGTATGCCTTTAGTGACGAGAAATGATTTCTTTTAAGTATAGCTTCTTATTATATTTATTCAGTGCACTATAATTAATATATGGCCCTTTTGTTTTCTTCAGCATTCTTTGTGCCGTTTTAAAAGATAATATTTTCTTTCAGTCAAAATAAACATCTAATTTTTGAATTATAGTAATTAGCTCAGGCTGTTTGTTTTGTTGTTAGGAATGAATATTAGACCAAATACATGTTTATGATGCATTTTGTCGATTAAATGTGTTGTTTTGACGGCATTATCATAATTATACTTAAGTTTGAAATACCTACTTATGATATTGCCATGAAAAACTGGAATTTATTTACTTTTAATAAAGTCTTTTTTGCTGCCTATTTCCTTTTGGCAGTCATTAATAGTCTTGCTGTTTTTATAGAAGATGATGTATTTATTCAGTCTTTGCGACCATTGAGTATACCGGTTTTATTGATTTTCTTTTATTTGAGAAAAAATGAGATAAACACATCAATGGTTTTCTTTTTGTTTTTTGCTTTTTTGAGCGAAAGTGCTGTTAGTATATTTTCTGATTTTAATAGTGTTTGTACAGAAAGTATGTTTTTGTGCATAGCCTTTATTCAATTGATTGTCTTGATGTTGCCAAGGTTTAAATTCACGCAATTCGACGGTTTAATAAAGGTTTATTTACTAATGATGTTTGGCGTCGCTTTATTCTTTTTTAAGGTGCTCTATGATCTTGTTGGCATGCCGTTTTTAGAACAAGCTGAAGCGATGTTTTTTAGTGCTAAAAGCATGGTAGTCGTGATTTTGGTTTTCATATCATATGGTGTTTATTTACATGTTCAAAGTAAGCAGTCTATTTTATTTCTTATTGCAACGGTATGTTTTGGGTTTTCTAACGCCCTTGATTATTTGAATTTATCCTTTGTGAACAATTTAGGGTTCTTGGTCATTAATAGGGTGATTTATTTATTAGGATTGTATTTTGTTTTTAAGTTTATTATTGAGGAAAATAATTGTAAAGTAAGCCAAGAACCAGAAATGCAAGAAAGCTTTTCCGGAGATAATATTTTGGTTTAAATAAAATATCAAAGCTCTTATTATTTGACAATTAAATGCTTCCATTAATGAGCGTGTTTCATTTATTAATAAATGAAATTTTGACGCATAACTCTTACTATTCTTAGTTGTAGTTAAAAAAGTTTATATCTCATATATTCATTTTGAATATCTCCTTTACAGGTTTAAAATATTCTTAAATTTTTGATTTATCAGTGCCCAATTAGGCTTTGTAAATGCGCGCTTGTAGATTCAGGAAAACAAAAAATATAACAAAATTTATAAAAGTGTAAACCTCCTGTGCAAAACAAAAAAAATGAATGTACTTTTGTTACCTTTGCGCAAAGTTTAAAGTTAAATGATTTTAAAGGGTTTTAAGGAAAAATCAAATGAAAAGTACTTAAACAAATTGTTGTCAGAGCGTCATGTGAATATAAGTGATGATGCGGTTATTAGTTTAGGTGTTGTCTTTAATGTAGATGAGGTAGATAAGGCAGAATTGTTTTACAAATTAGCTGAGTACATTCAAGTTAAAGAAAACAGAGTCAAAATCATAGCTTTTTCTGAAAGTAAAAAAGAAATTATTAGCAATTGGGAGGAGTGTTATAATGCAAATGATTTCGGATGGAATGGGGCTATAAAAAACAGTGGGTTAGAAACTTTTTTAGACACAAAGTTTGATGTGCTCATTAGTTTTTATGAACGGGAACTTTTAGAATTAAAAATAATAACGGCACGTTCAAAGGCAAAATTTAAAATAGGAATTATGCAGTCTGATGAGCGTGTGAATGATTTAATAGTTAAAACGAGTTTAAACGAGTTTCATTTATTTAAAGAGGAAGTTTTTAAGTATTTAAAAATATTAAAAAAAATAAAGTAGTAATGAGTAAATTTTTAGGTACCGGAGTAGCGCTGGTAACACCATTTAATTCAGATTTAAGTATAGACCACAACGCTCTTACCGATATTGTAAACTATAATATTGATAATGGAACAGATTATCTTGTTATTTGCGGAACTACGGCAGAAAGTGTTACGTTAACCAAACAAGAAAAGAAGGATGTTATAGAAACTATTTCTAGAGCCAGTGACGGTAGGGTACCTTTAGTGTTAGGAATTGGCGGAAATAATACGGCTTTAATAATTGAAGAAATTGAGTCAACAGATTTAAGTCAGATAGATGCTATTTTATCTGTATCACCATATTACAGTAAACCAACTCAAGAAGGGGTTTATCAGCATTTTAAAGCAATTTCAGAAGCCTCACCCATAGACATTATTTTGTATAATGTTCCTGGGAGAACTTCAAAAAACGTTGATGTTGAAACCACATTGCGATTGGCCAATGATTTCGACAATATTATAGGTGTTAAGGAGGCTGGAAATAATATGGCTCAATACTACGAATTGATTAAAAATAAACCAGAAGGTTTTTTAGTGATTTCGGGTGATGATGATTTGGCTTTGGGAGTTACTTTAGCAGGAGGTGCAGGTGTTATTTCTGTTATTGGTCAAGCTTTTCCTAAAGAATTTTCAGATATGATTAGGTTAGGGTTAAAAGGAGAGGCTAAAGCAGCTTATGAGCTACACTATAAACTAATGGATGTGATTGGCTATATTTTTGAGGAAAATAACCCTGCCGGTATTAAGGCTGTTTTTGAGGCTTTAAAATTATGCAGTGCCAAGGTGAAACTACCTTTAGTTCCTGCTTCTAATGAGTTGAAATCCAAAATAAATAGTTTTGTAAGCGCATTTTAGATTGGGAAAAAAAATAAAGGATCCAGGTTTAGGGAATTCGTCGGCGCAATTTGCCAAACGAATGATTAACAAAGATGGATCTTTTAACGTTATACATCTTAACAAAGCTAGAAGGTTCTCAGAGGCTTATCATTTTCTTATCGGTGTATCATGGTGGCAGTTTTTTGCTCTGGCTCTATGTTCTTATATTTTGGCTAACGTATGTTTTGCAGTAGTTTATCTATGTATTGGTATAGAAGAGATTATTAGTGCAACAGGCAATTTAGTAGATGATTTTTTAAACGCTTTTTTCTTTTCATCCCAAACATTTACAACGCTTGGCTATGGGGCGCTTTCTCCAAATGGTTTAGCTAGTTCTCTGGTGTCTTCATTAGAAGCTTTTGTAGGTTTGATGTTCTTTGCGTTTACTACAGGTTTGCTTTATGGTCGGTTTTCAAAGCCAAGGGCGGCAATACGTTTTAGTGAAGATTTAGTTTTCAGGGATTTTGGAGATCATAAAGCTGTTATGTTTAGGATAGAGAATAACAGAAAAAGCACCATGATAGATCCAAAGGTTTCTGTAACATTATCGCTTTCAAAAAAGAATAAAAGGGGCGAGTATAATAATGAATTTTATGATTTAAAGTTAGAACGGGAAACCATAAAGTTTTTACCCACCACATGGACAGTAGTTCATGATATTAATAAAGACAGTCCTTTATTTGGAATAGCTGAAAACGATTTAATAGAACAACAAGGTGAAATATTAATCATGGTGAGCTATTATGATGAATCATTTAATCAAGTTGTGCACCAAATGTATTCCTATTTGCTAGCTGATATTAGATTGCATTACAAATTTATTAAAGCGTATTATTATAATGAAAACGGAGAGATGATACTTGATCACAAGCTATTTGATCGTATTGAATCCTCTAAAAGTTAAATATTACTTAAACCTTGCTATTACTGTATTTCAAGAATTATTTTCGTCTTAAATATTATTTTTATTATCGATATAATTAACTTAATTTTGCATCCTGTTTAAAAAACTATGAAGAAATTTTTTTACATATTATTAGTTGCTCTTTCTGTGATGGGGTGTAATGAGTATCAAAAGGTTTTGAAAGCACCAGATATTGGCGCCAAGTTTAAGTTAGGAGAACAGCTGTATAACGAGGGGAAATATGAAAAGGCGAATAAACTATTTGCTCAAATAGTACCAAATTATAGAGGTAAGCCTCAAGCAGAAAAACTAATGTATTTGTATTCTTATTCTTTTTATAAAATACAGGATTATTATGTAGCAGGGTATCAGTTTGAGCGTTTTGCTACAAGTTACCCAAAAAGTGAAAAGGTAGAAGAAGCCTCTTTTTTAGCTGTGAAGAGTTACTATATGCTGTCACCAGTATACAGTAAATCACAAAAAGAAACCAAGGAAGCTATTGAAAAACTTCAAGAATTTATAAATATATACCCTAATTCTAGTTATTTGGCTGAAGCCAATACAATGATGAAGGAGTTAGTTTTTAAATTAGAGAAAAAGGCCTTTGAAATAGCAAAACAATATAATACTATTTCAGATTATGAGGCTGCTATTCGGTCATTTGAAAACTTTGTTTTTGAATATCCTGGCTCAACATTAAGAGAAGATGCTTTGTTTTATAGATTAGATTCAGCTTACAGGTTGGCGGTTAACAGTATAGAACGAAAGCGTAAAGAACGTTTAGAAATAGCAAAAGATTATAATAATACTTTTAAAAGCACCTATGCGAACTCAGAATACATCAGTGATGTGGATGAGATGGCCATGGTTATAGAAGAAGAATTGAAAGCTTATAGCGCAAAAAGTTAATTAATTTTATAATAATGGATTTAAAAAAGACCAATGCTCCAGTTAATACGGTAACGTATGATAGAAATCAAATAGATGAGCCAACAGAAAACATCTATGAGTCAATTTCAATCATCTCAAGACGTGCTGAACAAATTAACACAGAGATTAAGAAAGAACTTATTGATAAGTTAGAAGAGTTTGCAACTTACAATGATAGTCTTGAAGAAATCTTTGAAAATAAAGAGCAAATTGAGGTTTCAAAATTTTACGAAAAATTACCAAAACCTCATGCATTAGCTGTTCAAGAATGGTTAACTGATAAAATTTATTTCAGAAATACTGAGGAAGATTCTCAGGCATAATTTCTTATGAGTATACTAAGCGGCAAAAACGTACTATTAGGCATCACTGGTGGTATTGCCGCTTATAAAACTGCTTCTTTAGTACGGTTATTGGTTAAGTCTGGGGCTAGCGTAAAAGTAATAATGACGCCAGCAGCAAAAGATTTTATTACACCATTAACTTTATCTACACTGTCCAAGCATCCTGTTTATTCATCCTTTACTAGTGAAGAGAATGAAAATGATGTTTGGAACAATCATGTAGACCTTGGCCTTTGGGCTGACCTCTTGCTTATAGCGCCAGCAACGGCAAATACTTTGGCCAAAATGGCAAATGGCGTTTGTGACAATTTATTATTGGCTACCTATCTTTCTGCTAAATGTCCTGTGTATTTTGCACCAGCAATGGATTTAGACATGTATAAGCATAATACTACTTTGGAGTCTTTTGCTAAGTTAAAATCATTTGGAAATATAATGATTCCTGCCACAAGTGGGGAACTGGCAAGTGGGCTTATAGGTGAGGGAAGAATGTCTGAGCCAGAGGATATTGTTGCTTTTATTGAGGGTGATGTCATATCAAAACTACCATTAAGAGGTCAGAAAATATTAATTACTGCAGGGCCTACATATGAAGCTATAGACCCTGTACGTTTTATTGGTAATCACTCCAGTGGTAAAATGGGGTTTGAGATTGCAAAAGCAGCGGCTCAATTAGGTGCGGAGGTGATTTTGGTTTCCGGACCAACACATGAACAAGTATCGCATGCACTTGTTAAGGTAATTCCTGTTACCAGTGCAAAAGATATGTATGATGCTGTGCATAACCACTTTGAATCTGTTAATGTCGCCATACTTTCGGCCGCTGTTGCAGATTTTAGACCAAAAGAAGTGGCAAATCAGAAAATAAAAAAGAAATCTTCAACGTTAACTTTAGAGTTAGAAAAGACTAAAGACATTTTGGCATCTTTAGGTGAAATAAAAAAGACACAATATTTAGTGGGCTTTGCTTTAGAAACCAATAACGAAATAGAAAATGCCAAAGAGAAATTAAAAAGAAAGAATTTAAATTTAATTGTTTTAAATTCGTTAAATGATAAAGGGGCAGGTTTTAAGAGTGACACTAATAAGGTGACTCTTATTGATGACAATGAGGTAATAACGACGTTTAAATTAAAATCAAAAGCTGAGGTTGCTATTGATTTATTAAATAAAATTAGATCACATATTGATGCGTAATATTTTTCTTTTACTACTAGTTTGTTTTTGTTTTAAAGGTGTTTCACAGGAGTTAAACTGCAATGTTGTAGTAGATGCTAGACAAACAGGAAATGAGAATTTCCCAATATTCAAGACTTTAGAAAAACAAGTTACTGAGTTTATTAATAACACCAAATGGACAGATAAAACCTATAAGTCACAAGAGCGCATTAACTGCAGTATGGTTATTAACGTAAGTGCCTATTCTGGCGAGACGTTTAGAGCAACCTTGCAAATACAATCTTCTAGGCCTATTTATGGATCTTCATTTAGTACCCCAACCTATAACTTTAACGACAAGGATTTTACATTTACGTATTTAGAATTTCAAAACCTGATATACAACCCAACACAATTTGAGTCAAACTTAATTTCTGTTTTAGCATTTCATGTTTATATGGTCTTGGCTATAGATGCTGATAGTTTTTCGCCAAAAGGAGGAGATGATTATTTTAAACAAGCCCAAGTAATTACAAATTACTCACAGCAAGGAAATTTTAAAGGGTGGAAATTAGAAGATGGTCTGCAGAGCAGGTTTGCGTTAATAGATAATATTTTATCACCTACTTTTAAGGAATATAGAGAAGTGCTGTATGATTACCATAGAATGGGCCTAGATAGAATGAGCGAAAATGTGAAAACCGGGAAAGATGCGATAGCATCGTCATTAAAAAAGTTTGAAATTATGAATAGGCGTAGACCCAATTCTTTCTTATTACGAACATTTTTTGATGCCAAATCAGACGAAATTGAACAAATATTTAGTGAAGGACCAAATGTTAATATTGCCGAAGTTAAAGAAATTTTGCAAAAAGTAGCACCTATGTACAGCAGCAAATGGCAAAATATTAAGTTCTAAAGTCTTTATTCCATACCTACATTTTCTTATATTTAATTACTCATAATTTAAAACATTATAATAAGCTTTGCTGACTTCATTATCAATTAAAAATTACGCTTTAATAGATAGCCTTCATGTTGATTTTAATGATGGATTATCCATAATTACAGGAGAAACGGGAGCTGGTAAATCTATTTTATTAGGAGGTTTATCATTGATTTTAGGAAAGCGGGCTGATCTCGGAAGTTTAAGGGATGCCTCTAAAAAATGTATTATTGAAGCGGTCTTCAATATTTCTAATTACAATTTAAAAGATCTTTTTGAATCTGAAGATTTTGATTATGAAGTACAGACTATCATCCGAAGGGAAATATTACCTTCAGGTAAGTCCAGAGCATTTGTAAATGATTCTCCAGTCAATCTATCTAGTTTACAGGTATTAGGTGAACGATTAATAGATATTCATTCACAGCACCAAACAGTCCAATTGACAAGTAATGACTTTCAGTTTCATGTCATTGATGCGTTGGCTCACAATACGGATAACTTAAAAAAGTATAAAGCTGAATTAAAATCATTTAAAAGACTTCAAAAGGAATTAAAGGAACTTTTAAACCTACAAGCAGAAGCACTTAAAGAACAGGATTACAATACTTTTTTGTTAAATGAATTGGTTGAAGCCAATTTAATTGAAGACGAGGTAGAAAGCCTAGAAGCTGAATATGAAACTTTAAATAATGTTGAAAGTATTCAAGAAAATTTAGCTGAAGCATATCATCTTTTAAGTGATGAGCACCTTGGAGTGGTGACTTCTTTGACTGCCTTAAAACAGGTTTTTCAGAAATTATCTGGTTTTTCATCTGCATATCAAGATTTGTTTGAACGTGCAGAAAGCAGCTTAATTGAAATGGATGATTTTCACAGTGAAGTCCAAGGTCTACAAGAAAACTTGGATGCAGACCCTAATCGACTTGAATTTGTGGATTCCAGACTAAAATTATTGCATAATTTGATGCAAAAACATATTGCAGAAAATGTCGCAGAGTTAATTACTATAAAAAATCGGTTGGAAGAGAAGGTTACTGTTACTGCTAATTTAGATAGTAACATTCAACAAAAACAGGATAGTATAAGTGCTAAGGAAAAATCTCTTGACAGTATTTCTAAACGTATTCATAAAAAACGTGTGGAAGTTATTCCTAAATTAATTGCCCAACTTGAGGCTATTTTGATGGATTTAGGAATGCCTAACGCGCAATTTAAAATTGGGGTTCTGAGAGGTGATACTTTTTATTCTAATGGTAAAGATGAGCTATCGTTTATGTTTTCAGCCAATAGAGGAGGCCATTTTAATGAATTGAAAAAAGCGGCTTCGGGAGGTGAATTGTCAAGAATTATGTTGGCTATAAAGTCTATTTTAGGATCATATATCCAGTTGCCTACCATAATGTTTGACGAAATAGATACGGGAGTTTCGGGAGAGATTTCGAATAAAATGGGCGATATTATGTTACAAATGAGTAAAAGCATGCAGGTGTTTTCCATTACACATTTACCTCAAATTGCAGCGAAAGGACATGCTCATTTTAAAGTCTATAAGGAGGATGTCAATGACATTACTCAAACCAATTTAATACCCTTAAATTATGACGAACGTATTGTGGAAATTGCTCAAATGCTTGGGGGTAAAGAAATGTCAACATCAGCTATTGCTCATGCCAAAGAATTACTCAATTAATTAGTATATTTGTGGGCTGAATAAACCAATAAACTTACAAAATCAAAATATATGTATAACTTATTAAAAGGAAAGAAGGGAATTATTTTTGGGGCGCTAGATTCAAATTCAATTGCTTGGAAAACGGCTGAGCGTGTTCATGAAGAAGGTGGAACTTTTGTTTTAACTAATGCACCAGTGGCCATGCGAATGGGTCAAATAAATGAGCTAGCTGAAAAAACAGGTTCTCAAATCATTCCTGCTGATGCTACTTCTTTAGAAGATTTACAAAACTTGGTAGATCAATCTATGGAGATTCTAGGAGGTAAAATTGATTTTGTTTTACACTCTATTGGGATGTCTATTAATGTTAGAAAAGGAAAACATTATACGAATCAAAACTATGATTGGACACAAAAGGGAACTGATGTTTCGGCTATGTCTTTTCATAAGGTTATGCAAACGTTATATAAAGCTGATGCTATGAATGAATGGGGGAGTATCGTTGCATTGAGCTATATGGCCGCACAACGTGTTTTTCCTGATTATAATGATATGGCTGATAATAAGGCGTATTTAGAAAGTATAGCACGTAGTTTTGGTTATTTCTTCGGAAGAGATAAAAAAGTAAGAGTTAATACTATTTCACAATCACCAACGCCAACAACAGCAGGTAGTGGAGTAAAAGGATTTGACGGTTTCATAGCATATGCAGATAAGATGTCACCACTTGGTAATGCAAGTGCTTTAGATTGTGCTAACTATACTGTTTCTCTATTTAGCGATTTAACAAAACGCGTGACTTTACAAAATCTATATAACGACGGTGGATTTAGTAATATGGGGGTTAGTGATGCTGTGATGTCCACTTTTATGGGAGAAGAGGAATAACAAACAAAAATAATATTGAGTAAAAGCCACCTGTATAACGGTGGCTTTTTTGTTACATTTGTGTTATGCAGTTACAATTCTCATTTATAATTCCAGTTTATAATCGGCCTGAGGAAATTCAAGAACTCTTGCAGAGTTTTGAAGCTCTTGAGGCGACTATGGCTTATGAAATTGTAATTGTTGAAGATGGATCGACTAAACCTTCAAAAACGATAGTTGAATCTTTCCAGAACAGGTTAAATATATCATATTTTATAAAGGCTAATTCGGGGCCGGGAGATTCTAGGAATTATGGTATGCAACGGGCTAAAGGCAATTATTTTATTATTTTAGACTCAGATTGTATTCTTCCGAAAGACTATTTACAAGTCGTTGAAGATGATTTAAAGCGCGAATTTGTTGATTGTTATGGTGGTCCTGATGCCGCTCATGAGTCGTTTACAAATTTGCAAAAGGCTATTAATTTTTCAATGACGTCCATGATTACTACGGGCGGTATTCGAGGAAGAAAGAATAGTTTAGATAAATTTCAACCCAGAAGTTTTAATATGGGCTTATCAAAAAAGGCTTTTGAGGCAACCAACGGTTTTGGTAGAATTCACCCTGGTGAAGACCCTGATTTATCAATTAGACTATGGGATTTAGGGTTTAAAACAAAATTAATTGTAGAAGCTTATGTTTATCATAAACGTCGTATTTCATGGCGAACGTTTTATAAACAAGTCCATAAATTTGGTTTGGTTCGCCCCATTTTAAATTTCTGGCACCCTTCAACAAAAAAGCTTACATATTGGTTTCCTACACTTTTTATTTTGGGTTTAATTGCCTGTCTAGTACTATTTGTTTTTGATTTTACATGGCCACTAATACTTTATATGCTATATTTTGTTATGGCTTTTGTAATGGCTTTAATAGAAACAAAAAGTTTGATAGTTTCTTTTTTAGCTATCCCAGCTATCTTAATTCAATTCTTTGGCTATGGCTATGGTTTTTTGAAATCGACACTAGCCGTATCTACTTTGAAAAAAGATCCAGAAATTCATTTTCCAAAATTGTTTTTTAAACAGACATGATAAAAAGTATAAGAACTCACATAATGGCTTCCATAAAGAATAAGAGAATAAACGTATTCTTGTTGTTTTTGTTATCGTCTTTTGTGATTTTGATTTTCACTAAGCTGTCTAAAGAATATACTAAAACCATTTCTTTTGAAATTGAAAAGTATAATGTACCGAAAGAATATGTGATTTTAAACGATTCCATAAACTTAAATATTACTTTAAAAACATTTGGATTTAATTGGTTGCGTTACGCCATGTCTAAACCCAAAATAGCTATTGATTTCAGTAAAGATGTTTCTAAAGAAGGAAGTGTTTTTATATATAACAAATCGAAGGCTTATTTAAATAATACGCAATTTGACAAAAATATAGAAGTACTTAATTTAGAGCCAGAACGACTGGTATTTAGATATGATGTCAATTTGGTTAAAAAGGTACCAATAAAAATAAATACAGATATTCAATATCGTATTGGGTATGATAGGGCGTCTGAGGTGATTGCAGAGCCAGATTCAGTGGTAATTGTGGGGCCAGAAATTTTAGTGTCAGAATATGAGTTTTTGGAAACAGATACTTTAAAACTTAGTAATATAAGGGGTGATATTAAACAAAGTGTAACGTTGAAATTACCTAATAATGAAAGCGATTTAAAAATTACGGTAGAACACGTCACATTGAGTGCTAAGGTTGAAAAGTTCACGGAAGGCGCTTTTAAAATACCGGTAGAATTAATAAATGTGCCTAAGGGGTTGCAGGTAAAATACTTCCCTAAAGAAGTTACCGTTTCGTACTATGTAAGTTTAAGTGACTTTAAGATGATTTCGAAAAAAGATTTTAAAGTAATTTGTGATTTTCAAAAAGTGAATGAAAGCCAGACTGTATTAAAGCCTGAATTGGTGCTCTTTCCAGAAGTCGCTCAAAACACAAAAATTGATTATCAACGTATAGAGTTTATAACAACAAAATGATTATTGTCGGACTTACAGGGGGTATTGGTAGTGGTAAAACTACGGTTTTAAAACAATTTGAAAAATTAGGCGTACCCGTTTATATAGCTGATGAGGAAGCGAAAAAATTAATGGCCTCATCAAAAGTTATACAGCAACAACTAATAGGCTTATTTGGAACAGAGGCCTACTTAGAAGGTCATCTTAATAAGCCGTATATAGCAAATCTTATATTTAATGATAAGACCTTCCTTAGTAAAATGAATGCCATTATTCACCCTGAAGTGGCAAAACATTTTGAGGAATGGGTAAAGCATCAAGATGCACCTTATTTGATTAAGGAAGTTGCGATTTTATTTGAAAATGGAGGTGAACATAGCTGTGATTATGCTATCACGGTAACGGCTCCAAAAGCTGTAAGAATTGAACGTGTTTTAAAACGCGATAATACTTCTAAAGAAAAGATAGAAGCCATTATGAAAAATCAATGGTCTGATGAAAAAAAAGTAAGGCACTCTCATTTTGTAATTCACAATGTGTCTCTTGACAAAACTCAGGAACAAGTTCTTAAAATTCACAACAAAATAATTGAAAATCTTAAAATTTAACATTTTTGTTAATGTAAGGTTAAAAGGCTGCGCTCCTAAATGTTAAAATGTTAATTTTGAATGATGAGCAAAAGAATTTTCGTCCTATTAATACTGTTAATGAGTTTATCACTTATTGGTATTATTTCTATTCAGGCTTATTATATAAATGATGCCGTTAAGAATGAAAAGGAACGCTTTAAATTCAATGTTCTTACGGTATTAAATAATGTTTCAAACACCATTCAGGAGAATGAATTTGAAAAGTATTTTGCCGAGTATTCAAATTTAGATAAGGAGAAGAAAGCAGATGAAGAGACTGTTTCTCAGTTGTTAATTTATAGAAAAAACAATAGTACAAAAGAAACATTAATTTATAAAAGTAATGTATTACAAGAAGACTATAAGTTGTCTTCTTCGCTCTTTGACATTGGTTTAGATAGTCTAGATATTACAAATATTATTGGTGAGTCTAGTACCGAAATTTATAGTGATGTAGGGGTTACAGAAAAAGATTTGAAAAGTCCAATTTCTGAAATCATAAGAACGGGAACTATTGATGAAGCTCAAAAATTGAATTGGGAGAAAAGCTTTAGAATGATTTCTAAAAGAACACCAATTCACAAAAGAGTCTCAGAAGAAGAAATTAGTGAGTTGTTATCTGAGAAATTGGAAAAGTATGGTATTAGCATTGGTTTTGAATATGCTATTTATGGAAATGGTTTAGCGACTAAGGTGCATAGTGATAACTTTGAAAATAACATAAAATCTACCTTTAGTGTACCAATATTTTACGATGAAGATAATAGGAGTTCGTATAGGCTTTTAGTTAATTTCCCTGATGATAGGCAGTTTATTCTTTCGGGAATTATTGGTATGATAATGTTGTCTGTGCTATTTACTTCTATTATAATAATAGCGTACGGAAGCGCATTATTTCAATTGGTAAAACAACGGAAGATTTCACAGATCAAAACTGATTTCATCAATAACATGACACATGAGTTTAAGACGCCTATAGCGACTATAAATTTAGCTTTAGATGCAATAAAAAATCCTAAGGTTATTGGTGATAGTGAAAAAGTAATTCGTTATCTTACTATGATTAAGGAAGAGAACAAACGCATGCATGCACAGGTTGAAAACGTATTAAGAATTTCTAAATTAGAAAAAAATGAACTTAATATTAGTAAGGACCGAGTTGATTTACATGAATTGGTATTAGATGCACTCACACATGTGCAGTTGATAGTTGAAGATAGACAAGGGTATTGTAAAACCAATCTTAATGCTGCAAAATCGTCAGTTCTAGCTAATGAAACACATTTTACTAATGTGGTTGTGAACATACTGGATAATGCGATAAAATATTCTCCAGATGCCCCTGAGATCGAAGTGTCAACAGAAAATGTTGGAACTAATATTATATTAAAAGTAAAAGATCATGGGAGCGGTATGAGTAAAGGCGCAGCCAAAAAGGTTTTTGAAAAATTTTATAGAGAACACACTGGGAATATACATAATGTAAAAGGGCATGGTTTAGGTTTAGCTTACGTTAAACGTATTGTAGAAGATCACCAAGGTCATGTATCAGTAGAATCAGAAAAAGACAAGGGAAGCACATTTATAATTAAGCTACCATTAATATCATAATTATGGAAGAATACAAAAAAAGAATATTATTAGTAGAAGATGACCCTAATTTCGGTACTGTTTTAAAGGATTATTTAATGATGAACGATTATGAAGTTACGCATGCTAAAAATGGCATGGAAGGTTTTGAGAAATTCAAGAAAGATGATTTTGATTTATGTATTCTTGATGTTATGATGCCTTATAAAGATGGTTTTACATTGGCTAAAGAAATACGGGAGAAAAACACAGATGTACCTATTGTGTTTTTAACTGCTAAAACAATGAAAGAAGATGTTTTAAAAGGATATAAAGTTGGTGCAGATGACTACTTGAATAAGCCATTTGATAGTGAAGTATTGTTAATGAAAATTAAAGCAATTATTCAGCGTAAGGCTACTGAAACGATTTCTGATAGTAAACAGTTTGAGTTTAAAATTGGACGTTTTGATTTAAATTCAAAGCTTAGATTTTTGAAATTTGACGGAGGAGAACCTGTAAAACTCTCACCAAAAGAAAATGAACTTTTACGTTTGTTAGCATTGCATGAAAATGATTTAATGCCTAGAGAACTCGCTTTAACAAAAATATGGCGAGATGATAATTATTTCACATCTCGAAGTATGGATGTGTACATTGCTAAATTGCGTAAATATTTGAAACTCGATGAGAAAGTTGAAATCTTAAACATTCATGGTGAAGGTTTCAGATTGGTAATTAATAATTAGATTATTTACTTTATACTTATACCATAAAATAAAAAAGCCAGCTGATGCTGGTTTTTCTTTTCTATAGAATTTGTACTATAACTTTAAGGCCTTATAGCTACAATCACAAATCATACTATCATGTTAGTAGCATTTTGACAAAGGTGTTTTATCAAATAAATACTTTGAGTTTTTATGTTATACGAATTAAGCTTTATCTGTTCTTACGAAATTCGGGTACTTAGCCACGTATTAAATTCATAAAAATTTTGTGGCGCTACACCATGTCCAACTGGAAATTCAGAGTATTGGTTTTTGATGTTCAGACTATTTAAAAATGTTGGGGTTTGTCTGGCCCAATCCACAGGTATAACCTGATCTACACTTCCATGAGAGCAATAAAAATCTAGATTTGAATAATCTCTACTTACTATATCATCAGGAAAAATATCACGAACAATATAACCACTTAAGGCTACTACGTTTCTTATTTTATCAGGATAGGTTAATGCTATAGCATAGCTTAAAATACTGCCTTGGCTAAAACCTAATAAAGAAACATTATCGGCGTCTACAGGATACGTTGCAATGGCCTCGTCAATAAATTTAGATATTAAATCTCTTGATTGTATGGCTTCTACATTATCATTCCATTTACCACGTTCAGCATCAAAATTTATAGCATACCATGCATTGCCATAAGGCTGCATTGGGTACGGAGCCCTTACAGAAATAATGAAAAGCTCTTTTGGTAACTCTGAGGCAAAAGAAAATAAGTCATTCTCATCACTGCCATAGCCATGCATCATGATAAGTAATGGTGCGTTTTTCGATAAATTTGATTCACGAATAATGTGTTGTAAAGAAAGCGAGGTATTTACCATTTAATTTCCAAGATTAGCAAATAGTTTTTGATATAATGCGCCTACAAGTGGTACTTCTTGCGCTTTTTTTCCCAGTGCATTTGAGAATCCATAAATAAATAGCACGGCAAAAAATAAATAAAAACTCGATGTGATTAACCAACTATTAAAACTTCCAATAATATAACCCAATGCAAAAAAAGTAAGCCATAGACCTAAAGCCTGTCGAATATGAAAACTAGCAAAATCACTTTTATTGTCATTATTAAGGTAATAAGCAATAATAGTCCCAAAAATGGTAATGTAACTTATTATTGCATTTTTTCGGCCTTTTTTAATGTCTTGTTCAGTCATAAATTTATGAATTTAGAACGGTCTTATTGTTTGAAATAATACCATAAACATGACCTTTCAAGGTTTCGTTTTCAAAAATGGCATTTTTTGATTTAGAAATGATGTGTTTTTTTGAAAACACATATTTTGTGTCTGGATTAAATAGGGTAATATTTGCTTTGTTTCCTATATTAATGGGTGTTTGTTCAGTGCCAAACCTAACTTTACCTTTGGTTAGAATATCAATTGTTTTTTTTGTAGTAAATATATTTTGTAAAATGCCAAAGGCACTTTCTAATCCTATGGTGCCATAATCGGCATGATCAAACTCTATTTTCTTGCCTTCAATATTAATTGGGTTATGATCTGTTGTCACCATATCTATAGTCCCATCTTTTAGCCCATCAATAAGAGCCTCCACGTCAGTTTTAGTCCGTAAAGGCGGTAGTACCTTATAAGAGGTATCGAATTCAGTTAATACCTCGTCTGTATAGAATATATTGTGCAGCGCGACGCTACAGGTAATATCAAGTTTCTTTTGTTTTGCAGCTTTGATTAAGGCCACAGATTTCGCTGTAGAAATGGTAGGGATGTGTAATTTTCCACCAGTGTATTCTAATAAAAACAAATCTCGAGAAATTTGTAATTCTTCAGCTAAAGCAGGAATGCCTTTTAATCCAAGTCTTGTACTTGTTATGTTTTCATTCATAACACCATTACCCACAATTTTATTCTCTTGTGGAAAAGAGCAAACTAGACCATTAAAATTACTGGCATATTGCAAAGCAATTTTCATAAGATTGGGGTTAGAAATGGGCTTTTTGTAATCATAAAAAGCGACAGCACCAGCCGTACGCATATCATACAGTTCAGCTAAATATTCACCCTTGCTGTCAACAGTTAAGGCACCTATAGGTAATAAAGAAACGGCGTTATTATTTGATTTAGAATTAACAAATGTGATGTCGGCATTAGAATCTATGATGGGATCACTATTCGCATTTAGTGCAACAGCTGTGAAGCCAGAATATGCTGCTGTTTTAAGTCCGTTTAATATTGTTTCACGATCTTCATAACCTGGTTCTCCAAAACTAACACTGCTGTCAAACCAGCCTTGAGAAATATGGAGGTTATCTAACTTGATTTCTTTAAAATTTAAGGTGTTTTTTATTCCATCTGCAATCTCAGTAATCACCCCATTTTTAATTAATACATCTTTAGTGGAATTATGGAATTCGCTTTTAGGATCTATTATTGTAGCAGATTTTATAAGTATGTTCATTTAAAGAATTTTAAGATACCCATTTCAATAATCAATAATGCTAATGCAAAAATAACAAACCATTTCCATAGGGCGTCAACTTTTGTATCACTTTTTATACTGTTAAAAACATCTTGAATAGATTGGCTTATAGAGGCGTTTTCAAATGCAGACAGGTCTCTATATGCTAACACACTTTGATCTCTGGAGTAATTAAAACTAACATTCTTTAAATGTTCGTTTTTATTCGTAATGGAATATGTGCCTGAAGTTGAAGGTGTTTCAGAGGTGCTTATGGTTACCTTTGAATTAAAGTATTGTTGCCTGGGAATAATATTGATGCCATTTTTTTCTAAAGACAATACGTCATCTAGTTTCATTTTTGTGTCCACATCAAAGGCGTTTTCTTCACCAATGGTGTAATAAATTTCGGGGTTTTTAAAACTATTTTTGGCAATATTATATAATGTTGGAACTATTAAAGGCGAGTTTTTAAAACTAGAATTATTTTGATTTAGTGCGGCTGTAAATACATAAAGATTGTTATTACTATTTAAAAAAGGCGTACCATCTTCAAAGTTAAGCGCACTGTAAAAGTTATTAGTTATGAATCTGTTATACGAACTGACTTTGGGGTATTGGAAGTTTTTTACCTGTTTTTCAAAGACACCCGAATTATATAAAGGGTGTGAATAATTAATTGTAGTAATGCGCTTTTCAGTTTCATTAACATTTAAAAAACTACCACCATAATTAGTCAAAAGTTGGTTGTATGATCCGATATTTATTGATTGGGAAGGAATAATAACTAAAGATCCTCCTTTTGTAATAAATTGTTTTAATGAAGTAAGTAAAGAATTTGGAATGTTGTCTAATTCATTTAAGATAATAAGCTGCTGGCTATCAATGTCATTATAGTTAACCTGCTGTTCTGGTGTGCCAGTATAGTTAAATTCTGTTGAAGCATACAGACGCTTTAAATAGTTATCCTCAGCATTGTTAATAGCAAAGACATTAATCTTTGAAGGTTTATTAATATTAAAATAAAGGGTGTTATCAAATTGTAGGCTGTTATCATCAACGGTTATTTTACCATTTATAATTTGATTAACAGGTAGCGAAAAGGTAGTTTCAGAAGATTCTCCTACAGTTATTGATGTTTTTGCAATGAGTTTATTATCATTATATAAGGCGATCGGTAGGTTCTCAACTTCCGTTCCGCTATTTCTTAATGTAACTTTTAAATATATGGATGTTGGTGTACGCTCCGCAATGAAAGCACTGTCAAGGGTAATGTTATTCCTGTTTACAACTTGCAGTTTAACCAAATTGGCTTGAATATTGGAATCAGCAACAAAATTAAAATCAGACCCGTCGTCTTGAAAATCCGAAACGAATATTAAATTTTTTAGAGAGCCTTGGCTTTTAGAAAAAAATGATTTACTCTTCAGCATGGCAGCCTTATTACTCAATTTATTTGAGGTATAATTGAGTTGTAATAAATCATTTTTAACCCCATCTATTGTCGTGTTTCTAAATGTTTTATCGTTAGTAAAAATACTGATTACTTCATCCTTTGGCACATGGGTAATAATATCTTGAATGGCTCTTTTGAAAAGCTCTCCCTGATTACCTTTAGCCTGCATGCTAAAGGAATTGTCTAAATAAATGACTGTTTCTTTAGGGGTATTAAAGGTTTCTGTTTTTGAGATAAATGGTTGGGCGAAGGCTAATACTAAAGCAGTTAAAAGGAGTAATCTTGTGCAGAGAAGTAGCCATTTTTTTATTTGAGAACTCTTTCTTGTTTTTAAAGTAACCTCTTTTAAAAAAGCAACATTAGTAAAATCGGCTTTTTGAAATTTTCTTAAATGGAATAAATGAACAATTATTGGAATTAGCAGTAAGAATAGGGCGTAAAGAAGTTCTGGGTGTTTAAACTGCATGTCTAATATCGGTTAAACAAACCTACATAATTTTTTTGATTAACAAAAGAAAACATAATCCTCAATAGGATTCATGTTTAAGCCATTTACATAATCTAAAATTTCACTTTGATCCTCCTTGTTCGCTACAGTTATAATACTCTGTGTGTCCGTAAAACTTTCAAGAAGGTTAAATGCTTTTAATGTAGAACCATAAATATCTTTACCTATTTTTTTTGGATTATCACAAATCCATTCAAAAGGGATGTTTTTTTCAATAAGTAATTTTGCAACTTTTTTCCCCTTTTTTCCAGCACCCCAAACCACCAAAATTTTATTGGTTTGATAATCCAGTTCCAAGAAATAATGCAATTTCAATTCTAAAAAATGATTTTCGGCATAATGTTCGTGTGTTCTTGATGTGCGGGTATTATAATCTCTCCAATCATGAATTACTGCATCACATGGAATACACCTATATCCCTGCTTATAAAATCTAAAGGCCAAATCATAATCTTCAGGATACCTGCTAGGTTCAAAGGCGTCACAGGCAATAAAATCTGTTCTATGAATCATCCAGCAGGGCGAAGGAATGACACATTCTTTATAAATTTCGGTGTAGTTGAGACCTTTTTCTGTCAAAGCGTTTAGCCACAGCTCATAGCTTTTATAACCGGCTTTTATACCATCCTTGGAGAAATAGTTAACTAAGCCAAGCGCAACATGTTTTTTACCATGAACCAAGAGCTTATCAACTAAAACCTGTATTTTATTTGCACGCATGATATCGTCACTATCCATTCTTGTGATTAATTCACCCGAAGAGTGTTTGAATGCTAATTGTAATGCATTAATAATACCGCTACCAACGTTTTTTAAAAGTTTAATTCTTTTATCTGCTTTAGCAAAAGCGGACACAATATCATAACTGTTATCAGATGAGGCGTCATCAACTATTATCAACTCCCAATTTAAATAGGTTTGATTAATTATTGAATTTAAACATTCGGTTAAGTAATGCTCAGTGTTTTTGAAAGGAATTAATATACTTACAAGCGGTGTTTGCATGATGCGAATTTAACAAAACCTTAAGAATACGAGCGACAACATAATAGTATTTTGCGGCTTTAAAAAAATAAAAATGAAATTAATGAATACCAGAGTCTTATTCACATTATTTATTACTACATTAATTTTTAGTTGTAATCCTACGAAAAACACAAGTGAAGATTTAGCAGTAAACTTACCAATTGAAACCACTATAGATTTGGTGAATATAAATGAAGATCGTGCACCTGTTACTATTAATCCAGGACGGTTTAATTCAGAAACTGTAACATACCGTATGCCAAGAGTTGTGCAAGGTACCTATTCAGTAAGTGATTTTGGTAAGTATATTGAGGATTTCAAAGCTTTTGATTATCAAGGAAATGAAATGACCGTAAATAAGGTAGATACTAATACCTGGTCAATTTCAAATGCCAAAGCTTTGGATAAAATCACTTATTTAGTTAATGATACTTTTGATATTGAAGTTGAAGGAGGTATTGGAAAAGAGGAGCCATTTTCTCCTGGCGGTACCAATATAGAAGCCAATAATTTTGTTTTAAACCTTCACGGTTTTATAGGGTATTTTGATTCTTTAAAAAACAACCAGTATAAGCTAGATATTGCGGCATCGGCAGATTTTGTGCGTTCTTCAGCATTACAAACGGTGAGTTCTAAAACCAGTGAAGATGGCAAATATATCACAACAAGTTATTTTGCACCTAGGTATTTTGATATAACGGATAACCCAATGATGTATGGCGATTTAGATGTAGCCGAATTTCAAGTAGGGGATATAAAAATTGTTTTAAGTGTTTATTCACCTAATAAAGTGCATTCAGCAGCGTCTTTAAAAGAAACTGTATTTAAAATGATGCAGGCTCAAAAAACATTTTTAGGAGATATTAATGTTACACCGAGATATGATATCTTTTTGTATTTGTCTGAAGGTAAAGAAGATTCTCCTAAAGGTTTTGGTGCTTTAGAGCATCATAAATCTACGGTTGTTGTTTTTGCAGAGTCTATGGACGAAGATAGTTTAGATGATAGTATGACCCATGTAGTCGCTCATGAGTTTTTTCATATTGTTACACCGTTAAGTCTGCATTCTGAAGATATTCATTATTTCGATTATAATAATCCAACATTTTCAAAGCATTTATGGATGTATGAAGGGGTTACTGAATATTTTGCGACCTTATTTCAAGTAAATCAGGGACTTGATGAAACGGCTGATTTCTATAAGAAAATCATGGAAAAAATAAATTATTCTAAACAGTATGATGATGCCATGAGCTTTACAATCATGAGCGAAAATGTACTAAGAGATCCTTACAAAGAACAGTATATTAATGTATATCAAAAAGGTGCGTTAATTGGTATGTGTATTGATATTTTAATGCGATACGAAAGTAATGGTCAAAGAGGTATTTTATCTTTAATGAAAGAATTGACTAATAAGTACGGCACAAACAAACCTTTTGAAGATGATAAAATAATTGATGAAATTGTAGCTATGACGTATCCTTCATTAGGAACGTTTTTTAACGATCATGTAATAGGGGATATTCCGATAAAATATAATGAGTTTTTTGAAAAAGTTGGGCTTGAGCTTGGAGAGACCAAAGTTGAAACGAATTATATAGTTATGAATGGAGGTCCTATTGTTAGTGGTGACCAAGCAACAGGTACTATTTTCTTTACTGAATTGGTTTTAGAAAACAGTTTTTGGAAAGAACAAGGTGTACAGCCAAATGACGTTATAAAAAGTATTGATGGAGAAGATATGATCATGGCCAATGCAAATAGCATTTTACAGAAAGTTTTCAATTGGAAAGCAGGGCAGGAGGTTGAAGTTAAGCTGGATAGAAATGGAGAGGAAATTGTAATTAAAACCACTACCACAACAAACTATACCCAAGGCATTGGGATTGTAGAAAAAGCAGAGGCGACAGAAGCACAAAAATCAATAAGAGTAGCTTGGTTGCGCGGATAATATTAGATATAATATAGATTAAGGATTGGTAAACTAGTGTTTATCAATCCTTTTTTTTGATTTTAATTTTCTGAAGGCATCAGGATATATTCGGAGAATTAATGCATATAATAAGCAGGAAATTTAAAGCTATACCGTGAAGATTTTCTCTTGAATAGCGCAGTGCTTTATAAAAATAATGTCTAATTTTGTGTTAAAATTAGGTGTTAATAAATATAAATTTTTGGCCTTCCTTTTTTCGTCTTGAAATTAAAGCTTACAGTGTCAACTTGATTTCTACTAATGTGTTGAAAACCAGTGTTTAATATGTGGTTAGTAGGGTGAAACAAATAAATTTAATCAGAAATTATGAATAGATCAAACAAATTTGGAGGGGTATTATGCCTTGTTTTTCTCGTGATAAATTTATTTGAAGCAAATGCACAAAGTGGTATCCAATTTCCTAAGAAGGATTCAACTACGGTATCAAAGGAGTGGCCATATGTTTTACCAATTTGGGGTCAAAAGGTAGCCGACAGAAATATTGATTTACAATTACCATTTGGTTTCAATATTAATTATGTTTTTAATCAAATGTCTTTGGAATTAACAGAATTCAGTATGAATTTTTTCGATGGCGAAAATTTGGATGACCTTATTAATCCTGAAACACTTAATTTCACTGAGACTGTGGCAACCACAAATGGCGTAAATCTAAGAGCTGATGCTTGGATATTACCATTTTTAAATTTTTATGGTATTTATTCAAAAAATCAAGGTACAACTAAGGTGTCTTTTCAACCCCAGGTTGTTGAAAATAATTTAGGACCAAACGGAAACTTGAAGGAAATAACAACGCTTGAAAAGCCTATAGACGTCCCTGCAGTGACATTTAATACAAATTCATTTGGAATGGGGACCACGCTAGTTTATGGATGGGATAACTATTTTGTAAGTATGGATGGAAATGTGACTTGGACCACATCAGATTTATTGACGCAAACGGTTACTTTTTTTGTAGGTTCTGCTCGAATAGGACGTAGAGTGACTTTTAGGAATAAAATGAAGTTAGCGGTATACATTGGTGCCATGTATCGTGATTTTGTAAATAAAGAAAATAATACAGGATCTATCGGGGTGCCAGAATTAGATGAAGCCATGTTAAGAGCTATTGATGCTTTTTCCACTATTAATAATGAACAGATAGTATTTTGGGAAAGTCTGCCTGATGCAACGCCAGGAAAAGATGAAAAATTAGCAGAGTTATATGCAAGGGAAAATAAGCTTGATTCTGCCGCTGATAGAGTAGAAAACTCCGACACAATAAATTACAGCATTAAAAAGGAAATTATTGACAATTGGAGTACGCAAATTGGCTTTAATTTTGAGATATCTAATAACTGGATGTATAGAGCGGAATTAGGATATCGTGATAATCAAAAGTTTTTTATGACTGGTCTACAGTATCGATTTGGTCTTTAGAAATAGGCAGATAAAGAGAAAACCATTTTGACTAAAGGCAACATTTTAAGAAGCGGTTGCGCATTGTAAACAGATTTTCTAAACAAAAATGCCTCCCACTTTGTCTGGGAGGCATTTTTGAATCTTTTAGTGTGTATACTTTATTCTATTACTTAATACTTGTTGTGCATAATATATTCCGTAGTCTCTAAATTAAAACGCACTTCTATTATTGTATTCCATTTTGTCTAGGGGACAAAAATAAATTAGGGCTATTTTTTTAGGTATTTAGCTGCTTTTCCATTCGTCAATGCGTTTTTCATAAACGCACGCAAATCATCATTAGCGGTTATTAAGTCTTCACTTCGCAAATACATCATGTGTCCGCTTCTATAGCCTTTAAAGGTAAAGCGGTCTTTCATTTTGCCACTTGGGTCTATTTGCCACATGGTGTATTTCGCTCCAAAATAGGTGGTTGCACCATCATAATAACCAGATTGAATAAGTACTTTTAAAAAAGGGTTTTGTGCCATAGCCTGTCTCAACCCTTCACGGGTATTGTCATTTCTTCTGTCCCAAGGGTGAACATCACCAAACATTTGGTATTTTATATCCGTCTTAAAATTAAGGTGTTCTCTAAGGTAATAATTTATGGCAGGGGTAAAGGCATGGTTCCAAGACATAAGTTCTGGACTATAATCCGGTGAAATACCGGTTTCTCTTTTATCAATGCCCAAATACCTAGAGTCTAGTCGCCCAATGGTTTGACCGGTTTTGTTTCGGAGTAAATCCTTCCAATAAAAATGGGTAGGTACATCTAAATTATTCTGCAAAATAGACTGTTCACTTAAACCTGAATAATAGGCCATTTTTTTTGCAATTTGTCCCTTTTCATTTTCAGAAATAAAGCCTCCTTTAGCTAGTGCCGGCATCAAATTGTTAATGGCGAAATCTTCAGCTTCAGGTAAAATATTAAGTAAATCTTTTTGTTGTAATTCGGGAGAAAGCATGTTATGATGCCAAGCGGCAGCAGTGAAATAGGGTAAGTTAAGGGCAGAATACACAGGTTGGTTGGTATTGTATAACTTATAATCAGCGGGCGATACTAATATCACGCCATTTAAATACATCCACTGTCGATTCTGTAATTCGTTTGCTAGCCCCATGACTCTTGTACCGCCATAACTTTCGCCAATGATATATTTTGGTGATTCCCATCTCCCTTTTCTAGATACAAACGTGTTAATCCATTCGGCCAAATATTTAATATCGGCATTAATTCCAAAAAAAGTATCTCGCTTAGGTAATTCTCCTTTACTATCTGGAATCATTCTTGAATAACCTGTATTTACAGGGTTAACATAGACAATGTCTGCTATATCTAGTATTGAATTAGGGTTGTCAGAAACGCCATAAGGTTGAATAGGATACCCCTCAGAATCCAAATTTAATACTTTAGGTCCTGTGTAGGCAATATGCATCCATACCGAAGCTGAACCAGGACCTCCATTAAAGGAAATAATCAAAGGCCGTTCATTCGTGTTATTGGTATTTGTTCTCTCGTAAAAGGTATAATATAATGCGGCAATAGGTTCTCCTTTTTCGTTCCACACCGGTTGTGTTCCAGTAGTCGCCTTATAGTTGATACTTTTATTCTTAATCGTTGTGGTATGGTTGGTAACAACCATTGTATCAACTGGTATGGCTCTTTTTTGTGCTAAACACAATACACTTGACAGCACTAAAAGGCATGATAAATAATGTTTCATAAGGTTTATTTTTTATTGTAAATATATATAATTTCAAAGTTAAAACCCTTCAAATACGCCTAAACCAAATAAGGCAAAATCATATTTAACAGGATCATTTGGGTCTAGCTTTCTTAGGGCGCTATCAAGTTCAAATAGAGCTTTAGCATCATTTTGTTTGCGTTTCAAGAGTCCTAATTTTCTAGCAACATTTCCCGAATGAACATCTAAGGGGCATGATAAAATTGAGGTTGGTATTTTAGTCCAAATGCCAAAGTCAACACCGGCATTATCCTGCCTTACTAACCATCTAAGCATCATATTTAACCGTTTTGCGGCCGACCCTTTATTGGGGTCTCCAACATGTTTAAGTGTCCTGCTTGGATGAGCTATAGAGAAGAAGGTGTGTTTAAATTCATGTATGGCAGGTTGCATACTTGATGCTGAAGCATTCTTATTAAAAATAGATTCCAAGCCACCATGATGTAGGTATATATGTCTAAGCGCTTTTATAAAATATTTTAAATCTTCAGCATTAAAAGTACGGTGTACAAATCCGTTCAAATTGCTTAAGTCTAATTCAGAATGATTCATAACAAAATCAAATGGAGCATGATCAAACAATTGCATCATTTTATCAGCGTTTTTAATAATCATTTTCCTATTTCCCCAAGCTATTGTGGCTGTTAAAAAAGATGCGATTTCTATATCTTCTTTTATATTAAACCTATGTGGGATTTGTATAGGGTCACTTTCAACAAACTTCTGGTTGTTGTATTCCTCTACTTTAGAATCTAAGAATTCCTTGATTTCACTTTTATTCATTGTTGTCAAATAGTAACTGTGTAATATTCATGCTAGTGCGGTCTTTTCCGTTTACATAAAATAAGGCAATAAATTCTTCACTATTTTTTAGATACTTTTTATAGAAACTCATAATTGAATCCTGATTTGTAAAATATTCAACGGCTGCTGTGGCTCCAAATCCATGGTTAGAGAAGAACATAAGATTTGAGGTGTTATTATCGCCAATAAGTTTAGCTACCAACACATGCTCATAACTATGTCCGTTTGACATTAATGTATATGTAGTGTCAATATTTTTTTTAGTGTTTTTATATTTAACATTTCTTTCTTCATTATAAGGAACCTTTTGGTTATCAAAATACACAACATCATCAATTTTATTGCTAGAAACTTGATTAATTAATTTTACACGTTTAGATTTTAAGTTGAAAAACTCTACAAAAGCATTTTCATAACGTAACGGCCCTATATAAAGGGAGTTTTGTTCTTTAAGCTGTTGTAGTGTTAAATTATGAAATTTATGAATCTTAAATTCCTTATCACTTTTCTGAAAATATCTTGATAAATCATTAACAGAATAGGCGCTTAAAAAATTAACATAAACATTTCTGCCAGGTGAATAATCCTTCATTAAATCAGGCTGTTTTTTAATTTCATTATAAAAGTCAGCAGTAGAGTTTATTTCATAATCTCTATGCCATCCTGTTTTATTAAACAATGTAGGGCCGTAATAACCAAATATATCATATAGATATAAAGTGGTTTCTTTGTCATTGTTAAAAAAGGAATGCCAAATGGGGGGGGTATAACTGAGTTTAAAAATTAGGTATGCTGCTAAAGCTAAAATGGTTAAAGTTGATAGTCCAGCTAAAACCTTAGACTTTTTTGAATATTTAGGTTTTGGTTTAGCCTTTTTGTAAAATGATACTTTATACTGCCCGCGTTTTATTACAATATGAATAGGGTCATTTATACCTTCAGCGGCGTAATACTTTTGTAATTTATTGCGTAAATGGTAAATATTCACCCGTACCGTAGCCTCACTTTTTTCAGATTCATATTTAGAGCCAAAAAGTTCAAGTGCAATATTGGTAGCGTTTAGGTCTTTATTCTCAATCGAAGATTCAATAATATATTTTAAAAGAACCTTGCTAGTAGTAGATTTTAAAAACGTATGGCTTTCTATTAGGCTTTTTAATACCTGATGTTTTTCCGCTGTTGAAATCATTTTAAAGTGAGTTACAGCGTAAAGTAAGTGAAAATAAAACGCACCAACAAGTAGGTTGTCTAAAAGCTGGTTTTAACCCTTAAAACAACCATTAAAAAGAGTTAAAAGTGTTATTGAGGTTTTTGCTTTTATATATTTGAGAGATACGAATAACACCGTATTTACTAAAATAACCGAGTTAACCATTCAAATTAAAACTTAATAAAGACAATTAAAAAATGAAAATAACTTACTTAGGAGTACTAGCATGTTGCATGTTAGTTTTTACCCTTCAGGCACAAAAAAGTAAAGACCTTTTTAATGGCAAAAATTTTAAAGGTTGGAAAGTATTAAATGGCACTGCTGAATATACCATTGAAGACAATGCTATTGTAGGAACTTCAAAAACAGGAACGCCAAATACTTTTTTGGCGACAAAAAAAGAGTACACCAATTTTATTTTAGATTATGAAATATTATTAGGAGCAGGATTAAATTCAGGAGTACAAATTAGAAGTCGTAGTATCTCAGATTATAATAACGGAAGAGTTCATGGTCTTCAAGTAGAGGCAGATGATTCTGAAAGAAATTGGTTTGGCGGTTTGTTTGATGAAGCACGAAAAGGATGGAGATACCCCTTAGAGTATAATCCAGAGGTAAAACGAGCTTACAAACGCGGACAATGGAATAAAATTAAGGTTATTGCTGCCGGAAATCACATTGCAACTTGGGTTAATGGTATTAATATGACCAACCTTTATGAGGAATCGGTTGAAACTGGTTTTATTGGGCTTCAGGTTCATAGCATAGGTAATAGTAAAGAGAAAGCGGGTAAAACTATAAAATGGAGAAATATTAAATTAACAGAAATTCCTGAAGATTATAAATTTGAAACTACAGCTCCTGTTTTAAATTATGCTTTAAATTCCATTGTAGAGGAAGAAAAAGAAAATGGTTGGAAGTTGCTTTGGGATGGTAAATCTACAACAGGTTGGAGAGGTGCTAAAATGGATGATTTCCCTAAAACGGGATGGGTTATGAATGATGGTATTTTAACTGTTCAAGCCTCTGGTGGAGGAGAATCTGAACACGGCGGAGATATTGTTACTACTAAACCATACGAAAATTTTATTCTGGAACTGGATTTTAAATATACTAAAGGAGCTAATAGTGGAATCAAGTACTTTGTGGATACCGAGTTGAATAAAGGTAAAGGAAGTGCTATTGGTTGTGAATTTCAAATTCTAGATGATGCAGTACATCCTGATGCTAAAAAAGGAACAAATGGTAACCGTACAATTGGATCATTATATGATTTAATTAAAGCAAATGCTCAAGAGTATATTCCTTCTTTATACACCAAAAAATACGTGAATAAAAGCGGTTGGAATAGAGCCCGAATTGTTGTAAATGGTAATTTGGTGCAGCATTATTTGAATGGATGTAAAGTCATTGAATATACTAGAGGAAATCAAATGTGGAGAGCTTTAGTAGCTTATAGTAAGTACAGAGATTGGCCTAATTTTGGAGAAGCTAAGAGCGGACTCATTTTACTCCAAGACCATGGTGATGAAGTGCATTTTAAAAACATTAAAATTAAAGAACTATAAGCTTTTAAGTTATGATAGATAGAAGAAACTTTATTAAAAACACGGCCCTAGGAACAGCGGGAATTACATTATTAAGCAGTTCAAAAATGTATGGTAATATTTTAGGAGCAAATAGTAAGGTTAAAATTGCTATACTCGGAACAGGGGGTAGAGCTTTTGGTTTAGCTAAGGCTGTGAAATATTCAAAAGGTGCAAAAGTTACACATATCTGTGATGTAGATTTGGATAGACTAGAAAAATTTGAGGCATTTTGTAAAAAGGAAATAGGGAATAAGCCAGAAACGGAACAAGATTTTAGAAAACTATTAGAAAATAAAGATATTGATGCTGTATTTGTTGCAACACCAGAACATTGGCACGCACCAATGTCTATTATGGCTTTGCAAGCAGGGAAACATGTTTATGTTGAAAAGCCATGTAGTCATAATCCGCACGAGACAGAATTATTAATTGCTGCTCAAAAAAAATATGGTAAACATGTTCAGATGGGGAACCAGCAACGGTCTTCCAGAACTTCATTGCTGGCCATGAAGGAAATTAAGGACGGTATTATTGGTAATGTTTATGCCGGTAAAGCATTTTATGTAAATGCTAGAAAATCAATAGGAACAGGAAACGTAATAGCGCCTCCTAAAACATTAAACTGGGACTTATGGCAGGGGCCTGCTCCTCGTGAAGATTATAGAGATAATGTACATCCTTATAATTGGCATTGGTTTAAAACATGGGGAACTGGTGAAATTCATAATAATGGAACTCATGAAATTGATATTTGTCGCTGGGCATTAGGTGTAGATTATCCAAAAAGAGTGTTATCAAGTGGAGGAAGATTTCATTTTAAAAATGACGATTGGGAATATTATGATACGCAAATGGTCAATTATGAGTTTGAAGGTGGTAAAATGATTACTTGGGAAGGTAAAAGTTGTAATGCTTATAACCCTCAAGGCGGACGTGGTTCAGTAATTACAGGTACAGAAGGCAGTATTAAGCTCAACAGGTCAAAATATGAATTGTATGATTTAAAAGGTAAATTGATTAAAAAGGAAATTGAAGGTAATTCGGGTTCATCAAATAATACGGCAGATACGGAAGGTTTTGGAGATTTAACGGTTGGACATATGCAAAATTTTATTAATGCCATTTTAAAAGATGATATTTTAAAAGCACCTATTGCTGATGCTGCTATTTCAACTCAATTATGTCATTTGGGTAATATCTCACAGCAGCTAGAGGAGAGCCTTAATGTTAATCCAGAAAATGGAAGAGTTTTAAATAATAAAGGAGCTGATATGCTCTGGAAACGTGATTATGAAAACGGTTGGGAACCTAAACTGTAAAACATAAACAGCTGTTATTATAGAAACTGTTCTAGAAGTTAAGCTGCTTTTGCAACAGTTTTTTTAATTAAAATACGGTTTAGAATTTGCGCAGATATAGTAGATGAAATCAGGATAGGTATTAGATAAACGGTTATTTAATGTCGGTCAAATGCATGTGTTTGCATTAAAAACAGAAAAAATCAGGAGTTTATTGTACTTAAAATTAATTAAAAACGTTATTTGATTTTAAAATTTTAATATTATGAAAAAAATTATAGCCCCAATTTTACTACTTCTTTTCATAAGTTGCGAGGAAAACGATTTAAAACAAGTGACTGAACCTACTGAAACTATTGAAGCGTTAAATGAGTATGCTTTAATAAATAAAATTTTTCAGGATATAGGGAATACTACTGGTGATGCCATATTAAATGCTGAGGAATCTACAAATACAAAAAAAAGCACACAGTCTAAAAATGAGCCGCATATAACGGTTGAACCTTTTGATTTAACAACATTCCCAAAAACGATTACTGTTGATTTTTTGGATGGCACCTTATGCAAGGATGGTATTACAAGAAAAGGTATTGTAACCATTGTTTCTAATAATTGGTATGGACAAGAAGGAAGTGAACACACTACAACTTTTGAAAACTATTATCATGAGACTTATAAAGTAGAAGGCACTCATAAGGTTAAGAATTTGGGCTATTCTGACGGTAGTCATTTAAAATATAGCGTTACTATTGAAGATGGTAAGATCACGACTGATGTTGGTGAATCTATTACTTACAGAGAACAATCCTATAGAACATGGATTGCAGGTTCTGAATCGCCCTTAAACATATGGGATGACCAGTATTTGCTAGAAGGCACCCAAAATGGAATGAACTCTCGAGGTCTCGAATATGCTTTGTCTATTACTGATCCGTTGCATTTTGTTTTATTGCCAAGAGGAATTGAATCTGGAATTCTAAAAATAGATATTGGTGAAATTAAGGATATTGAATTAAACTATACCAGTTCAACTATTACTATTTTAGGTGTTACTTACCCCATTTTAATTGGTAACTAATAAAACTTTGTAATTTATATGGACTGAAAAAGACTAATCAGTTTTTTAAAACTAAATTGGCAGCCTATTTCCGCTATATGAAGCACAAAGTAATTATTTTACCCCTTATTGTTTTTGCTCAATTTTGCTGTACCTCGTTATGGTTTGCAGGAAATGGCGTGATTATAAATTTAATTGAAACCTTTAATTTAGAGTTTTCTGCCTTAGGTGACTTGACGTCTGCAGTTCAATTTGGATTCATTTTTGGGACTTTAATTTTTGCCTTGTTTACCATAACAGACCGGTTTTCACCTTCAAAAGTGTTTTTTTATAGTGCCATAATTGCATCATTATGTAATGTACTCATTATATATAAAGGTCACACTTTTGAAAGTTTAATGGGGCTTAGGTTTATGACAGGCTTTTTTTTGGCAGGTATTTATCCGGTAGGCATAAAAATAGCTTCAGACTATTATAAGAAAGGCTTGGGTAAATCACTTGGTTTTTTAGTGGGTGCTTTAGTTTTGGGAACAGCTTTTCCTCATTTACTCAAAGGAAGTCTTAATGGTATTCTATCTTGGGAAAAGATGATAATAGTAACATCATTATTGTCATTATTAGGTGGCTTATTAATCATGTTATTTGTTCCAAACGGTCCATATCGTCAAAGATTGAATAAATTTGATATCACAACATGTTATAAGTTATTTTCTGGCAAGCGTTTCAAAGCGGCAGCATTTGGTTATTTTGGACATATGTGGGAGTTGTACGCTTTTTGGGTATTTACTCCCGTTTTACTGATGACCTATGCTGAGATTCATTCAGATACTAATTTCAATATACCTTTAGTAAGTTTTATAATAATTGCAATAGGCAGCTTGTCTTGTGTTATTTCCGGGTATTTATCTTTAAAGTTTCAAACTAAAACTGTGGCAGGTACTTCTTTGTTTTTGTCATTATTGTGTTGTTTGTTATCGCCTTTGTTTTTTCAAATTAATTCTGAATTAGTTTTTATACTGTTTTTAATGTTTTGGAGTATGGTAGTTATTGCTGATTCGCCATTATTCTCAACTTTAGTGGCTCAAAATGTCGATATATCTTCAAAAGGTACCGCAATTACAATCGTGAATTGCATTGGTTTCGCAATAACCATTGTAAGTATTCAATTGATAAATGTTTTAATAGAATATGTAAATACAAGCTATGTATTTACGCTTCTGGCATTAGGACCTATTTTAGGATTGGTTTTCTTAATGAAAGAAACAGAGCAAACGTAAAGGTGTGTTTTACTAAGAACTCATAAAAATCAGAATAGTAATTCAATTTAGGTAAGAATCGTACCGTCTACCATGGTCAGTTTTCTGTCTGCCATATTTGCTAAATCTTTATTGTGGGTAACAATTACAAAGGTTTGACCGTACTCCTCTCTTAGTTTAAAAAACAGGTTATGCAGGTTTTCAGCAGATTCACTATCTAAGTTTCCAGAAGGCTCATCTGCGAAAATGAGATCGGGATTATTAATCAGGGCTCTAGCAACAGCCACACGCTGCTGTTCTCCACCTGAAAGCTCATTTGGTTTGTGGTCATAACGATGTGATAACCCTAAAAAATCTAATAGCTCTTTGGCTCGTTTTTCGGCTTCTGCTTTCTTTGTCCCTTTAATAAACGCTGGTAAGCAAACGTTCTCTAAAGCGGTGAATTCCGGGAGTAATTGATGAAATTGAAAAATAAAACCAATATGTTCATTTCTAAACTTAGCTAAAGTTTTATCTTTAAGTGTATTGATATTGGTGTTGTTTATGATTAATTCAGACTTCTCCTTCGATGACACACGGTCTAAAGTACCTAATATTTGCAACAATGTAGTTTTACCGGCACCTGAAGCGCCAACCACAGAGACAATTTCACCTTTTTTAATATGAATATCTACACCTTTTAAAACTTGTAAATCGCCATAATACTTATGAATATTTTTTGCCTGAATCATTTTTAAAAATTGAAATGTGAAATTAATACTTTAGAAGGGGATGTACAATTATCCTATGGACTTGTTTTAAAAGGTTCTTTTAATATCGTTGTAAACCATAAAATATTGGAGGTTGTTCTGCTCGCGTAATTTGATATTCCTATTTATCTGTGAGGGTAAAATGAAGAGTTATGCAACATAATAATGCTATTATTACTTGTTTCTAGGGTTGATTTGATTAATTTTAATCACAAAACAAATGAAAAGGTTTCAAGAGTTTTGAACAAAACTCTATGAATTATAAGGATAATATGGAAAATCTATATAAAAAAATTATTGAAGATTTAGGTGAAAATACGTCTCGTGAGGGGCTCCTGAAAACACCAGAACGGGCAGCGAAAGCCATGCAATTTTTAACACAGGGCTATGATCAAGATCCTGTTGAGATTTTAAAAGGTGCTATGTTTAAAGAGTCTTATAATGAAATGGTAATTGTAAAAGACATTGAATTGTATTCGCTATGTGAACATCATATCTTGCCTTTTTTTGGTAAGGCACATATTGCCTATATCCCTAATGGATATATTGTAGGTTTAAGCAAACTTCCTAGAATAATTGATGTTTTTTCTAGACGATTACAAGTACAAGAACGTTTAACCGAGCAAGTTTTAGATTGCATTAATGATACCCTGAAACCGCAAGGCGTTGCTGTTGTAATCGAAGCTTCGCATATGTGTATGATGATGCGGGGCGTACAAAAACAAAATTCTATTACCACAACTTCGGGGTTTAGAGGACAGTTTGAAAAAAGTGAAACTAGAAATGAATTTTTGAAGCTTATTGGTAAGTAGATTCAATACAATATTTTGGTATGTTTCTTGTTTATAATCAGGCATCAATAAAACTTAATGAATAAATATAAAATACTTTTAATAGGAATAGTGCTCGATGCTATTGGTTGTATTTCTTATGTTATCCCAGGCATAGGAGAATTTGCAGATGTAATATGGGCGCCTATTGCGGGGTGGCTCATGACGAAACTATATAAGGGTAAACCGGGAAAAATAGCTGCTTTAGTAGCCTTTGTAGAAGAAGCTGTGCCTGGTTTAGATATCATACCTACATTTACCTTAATGTGGTTGTATACTTATGTTTTCAACAAGGAATAAAGGATAAGCTTTCCACTTATCTTTTAAACTTCACGTATTTATTATTTCCAATAAAAATGATTTAGATAATATAGTTTTTATTTTTTTCTTCCAGTCAACATCAACATCTGCCTTTCAATGCATCTTTGATTTATAAAAAAAACCGACCAAATAATGGAAATCATTTGGTCGGTTTAATGCCAAAAAATAAATAGGGATGTTATTGTATGATTAATTTTTTAATACCAGTTCCATTATCCGAAGAAACAGAAACAAAATACAATCCAGACGTTAAATCAGCTACTGAAATTTCTTGGGACTTTGAAGCCTTGTTGATGGTTTTTACCTCCAAGCCTAAGCTGCTTATTATTTTTATAGTATTATTTATCTCTGAGTTTACAGTGATATAATCCTTCGCCGGGTTAGGGTAAACATTGAATTCTAATAAATTATTTGACTGGGTACTGGCTGTAGGATCATTGGCTATAGTAAATGCTTCTGACGCTAAACTAATATTTCCAGCCCAATCAATGGCATATAAAATATAGGTGCCTGCAGTACCTCTATTTGATTTTGTAGCTTTCGCTTCAGTAACCGTTAGGGGGTTGGTGTCTGCAGCTTTAATAGCGTCCAAGTCACTTGGTGTACCCGTAGGTACTAAATACAATTGCGCTTGCTCGCTGACATTAACTGAAACAAGACCACTAGAGGCAGCCTGTGAGGTATCTAAATTAGATAAAACCGGAGCTGTCACATCTTCTATTTGACTGTCTTTCTGCCACACTCTAATGTATTCTATTTGAAACTGCGCTGGTAAATCTGCTTCGTTAGGTAATCCGTTCCAATAAAAAACTTCTTGATCTACCCATAATCTTTCCGGAGTAGTAAAAAACCATTCTTTGCCATTTTCATTATTTTTATTAAAATGTCTTGCACTAATTTCAGCAATGTATTGACCATCAATAAATATTTTTACTGAAGTATCACCCCATTCAAATCCATAAACATGAAAATCATCAGCAACACGCCAATCAGTGCTTATAAATGTATCAAATCTTGGTTTAAAACCATTCCTCCAATCAATAAGGTTGAACTTAAGTTCTTTTTCCTTGTATTTTCTGTTTTCATATTTCCCAAACATCTCAAACATGTCAATTTCTCCACCATTACCAATGGTCCAAAATGAACTTGTAATTTCAGCATCTGCAGCCTTACATAAAATTTCCATGTAGCCATAGGTAAACTCTTTAGTGGAGTTTACAGCTGCTGTAGTAATTGGAAGTGGATCTCCATTGACGTCCTTTCCAAAGCAATATGGGTCGCGGCTAGGGTTTGGATCGCAGTTGTCTAAAAAAGGATAATCTGGATCCCATCTCGTTTCCAAAATTAATTTACCGCCTTCAACCCAAGCATTATTAGGTGTAAATTCCGCAGGCCACCTTCCCTTAAAACCATTGAACCATTTACCTTCTCTACATCCAGGTATACCAAGACAAGACTCACCTTGTAAATGCCATCTTGTTTTGTTTAGTGCGTCACCTTCAAATTCGTCACTGAAATCTCCATTTAAAATCCACCCACCTTGATTAGTTGGGTCAGAAAATGGGTAATCTTGTGCCGTACCAAAAGCGTAAACCAATAATATGGTTAACAATGTTAATTGATTTAAAATAATCATATGATTTTTTTTAAAGTAATTTCTTGCCATTTCTAGTAAATATTAAATTGTTTTCTTTCGCTTTTTTTTAAAGACTAAGTCTTAAAAGCAAAATTACTAGTATCATATAGTAGTTTACCGGAGATATTTATCCAAGATTAGTCAATTATTACCCCATTAGATTAACACCTATTTTTTTGAAGAAAGTATAAATTCAATACGAACTTGTAACCAAGAGCACCCATCTCTAGTAAAATATGAAGCGGATGAATCTATAATTTGCTGAAAGCGGATCACCGGTTTAATACTATATGAGATCATTTAAAGAAAAATACCAAACTAAAAGTAGGTTTATACCTAATACTTCTTTATTTCTGATTTAATAAAAGTAAATGTATTCAAGTACTACACAGTTAAATAAACTGCAAAAACCACTATAAAAAAGGCCTTTTCAAATAACTAAAAAACAATTTCAAAATAACTATTTTAATTTTGTAAATTTGCCTGCGTTTAAAAGCGCAACATGACAACTACAACAAAATATATTTTTGTAACCGGTGGAGTTACATCATCTCTAGGAAAAGGTATAATAGCAGCATCTCTTGCTAAATTATTACAAGCACAAGGTTATAGGGTAACCATTCAAAAATTAGATCCATATATTAATGTGGATCCAGGTACATTAAACCCGTATGAACATGGGGAATGTTATGTGACAGAAGATGGTGCAGAAACAGATTTAGACTTAGGGCATTATGAGCGTTTTTTAAATAGGCCTACAAGTCAGGCGAATAATGTAACTACAGGACGCATTTACCAAAGTGTTATTCAAAAAGAACGTCGTGGTGAGTTTTTGGGTAAAACAGTTCAGGTAGTTCCTCATATTACAGACGAAATTAAAGAACGCGTTCAGATGTTAGGTAAGTCTGGAGATTATGATATTGTCATAACTGAAATAGGTGGTACTGTAGGTGATATAGAATCTTTGCCTTATATAGAGGCTGTGCGTCAATTGCGTTGGGACCTTGGTGAGGATAATGGTATTGTTATTCATTTAACCTTAGTACCTTATTTGTCGGCCGCCGGAGAATTAAAAACAAAACCAACACAGCATAGTGTAAAAACATTAATGGAAAGTGGGGTTCAAGCCGATATTTTGGTATGTAGAACAGAGCATAATTTACCAAAAGAATTGCGCAGAAAGTTAGCCTTGTTTTGTAATGTTAAGGAAAATGCGGTGATTCAATCTATAGATGCATCTACAATTTACGATGTTCCTAATTTAATGCTTGAGGAAGGTCTAGATAAAGTGGTTCTAGAAAAATTAAACCTAAAAAGTGCTACACCTGATATTGATACATGGAATAAATTTGTTCATCGTCATAAAAATCCTAAATCAGAAATTACCATTGGTTTGATTGGTAAATATGTAGAATTACAAGATTCTTATAAATCAATTTTAGAGGCTTTTATACATGCAGGTGCTGAGAATGAAGTAAAGGTGCGTGTAGAGTCAGTACATTCAGAATATATTAACAGTGATAATGTTAAACTAAAATTAGGTCATTTAGACGGTGTTTTAGTTGCACCTGGTTTTGGTGAACGTGGTATTGACGGTAAAATTGATGCAGTAAAATTTGTTCGTGAAAATAACATTCCATTTTTAGGAATTTGCCTAGGAATGCAAATGGCTGTAATTGAGTTTTCGAGAAATGTTTTAGGTTTGGCAGATGCAGCTTCAACCGAAATGGATACCGAAACTTCCAACCCAGTCATTGGTTTAATGGAAGACCAAAAAACAATTACAGATAAGGGCGGCACAATGCGTTTAGGCGCTTGGGCATGTGATCTAGAAATAGGTAGTGTGGTTCGTGACATTTATAAAGCGGAAAGTATTACTGAACGCCATAGACATCGTTATGAGTTTAATGGTAAATATAAAGCACAATTGGAAGCTGCAGGAATGAAGGCAACAGGGCTAAATCCAGACACAGGATTGGTTGAAATTGTTGAAATTCCCGAACACCCTTGGTTTGTAGGCGTACAGTATCACCCAGAATATAAAAGTACTGTGGCAAATCCGCATCCTTTGTTTGTGGCATTTGTTAAGGCTTCATTAAATTTTAATAAAAGAAAGAAGAGTGCCACTGTGGCATAAAACTAAATTTGGATAGCTTATTGATAAGCTTTCCGGTAATACTGCTTTGGCAGAAATCTTTTTAATAGAGATAGAATAGATGGAAGAAAAAAAATTAGATGTTAATTCAATTATAGGCTTTGTTCTTATTTTTGGAATTTTGGGTTATATGCTTTGGCAAAATCAGCCAACGCCTGAAGAATTAGAAGCTCAAGAGAAAGCGAAGCAAGAACAAGCTGAAGCCGAAAAAAGCAAGGACAACCAAACACAATCTTTTGAAACAGCTGTTACAGATTATGCTTCAGAAACTGGAGCTGGAACAGATTCATTAAGACAAGTTCAGCTTAAAAACAAATTAGGAGCATTTGCTTATTCAGCCATCCAATCAAACAAGAATGAAACGGTCGTTGAAAGTGATCTATTTGCCTTAACATTTAGCAGTAAAGGAGGATATCTTTCAGAAGTAAGACTAAAGCAGTTTGTTGATTATGACTCAGTACCAATCTATTTGATTAAAGATAATAATGCAGTTTTCAATATTAATTTTGGAACTACAGACAGTAGAATTTTAAATACTAAAGATTTACCATTTATCCCTTCTGTAACAAAAAATGGAGATTTAACTGTGGTTTCAATGAAGCTTAAAGTTTCTGAATCTCAATTTTTAGAATACCGCTATGAGATAAAAGAAGGTGATTACATGATTAAATTCAATGTACGTTCTCAAGGCTTAAGTCAAGTTATTAATGGTTCTCAAGACATTAATTTAGACTGGAAACTAAAAGGGTACCGCCATGCTAAGAGTATTTCGTATGAAAACAGATATACTGATATACATTATGAGTATGAAGGTGGTAAAGATGATTACACTGGGGCAAGAGATGCGGATGAGGATATTGAAGACGTAACATGGATAGGGTATAAGCAGCACTTCTTTTCATCGGTTCTATTAACAGATAAAGCATTTAAAAAAGCAAATATTAAGGCTGTTAACTTGGTTGATGATGAAACCATTGATACCGTTTACACGAAATCTTTTGCAGCTAAAATTCCATTAGAATTGCAAGCCGGAGAAATTAATGAATCTCTGGATTGGTATTATGGCCCAAGTGATTTTAAGGTTTTAGATGCCTATGGTAGAAACCTAGATGAATTAGTACCATTTGGATGGGGATTATTTGGTTGGATAAACCGTTACATCTTTATGCCGTTATTTAGTTTCTTGGGTGGTTTTATGCCTTACGGTATAGCCATTGTGGTTATGACTATTTTGGTAAAAATCTTGTTGTCATTTGTACAGTATAAGCAGTTTTTGTCTCAGGCAAAAATGAAAATATTGAAGCCAGAACTTGATGCTATTCGTGAAAAGCATAAGAATAATAAAATGAAGGCGCAGCAAGAAACTATGGCACTTCAAACTAAAGCAGGGGCAAGTCCAATGGCAGGTTGTTTACCGGCGTTAGTGCAGTTGCCTGTATTCTATGCCTTGTTTCAGTTTTTTCCATCTGCTTTTGATTTAAGACAAAAATCATTCCTTTGGGTTGATGATTTATCATCTTATGATACCATAGCAAATTTACCATTCAATATTCCATTCTATGGTAATCACGTGAGTTTGTTTCCAATATTGGCATCTGTGGCGATTTTCTTCTATATGCGATTAACTACAGGTCAAAATATGCAATCTCAACCGCAGCAAGAAGGTATGCCAGATATGGCGAAAATGATGAAATATATGATGTATTTCTCACCAATCATGATGTTGTTTTTCTTTAACAACTACGCTTCAGGTTTGAGTTTGTATTATTTTATTTCGAATGTTATTAGTATTGGAATTATATTAGTAATTAAGAATTATATTCTTGATGAAGATAAAATTCATGCCGAAATGCAGGAGAAGAAAAAGAAGCCTAAAAAACAAAGCAAGTTTCAAAAGAAAATGGCCGAAATGATGGAGCAAGCAGAACAGCAAAAACAAGCTCAGAAAAAGCGTAAATAAACATTATAAACATACATAAGAAGCTGCCAAGACAATAATTTTGGCAGCTTTTTTGTTATAATACTTTCTAAATAAAAACATGTATTTAATAATTTTCGCATAAGCGATATTTTATCTAAAGAACAATGAGAATCCTGATTAGTTTTTTTATTATGATGCTATGCCATGGTGTAGTCATTTCACAAGAATTAAATGCCTTTGACGCTGATGGAAAGCGCCATGGTAGCTGGAAAAAATATTTTGACGAAACAGAGCTTATAAGGTATGAAGGCCAATTTGATCATGGTAAGGAGATAGGCACATTTAAGTTTTATAAAAAAATTCGAAATAGAGCCGTTTTAAGTGCTACAAAAAAATTCAATAAAAACGATAATACCGCTGAAGTAAAATTTTTAGCTTCAAATGGGAAAGTGATTAGTGAAGGCACAATGGATGGGAAAATATATGTGGGAACATGGAAATATTTTCATAAGAATTCAGATGCATTATTAACTATTGAGCATTATAATAATACCGGAGTTCTAATTAATGAACGTCTCGTGTATTATCCAAACGGACAAATTGCTGAAAAGCAAAATTACAATGCGGGTAAATTGGAAGGTGATGCCATTTGGTATTCTGTAAAGAATGTGGTTATGAAGCATCTAGTGTATTCAAATGGAGAACTTCATGGCTCCGCAAAGTTTTATAATCCTAAAGGAGAATTGATTTCTGAAGGTCAGTATAAAAGAGATAAGAAAGATGGTGTCTGGAAATATTACGAAAACGGAAAGTTAGTACGCGAAAAAGATTTTACATACATACCAAAGTACATAAAAAAAACCCCCTAAAAGCTTAGGGGGCCTCTTTTTCATAGACAATTATTAGAGGGAATACTAAAGTAACTGCCTACAAATCAACAAACCAAACTAAAGTTTTATATATTTTTTTATAATTGTGGTATTAATACGGTATCAACAACGTGTATTACACCGTTTCCTGCCTGAACATCTACGGCAATTATGCCTGTGCTAGAATTTCCAGATCCATCTGTAATGTTAGCAATACTTCCGTTTATACCAGGTAATGTTATCGTTATACCTCCATTCAACATATCAGCCATAGTCTCACCTGGGTTGTTTAACATACCTGATGTGATATTCGCTTCACTTTTAACATGATGTAATAACACCTGAGTTAACACCGTTTCACCAGGAACAGCATCAAGTTTTGCAAATGCATCATTAGTTGGAGCAAATACTGTGAAATCAGGGTTTATTCCGTCTGCTGGACTTCCGGCTTCTGTTCTGCTTAATATTTCAACAAAGTCTGTAGCCGGTGTTAAGTCTGTAAGGGCTGCGACTAATGTTGTAAAGTTAGGATCTGCTGCCGCGAATGTAACTACAGTTGGTATTCCAATAACTTTATCAACTGCATGAATTACGCCATTGGTTCCTACCACATCTGCTTGGGTTACAGTGGAAATTCCATTAAACTTAACCCCTTCAGTAGTATTAAAATAAATACTCATTGGGTTATCTCCTGCACCTGTTGCAAGGGTTTTATTATACCCTGCCTCTAATGCTACTAGGTCTTCAGCCTTAATTGATGCAGAAAGTACATGATTTAATAAAATTTGGGATAAAATGGCTGTGTCAACACTTCCTAAAGGTGTTCCATCTAAAAATTCGGTAAAAGCAGCGTTATCTGGAGCTAATACTGTGAATGGTCCTTCGCCTTGCAAAGCACTTACAAGATTACCATCAGCCGCTCCTAAAGCTGCTACTAAGCTAGAAAATGCAGAAGGATTATTGATGGCGTGATCCACAACATCTGGTAATCCTAATACCTTGTCTATGATATGTATAGTTCCATTAGATGCATCTATATCGGCTTCCGAGGCTAAAGCGCCATCATTAAACCTTACGTTATCCGCCGATGGGGCATTAAAATAGATACTAATATTATCATTTTCACTGTTCGTAGCACTTCCTGTAGCATAACCAGCTCCCAAGGAAATTAAGTCGCTTGCCTTGACGTCAGACATGATGACATGGTTCAGTAATACTTGCTCTAAAACATCGGTAGGAACATCCCCTAGACCGTCAAATCCATTGGCATTTAGAAATGCTGTGAAGGCTGCGTTGGTTGGTGCCAAAACGGTAAATGGTCCATCGCCTTGAAGCACATTTACTAAATCGCCATCTGCTGCTTGAAGTGCAAGTACAAGGGCGGTTAGTTCTGGTGTTTCTAACGCCAGTTCTACAATATTTTTGGGACCTTCAGGAACAGTACCTGTGTTGTCGTCGTCATCGCTACAAGAGGTCAAAGTAAAAACAACTAGCATCACTAAACTAAATCGCATTAAGTAATTAAAATTTTTCATTTTGTAATAATTTTTCTGGGTTTGTATTTCAAGATTTTTTTAAAATATATAGAGCATAATCAAATAGAAATCAATTGTAGCGAAAGAAAATATTAGAAAAAGAATGGGTTTTGTTCTATCTATATTTAGTAACGTCTGCATAATTTTATTCTACTTCTTTTAATCTATAATTATTTTGTTCAACAAATATAGAATATAATTAAACAAAAAACCAAATTTTGTTTCATGTTTTTTTAAAATAAGTAAACAAAAATGTATTTCGTCGATATTCGATATCCTTTGAGGAAAACTAAATTCCTAGAATATTATGTATCTTTGTGCCCTAATTTTTTAAGATGAAAAGGGTAGTTATTGGACTTTCAGGAGGTGTAGATTCTAGTGTTGCTGCATATTTATTGCAACGCGAGGGGTATGAAGTTATTGGATTGTTTATGAAAAACTGGCATGATGATTCAGTGACCATTTCTAACGAGTGTCCATGGTTAGATGATAGTAACGATGCCATGCTTGTCGCTGAAAAGTTGGGTATACCATTTCAAACGGTTGATTTAAGTGAGGAATATAAAGCACGCATCGTTGATTATATGTTTGCTGAGTACGAGCGCGGTAGAACACCAAACCCAGACGTACTGTGCAATAGAGAAATTAAGTTTGATGTTTTTATGAAGATTGCACTGGACTTAGGTGCCGATTACGTTGCTACAGGACATTATTGCAGGAAAGGCATGATCCATAAAGATGGTAAAGATATTTATCAGTTATTAAGTGGTATTGATACTAATAAGGATCAATCTTATTTCTTATGCCAGTTATCACAAGAGCAATTAGCCAAGTCGTTATTCCCTATTGGTGAGTTAACCAAACCAGAGGTTAGAAAAATAGCAACGGAATTAGATTTGGTAACAGCAGAAAAGAAGGATTCGCAAGGTCTATGTTTTATTGGAAAGGTTAAGTTGCCAGATTTTCTTCAACAGCAATTAAAACCAAAAGAAGGTTTTATTGTTGAAATTCCTGAAGATGAACCCGTTTTTTCAAATGTTGAAACTGAGTTTAATTCAACGGAATCAAAATTGGAATATTTGTCTAGGAAAATAATCTACAAAGAGGATTGGGGAAAAGTGGTAGGAAAGCATCAAGGTGCTCATTATTTTACTAAAGGACAGCGTAAAGGTTTAGGCGTGGGAGGCACAGTAGAACCATTATTTGTAATTGATACTGACGTTGAAAAGAATATTATTTATACTGGACAAGGAAAACAACATCCTGGCTTATACAAAAAAGCACTTTTTGTAGCTAATGATGAACTGCATTGGGTTCGTGAAGATTTGGCATTACAATTGGATGAGACTATGCACGTAAAAGCCAGAATACGTTATAGACAGGCTCTAGAAAAAGCTACGCTGTACAAAGTAGACATGGGTTTGTATATTGAATTTGAGAATTTACAATCGGCAATAACAGAAGGTCAATTTGTTGCTTGGTACATAAATGATGAACTTATAGGTTCAGGAGTAATTTCATAACTTAGCTTAAAATTAAGTGAATGAAATGGCCCTATTGTTTCTTTACAATTTATATACTAGCTATCAGTGTTTTTGCTCAAGAAGATGCTTGGGTATATTTTGTTGATAAAGAAAATATAGCGGCTTCTATTGCCAATCCTATTAGTATTCTTACCCAAAAGGCCATTGATCGAAAAGCCAAACACAATATTGGTATTGATTCAAGAGATGTGCCAGTCAATGAAACTTACATACGAGAAATTAAGGCTGTTGCTGGTATTACAGTAAAGGCAAAATCAAAATGGTTTAATGCGATTCATATTAGGGGTGAAAGGACAGCTATAGAAAATCTGCTTACAAATTCCGCCTTAAACTTTATTGATTATATTGTATATGCAGATAGAAGTTTAAATTTAAAAAGGCATTCAAACTATAAATATGAGACTGCAGCTCATAAGTTTAAGTTAGAAAATTCTTTAGTAAATTTTTCATATGGGACTACGCAAAACCAGCTAGAAATGATAAGTGTAAATAAATTGCATTTAGATGATTTTACTGGAGCTGGTGTTACCATTGCTGTGTTAGATGCATCTTTTACCAATGTCAATATCATGAGGTCTTTTGAACGATTACGTGATTCTGAGAAGTTACTTGGCGGTTATGATTTTGTAGATAGAACAGACAATATTTATAACTATAGTCCTATAACATTTAGAATTAGTCACGGGACCCAAGTTTTAAGCACTATGGCTGGTTTTATTGAAAACAGATATGTGGGGTCGGCTCCAGATGCATCGTATTACTTATTTAGAACTGAAGATGATGAAGATGAAAACCCAGTAGAAGAAAGTTATTGGGTTGAAGCAGTGGAGCGAGCTGATAGTTTAGGTGTTGATATTATAAACACGTCGTTGGGTTATAAGAGCTATGCACCAAATTACCCTCATTATAGTTACACGTCTTCAGATATGGATGGTAAGACGGCATTTATCACTAAAGGTGCAAATATTGCTTTTGAAAAAGGTTTGTTATTGGTAACCTCTGCAGGTAATTCTGGAAATTCTGGTGTAGGAGCGCCAGCCGATTCTCCTAGTGTTTTATCCATAGGTGCGGTAAATTCTAATGGTGAGTATGCGGCTTTCAGTTCTGTTGGCAGTGTAATACAGCCGTCTCAAAAACCAGATGTTATGGCTAGAGGGGTGCAGCCTTATTTAATTGATTTAAATGATAATATTGTTCAGAATAATGGGACTTCTTTTAGTGGACCAATTATGGCAGGCGGAATTGCCTGTTTAATGCAGGCCTTGCCAAATAAAACCAATATTGAAATCATGAACCTAGTTCGTGAATCTGCATCCCAATACGGTATGCCTGATTATCAACTAGGCTATGGTATTCCTAATTTATACCAGGCCTTAGAAACAGTCTTAGCAGTAAATGCAATTGAAAAAGATGTTCTTCGTTTATATCCTAACCCTTTCACCTCCGAACTATTTCTTGATTTAGGGCCTAATTTAAAAAAGGCTACATTTGAGATGTATGATTTATTTGGGAAGTTGATCTTTAAATCTGGCCTAGATAATCAGGTTTCTTTCAATTTTGCTCACCTTTCGCAGGGTGTTTACTTGGTTAAAATAGGAGAGAAAGAAAGATTTAAAACTATAAAACTTATTAAGAAGTAATGAATAAAATCACCCAATTGTTTAATATTAAATATCCTATTATCCAAGCGGGGATGGTGTGGAATAGTGGTTGGCGTTTAGCATCGGCGGCTAGTAATTCAGGAATATTAGGTTTATTAGGTGCAGGTTCAATGTATCCTCATGTGTTGCGTGAGCATATTATAAAATGTAAAAAAGCTACAGATAAACCATTTGGGGTTAATGTACCTATGCTATATCCTAATATTCAAGAAATTATGGATATTATAGTGGAAGAAGGTGTTAAAATAGTATTTACATCGGCGGGTAATCCAAAGATATGGACTAGCTGGTTGCAGGAACGCGGTGTACTAGTTGTACATGTTGTGAGTAGTTTGAAATTTGCACTTAAAGCCCAAGAATCTGGAGTAGACGCTATTGTAGCTGAAGGATTTGAAGCAGGTGGACATAATGGGAGGGATGAAACAACAACTTTAACACTAATTCCCATGGTGAAGGAGCAGATTAAAATCCCATTAATTGCTGCAGGGGGCATTGCCACAGGAAGGGGGATGTTGGCAACAATGGTATTAGGAGCCGATGGCGTTCAAATTGGAAGTCGTTTTGTTGCCAGTGAAGAAAGCTCTGCTCACCAAGCTTTTAAGCAAATAGTGGTAGAGGCCAAAGAAGGTGATACGCAATTAACACTTAAAGAATTAGCACCTGTTAGACTTATTAAAAATAAGTTTTATAATGAAGTTGAAGATTTATATAAAACAGGGCCATCTATTGATGAATTAAAGACACTTTTAGGAAGAGCAAGAGCAAAGAAAGGCATGTTTGAAGGCGATTTAGAAAATGGTGAATTGGAAATTGGTCAAATTTCAGGCTTAATACATGATGTAAAGCCCGTTCGGCAAATTGTTCAAAATATTATAGATGAATTTGAAGAGGCTAATAATTCTAGCTATAAAACATGGTAATGTTTAGTAATCATTTATTGATTTTCACCTTTGAATACTAATAGCTGTATATAAAGTATAACAAGCAAATCCCTTCAATTCAACAATGAAAATAAGAGCATACACAAAAGAATTTGCATACAATTGGAAACTGGCAGCACCGGTTATGTTGGGGATGTTAGGGCATACTTTTGTTAGTTTTGTTGATAACATAATGGTGGGGCAATTGGGTACTGCGCAACTGGCCGCAGTATCTTTAGGTAATAGTTTTATGTTTGTGGCCATGTCATTAGGTATTGGTTTTTCAACGGCCATCACACCTTTAATTGCAGAGGCAGATACTGCAAATGACTTTGCAAAAGGGAAATCTGCTTTTAAACATGGTTTGTTTCTGTGCACAATCATAGGTGTTTTGCTTTTTGCACTTGTTTATTTTGCCAAACCATTAATGTATTTAATGAAACAGCCTTTAGAGGTGGTTGAATTGGCCATGCCGTATTTAGACTTGGTGGCCGTTTCATTAATCCCCCTTGTAATATTCCAAGCTTTTAAGCAATTTGGAGATGGTTTGTCTATGACCAAATATCCTATGTATGCAACCTTGTTAGGAAATATAATCAATGTGATTTTAAATTATTTATTGATTTTTGGAAAGTTTGGTTGCCCTGAATTAGGTATTGTTGGGGCTGCATATGGTACCTTGGCTTCAAGAATATTTATGGTTTGGCATTTGTGGTTTTTACTGAAGGGAAAAGAAAAGTCGCGCGCCTATGTAACGCATATTAAAATATTTGTGCTCAATAAGTTGATGATTAAAAAACTGCTTAATTTAGGAGCGCCTAGTGCTATGCAAATGTTTTTTGAAGTGGCCATTTTTACGGCAGCCATATGGTTGAGTGGTTTGCTAGGCAAGAATCCGCAAGCAGCAAATCAAATCGCATTAAATTTAAGTTCAATGACTTTTATGGTGGCCATGGGGTTGAGTGTTGCCGCCATGATTAGAGTGGGGAATCAAAAAGGGCTTAAAGCCTATTTTGAATTAAGACGCATAGCATTCTCCTTGTTTTTGATGGGAACACTTTTTGCAATTAGTTTTGCTATTTTGTTTTATGTTTTCCATAATCAATTGCCAAAAATTTATGTTGATTATGATGATGCTAAGAATTTGATGGACAATAAGGAAGTTGTGGAGATTGCCTCCAAATTATTAATTGCAGCTGCAATATTTCAAATAAGTGATAGTATTCAGGTTCTTGTTTTAGGGGCACTTCGTGGTTTACAAGATGTTAAAATACCAACCATTATTACCTTTATATCTTATTGGCTAATTGGCTTTCCCATAAGTTGGTTTTTAGGTAAGGAAGATATGTATGGTAGTTTTGGCATATGGTTAGGCTTGTTAGCGGGTTTAACCACGGCTGCAATTTTATTATATATTAGGTTTAATTATTTAACCAAAAGGTTAATTTTGTCTCATAACTAATAATTTATTAAATGAGTCTTCCAAAATTTATTCTAGGGGATAATACAGATTATCCAAATGCTATTTATGTGATTCATACTGAATTTCCAAGATTTATAATTAATCTTGAAAATGATGAAGTGGAATGGTTTGAAGATTTTGATGCTGAAGACCAAAAGGAACTAGAAACAGAAACAGAACACGCCATAAAACTGGCCACAGCATTTTATGATAGCGAAGTCGAAAAATATGAAGAATAGCATATAGAAAATGATTGATCAGCTTTTAGAATACGACACACAATTATTTTTGTATTTAAATAATTTGGGATCCAATCCATGGGATGGGTTATGGCTTGCCATTACTGAAAAACTAACTTTTATACCCTTATATGCTTTATTACTGTTTTTACTTTACAAAAAGTTTGGTGCTAAATCATTGTTGGTTTTTGTCGTGGTAGTCGCTTTAATGATAACCTTTACAGATCAGATTACAAACGTATTTAAGCGCGGATTTATGAGACCAAGACCTTGCGGTGAAGCCGATTTAATTGATCATATGCGTTTTATAGCTGTACGTTGTGGGAAATATGGGTTTTTCTCAGGGCATTCCTCCAACTCCATGGCCGCTGCTGTTTTTGCTGGATTAATGCTAAAGCCATTTTATAAAAATCTAATTTTTATTCTACTGGTTTGGAGTGTTATTGTTGCTTATAGCCGCATATATGTTGGCGTGCATTATCCATTAGATATTTTGTGTGGTTTAACCTTTGGAGCCTTAGCAGGTTTTATGTTCTTTAAAATTGCAACATATGCTTTGAAAAGGTTTGTAAAATCTTAAAATTTTAAACTTAAGAGATAATCTGCTGCAGTAAATGGTGAGGTCTTATTATTTTCTATGAGCTCCAATTGGTTTTCTAACTCTTTTTTAACCTGTGTTTTATTAAAAAAGTTAGCCTTTAATTGCCCTTCAATAGTCTGAATCAACCAATTTTTATTTTGTTCAATACGCTTGGCGTTAAAATAATTGTTTTTCGAAGTTATTTCCCAATAAGCCAAAATCTGTGCCCAAATAGCTTCAATGCCAGTGTTATTTATCGCGCTACAGATAGATACTTTAGGTTGCCAATTTGAAGGCTTTTTAGGATAGAGATGTAAAGCCCTATTAAATTCTACTTGGGCTAATTTTGCCGATTTGTAATTATCACCATCGGCTTTATTTATAGCTATGGCATCAGCCATTTCAATGATTCCTCTTTTTATTCCCTGTAAATCATCACCAGCTCCTGCCAGTTTTAAAAGCAAAAAGAAATCTACCATACTATGTACCGTAGTTTCACTTTGACCTACACCAACAGTTTCTATAATAATTACATCAAAACCAGCGGCTTCACATAAAATGACAGATTCTCTTGTTTTTCTTGCTACACCTCCTAAATTCTCACCTGATGCTGAAGGCCGGATGAAAGCATTTTGATCTTTAACTAAATCTTCCATCCTAGTTTTATCACCTAAAATACTACCTTTAGTAATGCTACTACTAGGATCTATAGCCAAAACAGCTACGCGTTTTCCTACGCTGGTCAAATATTTACCAAAAACTTCTATGAAAGTGCTTTTACCAACTCCAGGCACACCCGTAATACCAATCCGTATAGACTTGTTTGCATGCGGTAAGCAGTTATTTATTATGGTATTGGCTTGCTGAAGATGCTTTGGGTTTCTACTTTCAATTAAGGTAATAGCTCTACTTAATGCCGTTATATCTTGCTTAAGAATACCAGAGACTAAGTCAACCATATTAATGGCTGTTTTACGTTTGGTCTTAATGCGTTCAATAGAAGAAATATTTGATATTTCTTCAGAAGGAACTCCTAAGGTTTCATATGATTTTGATTTCTTTTTATTTGACATGAAAGCGGTCAAGTTTAGCGTACGCAATGCCTATTAAAAACAATGTACTTCTAAAAATAGTTATTTTATTTTAAAGGAACCGCAACCTTAACATCATCCCAGGCCAAAGTTAGAAATAGTTTATCTGTGGAGTTGTCAAAACCAATGGTAAACTGTTCTACTGAATCATCCAATTTTTGTACCGGAACTTCTACATTAATCACATCATAATTAGGGTCCCACATGGGCTGCATTTGGGCGTTTACACCCCAAGAATATTGTTTTGAGTTAAAGATAATGGTCCAAGTAGAATCTTTAGGAACAGTCCATAAGGTATACTTTCCAGCATTTAAGGAATTACCTTTAATTTTAAGCGGACTATTTGTTTTAAAGGTTGTAGCTTCATTAGCACCAGTACGCCAAACCTGATTGAAAGGTACTAAAGCCCCAAAAACATCACGCCCTTTTTTATATGGCCTGTTGTAGAAGACTTCCAGTTTTAAATCATTTAACTTAAATTCTACGGTATCTTTAGGACTTAAACGTTGAGCAAAAATATTTTCTACTAAAACTGAATATAAAAATAGTCCTAACGCTATTACAGATAATAGAATTAAGACGCGTTTTAAAAAGGTGTTCATAAATGGCAAATTAGTAAAGTATAAAGATAATTTAAAAGGTAGAACTTCTAAAATGCAAACGTATATTTATTTAGTTTTGTTAAAGTTGCAATAAAAAAAATAATTTTTGCAACATTCCTTTTTTTTAGTCGTCTTTTAAATGAACTAACAAACACAGAAGTAAAATAAGTATGTTTCAAGTTGACATTATTGAACAATGTAAACAGAACAACCGAAAGGCACAACTGCAGTTATACAACCAGTACTGCGATGGTATGTATATTGTTGCAAAACGGTTTTTGAAGGATACTGCTGATGCTGAAGATGTTGTACAAGAGGCTTTTATAAAAGCTTTTTCAAAACTCCATCAATATAAGGCAGAAGTTACTTTTGGTGCTTGGTTAAAACGTATTGTTATAAATAAGAGTATCGACTTTTTAAAATCTAGAAAACAACAACTTGTTGAATTAGAAGAGGTGCACCTCAAAGTAGTTGATAATTCTATGGACAACAAATGGTTAGTAGACGATGCAATAACACTTGATGATGTTAAGAAAGCAATTAATAATTTACCGGATAAATATCAATATGTAGTGATGCTATATTTAATTGAAGGTTATGACCACCAGGAGATTTCAGAAATTCTAAATATTACCACCGTGGCTTCAAGAACGCAATTATCAAGAGGTAAAGCGAAATTACTAGAACAATTAAAACCTAAAATGAATGGCACAAGATATTAAGGAGTTATTTGAAAATGATAAATTAAGTCATGAAAGGATGCCTTTTAAGCATGAAGATCGATTTCTCCAGAAATTGGAAAAAGCCTTACCTGAAAAGCAAGGTCTTAAATTTGATTGGATGAAAGTTGCAGCTAGTGTAGTTGTACTTCTAGGATTAAGTATTGGAGGGTATTACTATTTTGAAATACCAATTACAGATACTATTGATGTTCAGGTGGCTAATGAATCAGCTGTGAAAAACACGAAAACTTTGGGAGATATTTCTCCCGCACTAAAAAAGGTTGAAGATTATTATTTAGCTAGTATAAATCTAGAATTATCACAAATGAGTTATACGCCTGAGACTAAAGAATTATTTGATGATTATTTGGTTCAACTAAATGAACTGGATGGAGAATATGAACGGTTGTCCCAGGAAATGGCGGTATCAGGACCAAATGAGCTAACCGTAAATGCACTAATTGATAATTTAAAACTTCGATTAAATTTATTGTATCGGTTAAGGGCGCAATTAAAGGAATTTAGCACCAATACAACCTCCGGGGATGCGGTGCAACAATCAATCTAATAATCAAAAAATGAACAGAATAATCATAAATTTTAAAATGTTTCTATTAAGCTTTCTTATAACAGGAAGTCTTATTGGGCAGCAAAAATTAACAAAATTATCACAATCCATAAAAGTAAATAAAGATGTCAACGTAAAACTAAATACGAGCAATTGTAATGTGATTTTTGACACATGGAATAAGAATACAATTGAAATTGAAGCTTATATTGAAGGAGAACAACTTAATAATGAAGAGCTGCAAGAAGCCCTGAAGTCTTGGGATATTGATATTGATGGTACAACTAATGAAGTGACCATTAAAACTAAAGGGGACAGTAAAAACGTTTGGGTTTATAATGTAGATAATCCTGGAGATACAGATGCTGCTATAGCTATCTTAAATGAGTTGCAATTTGAATTGGCGGACATTCCTGATATTGATATTAAGGTAAAAATGGCCAAACAGCCGCCTATGCCACCAATGCCTCCTTTACCTGAACTGCCGGAATTACCACAAGGCATTCATAAAATAAAGTTTGATTTTGAAGCCTATAAGAAGGATGGTGATAAATATTTGGAAGCATACTCCAAAGCATTTGAGGAGGAATTTGGCGAGGATTTTGCCAAAAAAATGGAAGCATGGGGTGAGAAGTTTGGCGAGCAATGGAGCGAAAATTATGAGCTTCAATTGGAAGATTGGGCAAAGAGCTTTGAGGATAAATATGATACAGAGGCGTATGCTGAAAAAATGGAAGCATGGGCAGAAAAACATGCAGCGCAAGCTGAACGCCAAGCAGCAAGGATAGAACAACAAATTGAACGCGAGCATCATAGAGCTAAAGCTTTGGAGGATAAGAAGATATATATCATTGAAAAAAATCACTTATTGAAAGAGCGCCACAAGGAAATAGAGCACATGGTTCACGGAAAATCCAATAGTAAGGTTAAGAAAACGATTAAAATTAAATTGCCAAAAAGTGCAAAGCTAAAAGTTGATGTTAGGCATGGCGAAATTGAGTTTGCCTCAACTATTGATAACTTACAGGCTGATTTAGCTTATACTAAGTTTAAAGCACATAGCATTAATGGGAGAACAACTTCCATTAATGCATCTTACTCACCAATTAATGTTGCACATTGGAGTTTGGGCGAACTAAATCTAAACTATGTTAAAAATGTAAAGTTGGAAAATGTAGATCAGTTAGTTTTAAATGCTACGTCGTCAAATATAGAAATTGAAAACTTGCGACATACTGCAGTAATTGATGGCAATATTGGTGATTTGAAAATCATGCATATTGATGATGCTTTTAGTAATTTAAATATTATTATTCAAAACTGTAATGCGGTGATTAGTTTGCCAAAATTAGATCATAATTTGCAATATAAAGGAAGCTATTCTAAATATTCACATCCAGATAAGACAACAAAAGAGAATAAATCAAATTTTTCTGCGGGTAATCCTACTAGCAATAAAAACATTGTGGTTAATGCAAAGTATAGTACGGTAAATTTTCAATAAATTAGTTCTTCCCAATAAGATGGTTTACCTTAACTATAATAGCTTCAACATTAGTTAAATAATCAAACCATAAAGTGCTTTTATCCCTTTTAAACCAAGTAAGTTGCCGTTTGGCAAAACGTCTTGTATTCTTTTTAATTTCAGAAATAGCAAAATCTAATTCGTATTCCTCATTTAGGTATTTAAATAGTTCTTTATAACCAACCGTATTAAGCGCATTTAAATCTTGAAAGAGCATTAAGGCCTTAACCTCTTCTAGCAAACCAAGTTGCATCATTATATCCACGCGCCGATTTATTCGATGGTATATCATTTCTCTTTCTGCTGAAAGTCCAATAGTTATGGTCTTAAAACGGCGTTTATTTTTGTTTTTGTTTAAAAAAGAAGAGTAAGGTTGTTTACTACCAATGCAAATTTCTAATGCCCTAATTACTCGATGGGGATTAGCAATGGCCATAGTTTTATAGGAAATAGGATCCAGTTCTTTAAGCTGTTCCTGTAAAAAAGTAAGCCCCTTAGTTTTCAAATCGTGATTTAGCGACTCGCGAATACTTGGTTCTACATTAGGGAAATAATCAAGACCTTTTATAACAGCGTCAACATAAAGGCCAGAACCGCCAACCATGATTATCACATCTTTGGTTTCAAATAGCTTGTCTAAAAGACTAATGGCGTCTTTTTCAAAGGCGCCTACATTATAGCTGTCTTTAATGGATTTGTGGTGTATAAAATGGTGTTTTGCTGCAGCTAATTCTGTTGTGGTAGGAGCAGCGGTTCCTATTTGCATTTCTTTAAAAAACTGACGAGAATCTGCAGATAGTATTTCAGTATTAAAATGTTGAGCTAATTTAATACTTAAAGCTGTCTTCCCTATAGCCGTAGGGCCAACGATGGCAATAAGATATTTTTCTTGAGTACTAATTTTTTTTAGTTTAAAGTGATGTGCAAAGTTAAATTGAAAAAAGGATTGAACAAGTGTTTGCGGTTAAAATAAACATTTAGGTTCTCGAATGAAGATCGTTAAGCTTGGAGGCTCAATAGCAATGCGCCAATCTTTTTCAAATCAATAATTACACGGATAGCTTTTCCCCGCAACTATAGCAGTATTCAGCATGATCTTTATGATTTTCAGCTAAACAAGACGAACAGGATTGTGAATTTAAGTGTACTGTATCTTCAGGATTGACAGGCTTGTCATTTTTATGACGATTGGTATATTCCGCAGAAACTATTCCAGTAGGAACCGCAATAATGCCGTAACCCAAAATCATAATTAAGGCAGCAATAAATTGTCCTACGGCTGTAACGGGTGCTATATCACCAAAGCCTACTGTGGTAAGGGTAACAATACACCAATAAACACTTACCGGAATACTAGTAAAACCACTTTCTTCCCCCTCAATGAGGTACATAAGCGTACCAAAAATGATACACAAAATAAGAACGGCAAAAAGAAAGACAGAAATTTTTGCCTTACTAGCTTTTAAAGCAGAGGTTAGCATATTTGATGCCCCTAAATAACGAGCAAGTTTCAAAATTCTAAAAACGCGTAATAAGCGCAAGGCTCTTAATGCGGCCAAGGCATGTATGCCTCCAAACAACAAGGAAATATATTTTGGTATAGTAGATAAAAAATCAATAATACCGTAGAAACTGGTAATGTATTTAATTGGTTTTTTTACAGTTATAATACGGGCAATATATTCAATACTAAATAAGATGGTAATAATCCATTCTGAAATATTTAAGAAGTTATGGAACTTGTCATCAAAACTCTTTATGCTTTCTAGCATGACTAGAATGATACTAGCAATGATGGCAATAAGTAAGATAACATCAAAAAGTTTACCTTCTGGTGTTTCGGCTTCATAGATAATATCATGAAGTTTTCTTTTCCAACTTTGTTCTGGTTTATTACTCATACTTTCAAAAGTAATAAAAGATTAGCCTATTTTTTTAAGTAAGACTATTGAATTATTTTGAATTTCTACAATTTTACTCATAAACTTCTTTAAATATGGGTAGTAATCCTGAGCATATAAAGCTTTATTAAAATTAATTCTAAATGTCATTATTAGCTCATTGGATACCTGTTTTGTGGAAAGGGCAATTGTACCGGTATTGTTAGGTAGGACAATCTTAAAATCTTCTGGGGCCTCTACCAGTTCATACTTTTCGTTCAAATTTAATTTTAGGGCATAATAATAGGTATCCTTATAGCCAAAGTCAATAGGATAGGTGCGTTCTTGAAGTTTAAAAGGGTTCTCATTAAAAAAGGTAACCAAGAAAGGGTTAATATATACGTTATCACCTGAATTTTCTACAAAATATTCTAAATCATAGGACTCTTTAAATTCAGAACTTGTTTCTTTTTCACAGTCGATTTCAATGTTTGAAATTTCTAGATTTTCATTTCTTTTTTCAAGGGCATCAAAATATTCTTGCGAATTTGGAAAATAGTCTTTTCTTTTATTTAAGGCATGATAGCCTGTGATTTTTGATTGGACAGAACCGGAAAAAAATTCATCATTGGCCTTTAAATCAACATTATAAAATACTTTCGATATATTTTCCACTTTTATATCCATCCAATTACTACCCTTTTTAAAGTCTAAGAGTCTGCCGTGTTGATTTAGGCAACGAAAGGGGAGTTCTGCAAAATCTAAAAACTTATCAGTAGCATCAAGTGAATAGCTTTTTCCGTTTATATTGGCTTGAACAATTAAATAATTAAAATCACTAATAACCGGGTGAATTTTAGTTGGGAATCCATTATTTCTAGTTGAAATAAGTACTGGTTTTACGTCTATGTTGCTTTCTTTTAAAAGATTATGAAGCAATATGTTAATTTCAGAAACATTACCAGATTTTGTCTTTATAAGGTCTTTAATATCAACATCTTTAAATATTTTATAGTCACCATTCCAGGTATAATGCGTTTGGACGTAGTGATAAATAGACTTAGCGCGTTCTAAATTATCTTCTATAGAATACACGGTTTGTGGAAGCAATTTAGGCAAATCCACTGACTTAGATAGTTGTTTTCCAATATTAGGATCTTTTCTTAATTCATCGTCTACGGTTTCCCATGTTTTAGTATAGTTATGGGTAACACCATCAAAGCCTTGAAAAGTCTTTAACTCATATTCAATTCTTGCCTTGTAATTCGTGTCACTTGTCATGTATTCTTCTTCTATAAAAGCAGGAATATCTTTCATGGCGTAGTGACTTAAAGAACATCCAGAGGAAGCTCCTCGAGCGCCTTCCAAGCAATTTTTTTCAATATCTCTTGTATTAATATCAAGGGGTTTATACCCAATAAGTTTTATATTGTATATCCAATTAGCAGGTATACTCGTTTTGTATTCACTATATAACTTTGGTATATCTTCTTGAAAATGCCAACTTTTATAGTTGAACATAAATGGAGAAACAGTTTCATAGCTATAGGTAATAACAGACCCAACTTTTACATTGGGTAAAGTGAATTTGACTATGGTATAATTATCATTATACTTTTCCTCATAAATATTAGATTTATCTAATTTACGCGTAATTACTTTATTAGTACCTTCAACAAGGTTGTATGATGTGGCTAAAATATTCTTTACTTTTTCAGAACTACTTTTAGTTTTATATAGATAGATTTTAACAGTGGCCTTATCAAATCCATCTTTGTTCAAAATTTTAATTTTGTGTTTGAATTTGGTATGAAGCCTATAGTCTCCTTGTCCAACAAAACTTTTTCCAGATTCATAAATGACTAAGGCATTGGCTGTAGAATCTTTATCAAATGTTTTTGATGAAATATCTTTTAATGTGACTATAAATTGGTCTGAATCATAATGGGTTTGTGCAAAACTAAAACTAGTAAAAAGTAAGAATAGAAGTAGGTAGGTTTTTTTCATAGGGCACTTAAATATGTAGGATTTTTAGTCGTTTGTTGCGTCTTAGATAACTTTGAATAATATGTTGGGTATCTCTATTATTCTGCATTGGGGTAATTATAGATTCTAAGACATCAAGGTTATTTATTTGATAGTTAAGATTAAAGAAGCCAATACCTCTAAAAACCCCATTTTCAATAAGTATGGCACTGCGCTCATCAACAACTCTTCCTTTGTCAACAATCACCATGTTTTTATTAGCATAGCTATTTTTTTCTATTAGTAAATTAACTTTCTTATTGTAAAGTTCAGATGGCTCTTTTTGAATACATGCTCCATCACATGATTTAATTTCATAATTAAAACAACTTGTTTTAGTCTTATATAGTCCTGTTAATTTTTGACATAAATTATAATCTTCAACAGCTTTGGTTATAAAACTTTTACCACTTTGGCGATTACTAAAAGTTGTTATGGGTTTTTCTTTACCATTAGCAATATCAATTTTTAAGTTGATATAATCATGCTCATCTTTGAAATGATATAAAGCATGAGTAAAAATAGATCGTCTTAACGCTTTGTTATACAAAGGTTTAACTCTTTTTATTTCTTCGCTTTCTTTCAGTAATGCAACGAGTTCACTACCAGTAGCTTCATAAGTCACCGTACTGATTTTGGCTTGAATTTTTTTTGATTTAGTGTTAGTGCCAATTAAATGTTGATTTATTCTTTTCTTAATATTTTTGCTTTTCCCTATGTATATAATATCCCCTTTGTCATTATGAATGTAATACACCCCAGTAACCGTTGGCAAATTGGCAATAATATCTATGTGTTTTGGTTCAAGTTGATGTTTCGGGTTTAGCCTCACTGAATTCTGAATAATGCTTTTACCAGAATCCTTATCTAATAACAGCTTAAACAACTTAACAGTGGCTAAGGCATCACCTGAGGCTCTGTGTCTATCAGTAACCGGTATCCCTAATGATCGGACTAATTTGCCTAAACTATAAGAGGGCTGATCTGGAATTAAATTTTTGGAGAGTTCAACAGTACAAAGTGATTTACGCTCATATTCAAAACCTAATCTTCTAAACTCAGTACATAATATCCGGTAATCAAATTGGGCATTATGAGCCACAAGAATACAATCTTCTGTAATTTCAACAATACGTTTGGCAACCTCATAGAATTTTGGTGCATTGCGGAGCATATTACTATTAATACCTGTTAAATTAACAACAAAAGGTTGGATTTCACGCTCGGGGTTAATTAGGCTTATAAATTGATCGACCACTTCATGACCGTTGTATTTATAAATAGCGATCTCCGTAATTCCTTCTTCATTATATTTACCTCCAGTGGTTTCTATGTCTAATATTGCGTACAAAAAATATTTTTGGGTTTATTTAATTTTCTTTTTTCATAATTATAAATTAACTATAATTTCTGCTTCCAAAGATACTACTTCCAACCCTAATCATGGTACTACCACAAGTAATGGCTAAGTCATAATCTCCACTCATACCCATGCTAATTATCTGAGGATTTAAATTAAAAGCAGGTACTTTCAACAACTGCTCAAAACTGGCTTTTAAGGCCTTAAATTCTTGAGTAACCTGTTCACTGTTTTCTGTAAAAGTGGCCATACCCATAACACCTGTAATTCTAATATTTTTTAATTCTGAAAAGACTTCGGATTGAATAATTTCTAGAGCCTCCGTGTTAGTTAGTCCAAATTTAGAATCTTCGGTAGCAATTTTTATCTGAAGCAAGCAATCTATAATTCTATTATTTTTTTTTGCCTCCTTATTAATTTCCTTCAATAATTTTAAATTATCAACCCCATGAATTAAACTAACAAAAGGCGCCATGTATTTCACTTTATTACGCTGTACATGACCTATCATATGCCATTCAATATCCTTGGGCATGGTTTCATGTTTTTCCACCATTTCTTGAATTTTGTTTTCTCCAAAAATACGCTGACCAGCCTGGTAGGCCTCCATGAGATCAGCTACAGGCTTAGTTTTTGAAACCGCCACTAAAGTAACGTGTTTAGGAAGCGCTGATTTTATTTTTTTAAGGTTTTCGGAGATGGACATTGAAGTCTTTTTGCGTTGCGTTTAAAGCAACGTGTTATTTAATTTAAAAATTGTTTCGAAATTATTTCTGCTTTTTTATTTTGACTATAGTCATAAAAACCTTCACCAGATTTGACACCAAGTTTTCCGGCCATAACCATATTTACAAGCAGTGGGCAAGGAGCGTATTTAGGATTTTTAAAACCATCATACATCACATTGAGAATTGATAAACATACATCTAACCCAATAAAATCGGCTAATTGCAATGGTCCCATAGGGTGGGCCATACCTAATTTCATAACTGTATCAATTTCATGAACACCTGCAACACCATTGTAAAGCGTTTCTATAGCCTCGTTTAGCATAGGCATTAAAATGCGGTTGGCAACAAAACCAGGGTAATCATTAACTTCAACGGGAGCTTTACCTAAAGTTTTTGATAGCGCCATAATTGTTGAAGTTACTGCATCACTGGTATTGTATCCACGTATAATTTCAACTAATTTCATTAAGGGCACGGGATTCATAAAATGCATACCAATAACCTGTTCAGGCCTTGATGTTACCGCGGCAATTTGCGTAATTGATATTGAGGAGGTATTTGTTGCTAAAATGGTCGTTTTGGGGCAAGCTTCATCTAAATCTTTAAATATTTTTAATTTAAGCGCCACATTTTCAGTAGCAGCTTCAACCACAAGATTTGTATCCTTAACCCCTGCTTTCATACTTGTAAATAAGTTGATGTTTTTTAGGGTATCTTCTTTTTGCTGGTCTGTAATTTTTTCTTTGGCTACCATCCTATTAAGATTGGTAGTAATTGTCTGTACGCCCTTTTCCAAGGCGTCCATATTAACATCAATTAAATGGACTTTAAATCCACTTTGCGCAAAAGTATGAGCTATACCGTTGCCCATAGTTCCGGCTCCAATAACCGCAACGTATTCCATAATTAAAAACTATTTATTATTTGAGTAGCTACGCGCAAAGCTTCTGTTCCATCATGCAGTGTGACTATAGGAGCCCTATTGTTGTTAATAGCATCTGCAAATGTTTCTAATTCATCTAAAATTGAATTATTATCCGGAATTGAAGGATTGTCAAAGTAGATTTGCTTTTTAACACCTTCAGCATTTTGCAAAATCATATCAAAATCACCAGGGGTTTCAGGAGCATCTTTCATCTTAACAACTTCACATTTTTTAGTTAAAAAATCCACTGAGATATAAGCGTCTTTTTGAAAAAAACGTGCTTTACGCATTTTTTTAAGTGAAATTCTACTGGCAGTAAGATTAGCAACACAACCATTTTCAAATTCTAATCTAGCATTGGCAATATCTGGTGTATCACTTATAACCGCAACACCACTAGCAGAAACATGTTTTACCTTAGATTTTACAAGACTTAATATAATATCAATATCATGAATCATTAAGTCTAAAACAACAGGGACATCTGTTCCTCTAGGATTAAATTCAGCTAAGCGATGCGTTTCAATAAACATGGGCGATTTAATATCATCCTTCACAGCGATAAAGGCCGGATTAAAACGTTCAACGTGTCCTACTTGACCTCGTAAATTATGTTCAGCTAAAAGTTCTCTAATATGTTCAGCTTCTTCAACAGTATTGGTAATAGGTTTTTCAATAAATATATGTTTCCCTTTTGCAATGGCTTGTTTTGCGCAGTCATAATGCGATAGGGTAGGTGTAACAATATCCACCATATCAACGGCATCAATTAATGCCTCTACCGAATTGAAGTATTTATACCCAAATTCATCAGCTACTTTTTTTGCATTATTTTCATCGGCATCATAAAAACCTACAAGATTATATTTATCTGATTGATTTAATAACCGTAAATGTATTTTTCCTAAGTGACCAGCACCAAGTACTCCAGCTTTTAGCATATTGTTTCGTTTTTAACAAAAATAAGATATTTAAAAGATGAAGTTAAGCAAAAGCAACTAAATTTTTGATCAATTATGCTCTAAAATTAATTCTCAATAAATTGTTTCAGTGTTGAAAATCTTTACCTAATTTTAACTTTTAAAACTTAACCAATTTGAAAGACTCTTTTAAGCATCAAGGATTACGCCAGCAACTTGTCAATGTGTTAAAAAACAAAGGAATAAAGGATCTAGCTGTTTTAAAGGCCATTGGGAAAATTCCAAGACACCTTTTCATGGATTCTAGTTTTTTAGATCATGCTTATCAAGATAAAGCATTTCCTATCGCTGCAGACCAAACTATTTCTCAACCCTACACGGTGGCTTTTCAGTCTGAATTGCTTCAAATAAAGCCGGGAGACAAAATCCTTGAAATTGGAACGGGTAGTGGGTACCAAACGGCTGTTTTATGTGAGCTAGGCGCTAAAGTTTGGAGTATAGAGCGTCAAAATGAATTGTTTAAAAGAACCAATAAGTTTTTACCAAAATTAGGGTACCGTCCTAAAAAGCTAATCTTTGGAGATGGTTATATAGGGCTCAAGGATGAAGCGCCTTTTGATGGTATTATTGTAACAGCCGGAGCACCTTTTGTGCCTAAACCGCTGTTAAGTCAGTTAAAAGTAGGTGGACGGTTGGTAATCCCTGTAGGCGATGATATTCAGGTTATGACCATGTATCACAGAAAAGGACCAAAAGAATTTGAACAGGAAGAGTTTGGTGAATTTAGATTTGTGCCTTTGTTAGAAGATAAGAATTAACGGTATACTATCTTTTTAGGTAAACTTCGGGGATGGGATTATCCTTGGTTTCCTGAGTCCAATATATATTCACTATCCACCAACGCGTGCCATCATTTAAAAGCTGAATACTGTTAATACCCCGCATAAAAGGTTCTTTATCGGTTTCGGTGTGAAAACATTCATAAGAGCTGAAAGCATGAACAATATTGCCAAAGTATTCTACACGCCTTAATATTTCCTTTTCATAAAAACCGTTAGATGCAAACCATTTACTTGAGCTTTTAATATATTCTTCAGGCGACATGTAATTGACTTGAAAAACCCCTGCCTTATTTTTGCCAGAAGGGATTAATTTGGCGTCAGGTTTGAACAAATATTTAAATTGCTTCCAATTTCTCTTTGCCCCTTTTTCACCCGAAATAACTGCGTAGAGTGTTTTAATGGTTTTACCTAAAGTTAAAACAGATGTGCTATCTACTGTGAATTCAATTGGAGCTGGAGCCGATTCTTTATTTTTTTCATCTTGCCCTAAAGCACCTTTTGTTATTAGTGCGAATAAAATAACAATGAGTCTTTTTTTCATAATTTTTATGTCTTTAAGGCAGCAAACAAAGTTAAGGTATTGATAGCCTGTAAATAATTCTAAGACTTATTTATAGGCTTTTTTTATCCTATCTAGATCCCGTTTATTGTCCCTATCTTTAATGGTTTCGCGTTTATCAAATAACTTTTTTCCTTTGGCTAAAGCAATATCTAATTTCGCATAACCTTTATCATTAATAAATAAACGCAAAGGGATAATTGTTAATCCGGAATTTTGTACTTCTTTATTGAGTTTTTTTAGCTCCCTTTTGTTTAAAAGTAATTTACGCACTGCTTTTGGTTTGTGATTGTAGTAATTTCCAAAGGCATATTCTTGAATGGTCATGTTTACAACAAAAAGTTCACCTTGCTCATTAAACTCACAAAAACTTTCAGCAATTGAAGCCTTACTACTTCTAATCGATTTTATTTCAGTCCCTGTTAAAACAATTCCAGCGGTATATTTATCTAAAATTTCATATTGAAATCTAGCCTTCTTATTCTTTATGTTTATGGTCTTTTGCATGTGTCACAAAACTACATAAAATTAGGAAGTTTCTTTTCCAAAAATATAAGATTCCGAAAATCATTTAAAGTAGTGATGGTTTTATTTGATTTTCATAAAGTTTTGAGGGATTCTTTAAGTGAATTGTAATTTTATTTGATAAAACTTGTTTTTTATTGCTACCCGTTAAAACATTTGTATTTTTGGTAACTATACATAAAAATCAAAATTCAAAATATAATATTGATATGAATTCATATGATGTAGCCGTAATTGGCTCGGGTCCTGGAGGGTATGTGGCAGCTATACGATGCGCACAATTAGGCATGAAAACTGCCATTATAGAGAAGTATTCAACCTTAGGGGGAACCTGTTTAAATGTTGGGTGTATCCCAAGTAAAGCGCTTCTTGATTCTTCCCATCATTTTGAAGATGCTGTTAAGCATTTTGATACACATGGTATTGAACTTCCTGGTGATGTTAAGGTGAATTTAGAAAAAATGATAGCCAGAAAACAAGCTGTTGTTGACCAAACTACTGGAGGTATTGATTTCTTAATGAAGAAGAATAATATTGATGTTTACCAAGGTTTAGGAAGTTTTAAAGATGCTAGGCATATTAATATTGCAGGAGAAGAAACTATTGAGATAGAAGCAAAGCACACCATTATTGCTACTGGAAGTAAACCTTCAAGCTTACCCTTCATTAATATAGATAAAGAGCGTATTATAACCTCTACGGAGGCCTTGAAGTTAAAGGAGATTCCTAAGCACTTGGTTGTTATAGGTGGAGGAGTTATTGGTCTTGAGTTAGGTCAAGTATATAGACGTTTAGGCGCTGAAGTTACGGTTGTGGAATATATGGATAGAATTATTCCTACTATGGATGCTGGTTTATCTAAAGAACTTAATAAAGTTTTTAAGAAGGCAAAGTTCAAAATGAACGTATCACATAAAGTGAAATCTGTTGAACGTGTTGGAGATGAAGTAATCATCAAAGCGGATAATAAAAAAGGTGAAGAAGTAGAAATAAAAGGGGATTACTGTTTAGTATCAGTTGGGCGTCGTCCTTATACTGATGGATTGAATTCTGAAGCCGCAGGCGTTAAGTTAAACGATCGTGGACAAGTAGAAGTTAATGACCATTTACAGACTTCAGCATCAAATATATATGCTATTGGTGATGTTATAAAAGGTGCCATGTTAGCGCATAAAGCGGAAGAAGAGGGTGTTTTTGTTGCCGAGACTATTGCTGGACAGAAACCACATATAGATTATAATTTAATTCCAGGTGTGGTTTACACTTGGCCTGAAGTTGCTTCAGTTGGTAAATCTGAGGAGCAATTAAAAGAGGCAGGTGTTGCCTATAAATCGGGATCATTTCCAATGCGTGCTTTAGGAAGAAGTAGAGCGAGTATGGACATCGATGGGTTTGTTAAAATTCTTGCTGATAAGACTACAGATGAAATTTTGGGAGTTCATATGATTGGGGCTCGTGCTGCTGATATGATAGCTGAAGCTGTTGTTGCTATGGAGTTTAGAGCGAGTGCTGAAGATGTATCTCGCATGTCACATGCGCATCCTACATATACGGAAGCTATTAAAGAGGCTGCTTTGGCGGCAACCGAAGATAGAGCGCTACACATTTAAATTGATTACTGAAATATCTAAAAGAGCAACCTTTTTAAAGGTTGCTCTTTTTTTTATCCTAAATTTTCAAATTCCCATAGAACAATACCCTTGTGCATTTAGACTTCAAGATCCGTATTTATAATTTAGTTTTAGTAACCTGATTAGTAGTTTTATTAAAAATGCTGCAACCTTTTACTTTTTAACTTGTCTATGATTATATAAAACTTTCACAATCAAAATTTTTAAATCATGGAATTACGACACAAAAAAAAGCACCGTCAAGTTTTAAACCCATTTATTGGGTTCGGCTGGTTCACTGGAAATAGCGCGTCTAAACCTAATTCAAGCAAGACGTCTAAAAGTAACATTGATGTTTATGTAAGTAAATACTAAAACGCAATTCTTATCAGTTCTGAAGCACTAAGGTTACATGAATTCTATTAACACCGCTTTTATTATTTTCAAAAACGATCTTAACTATGGTCTTATATGTTGTTCTTATTGATACCTATTTTTGACTTAGAAATATTTGTTATAACCAAAAAATGAATTGAAAATTTTTAATAAAAGTTTAGAATATGAACAAATAAGAATACGTTTTCAATTTAAATGTTGGTGATTAATACTTGATTATTTTTTGTCTAGTTATAGAGCCATCCTTAGCTGATACATTTAAGAAATAAACTCCAGAAGCAAATTTTTCAATATTAAGCGTCAGACTGGCATCATCATACGTTTTTGAAGCAATCAATTTACCGCTAACATCAAAACAATCTATTTTAGATATTATTTTACTTGAATTGATATGGATTAAACTTGAGGATGGATTGGGGTATATTTCAACTTTCAATGCATTTCTAATATCCTCAATAGATAGACTACTGTTAGGTTTATAAGTTCTAATCCAATCTATGCTAAACGTATTATTTGCAGTATTTGCTAATTCTGAATCGGTGGGAATAACAGCTTTACCATTTGCAGATCGCCAGCCTTGTTCTTCTACAGATATCATAATATCCATAGCCTTAGACAATCCTGTTCGTGTATCATTACTGGTGTCTCCTTGATTTACTGCATTGGTGAAATATAAAGGATCTACCTGATTCTTACCTTCTCGTTTTGTGACTTGAACACCATCAATAAAATAATACAAATGCCAAGGGTCTTTCCAATAAACACCGTAGGTATGATAGGTGTCTTTCCACAGAATATTTCCGGCGCCATCATTTCTTGTAATCCAAGTCGGGTTGGGTGAGGGGTTTCCGTTCCCATTCACAAATTCACTAGGTTGCCAATCTTGAAATGGATTTCTTATAAAAACATGATGACTCACATGCATTCTTTGTGCCCACCATGTAAGATTAGCATTTGCACTTTCTGAATAATCTGCGCCATAACCTTCCATAAAATCTATTTCTTGGGTGTCATCAGGACTTAGTAGCCAAGCGCCGTTGGCTAAAACCGAATTCATTATTTTAATTCTTGCTTCAATATAAACAGGATATTGGATGGTATTGTTTGAATGCATAACACCAGCATTGACTTTATTGGTTTGATATCTGGTTGCAATCATTTTTAATTCGCCATCAGCTACGGATGAATGTGTTCTTGACCATACCGTTGAACCTGGTCCAGACCAACTATTATGATACCAATCATCCCATTTTGATAAAAAGGTACTTCCTTTATTGTCAGCAGGGGCTGAATAATTAAAGCTATCTGATACATCTGGTTGCAAAACCCAAGTATCTCCAGGCTCTAAAGTTGGTGGAACAGGAATGCCATCCCAATCATTTTGACTGCTAGATTCAATAACCATAGCAAGAACTACAATAACCGTATATATTATTTTCATTTTTTCATTTTTATGTAAAACTAGCGCATTGTGTAGCTAATCTTGTATTTCTCTTCCTTGACAAAAACTTGACAGATAACAAAGTTGAATAAAGTAGGTTTTAACATCTTGAAATGCAATAGAGCAAACAAAATGACGAACTACATTATCCCGTACATGTGATGCTTACTTATCTTCTAATTTCCAAGTTCTTACCCAATCAATTTTCATTGTATTTATACTATCGTCACCTAAATCAGATTTTGGAGGAAGCCCACCTAGCCAACTAGCTTCATTGGTCCATAAATCAAAGATTATTTCTAAATCTCGTGTAAATTCACGATTCGCGTATGTTTTTCCAGAACGGTCTTCACCAACAACAACACTTCCTGCTGGTTCTCCATTTAAATAAAACTGTATGTGTTTTGAATCTTTCCACCATACCCCAAAGGTTTGATAGGCTTCATTCCATTTTACACCTTTTAATGGATTTGCATCCGATAAATTAGTATTTATAAAATTGTCCTCATCTCTTATGGTACCTGGAGACTTGCTTGAATCAGCATGAAAATATTGTGAATTCATTCGGGTAGGGAATTCGGGTTGACAGCCGCAAGACGGTTTTGAGTTGTTTTCAATAATATCAATTTCATCCCTATTGTTAATATCTCCATTATTAAGCCAGTAGGTATTATAAGCGGAAATATGTGACGATTTTATTTTAGCCTCGGTATACATAGGATATTTGGTTTCTGCTCTAGAATGAATTCTTGCCGTTTGAAACCATCGGCCTTCAGGGTTATTTTCATTCAAAGTTGCTTTTATCCATAGCTTACCATCTTCAACGCCAGAGTTTGCAGATGATGACGACATAAAAACAGGCACCCCATAATTCCATGTTGATTTAAACCATTTATTACTGTCCCAGAATTCAAATTCATCCGACATAGATTCTAATTTGACCCATTTTTTGTCCTCTGGTGTAGTGTCATCTATAGAAACGAATGATGGGAAATTTGGGTCAATATTGTTGAAATCTTCGGCGGTTGCCTGATATTTATTTACTGTAATGGTCACCACAGCCGATGCTGCATCACCATCAATATCCGTTATTTCATAGGTAAAGCTGTCTTCACCAATAAAATTGGTACTTGGAATATACTCGAAAATACCATCATTTATCTCGATAATCGTACCATTAGAAGTAGCACTTATAAGCGCATAATTATCTTCATCACCACCATCTTCACCCAAATTGTCGTTTGTAGCAACATTAACTTGATTTAAAACACCAGACCCACTGTTTTCAACTATAATTAATACATCATTGACTGCCTCAGGTAAATGGTTTTTAGTAAGTATTTCATCTTCACTTGAAGAGTTGCTGCAGTTCTGAAAACAAAGTGCGGCTAAGAATAGTAAAAAGAAGTATGGTTTTTGAAAATTATTTTTTAGGTAAATCATCTTATTTTTAAATTTATTTTTTCGAGTTTATATTATTGTTGAACCTATAGTCATACATGGTATAAGTTGTTTCTTTTACTTTATTAATCAATTCTTCATATGGGGTGTCACAGATATCTACAAACCCAACATTGTAATTTTCACCATCAAAACGGCCTGTATTGGGTTCATCTATATACTGAAACCAATGTGCACCAACAATATTTGGATGTTTCAGAGCACCTTGTATGTAACTTTGATACATTTCGCCACGTTCAGTTTGATCTTTGGCTTTTTTAATACCTACATGAAAGCTTCCTCGGTCTAATGCGCCGAAATGAAATTCGCCAATCATTACGGGTTTATCTATACCTTTTGGTAGAGAGAACCCTTCTACACTGTATTCATATTTATTAAAACTCATAATGTCTAAATAGTTGCTCGCAGCAGTAAGGACAACATCATTATTTGCCCATGCAAAGCGACATCCTAAGTAGTTTTGATTTGGAGCTATTTTTTTAAGTTCCTCATTAATTGTTTTAAAATAGGTCAAAGCTATTTTTTCATAAAAATCAATTAAGTCTTCTTTTGCAAGTTTTTCATTTGGAGGGGTTGTACTCAGCAATAAAGCATCCCAACTCTTATGTGTTGTTTGCCAATTGGTATTTAGGTTTTCAATATGTTCATACTTGTCTTTAAGATCACTAATGAATTTTATTTTAGCTGCTTGCGTGGCTTTACTTTTTAGTACGCCAATGGATAAAGAGCCTAATTGCCCCCAAGACAATTCATTATCAACAAAGTATCCAATACAATAGGGATCATTTGCGCCTTCTTTTTGTAATACGATGGATTGTTTTACTGCTGTTCTGAAATTAGGGTCAAATACATCATGAAATTTCCCCCAGAAACCTTTAGAGCCTTCAATTTTAGGTGTGCCTTTAATCCAAATAGAACCTACATAAGGGGTTCTATGCTGTCTTGTGGCACCAAAATCTGATACAAACCCAATAGTGTTTAAGCCCCAATCCTTTAGACGCTTATGTGCCATGTCTTGAAATGAGCTGAGCCAATCTTGGCCATATTTTCTGTATAAATTACTTTCGTAAAAATTATAGGTTTTAAAAGGTAGTTTATCTTTGTAAAAGCCATGTGAGGCATGGGTACCTTCCCCATAAAACTGAGTAAAATCGTTGTCCTTTTCAGGTAAATACTCAAAGTAGTATTCACGGCTAGACACCCCAGTATTAGTAGCATTAGAGGAAACACAATTTAGTCCTGCTGTCCAGAATAAATAGCCTTCAGGATCTACTATCCACCACTTGCCATCTTTTTTTTCTGTTCTAAAAAAGCCAGTAGCTGATAATCGAGGTCCTGCTGTCCAACCGCCAAATTTCCCACGATTATCCGGGCCTTTAGCATTTGATAAATAGTCTATTTCTGCTTTAGTTTTTTCCCTTAATTCATTGTCAGAATGAATTTTATCCTTCCAATCATCATGAATGTATTGTCCGTATTTATCAACAAAAGGAAAGAAATTATCCGAACTTTTAATTTCATAATTCCCAACGGCTCTCACATTGTCAATTGTAAATTGATTGGGAACTAGGTTATATCTAGAACAGAATGTTAATTCGGTAACTTTAGTTAAATCCGCTTTTATTTTTCCGGGGACACCCCTTAATCCATTTATTTCAATTTGTGGCTCATGTATCCAAGGAGTCCAAGCAAGATCGACTGTAATGGTTTTACTTTGACCAGGAGCAAGGTCAACATAATCTGAACAATACCATCTCAGCAAACCATCAGGGTCATTACCAACAAACAGCTCAACTTGCATGTCTTCATCGCCTTTATTAGAAACATCTGCCTTTACTTGATAGTAGCCAGATAAATTCCATGGTTGATTTGAAGAACATAAAAGTTTGACACCAGTTTCTCTTAAGGTATTCCCATTATTTACTTGAAGATGGTTACTGCCTTCTAAACTTACTAATTTAAAAGTAGCATCTTGTGGTTTAATGTATTCTATTTGGGCTCCATCTTCAAAATCAAATAGAATAAGTTCATGATTTTGTGCATTAATAGAACCTATAACAAATACAGGTAGGACTAATGCTAAAACTATATTTTTAAGGTATTTCATGGATTTATTTAATAAGTAAGTCTTCCAACTCTTCCAATGATTTACCCTTTGTTTCGGGCACCTTAAACCAAATAAGTATAAATCCAACCACTGCAAAAAGGCCAAATAATAAAAAGGTGGAAGCATTACCTAATATTGAAAGTTCCCAAGGAAAGAGTAGTTGAACTAAAAATGCTACCGTAAGGTTAATTAGACCTACAAATGATATAGCTAGACCGCGAATTCTGTTTGGAAATAATTCAGAGAATAATACCCACATAACAGGGCCAATGGACATGGCGAATGTGCCCACAAAACCTATAATTCCTATAAGGATTAAAAGCGTATTCATTTTGGCAGAAGCTGTTATAAGTGTTGATTCATAGGTTAGAGCCATTTCCTCTCCCAAGGTTGAAACTAAGGCCGTTTTAAATTCAAGGTCGCTTTCAAATACCTTATCTTGTAATTGAACAATTTGTTCTTGGTTTATTTCTTTAGGTAAGTTGACTATGGCTTCTTTAGACAGTGAATACGTAGCATCATGAAATCCATAGCTTAAAAGAAATAAGCATATTGCAATACCCGCCATTCCAATAATAAGTAAAGGCTTTCGCCCTAATTTATCAATGACTAACATGGCAAGAATGGTAAAGCCAAGGTTGGTTAAACCTACCAAGGCAGCCTGAACAAAGGCTGCATTTGTTCCTATACCTGTTTGTTCAAAAATCATAGGGGCATAAAATAATACGGCATTAATACCAACAATTTGTTGAAAGATCCCAACAATTAAACCAATAATAAGCACTTTACGCATAGACTTTTTAAAGAGGTCGCCCAATTTTGATTTTTGTTTCCCTTTATCTTCTTTGATGCTTTTTTGTACTGCATTAATTTGCGAAACGGCTTCTTCTTCTGAAACAAGCTGCTTCATAACCGCTAAGGCTTCTTCTTTTTTGTTTTTAGTCATTAACCATCTGGGGCTTCTGGGTATCTGAAATAATCCAAAATAATACAGAATGGCAGGTAAGGCTTCAAGACCTAACATCCATCTCCAATTCCATGTATCAAAACCTAGTGTTTTAGTCCATTCTGCCTCAGAATTACCGAGTTCTAGAATGAAATAATTGGTAAAAAAGGCTATCGAAATGCCAATTACTATATTCAACTGATTAAAGGAAACCAATTGTCCTCGCTTTTCAGGTGGAGCAACTTCAGCGATATACATTGGAGCTATGATTAATGCAGCTCCAACACCTAATCCGCCAATCATTCGAAAGACGATAAGCCAAAAAAATGTTCCTGCCAAAGCAGAGCCTATTGCAGAAATGGTGAATAATATAGCAGCGTATTTAAGTATTTTTCTTCTGCCATATTTGTCACTCATGGGGCCTGAAATTACCATTCCAAGAGCTGCAGTGAGGGTTATGGAACTAACGGCCCATCCTAATTGTATTTTTGTTAAGTTAAATTCAGGTTCAATAAATTTAACCACTCCAGAAATAACAGAAGCATCAAATCCTAATAAAAACCCACCCAGTGCCACAATAGCGGCTATTTTGATAATAAATACTTTTTTACTTGACATAATTATGAGTTATAAGTAGGTTTTTAAGTGGTTTTTTCTCCTTTGGCTGTATGATGCGTCATTTCCCAAGTGGTAAATCTTCGAATATATTGATAGTCATCATTCATATATTCATGTGTTAAACCCCAACGCAAAATATGAGTAGGATGTACGTCATTATCAGCATTTCTATTTAAACCAATAGCATGTGGAGCACCTTTTATCACGCTTTTAATTTCAAAATTAATGCCATCGGGAGACCATTGCACCGTGTTTTTCTCTGGACCATCGGTGGTAATTAATGAGGCAATACCACCATTATATTTCCAAACACAAATTTCGTGACCACTATTTGATATGGGATTGTATTCAGATTTTATGTAGGGGCCTTTAGGATGGTCTGCTATGGCAACGCCATGTCTTATTTGTCTACCACCAAAGGTGATTGCTTCTCCCATTTGCTCGCCTTTGTAATACAAGTAAAATTTATTGTTAAATGGAATGATACAAGGATCATGTACTTTATGACTATCAAAATCGCCCTTTTTCTCTACGGCAAACCTATTCTGAGTATCACCTTTCCAGACACCATTATTTGCAGGTTTTAGAATAGGTGCCTCACTTTTCTCCCAAGGGCCAAAAGGTGAATTGGACCAAGCCAGTCCAACTTCATTTTTTACACGAACATTATAATCACCAGAAACCGTTTGATAGGATAAATAATATGTGCCGTCATGCTCCATTATTTCTGGGGTAAATACAGATCGATCATCGTAGCCACCTGCTTTCCCGCGCGGAATGGCTAAACCTTCTTCTTTCCAAGTAATGCCGTCATAGGACGTGGCATACCATAAATCACATCTATCCCAGGGAAAAACTTTATCTTTAGAAATATCACCCGAAAAGCCTTGAGTGGGACCAACACTTCTGCTATACCATACAAAATATTTACCTTCAAATTTAATGAGTGCACTCGGGTCTCTTCTTACAATACCTTCTTCATAGGCCAAATCCCCCTTTAAATCCTCAATTTGATATTCAAAAAACCAGTCTTTCCCTAAATCTGTAGGCCATTTCAAAGCTCTTTTGCTGGCAGCGCTTAATTTATCTCTATTGGTAATTCCTAAAAAGTCTAATTGTTCGTCGGTAACTTCTATATCCATGGTCTAATGTCGATTTTCTTGCTATTGTTAATATGAAACAGGTGCTATCATTAAAAAAGCTTCTTTTACTTTTTCTAAATAATAGAACTAATCATAATTTATCTTATTACAAGGCTATAAACCTGCATAATAATTACCTGAATTAGAAGACATATTAACGTGTTCTAGTCGGCTTTAATGATCAGTGCTTTGAAATTGATTGAAGACTTACTGCCTAAACCTGTCAAAATAGCGAGTGCTAATTTAGTAGAAAAAGGTACTTATTTGAGTTATTTACGACTTGACAAATACTGTACACGACTATAAATTATAGGGTATAGGATTGACAAAAACTGTACTAGACAAAGTTTTGAAGTTTATAAAGAATTAATAAAGTCCTCCAAATTAACCTCTCTGGAAAGTTCCATTTTCTTTCTTATTCTATGACGAGAAGTATGCACTGACTCCACAGAAATACCTAAAAGCTTAGACATTTCTTTACTGGACATATTTAATTTAATTAAGGCGCATATTTTTTGATCTCCCTGACTTAGATTAGGGAATTTCTCAAAAATTTTGTCGTAGAACTCTTTGTTAACTTCAATAAATCTGAGCCTAAATTCTTCCCAAGTAATAGTATTGTTAATAGATACTGAACGTAAAATTTTATTCAATTCACTCTTCTTTATTGTGGAATCACCTTCTCTAACTTTAATTTTAAGGTCTTTCAAAAATTCCTCTTTTTCTATGAGCTGTAAGGCAGAAGCAGCTAACTCACGGTTTTTAAGTTCTAAAAGTTCTTTAGCCTTTTTAATTTCAAGCTCCTTATTTTTTTTGATTAATTGTTTTTCAATTTGATGCTTTGTTCTAATATTCTTAATATAAAAATAGCCTATGATCAAGATAAAAACAATGGAGGCAAATAAAATAATTCTTTGAAGGTTTTTTATTTCGTCTTCTTGTTGAAGTTGTCTTAAATGTTGTGTTTGTATTAGTTTCTGTTGCTTTTCCTTTTCTAATCTGTAGTCATCCTTAATCTCCAATAAAGTCCTGTTTTCTGGGCTTCTACTATCAAAAAATAACCGATCTAACTCTTTAGCCTTGTTAATATATTCAAAGGCCATTTTGTAGTCTTTTGAAAGCAGGGATACTTCTGATAATTTTTCATAAACTAAAGGCGTAAAATCTATATGGCTTTTATAGTCAGAAGATACCTTTAAAGATTTTAAATAGAATTCTTTACTCTTTTTTAGATTATTTAGGTCTAAATAAAAATCACCCCAGTATTTATAAAAAAGAACCAAATAGGACGGCCTGTTATTTTCAAACCAAGGTGCAATGCGTTCCATGGTTTTAATGGCTTCTTGTCCTTTATTTGATTTTGAAAGATAAAATGCATTTTCAAAATCTAAAAACGCCTTTGGTGTATAGGATTTGTTTTCTTTAAAATAGGTGTAACTTGAATCTAAATACACCTTACCTAATTCTGGTTTATTAAGTTCTCTATATGTAGCAGCTATAAAGTAGTAATACGTAGATAATCTACCATCATCTTCATTATTTTTTTTAAGTATTTCTTTTTGAAGTTGTAATGCTTTCTTTTGAAATTCAATGGATGTGTCTTCTCGCTTATAATAACTGTAGATTCTTCCTAGTCTATGATAGTTTTGAGCTTTTAATCCATCATTTTGCATATTATCCATGATCAATAGAGCTTTCCAAAGAACATCATAAGATTTGGCGTATTCAGCCCTAGTTTCATAAACAAAAGCTTTTTGGAAAAGCGCTTGGATGGCAGGTATTGTATCGTTTAATTCAAGATACTCATTATAACTTTTTTCAAATAAAAATATGGAACTGTCAGGATTCTTATACCTTATTTCTAAGGCTCTGTCAAAAGCTTTTTTAGCACTCAAAGACTCTTGAGCGCTTCCCATGTTAAAAGCACAACAAAAAAGGAAAATGAAGGCAAATCTAAGTATGAAATTAAAAGAGTTGCTATATGTATGAAGGTTTAATATCATTTGAGGTATAACTAGTTTTCAAAAGTATGGTAAGGTAGAAAAAATATTAAAAAAAAAAACGAATTAATTTAATAATAAACGTAGGTTTTTCGCATAGTTAGGGTATTGTAATTCTTTTCTGATTCTATAGTAAAGGGCAGTTGAGTTTATTAATATTTTGGGTTTCATTATTTTAATTTGTTTGGCGGTAACCTTAAGTGAAGACTTTTGATTATTGTACCAAGTCAGTAATATAATTTTATAAGTATTGAAATTTAGATTATAACTTATTCATTGTCAATATAATTCTGTGGTTCTCATTGTTTCTGTTAAATATTTAAACAGGTGTTATTGGTTTAATAATTACCCGTACATATGGGCCAAACTTGGAATTCTTTGCAGATTGATATTATTAGTTGAACAGATAAAAGTTTGGTAAAAGCTTTAAAAAATGAGTGATTTTTTAGGAGTCAAGTTTTAGTCTAGTAGTTAGAGGCGTTTTGAATGTATTCATATATTATATTTAGGATTAATTGAATCATAATAACCAATAAAGGAAGTTTACATGAATAAAATCTCAATATTTTTTTTCTTAATCTCTTGTATTATTAATGCTCAAAGCAGTGTTAGTTGGACAAACGCACCTGCTAATCTAACTTTTTCTCCGGGGCAACAAATACCTATGGAAATCACTTACAGTACACCCGATTTAAGTTATGTTTGTGTTTGGGTAAGAGAGGTGGATGAATTCAATTCAAAAGTTGCTGAATATGGTGCTTTTCAAACCTGTCCTCTTAATAACACTGCACCCAATAGTGGTGTTGTCAATTATAATTATACCATTCCGGTAAATGTACCTGAAAGTAGCACTTTAAACCCAGGTCATTCATATATTTTAATCATTTATTTGTTGGATAATACGCCTAACACCTCTGCTAATGGTAGCGTTGATATTACTGTTTCTTCGAATGTTTTGAATTCCAAAGTTACGGCTACGTTAAATGCTAGGCATACTGTTGAAGGTTTTGAACAATTTGATCGTTCAAAATTTATAACCATACATGCTAATCAAACTGAAAATGGATGGAATGGTTCCAACTTTACACCCGATTTAAAAGATCATTTTCTAAATGGGTATGATGTTTATATGGGACGAGACACAGGAGGCATTACTTGGAATTTAAACCAGATGCCACAAGAGGGAACTACAGGTTATGCCAGTGCTTCTGAGATTACCAGACGCGGAACAAACAGCCGAAATAGCTACGCTTTAAAAACAGACTTACACCCCTATGAAGTTAGGAATAATCTAGTCTTAGCAGGTCAAAAACATCCATTTTGGACAGGGGAAGGACAAAAGCAAACAGGTAAAGGTTGGTATTTGGCTAACGGCACGGCTACCGGAGATTATATGGGAAGGTATATAAATGCTTTTCATGGAGGCAATGGTCAACCGCTTCCTGCTTTTGTTGAAATTATAAATGAACCAGCATACGAACATTTAGGAGGACCTAATGACTATGAACATTCGCTACAGGAAGTGGCAGATTTTCATAATGATGTAGCTTTAGCCATTAAAAATCATGTGCCAAACATTAAAGTTGGTGGGTATACAACAGCCTTTCCAAATTTTGAAAAAGGAGATTTTCAGCGTTGGGATAATAGATGGAAATTATTCATGGATGTGGCAGGAGAGAACATGGATTTTTGGTCTATTCACATATATGATTTTCCTTCCATAAATGGCGGGAAGAAATTGTTACGATCAGGAAGTAATTTAGAAGCCACATTTGATATGATGGAGCAATATAGTCAGATGAAATTTAACAGAGTTAAACCCTTTGTTATTTCAGAATATGGTGCTCAAATGCATGATTATTCAAAACAACAATGGAGTCCATATAGAGATTGGCTTCATTTAAAAGCACAAAACGCTCAGTTAATGTCTTTTCTTGATCGGCCTAATACTATAGCTTCAGCTATTAATTTTGTGATTGTTAAAGCAGAATGGGGGTATAACGATGGGATTCCATACAACCATCGTTTAATGCGAAAAGAAAATGAGCCAGTAAGTTATTCAGGGCGCTGGGTTTATACTGATATGGTAAAGTTCTATCAACTATGGCAAAATGTTAATGGTACGCGAATAGATACGTTTTCTGATGATCTTGATATTCAGGTTGAAGGTTATGTTGACGGCAATAAGGTTTATCTTATTTTAAATAATCTTAAGTTTTCTGATGTCAATGTCGATTTAAATCTAGTGGAAACTCAGGGAGGACGTATTTCAACACTAAATAAAAAGCACTTGTATTTAAATGGGAGCAATGTACCTACATTATTAGAAGCGTCTTTAGATATAAATACGGCGTCCGTTACCCTGAACGCAGAAAGTACCATGATTCTAGAATATACTTTTAATAATGCGGTTGTTATTAATGAATCTAATACTGAAACAAAATACTATGCTACAAGCTACCTACAACCCATTGAAGCAAATCAAGAAGTTTCTTTTACAGTTAATGGTGTTACTAAAAATCATTATGGTGAGGCTGTTTTAAGGATTGGAACCGGTAGACCTCATGGACTATCATTAAAGCCTATTATTACATGCAATGGGACTGAAATATCTGTTCCAGAGAATTGGAGAGGTGACGACCAGTTAGAAAGAGAACGTTTTTTTGGAACCTTAGAAATTCCAGTGCCATTTGATTTGATTCAAGCAAATAATACTATAACGGTTAAGTTTAGCGATACTGGAGGGCATATTAGTACGACAACATTGCAAGTTTATAATTTTAGTAGTGATATTCGAAACCCTACATTGGGGGAAGTTGAAATAGATAAGGATAATTCCATTGTAATTTATCCTAACCCAAGTACTGGAATTATAAATCTTAAAGGGCCTGTTAATTTTCAAGAAATCTTAATTTATAGTATCACAGGTAAATTGATAAAAGTATCTAAAGCAAATGCACCTATCGATATCTCTAACCTCACTAATGGTATCTATTTCTTGAAGACGAATACAGGGTTGAGTTTTAAGGTGTTGAAAATCAAATAAATATTGTCTTGTCTAGTTTTTGTCTAGTTGTTTTTCTTAATGCTTCAAGTTTTAGTCAAGTCTAGTTTTGAGTCATCAATAGAAATAAATAGTTCATTTGAAGTAATATTAATTCTAAACTAAAATATTATGAAAAAAATTACTTTATTACTTTTTTTAGTCGGTACACTATCTTTTGCCCAACAAACTGTTTCATTGGTTTCAATTAATGGAGAAGCCCTTAATGATTTTAAGCAAGCTAATAATGCTACACTTCGAGTTGGAACAAGCTATGATTTTGTAATCGATTTTACAGGGCAGGCCACTACTGCTAATAATTTAATTGTTAAGATGTTGGTTGGTGTGTCTTTCGCAGATACAGCTAACGTTTCTAGTGTGCCAATAACAACTGCTGATGGGCAGCTTACAGTCACGTTGACCCCAACTGAATTAGTAGCACCTTCTATTCTTCAGATAAGAACTACTACTACGACTGTTTTTACTAACTCTGGAGAAAATATTTTTGATTATAGTTGGAAGGTCGAGGCAGCACTGTCTACTGAGGATATTGCTAAGCAAGCTTTTAGTTTCTATCCAAACCCAGTTAAAACTGAAATTAACTTAAATACTACAAAGCAATTTGAAAGTTTTAAAATTATAGATATTACTGGTAAAGTAATTAAAAAAGGAGCGTTCTCTAAAGTTATTAACATTGAAGATTTACAGAAAGGTGTTTACTTTTTAGGTCTAGACAATAATTATCAAAAATTTATTAAAAACTAAATAGTTTCTAATAATTATTAATAGCAAAAGACACGTGTTTTAACATGTGTCTTTTTTATTTTTAATTAAATTATATAGACTTAACATTACTGTAGATAAAGACATAAGAAATTGAATTTATAATAATAAATATTCCATGAAAACTCAACAAATATTAAGTGCTGTATTGTTTTTTACAATGGTCTTTAATGTTCCATCGCAGAGTCAAAAATGGTTTGATGATGCTATATCTTTTGAAGAAAGAGCTTTATTGTTAATTGACGCTATGACCCTAGAGGAAAAGGTCACTCAATTCTTGAATGATTCACCAGCTATTCCAAGATTAGGTATTTCTGAGTATAATTGGTGGAATGAATCACTTCATGGCATAGCGCGAAATGGAAAAGCAACTATTTTCCCCCAAGGGATAGCAATGGGCGCTACTTTTAACCCCAATCTTATTAAAGACATGGCGACTGCAATTTCAGACGAAGGCAGGGCGAAATATAAAATAGCTCAGGCCATGGGAAATAAAGGTTTGTATGCTGGTTTAACCTACTGGTCACCAAATGTTAATATCTTCAGAGACCCACGCTGGGGCAGAGGCCAAGAAACGTATGGCGAAGATCCTTTTTTAACCTCAAAAATTGGAGTAGCTTATGTGAAGGGGGTACAAGGAAATGATCCGAAATATTTTAAAGCGACAGCCTGCGCAAAACATTTTGCCGTTCATTCCGGACCTGAAGAATTAAGGCATCATTTTAATGCCGAACCATCTAAACTAGACTTATACGAAACCTATCTTCCTGCTTTTGAAGCATTGGTTACAAAAGGAAATGTGCAAGGGGTTATGGGGGCTTATAATGCTGTTTATGGAGAACCTGCCTGTAGCAGTGAATTTTTGTTGGATGAATTATTAAAAAAACAATGGGGATTTGATGGTTATATTGTTTCAGATTGTGGTGCCTTAGGTGATATAATGAAAGGGCACAAGAAGGTGAACACAGCTGAAAAAGCAGCAGCACTGGCCATGAAAGCGGGTGTCAATTTAAATTGTGGTTGGGTATATAACAATATAAAAGCGGCTATCGATAAAGGTTTAATTACAGAAGCTCTGATAAATGAACGCTTAAAGCAGTTGCTCTTGATCCGTTTCCGTTTAGGTTTCTTTGATAAAGAAGAAAGTAATCCTTTTAATGAGGTTAAGCCAGAGGTCATTAATTCTGATGAACATAAAAATTTAGCGCGTAAGGTAGCCCAACAATCCATCGTGTTATTAAAAAACGCCAATAATGTGTTACCCCTAAAGAAGGATATTAAGAATTTATATGTCACTGGACCTTTTTCATCGTCAAGCAATATTTTAATTGCCAATTATTATGGCATGTCAGCTAATTTGGTGACGGTTTTAGAAGGTATTACAGACAAAGTTTCATTAGGAACGTCATTGAATTACCGTCAAGGCGTGTTACCGTTTAGTAAGAATTTGAATCCTTTAAATTGGGCACCAAAGGTAGCGGGACAGGTAGAAGCGACTATTGTAGTTGTGGGGATTTCAAATGAAATTGAAGGCGAGGAGGTTGATGCCATAGCCTCAGAATTTAAGGGAGACAGAAGAGATTTAAAACTACCTCAAAGTCAAATAGACTATTTAAAAGAATTATATGAATACAAAAAAGGGCCTATCATTGTTGTTATTGGTACAGGGAGTCCTGTGTCATTAGAAGAGATTGAGCCATTAGCTGATGCTATTGTATGTATGTGGTACCCTGGAGAACAAGGCGGGAATGCTATTGCCGATGTGCTATTTGGCGATGTTGCGCCCTCAGGTCATTTACCCATAACGTTTCCTAAAAACGTAAACCAATTACCGGCATTTGATGATTACAGTATGAAAGGGCGTACCTATAAATATATGATTGATGAACCATTATATCCATTTGGTTTCGGATTGTCTTACTCATCGAGCAAATTTAGTAATATCCAATTAAATTCGCAGAAGCTTAAGTTGGATGACGAATTACGAATATCCGTAGACCTACAAAATACAGGGAAGACTAATTTTGAAGAAGTGGTCCAAGTATATTTAGTACCTGTGGATGGTCCAGATTATTTACCTATGTATTCATTGAAGGGGTTTGAAAGAGTGCAACTAGATGCCAATGAAACCAAAACAATTAACTTCTATCTAAATTCAGAGGATTTAAAACAAGTTAATGTAAATGGTGAAAAAGTATGGTTAAAGGGAACGTATAAAGTTATTATTTCAAATGCATTACCAAGTGAAAGAAGTGTTGCACTTGGTTCTTCTTTACCAATTCAAGCGCAAATAAAATTAAAATAACAGGTTTTAATCGTTCTGTTTGAATAGACCTATTCCATTGAAGTGAAAATTTTAGTATGTAGTGTGTGCGTCTAAAAATATAGAAGGTTTTGAGCTTTCTATATTTTTTTTATTTAGAATATTGGAACGGGGTCACTGCATATACCTTCTACTATTTTCTATACAGCACTAGTAAGCCACCAATTGATTTGGATGGATTAAAATACACCGTAAAAGTTTTTAAAAACATTTAAAATATTGATTTTGAGTAATTTACTGTTTTGTTGTGCTTGCTTGTCTAGTTAAAATCAAGTAAATATAAATAGAAAGATACTGCCGTAAAGTTTAAATCTAGTAAGTGTTTCATGGTTGCATTAACAAATTTTTAATATTTGGGTATCTAAATTGTAAACTAATTAAACTTATGAGTATTAAATTATCGATTATGAAATATGGGTTGGCTTTTATGCTGTTTTTGAGTTTTGGACTCATTCATGGCCAAGACCAAACCATAAATGGGCAGGTGACCTCAGATGGTCAACCATTGCCGGGTGTAAATGTTATTGTAAAAGGAACCGCCAAAGGAAGCGTGACTGATTTTGACGGGTTTTATGAGATTAAAGCGAGTAGCAATGCTGTTTTAGAGTTTAGTTTTATAGGCTTTAGAAAAAAGGAAGTTGCCATTAAAGGACAAAAGGAAATTAATGTTGTTTTAGAAGAAGACTTATCTGAACTTGATGAAGTCATTGTAGTTGGATATGGCACGCAAAAGAAGAAAGAAGTAACGGGTGCTGTAGTTAAAGTTGATGCCGATGAAATTCTTAAAACGGCAACTTCAGATTTAGGAGCGGCTATTCAAGGTAAGGTTGCTGGTGTTAATGTACAAGCTGCCAGTGGTAGACCAGGAGAAGCGGCTAATATTCAAATTAGGGGTTTAGGTTCTATAAGTGCTAGCGCATTAGGACCTCTTTATGTTGTAGATGGTATTCCCTATGAAGATAACCCTAACATTGCTCCAGAGCAAATTGCATCTATTGATATCCTTAAGGATGGTGCTGCAGCTTCTGTATATGGAACAAGGGCATCAAATGGTGTTGTAATTATTACAACAAGACGAGGTGAAGTTGGAAAGATTCAGGTGGATGTTAATACTTATGCCGGTGTTCAAAATATTACATCTGGTACACCTTTAATGAATACAGTACAACAATTGTATAATTTAGAGGTAACTACAGAACAACTAGGTACTGAACCTTTGACCTTTTTCTTTAATCCTGATGCATTAGATTATGATACTGATTTTGTAAAAGATGTTCAAAATGACAATGCATTGATTCAAAACCTTAATTTAAATATCTCTGGAGGGGTTAAAAATTTAACTTTAAACTTTTCTTCTACGTATTTTAACCAAGAGGGGGTTTTAATAAATTCAGGATTTGATAGATTATCAAATAGATTAACTGGACAGTTTACTAAAGGAAAATTTAAGGCATTTGTAACCTTAGGTTTATCGGTACAAAACAATACCCAAGAACCATGGGCACTTTATGAATATGCTATTGGGCAACAACCATGGTCTAGACCTTTAAATGAAATTCCTTCAAATGGGGAAAACAGTGTGATTTTAGATGTTGGTAACGAAATATTTTATAGTTACTTATCGCGTCAATTAGATAATATTGATGAAAGAGAAATCAAAACAAATAATATCGCTGTAAATCTAGAATATGAATTTATCAAGGGTTTAAAGTATAACTTAAGACTTGGTAGAAATGAATATAACTATTTCAGAAAATTTTTCAGACCTCAATACTTAGCTTATGGTCGTACAGGAGAATATAATGCTACAGCATCTACACCACAAGCTATGCTAGATGAAGATTATAGCTTTACTCATAGAGAGTCTATGGAAAACATTATTAACTATAAGACTAATTTTGGTAAGCACAATATTTCTTTATTAGGGGTGCTTTCTTACGAACGTTTTAATAGAAGAGATGTTGGTATTGGTGTGGTTTATAGCACTGAATCTAGTAATTCTTTACAAACATTAGGTTCTGGAGCAGAAGGGGTTAAGCCTTCTAGTTATAATGAAACTAGAACTTTAAGTGGTAAATTAGTTAGAGCACAGTATAATTATGATGAAAAGTATTTAGTTTCTGCTAGTTATAGACGTGATGGATCTTCAAAATTTTCAGATCAAAACCGATATGGAGATTTCTTTGGTTTTTCTGCCGGATGGAATATTCATGAAGAAAACTGGTTTAATGTGGATGCCATCAATAATTTTAAATTAAGAGCGAGTTGGGCAGAAGTAGGGAATCAGAATATCCCAAGTTACTTATTTACGCCTATCATAGAAACGGGAGTTAATTATCCTTTTGGACCACAAGAAGATTTGAATTTTGGATCAATCCAGCGCCGTTATGTGGATCCTAATATCAAATGGGAAACAACCATATCTAAAAACATTGGTCTTGATTTTGCCATGTTTAAAAACAAATTAACTGTTGCAGCTGATGTTTATCAAAATGATAAAGAAGACATGCTATTACAACAACGCGTGCCAGCATCTACAGGAACGTATCATCCAAGAGCAGAAGGTGTTTATGATGTAAAGGTTGTCAACGGGGGTAACATGGTTAATAAAGGATTTGAATTAGCCGTTGGATTTAAAGATCAAATAGGACAGGATTTTAACTATAGTGTTAACGGTACGTTTACGCAGAACCGTAATGAAGTAACTGATTTGAATGGTACTGAAATAGGTTATGGAAATGGTAGACCTATAACATCAATGGGTAATAATGTAGAGTACACTACCTTTTTGGCAACAGGTTATGAGGCAGGTGCATTTTTCTTACTCCAACATGATGGTGTAATTAAAACTCAAGAGCAATTAGATGCTTATAACCAATTAGACTTGTCTAGTTTAGGAACAGCTAGATTGGGAGATATGATGTACAAAGACACCAATAATGATAATAAAATTGATGATTCTGACCGTGTATATTCAGGATCAGGACAATCAGATTATGAAGTTGGATTGGGCATTAACATGAGTTATAAAGGATTTGATTTTAATCTTCAAGGTCTATATTCTCATGGTGCTGAAATTTACAATGGTGCTAGACTTTATGCTTATAAAAATGGAAGACATACAGACTTATTGTCTATGTGGTCTCCACAAAACCCAACGGCAGATGTGCCAACATTCAGACAAAATGGTTTCCATAGTAACGTGAAAGCAGGTTCTGATTACTTTCTTGAAGATGGTACTTACTTAAGAATTAGAACTTTAACACTAGGATATACTATCCCTGGTATATCTCAATCTGGAATTGAAAAGATGAGAGTGTATTTAACATCTCAAAATCCTTTTACATTTACTAACTACTCAGGTTATGATCCAGAAGTTGGTGGTGATGGAATATTTACACGTGGTGTTGATCGCGGGAACTACCCAGTTACGCGTCAAATCATGTTAGGTCTTCAATTAAGTTTTTAAAAATAAAAATTCATAACTATGAAATTATTAAAAAATAAAAGTTTTACATTAATTTTTCTTCTCTCAGTAGTTTTTATTGGGTGTAGTGAAGATAAATTTTTAGAAGAAATAAACCCAAACGCTATCACTACGGATACGTTTTGGCAAACAGACAGACAATTCAATAGCGCATTAACAACCGTTTATGGAGCACTTCAATTTCAAAATATTAGTGGAGGAGAGCTTCAATATGAATTTGTATTGGGCGATATATGCGGAACAGAATCTTGGTATAGACCACAAGCATTCAGAAATTTAGCATTCAATGCAAGTATTTACCATGTAACTGATAAATGGAACCAACTTTATATAGGTGTTTTTAGAGCCAATCAAGTGATAGAATATATTCAGCAAGTAGATCCAAGTATTTTTACCGATGCCGAAGCTAAATCTCAAATTGAAGCACAAGCACGTTTTTTAAGAGCTTTCTTTTATTGGCAAATAGCGCATACTTATGGAGGTGCTGTAATTCATGATAAAGTTGCGCAAACTGATGAAGAGCTTTCTAAGCCATTTTCAACTATCGCTGAGGTTAATGAGGTTATTATTGTACCGGATCTGGAATTTGCTCAGGCAAATTTACCATTAACATGGGATGGTAATGATATAGGCCGCGCAACTTCAGGAGCTGCCGCAAGTTTGCTTGGTAAAGTATATCTTTATGATCAAGACTGGGCAAAAGCAGCTAGTCAGTTTAAAACTGTTATTGATTCAGATGTGTATAGCTTAACCAGAAATATTTCTGATAATTTTCAACACGAAAATGAATTTAACTCAGAATCAATTTTTGAAGTAAATTATTCAGGAACATTATCACCAGGAGTACCGGGAGCAGTGGTTGACGATACGCCTACTGAGACTAGTGCTGAGGCCTCAACAATGGCAACAGCTGTAGGACAACTTAATTATGGAGGTTTTAATACCATATTGGCCTCTTATAGTTTACATGAGATGCTTGTTAATGATGAAGTAGATGACACTAATCCTATAAATGATGGTAATCTTGAATCTAGAAGAATGAATTCAACAGTAGCCGTTAGAAACATGGAAGGCACATACTATAATTTTGAACCAGAAGAAATTAGAGGATTTGGTTATGGTCAAAGTGCTTATGTGAAAAAACATTCAAACTGGTACCATTTAGAAGCAGAGCCTGCTCAATCAAGATCAGGTATTAATTTCAGACATATTAGATATGCTGATGTACTGTTGATGTATGCAGAAGCTGTTCTTATGGCTGATTCTGATTATACTACTGCCATTGAATATATCGATATGGTAAGAAGTAGAGCAGGAGTTATTACATTACAACAATATATGGATGCTAATTCTGGAATGTTTCCTCAACTACACGTTAGTAAACAAGTACATGGAGAACAACCTATGGTTGTTGCAAATGCAGAAACTGTATTGAAGCATCTACAGCGTGTAGAGAGAACCGTAGAATTATGTTTTGAAGGACACCGATGGAAAGATTTGGTAAGATGGGGTATTGTTCAGGAGGTTTTTGATGAATTACTTGCCGATGAACAATGGCGTCAGGAAAATTTTGCCGATATTGAAGGAGAAGCTCCTTTATTCATTAATGAGAGAATTAGACCAGACTTTGTATTAGCAGCTCCTAATTATAACGCAGAGCAGCATAATTATTTCCCAATTCCTAGTCAGGAGCTACAAACAAATGAAAATTTATAAAATTTAAAAAAACGAATTATGAAAAAAATAAGAAATTTTAATCTTTTTCTCTTTGTTGTACTAGCCATACTTTCTTGTGACAAAGACGAATTAGTGAATTTGGTTGAGCCAAGTCATAGAGTTATAGTGACTTCTGAGATGAATTTTGATAACACCATTAATGTTGGTGGACATATTGATTTTGGGGATATTTCGCAAGGTGTGGAATCTAGATTGTGGACATTTCCTGAAACAGTATCAACTATTGTTGGTGCTTCTGGTAACACATCATCAAAAGATGTAGTAAAAGGGTTGTTTAATACACCAGGAGTATATGATGTGACACTTAACCAAGTGTTTAAGAAAAATGTATATCCAAATGAAGACAGTCAAGAGCCAATAGATGGTAGGGAGTTAGATACTACTATTGTTGTAACTGTTCTTGGTCCAGTAGAGGCTTATATAAAAGCGCATTATATTAATGATGATGGAACTACAGGAGAGGAGTTAGATTTGTCTGATAATGCTGAAAATGAGTTAACAGCGAGTAAATATGTACGTCTGTCTTATACAGCTGACGGTGCACCTGAGGATTTTGTATGGAATTTACCCGGAGCAAAACCAGATCAAGTGGCTGAAGCTGAACCAGAAGTAGATGTGAGATATAGTAAGTTAGGTTCTTGGGATTTACAGTTTATTGCTTCAAGGAATAGACCAGGTGGGGCAGATACCATAAATGTTAAGAAGTTTATTAAAGTAGTAGCTTCTACAGAACCAGTTACGCTAGATCGCGTTTTTGAAAAAACGAAAGAAACAAGTATTGGATTAGAATTTAGTAGAGAAATGGATCCTGAGTCTGTTAATAAAGATGATTTTACAGTAAAAATAGAAACTGCATCAGGGGCCGTATTAAATCCTGTTATAGCGAATGTTTCCGTTGATAATACAGAAGGGAATGTATTGGTAGTTGAATTATCTAATGAAATGATATATAATGATGATACCGTTAAAGTATCTTATATCCCTGGAACACTAAGAACATCTGATTTGGTAGATGCTACTGAGATAGTAGATGCTGTTTTAACCGACTTCATAAAAGAGAATCTTTTTGATGATCCTAATTTTTCAGATGTTGACAATTCTTTTGAAAAATCAGAGGTTGAAAATTGGCCAAATCTACCGTGGGGAGCACCCTGGAATGCATATGACATGAGTTTTTCTTATGATCAAGCCCATTCAGGTGAAAAAAGCATGTATTTAGAGTTTCATCCAGAGGGCGGAATGATTATAGGAAATGTTGATGCATCAGGAGAAAACATAACATTCCCTACGGAGAAAGGATTCAACTACGAGATGGGAGCTTGGTTCTATGTTGTAGATGCAGGAGTTCCAGTAATCTCTAATGTAAGAATGTATTGGAGGCCATCAACGAACTGGGGAGTTCCTGACAATCCTACATTTTCTGCTGATTCTCCAGTAGGAGAGTGGTTTTATTCTTCTGCCATAGTGAATTTTTCGGCAGATGGTAATGAAAGTTTTATGTTAAGAGGACAAAACGTAAATTCTGAAACACTAAAGTTTTATATGGATGATTTATCACTGTATAAACTTTCAAGTAGACCATAAAAATTTGTTAGTTAGTTTTGTTTAAAAAGGGAATACTTTAATAAGTATTCCTTTTTTTATTAATATTAAATATTCGTAGTATTTGTGACTTTGATTGTTAACAATAGGGAATTGCAACATCAATGGTCATAGCAATTAAGAATATAGGAAAAAGATAATGCCTAACCTGCTCTTATTAAGGCCGAGTAAATTGTTGAAATTAGCTTAGGCTAAAATGAATGAATATCAAACGAGCTAAAAATAAATTATTTTAACATCTTTAAATATTTTTTTTTGAATTGTAAAGGGGAACAATTCATGAATTTTTGGAATTGTCGATAAAAAAAAGGCAAACTTTCGTACCCACAATCATACGCTATTTGACTCACTTGTTTATTGGTTTCAATTAATAATTTGCAACTTAAATTGATTCTATATTCATTGACAAAGGTGAAAAATGATTTGTTTAAAGATTTTTTAAAGAATCTACAAAAAGATTCATCACCCATATTTACAAGATTTGATACTTCGCTTAAAACTATTTTATGACTATAATTTTCTTGAACATAATCATAAACCTTATCAATTCTGTCATTCGATTTCCTATTTAGTTTGGGCGAAAACCCCTCTGAAGTAAGTGTTTTTATGGTATTAAGCGTACTTAGTTCTTCTAGTAACTTCAGAAAAAGTAGCATTTTTTCAAAGCCATTCTTGTTGAGAATGCTAGTTAATGTATTTATGGTTTTTTTTGAATTGATCGTTTCAAAGCGAATGCCTTTTGATGATTTTTGTAATAGTATTTTGATATGTTTAAATTCGTTCTTTTCAAGCCACCCTTCTCCTAAGAGATCATTATCCCATTGAATTACAATTGATTTTACAGTATCCTTATATTGGTGATCACTTTTCCAACAATGCGGTAAATTAGAGCCAATTAAAACAAAATCTCCTGCATTAAACTCTTGTATATGATTTCCAACATATCGTATTCCGGTACCTTTAACAATATACGTTAACTCGTATTCTGGATGAAAATGCCACGGCGCATCGAAATGTATATTTTCATATTTAAATGCATAAAATGAATTGGAAAGGGATGAAGGGATTTTTTCAAATTGAGCTTTCATAAACAAGAGAATTTGCAGTCATATATATTTAGTTTTAATACTTATTATTTAATTTCTATCAAAATAAGATGCTTGTGTGACTAATGCATTGCTTAAACAATTTATGGTATTAAACAACTACTATGCTTTAGAAGTTGAGCTAAGTGCTTTTTAAAATTCAATACTTATTTTGACTGTAATATTAGTGAAATTTATATTAATTATCAAAATAGGCATCTTTTTTGTTAAATATGATTATATTTTTTTAGAATGGATATATGATTTTTGAAACGTTATTTAGAACACTAATTTCAAATATGTTACCATGGCAAAAAGTGAAATCTCAGACCCTTTTGAAAAAGCGCGATTAGAGAAAGGTATAGGTGAAATGGATGATCAAAATGATCCTGTAATTATGGCATTACGTCATAAGGATGTAAGAAGGTGTGCCCACAATCATAAAACGTTTATTTCTGGTGCAGAGCCAGGACGCATTGTTATTCCTTCTGAAGTTAGCATAAGGGATATACGTCAGATACCTTTTGAAGTTGATCCACCCATGCATGGCGTGTATAGAGCCGTTGTAGAGCCCTGGTTTAAGCGTCCTTTGGAAGCGGATTATAACACAGCCTTAAAAAAACAAATTGGAGCTATAATAGATGAAGCGCTATCAAAAGATGTTGTTGAGGTTGTAAAAGAATTTGCTTTGGTATTACAATCTAGAGCATTAACTTTATTATTTAATGTTCCGTTTTCGGAATCACAAACTTGGATATCCTGGGGAACACATGTTTTTAGAAGTCAAGAAACAGCCTTAGATGCTAGCAAGGCCAACGTATTATATGATTATATAGATAAGCAAATTACTCATGCCATTGCTAATCCAGGCGACGACTTTTATTCAATGCTTTTAGCCGCTGAAGTTAATGAGAAAAAATTAACCAAGGAAGAAATTAAAGGCGTCATAATTTTAACTTTTGCAGGCGGTAGAGATACAGTTATTAATGCGGTGACCAATTCCATAGCCTATTTTGCTGAACATCCAAAAGCATTACATAGACTAAAAGAAGATCCGAAGTTGGTGAATTTTGCCATTGAAGAATTGATACGGTATTTTTCACCATTAACCCATATGGGACGTGTAGTCACTGAAGATACTCATGTTTGTGAACATGCTGTAAAGGCTGATTCACGTATTTCATTAAATTGGGCTTCAGCAAATCGAGATGCCTCCGTTTTTGAAAAACCCAATGAGGTTCTTATTGACCGAAAAATAAATCCTCATGTGGCTTTTGGGTTTGGGACACATAATTGTTTAGGAGCAACCCATGCTAGACAAATATTGAAAGTTTTAATAAATATCTTAATAGACAAGGTGGGTTCCATTGATATCATTGAAGCAGAAGATAATATTGAAACACTTGGTGAATTTAAGCGTAAAGTTGGATTTAATAGTATTAAAGTGAAGTTCAACGCATCAAATACATTATAAATTTTTAAAAAACTTAGGAGATGACTAAAATAACATTTATTACACAGGATAATGAATCTATAATTGTTGAAGGAAATTCAGGCAATGTTATGGAACTTGCGGTTCAGAATAAGATTAAAGGAATAGAGGGTAATTGTGGAGGAGTATGTTCCTGTGCCACCTGTCATGTGCATGTGCAACCTGAGGACTGGGATCGTGTGGGGGCACCAAGTACTCTAGAAAGTGATATGCTAGAATTTGACGACCATGTAAGTGAATATAGCCGACTGTGCTGTCAAATTAATGTTGATGACACGATTGATGGCATTGTTTTAAAAGTGGCTAATTAGTAATGACAGAAGCTGCATCCAATAAAACTTGCATTGTTATTGGCGCAAGTCACGCCGGTGTTAATTTTGCATTTGCTTTACGCCGAAATGGCTGGGCTGGTGAAATTTTAGTTTATGATAGCGATCCTGAATTACCATATCATAGGCCACCTCTGTCTAAGGGCTATTTGTCTGCTCAAGACAATTCGCAACTAGATTTACTATTTCCTAAAGAAAATTATGAAAGCGAAAACATCACATTAAATCTCGGAAAAAAGGTAATAGCTATCGATAAATTATTAAAAACAATTGAATTGTCTGGCGGTTCAAAGCAAGGTTATGACACCTTGGTTCTCGCTTCGGGAGCACGCCCTATTGTACCTAAAATTGATGGGTTACAAGGCGCAAAAAATGTGTTTTCATTGCGAACGTTTGGCCACACCGTTGGCATTCAGCGAGCTCTTCTAGCTTCAGTAAATAAGCGAGTTGTCATTATAGGCGGTGGTTACATCGGTTTAGAAACCGCAGCTTCACTAAAAAAGGCAGGTGCTAATGTTGTGGTTTTAGAGCGTGAAAAACGTGTGCTGGAGCGGGTTACTGCTCCTGAAATGTCTGTGTTTTTCAAGGATTTACATCATGCAAATGGTGTGGATTTATTGACAAGTAAAAATGTAATTTCCATCGAAAACTCGTCAGGTGTTAGCACGGTAATTTGTGACGATAAAACTAGCTATGAAGCTGATGTGATAGTTGTTGGGGTGGGTATAGAAGTTAATACTGAATTGGCTGCTCAGGCGGGATTAGAATTAGAAAATGGCATTAAAGTCAGTACTTCAGCAAAAACAAATGATGCACATATTTATGCTATTGGAGATTGTACTTTTCATTATAACCAACATTACAAAAGATATATTCGTTTAGAATCTGTGCAGAATGCTGTTGATCAAGCAAAAGTTGCTGCCGCCGCAATTTGTGGAAATGAGGTGAATTACGATGTTATTCCTTGGTTTTGGTCTGATCAATACGATGTAAAACTACAAATGGTTGGTTTATCACAAGGCTATAATAACGTTATAAAACGTATTGAATTGGGTAATGAAAAATGTCAATCGGTTTGGTATTTTAGAGATGATGATTTATTAGCCGTTGATGCTGTAAATAACGGAAAAGCATATGTTTTAGGAACACGTTTTATTAAAGGAAAACAAATACTTGATAAATCTAAACTGAAAGATGTTTCGATACCAATTAAACCAACAAGTTTTTTGTTAGATTAAATTTCAGAACAATGAGTATACAATGTAAAGCTGCAATAGCAAAAGGAGATGGAACCTTTTCAATTGAAACCATAGAAATAGGAACCCCTAAAGAAGATGAAGTACTTGTTGCTATAAAAGCGGCGAGTTTATGTCATACCGATCACGATTCGTTACATTGGGGGAAACCAATTATAATGGGGCATGAAGGTTCAGGAATTGTAAAGGCCATTGGTAAAAATGTAACCCAAGTAAAAATAGGAGATGCGGTAATATTAAATTGGGCAACACCCTGCGGTGAGTGCTTTCAATGTACTAATGAAAATGAGCATATTTGTGAACAAAATTCACCTGTAGTCGCCGGCGCAAATGGTTACACTCCGGGACATGCGCACAAAGATGGTACTACTTGGCGTGGAAATTCTATTGAACGGTCTTTTAATATTGGAACCATATCTGAATATACATTGGTAAAAGAATCAGCGGTGGTAAAAAACCCGATTCAAAATATGAATCATAGTGCAGCAAGTATTATAAGCTGTGGTGTTATGACAGGTTTTGGCTCAGCAGTAAATACTGCTCAAGTTGAAGAAAATGCCTCTGCTGTAGTCTTAGGAACTGGTGGTGTGGGTTTGAATGTTATACAAGGCATTAAGGTTTGTAAAGCTTCAAAAATTATCGCTGTTGATGTTAATGAACAACGCTTAGAAATGGCACTTGAGTTTGGTGCTACCCATACTATTTTAGCAGACAGAAATGATAAAGGTTTGCTTAAAGCTGCTGAAACAGTAAAGGAAATGACCAATGGAAGAGGTGCTGATTATGCATTTGAATGTACGGCAATTCCAGAATTAGGTGCAGCGCCGTTAGCTATGGTAAGAAATGCAGGCACTGCAGTTCAAGTGAGTGGCATAGAAAAAGAAGTTTTAATTGATATGTCCTTGTTTGAATGGGATAAGAAGTATATAAACCCCTTGTATGGCAAATGTAGTCCGCAAAAAGACTTTCCTAAAATTGTAGAGTACTATAAAAATGGAGATATAAAACTAGATGAAATGATAACTAGAAGCTATCCCATAGAAAAGTTGGAACACGCGTTTCAGGATATGCTTTCAGGAAGAAATGCTAAAGGTGTTATAGTTTTTTAATTTATATTTAAAGGAAGTTTACTTTAGGCTAATGTCAAAAGTTAAACACCCTGCTCTTGAATGGGAATTCGTAAAAGATTGTAACTACTTAGGGTACTAATTTTATTTAATAAGTAAGTGGAAGCTTTAACTTTAACAAAAGACTGAATAATAAGCATTGCAATTAACTTTTTATGAATTCAAAATTTAGAACAACAGAAATATCAAACTCAGAATATGAGAGTAATAACCTAAGATTTATTACGGTAAAAACACCAAATTTAAAAGGCAGGGGAGATGTTTGTGTTTTTGTTCCACCATTTAAGAATTTAAAAGATATCCCGATAGTGACCCTATTGCATGGGGTGTATGGGAGTGCTTGGATATGGAGTCAAAAAGCTGGGGTTCACCTTACAGCTTTAAAGATGATGGAGCAAGGGTTGATTAAACCTATGGTTATAGCTATGCCTTCAGATGGCCTATGGGGCGATGGGTCGGCATATTTACCACATCATAATTATAATTTTGAAAGTTGGATTGTGAATGATGTTATTGATGTGGTCAGGGAGAATATTAATTGTGTGAGTAACAATTCTGATTTGTTCATTGCAGGATTATCTATGGGGGGATATGGCGCATTAAGACTTGGTGTAAAGTACCATGATAGATTTAAGGCTATATCGAGCCACTCTTCATTGACAAATACCAATCAAATGCATTTGTTTGTCGAAGAAAAGGAAAGTGACTATTTTAAGAATATGGAAGTGGAGAATGACCTTTTTGAATTGATGAAAAGGAATAAGGAGATGTTACCTTCAATACGTTTTGATTGTGGAAAAGCGGACCTACTAATTGAGTACAATAGGATACTTCATGACAATCTAATAAACCTAGGAGTTAAACATTCATATCAAGAATTTGAAGGTAAACACGAATGGAGCTATTGGCAGGAGCATATTAAGGATACATTAATATTTTTTAATTCCTTAATTTGAGTGTTTCTCGTTTTTTTATACAGTGGTATATTTGATGGCCTAAATCTATAATTCAGGTAAATAAGCGCTTTTTCAACTAAAAGAGTTTTTAATCTTTAAAACCCAAAGGTGTCTTCAAACCAGCCGAAGAATTTACGCATGGGTTTGTTGTCATTGAATCGGTATCCAAGGTATAATGTAAAATAATCAGAAAGATTATTAAATTCATCATTTTGATTATTGGTATAATTACTATTTCTGAAATTAAGAGATGTACCAAAAAACCAACGATAATCGTTGTATCCCAAAGCTAGTTCACCGTCTAATGTAAAGGCTAGGCTGTTAAAAGGCGCATTAGTCTCAGGCCTTTTATAATATTTAAGTTCAGTCTTACTATATCCAATTCCAGGGTGAACTCCAATAGTAGCAAACCATTTTTTATTATAAACAAAAGTATGAAGATACCCAAGTTGACCAACAAGATAGAAGTTCTTTAGTTCGTCAATTTCGTTAATAAATTCATCGTTATTAAAGATAATATCTGTGCTACTCAAACCATATTTAAGTCTGGGTATAATGCTACCGGCACTTTTTAATTGCCGTTCTGTCTGTGCGTAATGTGCTCTAAATGAAAAGTTCCTATTTACAATAAAATAGGTGCTTCCTTCAAAAGAGTCATACTGCGTGTCTTTTAATGCCATGTTATTTTTAACACCTTCATTGGTCCTTTCAATTTCAGTATAAAAGCCTTTGAATTGATTATAACTTAATTCTTGCCGCATTCTATCTGAATAAAAGAAATTAATAGATAAACCCAATGAACTGCTGTTTTGAGCTGCCTCATTAAACTCTGGATTCATTAAGAATTTTGGCGTAAAGTTGGCGCTTAAGGCGATCCATTTATAATCGAAAGAGGCGCCTATTTTGTATTCTGAAATAGGTATTAAACTTATTCTGTTTCCGGTGGTTCCGTTTTTATATTCAATTTCTCTTATATCTGATGAAAATGTGCTTTTAACAATAATGTTTTCAAAGTAATTAACTCTGTACAAAGTATCATAGCCTTTTATTTTAGCATGTTTGGCCTGCATATCTAAGTCATAAGACCTGATTTTTTGAGCTAACAATTCATTAACCCATAGTAACGATAAAACAAGGAATATGATGTGCTTCATCTAGTAATTTGTTGTTCGTATATTAATTAAATGTTTTAAAGGAATTAAGCCAGTTTGAATAAATATAAAAGTTAATATCCATTTATAAAATAGGGCATAAATTTATATTGGTTTTGTGATTATAACGCATTTATTATCGTCCATAAGCGTTGTGAAAAACAAATATAAATCTCCTCCATCCTTAATTTTGTGTTTTTTTCTGATTTGTTGCACAGTTTCTGGAAAATTTCTAGTCGTAATATTGGCTTTGATTATCGCCATTTTTTTAAGGTTCTTTTTGTTATATGGAAGAATATGCTCAATTTTAAAACGTCTACCAGGAAAATCTATGAGTTTGTCATTAGTGTACAGATGAGAGTGTTTATTCAGCTTATAAACAATCAGTTGTTGCGATATAGCATGAAAAGCGCCAGCTTTTAAAACGGCTGAGTTGGGTTCGTATAAAAAAGATTGAGGTAGACTGTATTCAGAAATTGCCGTTGCCTCCTCTTCAAAAGAAGTCTCAAAAATTTGTGTTTTTTCTGGTTTAATATTTACCGCTTTAATGTAAATATCATCCTGATAATTGTTTTCCAAGATCCATAATAACTCCTTAACCTCATTGTTTACTGCAATTATATGGATAGATTTAACATGCTTTAATTCAGCTTTTCCAGAAGATAAATCCAGCAGCGGTGATGTTTTTATGAGAATGTGCTTAGTATATTGAAAAAGTAAATCTAAATGTTCTGGAACGTTTGGCAGACAATCTTTTAAAAAAAACACTTTACCCTTACTATCATGTCGTCGTGAAGGGTCTATGTAGATCCAATCATAGGTTTTATTGGAGCTCGATACAAAGGATATCCCGTTCTCAGCGATAGTTTTTATGTTTTTAACTTGGAGCTTTCTGTAATTGTGATTTACAATATGTGAAAGGGAGGTGTTTAACTCACAATGCTCCACAGTAGTAAATTGTTGAGAAAAGTAAAAGCAATCTACTCCAAAACCACCGGTTAAATCAATTATAGAATCACCAAAAATTAATTTTGATTTATAGCTTGCTGTGACTTCCGAAGATGTTTGTTCTATATTTAATCTATTGGGGTAGTAAATACCAGGTGTGAGAAACCAAGTAGGTAACTTTTTTTTAGCCCGGTTTTTAGACTCAATTTGCTCTATAATTTCCTTAGTGTCAACCTTGGGGAAAGTCGTGCCTTTGAGTGCAAGCGTTGAAACATCCGTTTTTAAATTGGCATTAATAAACTCTTGAACGTCAGTATTTAAAATAAATGGATTCAATTTAGATTAGAGACCTTTGGTGAGTTTTTTAACAAATTTGTTGTCATATAAAAACTCATGTAAAATCACCTTAATGGCTGTGTATACAGGAATGGCCAGAATTAACCCTATGACACCAAATAAAATACCTGCATTAAGAATAACTAAGAATATTTCTAAAGGATGAGATTTAACACTTCTAGAAAATATGATGGGTTGACTAAAGAAATTATCGATTAGTTGACCAATGCCAAAAATCACTAAAACCCATAATGCTTTTGGTAACATGACCGCACTAAACGATTCTCCTAAATGACTTGTCATAGTTAAAGTAAGCATTAAAAAAGCACCTATAACAGGCCCTAAATATGGTATTAAATTAAGCAGCGCGCAAAGAAAAGCAATAACAATAGGATTTTCAACACCAACTATAAGTAAGCCAATAGTATATATAATAAATAGTATGAGTATTTGAATAATAAGTCCAACAAAATAACGTGATAATAAGTCCTTTATCTTATCCGAAGAATTTTTCCACCGAGATATTTTATCATCAGGAATAAAAGTCAAAATAACGTTCTCAAATAATTTACTGTCTTTTAAGAAGAAAAAGGAAATAAAAAGTACAGAAAACAATCCAATACTGAAACTTCCCAAACCACTTACAAAAGAATTGAGAAACGTTGGAATATGGGATAAATCTATTTCTGAAAACCAAGTTGAAGTATTTAGAGATTGTTCTAAATTGATATGATATAAATTAAAATAAGTGACAATTTCTTTATATAAATTTTCAATATTAACCTGTAATTGATTAATGTTTAGTAAAGAAAGATTTTTCCCTTGAAGAATTATTAAAGGAATAAACAGGCCTATTAAACCCATGAACAATCCTAATAGAATGATCATAGTGGCAACTACGGCAATAGTGTTTTTAAAACGTAATTTATGCTCTAAAAACCGAACTATAGGTCTACCAATTAAAGAAATTACAGAGGCTATTGCTAAATAACCAATAACAGACTGTACTTTATAAATGAAGATTACTAATAAAACTACACCAGTTAAAATGGCGATGGCCCTTAAAATACCGTTGGAAATTGCTTTAGCTTTCAATGTTAAATATTTTATCTAGTAAATCTAGGTATTTCATGTGAAAAACAGAAATTCAAGACTAAAGTAATTGCTTAGTCAGCTCATAAAGTGCAATATTTGCGGCCTGGACCACATTCATACTGCTATTACGGCCATACATATCAATATGAATCACATGATCAGAAATTTTAAGGATAGATTCTGAAACGCCAAAGTTTTCGTCACCAATAACAAGAACGATGGGTTTATCCTGTGAAATTTGAAAGGTATGAATGGCTTGACTCTGACTTGTTATTTCTAAGGATATTATTAAATGTCCATCTGTTTTAAGGGCTTTAATAACCTCAATAGCTGATTCCGTCTTGTCAAATTTTACAATTTTTTCGGTTGCTCGAGAAGTTTTTGCCACTTTTCTGCCTAAAGTGATATTTGGACCACAAAGCACAAGTTTTTCAATTCCAAATGCATCTGCAATTCTAAATAAACTTCCAATATTTGCAGCATTCGTAACATTGTCGCACACTAAGGTAATGGGAAACTCATGTTGTTTGAAATTTGTATTGTAGTGGGTAAGTTGCATAACGATGTATGAGCTTAGAATATTAAACTAGTTCTCAAAAGCATATTTAACAATGTTTGCGCCCATTCTTAAGGCTTTTTCTCTAACTTCGGCGGGATCATTATGAATTTCGACGTCTTCCCAACCATCACCCAGATCACTTTCATAGGTGAATAATAGGACTAAACGATCTTTTTGAAAAATGCCAAATGCTTGCGGACGTTTACCATCATGTTCGTGAATTTTAGGTAAACCATCGGGGAATTTATAAACTATATTGAAAATGGGATGACTAGATGGAATTTCAATGAGTTCTTTATTGGGAAAAACCTTTTTAAGCTCTTCGGTAATAAAAGGTTCCATGCCGTAATTGTCGTCTATATGCAAAAAACCTCCGGATATTAAATAGTTACGCAAATTTTCAGCATCAGATTCACTAAAAAAAACGTTACCATGTCCGGTCATAAAAGTAATAGGGTATTGGAAAATATCTAGATTATCTACTTCAACGGTTGCGGGTTTAGGACTTATTCTTGTGTTAATATTGGAGTTACAAAACTTTATAAGATTAGGAAGCGCTGTGGGATTACTGTACCAATCACCTCCACCTTTATATTTTAATGTAGCCAATTCTTGAGCTTGAAAATTATAAGTAATAATGGCAAAGCTAAAAATTAAAAAGGCTATTTTTTTCATACTATTCATTTGTATAGGCAGCGGAATGGCAGGCTACGATTGCCGCAGTTTCAGTTCTTAATCGAGATTGACCTAGGGTTACTGGCACAAAACTGTTTTTAATGGCTTGTTCAATTTCATTCTTTGAAAAATCACCTTCTGGGCCAATTAATATAGTTGTATTTGTTTTTGGTTTTAAGGTTTCTTTTAACGATTTCCTATCCATTTCTTCACAATGTGCAATAAATCTGTCTCCATTAAAATCCTGTTGAACAAATGCTTTAAAGGATATGGCTTCATTGAGTTTTGGAAGAAAACAACTGAGTGATTGTTTCATAGCAGATTGTAAAATACGATTAAAACGTTCTGGTTTAATAATTTTACGTTCGCTATGATCACAAATAATTGGCGTAATACTGTGTATGCCAATTTCAGTGGCTTTTTCTAAAAACCATTCATAGCGGTCGTTCATTTTTGTAGGTGCGACAGCCAAATGCAAGAGATATTTAGGAGACTCCTGTAATACTTTTGATACGACTTGAGCAGTACATTTGTTTATGTTGGGGATTATGATTTTTGCAGAAAACAACCAACCTTTCCCATTGGTTATGTACATGATATCACCTGTCGTTTTTCGTAAAACTTTTATAATATGCTTACTTTCTTCTTTTTGAAAAGCGAATTCTTCTGTAGATTCATTTAATTCTGGATTATAAAAAAGTTGCATATCACGAATATATAAAAGAAATTGAGAATTGTTGAAGTACTTATATCTTTAACCGTGCAGATGCTAGAGTATCATGTTGTGCAAAATCTTGGTTTAAATACTTGAGATACCCAACTATAGCTATCATAGCAGCATTATCAGTAGTAAATTCAAATTTAGGAATGTAAGTGGTCCATCCAAATTTTTGCTCGGACTCTTTTAAAATTTGTCGTATTCCGCTATTAGCCGAAACGCCTCCACCAATGGCTATACGTTTAATGCCTGTTTCTTTAGTTGCCATTTTTAATTTGTCCATTAAAATCCCAATAATGGTATATTGAATAGAAGCACAAATATCATTTAGGTTTTCAGTAATAAAATTTGGATTGACCTTTGTTTCGCGCTGAATAAAGTAAAGGATAGCTGTTTTTAAACCAGAGAAACTAAAATTCAATCCAGCTACTTTGGGCCTAGTGAATTTATAAGCTTTGGGGTTTCCTAATTGTGCTCTTCTATCAATTTCAGGCCCCGCAGGGTATCCTAAACCTAGTATTTTACCACTTTTATCATAGGCTTCACCAACAGCGTCATCAATGGTTTCTCCAATAACAGTCATATCAAAATAACTAGCTACCTTAACAATTTGTGTATGTCCGCCAGAAATTGTCATAGCTAAAAAAGGAAATTGGGGTTTATCAAAACCTTCCTCGTCAATAAAATGAGCCAAAATATGGGCTTGCATATGATTGACATCAATTAATGGGATGTTTAAACCAAAAGCTAACGATTTGGCAAATGAAGTGCCAACCAATAAACTCCCCATAAGTCCTGGGCCTCTAGTAAAGGCTATTGCATTTAACTGGTCTTTTTTGATATTCGCTTTTTTTAAAGCTTGATCTACCACAGGAACAATATTCTGCTGATGTGCCCTTGATGCTAATTCAGGTACAACACCCCCGTACTCTTCATGAATTTTTTGAGTAGCAATGACATTGCTTAATATTCGCCCATTATATATTACAGATGCTGCGGTGTCATCACATGAGGACTCAATTCCAAGAATATAGATATTTTGTGAGGACATTAATTAAAATTAGGCACAATAATTGTTAATTTTGAAAACAAATAATCCATTTAAACTTAAGATTTATCTTCAAAGGCAAAATTACTCAATTATTTTTTTTAGAGGTGCTAAAAAGATTAAACTCTTTTACTTTAATAGTTATTTGCTTGAGATATTATTCAAGGAAGGTAGATAATCCTTTATAAATTTATAAATTTAGAGATTATTAAGAAGTTTTTAAAAATACTATCCAAAATAGCAGGAATTTTGCTGCTGCTTTTCATCATTTTGGTGCTTGTTTTGTCCATTCCTTTTGTTCAAACAGGCTTAGGGAATTATGCAACTAAAAAATTAAATGATGATTTTAAAACCAATATAAATATCGACCGAATTAGTATGCAACTTAATGGTGATATTGAGTTGAAAAACATATTAATTAGGGATTATAAAAAGGATACCCTTATAGCCATTGATGAACTTAATACCTCTATTTTGAGTTTTAGAAATTTAGCCAAAGGAGATTTAGTTTTTGGTGATATTGACATCATGGGATTGTATTTTAATATTAAAACCTATAAAGGAGAAAAAGATACTAACCTTGATTTTTTTGTAGCCAAATTTGAAAGTGATAATCCCAGTAAAGAAAAAAGTACTTTCTTATTGTCTTCAAGCGATGTATCTATTTACTCGGGACTATTTTCCATGTCCAACGAAAATCTTGAAACTTTAGAGCTTTTTAAATTTAAAGATTTAGATATTAATGCAACTAATTTTTTAATCTATGGGAGTAATGTAAGTGCGCGTATAAATACATTAAATTTTATAGACAGCAGGGGTATAGAGGTGACAAATTTAATGACAGATTTCGCCTATACGCTCACAGATATAACATTTGATAACCTTCAATTAACAACACCTGCTTCTGTTTTAAAAGGAGATTTACAGTTTTCATACAAGCGTGAGGATTTACAATATTTTACTGATAAGGTTATTATAAGTGCGAATTTTAAGGATTCTAAGGTGCATTTAGATGAGCTTAACGTTTTTTATAATGAGTTTGGTAGAAATCAATCGGCAAATTTTAGCGTGAATTTATCCGGGACATTAAATGATTTATATACAAAAAATTTAAAATTAACTTCAAGTAGGAATACAAAGATTTACGGGAATTTACATTTTAAAAACTTGTTCAGTAGAGCGGATAATAATTTCTATATGAATGGAAATTTTAGAAATCTATCCTCTACATATAAAGATTTAAAAGCATTATTGCCAAATGTTTTGGGAGCATCTATACCATCATCTTTTGATAGTTTAGGCAAGTTTAAAATTGTTGGAAATACACAAGTAACAACGTCCACGGTTCATGCCGATATTGATATTACAACAGAATTAGGTTTTATTGACTCAAAACTGGAAATCAATAAAATAAATGATATTGATAATGCCCTTTATAAAGGAGAAATTGCTTTGGAACAGTTTGATTTTGGCACTTTTTTTAACAACCCACAATTAGGTTTTGGTTCATTAAACTTGGATGTAAATGGCAAAGGGTTTGCGCCTAAAACTTTAGATGCTAAGGTGAAAGGTGATGTTTTTCAGTTAGAGTTTAAAGATTATAACTACAGTAAAATTAAGGTTGCGGGAAATATCATGGATAAGATTTTTGATGGTAATCTTATAGTTAATGATAAGAATTTGAAATTAAATTTTACTGGTTTTGTTGATTTTTCAGATTATGTAAAGAAGTATGATTTTAAGGCCATAGTGGATTATGCTGACCTAAATACCTTGAATTTTGTAAAGAAAGATAGTATTTCAATTTTTAAAAGCACAGTAAAAATGAATATGAATGCCGGGAGTTTTGATGATGCTTCAGGTAAAATTATATTTAAGGACATGAGCTATAAAAATGAAAACGACACCTATAAATTCGATTCATTTTATGTGGCTTCTAGGTTTGAAAATGATACAAGGTATGTATCTATAAATTCCCCAGATATCATTGAAGGTGGGCTTAAAGGAAAGTTTAAATTGAGGGATGTAAAAAAACTTTTTGAGAATTCCTTTGGCTATGTGTATTCTAATTATATTCCAGATAAAGTAGTTTCTGATCAAAATATAGATTTTGATTTTAAAATTTATAACAAGATTGTTGAAGTTATTTATCCTGAAATTGAACTTGGAAAAAACACCTTTATTAAGGGACGTGTTGAAAGTGATGAAAAACGATTTAAACTAACGTTCAAATCTCCAAAAATTAAAGTAAATGAATACTTCGCTAATAATATTGAACTGCAATTAGATAATAGTAATCCGGTTTTTGATACTTATGTTGAGATTGATAGTTTAAATACTAAATATTATAATGTTTCTAATTTTAACCTAATAAACGTTACCGTAAATGATACATTGTTCATGCGATCTGAATTTACCGGAGGCAAAAAAAATAATGATGAATTCAATTTGAATTTTTATCATACCATAAATGAAGAAAACGAATCGGTAATTGGGTTTACGAAGTCTGATTTTACAGTAAAGAAAAATAAGTGGTTTATTAATGAAAACAACGACAGCTTACATAAATTGTCATTTGACAAAAAACTAACAAAATTTGATATTCAGAAGTTTAGATTTAACCATGATAGTGAAGAAATTACCATAAAAGGATTTGTACGAGATTCAACCCAAAAGGATATTAAGTTGAATTTTACAAATGTGGATTTACATAATATCACCCCAGATATTGATAGTTTGCGATTAGATGGAAACGTTAATGGTAAATTAGAAATATTACAGCAAAACGGAAGTTATTTGCCCAATTCAAATATTGTAGTTGATAATTTCAAAGTCAATACGTTTTTATTAGGATCTTTTGACGCTACAATAGAAGGTAATGAGTCATTGACTAATTACAAGGTTAATGCCACCATAAAAGATGATAATAGTAAATCGTTCAGTGCTATTGGCGATATAAATGTTTTGGCAAATGAGTCCAATATAGACGTTACTTTAAGTTTTAACGAGTTTAACCTTTTTCCTTTAAATCCTTTGCTGGCAGGAATTCTGTCGGATATTAGAGGAACTGCTTCAGGTGATGTTAAGGTGGTTGGTGATTTGAAAAAACCTGATATTAATGGGGATTTAATTCTCAATGATGCTGGACTTGGCGTGCCTTATCTTGGTGTTAATTATGACTTTAATGAGCGTGCTTCAGTTTCACTTGTTAATCAAACGTTTCAGTTTAATGATATTAAAATAACCGACGTAAAACATAATTCTCAAGGGCAGTTTAACGGAAGCATTAGTCATGTGAATTTTTCAAACTGGAATTTGGATTTAGGTATTAACACATCGCGATTATTGGTTCTTGATACCGAGCAGTCCGAGGAGTCCTTATATTACGGCACCGGTTTTATTGGCGGTAGCGCAAGTATAAAAGGCCCTACAGAACAATTGGTTATTAACGTTACAGGGGTGACTGAGCGTGGAACGGCATTTAAAATCCCGCTAAGAGACGCAACTACCTTTGGAGATAATACCTATATTCATTTTATTACGGAGGAAGAGAAAAGAGCTAAAGAGGAAGGTAATGATTTTGTGGTTAATGATATTGAAGGACTAGAATTGGATTTCGATTTAGACCTTACTGAAGATGCAGAAGTGGAACTTATAATTGATCAACGAACAGGACACTCTCTAAAAGGGAAAGGAAGAGGTGGTATACTTGTAGAAATAAATACCAATGGAAAATTCAATATGTGGGGGGATTTTGCGGTATTTGAAGGGGTTTATAATTTTGCCTATGGAGGCATAATTAGAAAACAATTTATTGTTCAGCCAGGAGGGACTATTGCTTGGTCTGGTGACCCTTTAAAAGCACAAATAGACATGTTGGCCATTTATAAAACACGAGCCAATCCATCACCTTTATTAGATAGTCCAATAAATAGGACTATTCCTGTTGAACTTCAAATAGCCTTGGTGGGTGATTTGGAGCAACCACAACCTGAGTTTGATTTTGAATTTCCTAATGTAAATTCAACAGTTAAATCTGAGTTAAATTATAGATTGCAAACTCAAGAAGAAAAACAAAATCAAGCCTTGTATTTGATTTCTACAGCATCGTTTTCTGGTACAGGAACTAATCTTAATATATCTGGAACCATTGCAGAACGACTTAACGGTATTGTAAATAATATTTTTGCAAATAGCGATGGTAAATTAAATATTGGACTCAATTATGAAGCTGGCCAAAATAATCCGGATTACCAAACTGATGATAGGTTTGGTTTTACACTACAAACGCAAATAAGCGATCGTGTTTCTATTAATGGTAAAGTAGGAGTTCCTATTGCTGGAAGGGGGGAAAGTCAAACGCAAACTGTTATTGCTGGAGATGTTGAAATTTCATTTTTACTAAACGACGAAGGATCTTTAAGCGCTCAAGTTTTTAACAAAGAGAACAGTATTAGAAATTTTGGAGAAGAAATAGGGTACACTCAAGGTATAGGGATTTCATATAATGTGGATTTTGATACCTTCAAAGAATTGCTTCAAAAACTTTTTCAAAAACCAGATGATATTGACGTCGTTGAGGATGAGGAAGAAGAAAAATCCGATGACGCTAACCTACCTGATTACATAACGATGAAGCCCTCCAAAACGAATTGAAACCTATTTTATTTTAGTTATTTAATGTAGTTGGAAATTTAATTTACTTACTAAAACGTTATAGTTTTAAAGTATTACTAAAATATGACTTATGTTATAGATAATCGATTTTTGTTTAGTAATTTTACCGTGATAAATTAAAAAGTAAATGCCAAAATCAATAGAAAAAATTGCAGTTTTAACCTCTGGAGGTGACTCACCGGGTATGAATGCAGCTGTTCGAGCAGTAGTGAGAACATGTGCTTTTCATAATGTAGAATGTTATGGAGTATATCAGGGATATGAAGGTCTTATTGAGGGTGATTTTAAAAAAATGGATGCCAGAAGTGTTAAGGGAATCATTAACAAAGGTGGTACTATTTTAAAATCGGCAAGATCAAAAGAATTTAGAACTAAAGAAGGTAGGCAAAAAGCTTATGATAATTTAAGTGAAGAAGGAATTGATGGTCTTGTAGTTATTGGAGGAGATGGTTCTTTTACTGGAGCACTTATTTTTAATCAAGAGTTTGGATTTCCAGTAATGGGGATACCAGGTACTATTGATAATGATATTTTTGGGACATCACATACCTTAGGTTTTGATACTGCACTTAATACCGTAGTAGATGCTATAGATAAAATTAGAGATACTGCGAGCTCACATAATAGACTATTTTTTATTGAAGTTATGGGCCGTGATGTTGGTCATATTGCTTTAAACGTTGGAATTGCTGGTGGTGCAGAAGAAATATTAATTCCTGAAGAAGATTTAGGTTTAGATAGATTAGTAGAATCTTTAAATAAAAGTAGGAAATCAGGAAAATCATCAAGTATTGTGGTGGTTGCTGAAGGGGATAAAATAGGAAAGAATATTTTTGAACTTAAAGATTATGTTGATGAAAACATGGAAGGCTATGATGTTAGAGTATCTGTTTTAGGTCATATGCAACGTGGAGGAGCGCCGTCTTGCTTTGATAGAGTACTAGCAAGTAGAATGGGTGTGAAAGCTGTAGAAGCCATGTTAAACGGTCAAAGTAACTATATGGTTGGACTTTTAGATAATAAAATGGAATTAACACCTTTGGATAACGCCATAAAAGGAAAAACAAAAATTAACTTAGAATTATTGCGTGTCTCAGATATCATGAGCACTTAACATTTATAAACACGATTATGTCAAAATTAAAAATTGGAATTAACGGATTTGGTAGAATAGGTAGAATTGCTTTTAGAGTAGCAGCATCAAGACCTGATATTGAAGTAGTTGGAATTAATGATTTATTAGATGTAGAGCATTTAGCTTATTTATTAAAGTATGATTCTGTTCACGGACAGTTTGATGGAAGTATTTCAACAAACAATGGAAACTTGGTTGTTAATGGAAATGAAATAAGAATTACTGCAGAACGTAACCCAGAAGATTTAAAATGGGATGCTGTTGAAGCAGAAGTTGTTTTAGATTGTACAGGTATTTTTACTACATTAGATAAGGCACAAGCGCATATTACTGCTGGTGCTAAGAAAGTTGCTATTTCTGCACCATCTGCAGATGCGCCAATGTTTGTTATGGGAGTTAATCATAATAATGTAACTGCTGCTGATACTATTGTATCAAATGCATCTTGTACTACAAACTGTTTAGCACCTCTTGCTAAAGTAATTAATGATAAATTTGGTATTGCTGAAGGGTTAATGACAACTGTTCATGCCGCTACTGCAACTCAATTTACTGTTGATGGACCTTCTAGAAAAGATTACAGATTAGGACGTGCTTCTTTAAATAATATAGTACCAGCTTCTACTGGTGCTGCAAAAGCTGTTGGAAAAGTAATTCCAGAATTAAACGGTAAATTAACAGGTATGGCTTTTAGAGTGCCTACTGTTGATGTTTCTGTGGTAGATTTAACGTGTCGTATTGAGAAGAAAGCATCTTGGGATGAAATCAAAGGCGCTTTAAAAGATGCTGCTGAAAACGAATTAGCTGGTGTTCTAGGATATACAGAAGAAGGTGTGGTTTCTCAAGATTTCGTATCTGAACCTAAAACAAGTACCTTTGATGCTAATGCAAGTATGGCCTTGAATGATGGATTTATTAAATTAGTATCTTGGTATGATAATGAATATGGATATTCAACTAAATTAATTGATTTAGCACAGCATATTGCATCTGTAAAATAATATTATATTAATAATACTTACTCCACAGAACTATTGTGTTTTTAATGCAGTTATCTGTGGAGTTTTTTTATCTTTAAACTTATGATTTTAATTGTTGATAGTGGTTCTACTAAGTCAGATTGGTTGGCTGTAGATAATAACGGTAATAAATTAATGGAAAAGGTAAGGACTAAGGGCCTGAATCCTGCCATTTTGAGTGAAAAAAAACTAAGTAAAATAATTAGGAAGAGTCAAGATTTAAAGGATAATAAAGATAAGGTAACCCATGTTTTTTTCTATGGTGCGGGTTGTGGTACAGATAACGCTAGAACGTTATTACAGGGTGTGTTAAAAGAAATGTTTTCTAACGCACATGTCGAGGTAAATGAAGATACTTTAGCGGCTGTATATTCCACAATTAATACGCCGGATGAGGCTGCAGTGGTTTGTATTTTGGGTACTGGTTCTAATTGTAGTTATTATGATGGTGAAGCATTGCATCAACGTGTTAAATCACTAGGATATACCCTTATGGATGATGCATCTGGAAATTATTTCGGTAAACAATTGATTAGAGATTATTACTTTAATCATATGCCAGAAAATGTGAAAATAGCTTTTGGTGCCAAGTATAATATGGATGCCGATTTTATTAAATACAATTTATACAAACAACCAAGTCCAAATGCTTATTTGGCCAATTTCGCAGAATTTATGTTTTTACATAAAGATTCGGAGTATACTGTAAATCTTATTAAAAATGGGATTCGTTTGTTTGCGAAAAACATGATTTTTCAATACAAAGAAGAACTAAAAACAGTTCCTGTTCATTTTGCGGGATCTATTGCTTTCTTTGCTCAAAACGAAATTAAGGAAGTAGGGGAAGAGATGGGCTTTAAGGTTGGGAATTTTGAACGTAGACCTATTGACGGTCTTGTGCCATTTCATACCAAGGATTTATAATTTTCAGAGATTAAACCTTTACATTTGTGCCTAAGCATATAGCAATTTACCTTTCGAATAACGAAAATAAAAAGTTGCTTTTGCGTAAGATTACGTCGGGAGAACTTATACCTGAACTCCGTAGGTTAAAAGGGTCTATTTTTTCTGATATAACATTAAATCATTTTATTGAAGAAGAAGAGCGTCATGGGAAATTTGAGGTAAAAACTACAACGAGTAATAGTTTGAAAAACTCTTCGGATGGCGAACGAAAAAGGGCTTTGTTAAATCACTTATTATCAAAACCACTTCTAGATTATATTTTACTTGATAATATTTATGATTGTTTAGATCGATCTGCCCAATCACAGGTGAACATAAGATTGGAGCGGTTGAGCGAGCAAACAAAAGTTGTTCAAATAGCTACAAGAAAAAGAGATATTTTACCTTTTATTAACGCTGTTTTTTCTGTCCACCAAGGAAAGCTTCAATTGGTTGATGATACTTTAAAAACAAGTAAAAAATCAAAAAAGTTTTTTGTCAATGAATTACCCCAACCCCTAATTCAAAGGGTTTCTGGCAATAATCCGCTAATTCAATTGAGAAATGTTTCAGTACATTATGGTGAGCGTGCTATTATTAGTAACATCAATTGGGTTATAAAACCAGGAGAATTTTGGCAACTTATTGGGCCTAATGGTTCTGGAAAGAGCACTATTCTTTCCTTAATTTCCGGAGATAATCCTAAGGGGTACATGGCTGATATGACATTGTTTGGAATAAAGAAGGGTAGTGGTGAATCTGTCTGGGATATCAAAAAGAATATCGGTTTTTATTCCTCTGAAATGTTACGCGGATTTAAAAGAAGAGATACTATAGAAAGCATGATTATTTCGGGTTTTTTAGATTCTATAGGGCTTTATAGTTATCCCTCAGATATCCAAATTAAAATAGCAAACCAATGGTTGGCGCTTTTGGGTATGACCAGTATAAAAAACAAAAGTTTTTCGTTTTTATCAGGCGGACATAAAAGACTTGTACTCATAGCCAGGGCTATGGTAAAACATCCTCCTTTACTAATTCTGGATGAACCTACAAATGGTCTTGATGACAGAGATTCCTATATTTTTTCAGAATTAGTAAATAAAATAGCTTCTGAAAGCAATACGGCAATAATTTATGTGTCGCATAGAAAAGAAGAGCATATAAATCCAGATAAAATATTTGAACTTACACCAAATCCAACAGGAGGTTCTACCGGCCAAATCAATTAAATAAGTTACTGATATTTACGTTTCGTAAACCCTGTTTTCCTGCTCGTTCACACGAATAAAAGTAGTGCGTTTTGTTAATTCTTTCAATCTAGCTGCACCTACATAAGTACAAGTACTTCTTAAACCACCAAGTATATCTAGTAAAGAGTTTTCAACGAGTCCTTTGTAAGGTACGTCAACCGTTTTGCCCTCGCTAGCGCGATATTCCGCAACACCACCAACATGTTTTTCCATTGCTGTAGATGAACTCATTCCATAGAATCTTTTGTACGGTTCACCATTTTTATTTATTATGTCACCCCCACTCTCATCATGACCAGCTAGCATACCGCCAAGCATAACAAAATCAGCACCAGCACCGAAGGCCTTTGCGATATCTCCTGGAGTTATACATCCGCCATCACTAATAATTTGCCCACCTAATCCGTGTGCGGCGTCCGCGCACTCAATAATTGCTGATAGTTGCGGATAGCCAACACCAGTTTTTAATCTCGTAGTGCAAACGGAACCGGGGCCAATTCCCACTTTTACAATGTCAGCGCCTGAGAGTAGAAGTTCCTCTACCATTTCACCAGTGACAACATTTCCGGCAATAATCACCTTGTCAGGGTATGTTGTACGTGTTTGTTTAACAAATTCAGAAAAGTGCTCTGAATAGCCGTTGGCAACATCAATACATATAAATTTTAAATTTGGAATGATATTGAGGATTTGTTTTAGTTTTTCAGAGTCATTTGCACTAATTCCAGTACTTACCGCTAAATTAGACTGTACATCAATTGAATTATTCGTCGTCGCAAACTCCTGCCATTCCTCAATGGAATAGTGTTTATGTATTGCCGTGAATAGTTTGTTGTTAGCTAGTACTTTAGCCATCTCAAATGTACCCACGGTATCCATATTAGCAGCCATAATAGGGATACCTGTCCATGTAAAGGGACTATGTAAGAATTTAAATTGACGTTCTAAATGCACCTCAGATCTACTTTTTAAAGTTGATCGTTTAGGGCGAATCATAACATCTTTAAACCCAAGTTTTATATCTTGTTCAATTCTCATAAATTATTGTATTAAGGTAGTTCTTTCATTAAAATTAAGAAATTTAATAATAATTAAGCCTAATGATGCGGTATAATAGTTTCTTGAAATTAGTATCTTTATACTAATGTAAATTTAGGAAGTGTAAAATGAATTTAGTCCCGATGTTTATTAAATCCATAAAAAAGAAAAAGAAATTATCTTTTTTCATTCTTTTTTGCATTGGAACCATACTAACACTAGGGTATTTTTTTCTTGAAAAGAAAATTTATACTGAAACAGCCGCACTATTTTTGTTTGTATTAGCGATACTTCAGGTTTTTGGATTACAATATTTCCTGAAAAACCAGCTTAAAAATGACGTAAAACTTGAGAATTTCAAACTTCGTATTGATGAACTTCAGGAAAGTTTAAAACAAGCTGAAAAATTTGCCGATCATAAATCCATCTATCTATCGAATATGAGTTATGAAATTCGTATTCCTTTAAGTACCGTCCTTGGAATGCTTGATATGTTAAAGCAAACCGAATTAAATCCTGATCAGCAGGCCCAAGTGGAAATCGCCGAACATTCTTCAATGCATTTGTTGCAGTTAGTTAATATGGTGATTGATAATGCCGAAGTTGAGCAGGAACCCGTTAAATTGAATTTAGAAACAGTAGATTTAGAAGCTGATTTAACTAAATTGTTTAAAGTTTTTGAATATCAAATGTTGGATAAAGGATTAGATTTCAAATACGAATTTTTATCCGAAGAAAAGGAAAAGTTTTTCGTGTTAGCTGATTCAACTCGTATTCAACAAGTTTTAATTAATTTAATTAATAATGCGATTAAGTTTACGCATCTTGGAGAAGTTTCAATTATTGTAGATCAAACCGTTGGTATAGATGAAACACAGATTGTTACTTTTTATATTAAGGATACCGGAGTAGGTATGCGTGAGCAAGAAGTGAAGCGCATTTTGGCAAATTCAGAATTAGACTATGACACTTCTATGATGAGAGATTATAGAGGTGGTGGTATCGGGCTTTCTATATCGAATGAGTTAGTAAAGTTAATGGGAGGAGATTTAAAACTAGAGACCAAAGAAAATGAAGGTTCAACTGTTTATTTTAGTCTTCCGCTTAAGAAAACATTAAGCATAAAAGCAGACTTGTTGAAAGATAAACCGGTGTTTGAGAATAAGTATAAAGTTTTGGTAGCTGAGGATAATAAAACAAATCAAAAAGTTATTGAATTTCTACTTGAGCGCCAAGGGGCCATTTGCTCTTTTGCCAAGAACGGTGTAGAGGCATTGGATATGTATAAAAATCTAGATTTTAATATGGTATTTATGGATATTTATATGCCAGATATGGATGGTTATCAGGCCACACGACATATAAAGCAAACGGATAAATATTCAAAGGAGCATACGCCAATTATTGCAGTCTCAGCCAGTGCATTTGATGAGGATATAGAAAATGCAAAAAAGGCGGGTATAGATGATTTTCTTGCAAAACCCATTGAAGTGAGTAAACTAAGAGCATTACTTATTAAATATTCGAGTACCAATGCCAGTGCTTAGATAATTCGATTTATTTTACTGCAATAACACTGATTTCCATATTAACATTTTTAGGAAGTTTAGCTACCTGTACCGTCTCACGAGCTGGAGCGCTGTCATCATCAAAATATTTTCCATAAACCGAATTGATTATATTGAAGTCATTCATATCGGTTATAAAAATAGATGTTTTAATTACATGTTCAAAGGTCATATTGGCCGCTTCAAGTACAGCAGCTAAGTTGTTCATGACCTGAGTCGTTTCCTTTTCAATATCCTCTGTTATTAGCGCTCCGGTTTGAGGGTTAATGGCTATTTGTCCCGATGTATACAAGGTATTACCGGTTAATATTGCTTGATTATAAGGTCCAATAGGTGCAGGGGCTTTTTCTGTGGTAATTATAGTTTTCATATGTAATGGTATTTTATGATAATGACCTTTTTTTAGAATTAAAGCTGTATATCAGGTTGTCTTCGTTTTTCGTATTTAAGGTCTTGTAACATACTGGCCTTAATACCAATAAAGAAGTTCCATGATTTATAGGGGCCAAACGGCGTCCAAGAAAAGTTCATAGTAAAACTTTGTAAATCTCGCCCAAATCGCAATTGAGTAGGCGTAAAACCTAAGTTTTTAAAGTCGTAACCTGAAGAACCTCCAATAGACCAATTTTCGGTGAGTTGAATATCGCCAGAAAACATAAGAGAATGCGAAGAAATTTCATTTTGCCTTCGCGAATTTGAATAGTTTACGGCATAGGCCAGTCTTAAACTCCATGGTATTTTATGGCTATAAAATGATTCTTCAGATTCTTCTTTGTCATCATTGTCATAGTCGGTTTTCTGTGCTCTTGAGAAATCTTCAGAAACACCAAATAAATCATCATCACGCCCACCGCCTTCAAGGTTTTCATTCATGTTCTTATCTTTGCCTTTTTTATCTCCTCCTTTATTTGAAAAAGCCCAACTAGCAGTTAAATTACCACTAGTTAATCTAAAAAGACTACCACCGCTATCAATGTTAAATACGTCAATTTTATTGTTATTGTTATCTAAGGCGTATGGATCTAAAGTTGCGCCGAAATTAACACTTAATTGATTGTCAAAAAATTGAGTACCACCAGTCATTCGTAAAGGACTCCAATTAAGCGAATCTCCCGCTACATTGTACGCTGTTGAAAAATTAAGGTTATTAAGTAGAATGACTTTCTTAGCCTCAGTTGCCGTACTATCTTTATCCCTAACTTTTGCTTCAAAATTGTTGGATAAAGACATTCCTACGGAACTTGAAAATGTTTTGTTTGGAGTGCCAAAAATACCGTCTTCAAATCGGGTGTATTCTACCTCACCTGAAGTATTTCCATCAGCATCAATCACTTCATAAGAATCGTAATATTTTTCAAATGATGGATTAATATTATAACTAAGCGATGGACGCATCACGTGCCTTATGGCTTTAATTTTGGAATCTTTCCCTTCCTTTTCAAAGTTAAACATACCGTATACCGTAGTTCCTACACTGGTACTAAAATTGTACGTTCTAAAAGAATCAAAGCCATTAATGGTTTCTGTTACTTCTTCCTCTTCTTCGGGATCGTAGTATTTGTTAACGGTCTTAAAGGTCCAAACCTCATTATAATTTGTACTAGCACTAACGCTAAAGTGCTTAAAGACCTTAAAGTTTGTGGTTAGTGGTATAGAGTGTTGAAAACCTGCTTTGGCATCATCAAACATACCAGGCTTAAAAAATAAAGAATCTGTAGTTTGAATTCTGTTTTCACCACGCAAATTATACTGAAAATTCACATTTTGAATAATCCCTTTTTTTGAACCAGATTTTGATGCAAAAGGATACATTCTGCCTATACTACCTTGAAAAGTAGGTAAGGTCATATTGATTTGTTCGGTCTGTGTATTTTGGGAATGGGATGCAGTAACACTAAAATTAACTTGAGGCTCACCTTGAAATGTTTTTGAATATGAAATAGATGAAGCTAATGTGTTGTTAAGTCTATTAGGGACATTGGCTTGATTATTTGAAAGCTGGTAATAGTTACTACTACCTAAGTTAACAGAAGCTGAAAATCTGGAACTAGGATTGGCTTTTGAATCTTGACTGTGCGTCCAACGTACATTATAAATGGTACTTTTGGCATAATCAGGAAAACCACGTTCACTGGTTATGAAACTCTCATACCTTAAATTAAAATTACCTCTAAATTTATAGCGTTTTGCATAGGTGTTTTCTAACCGAAGGGCCCAACTTCCGTTGGTATAATAATCTCCTAACACCGTTAAATCGAAATAATCACTAATGGCAAAATAATAACCTCCATTTTGTAAAAAATAGCCACGGTCATTTTGTTCGCCAAAAGTTGGTATAATTATCCCCGAAGTTTGTGTTTCACTTTGTGGAAAAAAACCAAAAGGCAATCCTACAGGGGTAGGTACATCATATATGAAAATATTGGCTAATCCTGTAACTATTTTTTTTCCAGGTACAATTTTGGCTTTTCTTAATTTAATATAATAATCAGGATCTTCTAGGTTACTGGCGGTTGTGTATTTTGCATTTCTAACAAAATAAACGGAATCATTCTCTTTTTTTGTAATCTGAGAAACCACAGTACCTTCTCCTTGCTCGGTTTGTGAATTATAGATTAATGCTTTTTGGCTTTCGGTATTAAAAACAATAGAATCTGGTTCAACAACATTTCCGCTTTGCGTAAACACGGGTTTTTGAGTATATGCATCTAAAGTATCAATAATACCTTTAGCATAAACTGTATTTGTGCTGTAATCAATGGTTATGATTCCGGCTTCAATTTTCATGTCACCATATTCAATTCTAGCTTGATTATATAATTGTAACTGGTGTTTTTTATTGTTGAACTTGGTGTAATCATCAGCGTGATAAACAACAATGTTTTCTAAAAGTTCTTTTTTAGGTTTAATGGAGTCTGTAATTGTACTGTCCTGAGCTTTTTCTGGATAATCAGCAATATCTAAGCTATCCGCGGTCAATTCTATTTGCTCAGCCTCTATATCAATAGGATCTATTACTGTACGCTCAATTTTTTGATTCTCTTTAGGGATATCTTGAGCGTAGCTAAACGTGTTGATAAACACTGTAAAACTTAATGCAAAAAGTATTTTAAAGTTGTTTGTACGCAACGCTTTTAAATGTATTTTTGTAAAAGTATGGCTCGGTTTTTGAAAAGCCAAAATTACATATATTTTTCTGTGATTGATTTAATAATCAATTAAAATTTTAAATTAAAATTAGCCTCAATTCAATTGGGTAATAAACCGAGATTTTTGGTCGTTTAAGTACATGATATATAGCTTTTAAATTGTGATAAAAAATGATAGGTTATAAGATAGCGATTAAAAAATAATAAGTCACTCCATGAAAACGCACAACATATTATATTTCGTATCTATTATAATAGTATTAACATGTTCTTCTTTTATTGAGACGACTGATGTTGATACTAGAAAAAAGTTTGTTGTTGTTCTAGATGCGGGTCATGGTGGAAAAGATCCTGGAAATTTAGGAAATGGCTATAAAGAAAAAGATATAGCGCTTAAAATAGTTCTAGCTGTAGGTAAGGAATTAGAAAAGAACCCTAATATTAAAGTGATATATACACGTAAAAAAGATGAGTTTATTGATCTTTTTGTACGCGGAAAAATTGCTAATAAGGCAAAGGCAGATTTATTTGTCTCAGTGCATTGTGACTCACATAACTCTCAAGCCTATGGTGCTGGAACCTTTGTGTTGGGAACGCACCGAAATAAAACAAATTTTGAAGTTGCTAAAAAGGAGAACTCCGTAATCTTTTTAGAAGAAGATTATGAGAAAAATTATGCTGGATTTGATCCAAATTCTCCTGAATCTGTCATGAGTATTTTGCTAACACAAGAAGAGTATTTAGATCAAAGTATTAAGCTTGCTGGTTTAATTCAAAACAATTTTGCAAATAAACTTAAACGAAAAGACAGGAAAGTAAAACAAGCCGGTTTTATTGTGTTACATCAAACGGTGATGCCTAGTGTTTTAGTTGAATTAGGCTTTTTAACCAATAGAAAGGAGGGCGCTTATTTAAATTCTAAAAACGGCCAACGAGAAATGTCTATGGCAATTAAAGATGCCATTTTAGAATACAAGTCTGGATTAGATAAAAATGTTACAAACTATAATGTTGTTGAGTCCATCTCCACAGACGCCGTAGAAATTGATGACATTATATATAAGGTGCAAATTTCGGCTAGCTCTAAATCTATAGAGACTAAATCATATAATTTTAAAGGTCTAGATGATATTTCTAAAATACAAGAAGGAAGCCTGTATAAATATTATTATGGTAATACCTCAAATTATGACACGGCAAACGGCTTTGTGCAAGAAGCTAAGACTAAAGGGTATAAATCGTGTTTTATAGTCGCTTTTAAGGATGGTAAAAAAATACCTTTATCTGAAGCTTTAAAATCAACTTCCAATTAGCCTAGTTCTTTTTAAAATTATATTAAATTTGTTATTCAAACATAGCTATTTTGAAAATAAGCAGAGAAGTTAAAACAGGTGTACTCGTAATATTAGGAATCATTCTTTTTATTTTTGGGTTCAATTATTTGAAAGGAGAAAATTTATTGAGTTCATCTCGGGTATTTTTCACAGAGTATGAAAATGTAGAAGGGTTGGTGGCGTCAACACCGGTTACCATAAGTGGTATGCAGGTTGGTAAAGTTTTAGAAATTGGTTTTAAGGAAGATGGATCTGGAAAGTTATTGGTAAAAATTCTTGTAGAGAGTGAATTTGAGTTTTCTAAAAATAGTAGTGCTGAACTTTATGAAACAGGACTTATTGGCGGAAAGGCTATCGCAATCGTTCCCGCATTTGATGGTGCTGAAAACGCTGTAGATGGCGATGTACTAGTAGGAGGAAAAAAAGCAGGTTTGACTGATTTGGTGAATCAAAGATTAACGCCATTACAGGAGAAAATTGAAACGATGATGGCTAGTGCTGATATTCTGCTTAATAACCTTAATGATGTTTTTGATGAGGAAACCAAAGGGAATTTAAAGAAAAGTATTGCCGAATTAAGTGAAACCATGGCTTCTTTCAAGAATACTTCAGCTTCTTTAAATCACATGATTAAAAGTAATGAAGCTCATATTGATAGTGTTTTAACAAATACCAATAGAATTACAAGTAACATGGCTAATGTTACAAAAACGATTTCAGATTCTAATATTGATCAAACCATTAAAACCTTGGAGGAAACCCTTAACAGTTTTAATAAAACACTTACAGCAGTTAATAGTGGAGAGGGTACTATGGGTAAACTTTTAAAGGACGAAGCTTTATACGAAAATCTTAATGCCGCTGCCGTTGAACTTGAAGCCTTATTAAGAGATATTAAGTTACACCCCAAGCGTTATACTAGAGTATTATCGAAAAAGGAGATTCCTTATGAAGAGGAAACTGTTGAAGAAACTAAATAATCATGCCATATTTATCAAATATAATTTTTGCAATAATTCTAATACTTGCCGTAGGTTACTTTGCTAAAAATGTAAAAAAGCTTATTAGAAACATTAAGCTCGGTAAGGATACAGATAGGACTGATAATAAATCACAGCGTTGGAAGAATATGGCAATGATTGCCTTAGGGCAAAGTAAAATGGTACGACGACCAGTATCAGGATTTTTACATGTCATTGTTTATGTTGGCTTTGTAATTATCAATCTAGAAGTTTTAGAGATTATCTTAGATGGTTTATTCGGCACTCATAGAATAGGACTAGCGGTTTTACCTGTTTCTGTTTATGGGTTTTTTATAGGAACTTTTGAAATTTTAGCGTGTTTGGTTTTTGTTTCAGTAATTATTTTCTGGATGAGAAGAAACGTTATAAAGCTGGCGCGTTTTTGGAAAAGTGAAATGACAAGTTGGCCAAAGAATGATGGTAATTTCATTCTTTATTTTGAAATGGTACTCATGTCTTTGTTTCTAATCATGAATGCTACAGATTTACAATTTCAAGTGTTAAATTCGGGAAATACGATAAGTCAATTTATAGCACCTTGGTTTAGTGGTTTCCCAGAAAGCACCTCACATGTCATTGAAAGAGGGGCTTGGTGGTTGCATATTATAGGCATTCTGGTATTTTTAAATTACTTGTATTTTTCAAAACACCTGCATATTTTATTGGCATTTCCTAATACCTTTTATGGTAATTTGAAGCCCAAAGGGCAAATGACAAATGTAGATGCCGTTACAAATGAGGTCATGATGATGATGGACCCCAATGCAGATCCGTTTGCTGCTCCAGCAGAAGGAACCGAAGATGATGTTCCTGAAAAATTTGGCGCTAGTGATGTACAAGATTTAAATTGGGTGCAATTACTTAACGCCTACACATGTACGGAATGTGGGCGATGCACCAGTGAATGTCCAGCGAATCAAACAGGAAAAAAACTGTCGCCGCGTAAAATAATGATGGACACCAGAGACCGTCTTGAGGAGGTTGGAAAAAATATTGATGCCAATAATGGTGAGTTTAAGGAAGACGGTAAGCAGTTATTAGATGATTATATTACCAAAGAAGAATTATGGGCTTGTACCTCTTGTAATGCATGTGTAGAGTCTTGTCCTGTAAGCATAGACCCTTTATCTATTATCTTGGAGATGCGTCGCTATTTGGTTATGGAACAGTCGGCCGCGCCAACTGAATTAAATAATATGATGACGAATATTGAGAATAATGGAGCGCCATGGCCATATAATCAAATGGATCGATTAAACTGGAAAAACGAATAATACGTTAATTTAGGGTGTTAGCCAAAGGGGCGGCTTTTAGCTAGTATATCCCGAAGGCTAAAACAAAGGACTTAAAAGAAAGAGTTCTAAAAATTGCTAAAGCACTAACGTATACAAGAACAACAATATATCAAGCATATGAGCGAGACACTTAAAGTACCAACAATGGCCGAATTTATGGCTCAAGGAAAACAACCTGAAGTTTTATTTTGGGTAGGTTGTGCTGGAAGTTTTGATGATCGAGCTAAGAAAATCACTAAAGCATTTGTTAAACTTTTAAATAAGGCTAATGTAGAATTTGCGGTTTTAGGTACCGAAGAGAGTTGTACCGGAGATCCAGCAAAGCGAGCAGGAAATGAGTTTTTGTTTCAAATGCAAGCGGTAACCAACATAGAAGTTTTAAATGCTTATGAGGTAAAAAAAATTGTTACGGCATGTCCGCATTGTTTTAATACCATAAAAAACGAATATCCTGGTCTTGGTGGGACCTATGACGTTATGCATCATACACAGTTTTTAAAAGCCTTATTAGATGAAGGCCGACTAACAATTGAAGGTGGTAAGTTTAAAGGCAAGCGTATTACATTTCACGATCCTTGTTATTTAGGTCGGGCTAATAATGTATATGAAGCACCTAGAGATTTAATTCAGAAATTGGAAGCTGAATTGGTTGAAATGAAGAATTGTAGACGTAATGGTTTATGTTGTGGCGCTGGTGGTGCTCAAATGTTTAAAGACGCCGAGAAAGGGGATAAAGAGGTAAATGTTGAGCGTACAGAGCAGGCTTTAGATATTAAACCAGAAATTATTGCAGCAGGGTGTCCGTTTTGTAACACTATGATGACTGATGGGGTAAAAGCCAAAGAAAAAGAGGCTGAAGTTGCTGTTATGGACATTGCTGAACTTATAGCAAATGCACAAGATTTATAATCCATAAAATTATTAATTATAATATTTTAGACTAAAAATGCTAGTAGATTTTAATACATTACCAGAAGAGTCAAGAGTTTGGATTTATCAAGCTAGTCGTTCGTTTTCAGAGCAGGAACTTGAAGATTTAAAGTCGAAAATAGATTTATTTATTGAGAATTGGACTGCGCATGGTAGTGATTTACAGGCTGGTTATGTTATTGAATACAAGCGTTTTATAGTTTTGGGATTAAATCAAAACATGAATGCGGCGACCGGCTGTTCCATTGATGCGTCTGTTCATTTTATTCAACAGCTTGAAAAGGAATATAATGTAGACCTTATGGATAAAATGAATGTATCCTACAAGCAAGGTGAGTACGTTGCCTATAAATCCTTAACGGACTTCAGAAAAATGGCTAAAGATAAAGCCATATCTAAAAACACCATAGTATTTAATAATCTGGTCACAAATATTTCAGAATTCCGAGAAAACTGGGAAGTACCAGCTAGCGAGAGTTGGCATAGTAGATTTATAAAATGATACTTAACCGTTTAATAATTATTTCATTATTAAATGGTTTTTTTACAATCAAAAACTAGTTCAGAATAATTCGAAACTAAATCGGTTATACTTATAAAATTGAAATAAATGAGTATTTCTAGGAGAAACATCAAAAGTTAATCTTGGGATAACATTGGTGACTAGAATTATATTTTCACCATCTTAATGAAATGGATTTAATAGATAGTTTTGAAATCTTATTAAATCTGTCTTAAAGTCTTTTAATCTTCTTTTAAAAGTATTATTTTGCCGCGGTTATTAGTATTTTTAAATACTATATTTCATTCTTAATGAATTCCTTATATGCGCCATCTATATTTATTACTTTTGATTTTCACTACAGCATTTAATAGCTATAGTCAAAATACAAAGAATCCCTTATTATCAGAAGACATTGAACTGCAACAAAAATGGGTGGATAGTATTTATGGTTCCATGACTTTATCAGAAAAAGTTGGACAGTTATATATGGTGCAAGTCATGTCCAATCAAGATGAAGCTAACAAGGAGAAAATTTCACAAATTATAAAGGATTATTGTATTGGCGGTATTATTTATTCCAACGGAGGGCCTTACAGGCAGGCGAAGTTAAATAATGAGCTTCAAGAATTATCAAAAGTACCTATGCTTGTTGGTATGGATGCAGAATGGGGCTTAAGCATGCGTTTAGACTCGACTTATGCTTTTCCTTGGAATATGACATTAGGCGCCATTAAGGATAATAAACTTATTGAGCAAACAGGACGGCAAATAGGAGAGCATTGCAAACGTTTAGGAGTACACTTTAATTTTGCTCCTGTTGTAGACATTAATACCAATCCCTTGAATCCGATAATTGGTAATCGTTCATTTGGAGAGGGTAGAGAGAATGTTACAAATAAGGCTTTGGCATTTATGAACGGCATGCAAAGTGCTGGAGTTTTAGCCAATGCGAAGCATTTTCCAGGCCATGGCGATACAGATCAAGATTCGCATAAAACCTTACCAACTATAAACTTCACCGAAAAACGCATTGATTCGGTAGAATTGTATCCGTACAAGAAATTAATAAAAGAAGGTCTTTCCAGTGTTATGGTAGCACATTTAAATGTGCCTAGTTTGGAATCTAAACCAGGTTATCCGTCTTCTTTGTCTAAATACATCGTTACGGATATTTTAAAAGAACGACTCGATTTTCAAGGTCTTATTTTTACAGATGCTTTAACAATGAAAGGCGCATCAGACTTTAGTGAAACAGGCGCTATTGATTTGGCGGCATTTATGGCAGGGAATGATGTCATGCTCATGTCGGAAGATGTTGGCCTTGGTATTTCTAAAATAACAAACGCCTACAACAATGGAGAAATTAGCGAGGAGCGCTTAGCATTATCTGTAAAAAAAGTGCTTCAAGCAAAATATAAGGTAGGCTTGCATAATTATCAACCTATTCAATTAGAAAATCTATCTCAAGATTTAAACCGATTAAAAGACGATGCGTTATATGAAGTTTTAATGGAAAGCGCCATTACTATTGTAAAGAACGAAAATGACATACTACCACTGCGACAGCTTGAAACTAAAAGTATTGCTTATGTGGAATTAGGTGATGATTCTGGTTCTACTTTTTTTAATGAACTAAAAAAATATGCCAAAGTACATGCCATTTCAGCTGACAGCCTTAGCCAGTTAAAAGGTAAGCTACAACCGTACAACACTGTAATTGTGGGGTTCCATCGTTCTAATGACAATCCTTGGAAGTCTTATAAATTTAGTGAAGCAGAGATTGATTGGATAGAAGAGATTTCAAAGACGCATACTATTATTTTGGATGTTTTTGTAAAACCTTATGCACTTGCTGAGTTGAAAAGCATTGATAATATAGCCAGTATTGTAATTAGTTATCAAAATAGTGAGATAGCACAACAAAAGTCAGCTCAAATTGTTTTTGGAGCGCTGCCATCTCAAGGAAGACTGCCTGTATCCATTGGAGACCATTTCTTAATGTATTCTGGAATTTCTACCAATGCCCTTAAAAGACTAAGTTATACAATACCCGAGCGCGCTGGCATGAGTTCTGAGAAATTAAAAAAGATTGATTCGATAGCAAATTATGCTGTCAAAAAAAAAATGACTCCAGGGATTCAACTTCTTATAGCAAGAAGCGGTAAGGTTATTTATAATAAAAATTTTGGGAAACATACCTACGAAGGCAAAGAAGAAGTGGGTTTTGATGATATTTATGATGTAGCCTCTTTAACCAAAATATTAGCTACTTTGCCTTTAACCATGGAATTGGAAGAGCAAGGTATAATTTCACTAGATTCAAAACTATCAGAATTACTTTTGGAATATGGAGATTCTAATAAGGCAAATATTACTGTAAAAGAAATGTTGTCTCATTATGCGCGGTTAAGGCCTTGGGAACCCTTCTATTATAAAACACTGGACTCGATAACCAAAAAGCCTGATGCAAAATATTATCGATCTAGTAGATCTGATGCTTTTGAGGTGGAGGTTGCAAGAAATTTGTTTTTACGAACGGATTATCAGGATTCTATCCCTGAAATTATAAAAGATTCTGAATTATTAAGTAAACTTAAATACCGCTACAGTGATTTTCCTTATTATATTTTAAAGAAATTTATAGAGGAGCATTACGACAGAACATTAGAACAATTGGTTCAATCACATTTTTATGAATCATTAGGGGCTAATTATACCATGTACAATCCATACCACAACATCAGTAGTAAGAAAATTGTACCTACAGAAATTGATGACTATTACCGAAATCAAAAAGTACATGGTTATGTTCATGATATGGGAGCAGCAATGCAAGGTGGTATTGGCGGGCATGCAGGGGTTTTTAGTAATGCAAATGATGTTGCCAAAATTATGCAGATGTACCTGCAAAAAGGCTATTATGGTGGAAAGCGTTATTTAAAACCTGAAACTATAGATAAATTTAACACCTGTTATTATTGTGAAAGTGACAATAGAAGAGGCATAGGTTTTGATAAGCCACAGTTGGGCGATGCTGGTCCTACTTGTGGTTGTATTTCAATGACTAGTTTTGGACATTCTGGTTTTACTGGGACTTACGCATGGGCAGACCCTGAAGAAGAAATTGTCTATATCTTTTTAGCGAATAGAACTTACCCTAATGCAGGAAAAAATTTATTGTTAAGGGAGAATATTAGAACTGAAATACAACGTCTCATATATGAGGCAATAGAAGAATAAAGGATCTGTAGTTTTTCGTTTTGAAAGTCTAAATTTTTATTTTTTTGGACTTGTAAAATTGAGGCATTAAAAAAAAGTATATGAAAATAGGTATTGTATGTTACCCTACATTTGGAGGTAGTGGTGTTGTAGCTACTGAACTTGGTTTAGAGCTTTCTAAGCGTGGCCATGAAATTCATTTTATTACTTATAACCAACCTGTACGGCTGGAACTTATAAGCAATAATGTGCACTACCATGAAGTTAATGTACCGGAGTACCCGTTGTTTCATTATCAGCCATATGAACTAGCTTTATCGAGCAAATTGGTAGATATGGTTAAGCTTCATGGTATTGAAATATTACATGTGCATTATGCTATTCCTCACGCTTATGCAGCATATATGGCCAAGAAGATGCTGCAAGAAGAAAATATTTATATACCTATTGTAACCACGCTGCATGGTACAGATATTACTCTAGTAGGTAGTCATCCATTTTATAAACCGGCGGTAACGTTTAGTATTAATAAATCTGATGCCGTTACAGCTGTTTCTCAAAGTTTAAAAGATGATACGATGCGTCTTTTTGATATAAAAAAGGACATTAGTGTGGTGCCTAATTTTATAGATTTAGAAAAACATAACCTTCATGGTTTTACAGATTGTCAGCGCGGTATGATGGCAAATGATGATGAAAAGATAATTACACATATTAGTAATTTGCGTCCGGTGAAGCGTGTACAAGATGTGATTAGTGTTTTTTATAATATTCAAAAAGAAATGCCTGCAAAACTCATGTTTATAGGTGAGGGGCCAGAGAAGGAAAAAGTAGAGCTTACCTGTCAAGAACTAGGTATTCTGGATAAAGTGGTGTTCTTTGGAAAAAGTAATGAAATAGATAAAATATTATGCTTTAGCGACTTGTTTTTGTTGCCATCACTTACGGAAAGTTTTGGATTAGCGGCATTAGAAGCAATGGCTTCAGGGGTGCCTGTAATTTCTAGTAATACAGGCGGTATTCCGGAAGTGAATATTCATGGTGAGTCGGGGTTTTTAAGTCCGGTTGGTGATGTTGAAGATATGACCAAAAATGCCTTATATATTCTAGAGGATGAACAGCGATTAAAAACCTTTAAGGATAAAGCAAGGAAACAATCTTTGAATTTTGATTTACATGCTATTGTACCTATGTATGAAGCAATTTATAAAGACACCTTAGCAAAATGCTTAGTGCTCTAAAATTATACATGTTGATCTATTAAAATTGTATTGCCGTCAGGATCCATAAAAACGATACTTGCAGGACCTGTGGTACTGTCATCTGCTTCCTGTGTTAATTTAATCCCTTGGTTTTTTAAATGATTTTGGATACTCCTAACATCGTCAAAATCTGATAACGTGTTAGCGTTTTCATCCCAACCTGGGTTAAAAGTCATAATATTATTTTCAAACATCCCTTGAAACAAGCCTATGAGTGAATTTCCATTTTTCATTATCAGATAATTTTTATCAATATCACCTGCGAAAACAGAAAATCCTAAATGCTCATAAAACGTTTTTGAGGCATTAATATCTTTAACACTCAGACTAACTGAAAAGGCTCCTAATTTCATAATTTTAGTTGTTGGTTCTTCTCTAAAGATATTGATTATTACTGAAAATCAAATAAATCATAGAAAATGATTTATTGTGCTTCAAGAATTTGATTGTACAAATTATAACGTTCATAAATATCTTTTACATATGAAATGGGTTCTATACCGTGCACATACCCGTATTTTATACCGGGCTTAGTATAGTGCTTTCTATAGGTAAGTTTAAGGAGGGACGCTTCAATATTTTCATCCCAAATATTTTGATTACCATCCTTATTTAGTTTGATTAATGTCACGGCATCTTTAACGTGATTTATGCCTGCATTATAGCTTGCTAAAGTAAATTTAATGCGTTCATTTCTATCTGGTATTGATTTCCACTCATTCCAAAGTTGTTTAAGGTATCTAGTACCGGCTTTAATACTTTCTTCTGGGCTAGAGGTATCTAAAACGCCTAATTCTTTGGCAGTAGAAGGCATAATTTGCATTAAGCCATGGGCACTTGCCCAGCTTTTGGCATTCGGGTTAAACCTAGATTCCTGAAATATTTGACTGGCTAATAAGACCCAGTCCCAAGGTAAATCTTTTGCATATTTCTTTATTAAGTCATCATAAGGACTAAGTTTTCCGGTGTTATTTAAGAAATAATCACTTTTAATATGCTTTTTTATTGTCCTTTTGTTTTTATAGTACCTGTTATATATTACATAATAGTCGGTAGTGTTTTTTATTTTAGACACCCATTCGTTTAAATAACTACTTAGGCCAGTGGCGTTTTTCCTCAATACCCAAGATGCCTTTTGCGATAAACTCACAGGAACGGATACATCAAGGTTTTTAAAGTTATAGGCGTGCATTTGAGCCAATGTATTATCTGCTATGGTGTATTTTATTTCACCTGTGCTTACCATGCCAATCAGCTCATCTGTTGTGATATTAGAATTAACTTCATCAATATGAATAACATCACCTATTTCATCCATTAAGTTTTCAAGTCTCATTTTGTATGAAGAATTGGCTCTCACACTAACCGTATCATTAATTAATTCAATAACGTCATTCTTAAGCATGCCATCAATTTCATGTAATTTTAAATCCCGCCAGTTATCTGGTTTTTTTTGAACAAGAACTTGTTTGGTTAGGTATAAGTAGTTCGAAAACGTAAATCGCTCTTTTCTACTTAGAGTGGGCGTGAAACCATGTGCAACAATATCACCCTTGCCATTATTAAGCCATTCGCCTAGAACACTAAAATCTTTTGCTACAACAATTTCTAAAGTAACCCCTATGTCATCTGCAAAACGTTCTAAAAGTTCATACTCAAACCCCATAGTTTCACCTCTATATATGAAGAAGCTAGTTGGTCCACTAACTACAATTGCCTTTAAAACACCCCTTTTCTTAATGGCCTCTAAATCAAAATTAATAGGCCCAGCTATTGAGGGATTATCAAAAGGTATATCATGTTCTGCTAGTTTTTTTTCCGAAGTACAGGAAAATAAGATAAATATGGCAGTTAAATAGAGGTAGGTTTGTAATTTCATAGAGGGCTTTTAATTTTTGGAATATACAAACGTTAGAAGAGAAATGAAAATATTCTTTCTTTAGTTAAGTTCTTAGAAAAGTGTTTTTTTTCAGAAAGTCCTTAATTTCGGCGGTTTACCACTTATCTAGCTGTAAAAAAAAAAGCACCTATAATAGGTGCTTCATTTTATTTGTTCGACTAAAGGAGGTAATTTAATTAAATCGATATCTAATATTAAGTCCAAATCCACCCCATTCAAAATCGGTATCTTCTACAATCCAAAATGTTGGTCGGTAATCTACACCTATGGAAATGGGTGCATCAAACGTATATTCTAAGCCTATTTCTCCACTAGCTCCAAGTAAAAACTTGTCTCCAAAATAAGCAGAAGGTCCAACGCCAACGTACCAGTTAAGATTGTCTTCGCCTAGAGGTTTGTATAACAGGTCCCATAAGGCATCCAATCCAACACCATCACCAAAGGATACATTCGCATGAATTCTACCAGAACCTGTTGGGATTATACCATCAACAGCTACATTGTTGGAGCCAGAAACTTGACCAAAGCGAATACCTATTTCTTGGGCGCTTAAGGCAACTGAGGCAATCATAAAAAAGGCTAAAATTAAATGTTTCATAAGTTCTTAATTTTCTGTGTTTGTTATTAAAATTTTCTTTTTTTAAAGTATATTGACCTTATTAATATAAAGCTTCAAAAGTAATAGGAATTTAGCGCTTCAGGAAGTTCTTGTATTACAAATTTTAGTTTATGACAATAAATATTTTAAAGTCAACATTTTCAGGGGAATTGTTTTTTGATAATCTTTCAAAAAGCATTTATGCCACAGATGCCTCGGTGTATAGAAAACTACCTTTAGGCGTGGCTTATCCAAAAAATGAAAATGATATTAAATTGCTTATTCAATTTGCGAAGGCCAATAAAACCTCTTTAATTCCTAGAACGGCAGGGACATCGTTGGCAGGTCAATGTGTAGGTGAAGGACTTGTGGTTGATGTATCAAAGTATTTTACCAAGATTATTGAAGTTAATGAAAAGGATCAAACGGTTACTGTTCAACCTGGTGTTGTGAGGGATGTTCTTAATAATTATCTTAAACCTTATAATTTGTTTTTTGGACCTAATACGTCTACTTCTAATAGATGTATGCTTGGCGGCATGGTTGGTAATAATTCATCAGGAACGACGTCAATACAATATGGTGTTACTCGCGATAAAGTATTAGAAATTCAAGCCGTGTTAAGTGATGGAAGTCAAGCTGTTTTTGGAAACTTGTCTAATAAAGAATTTGATGATAAATTAAACAGTGGAGGTTTAGAAGGGCGCATTTATAATAAAGTGTTTAATGCCTTAAAATCAGATCAGGTTAAAACGCGCATTAAAGAGCAATTCCCAAAACCAGAAATTCATCGTAGAAATACAGGTTATGCAATTGATGCGCTTATCAATGCCAATGTTTTTGAGGAATCAGAATTACCGTTCAATATGTGTAAGCTACTTTCAGGAAGTGAGGGGACATTAGCTTTTACCACACAAATAACTTTAAAGTTGGACAAGATTCCTCCAAAGGAAAGCATTATGATTGCGGCACATTTTGATAGCGTTCAAAGGTGTTTAGAGGCTGTTCAACCGGTAATGAAACATAATTTGTACACCTGTGAAATGATGGACAAAACCATCTTAGATTGTACAAAGCATAATAAAACCCAACAAGAAAATCGTTATTTTATTAACGGTGACCCTATGGCTATTTTAATGTGTGAAGTCAAGGCCAATAGTCAAGAAGAAGTTGAGGTTTTAGCAGATAAATTGCTTAAAGAAATTAAGAATACTGGGTTAAGTTATGCCTACCCTGTTTTAAGAGGTGAGGATATTAATAAAGCCATTAACTTAAGAAGTGCCGGTTTGGGGTTATTGGGTAATATTGTTGGAGATAAAAAAGGGGTGGCCTGTATAGAGGATACTGCAGTAGCATTGCCAGACTTAGCCAATTATATTTCTGAATTTACCGATCTTATGAAGGGCTACAAGCAAGACGCCATATATTATGCACATGCTGGAGCTGGGGAAATTCATTTAAGACCCATTTTAGATATAAAACAAAGTGGGGATGTAAAGCTCTTTAGGAAAATAACTACCGATGTGGCCCATTTGGTAAAAAAATATAATGGTTCAATGAGCGGTGAACATGGGGATGGTATTGTTAGAGCTGAGTTTATCCCGCTAATGATAGGCTATGAGAACTATGAAATTATAAAACAGATAAAGGAGGTCTTTGATCCAGAATGTGTTTTCAATCCCGGTAAAATTGTGGATGCATTTCCTATGGATGAATCATTACGATATAAAGCGGATAGAGAAGAACCAGAAATTGAAACGCTGCTGGATTTTTCAAAATCACTTGGTATTTTAAGAGAAGCTGAAAAATGCAATGGTACTGGAGACTGTAGAAAGTTACCCGAATTTGGAGGAACCATGTGTCCTAGTTTTAGAGCCACTAGGAATGAAAAGGATACCACTAGGGCGAGAGCAAATGCCTTACGGGAGTTTTTGACGAATTCTGATAAAGAAAACAGGTTTGATCACAAAGAGCTGAAAGATGTATTTGATTTATGTTTGAGTTGCAAAGCCTGTTCTAGTGAATGCCCTAGTAGTGTAAATGTGGCGGCTTTAAAGGCAGAGTTTCAATATCAATATCAGAAAAGTAATGGAAGTTCGCTTAGAACAAAATTGTTTGCCTATAATAATCAACTCAATAAATTTGGGAGTATGGTGCCAAGTTTGGCAAACTTTATGTTTTCAAATAAATTAAGCGCTAGTTTACTTAAAAAAGGTTTTGGTGTTGCGAAACAAAGAAATCTACCTTTTATTTCTTCAACTAGCTTGGAGAAACATTATCACGCTTTTAAGAACAGACAAAAGGGTAAAGGCTACATTAAAACGGTTTATTTGTTTAATGACGAATTTATAAATTTACTGGATACGGATATAGGCATTGACGCCCTGGATCTCTTGGAATCCTTAAATTATGAAGTGAAAATCATTAATAATGAGGAATCGGGAAGGACATTTTTATCTAAAGGTTTTTTAGATCAAGCAAAAATTTGTGCAGATAAAAATGTCGCACTATTTAAAGATTTTATTTCGGAAAATACGCCGCTTATCGGTATTGAACCTTCTGCGATATTAACATTTAAGGATGAGTATATAAGATTAGCAGACGATAAAACATCAGCAGAGGCTATTGCAAAAAACACCTTTTTGATCGAAGAGTTCATTCAGCAGGAAATTGAATTGGGCAATATACATTCGGGACAGTTTACTAAAGAGGCTAGACAAGTGAAATTTCATGGACATTGTCATCAAAAGGCCATGGTTAATCAACTTTCAAGCTTTTCTGTTCTAAATTTACCAGCCAATTACAAGGTAACCATTATACCAAGCGGATGCTGTGGTATGGCTGGTAGTTTTGGGTATGAGAAAGAGCACTATGAGGTGAGTATGACCGTAGGTGAGCAAACCTTATTTCCTGCTATAAGAAAAGCATCAGAAGAGGTTATTATAGCTGCAAATGGTACAAGTTGTAGACATCAGATTAAAGATGGTACTCAGCGAGAAGCCAAACACCCTATTAGTGTGTTAAAAGCAGCTTTAATTTGATTTTTTATTTGAGGGTTTATCAACAATAGTTATCGCTGAAATTAAATAGTTAAGGTTGTCGTATTCAAGGTCATTGAATTCGTCTTCTATACTAAAAGGTGTCAGTTTATCCTTGCTGAAATTGTATATTTTCCAACGTTTAAATTGATATTCTAAAGCGGTAAAGTTTTCAACCCAATCGCCGGAATTAAGGTAGATGGTTTTACCGTTTTTGTTTTCAAAATGTTCCATTTTAGGTTGGTGTATATGTCCGCAAACTACGTAATCATAGCCATTTTCAATAGCCAGCTCAGCGGCTACACTTTCAAAATCATGAATATATTTTATAGCACCTTTAACGCCGTTTTTCAACTTACTTGATATGGAGTAACGTGCTTTCCCCCGTTTATCTAAATACCAATTGAAAAGTCTATTGATAAGGATTAAAAAATTATAGCCATATCCACCTAATTTTGCTAACCACTTAGCGTGCTGTATGGAAACATCAAAAACATCGCCATGAAAGAACCAAGCCTTTTTTCCGTGTAAATCCAATACTGCTTTATCTACGATAGAAATATTTCCTATGGTTGTATTACTAAATTTTCTTAACATTTCGTCGTGATTCCCGGTTATATAGATAACTTCAACGCCATTGGAAGCCATGGTCATTATCTTCTTGATGACTTTCAAATGTGATTTTGGGAAATACCGTTTACTAAATTGCCAAATATCTATGATATCGCCATTCAATATCAATTTCTTAGGCTCAATACTGTTTAAATAAGTTAATAAATGCTTGGCATGACACCCGTATGTACCTAAGTGAACATCGGATATGACTGCAATTTCAAGTTTTCTTTTTATTTTCAATGTATTTGTCTTTATACTTTACAAAGTAATGGTCTTAATATTAATTCATTATTATGTCTTAATTATTTAAATATCAGCAATTTGTTAAATAAAGGTTACTTAAGACTATAAGAATTAATAAATAACAAGAGGCTATTTCATTTCCTTATTTCTAGGAATAGCTTTATTTTAGCGAAAAATTGAAATTATGGCTGGAAATTCTTTCGGGAAACTATTTAATCTTACCACTTATGGAGAATCTCATGGAACTGCACTAGGAGGCGTTATTGATGGATGTCCGTCAGGTATTACTTTGGATTTGGATGAAATTCAAAATGAGTTAAACCGAAGAAAACCTGGACAATCAGCCATTGTGACACAGCGTAAAGAACCGGATACGGTAAAGTTCCATTCTGGAATTTTTGAAGGGGTTACTACAGGAACTTCAATTGGTTTTGTTATCGAGAATACAAACCAGAAGTCTCATGATTATTCGCATATAAAAGACAGTTATAGACCGAGTCACGCTGATTATACATATGACAAGAAGTATGGTATTAGGGATTACCGTGGTGGGGGCCGTAGTTCAGCAAGAGAAACAGCTTGTAGAGTTGTAGCAGGAGCTATTGCAAAACAAGTAATTAAAGGGGTTGAAATTCAGGCTTATGTTTCAGGCGTTGGCAAGCTACAGATTGATAGACCATATACGGATTTAGATCTCACACAAATTGAATCTAATATTGTTAGGTGTCCGGATCAAGACATGGCGGCAAAAATGGAAACCTATATCAAAGAAGTCCGTGGTAAAGGAGATACTGTTGGTGGTATTGTGAGTTGTGTTATTAAAAACGTACCTGTAGGTCTTGGAGAGCCTGTTTTTGATAAACTGCATGCTGAATTAGGTAAAGCCATGTTATCTATAAATGCTGTAAAAGGTTTTGAGTATGGCAGCGGATTTCACGGCAGTACCATGTATGGCAGTGACCATAACGATTCATTTAATAATGATGGTTCTACCAAAACTAATTTTTCTGGTGGTATTCAAGGCGGCATAAGTAATGGCATGGATATTTATTTTAACGTGGCTTTTAAGCCCGTAGCTACGCTTATTCAGAAATATGAAACCATTGATAAAGCCGGTAATACTGTTGAGATGCAAGGTAAAGGACGTCATGATCCATGTGTGGTTCCAAGAGCTGTGCCTATTGTAGAAGCTATGGCTGCATTGGTTATAGCAGACTTTTTACTAATAAATAAAATGTACAAGTAGAAGGTACTTGAGGGATTACTATATAGTATTCTATTTCTATTTTATTCTGAAGTAAACAAAACTTGTTTTTTCTAGGTTTTAGTTGGATTTTGAGCAAGGGATTAAATTTAAATATTAAAGGTTAGTCAGCGAACCATAGCCCTTTTCTATATTTAGTTTCGGTTAGCTTTTAAGACTTCAAAGGCGTTGGATAAATTAACCACCTTTATACGGATGTACTTCATTCTAGAGGCAAATAATGGATTATATCTAGCATTTATTGGCTTGGTTAAAAAGCATTCTAAAGATATTCCGTTGGAAAATCACATGTTTTGATTCTTAAATTCGGTTAAATATCCATTTTAAGAAATGCTTTGAACAATTTTAAAAAAACCTATATTGTATCGCAATTAAATATTAAAGGAGCATATGAAAAAAATGGCATTGCATTGGAAGATAATTATAGGAATGGTTCTTGGAATCATTTTTGGTTTTATAATGAATAATATTGCTGGAGGCAAGGGGTTTGTAGCTGACTGGATAGCGCCCTTTGGTACCATCTTCATTAATCTTCTCAAATTAATAGCCGTACCGCTAATTTTAGCTTCTCTAATTAAAGGTATATCCGATTTAAAGGATATTTCTAAAATAAAATCTATGGGTTTAAGAACTATAGGAATTTATATAGGAACGACCTTAGTAGCCATTATTATTGGATTGAGTATTGTAAATACAATAAAGCCAGGGAAAGGTATGGACCAAACTACTATTGAAAAAATCAAACTAAAGTATGAAAATGATGCTGGAGTTACAGATAAATTGGCAAAAGCGACAGCTCAAAAAGAAGCAGGTCCACTCCAAGCTTTAGTGGATATTTTTCCTAGTAATATTTTTAAATCCTTTACAGAAGCTTCTATGCTTCAAATTATTTTCTTTGCTTTATTTGTTGGTATTTGCTTGCTACTCATTGGCGAAAAAAAGGCGAAACCACTTGTAGACTTTTTTGACTCGCTAAATGAAGTCGTTATGAAAATGGTGGACCTCATCATGCTTTTTGCGCCTTATGCAGTATTTGCACTTCTAGCGAATGTGATTATTGCTTTTGATGACACTGAAATCCTTATTAAATTATTATGGTATAGCTTATGCGTTATTGGTGGACTAGTTTTAATGATTGGTTTTTATCTTTTACTCATTGGTGTATATGTCAAAAAATCACCACTGTGGTTTTTACAGCAAATAAGTCCCGCGCAATTGTTAGCCTTTTCAACCAGTAGTAGTGCAGCTACACTTCCAGTTACCATGGAGCGTGTTGAAGAACATTTGGGGGTAGATAAAGAGGTTTCTGGTTTTGTTTTACCGGTAGGCGCTACGGTAAATATGGATGGAACTAGCTTATATCAAGGCATTGCAGCCGTGTTTATTATGCAAGTAATATGGCCGGAAGGCTTAGTGTTTTCAAATCAACTTATAATTATAATTACGGCCTTGATGGCTTCTATTGGCAGTGCCGCTGTGCCTAGTGCAGGTCTTGTTATGCTCGTAATAGTACTTGAATCTATTGGCTTTCCAGCAGAGTTACTTCCTATTGGAATCGCCTTAATTTTTGCAGTTGATAGGCCACTTGATATGTGCCGTACCGTTGTGAATGTTACTGGCGATGCTACGGTTTCTATGATGGTTGCTAAATCATTAAACAAATTGCATGATCCACAACCCAAAGAATGGGATGATAATTATGATGAAGTGAAATAAATTTATAACTTTAAGCATAAGTAAATAACCTAAAACAATTGCAATATGAATGTGTGTTTTATCATGTATCCTTGGGAAGAGATAGATCCTGAGAATGACACTACTTTGGCATTAATCAAGGAATGTGTAAAAAGAAAACATGGTGTAGCTATGTGTACACCGGCAAGTCTTACCATTAGGAATAGTGTAACAACAGCTAATTGTACCGTAGTTGGCAGGTTAGAAAAAACACCCAGTTCATTAAAGTCGTTTTATAATAAGGCTAAACTAAGAGAGGAAATGCTTCCTTTGGCTGGTTTTGATGTCATTTTCTTTAGAGCAAACCCTCCTTTAGATCCTTTAATGCTAAACTTCTTAGATTCGGTTAAGGATGATGTCTTTATTATGAATTCCTTACAAGGTATGCGCGAAGCGAATAATAAGCTTTATACGGCTGCATTTGGTGATAATCATAGTAATATCATTCCGGCTACGCATGTATCTAAAAGTAAACGTTACTTAATAAAACAAATAAAAGAATCCGCTGCCGATAAAATGATTTTAAAACCCTTAAATGGTTTTGGTGGCTCAGGTGTTATTTTGATAGAAAAGTCGGCCATGAGTAATATTAATTCGTTGTTAGATTTTTATATCAATAGTAGTGATGGAAAATCAAACTATGTGATATTGCAAGATTATATTGAAGGTGCAGATCAAGGGGATATTAGAATACTCATGCTTAATGGAGAACCTGTTGGTGCTATGAAACGTGTACCAGGAAATGATGATCACCGTTCCAATGTTTCTGCCGGAGGAAGTGTGCAACGACACAGTTTAACTAAGGAAGAAAAAGCATTGTGCAAGCAAATAGGACCAAAGTTAGTAAATGATGGTTTGTATTTTGTGGGTATTGATGTTATTGGTGGAAAATTAGTTGAGGTGAATGTGATGTCTCCTGGCGGCATTACTTATATCAATAAGGTCTATAAGTTGAAAATAAAAATAGAAGAAAAAGTTATTGATTTCCTTGAAATGAAAGTACTTGATAAGTTAGAAGCTTTTGATAGGCGTACGCGATTGCGAAAGGCTGTTGAAGAGGCTTAGTAATATTTCCTTTTTAGATATATCTATATTTCAAATTAATTGCAATGATCACATTATCCTCTCCAATTGTTTCGGCAGCATGGCTGAATGAAAATAAACATGCCGAAAACCTTATTATCCTTGATGGCACTATTAATAAATCATTTAATAGCGAACAGATTCAAATTCCTAATGCGCGGTTATTTGATATAAAAGGTAAGTTTAGTAATGTTTCAGATCCTTTTCCAAGTGCTTTTCCTTCTCAAAATCAGTTTGAAAGTGAGGCTAGGGCTTTAGGCATAAACAATGCCAGTGCTATTGTGGTTTATGATGATAAAGGTATTTATTCTAGTGCCCGTGTATGGTGGCTATTTAAAGCCTTTGGTTTTAATAATGTAGCCGTATTGAATGGTGGTTTTCCAATCTGGAAACAAGAAGGTTTTGCCACCGAAAGGATGTCTCAATATGAAGGACTAAAAGGTGATATTATAGCGGAATTAAATCCAAATTATATGCGGTTTTTTGATGATGTTAAAGAGGCTTCTGAAGCTAAAACGCACGTTATTATTGATGCACGCGCTTCGGGAAGATTTAATTGTCAGGTACCTGAGCCTAGAGCAGGATTGCGTATGGGTACTATTCCGAATTCGGTAAATTTGCCTTTTACAGATTTATTAGAAGATGGCTTATTAAAGCCAAAAGTGGCATTAGAAAAAGCCTTTTATATGCTTGCCGACAAGGATGACCCCATTGTTTTTTCTTGTGGCTCCGGAATAACTGCTTGTGTATTGGCTCTAGGGGCAACTATAGCCGGTTATAAGAATATTTCAGTATATGATGGCTCATGGACAGAATGGGGGAGCTTGGTAAATGTTTAGGTTATGGAGCAACTTTCTATTCATCAAATCATTGAAAATATAAAAAGCCAAAAGGTTTTTGAGGCTGTAGCTTTTGATTATTCGTTTACTATAAAAATTGAAAAATATGTCCCTTATGCCTGTGCAGCAATTCATAACGGACATCAATTTAGAAAGGAATTATGGGAGAATTGCATACACACGGCATATGAACGCTGGTATGAAGAAGATCCAGAGACAAAACAGATGATACAATCTCACCCCATTGTTATTTCAGGATGTGATTCGCGTTTTGAATATGATTTAAACCGTGCTCCGGAGGATGCTGTTTTTGAAACCGCGTGGGGAAAGCAGCTTTGGCATAAACCACTCTCGGAAGCAATGAAAAATAAAAGCGTATTAAAGCATAAGCAATTTTATGAGGTTGTAAGTGCACTCGTCTCAACTTTAGAATTAAAGTTTGGCTTTTGTACCGTTTATGATATGCATAGTTATAATTGGAAACGTTGGGATAGGGAAGTACCTACATGGAACTTAGGCACGCGTAATTTGGATAATGAACGTTTTGAAGCTGTTATTGAGGATTGGAGGCATAGTTTATCTGAGATTAAATTTCCCTACAGTATTGCTTCTACAGCTAAAATCAATGATACCTTTCAAGGAAACGGTTATTTTTTAAAATTTATAACCTCAAAATTCAAAAATACTTTAGTTTTGGCTACCGAAATTGCCAAAGTATATTGTGATGAATATAAACAAGTTATTTATCCTGAAGTGGTTGCATTAGTGGAGAAAGAATTAATTGACCGTATCCCTCAACATGCAAACGAGGTTTACAGCAGGTTTAAAAAGTAAGGATTATGAAGGTTGAAATTAATGCGGAAACAACGGCATTATTAGAAATAGATAATAACATTGATGCTTTAGTCAAGCAAATAGAATTATTAAGTTATGTTAATCCCGTAAATATCGAGGAAGAAAAAGAACGCTTTTTTTCTTCCAAATATTTAAAAGCGCCCGTTTTTAAATATCCTGATATCAACTTTGATAAGTTTAAACTCCATAGAAAACTATTTACACAACCTATAGAGCGTATTGAGGATCCCTTAATTAAGGATCTGTATGAAGACATCATTTATGCCTACTCGGGTTTAATTCAATGTATAGAAACCATAGGTGATGGTAAAAAGTTTTACTATAATTGTCTGCATTGTTTTGGTACACCTACCGAAAAGGACGTTGAGAATGCTAAGTTTATTTTGCATTTTGAGGATGAAGATAAACAAGCGGCTAAATTTCAACCAAAATATTCAGCTGAGGAATCGGAAGTGTTTTTTAAACGTTTTTCAGAAAACTTTGCGTTTAATTATGAGATAAAACATTCTGATAAGATATCGGCTATAGCCATGGTTTTGAATAATATAAAAACCTTGGTGCTCAACACAAATCACACGTTTTCAGATAATGAAATTGCCGTTTTAACCAATCATGAAATTGGCGTACATATGGTAACTACCATGAATGGCTTATTACATCCATTAAAGATATTTTCTCATGGGTTTCCTAACAATGAAGAAACACAAGAAGGATTGGCTGTATTTGCGGAGTATATGAGTAATAATTTAACAGTAAATCGATTAAAGGAATTGGCCTATCGGGTCATAGCAGTAGACAGTTTGGCCAAAGGTTACACGTTTTCAAGAACGTTCAGGATGTTACATAATCAGTACGATCTAGATCGAGAAGCTGCCTTTTACATCACTGTTCGTGCACATAGAGGTGGCGGCTTTACAAAAGATTATTTGTATTTAACCGGTCTTAAAAAAGTGTATGATTATTACCACGAAGACAAAGATTTAAGTTTGCTGCTCACAGGAAAAGTGACTTTGGAATATGCTGACGAAATAAAGGCCTTAATCAGTAAAGGACTTGCGGTGCCATCAAAACATATAACTAGTGCCTATTCTGAGAATAAAAACACAAATAAAAAGGTGGATTTTATTTTAAGGAGTTTGAAGTAGGTACTATTTTTTAGACGTCGTTTAACGGTCTCGACTATGATCTTGTTGCGTAAAATTAGTTATGATTTTCTGATATAATCAAAGGAAAGGAAAAACGATTTAGTTTCTAAGATACATGCAACCGGAATAAGCCATACGCGCTATTATTAGGTGTTATTACTATAGGGTTACTTGACTCCAATTTTCTCCTTTTTTTATTCTATGAATTTGTGTGTCAGAGACCCCAAAGCGTTTTGCAATCATACTAATCCTAGTTCTATTATTTTTTAATTGACGTTTAATGATTTTTACTTTCCCCTTGTTTAATTTTCCAATATTACGACTTCTTTTTTTTATTATTTCTTTCCAATTTGGATTGTTAAACTGATGAAGTTCTTTTTCTCTTTTGGTTGCCCATTTAAGGTTTTCCACGTGATTGTCTGTTTTGTCGTAGTTCAGATGGATGACATAAATGCCGTCCTTTTGTTCAAGAAAATGTTGAGCCACAAGTTTGTGAACGTATCTGCTGGTCGATTTTCCGCTTTTTTGCTTTAGAGGGAGGTTTTGATATCCGTTGATAAATGATTTTTTGATTTCAAATTCGGTTTCTCCTTTACAGTTTAAAATGCGCCCGTAATTTGATATTTTGAACTGTTCATTTTCGGCAATTCCATCGTCAAACACTATGTTTTTCCATTCTTCATTCCAATATTTTTTTGTCATAATTTCAGTTGTTCTCAAAATGTACTACGAATTCAATGATATACGTCCGTTTTAATGACTGATACCAAGGCGTAAACGAAAATCGTTAATTTTTCTAAAAAAATCAAGTAAAACACCCTTAAATATCGTCGTAAATTCGCACACATGTAGCTGGTTTACAAAATGTTACTCGTGTTTGAGGAGGCTTAAAAAAGTAAATGATTATTACCAGAAGGGCAAAAATTTAAGTGTGCTTTGCACCGTTAAAGTAATTTTGGAATATGCCGACGAAATAAAGGCTTTAATCAGTAAAGGACTTGCGATGCCATCAAAACATATTACTGGTGGCTATTCTGAGAATAAAAACACCAATAAAAAGGTGGGTTTTATTTTAAGGCGTTGGAAGTAGTTAGGAGTTTTTAGGCTTCGTTAAACTTTAATGATATACGTCTATTATTACAGGCTATGAATTTAATGGAAATGTTAATCCAACGGCAAAAGCACCAACGTACTGTTGAACATTGGGTTGAAAATAATAGGTTAATCCTAAATCAACATTATTGTTCTTTCCTAATTCTAGTCCTAGTGAAAAAGGAATATGATAAATCACCCCATTTTGGTCAATATTGTCATAAAATGTTAATGTTTCAAATTTACCTATAGAAGTTCCAATTCCAATTTCCGCATAGGGTGCAACCCAAGGTATTGGAGCTCTAACTCTTGCTTTCCCCCCTAATAATAAAGCCTTTGATTCCGCCTTTTCAAAAGTGGGGTTGTTATTTAGATTTTTTCCGTTTGAACTTGTTAAAATTATACCCGCGTATGGTCTTAATTCAAACCAAGAGGTAACTTTTAGCACCAATTCTCCTTGTGCATAAAAACCGTCATCAGCTATATTATCAATACTATTATATGGCGCACTAAGGCCGTATCCAACTTGAACGTTTATTGATTTATCCTTTATAAATTGCTGGGCATTAACAAAATATGATGATAGTATTAGTAGGACTAGTAAAGGTGTTTTTTGCTTAATATTCATAACAACAGTGATTTGCATTTAAGTTAGATTTGGTATACTAGAGGCTTAGCGAAATTCGATAAAATTTCTGACAAATTCAACTTTAAGCAGACTTTAATTATTCGAATATTTGCGCTATCAATTGATGTTTTTAGAGCATGGCCATTTTATGCTCTGAAAGCGTTTATAAATGTTAGATGCATAAGAAGACCTTTGCATGTGAATTGAGCATTTGCATCCTTTTAAGGCTTTCTAACCGAAATTACAGAAATTTGGGCATTAGAGAAAAATAGTAATAGTGTTGCCTTCTAAATTGTATTGGTTACTAGTGACAACCACATCTATAAGCTCACCAAAATCGCAACACGCGTTTGATTTAGGTGCAGAGGTGTTATATGAAAACTGGGTAATTACATTAGAATCGATTTCTATTTCGATAGAACCTTTTAAAGCTTTTTTTATTATTAAAAGTAAACCCGATTCTTCAATTATCGTAAAATCATTATTCTTTTTTGCCCCATCTCTTACTGTAATTTGTTCTAAGGCTATGTTGTTTTGTAGAATGATATTTTCTTTGGTGCTATTATCAATCAGATGGACTAAAACAGAGGGAGCGGCACATAGCACTGTTGAACAGTCAGGTTTGCCATCGTTACTTTCGCAGCAACTAAGTACGATTATAATAACAAAAAAAAGTAGTCTTTTTATCATCTGTTAAATGGAGTTTATAACTAGATGATATAATGTTGTTAAGGTTGCGTTGGGCATTTGGAGTTTTCGTATTATTCTTTAAACTTACTTTACAATTTAGTTTAGGGGCTTGTTTAGGAATTGTTAAGAGCTGAAGTTGAGCACTAAATATTTCCGATTAAAACAAAGCTAAAAATCGGATAGGATCCTTAAGCGTTGGTAAGAACAATCAAAAACTTATAATCTGTGTTATGTGCTGTATTAGCCTTAATTTCCAAATCCAATTAATCATAAATGATTTTAAGTTCAAATGGATTTATAAATATCAACAAGAATTTTTGAAACTTTAGACATTGTAGGGTCTTGTTCTTGAAGTGTATGTGGGCCTTCAATGGTGATTATTTCCCAATGCCTTGCTTTAGCTTTTTTGGGAGCGCTGGTGGTTCTCATATATCCGAATATAGACATGGCTTCAGTGGCAAGTATTATAGTGCCCTCTGTTTTAATGTCATTCACAATATCTACGCGTTCCAAATAGGATTTTAACGGATGCTTTGACATTGTGGGAATAGGTTCTCGTAGTGCATCGGCAGTAATGAGCCATCCATCGCCATTTTCTTTAGCAGATTCCAATGCGATTCGTGCGACATCAGGTCCAAAAACATCCAAAGTGTTTTCCCCATGGTCAGCGGGGGCGCAATCAATATAAACTTGATGTTTAATTTTGTTTCCAATGCGGTCCACAACTCCGGATATTACTGGTCCACCATAAGAGTGTGCTACCAAAATGATATTGTCTAGGTTGTGCCATTCTATGAAATTAACAATATCATTTATATGTGTGGATATCCCCGTTTCTTTTGATAATAGGTGATTCTTTTCACCCAAACCAGTAAGCGTGGGATTGTAGACTTCATAACCTTTAGAAACAAGGTCCGCTTTGAGTAAATTCCACTGACCGCCCCATTGAAACGTGCCATGTACTAATACAAAAACAGGTTTGTCAACGTTCTCTTGTGAATACATATTGGGCGAATTAAGACAAATGGTAATTAGGCATAGCAAAAAGATACGGATGGGCTTCATAATACATGTGATTATTTTAATGTTTTAATAGCATATAATGGTTTGTCATTTTAATGTTTCCATTTATACGATGATTTTCCGAATACAAACTGGTAGCAAGAAAATGAGAAACTAACATTGTTTTAGTTAAAACTAACCATTTTTTAAATACCGCGTTGTAAAACTTTATATAATTATGTGTCCTTTTTCTTTTTTTTGTAATTTACACAGAATCTTAGACTCAAATAAAATGATAAAAAAATTACTTTTTATTGCATTAATCAGTAGTGGTTTAGTGCAATCGCAAACTTTTAATGTAGATGGTATTAATTATGAAGTAATCTCTGGAACTGAAGTAAAAGTCTTAGCTTCTAATGTTACAGGAGCTCTGGTCATACCTGAAAAGGTTAGAAATAGTTCTATAGATTATACCGTAACCATCATTGAAAATGCTGCATTTAACGGGCAGTTTGGTTTAGAATCAGTCGAAATCCCGAACACCGTAACGTCTATTGGAGCCAATGCATTTGATGGTTGTTTTTCAATGAATTCCTTGAAAATTGGAAACTCGGTTGCTTCTATTGGAACCTTTGCTTTTCAGTCTTGTTCATCATTAACAACTATAGATTTGCCCGGTTCTTTGCAAATAATTGCTAATAATGCATTTCAATATTGTACTAGTTTGTTGTCTATAATAATTCCAAATTCAGTAGAAACTATTGGTGATTCTGCATTTTATGGTTGTGATGACTTAGCCTCTATTTCTATAGGGAACTCAGTAACTGCTATAGGCGAAAATGCCTTCGGTTATCAACTGTCAAATTCGACTTTAACTTCAGTAAATTGCTCAATACCATCACCTCTAATTATAAATCCTAATGTTTTCAGTAATAGAGTTCTTGGCTCATGCAGTCTAAACGTAAGCGCTGGCAGTTTAAGTGCATATGAAAACGCAGATGTTTGGAAAGACTTTAACCCAATAAATGGCACATTAAGTAATGAAAACATCGATATTATAGACGAATTGAAGATTTATCCTAATCCAACTCAAAACGTATTATTTATTGAGGTAAGAAACGTTAATAATGCGAAGATTGAAGTTTATGACATGTTAGGAAAAGCACAATTAAACCAGTTGCTATATGATGGAGTTAATACTCTTAATACGGAAGAATTATCAAGAGGTATTTATTTGTTTAGATTGATTTCAGATGAAGGAACAATATCAAGAAAAATTGTTAAGAATTAAATGGTATTTATTTTAACCAAACATTTTGTTGTAACCTTATAATTCATGATTATATTTGAGAAAAATCGCAATATATTCATGAATATAAAATGATGGTTTATATTCTTTCTTAATGTTTTAAAACGTGTTTTAGCTACTAAAACCCTAATAGAAAACGCAAATAAATGATTAGAAGTAGGGGCGACTAAGTACTTGTTATTATGGCCATTAATGACAATAGTTAATTTTGTGAGACTCGATCAAGAAGTACAAGATTGCCATTTAAATCTCGATGTACCTTGGCTTTCCATATTTCATTGTTATCTAACTGAAAGATTACTTCATAATTTAATCCTTTTACAACTTGCTTCTTAGAGCTAAGTATACGATTGAGTTTGGATGTTGTATTCATCTCACCTAAAACAAAGGTGACAATGTCTTTTATGTCTTTATCGATTTCAACAACGTTCCAACCTCCTGCTAAATGTTTATCATGGTCTTTCTTAGCTTTACCAAGCGGAAAATGCCTCCCTTCAAAAACGGTACCTGAAATTTCAATATCTTTTAATTTTTCAGCACCAAATGTGTAAGGGTTTTGCTTCATAATAGTAAAATTTGCGGTTTTACCTGCCTTAATACTGCCTAACTCATTTTCCTTTTGCCAAGAGAATGCTGCATCTATGGTAATTGCTTTTAAAGCACCATGTAATGATGCCCCCATTTCTGGTTTAATTGCCTTTCCGCTACCATTAGAAATCCTAGTAACCGCACACCAAGCTAAATATAGAGGATCTGAAGGCGCCATAGGTAAATCTGAATGTAAAGAAAAAGATACACCTAGATCTTCTACTTCTTTTAGTCTTACCATAGCTTCAGCGCGTTTAGGCCCCAAACCTATCTCTGAGAATTTTTCAGAAAAACCAGTCACATAGTATGGATTTGCAGAAACAATACAACCCAAATCTGCTAGTTTTTTTACTTGTTCTGGTGTGGAATTAGCAAAATGAATAATTACTGTACGATGATCCTTTCTCGGATTTTCCTTCATTCTTCGTTCAATGGTATTGAGAACTACTTGTAAGCCTTCATCGCCATTTACATGAATATGCAGTTGATAACCAGCGTCCCAAAATAATTTAGTGCCTTTTTCAAGTAATTCAGGCTCAAGCATCCATGCGCCTTCGTGCCCATCTAAATACCCGTCTTTCATTTGCATTAATTGAGAAATGATGGCACCATCTGCCAAAAACTTCACTTGTTTTCTAAAGAATGTTAATTTACCTGAATCAGGAAACAAAGAATACATCTCATCTAAATGCTCTAATGTTTCATCTCCATATTTTGTGTAATTGGTATTGCCTTCATAAATGAAATAGGAATACATGGGTGTTTCAGGGCTTCCTAATACTTCTCTATATATAGCGGCAGCTTCTTCATTTACAAAAGCACCGGGTTCGTTGTAGGCCGTAACTCCATTGCCATGAAGCATTTTTACCATTTGCTTAATCCCAAAGCGCATACGCTCTGGCGTTGCCAAGTCTGAAACAATTTTGGGTAACAAATACATTATGGCCCCATTTTCAAAAAAATGCCCTTCATCAAGATTAATCTGAGCTTGTGCCATTGCTGAAGCTTTTTCTACATCTTCTATGCTAATGTTATATTTTTCTAAGAAGGGTGTATTAACAAAGAACTCATGAGCAGATCGATGCCAAACTCCTATAGGTACTACTGTACTGATGGCATCTAAATCCTTTTTATTGATTTTACCATGAAAAAAATTGTTATAACCCCATGTAAAGAAGGTGATTTCTGGATTCTTATGCTTGGCAATCTCAGTTTTCAATGCTTCTATATAAGCATCATGGTCTTTGGCTGCTGGCCAGGTTTTATCCGGTAGTTCCCAGTCCTCAGGGGCAATTACAGGAACGCTCAGGGTTAGCGCTCCAAGAAAAGGATGTAGATGTTGCTCAATTAAACCAGGAAACATAGTGTTGCCCTTAAGATCAAAATCAGATGGGTTCGGGTAATTATTTTTTGCTGCTTCTAAATCACCTGTATAGACAATTTTATCACCTTCCGTTACTACGGCTTCAACTGTACTGCCAGCAGGACCTTCCATTGTTACAATAGTACCATTATGGTAAAGTATAGTATGGTTTGATACTTTATCTGTGACATCACTTAGGGGCTCCCTAGGTTCGTTTTTGCAGGAAGTAAAAATGAGTAACAAACTAAGGAATAAAGAAATTCTTGGTTTCATAATGATTTTATTGATTATTGCTAACGTTGCGATTTAACAACATTTTTAAAATTTGATTTAAATATAAGCTAATTTAGCTATAAAATCTAGTGTATACTTTTGTATTACAGTGGTTTATGTGTTTTATAAACTGCTTTCTTTGAATTCTTATAGAGACAATTGTCGCGTCTTGATATCTGGCTTGGGTTTAAATTGAAATTATATTTATGGTTTGTAATCCATATTAGAAGTTTTTATACCTAGGCTAAATGTAATTTTAGTTGTTTAAAAATTGAAAGTATAATATGGCATGATCCACACTGCCCAAAGTTTGGCGTACATAAATCACATTTTTTTAAGTGATATACTAGGCAGTATACTATATACTTAGTAGCACTTAAATATTAAGAACTGACCATGAATTAAATATCATATTATATGTTGATATTTATTAGGGTACAACAAATGATACGGCTGGAGCAGATGTTGGATTTAAATTAGGGAAAACATCTCTAGCTAAATTAGGGTCAGCATAGTTATTTCCCCAAAATGATTCGCCATAACACTTTGCATAAACTCGTGTTCCGCTAGCATATCCAAGTGCATCTATTGCAGCTTGACTCAAATTAAAATTGTTTGGCGTATTATTAGCTTGAAGAGTTTCTATCGCATTTTCATAGTTTTCATCGCTAACAGATGCATCTGTTGATAAGAAATACCTAATGTATTTAGGATTCACAGTACTGGCTTCAGGATTAGTTATAGAGGTTAATATGACTGGGAAACTTGAATTTGAGTTGATAGTAAGATTGGTAATTGCAGTGGTCGACATTAGACCCAGTGATGGATTGTTAATCACTGTTGATGATCCTGTGTTTTTGTGTTCTATGTCAAACTTTTTATATGTTCCATAGCCAGCTTTTTCAAAAACAAGGGTGTATGTACCAAAAGGTACATCGGTTAACTTAAAGTCACCACTACCATCTGTTGTGGCAGAAAATCCTGTGCCTTCAATGCTTACTATCATATTTGAATTGTCAATTTGCGTAACTCCTTCGTCAAACAAATTAACTGAACCTATAATATTTGCTTTAGTAACAGTTTCTGAATTATTGTTGTCGTCTTTACTGCAAGAAGTGAATCCTATTAAAAGGATCAAACAAAGCGAAAAGTAAGTATATTTCATTTTCTTAACATGTATGGATTAAGACTTTAAATTAAGAAAAAATTTGGATATACTCTTACTTCAAATTGGAAACCACAGTTATTTTACTGAATTCTTATAAACCCATCGAATTAATTAGATTTATTGGTTATTTGATTTTTTTAATAAAACGAGCCGATTTTCAGTGTATAAAGCACATGAATAAAGAACCTTACTAGATCAATTTTTTAATTAATCCATATATCTGGAACTATAAGATGGTTTTATTGAGCTTTTATCTTCATAGCATATTCTAATGACTGCCATAAATAATTAATTCGGAAGTGGTTTAAACACAAGTTTGTATGCCATGTTTTGTTTAGTTATTTTTTGTAAATGGGCGTACGTTTAGCTAAAAAAGATAACGTTATTTTGTAGGCATCTTGGGTTTGCCAAAATGAAGCATGTTCTTTACTGAAAAGGTTATCACCTTTGTCACTATAAACATTCATAGTAATATTTGTTGCATAGTTTTGAGTAGACGAACTATAGGAGCTGCTGTTACTGGTTCTTTTATTATCATTCCAAAGATCACCCACAATTTGTCCTTTTTTGTCTACATAAGCCTTGTTTGTTGTAGATTTTGACGTGGTGTTACTATAATTAGTAACTGTAGATTTTTCAATTGAAACTAAGCCTTGAATGACATATTCTACTCCTAAAATATTACAGATCTCTCCCATAGTATATCCTTCAAGATTGTTATTATTTACTCCAGATTTAGCTAATAAAGCATTAGTAGTAGTAGGGTCTTGAAACTTGAGGATGTTAGCTTGCTTTTTAAATATAGTATAAGTTTCCTGTTGAATCTTCTTGGTCATTGTTGCATTACTTGTTTCTTGATCTTTTATATAGCCAAAAGGTAAAATTGCAACTTTGTTATGATGGTCCTCAAGTTTTAAATTAGCGCTTTTATCATCTTTATTAAAAAACTCAACACGTCCTGAAGCAAAAGTGATTTTAATTATATCTGATTTCTCCACCGTGTATTCTACAGTTTCATTTTGATAGATAAATTGAAGGTCGGTAGAATTAATTTTAATCACCTTTCCTTTCATCTCATCACCATTAATCTTTAGAATCACATCACTTTGAGCATGAGCTATATTTATTAATAAAAGGCAAAAAATTAAATAAAATGGGTGTTCTCTAAAAGTGCTATACATAATATTTAGTATTTATGGGTTATTTGTGCCCAACGGTTTTGTTTAAGAAAGATAGTTGGTTTTAAGCAACTAATTTAGGAAAAATACAAACCGAATATAAAATCTATGAAGATTTTCGAACGATAAAAATATGTTTTATGCCTTTCATTAAGCCATTTACTAAAAAGCACAATATCAATAATATGGTTCCTACAATGATTGGCAGTATGCCCCCAAATGTAAATAACATACCAATTACAAACCCCAATAGATATTCTGGTAAATGTACTGGTTTAAAAAAAGCAATTAGAACAGGGGCAAGAATATAATATTGAAGGCCATTTGAAAATTTAAATTCCCATAATAGCGAGGCAATAATTCCAAATAACAAAGCTGCTAAAAACCCTCTGAATGTCTTGTTGTCAAAATTATTAAGATTCCTTGGTTCAGACTTTATTATTTTATTTCGCTGTTTAATTGTTAATGACACTGTTAACCAAGCCAGCAATGGTATGGTTAATAAACCCCACAAATTGGAAATACCAGGCAAATCTTCTCTTGCTAATAGGTGATGCGTTATCACACCGCCATTAAAATGCTCCCAAACAATACATATTGCAGCAAAAATAAAAGCACCAATGATGATTGACAGTTTTTTGTTTCCTAATGATTGCATTTTTAAAGGATTAAATTTTGGTATGCAAATAAGACGAAAGTCATAATCTTTTGTTACAAGATTCTATGGGGTTTAGAATCTTCCTTGTTGTAAATCGGTAGAAAAATATATGTTGTTTCAAGCTATACCTTTTATAGGTTGATGTCTAGTGACTTTACTTTTACAATTGTCCAACTAACTTTCTAGCAATAACCGTATCATATATGATTTTCAGTTTGCTAATCTTGTTTTGATTATCAAACTCTATGATATCTACCACATCAAATTCTACTATTTGATTGTTTTTTAAAGTCCATTTATAAGTAAAATAAAGGGCTAGTTTATTTGAGTTGTTTTCTTCAAAAATGCCCAGAAGAGAAAGTTCAGAATTTGCGGTATCACCGTTCAATTCTGGGTAAAATTCATCAGCTCTTTTGATTCCGTATAATGGCGAATCAACTATTCCGTTTAGATCAAATAAAGCAATTACTTGGTCAATATTTCCATTTTCCAAATGCTTGATATATTCTTTTGCAATATCTGTTTTATTCATCTATTTAAAATTTAGATTGCTGTTTTTAGCGTGGTAAACTTCTATAATATACGTCTGTTTTTATGACTTATATCAAACATTAAATAAAATTCATCAATTTTTTTCAGAAATTAAGCTGATTTAGGTTTTGATTAAATGAATAGATGAACTACAAATTAATGTTTTTGTAGCGCGGGTATTTTATGCTATAAGAGAATTTATAGGTCTTAGATTGATTAGGAGAAATGGTAGTTTTCCAATTTAAAAGGCCCTTTTTAGAATTATAATCAGAGGTTCCTGTTTCAATATTATCAACTTTTATTTCTTTATTCTCACTTACCGGGATTCGATCGACAATAACAACATTTACAGCGGTCGATTTATTGTTTTTTATTTCTATGTCATAAGCTTTATCGAGTACTCTGTTATTTCCAATTAATGTATTTTTTTTATAGTTATTCATTGGTTTTCTTTTGATTGCTACGTTGGGGTCTACACCCAATGAAATGGTTAAGCTATCTGTTACTGCATAAGGGTTAATGGTGGTGATGCCTGAGTAGCTATCTTCAAAATAGACATTCACTTCTCCGGGTAATAAATTATATTGTTGCCAATCTCCAATTTTTGCTGTTAGAAACACATTTTCATTTATTATAGGAGCAGTAAAATATGAAAAGATTGCGGGTACACTATATTGGTCAATTTCAATAACCGAAATATTACCATCAGACGCCATAGTAGTTTGTTTTTGAATTTCAAAATTAGTATTCGTCATACCTTCAGTTATGATATCTCCTGAGGTGGTGTAATTTGTTTTTTTGGTAGTAACAAGAATGACTCCGTTTGTGGCTCTACTTCCGTAAATGTTTTTGGCTGCAGTTCCTTTAAGAACTTCTATGTTTGCTATCATGTCTGGATCTATTGCTTTAAACTTGTTAGAACTCATAGGAACACCATCTACAATATATTGCGGTTTTTTATATGATTTTATAGATGAAGTCCCACGAATGTTTACGCTAGAAACACTACCTGCTAGCCCAGTATTCGATGATGTTCCATAACCAACTACCACAACTTCGTCTAAAGCGCTAATGTCTTCTTCTAAACTCAAATTGATAACACTGGAGTGTATTGGAATAATTTCACTTCTAAAACCTAAATAGGAGACTTCAAGTTCCTTGCCACCATTGGGACTAATATTGAAAACACCATCAAAGTCTGTTACCACACCATTTGTAGTACCTTTTATTACAACATTGGCTCCCGGAAGCGGCGTGCCCGATTCATCTGTAATGATGCCATTAATTTGCTTTATAAAAGGATTGTATTTGTAGTTATAGGTTTTAGTAGAGTTTTCAGATTTGTAATTACTATGCCGACTAATAAAATTTAAATATTTCGAGTTAACATCTGGCTTTATATTATTCGTATTTGGGTCTTTTGTTGATAAGGTGAGTTTAATATTATCCCAGTTGATACCTGTGTTTTGATACACATGGGCTTTATAATATAAATCAAGAGGCGTACTTATACTTTTTGCTTTTAAATCATAACTAGGAAACCAACCGGCATTATTAACATTGTATTTTATAACCAAATTAAGTTGCTTACTTATCTTGGTATTTAGTTTTATTTTTATTTCTCCTGTTTGAATTTTATCGTCAACGTTTAATTCTGCCAATTGCTTATTAATTTTACTAATTTGCTCATCATAGTCCTTTTTCTTCTTTAAGGCTGTATGAATAAGTCCGTTTACTTCTGTTGTTCGTGTGCTGTAATAGGCTGTAAACTTTTGAAGCTTTTCAAGATTAACAACTTCATTCGCGTTACCTAACAGTCTGTTTTCTTTTAAAATAAGTAATTCCTCTTCATATCCGGATATTTTATTTTGTTCAAGTTGGATGGCATCCTTCAATTTCTCTAAGTCGTTTTGAAGCTTTACAATGTTTTCAGATTTATCCAATTTTGATAAATGATTGATTGCATAATTTATAGATAAAATAGATGTATTATCTAGCCCCGAAATTTGAATACTGTTTTCCTGGATATATGGTGATAGTTTTGCAAACGACAATTCAGAAGTACCTGCAGGTATTGAAATTTTCGCCAAACGCGTGATTTGTGCACCATCAACAAATACGGTCACAGTTTTTATTGAAGAAGGGGTAGGGTTATTATTAGCCTCCATAATTGAGGCGTATAAAAGAAAAAAGATAATTGCGTATTTCATGATTAGTTATTTAAAGTTTAGTTAAAACTATAACTAATCAGAATACTGTAATATGAACAATGAGTTATCTATACCCTTAAATGAGTTGGCGTGTGTTTCGGATTAGTTTAGGGTATAATTTAATCCAAAAACTTGCTATTTAATTTTGCTATAGAAAACTTTTTATATTTCAGTAGATGGTAATAATCTTGAATCTTCTAATCCAGCTGTTCTATGTTTAACATTATTCAAATAAGTTTCGCTTTGAGAAAATTCCATAAATTTTTGCAAGGATTGGTGTTCTACAAGTAAAATAGCATCCCATTTTTCCGATTCGGGTCCAATTAAAAAGCCAGTACTTTTTCCATAGAATAGAATACGACTTCCTATTTTATTCAGTGCCTCCGCTGTGTTATCTGTGTATAGTTTATATGCTTGTTCTCCACTTATGTTCATTTGGAGATTTATTGATTCCAGATTGGTATAGTCAGCCTTATCTTTGAATTTTATTAGATTTAACATGACTATTTTTCCTTTCTCAATAAAATTCAAATAAAACTCTTTTCCTGTTTTTTCAGTAGCATTAATATATTTCGCCATAATTTATAATTTTTACAAATTTTATATTAATACAATAAATACGGATTGATATAAATCAAGAACCAAACGTTACTTTATTTCTAATTCTACTTACAGTTTCTGGAGTTATGTTTAGATATGAAGCAATTTCATATTGAGGGATTTCCTGTGTAATACTTCGGTTAATTTTAAGTAATTTTAAATATCTTTCTTGAGCACTTAATAGTCATATATCTTCAAGTTTTTTAGCTGTAGAAAGGAACAATTGTTCAGATACTTGTCTAGCGATTTCTGCCACAAAGGGATGCTTTTCTCCTAATTTTTCAAGTTTATTTCTTGTAATTACATGCAATACAGAATTTTTCAAACAGATTATTTCCTTGTTAGACGCTTCTTGTTTTAAGAAGCTGTAATAGTTTGCCACAAACTGGTTTTCAAAGACAAAATCGTCAACAAAGGATTTTTTACTTCCAATTAATGTGCATTTTAAAAGCCCTGTTTCAACAAAACCAATTTTATTTGATACTTTCCCAAAATCAATAAATAGGTCACCTTTATTTAAATTTATTTTTTTAAAGGAAGCAGAAAATATCTCAGCCTCAGATTCGGAAATTTTAAATTTTTCAACAAGAAATTTTTTCATTTTTAAATACTATTTCACCTAAAATCAAAGATAGATATCTGTTTTATGAGTCATATTAAACGTTAAACGAAACTCGATAAATTTTCTCAAAGTATCAAATTTAATAAGCTTATAGCGTAAACATTATAGTACAATATATATTTTAAATAATTAATTGTTGCATATACAACAATTTATTTTATCTTTACGACATGAAATATGAATTTCAAGACTGCATAGGGTCAAGATTACGACAAATGTCGAGAATTGTAGATAACATGTTTAGAGGTTATTTACAAGATTTTGATATTACAGAAAATCAAATGACTATTCTATTCGCCCTAAAAAAGTTAGGGGAGGTGGAACAAGGTGTTGTTGGACAATTATTATCTTTAGAGCGGTCTACGGTGAGTAGAAATATAAGCATGTTGTATAAAAAAGGGTACCTATTAAAAAGTGATGCGTATCGACCACATATATCTCTTTCACCAGAAGGAGCGGCTTTGGTGACTAAATTAGTACCAGTATGGGAAGATATCATGTCAAATTTATATGATAAACTCGGCGAGTCAGGTTTAGCGTATTTAAAAGAAATAGAACTTAAAATCAAATAATATTTTTTAATTATAATGTTGTATATACAACTTAATTCATTCTTAGCATGAAACAAAATAGAGTACAAGCATTTTTTAATAGAGTAACAACACATCATAAAACTATTTTAGTCCTATCAGGGTTGCTATTTATAGTATCGATAGCCTTTCTTCCTAAACTGAGAAAAGACACGCGTTATGATGCTTTTCTTCCAGCCAAAGATTCCATTTTAGTGCAACGAAATCAACTCAAAACATCTTTTGGTTTAAAAGATCCCATGGTTATCGCTGTTGTAAATGAAAACGGCATATTTAATAAAAAATCGTTACAGATTGTCCATGAAATAAGTGAACAAATAAAAACCATTCCTGGTATTGATCCGGATCAAATTAAAAGTTTATCGACAGAAAATAATATAGTGGGTACAGATTCAGGTATTCTTGTTGAACCTTTTTATGAGATAGAAGAACTGTCTAACCAGAGGGCCCTAGAAGTATCTCATAGCATAGATAACTTTGAATTGTATCAAGGCAGTTTGGTGTCTCAAGATAAAACCACCACACTTATTTTAGCAGAAATGCTTGATACTTATGATATGAAGCAGCATGAAGTTTATAATGCGCTTTATGCTATGATTTCTCAGTTAGACAAAACGAATCATGAGTTTTATTTGGCAGGAGAAGGCGCCGTGAGCGGTTATCTGGTTAAGTATATTGATGAAGATGCCATGCGTACAAACCCCTTTGCTGGCTTAATAATAGCGCTGATATTAATTTTTGCCTATAGAACCGTTAGAGGGGTTGTGCTTCCAAATTTAATGGTACTGGCTTCCGTTGGTATTGCATTGGGTTTAATGGCTGCTTTTGGGGTAGACTTTTTTGTAATTACAAATGGATTGCCAGTAGTTCTTATAGCCATAGCTGTAGCTGATGGGATTCACATTCTTGGAGAATATTATGAGTTGGCAGCCAAATACCCTTTACATACTCAAAAAGAGCTAGTGGTAGAGACTATGGTGAGAATGTGGCGCCCGATTACTATAACGTCTTTAACAACCATTGCAGGTTTTATGTCTATAGCATGGTCATCATATATGCCTCCTATGGTTTACTTTGGAATATTTGGAGCTTTAGGCGTTCTCATGGCCTTACTGTATGCTTTGTTTATGATTCCATCTGCAATGATGCTGCTAAAACCCCAAAAAAGCCGCGTTTTTAAATCGGACAGTCAAGTGGATAGTTTTGGAACTTTCATGTTGAAATTTGGACATGTTGTTGTGAAACATCCCAAAAGAATTGTTGTATTAGGATTACTAATTATTGTGTTTGGTATTGGAGGTGCTTTAAAATTATTAGTTAATGAGGATAGAGTTAAGAATTTTCAAGCCACAGAACCTATTGTTATTGCAGACCGATTAATAAATGATAAAACAGATGGCACATCGTACCTGGATGTTCTTATCGAAACGCCTCATAACGAGGATTTATTTAAGATAGAAAACCTTCAAAAAATAGAGGCCCTTCAAAGCTATATTGAAACCTTGCCACATGTAAAGGGAAGCACATCGATTGTAGATTTTATAAAAAAAATGAATCAATCTATGAATGAAAACCAAAAGGCGTTCTATAAAATCCCTGAGAATAATCAATTGGTAGCACAATACTTTTTGTTGTATGCTGCAAGTGGTGATCCAACAGATTTTGATAATTATATAGATTATGATTACAAGTTGGCCAATGTTAGATTCCGAATGAATTCTGGCGAATATATAAATGAAAAAGAGGTTATTAATAAAGCACAAGAGTATATTGATACTCATTTTAAATCACCCAAAATAAAGGCAACACTAAGTGGAAAAGTTGCTGTTGATGCCCATTGGATTGGTAAGTTAGGGGTCAATCATTTTGTAGGCGCCATCATAGCTTTACTGGTTGTTTTAATTGTAGCAGCATTTAGCTTTAGATCGTTTACAGCTGGTGTTTTAACTGTTGTGCCAGTTACCATTTCTGTACTCTTTTTATATACTGTTATGGGGATTATGAATATTTGGCTGGCTGTGGGTACATCTATGTTTGCGGCAATAGCCATTGGAGTGGGAGTAGATTTTGCAGTTCACACCATAGATAGGCTTAAATACTTTTTAAGAGAAAAAAAGTTGCCTATTACAGAAGCTTATTCTGAGTTCTATAAATCGGCAGGTAGAGCTTTACTATTTAATTTTCTAGCCTTAGCTCTAGGTTTTAGTGTTTTAATGACGAGTTCTGTGCCGCCATTAAACCAATTTGGATTTTTAGTTGCTGTAGCTGTAATAGTAAGCTTTTTAGGAAGTATGACCTTATTACCCGCCATCATTTTAATTACAAAGCCTAAATTTTTCATTAACAAAAAAACGAAATAGTATGAAGACGATAACCTTAATTTTAGCAACCCTTTATTTTATAAATCCATTTTCAAGTCAAGCTCAAAAACTTATGGATGGGCAACGTATTGCAGAAAAAACACATGAGCGGAATGACGGACTTTCCTTAAAGCGAAATCTTATTATGGAGTTAAAGGATAAAAGAGGAAAAACACGTTCAAGAGAAACCATTGCTTTGCGAAAGTATTTTGGTAAAGAGAAACGATTGGTGATATTTTATGAGACGCCATCAAGTGTAAAAGGAACCGCTTTTTTAACGTTTGATTATCCCGATGTGGCAAAGGATGATGACCAATGGTTATATCTTCCTGCCCTCCGTAAAACCAGACGTATTTCGGCTGCGAATAGAGGCGACTATTTTTTAGGAACAGATCTTACCTATGAAGATATAAAACTAGAAACTAAAATTAGCAAAGAGGATCATTTTTATACAACCATTGGTATGGAGAAAATTGATGGACATGATTGCTATGTCATAGAAGCTAAACCCAAAAATGAATCTATAAAAAAGGTGTTGGGTTATAGTAAAGGAAAATTTTGGATTGATGCTAAATTATGGATGATGCGTAAATCTGAATTATGGGATGTGGCAGGAAACTTTCTTAAAACCGTGACCATTTCTGATATAAAGAAGGTGGATGATATCTGGACGGTTCATTTGATAAAAGTTGTTAATCATAAAACAAAGCATGAAACAATTTTTAGGTTTGAAAACAATGATTATCAACTGGAGTTGAGTGATGATTATTTTACTGAAGAAGCATTGATTAATGGATTATAATACGACTAAACAGCGCATAGTCATAATACTAGGGCTAGTAATGATTTTTCAAAATGGTATACTTTTTTCGCAAACAAATAAACCGAAGCTTGAAGCTAGTTTGGTAGTAGCCTCTGAAACTTCATATGAATTTAAGACACAAACACTTCAAAAATCTGAACTATTAATAAAACCTGAAGTCGTATTAAAATTGAACCATAGGTCTAAGTTTGTTTTTAAGGGACAGCTTTATTCAGAATTCATGGATAATTTAGAACCTGGAATACCAAATGAAGAGTCGGTATCAACGTTTAGTAAAAGACTTTTTATGGGTAATACAACCAATTTGGAATTAAGAGAATTTTATTACTACAAAAGTTTCAATGCATTTAAGCTTACCATTGGTAAACAGCAGATTGTTTGGGGTGAAACCGATGGATTAAAGCTATTAGATGTTGTAAATCCACAAAACTTCAGAGAGTTTATTTTGGATGATTTTGAAGATAGTAGAATCCCTTTGTGGTCATTGAAAGCAGATTTTAATATAAAGGATATTGGAGTTCAATTTATTTGGATACCAGATAATACGTATCATATTATTCCATCTTTTGATGCGCCTTTTTTCACCAAAAGTATATTTAAAGCACCTCCAGAAAATATCCCAGCAAATTTCAATAAGCTTGATAGACCAAATCGATTTATCAAAGATTCAGATATTGGGTTGAAACTATCTAGCTTTAAAAAGGGTTGGGACCTCTCTTTGAATTATTTCTATTATTATGAAGACTTACCTGTTTTTTATACCTTTTTTAGAAGTCAGACCACTTCAATTGAGGTTTCTCTCACCTATGAGCGTCAACAATTAGTAGGTGGAACATTCAATAAGGTTTTTGGGTCATCAACATTTAGAGGAGAATTGGTCTATATTTTTAATCAGAACTTTACATCAAATAATCGTAATGATGGAGGAGTAGAGCAGAGTGGTTTTTATAAATCAGCACTAGGTTTGGATTATATAAAAGGGGAGAATGTTTTAAGCATTCAACTTTTTAATGAATGGATAACGGAATCTATTTCTCCATATAATCGTGATCTCTTTGAAACGATGACTTCTATGCTTATTTCAAGAGAATTACTGAACGATAGTGTAAAGGCTGAAGTGCTTTGGGTGCATAGTGTAAATCATAATGATGGCTTTATAACGCCTCAAGTAAGTTATTGGATTTCTACAAACACCCAACTACTGGTTAATGCTCATGTGTTTTATGGTGAAGACAATCTATTGTTTGGCCAATTTAAAAATAGGAGTCGGCTTTCCTTAGGCTTTAAATGGAGCTACTAACAATTTAATAATGAAAATGAAACGGTCACTCTAAAAACTTATTTTTCAATTCTGGAGAAGGAACCATACACGCCTCTTTTTTACCATACCATTTATAACGGTTTTTGGCAATGAAGTCGTATACCCAATTTCTAATAAAAGCGGGAACAATTAAAAAGGCACTTAAAAGGCTCGTTGGGAAGCCCAAATGAAAAGCCACTTTTAAAGCCGCTGAAGATTTATAAGTAATACTGTTTTTTTTAGGATTGAACAATAAAATGGAGTCCATTTTCGACGTGTCAATTTTAAAAGTTTCAATGATTTGTTTACCGGTATTACTTTGTAGTGCTGCAAACATAAAAAGGTCACTGTTATCATGTTTAATAACATATTGGACGCTGTTATTACACAGGTTGCAAACACCATCAAATAGTATAAGTTTTTTTCCTTTTTTAATATTAATATTCACTTTGCAAAGGTAATATATTAAAGGGTGTTAAGAAACTGATTTAAATCGGTTTCGCGGTCTAGTTTAAGCTTCTTCTTAAGCCTGTATTTACTCTTTAATACACTTTCCGGTAATACATTTAGCATGGAAGCGATTTCTTTAGTTGACAGATTCATACGTAAAAAAGAGGCCAGCCTGATTTCTTTTTCGGTAATGTCGGCATAAATAGATTTTAATTTATTGTCAAAGTTATTATGGACTTCAGAGAAGTATGATTTAAAGATTTCCCAGTCTTTATCTTCGGCCTTTTCTTTTTTAAGGAGCATGACCAATCTCCTGAATTCTACTTTAAATAATTCGGGAGATTGTTTGATTTTTTCAAGATTTTCTTTAAGTTCTTGAATAAAGGTGCTTTTTTGTACCAAATGAAGTGTTTGAGAAGCCAATTCCTTTTTCTTGAAAGCAATCTCTTGTTTATAAATAGCTTCCTGCTTCTCGCGTTCTATTTTGTTTTTCTTGAGGCGTTGTTTAAATCCAAAATAAAGTAAACCAGAAATGGTTAGAAACGACAGCATGCCAACACCATAAAGTGTTTTGGTAAGCTTATCATTCTTGGCTTGTATATTAAGTGTTTTTATTTCTTCTTTTTGAAGTGCAATGGCAGCCTCTTTTTTTTCGGTTTGGTATTTGATTTCTAACTCGTTAATCTGTTCAATTTTCTCTTTTTTGAAAACAGAATCATATTTTTGAAAATGAAGATCACTGTATTTGTAGGCCTTGTTGTAATCACCAAGGGCAGCATAAGTTTTTGCCATCTGCTGATAGTTGTTTAATCCTCTTGTAAGTGTACCTGTTTCTATAGAAATAGCGGACGCTTCTTTAAAATGTTTTAATGCTTTATTGAAATCCCCTTCCTTAAAGTAGACATTCCCAAGGTTTTTAGTAGTGAGACCAACCATTTGTTTTTCACCATAATGTTTACTTAATTCTAAAGATTCCTTCAAGTATTTTTTAGCCTTGTTTAGACTGTCTTGTTTTAAATATACACCTCCAATCGAATTTAGAATTTTTGCTATTTCTAGATGTTTTTTTTCTTTTCTAAAATGTTCTAATGATTTAAAATAATATTCAAGTGCTTTATCATAGTTTTTTAATTCATCTTGATTAACTCCAATATTGTGAAGAATTTGTGCTTGATAACTAATTAAACCTGCTTCTTCGAAAACAGATGACGCTTTTAAATAGTACTCATTTGATGCCTCAAAATTATCCAGTTCTGCCAGCAGGTTTCCAATATTCACATAGCTAGCCCCTAATCCAAAACCAGACACCCCGAGTTCTTCTTTTAAAGCCAAAGACTCCATATGGGATTCCATGGATTCTTCCAATTTGCCTAGATATTTTTGGGAGACACCAAGAACATTGAGGGCTTTGTAAAGGGGGGCTTTAAGGTTTAATTCTCTATGAAGTTTGATGGCTTCGTTGTTGTAATATTCCGCTTTGTTGTAATCCGAAATATAGTAGTAGTAATATCCTAGTCTGCTTAATGCAAGAGAATTAAATTTTTTTATATCAAGTTCTTTAGCCATTATTACAAGACTGTCTAAGTAATTTTTTGAAAGATCAGTGTCAGAACTTATTAGAAGTCTGTTCAACGCTCCATATGACTTTAATTTGATTGTGTCCCTTTGCGTTGGTAGTAATCGCTTAATACTGTCAATTTTTGACTTATTTTGCCCATAGAATACAAGTGGCAAAAGCAGGAAAATAAAGAGGTAAATGTTTTTCATATTAGATATTATAGACTGTTGAGATAGGTGTTAAGATCATCTTGCTTAGCAAGGTTTAGCTTCTTCTTAAGCCTGTATTTACTTTTTAATACACTTTCTGGCAATACATTTAGCATGGAAGCTATTTCTTTAGTTGACAGATTCATACGTAAAAAAGAGGCCAGCCTGATTTCTTTTTCGGTAATGTCGGCATAAATAGATTTTAATGTATTGTCAAAGTTGTTATGGACTTCAGAGAAGTACGATTTAAAGATTTCCCAGTCTTTATCTTCGGCTTTTTCTTTTTTAAGGAGCATGACCAATCTCCTGAATTCTACTTTAAATAATTCGGGAGATTGTTTGATTTTTTCAAGATTTTCTTTAAGTTCTTGAATAAAGGTGCTTTTTTGTACCAAATGAAGTGTTTGAGAAGCCAATTCCTTTTTTTTGAAAGCAATCTCTTGCTTATAAATAGCTTCTTGCTTCTCGCGTTCTATTTTATTTTTCTTGAGGCGTTGTTTAAACCCAAAATAAAGTAAACCAGAAATGGTTAGAAAGGAAAGCATGCCAACACCATAAAGTGTTTTTGTAAGCTTATCATTCTTGGCTTTTATGTTTAGTGTTTTTATTTCTTCTTTTTGAAGTGCAATGGCAGCCTCTTTTTTTTCGGTATCATAAATGGTTTTAAGCTCTTCTATTTGTTTATCCGATTCAAGATTAAAAATACTATCATTTAGTTTTGTGTACGCCTCCATATCTGACAGGGCAGCTCTGTAATTACCTGAATGCTTGTATGCTTTTGATCTGTTATAGTAGCCGTCCCGCTTTACATCACTTGCCTTGATAGAATCGGCGAGTATTATTGCATTAGTGTAGCTCTTAGTAGCTTGCTTGATGTTGTTGGTGTTATAATATGCATCCCCTAACATGTTGTAAGCAATTGTTAAATTGATCATGGAACCTATGGCCTTATCTGCTTCAATAGATTTTTTTATTACTTCTATAGCTTCTTTATAATGGCCCTGTTCTATGTTTATGGATGCAATATTTGAATAACAAATAGAGGTAATGTCATGACGCTTTAATTCTTTTGAAAGGGTAAGACCTTTGTTATAGTTTATTAAGGCCTCATTAAAATTATTAAGGTACCAATGCGCATTTCCCATTTCAATATAATTTACTGTCATCCATTGCTTATCATTTAATGTTATTAATAAGTTTAAAGCTTCTTGAAGCGGTTGAAGCGTAAGCTCATAATTTCCTCGTAACATTTCTATTCTTGCTTTATGTCCTAATGAGATGGCCTTAAGTTTAGCCAATTGAAGGGTGGTAGTATCTAATATTTTGAGGGCTAAAAGGTTTGATTTTGTAGCGCCTGTAAAATTACCGCTATCCATATTAATCGTTGCTTTTCTATTTAAGCACATCACCATTTGTTCACTACTTTTTATTTTAGAGGCTTGTCTAAATCCTTGCTCTGCAATATTAAGAGCTTTGTCATAATTTCCTTGTACGCATTCAAAAGTGGCATACTCTTCGGTGGTCTCGCAAAAATCTTTAATCGCGTTTGAATTTTCGAGTGTTTTAAAAGATTGATTAAAATAGAACCTTGAGGAGTCAATATTTGGCTTAAACCTATAATAATATGCTATAAATCTACTAGCAATACCTTCTCCAATGGGATAATTCTCTTTTTTGGAAAGTTCAAGGACTTCGTTTGATATGTTAAATACAAATTGTGCTTCAGTGTTTTTGTATTTCTGATAAATAATCCGAGCAGTTTCAATCTTGTTATTTAGGTGTTTTTGATTTCTAAAAACTAAATCTAGGCTATCCTGTTCTTCTGATTGTTGACCATATAAAATTGAACTACAAATAGCAATGATTACAAAAAACATCTTTGTCATAGGTAAAAGTTTTAATCTTGTCTAAGATACTTATAATATTAAATCGAAACTTGTGGCGGTCTTTAATCAATGCTAAATTAAAGTTTTAGAATACTATTTTGTCCATGTTCTATGCTGAGTTTTAATATGATTAATTAATTGTTAATCAGTATTTTATGTAGTTTGTTGATGGTGTAAATTATAATATGTCCATGCTGTGACTCCGATTGTTTTTTACTGGTTGTCCATACTTTGTCCATAGTAAAAATTAGTTTTCAGTGTTGTTCGTACCTAGTTTTGAAGTGTTGAATCACAAAAAATTAGAAATCATGAAAACAAAGCTATTAACATTAAAAAAAATCATGGGTATCTTTCTTTTTACGTTCGTATTAATTTATGGGTGTAGTAAAGATGAATCGGTTGAGGCGGCTTCTCAAAATGCTGAAAATATAGATACTTATTTAAAGAGTCTAAGTTATAGTCCTGATGAATTGTTGGGTGCTTTTGATACTCAAGGTTCAAGTTCTATTAAAATGAAAGGAGAAGAAACCTCTGAAAGTGTAGATGTTTATGGAAAAAACACATCAACCAATTGTACAACCACAGAATATAACTTAAAAACAAATTTTCAGGATATTCCGATATTAGATCCTAATAAGGGTATTATTTGGCCTGGTGCATTGGTGAAAGGAGATGCCTCTTTAAGAAATGGGCTTCCAACATCATTGAAAGTAAAAAGAGCGCCTTTAACCTTGAGAGTAGATTTGCCAGGGATAGGAGATGCAGGAACTATAGTTGTTGTAGATGCTGAAAACTCAAATGTAAATGCAGAAATTGACAAGGCTTTAGAATGGTGGAATGCCAATGCCTTTCGCGATGGATATGTTAATCCTTCAAGTTCTAAATCAGAAGCAACAACCCTATACTCTAAAAAGCAAATGAGTTTGGAGTTAGGTTTAAATGCCGATTGGGCTGGTAATACAATTTCAAGCGAGTTTGATTATGAATCTACAAGTGAACGACGGGTTGCCATGATGGTTTACAAACAGGTGTTCTATAATATCTCTATGGATCAGCCATTAAAACCTTCAGATGTGTTTCATGAAAGTGTACCGTTATCAGAAGTTGAAGGTATTTTTAATTCTAGTAGTCCGCCGGCCTACATTCACAACGTAAGTTATGGTCGAATTATAATGTTTAGGATGGAGACTTCTGTAGAAGCTTCTGATAGTGATTTAAAGGCGGCCTTTGGTTATGCTGCTGGTAAGAACTCACTAGATGCCGAAACAGAACTAAGAGTTAAAAATATATTAGAAAAATCTAGTATAAAAACGTTTGCTATCGGAGGCAATGCTGCTAATACTGCAGAGCTAGTATCTGCTAAGAATTTTGGTGATTTAGATAAAATAATTAAAGGAACAGAAAATGCTATTTATAGCAGAACCAACCCAGGTGTTCCTATAGCCTATACTGTGCGTTATTTAAAAGATAACACGATTGCCAAAATGGGTTTTGCAACAGATTATAAGGCTACAAATTGTAGCACATCAGGTACTGTACATCCTACATTACAGTTTATAAATGATACCAAAAAAGATTTTAGAGTGGGCATTACTTTTAAAAATAATTTACCAGATGCCCCGCAACGCGAGACAAAAAACACTTTACCAACTCAGATATTACCAATTAACGAAAATGAATATGTTTATGGCTGGATTGCTAATGAGACCTCTGGATCTATAACCGAAATTATTGTGCCACAAGGCGCTTATGATATTGAGATCTGGATTGAAGAAAAAGAGAAAAATGGATATAAGGATTCATACCACCATAATATTTATGGACATGTGCACCAAGTATCTGGGAACTGGGAACGCTGTTATAGGGCAACAACGAATATTTGGGGGCTCAACTTAGAGTTTACGCGCCTTAAGTGTAAATAATATTTGAGTTAGCTAAGACAAAGAGCAAACAGTCGGCACCTAAAGTTGGGATTCAACAACTTGGTGTTGGCTGTTGTTGTTTAAATAAGATTAATAATGATTAGTAACTACTTTATGTAATGTTACCTGAGCAGTTTTCTTATAGTCTGAATTCCAGCCAAAGTAGTTACCCGTTTTAAAGTAATTATCATGACCATAACCATTACCAACATAATCAAAAACAAAGGTGTAATCTGTATTTATGTTTTTAGCCTCACAAACCAGTCCATAATAAAACTTACCGTTTTCGATTTTAATTTTAAAGGTAAAAATGTCGTGGCCAACAAAGCCAACGTTAATTTTTTCATCAAAAGCACTGGTCCAGGGTTTACCACTGTCTGGTTTGGTGTAGTAATCTATTTGAATTTCACCGCTATTCCAGCGTATTTTAACTGTGGCTGGTGAGCCTTCCAATCCAGGGGTTTCTATACCATGAATTTGAGCCACAATAGTCCTGCCATTGCCTTCCACAAAATCAACATTTAGCGTGGATTCTAATATATGAGTTCCAGTACTCATAGACCAATTGTCACCGGTGTCTTGGTTTCCCCTCCAGAATTCTCTCAATTCTGTGCGACAATATTTGTCATTAAGCGCAGACTGGCCAGACGTAGTTATACCAGTGAATTTGGTGAACATGGTATAGCTTCCATCGGTATTTTTGTAAAAATATTCAGACTGAGCCGTTGTTAATGCATCATTAACTATGGTTTTATAAAAAATGGAAGTGGCTTTGCCATTGCCTCGGTTAATAGGAACTGACAAATACCAGTTTTTCCATACTATTTTTTGATCTTCAGTAGGTTGTTGTGCTTCTTCTTCAATGCGCTCTGCCGTTTCTTCATTAATGCCAGCATCATTTGACGAACTGCAAGAACAGAACAATAGACCACTGATTAAAAAATAGGAGGTAAGCTGTTTTATTTTAGTATTTTTCATAATTGGTTAACCAATTTTTTGTGTAAAAATAAGTAAAATATTGTGAAGCTGTATTTTTGTTTAAAAGGACCTATTTTTTTGAGGCTTCAACCAATTCTAATTGGTCTATACTCACATTAGTCGTGAACATGCCATAATTAACAACGGCCTTATTTTTTTCAATTTTATCTACGGTCCCTATAGACCTTCCATCTTCCAGACGTACACGATCGCCAAGCTTGATTATGGCCTTTGGTTTTGGCGCTTCAATAGCCTTTTGTTTGGCTATTTTTTTCTTTTTCCGAATCACCTCCACTTTCTTTTCTACTTCCTTTTTAACCTGAACTTCCTTAGCCTTAGCTTGTTTTTTTTGTTTCGCCGTAGTTTTTTTTCGCTTAGAGTTTTCAATCTGAACTAACTTGAAAAGTTCATCCATTAAAGCGCGCTTTTGCTTATTGTTAAAATATTTTTCGGCAATATCATTAACTTTCTGTCCTAAGTAAATGAGGCGTTGATTGCTATCATAAAGCTCTTGATAGCTCTCTAGTTTTTTCTGAATTTTAGTATTGATTTCTTCCAGCTTATCAGCTTCTTCAATTTTCTTCTTTTCGTTTTGCTTTAGGGATTGCCCTGTTTTCTCTAAACGAGAACGTTCTTTTTGAAGTTTTGCAATAGTGGCATCAAAGCGTACCTTACTGCGCTCAATTTTCTTTTTAGCTCGATTTATTAAGCTGTAAGGGATACCGTTTTTCTGAGCAACTTCAAAGGTAAAACTGCTTCCAGCTTGACCAATTACCAACTTAAATAGGGGTTCTAAAGTGCGTTCATCAAATAACATGTTGGCATTGAGCATGTGCGGTAACTCATTTGCCAATATTTTTAAATTAGAATAATGCGTAGTTATTATTCCAAAAGCCTCACGATGATAAAATTCTTCTAGAAAAGTTTCGGCTAAGGCACCGCCAAGTTCTGGGTCAGATCCCGTCCCAAATTCATCAATAAGAAATAATGTGTTTTTATTACATTTCTTAAGGAAATAGTTCATTTGCTTAAGTCTGTAACTATAGGTACTCAAATGGTTTTCAATAGATTGATTGTCTCCAATATCACTTAAAATTCTATCAAATAAACAAACCTTGCTACGTTCGTGAACCGGTATCAAAAGCCCACTTTGTATCATCAATTGTAACAGGCCCACCGTTTTTAAAGTAATACTTTTTCCTCCTGCATTGGGTCCAGAAATCACAATGATTCTGCTGTTTTGTTTTAAGGTAATGGTTTGAGGAAAGGTCACTTCTTTATTTTCTATATTATTTAAATAAAGCAGTGGGTGATAAGCGTCTCTTAAAAACATGCTTCTATCTTCGGAAAATTCAGGTAGAATGGCATGCATAGATTTTGCGTATTTCGCTTTTGCAGAAATTACATCAATATCTATTAGAAAATTTTGATACTTTTCTAATAAAGGTAAAAACGGACGAATAAAATTCGTGACTTCTTTTAAAATGCGATTAATTTCTTCGTTCTCTTCAAATTCTAAATTATTGAGTTCTCTTGAATGTTGCAGCGTAGTTTCAGGTTCAATATAGACAATGCTTCCTGTTTTGCTGCTACCCATAATAGAGCCTTTAACTTTACGTCTATACATGGCCTTTACCGCCAGTACGCGTTTATTTTCTACAACAGATTCTCTAATGTCATCTAAATATTCTAAATTATGATAGGTGTTTAAAGCTGTTGAAAAACTAGCATTTATTTTGCCTTTTACCTTGTTTATGGCTTGTCTGGTGTCAAAAAGAAGGTTAGAGGCTGTATCTTTTATATCACCAAAACGGTCAACAATTTGATCTACTTTTTCAATAATTATTTTAGTAACCTCAATATAGAAAGCATGGTCGTTTAGAGTTGGGTAATATTCTTTGAATTTTTTTAAATAACTTACAATGTCATTTACCGTTAATGAAATAGCTACAATTTTCTTTAATCCATGAACTTCAAGATAGGTATTCTCAATTCTTAAAAGTTTTAATTCCTTTTCAATGGAGTCAAAGCCGTGATTAGGAATGCGGTTGTCGTTGTAAAAAGAGGATAAGTACTCATTGGTAAGCTTTAAGGCGTAAAGCAATTCGTCCTTTGTTTTAAAAGGTGTTATTTCAAGTGCGCTGCTGTTCCCTAATGGGGTTATACAAAGCTCGCTCACCTGTTGTAAAACGGTTTGAAATTCTAAATCCTGTAATGTTTTTTCGTGAATGTGTATCATTCTTTTCTTGTGTGCCTTATTTATAAAGAGCAGCAAAGTTAAACAATTGGTTTGAGATGATTGGCTGTGTTAATAGCTTCTTAAAAAAGCGTTAATTAACAGTTTTTCAGCAGTGTTTAACAAAATGATAACATCTGTGGTAGTGAATTCTGTATACCTTGAAAACTCAAACAACAAACTAAAATACATATGAAAATTAAGTGTACGTCTTTATTGATGTGCTTGGCTTTAACGTTCAGTTTAAGTACACATGCACAATTAAAAACACCTCAGGGCAGTCAAAAAGCCAAAGTATCTCAAGTAGTTGGCATTTCTCATGTCACCATAAAGTATTCAAGACCTAGTGTTAACAATCGTGAAATTTGGGGAAAACTTGTACCCTATGGTATGAACAATTTAGGATTTGGAACGGCCAAAGAATCTCCATGGCGAGCGGGTGCTAATGAAAATACTACCATTGAATTTTCAGATGATGCAGTGGTAGAAGGAAAGGCTATTAAAGCAGGTAAATACGGATTTCATATCATAGTACAAGCAGATGATAATGCTACATTAATTTTTTCAAACAATAATACCTCTTGGGGTAGTTATTTTTATGAGCCTTCAGAAGATGCCTTACGTGTCGATATTAAAACAAAAGCAGTGGCACATACAGAACTTTTGACTTATGATTTTATAGCAGTAGACGCCAATTCTACATTAGCGGTTTTAAATTGGGAAAAAAAACAGTTTCCGTTTAAAATTGAATTTGCAGTGCCTGATATTGTTTTAGCTAGCTTTAGAGATGAGTTTAGAGGTCAGCAAGGTTTTCAAAGGCAAAATTATGAGACGGCCGCTAATTATGCGTTGAATAATGGTGGTGACCTGGATGAAGCTTTAGGTTGGATAGATGGTGCCATAGCCGGAAAGTTCTACAGTGAGAAGAACTTTAATAATCTTCAAATTAAATCAAAAATTTTAGAGAAACTGAATAGAAAGGCAGAGGCCGACGCCCTTATGGATGAGGCTATGGATTATGCTACCATTTTTCAAGTACATCAATACGGCAGAACATTAATAGCAAATGGCGAAATTGATAAAGCAATGACTATATTTAAAATGAATGCTAAAAATAATAAGAATACCTGGCCTGTGCATTATGGCTTAGCGCGAGGTTATTCCGCCCAAGGTGATTATAAAAAAGCGAAATCACACCTTGAACTAGCTTTAAATAATGCGCCAAATGAGGGATCAAAAAGTCGCGTTCAAGAGAATATCACGAAGCTAGAAAATGGTCAAGATATAAATTAGAAAAGTCAACATCAATCAAACTACAATCAGTTGCAAAAGCTCAGTCTTTAAAAAGGGCTGAGTTTTTTTATCCATGTATGGTTTCGCTTTTGCCGTAATTTTTGATTACTTCGGCTTCAAAAGTTATAAGATCTTGCCATCGTTTTTCAACATCAATATCTTTTCCGTATTTACGCGCAAAACCAAGAAAAGTAGTGTAGTGGCCAGCTTCACTAATCATGAGTTCATGGTAAAATTTAGAAAGTTCGGGATCTTTGATTTTTTGTGAAAGCAATTTGAAGCGTTCGCAGCTTCGAGCTTCAATCATGGCTGAAAATAGAAGTCTATCCACCATACATTGTACTCTGTTCCCCCCTTTATTCATGAACTTATAAAGCTCATTAACATAGCTATCTTTGCGTTCACGGCCCAACATATAACCACGTTTCTTAATTATGTCATGAACCATTTGAAAGTGCTCAAGTTCCTCCTTTGCTAAGGCTAATAAATCAGTAACTAAATCGGAATGTTCAGAATTTAATGTGATTATGGTAATGGCATTGGTAGCCGCTTTTTGCTCGCACCAAGCATGATCTGTTAAAATCTCTTCAATATTTGTTTCAACAATATCTACCCACCTTGGATCGGTAGCTAATTTTAAACCCAGCATGCTCTCGTTTTTTGTAAAAGTAATTATAAGATTTTAGTGCAATGCCGATTAACTAATATAATTCCAAATATTCTTATACTTACTTAACTGTTTATAGGTGTTTAAAATGACATTGTTTTCTGAAAGCGCAAGGGTAGGGTCTATTTTGAGAATGCTTTTAGCATGATGTCTCGCATGTTGAAGAATATCATTATCTTTTATGATATCGGCAATTTTTAAGTTTAAAACACCACTTTGTTGGGTGCCCATAATATCTCCAGGACCACGTAAACGCAAGTCAACCTCGGCTATTTCAAAACCATCATTAGTGCGCACCATGGTTTCAAGGCGCGTTTTACTATCGTTACTTAATTTGTGACTCGTCATTAATATGCAATAACTTTGTTCGGCGCCACGCCCTACACGTCCTCTCAGCTGATGTAATTGAGATAGCCCAAAACGTTCAGCGCTTTCAATTATCATTACAGAGGCATTGGGCACGTTTACACCAACCTCAATAACAGTAGTAGCTACCATGATTTGTGTTTCACCTTTAATAAAACGCTGCATTTCATAATCCTTGTCTTCTGGTTTCATTTTACCATGAACAATGGATATTTGAAATTGCGGCATTGGAAAATCTCTAGAAATACTCTCATAGCCATCCATCAAATCTTTATAATCCATTTTTTCACTTTCTTGAATTAATGGGTAAACCAAATATATTTGTCTTCCTTTTGAGATTTCATCACGAATAAATTTGAAGACGTTTAGGCGATTTTTATCATATCTATGAACCGTTTTGATAGACTTTCTTCCAGGTGGTAGTTCATCAATAATAGAAATATCAAGGTCACCATATACCGACATAGCTAAGGTTCTTGGAATGGGTGTTGCAGTCATCACTAAAACATGAGGTGGAGACGTGTTTTTATGCCATAATTTACTCCTTTGAGCAACTCCAAAACGGTGTTGTTCGTCAATAATAGCCAGCCCTAAATTCTTGAATTTCACTTTATCTTCCAGTAGGGCATGTGTGCCAATAATGATTTGTAAAGTGCCATTTTCTAAAGATTCATGAATCTTTCTTCGTTTTGAAGTTTTTGTTGAGCCTGTAAGTATTTCTATGTTGATATTCAATATTTTACACCAATCTTGTAATCCATTAAAGTGTTGGACTGACAAAATTTCAGTAGGCGCCATTAAACACGCTTGAAAACCGTTGTCAAGTGCTATGAGCATTGACATAAAGGCTACAATTGTCTTTCCAGAACCAACATCACCTTGTAAAAGTCGATTCATTTGGGCATTACTACCTAAATCGGCACGAATTTCTTTCAAAACACGCTTTTGTGCTCCAGTTAAATCAAAGGGCAAATGCGCTTTAAAAAACGTATTAAAATAGTTGCCAACATTATCAAATGGAAATCCTTTTATTTTTGATTTATGAACTAGATTTTTAATAATTAGTTGGAGCTGAATATAGAATAATTCTTCAAATTTTAATCTAAATTGAGCTCGTGAAAGCAAGTCTTGACTTTTAGGAAAGTGCACATTAAAAAGGGCAACTTGCTTGTTTATTAATTTTAATTCTGAACGTAAATAATCTGGTAACGTTTCAACAAATTTGCCATTGGTTTCTATAAATAGTTGTTGCATGATTTTACCTATCATGCGATTTGTAATGCCTCTATTTGATAGTTTTTCTGTTGAAGGGTATACGGGTTGCATGGCAGAACGTAAATTTTTTTCATGTTCCTCTAACAGTTCCAGTTCAGGATGGGGCATGCTGAATTTTCCGTTAAACCAGTTAGTTTTCCCAAAAGCTACATAGGTCTTATTTAATTTTAAATTTTCTTTGATCCATTTCTGTCCTCTAAACCAAACCAACTCAATAGTACCCGTTTCATCTTGAAACGTTCCCACCAATCGTTTGCCTCTTTTTTGGGCTACTTCTTTAAAACTTTTAATTTTTCCAACTATTTGGACATCAGCATTATTTCGTTGAAGTTGATTGATTTTATAGTATCGTGTTCTGTCAATATATCTATTAGGAAATAAATTGATTAGGTCTTGATAAGTATGAATACCTAGCTCTTTACGCAGTAAATCGGCGCGGTTCGGGCCAACGCCTTTTAAATAATCAATAGGTGTTTGTAAATTGACAGCCATGAAGCGAATTTAAACAAATCCATTAAAATTTTTGAACTTATTTAATTCGTAATAATTACTTCAAATTGGATTAGTATCTTTTGGTTTTTTGATTACTTGATAGATTATCTTTAAAACCACAAAAAAATTAGTGCATAATTCTATATCAATAGTTAAATTTGGCATTCTTAATAAGATAATAAACGCATATTGATTGATGAGAAAGCTTAACGAATTTATTTGGGAAACGCATGGTATTCACGCTGGTACAGAGCAAGATCATGTAAAGCATGGTATTGATAAATTGGAGGATATTGTTGATAAGGCTATAGAAGCAAACAATCCGAGTATTACCTTTATTATTCATTCTCCGAGATTAACGAATTTCAGATATATAGCTGAGCGAGAGACAAATGTAAAGTTTATTAGAGGGAATAAATCCTATTTAAATTACCCAAAGCGTATAGCCAATTTGCGCAAGAAATATGAAGGGCAAATAAACATTAAATACGGCGTAGAGTTAGAGTGGATGGGACCAGAACTTGGTTTGCAATGGAGTAGATCAAAAATATTTCAAGCTGAAGATGCTGATTATGTAATTGGTTCGGTACATTTTGCTCCTGAAGGTCTGCCGTATGACGGGTCGAAAGAAGAAGCTGAAGCTTTACTAAAATTACGAGGAAGCCTTGAGGCGTATTGGGATGGTTATTTCAATGAAATGATCCAAATGATAGAATGTTTTGGTGATATGATTCAAATTATTGGACATATTGACTTGCCTAAGCTTAATGTTGATATGCCTGAAGCTTTAGTGAATTTTGAAACCAGTTCACATCCATTAGCGAATAAATTTAGAACACTTTTAGAGCTTATCGCCGATAGAAATTTATCTCTAGATGTAAATATGGCTGGAAAATTTAAGGGCGTTGGTGTGTATCCTGTTCAAAGCATTTTACGACGCGCCAATGAACTTCAAATCCCTGTATGTGTAGGTACCGATACGCACCACGTACGTTACTATGGTTTGAATTATAAAGAGAGTTTAGAATATATACAGGAGGCCGGTTATGAAAGTTATGTGAGTTACTCTAAGTTGATTCCGGAGAACAGAACCATTTATGACGATCATGACTTGAAGGTTAAATATACTGTCCTAAATAAAGGGATTGAGTTATTAAACCAAAGATTGAATGAGTCTGAACGGCGAATTATTCCTGATTTCTCATTTGGTGGCTCTTTTTTAGAGTTTGTTGATTTATATAAGAACTCAACTGGTATGGGTGATTATAATGCTATTAGAATAAGAAAATGGGGTAAATCAATAACGGTGACTGATGAGATTCCACAGAATACTAAACGCATTGTAAACGGCTTGTTTTCGGAGCATTTGGACAAACCAGGGGTGGTATCCTCTCTATTTAATACCTTAGCATCGGAAGGGATTAATGTGGAAACGGCACGACTAAAATCTAATAAAGACGGAACGGCAGTAGCATTTTTATCTATTGATAATGATAACGGAAATGTTAAAAGCGCTATTGATTTTATCAATGGAACGGATGCCGGGTTATTTTCAAAACTTACATACCAAGAAGATGCTGTACTCCCTAATTACTATAGTAAAGGAGTTTATTTGCTAGAAATGGATGGTGTGCGTTTAAATCTTGCTTTAAGCGAAAAGGTTATTTTAACAAAGCACCATAATGCACCAGGTGTTTTATTGATTTTGTTATCGGCTTTGGCGTCCAAAAATATTAATATTATTGATTTAAGACTAGGTAAGCTCAATGATACGGGCTACTCAGCAATTGCCGTTAATGGAGATTCTAATGTTATTAATGGTTTATTAGGCAAATTAGGAGATCAGTATTATGAGGCTAATTTAATTGAGTTTCATAGTTTCTAGGTTGCTTGTGCAACAATTTTATCTATGATAAAATACCTTTTTATATGGTGTTTAGGGGCTCAGTTTTTATTTGGGCAGCAAACAGAATATGTTGATTTTAAATCGGCATATGCTGATATTTATTTCAATGATGTCAGTAATCATACTATTACAGGATCTGTCATTTATTATTTTGAAGTTTTAAAGGATATTGATTCCGTATATATTGATGCTAAAGGTTTTAATAGTATTCATTATAAGCTAGACGGACAGCATAAAGACAGTTTGTATACCAATGATAAGCTTATCGTCAAGTATCCTTTCAAAGCCAATAGTGAACATAAAATAGCGATCTCCTATCAAACAATCCCCAAAAAAACAATGTATTTTATTGATTGGGATTTTGAAGATGGGAATCCACAAATTTGGACACAAGGGCAAGGGAAATACACTAGCCATTGGCTACCGAGTTTTGATGATATGAATGAGAAAGTTGAATTTGACTTAAACATTACTTTTCATGAGGACTACCAAGTTATTGCCAATGGTAAATTAACCTACAAGCAAAACAATGAATCTACAATCACTTGGATGTACGATATGCAAAAACCAATGTCTAGCTATTTACTAGCGCTGGCCATAGGTAAGTATCGAAAACGTGTGGCGTATGCATCTAGTGGAATCCCGTTGGAAATGTACTATTATCCTAAGGACTCATTAAAATTTGAGCCTACTTATCGGTATACCAAGCGTATGTTTGATTTTTTAGAAAATGAAATTGGATTTGCTTATCCGTGGCAAAACTATAAGCAAATACCTGTTAAGGATTTTTTGTATGCAGGGATGGAAAATACAAGTGCTACCATTTTTTCTGATGCCTTTGTGGTAGATTCTACTGCCTTTATTGATAAAAATTATGTCAACGTCAATGCACATGAGTTGGCGCATCAGTGGTTTGGCGATTTAGTAACTGAAACTTCGGGAACGCATCACTGGCTTCAAGAGGGTTTTGCTACTTATTATGCCTTATTGGCTGAACGAGAGGTATTTGGAGTTGATTATTACCATTACAAACTTTTTGAATATGCCGAAGAGTTAAAAATGCAGGATGCGGCCGGTGGAAGTACAGCGCTTTTGGACCCAAAATCTAGCAGCACAACCTTTTATAAGAAAGGGGCGTGGGCATTAACAATATTGCATGAAAAGGTGGGGGATAAGGCTTTTAAAAAAGCCATTAAGAATTATTTAAAGAATTATCAGTTTAAGAATGTTGAAACGATTGATTTTATTGATGCCGTTGAAAAAACAAGTAGAAAAGATTTGTCTGATTTTGTAGCTACCTGGCTGGAATCAGAAACTTTACATTATGATCAATTAAGGGATTTTTTATCAAAAAAATCTGCAGACTATAAGCTGTTTTTTGAATTGGATTGTCAAGGTGCAAAACAAGCATGCTTTAATTTTTTAGAAACTTCTAAAAATAACCTACTTAAAATAGAAGTCATAAATAGTCTTGGAGGTGCTATTCCAGAATATTTGTATGGTTCTAAGGATATTAAAATTCGTCAAGCTTTGGCTCAAACGGTATATGATATTCCGCTAGAACAAAAAGCAAATTATGAATCCTTACTTAAGGATAAATCTTATACCACTATGGAAACAGCCTTATATAATTTATGGCGTAATTTTCCATTAGAACGTGAGAAATACTTAGACGAGACTAAGGGTGTTATAGGCTTCAATGATAAAAATATTAGAATACTGTGGTTAACTTTGGCGCTCATCACTGAGGACTATGATAATGTTTATAGAAGGCGTTATTTAAGAGAGCTTACTAGCTATACTGGTCCTAAATACAGTTTCGAAATTAGACAAAATGCATTTTCATACCTCAATCAAATTGAGGCCTGTAAGGAGGCTTGCAAAGATAATTTAAAGCTTGCTACAAAGCATCATAACTGGCGTTTTAAGAAATTTGCTAAGGATTTACTGCATACCATCAATTAATACGGTCTTATTTTCAAGTAATATTTTTAAGAGGAACTAGATCTTTTTATATTCTATAATCCAGATTGTTTATCTGGTTATATCCAAAAAATGATTCCTAATGGGGTTCAATCAATATAGCCGCAAGAAAATAATTCTTACCCATTATAATAGATTGATTACTGATGTTAAAGTAGATGTTCCCTTATTTTGAATCTATTTCAAAAAGTTCATTTTCTTAAGTTTTCTTTAAAATACCAAAAAACGGGTATAAAAACCTTCTTATTATATGGGCGGAAGTCCAATATGTTCATTTTTAATTCATAAATTTATAATTAAAATAATAATCATTTGAAGGCATTAGTAATTTCCGGTGGAGGTAGTAAAGGCGCCTATGCAGGCGGCGTAGCGCAGTATTTAATAGAGGAGGAAGGGCGCGAATATGATATGTATTTAGGTACTTCAACAGGTAGTATGTTAATTCCTCATTTAGCTGCCGGAAAAATTGAAAAAATACATCAAGTTTTTACCAATGTAAATCAGCGTAATATTTTTAGTGTTAACCCATTTGTCATTCATAAAAAGGAGAATAGAGAATATGTTTCAATTGATTTTTTGAATTCCTTATGGCAGTTTATTAAAATGAAACGCACCTTTGGAGAAAGTAAATCTTTACGGCGTTACTTAAAAAAACACTTTAGCTATGAAGAATACGAATTAATTCGGGCGAGCAGCGAGGATGTTGTAGTTACTGTGTCTAACTTATCTAAAAACATGGTCGAATATAAGTCTATTAAAGATTTTAGTTATGACGAGTTTTGCGATTGGATGTGGATTTCTTGTAATTATATTCCGTTTATGTCTTTAGTTAAAAAAGATGGCTTTGAATATGCTGATGGAGCATTTGGTTGTGTTGTACCTATTCGCGAAGCTATTCTGCGGGGGGCTACAGAGATTGATGCTATAATTTTGGAATCTGAAAGCATGACCTATCATAAGGTGTTGGGTAAAAACCCTTTTTCTTTAATGATAAACTTATTTGGCCATTTACTAGATCAGGTAGAGCGAAGTGATATTCTTATTGGTAAGCTGGCGGCAAAAAATAAGAATGTGAAGCTGAATTTTTATTATACGCCCTCTAGGTTAACAGAAAATTCACTGATTTTTAATAAAAAGTTAATGACTTCTTGGTGGCAGCAAGGCTATTACTATGCTAAGAAAAAATGTGAAGAAGCCCGTTCAAATGAGTTGCGTATGGAATAATATTACCATAACTCTGATACTTCATCCTTTATAAATGATAGGGCAGCATCACTAGGTGAGCGTCTTTCCATCATTTCTGTTAAAACAACCTCTCTTAATTTATCGGCAGTATCGGTCTTTTCATTCATACCAGCTTTTCTAATCAATTGAATAGTCGCATTTTTTGCAGTGGTAACAATGCTCCAACATTTATCACTAATGTAGATTTGCTGCGATAAATTATGTTCAAACTCTTGTTCAATACTTTGTATAATTAATGATTCGTAATCTTCTTTATTTGAGGACTTTGGGGTGATTCTGACTAGTATTTTAGAGGGTGAAATGCGTTCTAAAAAAAGAGCCATACGTTCATAAGCTTGAAGACGTAATGGCATGGCATTAACTTGCATGTCTTTTTTTAATAAATAACGTCTTCTACCATCTTCGTTTTTGGTATGTTCTCTGAAAAAGTAAAAGGCAATTATACCGGTTATTAAGGTAGGTATTGCAAATAAAAAAAGATCGATAATTCTACTGGTATCCATATAGGTTAATGGTTTTTATTTTGGGTTAATTGAGGATAATTGCCCAAATATAAACAATCTTTTAAATTTTGCATCCCATTAAATGCTACTTGTGTTTTTTCATAGTTATATGTTCTATGCAATTCTTTTGATAGATTATGGTCATCAACATTCATTTCAATATCACTCATTTTAAATTGACATGGGTGCTCATAGCCCGCCGCGTGACTAATTTCTATAAGTTCTTTTCTAAAGGTCTTAAAGTATTGAGCAAGGCGTTCAGACTTTAATGTAGGGTCAATACCGCTCTGTAACCACTTACTCTGGGTGGCCACACCTGCTGGACATCTGTTAGTATGACAAATTTGGGCTTGAATACAGCCAATGCTCATCATGGCTTCTCTAGCGACATTTATACAATCAACCCCCATGGCAAAGGCCATAGCGGCTTTAGCTGGGAACCCTAATTTTCCGCTGCCAATAAATACAATGCGCTCAGATAGATTTTTTGACTGAAATAACTTGTAAATGTCACTAAAACCATAAACCCAAGGTAAAGACACATGGTCTGCAAAACTTGGTGGAGCTGCACCAGTACCGCCTTCACCACCATCTATAGTTATAAAATCAGGACCTTTTCCAGTACTTGCCATAATATTTGCTAGTTCTTCCCACTGTTCTAGCTTACCTATGGCCGCTTTAATTCCCACAGGCAATCCTGTGGCATCAGCTATTTTTTCGATAAAATCTACCATTTCAGGAACATTAGAGAAAGCCTTATGGTTTGGTGGTGAAAGCACATCTTTACCAATAGTCACACCTCTTATTTCGGCTATTTCTTTAGTTATTTTTTTTCCTGGTAAAACACCGCCTTTTCCCGGTTTTGCCCCTTGGGATAATTTTACTTCAATAGCGCGAATAAAAGGATTTTCTGCTACCAGCTTTACGAGTTTTTCTAAAGAGAAGCCACCATCCTGAGATCTGACACCAAAATAACCTGTTCCGAAATGAAAAATGACATCTCCGCCATGACTGTGATATGCCGATAATCCACCTTCACCAGTATTGTGATAAGCTCCAGAAATTTGCACGCCTTTATTTAATGATTCTATGGCTTTGGCAGATAGGGAGCCAAAACTCATAGCTGATACATTGATAATTGAAGCAGGCCTAAAAGGCCTTTTGCGTTTGTGATACAGGCCCATCACCTTAGCACAAGGTAAAAACGTTTTGTCTTCATGATGTGGGTGATGATCGGGCAACTGAAAAGGCATCATGGCATTGTTGATAAAGATATGCTGGTGTGCATAAATATCCCGATCTGTGCCGAAGCCTTCATAATTATTTTCTTTTTTGGCTGAGGCATAAATCCAGCCCCTTTCAATTCTATTAAAGGGTAATTCCTCTCTATTATTGGCTACAAAATACTGACGCATTTCTGGTCCAATACTTTCAAACAAATATCTTAAATGTCCAATGATTGGAAAATTATGACTAATGGTATGGCTTCTCTGAATGAAAATATCGCGAATAGCAACTATAAAAAGGAATACTAAAATCCAACCCCACCAGGGGATGTTTGAAATAAAATCTATAATTACGTCCATGCTATTTATTTAAAAAATCAAAAGTAATTTGAGTTAATGCCTTTACTCCAGAAATTAATCCACTATCATCTATTACAAAATCAGGCGTGTGGTGCGGAAAGGCTTGTGTGTTTCCCGGGGTCATTCCGCCTAGAAAAAAATAAAACCCCGGAATCTTTTCTTGGAAATAAGAGAAATCTTCTCCACCTGTGGTTGCTTTTCTTATTCTAACATTTTCTTTCCCAATTGCTTTATATAAAGAAGGAAGCGTTTGGTTGGTTAAATCAGGGTCATTGTAGGTAATGGCTGTTTGTTCTTGAACATCGAGCTTGGCTTCTCCGCCATAGGCCTTGGCAATATTATCACTCATTTCGTGCATACGCTTAATAATTTTAGAACGCATTTCAGGATCTAAAGTTCTTATGGTTCCAATAAGTTCTGTAGACTCAGGAATGATATTAAAGCGTGTGCCTGCAGTAATTTTTCCAAAACTAATTACAGCTGCCTCATCAACAAGTTTAGTTTCTCTACTAATAATACTTTGGAAGCCATCAATAATTTTAGCGGAAATCAAAATAGGATCAACCCCTTGCCATGGTCTTCCGCCATGGGTTTGTTTGCCTTTTACGTTTAAAACAAATCGATCTACAGCTGCCATTGTGCCTCCGCTTTTATAGTGAATAGTACCAATTTCATAATTTGATCTTATATGTAATCCAAAAATGGCATCAACTTTAGGGTTTTCTAACACCCCTTCTTTAATCATTAAAGCCGCACCACCTTCTTCACCTGGAGGCGGACCTTCTTCTGCTGGCTGAAAAATAAATTTTACTGTGCCTCTAATTTTATCTTTATTATTAGCAAGTATTTCTGCAACGCCCATTAAAATAGCTGTGTGCGTATCATGACCACAGGCATGCATCACGCCAGTTTCGGTGTTTAGGAATGTTGTTTTTACTTCAGATTTAAAAGGTAAATCATTACGCTCCGTTACAGGTAGCGCATCAATATCTGCTCGTAATGCAATTACTTTTCCTGGATGCTTACCTTTTAGAATAGCCACAACACCTGTATGGGCAATACCTGTTTGAACATCTAGACCAAGAGATTTAAGATGTATTGCAATTTTTTCAGCCGTCTTAAATTCTCTATTCGAGAGTTCCGGGTTTTTATGAAAGTCTCGTCGCCATTTTATAACTTTTGATTCAATAGCAGTAAATTGTTGATTTAAATTATTTTGAGAGACACTTTTAAAAATTCCGAAGAATAGGAATATATATATCAGGTATTTCATAAGTCATGTGGTTTTTCAAGCTTAAAGATATTTAAAAAATATCAAAACGTTACAGCCCGGCTAATTGTTTATAATTATTAATAATTACACTAAAATAAACCCCCAACATTGGTTATTTTCACGTCTTTAAAATGATGATGATTTGGAAAAATATTTAAGCCAATTAAATGAAGCACAATTAGCACCCACCATACAGATTGATGGGCCTATGATTGTAATTGCCGGTGCGGGTTCTGGTAAGACCAGAGTGCTTACCTATCGTATTGCTTATATGATGAGCAAGGGCATTGATCCCTTCAATATATTATCCTTAACCTTTACAAATAAGGCGGCACGAGAGATGAAAGAGCGTATTGCCAGTATTGTTGGGGCAAGCGAAGCCAAGAATTTATGGATGGGCACATTTCACTCGGTTTTCGCAAAGATTTTAAGGATTGAGGCTGATAAAATAGGATATCCAAGTAATTTTACGATTTATGATACGCAAGATTCAGACCGATTGATTGCTTCCATTATCAAGGAATTAAATCTGGATAAAGATATTTATAAATATAAGCAGGTTCGTTCAAGGATCTCATCTTATAAAAACAGTTTGATTACCGTTAGAGCATATTTTCAAAATCCAGAATTAAAGGAAGCAGATGCCATGGCAAGACGGCCAAGAATGGGAGACATTTACAAGGAGTATGTGGACCGCTGTTTTAAGGCTGGTGCAATGGATTTTGATGACTTGTTATTGAAAACGAATGAACTATTAACGCGTTTTCCAGATATCCTGATGAAGTATCAAAACAGATTTAGATATATTTTGGTTGATGAGTATCAAGATACCAACCATTCGCAATATTTAATCGTGAGAGCCTTATCTGATAAGTTTCAAAATATTTGTGTAGTGGGTGATGACGCTCAAAGTATTTATGCTTTTCGTGGCGCAAATATTAGTAATATTCTAAATTTTCAAAATGATTATGATGATGTTAAGGAATTTAGATTGGAACAAAACTATCGGTCTACTAAAAATATAGTACAGGCGGCCAATTCTATAATTGATAAAAATCAAACTAAGCTTGAGAAAGTGGTTTGGACGGCTAATGATGATGGCGGAAAAGTGAAAGTGCATCGTTCTTTAACTGATGGTGATGAAGGGCGATTTGTAGCGAGCACCATTTGGGAAAGTAAAATGCAAGATCAATTAATGAATAGTGATTTTGCCATTTTATACCGTACAAATGCGCAATCAAGATCTATAGAAGATGCTTTACGAAAACGCGATATTCCTTATAGAATTTATGGTGGCTTATCATTTTATCAACGGAAAGAAATCAAGGATGTCTTGTCCTATTTGAGGTTAATTATAAACCCAGCAGATGAAGAGGCATTAAAGCGTGTTGTAAATTTTCCGCCTAGAGGCATTGGTCAAACAACAATGGATAAACTTATTGTTTCGGCTAATGGGTATAAGCGTACTATTTTTGAGGTAATGAAGCACATTGACAAAACCGATGTCAAAATTAATTCAGGGACAAAGATAAAACTTCAAAATTTTGTCACGCTAATTGAAAGCTTTCAGGTCATGAATCAAACGGCTGATGTATTTGAATTGGCAGAGCATGTGACTAGAACTACCGGATTAATAAAAGAGTTCAATAAAGATGGAACGCCCGAGGGTGTTGCGAAAATGGAAAATATTGAAGAGTTATTAAATGGTATGAAGGATTTTGTGGAGGGCCAGAAAGAAATAGCAGATACCACAGGGTCTTTAGCTGAATTTTTAGAAGATGTTGCCCTTGCTACGGACTTAGATGCTGATAAGGGCGATACAGATCATGTGGCACTAATGACTATTCACCTTGCGAAAGGGTTAGAATTCCCTACAGTTTTTATTGTGGGTCTTGAAGAAGATTTGTTCCCAAGTGCCATGAGCATGAATACGCGTAGTGAACTAGAGGAGGAGCGCCGCTTATTTTATGTAGCCCTAACGCGTGCAGAAAAGCAGGCTTACTTAACCTATGCATTATCCAGATACCGATGGGGTAAATTGGTAGATTCAGAACCTAGTCGTTTTATAGAAGAGATTGATGAGCAGTTTTTAGATATTATAACACCAATTGAAGAGCGACGTATTAACCCTATGCTGTCTGCCGATATTTTTGGTGATGTTGAACCTAATAAAATAAGATATAAGCCTGCTAAACAACCAGTATTTAAAAAAGGAGCTGTAGCTAAAAAGGAACCTGAAAAGTATATAGCGCCTACTCCAAAGAATTTAAAACCCGTATCTAAAACGAATGATAATACAAATTTATTTGATAGTAAATTGGCAGTGGGTAATATGGTAAAGCATATTAGATTTGGAACTGGCGAAGTATTAAAAATAGAAGGAAAGGCAGGAGATGCGAAGGCGGAAATAAAATTTCAACATGGAGGTGTTAAAAAATTATTATTGCGTTTTGCTAAGTTAGAAGTGATCGGATAAATTATTTTACCATTATAACAGAATTAATGTGACCATCTTGGTCATATTCTTTTACGCTGTTGTGGGGGTCTTCAATCCATTGACCATCAACAATAAACTTATAGTGGTATTTTCCGCCAGAAAGCGGGATCACGTATTTCCATCCGTAATCCATTTTTCTCATTTCATACGCATGTTCATCCCAATTATTAAATGAACCTGCTAATATGACGTTTTTTGCATCCGTATATCCTCTTAATTTGAATGTAGTATAGGCTTTAATATCTAATACTGAATTATAAGCGCCAAATTCGTTTGTAATTCTATTGGGGTTATCGGGGTCTTCCATCCATTCACCATCCACAATAAAACGGTATTGGTAAACATCTGGTTTCATTTGTAAAATTAATTCCCATCCACTGTCTGTTCTATGCATTTCAAAAAGATGCTCGTTCCATTTATTAAAAGAACCAGCTAATATAACTTTTTGTGCATTTTTATAGCCATATAATTTAAAGCTGGCGTTACCCTTGGCATCAGGATATGCAGTGTACATTTTTAGATTATAAACCCCTCGAATACTTTGTCCATGATTAGTAGCTATAGAAATATTCTGGTCTTTTTTTGATGGCTCAGCCCAAAAAGATTCGTTAACAATAAATTTGAATTCCCATGAAAACTCATCAGTAAAATCATGAATACTTTTTCTAAGTTCATAATTGTAGGTGTCAATTTGTTTCATTTTCCAATGATCTCTAGACCAAAGATTAAACTCACCAGAAACAATAACACTATTAATATCAAAATCGCCAAAGTCAAATTTCTTACCAGTTTTTTCTTCCGTGAATTTTGAATAATCTCTGGCATCAAACGTAAAAATAAGCGTGTCACCTTCTATTCTGTAGCCCTTAGTTGTGTTATTTTGGGAATAAACATTACAACTAACAAGGATAAGAATATATAATAAAGTTCTTGAAATCATGACCTTTATTGAAGTGCTATGGGGTAATTTATAAAGTATAATTGTTCTTTTTGATAATTAATAATTGTTCTTTTTTGAGCGAAAAACTCAAAGCCTAAAATACCATCTAGTGTTGTGCCAAAAGCTTCATTCATTTTGCCTAAATTTGTTAATATTGTGGTCATTGGCCCTAAATATGTGTTTTCACTGAGCTTGACACGGTGTAACTTCCCCGCTAATACTTCTATTTGTTTATTTCCTATTCCCGATAATTTTAATCGTTTTTTTGGAATGAAATATTTTAGTGCTTTTTTATTTATACGTTTGTTAATTTGGTTGAATTCGGCAGCAGTATCAATTCCAAATTTTGCTTTTTGATTGTTAACGGTCCCGTTTACAACTATTGTATGATGTTTTAAGTTAAAATTAATGGTATCAATAATTTTCTCTAAATATACGTTTTTATCTAGTTTATTCCCATGTTTGTCAACCTTGGCTAAGGTAATTTGATTAAGGTGCATATCAATAAATACTTCATAATCTTTTAGAATATTATAGCCAATAATACCTAATACTTTTATCTTTTTACTTTTTTCAATTAGCGATAAATCAATAATATCTGAGTTCTTGTTTTCTAATTTGAAATTCTGTAATATGAATTCTTTTATTTGTTTTTGATAGGCATCTTCTACAGAATGCAGTACACCTGAGGTATGCTGTCTGGTATTTTGATGTTGGTATAAATTAGGAAAATGAATTTTATTTAAAATTAGAGATTCAGAACCTGTGTCTATAATAAAATTACCTTCTTTATTAAAAGCTTTTGCTTTGATAACTATAAGGTGGTCAATGATTTTAAAAGGAATTCGTGATGTATATTCGTTAATAATTTCGGCATTAGAAAAGGTAATAGGAGGAGGTGTTCTATCTAAGGCTTGGCTTAGTTGAAAACTTAAGAGAAGTATTGATATGAAGAAAGCAAGTCTTAGCATATTAAAAAGACGTATTAAGTACCAAAATGTTACAACAAAATGTGAATATCTTAATGTGTCCTAGTAAAATTCTGCTATTTGTTAATCATTATCAAGAATTTAGATTTTGATAGGTTACTTTTTTAAAATAATAATTACTTTGTAAACAGAAAAGAATGTAGTAATTATGGCTGAATTCATTAAAATTTATGAGGAGAACCCTAATCCTAGAGAGATTGATAAGGTTGTTAAGATTCTTAAACGTGGCGGACTGATTATTTATCCAACAGACACGGTTTATGGATTGGGTTGTGATATTACCAACATAAAAGCCTTAGAAAAGGTCGCTAGGTTAAAGGGCATAAAATTGGAGAAAGCAAATTTTTCTTTTGTCTGTCATGATTTGAGTAATTTAAGTGATTACGTAAAGCAAATAGATACCTCTGTTTTTAAAATATTGAAACGAGCACTACCAGGACCTTATACATTTATTCTGCCAGGATCTAAATCTTTACCTAATCCGTTTAAAAAGCGAAAAACGGTTGGTATACGGGTGCCAGATAACAATATAGCCTTAGATATTGTAAAACTATTAGGGAACCCTATTATATCAACATCTATTCGTGATGACGATGAAGTTTTAGAATACACCACAGATCCTGAACTCATTTTAGAGAAATGGGGTAATATAGTTGACTTGGTGATAGATGGTGGTTATGGAGATAATCAAGCTTCTACAGTAATTGATTTATCTGATAATATGCCTGTAGTTATTCGGGAGGGGAAAGGTGATTTAGAGATTTTTTAAAACGCATGTATGCTTAAAGTATACGGCGTTTATATAGATTAGAAGGCTTGGGAAGATTATAGTATTTAACCTTTTTAGTTATAATTATCGAAAACCCAATAACATTCAAAAAAAAAGTTCAACTAATTTAGTTGAACTTTTTTAATATTTATTAGAAAAACGATCTACTAGTTAGCACCAGTTTCAAGATTTTTCATTTCTTTTTCAATCATGTCATAAAACTGATCAATTTTAGGCATAACAACAACACGTGTACGTCTGTTTTTTGCTCTATTTTCAGCAGTATCATTATCAACTAAAGGCACATAAGAACTACGTCCTGCAGCGATTAATTGTGCTGGGTTAACATCAAGATCTTGTAATACTCTAATAATAGAAGTAGAACGTTTTACACTTAAATCCCAGTTATCTAATAACACACCTTTTTGGTAAGATTGGCTATCTGTATGTCCTTCAATCATACACTCAAAGTCAGGCTTGCTATTAACTACTTTTGCAACTTTAGCCAAAACTTCTTTTGCTCTGCTCGTTACATTGTAGCTACCACTTTTGAATAATAATTTATCAGCTATTGAAATAAAAACAACACCTTTTTCAACATTGACTTCAATATCTGGATCGTTTATTCCAACTTCTCTTTTTAAACTTGTCACTAAAGCTAGAGTTACACTATCCTTTTGAGTAAGTGCATCTTGCAATCTTGAAATTTTAAGTTCTTTTTCTTTAATACTTTCTAATGTCTTCTCAATGCTACTAGCACCTTTGGCAGATAAAACAGTTAAGTTATCATTGTTTTTACGCAAATCGGCTACTTGCTCTTCTAAAGCTGTGGCACGTGCTGTTGCAGTTGCTCTTTCTTCTAAACAAGAGTTTAATTTCACTGTTGCAGAGTTAAGCAAATCTTGTGTTTCTTTTTGCTTTGCTTCAAGGTCTGTAAATTGTTTTTTTGACACACATGAACTTAATAATACCATTGCAGATAAACTAAGTAATAAGATTTTCTTCATAATTAATTAAGGATTACTTTTCTAAAATTGTTACACAAAAATATATAAAAATCGCTTGTTTACACTATTTTAACAAAACTTTTACTAACTACTTATAAACTATTGTAATTCATTTTTTTATTAATGAAATAATCAAAGACTATAGATGTTTTTTGATAATATTTTCTTCTGTTATTCGTTGTTTTGCGTTGCCCTAATAACCTATTAAGATTATAATAAAAACTGAAATGTGCTTTTACTATTGCTAGTGTATGCTTAGGTTTTAGCTCTACAACAAATTTAATTCCAGCAATTCCATCTAATATTAAGCGCATCAAAATAATGCCTAGGAGAAAACCAGAGGCGTTTTTAGTTAAAGTAAATAAGCTATTTCTAAAATTTAGAAACGTTTTTTTTGGATTAATATTATTTAATGTGCCACCACCCAAATGATATACATGAGAATGGCCTACACATTTAATGGTGTACCCCAAATTTTTTAAACGCCAACATAAATCTATTTCTTCCATATGAGCAAAGAAATATTCATCAAAGCCATTATGTTCATTAAAAACATCAGTTCTTATAAATAGACAAGCACCTGAAGCCCAAAATATTTCTGCAGCATCATTAAATTGCCCTTTATCTTCTTCAATAGAATTAAAGATTCTTCCGCGGCAATAGGGGTAGCCATATTTGTCAATAAAACCTCCTGCTGCTCCTGCGTATTCAAAATGATTCTTTTTTTTGAAATCCAGTATTTTGGGTTGAATTACTGTGGTATTAGGTTCATTATTAAAAGTGTTTATTATGGGGATAAGCCAATCCTTAGTGACTTCAACGTCATTATTTAACAAACAAAAAACATCAGCAGAAATATTTTTTAAGGCATCGTTATATCCTTTAGCATATCCGCCATTGTCTTTATTTTCTATAATTTGAACTGAAGGAAACGTTTTATGTACATATATGACGGAGTCATCACTAGAGGCATTGTCTGCTAGATAAATTGTGGCTTCTTGAGAATGCTCTATAACTGCAGGCAAAAATTGTTTTAGCAAATCTTTACCATTCCAATTTAGAATAACGACAGCTATTTTCATGGTGTATAATCTGGGATATCTTTTAAAAATAAATAACGCTCATTCTGGAAGTCCATTTGGCAATAATAGTGATTTAATCCATTAGTTACCATAAGATAGGATGCATTTAATTCTAAGTTATAACGTGCTATTTGGTCAAATGTTTCTTGATTAATATTGATTTTAGGCGCTTTACATTCAACAATAAGGTGAATGCTACCGTCTGAATTAAAGATGACAATATCATATCTCTTTTTTAAAGTATTGATGGTAAGTTCTTTTTCAATATTAATGAGAGAAATGGGATAACCTTTGTCATTCATTAGAAATTGAACACAATGCTGTCGCACCCATTCTTCTGGTTGTAAAATCACAAATTTTTTACGAATTGGATCAAAAATAGATACTTTATTTTCGCTATTTTTGAATCGAAAATGATGCTTTGGAAAATTAAGTGTTTGCAATAGATTGTCTTTATTTTTCAAAGTTAAACTACAATTGGATAAATCACAATGACTAAATTATTAAATTCCTATAATAGTTTAGTTTGAATTAGAATTTAGTATACGCAATTATAAAAATGTATTAAGATTTGGACGAGGTAAAACAGTTAGTAACAGATATTAAGAATAAAAACCTTAAGCCTATCTATTTTTTAATGGGTGAAGAATCTTATTACATTGATAAAATATCTGATTTTATTGAGTCTACCGTGTTGGCAGAGGAGGAGCGGGGATTTAATCAAATGGTACTATATGGGCGTGATGTTACAATTGAGGATGTGGTAGGAAACGCTAAACGTTATCCTATGATGGCAGAACATCAGGTGGTTATTGTTAAGGAAGCCCAGGATTTATCAAGAACTATTGAGAAATTGGCCTCCTATGCAGAAAACCCTCAGACGAGCACGGTCTTAGTAGTAAACTATAAGTACAAAAAAATAGATAAGCGCAAATCACTCTATAAAACATTAAAAAAAACGGGAGTCGTTTACGAGAGTAAAAAGCTATATGAAAATCAGGTAGCTGATTGGATAAGGCGTGTTTTATCTCCAAGGAAATATTCTATTACCCCTAAAGCGGCCCAAATGCTCGTTGAATTTTTGGGAACAGATTTGAGTAAAATAAACAATGAATTAGAAAAACTTCAGATTATATTACCCAAAGGAACAGAAATTTCACCAGAGCATATTGAAACAAATATTGGTATTAGTAAAGACTTCAACAATTTTGAGTTAAGAAAAGCTGTAGGAGAAAGAAATGCGATCAAGGCCTATAGAATCATTAATTATTTTTCAGAAAATCCAAAGGATAACCCTATGGTGGTTACTGTTGCATTGCTATTTAATTTTTTCTCTCAATTACTCCATCTTCATGGTTTAAATGATAAGTCGCCTAGAAATGTGGCATCTTCGCTTAAAATAAACCCCTATTTTGTTAATGAATACATTAGTGCTTCTAGAAATTATCCTATGCGAAAAGTAAGCGCAGTTATCTCTGTATTGCGAGAATTTGATGTAAAAAGTAAAGGTGTTGGTTCAAATTCGGTTCCTCAGGGTGATTTACTTAAGGAATTAATGGTTCAAGTATTCAATTGATAGGAATTTAATGGAGCATACTATTCATGACAGTTGGAAATCCGTTTTACAAGGAGAATTTTCAAAACCTTATTTTAAAACGTTAAATGAGTTTGTAAAAAAGGAATATCAAAATCATCAATGTTTCCCTCCAATAGATCAAGTTTTTAGTGCATTCAACTATTGTCCTTTTAATGCGGTTAAGGTAGTATTAATAGGTCAAGACCCCTATCATGATTATGGTCAGGCCAATGGTTTGTGCTTTTCTGTCAATGAAGGTATTAAACATCCACCTTCTTTAGTTAATATTTTCAAAGAGTTAAGTAGTGATTTGAATATGCCTTATCCTCAGGATGGGGATTTAACGCGCTGGGCTAAACAAGGTGTTTTGCTTCTTAATGCAACTTTAACGGTAAAAGCGCATGAAGCAGGAAGTCATCAAAAAAAAGGTTGGGAGATTTTTACCGATGCTGTAATAAAAAGTATCAGTGATCATAAAGAAGAGGTGGTTTTTTTATTGTGGGGAGGTTATGCAAAGAAGAAAATTAAATTAATTGATGAAAAAAAACATAAGGTGTTATTATCCGGACATCCATCACCTTTGAGTGCTAATAGAGGATATTGGTTTGGTAATAAGCATTTTAGTGAATCTAACCATTTGTTAAGAGCTTACGGAAAAAGCACAATTTCATGGTAATTAAACAGCCTTAAAGAAGAAATAAATTCGGATTAACGATAGCCGCTGTATTTCTAGCTTTCTAATTAGCTTCCCGTAGGCGCTAATCTTCGAGAAATAGATTTTACTGGAGTCTCTGGTTTTAAAACTATTGGCATGCTATTAGTTTTAGGTTTTTTACTTGTTCTATTACAGCTAAATTTTAATAGTAAAAAATTAAATGCTACAAGTGTAAAAATTATTGCCGAAATTGCTAATATCATGATGCCAGTGGTTCGTGTTTTGGGTAAATAGCTTAAAATATTTTTTTCTTTGGACTAAGAAATAATATGATAACTATAATTTAAAACAAAATTAATCAAAGAAAGACTACAAATCTCTAAGTACTCCTACTTAATTTTTATTTTTAGACGATACTTAAATTCCTACATTAGATATTGCTAAATCCCTAAATTTTTAAGAATATTTTTAGAAATTGCACTTTTATGTATTGTAATAGAAATAGTCTTTAATTTAAAATAAGCTTCACTCATATAAATATAGCCCCCGTGAGTAACACGATCGGAAGATGAGCCCCATGAGTTTTTTACCTTATAATAAATAGTACCATTTTGGTCCTTTACGATGCCTGTAATATGCATTAAATGGTCATCGGTGGTATTTTGGTTTTCGAATTCTTTTTGCCTATAACTAGGCGTTATGTCCTTTTCTACACATATTTTATTCAAACTAACCGCTTCGTCTTTCACATCTGCTGGTATAACAGCAATACCATGTTTTGAAGAAAATGTTTTTTCACTTACATCGCAATCTAATTCAATGGTGTATCCATTTTGTAAGGCCTTATTAACCGTGTCCACTAATTCTTGCAGTGGTAAATTATAAAAGCTACCATTAGAAAAATTATCAGGAATATTTAAAATAAACTTCGAATAATAGGGCTTATGAGTGAAAGAGGTTAAGGTTAAATAGTCGGTTGTTTTAATTTTTGAATACTCTAAAAAAGACTTAGGTGTATATGTTTTACCTTGATAAGTGAAGGTGTCAATTCTTTTCCCTAAATAAACATCTAGAATATTTTCTACGACTTCTTTCCAGTCTGCTGAGACTTTGCCGCTTGGTTTACTGATGTATGTGTCTAAAATAGTATTCAAAACAACAACCATCTCCGAGTGATTGTGAATTGTTTCTGAATGATTTAATCCTGAGAAAACTGAATTAGGAACTAGTCCATATTTCTCTGCACTATTTAATACATCATGTGCCAATCCTCCTTCACCAAATTGCGCTTTACCTTGTCTCATAATGTAATTCCAGGATTTATCAGAATATGTATTTCTAACAGTATACATTTCAGAAATATCTATGAAGTTACCCGTAAGCCTATTAATCTCACTCTCTAGAAATGAAGATGTAGAAAAACTCCAGCATGTACCTGTATTTCCTTGGCTAATCACATCAGTGGCTTCCATATCAACAATGGTTTTGAATTCATAGGATTGACTATAGTTATAAAAGCATTGTGTGAAAAGTAAAAGGAATAAAATAATATTTTTCATAGCGCATCGAAGTTATTAATGAAATAAGATTTATTTTTGGCTAAAATTAAGAAAATGGAACAAGCTAATTGGGTTACGGCTAAAGAATATGAAGATATTACCTATAAAAAATGTAATGGTGTTGCAAGAATAGCTTTTAATAGGCCTAATGTGCGAAACGCATTTAGACCAAAAACTACCAGTGAATTGTACGATGCATTTTATGATGCTAATGAGGATGTGACCATAGGTGCAGTATTATTGTCTGCAGAAGGACCATCAACAAAAGATGGTGTCTATTCCTTCTGTAGTGGCGGAGATCAAAAGGCAAGAGGCCATCAAGGTTATGTTGGAGAAGACGGCTATCATCGTTTAAATATTCTTGAAGTACAACGATTAATTCGATTTATGCCAAAAGCTGTTATCGCTGTAGTACCGGGATGGGCTGTTGGTGGCGGACATAGTTTACACGTAATTTGTGATTTAACATTGGCCAGTAAAGAGCATGCCATATTTAAACAAACTGATGCTGATGTTACCAGTTTTGATGGTGGTTATGGCTCGGCATATTTGGCAAAAATGGTAGGTCAGAAAAAGGCACGTGAAATCTTTTTCTTAGGAAGAAATTATACGGCTCAAGAGGCCTATGAGATGGGGATGGTAAATGCTGTTATACCTCATGATGAATTAGAAAGTACCGCTTATGATTGGGCTCAAGAAATATTAGCAAAATCTCCAACATCCATTAAAATGTTAAAATTCGCCATGAATTTGACTGATGATGGTATGGTTGGGCAACAAGTTTTTGCTGGGGAGGCCACACGATTAGCATATATGACTGATGAAGCAAAAGAGGGTAGAGACGCTTTTTTAGAAAAGCGTAAACCTAATTTTGATAAAAAGTGGATTCCATAATGCAAAAATTTTCAACATGGATTTCTGCCATGCGATTAAGGACATTACCATTGTCCATTTCTGGAATTATTTTAGCCTCATGTTTAGCGCATTACAATGGTCTTTTTGAATGGCCAATATTTGTTTTAGCGATTTTAACCACACTTAGCTTTCAAATTCTTTCAAATTTAGCTAATGATTATGGTGATGGTGTTAAAGGCACTGATAATGACGATAGAATTGGTCCTGAACGTGCTATTCAATCCGGAAAAATTACGCCAGATGAGCTTCTTCATGCTATTAAGATTAATGTTTTAATTTGCATTGCCCTGGCTTTTACATTAATTTTTCAGGCTTTTGGTTCTCAGAATTTTTTATTAACCCTAGTGTTTTTTGTTTTAGGTATCTCTTCGATTGTAGCGGCTATTCGCTATACCGTAGGAGGTAGTGCCTATGGATATAGGGGGCTCGGAGATATATTTGTGTTTTTGTTTTTTGGTCTAGTTAGTGTCATTGGCTGCTACGTGCTGTATGCAAAAACCATAGACCATGTGGTTTTTTTACCTGCTTTTTCTATTGGACTTTTAAGTACAGGTGTATTAAACTTGAATAATATGAGAGATAGGATTTCTGATGGGAAATCTAAAAAAACAACCTTAGCTGTAAAGTTGGGCGCAAATAAAGTAAAACAGTATCATTTTTTCTTGATAATTTCAGCGATAATAACGTCAGCTCTATTTGGTATACTTTATTATACAACACCGTTGAATTTAATTTATATGGTAGCCTATATTGCTCTTATTTTTCATCTTAAAAAAGTGCAGAAGAATGTTGATCCTAAGCTATTAGATCCAGAATTAAAAAAACTAGCTTTAACGACTGTTTTATTGGCAGTTTTAATGGGGTTAGGGCACATAATGTAGTTTTTTTTTGTAATTTCATGCTTTAAAATTTTGAAGATGAAAATTACTTTTTACGGCCACGCAAGTCTTGGAATTCTAGTTAATGATATTAATATTTTAGTAGATCCATTTATTACAGCAAACCCTAATGCCGCTCATGTTGATATTAATCTTTTAAAGGCAGATTATATATTAGTTACACATGCACATCAGGACCATGTTCTTGATGTTGAAGCGATAGCTAAACGAACTGGTGCTGTTGTTATTTCAAATTTTGAGATTGTTTCACATTTCGAAAAATTGGGTATAGAGGGACATCCTATGAATCATGGTGGTAAATGGGATTTTGAGTTTGGGACTGTTAAATATGTTAACGCGATTCATACGTCTTCATTCCCTGACGGCAGTTATGGCGGACAACCAGGTGGTTTTGTTATTGAAGGAGAACATAAGAACATCTATATTGCAGGAGACACAGCCTTAACCTATGATATGAAACTAATTCCACTTCAAACAAAACTAGATTTGGCTGTTTTACCTGTTGGAGATAATTTTACTATGGGAATTGATGATGCCATATTGGCAAGTGATTTTGTGGCTTGTGATAAAATTCTTGGTTATCATTTTGATACATTTGGTTATATAGAAATTGATCATGAAGCATCTAAAAGAAAATTCTTTGAAAAAAATAAGGATTTAATGCTTCTTGAAATTGGGGAATTTATTGAATTGTAGATGATAAAAGCATCATACAAAAGATACATATTACATTTTAAACAAGCTAGTGGTACTTCTAGAGGGGTATTAAAAACTAAGGAAACATGGTTTGTTGTTTTAAACCTTAATGACAAAGAAGGCATTGGTGAATGTGGCTTATTTCGGGGGCTTTCAATTGATGATAAACCCGATTATGAAAATAAATTGAAATGGGCCTGCCAAAATATCAATTTAGGCTTGGGTGTATTACTGCAAGAATTATTTGAATATCCTAGTATACAGTTTGGATTAGAAATGGCTTTTAAATCTTTAGAAAGCCAAGATAAATTTGTTTTATTTCTTTCTAGTTTTACTAATAGTGAAGCTAATATAGACATTAATGGATTGATTTGGATGGGTTCTAAACCATTCATGAAACAACAGATTCAAGAAAAAATCAAGGCTGGTTTTTCATGTATTAAAATGAAAATTGGAGCTATAGATTTTGATACTGAAATTGAATTAATTCAATCTATTCGACAAGAATTTAGCGCTAAGGATATTGAATTGCGGGTGGATGCTAATGGAGCATTTGAACCTGTTGATGCCTTAGAAAAACTAAAAGTTTTGTCAAAATATGACCTACATTCTATTGAACAGCCCATTAAACAAGGGAATATTGAGGCCATGGCTAAATTATGTGATCAAACACCATTGCCAATAGCATTAGATGAGGAGCTAATTGGTATATTTGGTTTAGAAAATAGAACACAACTCATAGAAACTATAAATCCGCAATACATTATTTTAAAACCTAGTTTGGTGGGTGGTTTTGCAGGTAGCGATGAATGGATTTCTATTGCAGAAAAAAATAAAATAGGTTGGTGGATTACAAGTGCCTTAGAGAGTAATATTGGTTTGAATGCCATAGCCCAGTATACCTATAACAAGAATAGCACATTACCTCAAGGCTTGGGTACAGGTAGTTTGTTTACTAATAATTTTGAAAGTCCCTTGTCAGTTAGCCAAGGACAATTACATTACAGCAAACATTTAAAATGGAATTTTAATTTACATACATGTATATAGAACAAGCATATAAAGGGTTATACGAATGGTGGCGTTATATATTGGGAATAGTCATTATTTTCTTGGCATGGCAATTTATTGGAATGCTACCTTTAGGAGCTGCGCTTATTTTTAAAACTATAGGTCAGGATTCTTCTAATATTCCTTCTGATATTCCAGGAATAATGAATGTATTAGGCAGTAATTTGTTTTTGTTTTTAATGCTATTCTCTTTTGCCGTAGGTTTGGTTGGGGTTTTCATAGCAGCTAAAGGTTTGCACAGGTTACCTATTTTAAATTTAACAACTAGCAGGAGTAAAATAGATTGGAAAAGGTTCTGGTTTATTTTTATTCTTTGGGGAGTAGTCTCGAGTAGCGTTGTACTCATAGACTTCTACTTAAGTCCTGAAGATTTTGAGTTAAATTTTAAGTTAAAACCATTTTTAATTCTTTTGGTTATAGCTGTTATTTTAATACCTCTGCAAACAAGTTTTGAAGAGTATTTTTTTAGAGGATACTTATTGCAGGGGATTGGCGTAGTATTAAAAAATAGATGGGTACCACTATTAATTACGTCTATAGGCTTTGGCTTAATGCATATTGCGAATCCAGAAGTAGAAAAATTGGGCTATGTTATTATGATTTATTATATAGGAACAGGTTTGTTTTTAGGAATAATTACTTTAATGGATGATGGTTTAGAATTAGCACTAGGTTTTCATGCCGCTAATAATTTATTTACGGCTTTATTGGTTACGGCAGACTGGACAGCTTTTCAAACCCATTCTATTCTCCTTGATTTATCTGATCCAAGTGAAATGGGATTAATGGAAATTTTTGTCCCCGTTTTTGTTGTGTTTCCAATACTATTATTTATTCTTTCAAAAAAATACAATTGGACCAACTGGAAAGAGAAATGTTTTGGCTATGTAATTGAACCCTCCAATATAGAGGACCTTAGAAGAAATGAAGAGCAGTAACTAACATAAAAATTGTTAAAAAGTAGTAATAAAAATATACAAATAATATGATACCAGATTATACGAAAGTACACGTTAAGTTTAAGTTGGATAATGTAAGTTATAATCATGAAGATTTGATGGAAGTTGCATATAGTTTTGTTAAAGAGGGATTTCCTTATCAACAAGAATTAGGTAATTTTTTATTGGATTGGCTAGATGATAAAGATTATATAATGGTCAAAACTTCTGGTTCAACGGGTAAACCAAAATTATTAGAAATAAAAAAACAGGCTATGGTTAATTCCGCTATTGCCACAGGAGATTTTTTTGATATAAAACCAGGAAGTAAAGTGTTACATTGTTTACCTTCTAATTTTATTGCGGGTAAAATGATGATGGTTAGAGCCATAGTCTTAGGTTTAGAAGTAGATATGATTGAGCCATCAAGCTTGCCTTTAATAGACTATGAAAAGGATTATGACTTTTGTGCATTTACACCCATGCAATTAAAGAATTTTGCAAAATATTTAAAGAGCATTAAAACCGTGATAGTTGGGGGCGGACAAGTGTCGAGTCCAATTAAAGCATCTATTCAAGATATAAAACCAAATGTATACGAAACATATGGTATGACAGAAACGGTATCGCACGTGGCTATTAAAAAATTAAATAATTTTGAAGATTCAGAAGCCAATACGCATTTTACAACCTTACCTGATATTAAGGTATCTCAGGATGATAGAGGTTGCTTAGTAATAGATGCTCCGCTTTTATTCGATGAAAAAATAATTACAAATGATATCGTTGAAATTTATTCGGATACAAGTTTTGAATGGTTGGGTCGATATGATAACGTTATAAATTCAGGGGGTATTAAGTTGTTTCCGGAAAGCATAGAAAAAAAGCTGCAAAGTAAAATAAAAGGTGAATTCTTTATTACTGCAAGACCTGATGATACTCTAGGTGAAAAATTAGTTCTGATTCTTGAGAACGATACGAATGACTTGGAGGCTTCAATTTTTGATGGACTCGATAAATTTGAAAAACCTAAAGAAGTGATTGCTATTTCAAAATTTATAGAAACTAATTCTGGGAAAATTCATCGTAAAAAAACCTTAGAGCAAATTCAGTTTTAAATGTAACGAAACCCCTAATTAAGCTACCCATAGTAAATTAAACTTATGAATTTTTTTAAACGCGTATTATCAACCTTAACGGGCATAATTGTATTCTTCATTCTTGCTGTTATCGGATTAGTTTTAATGGCTATTCTTTTTGGATCAAGTTCTGAAGAATTGGTTCAAGTTAGATCTAATTCTGTTCTAGAATTGAAATTAGACTTTCCAATAAATGATTATGCCGGAAGAACTGAATTTAAACAATATTCTTTTTTAAACGAAAGTAAGAAGAATGGTTTATTTAATATAATTGATGCTATAAACTACGCCTCAATTGATGATAAAATTAAAGGAATTTCAATTCCTAATAATTTTATTAATAGCGGATTTGCTCAAACTAAAGCATTAAGAGATGCTTTAAAAACTTTTAAGACCTCAGGGAAGTTTGTAGTTGCTTATGCTGATATTTTTACACAAAAAGATTATTATTTAAGTTCTATTGCCGATACGATTTATCTCAATCCAGCAGGAAGTATGGAATTTAAAGGTTTGTATACAGAACGCTTGTATTTCAAAGATTTTCAAGAAAAATCCGGACTTAAAATGGAAGTGGTTAGACTGGGTAAATACAAAAGCGCTGTAGAACCATTTTTGACCAATGAAATGAGTGATAATAACAGGATTCAAATTGAAGCCTATTTAACTTCGCTATGGAGCTCGATAAAGCAAGATATTTCAGAATCTAGAAATATTTCTGTGGAACAATTAAATGTTATAGCAGATAGTTTGCTTGCAAGAAAACCATATTTAGCGAAAAACTCCGGGCTTATTGATAAAATTGAATATCAGGATGAATATGTAAATGGTATGAAATATGCCATAGGGCTCAAGCCTAAGGATAAGCTGAACACCATTAGCATTAAAGATTATGCTGAATATACTGCGAGTAAATTGGCTTTAAATAAAAGTAAAAACCGCATTGCCGTAATATATGCCCAGGGCAATATTATATATGGTGAAGGTGATAAGAATAACATCGGTCAAATAACAACAAATAAAGCGATTAAAAGGGCTAGAGAAGATAAAAGGGTGAAGGCTGTTGTTTTAAGAGTGAATTCTCCTGGCGGAAGTGCTTTAGCAAGTGAGCTTATATGGAGAGAGATTGAACTAACCAAAAAAGTAAAACCTGTGATTGTATCCATGGGGGATATGGCAGCTTCTGGAGGTTATTATATAGCCTGTAATGCAGATAAAATAATTGCAGAACCAACTACGATTACAGGGAGTATAGGCGTTTTTGGTATTTTACCAAATGGAAAAGAATTGGCTAAGAATATGGGTATTAATGCCGAGCAAGTTGCCACGAATACCAATGCAGTTACCTATAGTTTTTTTGAGCCTTTAAATGATATTCAGCGTTCTTTTATACAAGAAGGTATTTTGGATGTTTATGATTTATTTTCAGCAAGAGTGGCAGCGGGACGTCAATTAACAAGAGTTCAAGTTGAGAAGGTTGCTCAAGGAAGAGTATGGACAGGATTAGATGCATTAAAAAATGGTTTAGTAGATGAAATTGGGGGATTAGATTTGGCACTTCAAAGGGCTGCTGAAGCTGCTGAAATTGAAGATTATCAGGTTAAGGAGTTGCCTATTTATCAGAAAGATTTGGATAAGCTATTGGAACAATTCGGATTAGCAACTACAAAAGAATCTATAATAAAAGAAGAATTAGGAGCAGAAAACTATAAAATCTATCAAGAAATAAAATCAATGACTGCTATAAAAGGGGTACAATTATTATTTCCTTTTAGTACTGAAATTAAATAGTATGTAATTAAAAGTATACTCTCCTGATAATTCAAAAAAAGAACCTCTAAATAGAGGTTCTTTTTTTTTGATTTTTTATAAATTTTATAAACACCTGATATCATGGTTATTATGTGTTAATTTTTTAGTAAATTGTTGTAAATTAACATTTAGCTATTATGAAAAAAATTACAATTTTAACCATTCTCATTTTTGCAATGACAATGACTGGACAGAATAAATTGCTGTCTTCAACAGAAGAATTTTTTGATGGAATGACCTGGCAAAGTTCGTCGGGTACAAATTATGCCTATGATTCTAATAATAATTTAATTAGTGAAACAGGCCTGAGTTTGAATTTTATTTCAAGTCAGTGGGAAAATAGTTATCGAGCAACTTATTCCTATAACGGAAATAATGTGGTGACCAATGAAATAGATCAAAGTTGGAATTCAATTACTAAACAGTTTGAAAATTTATCTCAATCAAAATACACCTACAATGGCAGCAATATTACAGAAGTATTAGATCAAAGATGGGAAAATGGTAGTTGGAGAAATGATTTGAAAAGTGAATTTATTTATAGCAGTGGTAGAATTGTTCAAGCCTTCAATTATACTTGGGATGGCTCTCAATGGGTACCGGAAGATAGGTCTAATGTGACATACAATGCTAATGGTAGGTTTGGTACTATCTTGACAGATGATTGGAACGGTACAAGTTGGGTAAATGGGGAAAGGCAAATGTTTAGCTATGACAGCAATAATAAAATTAAGGTTATGATATATGATACTTGGGATGGCACTAAATGGGAAGAAGAAGATAGAATTGAATATACTTTAGACGCTAATGGTAACAGGACTCAAGAAGTTAACATCTATGATGGCTCTTCTTTTACAACTACCTATACGTACGACACAAGTCAACTTATGTCAAGTTTTGCCCATCCCTTTAAAGACAAAACAGGACTAGATTATATTGTTCAAGACAATCCATATTACAATAAATTATTAAGCAGTTTGCAGGATGGTTCATTTAGAACAACTTATAATTATGATAGAGCAATTAGATTGGGGGTTGCAGATGTTGTAGAAGTTAATAACAACGTAAAAGTGTACCCTGTACCAACTACAGGACCAATTAATATTAAAAGTACGAAAGGCATAATCAATCATATTGATATTTATAATACGCTTGGGAAAAGGGTCTTTTCTACGCAAGAGACCAGCTTTAATATCGATTTTCTTAATAAAGGCGTTTATTTTTTAAAAATGACAAGTCTTGCTGACGCTGTTTATACGCGAAAAATCATTAAAAAATAGTCGTATCTTTTATGATATAGTTATGATTAAAAATAAAAAGAGGTCTTTTAAATAGTTTAAAGGACCTCTTTCTATTTTTCTAATTATTTTATTTTTAAGATTACACCTGTAAAACCCCTAAATTAAAATCTTTTTCAATAGGGGCGTGGTTAGCTGCTTCAATGCCCATTGAAATCCATTTACGCGTATCTAAAGGGTTTATTATAGCGTCAGTCCAAATGCGTGCAGCTGCGTAATACGGAGATACTTGATTGTCATATCGTGCTTTAATTTTATTGTAGAGCGCTTCCTCTTTTTCTTTTGTAAAGGTTTCTCCTTGTTTTTCAAGTGAAGCCTTTTCTATTTGTAATAGTACTTTGGCTGCTGAATTTCCGCTCATCACAGCAAGTTCAGCACTAGGCCAGGCAACTATTAATCGAGGATCGTACGCTTTTCCACACATGGCATAATTTCCTGCACCATAACTATTACCAATAATCACTGTGAACTTTGGAACTATAGAATTGCTAACCGCGTTAACCATTTTAGCACCATCTTTTATTATACCAGAATGTTCACTTTTACTGCCAACCATAAAACCTGTAACATCTTGAAGAAATACTAGCGGAATTTTCTTTTGATTACAATTGGCAATAAAGCGGGTGGCTTTATCGGCCGAATCATTATAGATTACACCGCCAAATTGCATTTCGGTTGGTTTTGTTTTAGAACCGGTTGTTTTTACAACCTGACGCTGGTTGGCCACAATCCCAACGGCCCAGCCATCAATACGAGCATAGCACGTTATTATCGTTTGGCCATAACCTGCTTTGTATTCTTCATATTCTGAATTGTCAACTAAACGCTTTATGATCTTATACATATCGTACTGGTCGGCACGACTTTTGGGCAGGATGCCAAAAATATCGTCTGGATTTTCAGTAGGTTTTTTACCTTCAATTCTATTAAAACCCGCTTTGTCGTAATCTCCAATTTTGTCAACTATATTTTTGATTTTATCCAAAGCATCTTTGTCATCCTTCGCTTTATAATCAGTGACTCCAGAAATTTCACAGTGTGTTGTAGCACCACCCAGAGTTTCATTATCAATACTTTCACCTATAGCAGCTTTAACTAAGTAGCTTCCCGCTAGAAAAATACTCCCAGTTTTGTCTACAATAATGGCTTCATCGCTCATAATAGGAAGGTAAGCTCCTCCTGCAACACAACTTCCCATAACTGCAGCAATTTGAGTGATACCCATACTACTCATCACAGCATTATTTCTAAAAATACGACCAAAATGTTCTTTGTCAGGAAATATTTCATCTTGTAGGGGGAGATAGACGCCTGCGGAATCAACTAGATAGATTATGGGTAATTTATTTTCAATGGCGAGTTCTTGAGCACGCAAATTCTTTTTACCCGTTATCGGGAACCAAGCACCGGCTTTAACAGTGGCATCGTTAGCAACAACAATACATTGTTTCCCTTTAACATAGCCTATCTTTACAACAACTCCGCCTGAAGGACATCCGCCATGCTCCTGATACATATCTTCTCCTGCGAAGGCACCTATTTCAATAGCATTGGCTTTATCATCAAATAGATAATCAATACGTTCACGGGCAGTTAATTTGCCTTTGCTATGTAATTTTTCAATACGATTCTTGCCGCCACCTAAACTAACTTTGGTCAGTCTTTTATTAAGCTCAGAAATTAAAAGTTTATTATGATCTTCGTTTTTATTGAAGTTGATATCCATTGTTTGCTTTTTATTGCAACGAAGTTACAAAACCATTTTAGCCCAAAAAAGTGAATAATTTGTTAATATATATTACATGGAAATATATTCCTTGGAATATATTATTTTTTTAATTACATTTGCATTATAATTTAATAGTAAAATAAAATGAAGACAAACAGAATTATATTTTATGCGGCTACGGGACTTTTAACAGCTTTAATGTTGTTTTCTGTTGGCAATTACTTTTTTAACCACGAAATGATAAAAGGTGCGTTTATAAGTTTTGGCTATCCAACATATTTAATTTATCCGTATGGCATTGCAAAGTTATTAGGCCTTGTGGCATTATGGGTTCCTACATTTAAAGTATTAAGGGAGTGGGCTTATGCAGGGTTTTTCTTTGCGTTTATTCTAGCTTTTTTTGCCCACTATATGATTGGAGACGGCGAACAAATGGGTGCACTAATAGCTTTAATTCTCCTTATGGTTTCTTATGTATTTAATAAAAAAATAAACAGATAATATGAAAAAAATAATAGCATTTGCAGGAAGTAATAGTAAAACATCAATCAACATGGCATTGGCCACTTATGCATCAAGTTTAGTAAAGGGTGTTGAAGTTCAATTATTAGATCTTAACGATTTTGAATTGCCAATATACGGCATCGATTTAGAGAATGAGGATGGGATTCCTGATAATGCCCATAAGTTCTTGCAACATATAAAAACATCAAATGGCATAATTTTGGCGTTACCAGAACATAATGGCGCCTATGCCACGGTATTCAAAAATCTATTTGACTGGATGTCTAGAATTGACGGAAAGCTTTGGAGCGAGAAGCCTATGCTACTCATGGCAACTTCGCCCGGAGCTAGAGGTGGAGCCACCGTATTAGAAATTGCAAAAGGACGTTTCCCATATATGGGTGGAAATATTGTTGCAGATTTTAGCCTTCCATCATTTTTTGATAATTTTAAAGATGGTCAAATAACTAATGAAGAATTAAATGCTGAATTAGCAAAGGCTGTTGTGACATTTCAAGATGCATTATAACTAATATTGAGGTCAAAATGGGAGATATTGCCAAGGATATAAATTCAAAGTTTGCGAGTAATAAAGTAAAGGCTTTGCTGAATATTATATATACAGCGAATTGGATAAGTAGTATTCAGAATGAGTTTTTTAAACCCTATGGCATTTCGCCGCAGCAATTTAATATTTTAAGAATTTTAAGGGGGGCAGAAGAACCTTTAAAAGTTCAAACCATTAAGGAGCGTATGATAGAACGTGCACCTAATGCTACTAGATTAATGGACAAACTTTGTGATAAGAGGTATATAAATAGATTACCATGTCCTGAAGATAGACGTGTAGTCCACATAGAAATTACTAAACAAGGTCTTCAATTATTAGCAGACATTGATGCTAGTTTTAAGAATAACTTACTTGATAATTTAACTGAAGAGGAAGCAGGAAAACTTAGCGATTTATTAGATAAAATACGCTAAAAAAATTTAATCATATAGTTTCCATGGAAACTATTATAAAGGTAAATATTATGAAATTAAATACAATAAAAACAGTAGGGCAGAGTGATTTTGTTAATATGGGTCCCATACAATTACGACAACCTATTCCATCAAGAAAAATTACAAATATAGATCCCTTTATTTTATTACATCATTATGGACCTTATGATATTTCTGAAGAGAATAATCCCTTCGATTTAGGACCACATCCGCATCGTGGATTTGAACCAATCACTTTTCTGATTCAGGGCGAGCAACTGCATAGAGATTCCTTGGGTAATGAAAGTGTTGTACGTTCTGGTGATGTGCAATGGACAACAGCAGGGCGAGGTATTATACATGCTGAAGCTCCTACCAAAGCTTTTGTCAAGAAAGGAGGCACTTTAGAAGGAATTCAATTATGGTTAAACTTACCCGCTAATAAAAAGATGATCCCAGCTAATTATCAGCATGTTCCAAATGAAAATTTTCGTGTTGTAAGATCAAAAGACAATAAGGTAAAAGTACAAATTGTTGCCGGTGAGCTAGAAGGTACCTATGGGCGAATAAAAACACAAACAGAAGTCAATGCCTTTATGATTGATGTTGATGCTGGAGGAACCTACAATGTTAAAGTTCCCAGTGCTCACCAATCCACGGTGTATTTGTTGAAAGGGCATGTAAACATAAATGAATCAGAAGTATTGAAGTTAAATGAAAGTCAGCTACTACATTTTAATCAGGATGGTGAAGGGTTTTTAATTGAAGGTATAGAAACCAGTAAATTGTTGTTTCTTTCTGGTGTGCCCTTTCATGAACCTATTGAGACTTATGGACCATATGTAATGAACACACAAACCGAAATTATGGAGGCGATGCGTGATTATCAAATGGGCAAAATGGGATTTTTACCGGCGTAAATTAATGAGACGACTTATTTATTAAATTACAGCGTAATAATTAGTACAAAAAAATAAATTATGAAAACAGTAATTCACAGAGCAGATAGTAGAGGATATGCAGATCATGGATGGTTGAAATCATACCATAGCTTTAGTTTTGCAGGATATCAAAATATTGAACGTATGAATTTTGGGAAGTTGAGAGTTTTAAACGATGATCTTGTACAACCTAAAATGGGTTTTGGAACGCACCCTCACCAGAATATGGAAATTATATCCATTCCCTTACAAGGGGCATTGTCTCATAAAGATAGCATGGGAAATAAACGTGCTATTGAAGTTGGAGAGGTTCAAGTAATGACGGCTGGAACGGGCTTAACACATTCAGAATTTAATGATAGTAATACTGATGCGGTTAATTTTTTACAGCTTTGGATTATACCTGAATCTATGGATGTTAAGCCCAATTATGAACAACATAAATTTAATAATATTGATCGTTATAATAAATTGCAAATGGTTGTGGCACCAAAAGACAACATAGAGCATGATGCTTTACCTATTAATCAACAGGCCTATATTTACAGAACTCGTTTAGATTCTGGTCATGCTCTAGATTTAAAGCCAAAAAACGCGGATAATGGTTTCTATATATTTATAGTTGAAGGAAGTTTGACAGTTTCTGAAAATTTATTGGAAAAGCGCGATTCTATTGGTGTTTGGGATGTGGAGAACATGACTATTTTAGCCAATGACACTGCAGAAGTGATAATTATGGAAGTACCTATGCATTAGAGTAATTAGTATTAATAATAACAGCAAGCACCGCTATACAGGTGCTTGTTTATTCAATTTGACTAAAGGTAGTTGAACATAGGTGTTATCCATTTCTAAAGGCTTAAGAATAAATTCCTCTAAATATTTATCTAACGGTTTACCGCTTAATATTTCAATAAGGTAGCCACAAACATCTGTAGCATAGCTATATTCCCAGTTGGTTCCAGGTTCAAACAAAAGCGGGAGAGCCCCTAATTTTTCAGCAAATGCTGCTAAATTACGTGCCTCTTCTAATTGTGCTTTTTGGTACATTTCATTTAAAGTTAAATTAGCACTCCTGCCATAAGTGATTCCCGAAGTATGCCTTAATAAATCAATGATTCTTATGTCCTTTTCTGCGTCCACAATGGAGTCTTCCTTAAAAACTTTCATAGTTTTAAAAGCAGGTATATATAGATGTATTGGATCTTCTAGTTTAAACATACCCGCTTCATAAAGTTGCATTAAGGCTATTGAAGTAATGGGCTTGGTCATTGAAAAAATTCGAAAAATACTACTATCGTTTAATCGTATCTGGTCTTCAATATTAGCATAGCCATAACTATCAAAAAACACTAATTTTCCGTTCTTAATAATTGCGGTTTGAATACCAGCGAGCTGGCCGTGATCAACAAACTCATGTAGTCTTGATTTTAATTCGTTGAGTTTTTTATTGGATATCCCAAGGCTTTCAGGAGAATAAATTGTTTGTTCTGATTGTGCGCTAATTAATGCAATGCCAACGAAATAAATATAAATACATTTTAAAATTCTCATGCCTGGTAAAATAGTGGTTAAATTAACGATTTATTTGCGATATTTGTGGCTAGACTAACAACCAAAAAATAGGATTTAGATTATGGCGATGAATAAAAATACGGTATTGGCTTGGGCCACATGGATAATGATTTTTGTAGGCTTAGGGCTTATTGCTCTTGGTGCATTTAGATATGATGATGTTGCAGGCTGGGGCTTTGCAGCTGTAGGTTTTGGCTTTTTTGCTGTAGCTTGGGTGTTTAATGCTTTAAAAGGTAGAGTATAATGAGTGATGATAAAAAAATAATATTTTCAATGTCTGGGTTGACCAAGACATTTAAAAGTGCAAACACACCTGTTTTAAAGAACATTTATTTAAGTTTCTTTTATGGTGCCAAAATTGGTATACTGGGTTTAAATGGTTCTGGTAAGTCCACCTTATTAAAAATTATAGCTGGTGTTGATAAAAACTATCAAGGTGATGTGGTTTTTTCCCAAGATTATTCTGTTGGATATCTTGAACAAGAGCCTAAACTTGATGATAATAAAACTGTAATGGAAGTGGTTCGCGAGGGTGCTGCAGAAACCGTTGCTATTCTCGATGAATACAACAAAATTAATGATCAGTTTGGATTAGAAGAAGTTTATTCTGATGTTGACAAAATGGAGAAGTTAATGAACCGCCAAGCGGAACTTCAGGATCAAATAGATGCAGCAGGCGCTTGGGAACTTGATACAAAATTAGAAATAGCCATGGATGCTTTGCGTACTCCAGATGGTGATAAAAAAATAGCTGTTCTTTCTGGTGGTGAAAAGAGGCGAGTAGCCTTATGCCGTTTATTGTTAAAGGAACCTGATGTATTATTATTAGATGAGCCTACCAACCATCTTGATGCTGAGTCTGTTCATTGGTTAGAACATCATTTGGCGCAATATAAAGGTACGGTAATAGCGGTAACTCACGATAGATACTTTTTAGATAATGTTGCTGGTTGGGTTTTAGAATTAGATAGAGGAGAAGGGATACCGTGGAAAGGTAATTATTCGTCTTGGTTAGATCAAAAATCTAAGCGCATGGCTCAGGAAGGTAAAGCTGCCTCTAAACGGCAGAAGACTTTAGAGCGGGAGTTAGAATGGGTTCGTCAAGGTGCAAAGGGCCGACAATCTAAACAAAAGGCACGTTTAAAGAACTACGATAAGTTAATGAGTCAAGACCAAAAACAACTTGATGAAAAACTTGAAATATATATACCAAATGGACCTCGTCTTGGTACAAATGTAATTGAAGCTAAAAGTGTGGCGAAAGGATATGATGATAAATTGCTTTATGACGATTTAAATTTTAATCTTCCGCAAGCAGGAATTGTGGGGATTATTGGACCTAATGGTGCTGGTAAAACTACTATTTTTAGAATGATTATGGGCGAAGAGACGCCTGACAAAGGGGAGTTTGTTGTTGGTGAAACAGCTAAATTGGCTTATGTTGATCAAAAGCATTCAAATATAGATCCTGAGAAAACCATCTGGCAAAATTTTAGTGATGAGCAGGAATTGATTATGATGGGAGGTAAGCAAGTGAACTCAAGAGCCTATTTAAGTCGTTTCAATTTTTCCGGTAGTGAGCAAAATAAAAAGGTAAGTTTACTTTCCGGTGGTGAACGTAACCGCCTGCATTTAGCCATGACCTTGAAGGAAGAAGGGAATGTGTTACTTTTAGATGAGCCAACAAATGACCTTGACGTGAATACATTAAGAGCATTAGAAGAAGGTTTAGAGAACTTTGCTGGTTGTGCTGTAGTGATTAGTCACGACCGATGGTTTTTAGATAGAATTTGCACGCACATTTTGGCTTTTGAAGGTGATTCTCAAGTATATTTCTTTGAAGGTAGTTTCTCAGATTATGAAGAAAACAAGAAAAAGCGTCTTGGCGGTGATCTGATGCCTAAGCGCATAAAATATCGAAAATTAGTTAGATAAAAAACCAATAAAAAACGCTCACTTTTTAGTGAGCGTTTTTTATTTTATATGGTATTTCTTTCTTGTTTAGAATAAAGTCTAAAAAAACGGGTAATCTAGTTTTTATTGATTACCACCGTACATATGCCCATCAGTAAAGTCTTTGTACTCGCTCTCATCAGGCATTTTTGTATCCATTTCATTTATGCGCTCATTGTCTTTTTTTAGTTTATACGATTTTAATACACCAAGGATTAGCAAAATCCCAAAGAAAACAACAACCACAATTAAAACAGTTACCACAGAGGACTGATTTATAAGGGGGAATGAAAGTAACTTAGTAAGTATTGAATTAAGCAACATGAATATTTAATTGGTTTAATAGCTAATCAAATGTAATAAAATTTAGGCAAAATATTTTTATTTAGAACTTATAGTTCTACACATTTAAATGTTAATAACGTAAGTATTATAGTATACAAATAACACGGTTGTAATATTGAGTACTTTCAAAAATTAAAACTATATTTATTTTTTAACCTTAAATATCTTTTGATGAGTAATAACAGAGTAAAAGACATAAAAAGTACCTTGCTTTCAGATAATTATTATGTTCTGAAAAAATTGAATTTCAATTATTTAATGTCCAATGGTACGTGGGTCAATCAAATGCGAGAAGTTTATAATCGTGGAGATGGGGCAGGTGTTTTACTATATAATAAAACAAAAAAAACGATAATTCTGACTAAACAATTCAGAATGCCAACTTATATGAGTGATAATGAAGATGGCTTTTTAATAGAAATTTGTGCAGGAATGCTTGATAAAGATGATCCTGAGGCTTGTATTATAAGGGAAACTGAAGAGGAAGTAGGTTATAGAATTAAGGAAGTGAAAAAGGTATATGAAGCCTATTCTTCTCCAGGGGTATTGACAGAAAAAATGCATTTCTTTATCGGCGAATACAGTGATGACATGAAGGTGAGTGATGGCGGCGGATTGGATGTTGAACAGGAAGATATTGAAGTATTAGAGTTGAATTTTGATGACGTTGTTTCCATGTTGCACAAAGGTGAAATATATGACACCAGAACAATTGTTTTATTACAATATGCACTAATTCATAAATTGCTAGACTAATATTTATTAAAGTAACAATTCCATTTTAATATCACTCCTAAGATATGGACTATCTAATTCAATAGGCACCTCCATAAACCCATATTTACGATATAAATAAACGGCATTTTCTAATGTCTTATTTGAGTATAACACCAATTTAGGTAAGCCCATGCTTTTTGCATAATCAATACAATATTGTATTATTTGCTGTCCTATTTTTTTACCTCTTTCTTTTGGGGTTACTGCCATTTTAGTGAGTTCAAATATCCCTTTGTTACCTATAGGCATTAACGCTACTGTACCAACAATTTGATTATTCAGAATTGCAAAAAAAATATGTCCGCCTTTATTAATAATATATTCTTGAGGTTTACTTAGCACTTCTTCGTCATAGGCTTCAACATGGAAGAAAGAGTTCAACCATTCGATGTTTAAATTGTAAAAGTCCTTTGCATATTTATTATCATAAGATATGATTCGAAGGCCATAATTTGTTTCTAATTTTATTTTTTCTATCACCCTCTGGCTAAAACGGCTTGAATTTAATTTGTTTTCAAATTTGTTTAAATGCTCTATTAGAGAAGATGAAGGTTCATCGGTATATTCTTTTAATATTTCTTCTATACACATCCATATGGGCTTAAGGATTTTAATAGAAGACTTACCTTTTTTAGATAAAAGAATATGTTTTCTGCGTTTATCTAGTTTATCGTTTTTGTATAGAATAAGTCCTTTAGCATTTAGTTTATGCAAAGCTTGAGTGATGGCAGGTTGTGAAAATTGCAGTGCATTCCCGATTTCAGAATTAGTGATGCCTTTTTTGTCAGATATAGTTTTAAAAATAGGAAAAAGGTAAGGGTCAAAATCTATACTGAAATAATCATAGACTATTTGAGTTTCCTTCATGAGGTAGTCACTCATTCGTTTTAATCTAGAACCTAAACCTAATTCACCATAAACTCTTAATGCATCCACTTTAAATATGTGTTTATATAAGTACTTATGTAAATATAAAAATATTAATTTAAGTCAAAAATAAATACCTGTTATTTTTTGAATTGATTAGCTAAATAAGAGAAGCGTCATAAGAATAGAAGTAGCTACTTTGTGATAAAATATATATTAATTATTGAGGCGTTCTTTAGCTCTAAAATGTGACACCTTCAAGACTTATGACATTAATCACTTTTGCTAATACTTAACCTAATTCTATTACTCCCCCTTGTATACTATTTCCAACTATAATAATAATTATTTCATTGAACATTACTCTAATTCTAAAATTTTTTAAACTTTAATCATAGCTCTATTAGCGCTTTAAAATGTTGAATTACTGATGTTTGAAGAATAATATTGTTTAGGGTTAGACCTAATATAAGATAAAGGACATCCAAACTTTTAAGTTGTGCGTATATAATCGAAATGCTGGTTAACGTTTGCACATGTTCACCAAATTTGGATTGACAAAAGCGTTTATTTTAAAATTTTGTTTTAACAACATCGATAAATAAAATGAGTCCTTCCATTATCATAAATGAATTATGGTTTATTAAAATATATCATTATTTGTTTATGGCATATTTAAAATAATAATTAAAAGTGCAGATTAAATATTAAACTTTAAAAGAATCAAAACAACTTATTATGGAAAACAGTAAAAATAGTACGGGTTTAAAAGTGGCATTAGGAATTGCAATAGTTTTGTTTTTAGGAACAGGATTTTACACTATGAATTTATATAGTGGCAATAAAAAAGCCATGAATGAATTGAAGGAACAAAAAGAATTAGTAATGAATGATTTAAACTCTATGGCTAAGCAATATGATGAAGCTATTAACGAGAATGAAGTTGCTAACAATGATTTAATTGAGGCTAGAGGCCGTATTCAAGGTTTAATTGATTCTTTAAAAATCTCTGAAAATAATGTTAAGAGTTTATGGAGATACAAACAAAAGTATGCTTCATTACAAAAGGAAATGGATGTATTATTGGCTCAAAATGACTCATTGCGTGTTGAAAATTCGTATTTAGCTACTTCTTTAGATAGTACACGTGTACGTTTAGAAGAGCGCACAATATTTACAGATTCATTATTAGTACAAAATAATGCGTTGGCAGAAGTAGTAGAAAATGCTTCTATTTTAAATACAGTTGATTTAAAAGGATCAGGTGTAATTGAAAGAACTTCTGGTAAAGTAATACCAACAGAAAGGGCAGGAAGAACAGATAAAGTAAGAATTTGTTTTACTGTTGCTAAAAACACGTTGGTACAAGCGGGAGATCAAGAATTATACGTTCAAGTTATAGATCCTAAAAACAATACATTAGGTTTAAATGAGCAGGTTGCATTTGGTGAAAAAACTTTAAACTATAGTATTATTAGTAAATTTAATTATGAAAATGCGAATTTAAATATTTGTGAATTTGTTGCTAATGACGGGACTAAGTTTGAAAAAGGACGTTATATTGTGAACGTATTTAATGAAAAAGATTTAGTATCGACATCTGAGTTTACTTTAAAATAAATCTAAACACCTATAGAAATTCTAACCTCAAACTATCTAGTTTGGGGTTTTCTATTTTGAAAAGGTAATATCCATTATCAAAGCGGCACAATTTTTTTTTTTCATTTCTCTAGCAAAAACATTTCAAAAGCAGCACCTTAACAAGTTTATTTGTAAATCATGGTTAAATTTATAATTAGTGGTTAATAAGTTATTATTTTAGGTGGTACTGGCCATCCTTTATTTTATGTGCATGGCGTACAGTAAATGTTAAGATTCAACGACAACGCAGTAAACATAAGCCCTATGAATCAAAACTTAGTTTTTTTAAAGTCATTTTTAGATATATCGGAAGAAACCTTTACCAAACTGTCTAATATATCAAAATTTAGAAAGCTTGATACAGGAGCCATTATTGGGCAACCCAATGAAGTTCCTACAAAAATTTACATGTTAATATCAGGCGTGATGCGTGCCTATTTGGGTTCTGAAACGGGAAAAGAGCATAATAAGAATTTTTTCATGCCGTTTAGCTTTGTTGGTGCATTTACTGGCTTGATTGAAAAGAAACCATCAAAATTAGTTTATGAAGCCTTAACGAATTGCAAAGTTTATGAAATAGACTTTCAATCTTTTATGGACTTATGTGAGAATGATATTCATGTTAGTAATTTATATAATCGTGTTTTAGAACATGTTTTTATTAAATATGAAGAACGCCAATTAGAATTGATATCTATGAATGCTACAGAGCGCTATTTGAATTTAACAAAAAAGATTCCTAAGATTGAAAAGTTAATTCCTCAATACCAAATAGCTTCATATTTAAGTATTACACCTGTGCAATTAAGTAGAATTAGAAAAAAAATAAAAACAGACAAGGAATATGAGTCATAAAACGAATATTTAGTACATTCTGTCGATGTGTTAACAAATGTTAACAACCTATAACAGCTTGTATCATATATTTGAGTTATACTCCTTTTTGAATTAAAAGGTTAATAGCTAACCAACCAAAAAAACAGGTAATTTATTACCTGTTTTTTTTGTGTAATATATTTGGATTCATAGTCTATTTTAGACTACCTACCATATCCTCAGGTTTAACCCAGGCATCATAATCTTCAGCAGTAACGTAACCTAAACGCACAGCTTCTTCTTTTAATGTCGTACCATTTTCATGGGCCGTATTAGCTATTTCTGCAGCTTTATAATAACCTATTTTTGTATTTAACGCAGTAACAAGCATTAAAGAATTATTTAAAAGCTTTGTAATAACATCATGATTTGGTTCTATACCAACGGCACAGTTAAGGTCAAAACTTACACAGGCATCTCCAATTAATTGAGCCGACTGTAACACATTAGCAGCCATAACAGGTTTAAAAACATTGAGTTCATAGTGCCCCTGTAAACCGCCAACAGATACAGCTACATCATTACCCATAACTTGCGCACAAACCATCGTCATAGCCTCACACTGTGTTGGGTTAACCTTTCCAGGCATAATAGAACTTCCTGGTTCATTAGCAGGAATAATTATTTCACCAATACCCGAACGTGGTCCAGAAGCCATCATTCTAATGTCGTTTGCAATTTTATTTAAGGATACAGCCAATTGTTTTAATGCACCATGTGTTTCAACAAGAGCATCATGAGCTGCTAAGGCTTCAAATTTGTTTGGAGCAGTGATGAAGGGTAATTCAGTAAACTTGGCAATATATTCAGCAACAAGTTCACTATACCCTTGAGGTGTATTTAATCCAGTACCAACTGCCGTACCTCCCAGTGCTAATTCGCTCAAGTGCGATAATGTATTCTCTAAGGCATTTAAACCATGATCTAATTGGGCTACATATCCTGAAAGCTCTTGACCAAGCGTTAAAGGTGTGGCATCCATGAGATGTGTACGTCCAATTTTTACGACGTTTTTAAATGCTTTGGATTTACTTTCTAATGTATTTCGTAATTGTTTAACCCCAGGAATAGTGGTTTCTACTATTTTTTTATAAGCAGCGATATGCATCCCAGTAGGGAAAGTGTCATTAGATGATTGTGATTTATTAACATCGTCATTAGGTTGGATGGTCTTTTCACCTTCCCCAATTATTTTTCCTGCCAATTGATGCGCTCTATTGGCTACAACCTCATTCACATTCATGTTGCTTTGAGTTCCTGACCCTGTTTGCCAAATAACCAACGGAAATTGGTCATCATGTTTACCTTCTAAAATCTCATCACATACTTGACCTATCAAATCACGTTTTTCAGAAGTTAAAACACCTAGTTCACAATTTGTAAATGCTGCTGCTTTTTTTAAATAAGCAAAACCATAAACAATTTCTAAAGGCATAGATGCCGGAGCACCAATTTTAAAATTATTTCTTGAACGTTCAGTTTGTGCTCCCCATAGTTTATCAGCAGGTACTTTAACCTCGCCCATGGTATCTTTCTCTATTCTGTAACTCATCTTAAGTAATAATTAAATTTTGAAGGGCTAAGGTAAGATTTTTATAGGCTTTTTAGATATGATTTTTGTTAGTTTTTAGAACATCTTTTTAACATTTATATAACTTTTATTATGTCTTAGTATGGGCTAAAATCTATTAATTTAGTAGGAAATAAAATAAAGTATAATCAAAATAAAATAGAATATTATGGCAACGATTAGATTAGGAGATGTTGCTCCAAATTTTACAGCGAATACTACAGAGGGCACAATTGATTTTCATGAGTGGCTAGGCGATGGTTGGGGGATTTTATTCTCACACCCGGCTGATTACACGCCCGTTTGTACCACTGAATTAGGTACTGTTGCGAAGTATAAGGCCGAATTTGATAAACGGAACGTAAAGGTTGTGGCATTAAGTGTTGATGGTTTAGAGTCTCACAAAGGATGGATTGATGATATTAATGAGACGCAGCATACCGAAGTTAATTTTCCTATTATTGCCGACGAGGACAGAAAAGTATCTGAATTATATGATATGATACACCCGAATGCTGACAGTAAACTTACGGTACGTTCGGTTTTCGTAATTGGAAATGATAAAAAAGTTAAGCTTATTATTACGTATCCAGCTTCTACCGGAAGAAATTTTGATGAGTTATTACGTGTTATTGATTCGTTACAACTTACGGCTTATCATAAAGTGGCGACACCAGCAAATTGGAATAATGGTGAAGATGTCGTAGTTGTGCCAGCTATTGCAACTAAAGATATTCCTGCAATATTTCCTAAAGGTTTTAAAGAAGTAAAACCTTATTTGCGACTGACGCCTCAACCCAATTTGGACTAGTTCATAATTCTGTTAATAAAATTTAATTTGATATTGTATAAGAAATGCCTTTACATTATCTTTGTGCCAGTTTTATAACCGACACTTATTATTATGTTTGATTTTGATCAATATTTAGGCTTTTTAGCATTCTTAACCATTTTAACAATTGGATTTTGGTTGATGATTTTTTTATTAACCTTTGTAATCCCTTATTGGATTGGAGGATCTTTAATTGAAAGATTAAAAGAAATAAGAGAAGAAAAAAAAGCTAAACGTTAAGCGATATAATTAATATAAATAGAAAAGGAAGCTCAAGGCTTCCTTTTTTATTTCATATGTTTAAATAATATCAAGAATTTTTTCCGGGGGCCTTCCAATCACAGCCTTGTTAGCATTAATTACAATTGGACGTTCAATTAATTTAGGGTTTTTAATCATAGCCTCAATAATGTCACTATCTGATAAGTCTTTACCCTTGTAATCACTTTTCCAAACAGCCTCATTTTTTCTAATTAAATCAATAGGGGGCATCCCCAGTTGATCTATTAAGGTTTTTAGTTCATCAAATGTTGGTATATTTTCAAGATATTTAACAATTTCAAAATTTTTACCAGATTCTTCAAGTATTTGTAATCCACTGCGCGATTTACTACAGCGGTTGTTGTGATATATTTGTATCATTACAGTATAATATTATAATTTTTTAGTCGTTGTTTTAAATCTGCTGGCGATTTAAATTGAATCCCATGTATTCCAAGTGCATTCGCAGCCTCAATATTTCTTAAATTATCATCTATAAAAATGGCATTTTCGGCTTTTATTTGAAAACGTTCAAGGGTTAATTTATAGATGTCATCAAAAGGTTTTCTAGTTTTTTCTTCCCCCGAAACAATAATACCCTCAAACCATTGCAAAAATTCAAATTTCTCTTGTGCAATGGGGAAGGTCTCTGCACTCCAATTTGTTAGAGCAACCACCTTATAGTTTTTTGAATCTATAAGTGCTTTAAGAATACTTACAGTCCCAGTAATAGCTCCTCCCAGCATTTCCACCCATCTGCCATAAAACATTTCAATTTCTTTTTTGTATTCTGGAAAAAGTGCCATCCGCTCTTCGGTTGCTTTTGCCAATGGGTGACCAGCATCTTGGTTTTCGTTCCAATCACTTGTACAAATGTTGTCAAAAAACCATTGCATTTTTTTTCGGTTACCATCAAATACATCTAAAAAAACATATTCAGGATTCCAATCGATTAGAACACCACCAAGATCAAATATTATGGTATCTATTTTATTCATAACTGATTGTCTTCTTCTACTTTTTGCCCCATCATCATTAAATATGCCTTTAGGAAATCATTGATATTTCCATCCATGACGGCATCAACATTCCCCGTTTCATGACTTGTTCTTACATCTTTAACCAATTTGTAAGGATGCATCACATAATTACGTATTTGACTACCCCATTCAATTTTCATTTTTCCTGCTTCTATATCATCACGTTGAGCCAACTGCTTTTGTAGCTCAATTTCATACAACTGTGATTTAAGCATTTGCATAGCTCTAGATCGATTATCATGCTGTGAACGCGTTTCAGAACATTGAATTTGAATTCCGGAAGGTTTATGCAATAACTGAACTTTTGTCTCTACTTTATTTACATTTTGTCCACCAGCTCCGCTAGAACGAGCTGTTGTAATTTCTATATCAGCAGGGTTAATTTCTATTTCAATAGAATCATCTACAAGAGGGTAGACATAAACAGAAGCAAAACTTGTATGACGTTTGGCATTGCTATCAAATGGCGAAATACGGACTAATCGGTGTACACCGTTTTCACCTTTTAACCAACCGAACGCAAAATCGCCCTCAATTTCTAAAGTTACTGTTTTGATACCTGCAACATCGCCTTCCTGGAAGTTTAGTTCTTTAACCTTGAACCCACTTTTTTCAGCATACATTAAATACATGCGCATTAACATGTTTGCCCAGTCACAACTTTCTGTACCTCCAGCACCAGCCGTTATTTGAAGTACGGCACTTAGACTATCTCCGTCTTCAGAAAGCATATTTCTAAATTCAATATCCTCTAATAAGTTCAAGGCTTTCTCAAAGCGGTTTTCAACATCTTCTATACTGGCCTCTTCTTCTTTGAAAAACTCATAAATAACTTCGAGGTCTTCAACGAGCGTTTTGGCTTCTTTAAAATCTTGAATCCACTTTTTCTTTACACGAAGGGATTTCATTATAAGTTCTGCCTCTTTGGAGTCATTCCAGAAATTAGGGTCGAAAGTTTGTTCTTCTTCGTTTTGTATTTCTATGAGCTTGGCATCTATGTCAAAGATAGTGCCTAAGTTTGTCGAGGCGGGTGTTGAGATCTTTAATTTGATCTGATGTTATCATTTCTTTTAGGTTTTAAACAAAAATAGGATTATTATGTTATTACTATTAAAATATTAGCTTTTAAATTTTAACTAAAAAGCGTTACGCACTGAGCTAGAATATGTATTGCAATATTAAAATTATATAGCTCTGTACATTTTGATTATGAATATTTAATTAAAAATAAAGGGCTATTATTTTTTTAATTTTTAAAACAAATAGTTTTTTATATGATATTTTCTCGGAAAAATAAAAAAACATATTAATTAATGTGAAATTCACCTTTTTTCATCTTTTATATCCCTACTACAGAATAATATATATATTTTTACGCCCACTTAAGAAATAATTTTTGTTTAATTAGACAGGATTACAGTATTTAAATCATGTATTTTCCTTTGTTAGGTAGAGCCCATATCATATGAAATTAAGTGTATTGATTCCAGTTTTTAATGGCGAAGATTATATTGCGCATTGTCTGGATACATTAATAAGTCAAGATATCCTAATGGATGACTATGAGATAGTTATTATGAATGACGGTTCTACTGATAATACCGGAAACATAATTTTGGAGTATAAAAAAAAATATCCCAATATAAAGTATTACTCTGAAAATAATGTTGGTGTATACGTTGTGAGGAATCGACTAATTAAATTGGCAAAAGGGGATTATATTTATTTTATAGACGCTGATGATTATATAGCCAATAACTCATTAGGGACTTTGTTAAATTGCATGATTGAAAATAATGTGGAATTATTAGGATTTCAATCTTCAGGAACTACTTTAATTAAAAGATTTGAATGGAAAAGAAATGAGGAAACCTTGGAGAGCCCAGAGCTTATATCTGGAAAAGAGTTTTTGGTAAGAAGAAGAAATTTAAATCATGAAATATGGTGGTATTTTGTAAAACGTTCTTTTCTTATTAATCAAAATATAACATTTGATAATGATAGGTTTAACGCCGACGTGCTATTTACCTTAAAATTATTATGGTCAACTAAAAAAATGATATTTTTACCTATTGTTTTTCATAAATACTATCAGTCACCTAAATCTATTTCTAGAAACAAAGACATTGATAAACGCAATTTATTAATAGATAATAGATTGGTTATGATTAACAAGTATAGTAGATTTATTAATGAAATTGAAGTTAGAAATAAGGAGGATAAAATATTGATTTCTAATTTGCTTTTTAGGAGAGATGTTTTTACTTTTTCAGCTATAATTAACATGATTAAAACTAACAGAAGCGCTAGTTCAATTAATGATGCAATTGCGTCTTTAAAAGAGGTAGGTGCATATCCGTTAAACCATTTGACAGGAAAAGAGTATAACACGCTCTTTTTAAGGTTTTTATGTAGTATTATTAATAAACAAAGGTTTTTAAATGTTTTGTTGCCAATACGAAACAAAGTATTTAAAGGAGTTATTAAATAATTTTATTCATTTTTGGCATAAATACATAAGTCGATAGTAGAATTATTTCAAACTTGCACTTGTATTAAACAAAACCTTGTGATATAATCTTGCCATAAGTCTAGACATTTATATTAAATTAAGATCCTTAATTCAAATAGGCATGGCTGAACTCTTATCATAACCCAATCTGTTACTTTTTTTGCAATATTTTCATCACAATAATGTATAAGACAAAACACGTATTTCATCGAATATTTATAGAATTTTAACTATTTTATTATCAATTTTAATAAAAAGCATATTTTGTGTACATTTCCTTTGCTATTTTAGTCCTTAGATAGATAGGTCTTTAGATATAAACTTGAGGTTGTTTGTTTTTATTGCTAGTCTAGAATTATTTATTAGAAATAAGTTGCTATCACGGGTGTTAAGTGTGATTAAAATAAAACTATTTTATGGCAATGATAATAAGATAAGAATGTTTGACTTTTATTCAATGTAATCAAATAAACTAGTGAAATGAAATTTAGTTATTTAGAAAAGTCTGAGATTATTACACTGTACACTTTACACTTTAAAATAATTTGATCTTAAAGGTGAAATTTTTACAAATCAACGAGTATATTTATATCCTAAATCGAATAGAATTACTTTCGAAAAGAATTTTTAATAGCAAATATTGACCCATAAAGATATTTTTATTTGGATTGGTGTTTTAAAAAAGATATAAAGAATTGAAATTAAGTATTATTATTCCAGTTTATAATGTTGAAAAATATATTGCATATTGTTTGGACAGTTTATTAAATCAAAATCTTAGAGGTGATGAATATGAAATCCTTATAATAGATGATGGCTCAAAAGATAATAGTGTTTTAATTGCAAGAAATTACCTCGATAAAAATAAAAATATTCATATTCATTCACAAAAAAATGCTGGAGTAGGATGTGCGAGAAATACTGGTCTTGATTTAGCAAAAGGGGAATATATTTATTTTATTGATCCGGATGATTATTTGGCAGCCAATATTTTGGGAGAAATTTTAAATAAATGTTACGAAAATTCATTAGATATACTAACCTTTAATTCTAAAAGTACGATTAGTTCAAAAATGTATAATTCTACTAGTAAGAATGAAGATTTAATTATTTCTAAAGTAATGAGCGGTGAAGATTACATTGGTGAATATGGATATGCCAATGAAGTTTGGTGGTATATAATTAAAAAGGAACTGGTAAGCAAATTAAGACTAAGATTTATTAAGGGTAGATGGATGGAAGATGCTATTTTTACCATAAATATATTTTTAGGAGCGAATTGCATGGCTCATTTGCCAATTGATGCACATAGACATGTAAAAGCTCCAGGTTCAGCTATGACAAATAGGGATAGAGAACATTTTTTAAAGGTTATTTTTGATAATGAAAACGCCGCAAAAACTTTTAAGCCAATTATTGATAAACTTGAAAGTAATAAATCAAATATAAAATGCTTAAAGTTTGTAAAATCTAGACAACAGTCATTTGTTTTTTTTATGCTTTATAGAATGTTATTCTCACATATTAAAAAAGACCAAATGAATTCAGTATTTTGCAATATGAAAGAAATTGGTGCATACCCCCTTAATAGTTTTTTGGGTGATAGATATAAGGGATTACATTATTATATTTGTGTTAAGATTTTCAATAATAGGTTTTTATATTCTTTAGTATTTAAACTATTGAATCCTATATTGCGTTCTAACTAAATTTAAGGAGATATAATTAGAAGAAGTAATTAAATAATAAATGAAAAACATTTTAATATCGTCTGCAGGTCGAAGAGTTTCGTTGGTGAAATCTTTTCAAAAAGAACTTAGTAAAATTGATGCTTCTTCTAAAGTATATGCTTGTGATTCAGAACCATTTTTATCCTCTGCGGTACAAATTGCAGACTCTTTTTTTAGGACGCTTTGCTTTTCAGATAAGGATTATATAGACGATTTATTAAAGAAGTGTAAGAAGCATGAAATAGTGCTAATAATTCCAACATTAGATACAGAGCTTGATTTGTTTGCAAAGAACAGAGACTTGTTTTTGCAAAATGGTATTACAATTGTTGTATCAGATGAATCTTTTATCAAAATAGGAGAGGATAAGATTAAAACGGCTGAATTTTTTAATAATCACAATTTGGCTACTCCAAAGGTATACGAGAAGGACAACTATAAGTTACCATTTTTCATTAAGCCTTTAAGAGGAAGCAATAGCATCGATAACTATATTGTCAAAAAACAAAAGGATATTATTAACTATTTTTTTGAAAATGAATCTTTGTGTTTTTTTGAGTATTTAGATCATGATTTTCATGATGAATATACTTGTGATTTGTATTATTCGAAAAAAGGAATACTCAAATGTGTTATTCCAAGAAAGCGTATTGAAGTTAGAGGAGGTGAGGTAAGCAAAGGGATAACTAAAAGAAATAAGATAAATGAATTTCTTAAATCTAATTTTGCACAAATTGACGGTGCAAGAGGATGTATAACGGTTCAGATTTTCATGAATATTAAAACAAATGACCTTTTTGGAATTGAAATAAATCCAAGATTTGGTGGAGGTTACCCATTGTCCTATTTAGCTGGCGGAAATTACACCAAATGGGTTATTGAAGAGTATATTTATAATAAAGAAATTAATTTTTGCAATAGCTGGAAAGAAAACTTATTAATGCTTAGGTATGATAATGAGGTTTTAGTACATAACTATGAAGAATAAAAAAACTGTAGTTTTTGACTTAGACGATACCCTCTATTCCGAAATTGACTATTTAAAATCTGCATACAAAGAAATAGCTTTCAATATAGCCGATGATTCAGATGTTAATGAAGTGTTTAATAACATGTTGGATATTTATTCTAAAGGAGGCAATGTATTTAAGGATGTTTTAGAAAAAAACAAATCAGACTTAAGTATTACTGATTTGTTATTATCATATAGAAACCACCAACCTAAGATTACAGTTGCTGAAGAAACGCTTGAGTGCATAAAAAAAATACATGCTTTAAACATTCCTTTGGGATTATTAACCGACGGTAGAAGTGTCCAACAAAGAAATAAAATTGAAGCTCTAGGTCTTAATAAATGGTTTAATGAAATCATTGTTTCAGAGGAGTTTGGTAGTGAGAAACCAAATGTAGATAATTATTTACATTTTGAAAAAACGTATGGTGACGGGCACTATTACTATATTGCTGACAATGTAAAAAAAGATTTTATTAGTCCAAATAAGTTAGGATGGACAACCATATGCCTAATGGATAAAGGATTCAATATACATCAACAAAATTTTGATTTACCTTTAGAGTATTTACCAAAATATAGAATTAAGGAATTATCTGAGACCTTAGAAATAATTAATATTTAGTTATAATCCAAAGGTTAGAAAAAGATCATTACACTTTCATTGATTGTGTTAAAATATTATCGAATGAAGTCTAAATTTATACTTATTAATTCATTAGTTGTATTCTAATTATCTCCAATAATTTATCTTATTTATAATCAAAAACGCAAATACTAATAATAAATATGGTTATAGATCTTAGAAGTGACACCGTAACAAAACCAACAAAAGCTATGTTGGAAGCTATGATGCAAGCTAAAGTTGGTGATGACGTTTTTAGAGAGGATCCCACTGTGAACGCATTAGAACTTAAGGTTGCCAAAATGTTTAATAAAGAATCGGCCCTATTTTTTCCTAGTGGCACTATGGCTAACCAAACTGCTTTAAAACTACATACAAATCCTGGGGATCAAGTTATTTGTGACAAGTATGCCCATATATACAATTATGAATCTGGAGGAGCTTCTTTCAATAGTGGCGTTTCTTGCAAATTAATTGATGGAAAAAGAGGTATGTTTAATGCAGGTCAAGTTTTAGAAGCGATTAATCCAGATGCCTATTATTATAGTAATACAAGTTTAATAGAGCTAGAAAACACAACCAATAAAGGAGGTGGAGCTTGTTGGGATTTTAATGAGATTTTAAAAATAAAAAGGGTTTGTGATGAAAATAGACTAGGGTTTCATTTAGATGGAGCCAGACTGTGGCATGCTTTGGTTGCAAAAAATGAAACTACTGAGCAATATGGTGATGCCTTTGACACCATTTCTGTTTGTCTTAGTAAAGGCTTAGGTTGTCCTGTTGGTTCTGTTCTTACCGGAAACTCAGAAATAATGCAAAAGGCTATTAGGATAAGAAAGATTTTTGGGGGTAACATGAGGCAAGCAGGTTATTTGGCTGCAGCTGGTTTGTACGCATTAGAACATAACGTTAAAAGGCTGCATGAAGACCACTTGAAAGCTAGAGAAATAGGTGATGTATTGAATAATTTGCATAGTATCAAAACTGTTGAAGAAATAGAAACTAATATTATTATTTTTGAATTAGTAGGTTCTATTAATGAATATGAATTTACTCAAAAACTTGCAAAAGAAAATATTCATATCATTAGTATGGGTGGGGGTAAGCTACGTATGGTAACCCATATGAATTATACTGATAGCATGCATAATAAGTTGATTGAAATAATTTCATCAATATAATAAATGTTGCGTGATTTAATTGAAAATAACTTGAATTTTAAAAATATTCCTGAATCAATTCAAGGCGTAAAAATTCATGTTTTATTAATTTTTGAACGGTAACACTTATATGTATTGAAATAATCATGCTTTTTTGTCGACTAAATGTTGTTTTTAGACGATTATTAGTGGTAATATTATTATATTTATTCAGTAATACTATATGTCCAAATCAAAGGTTTATTAAGGTTTAGTTTTTAATAAAACATTTTGTTTTTTTATTCTTCAAATAAGTAATTAATTCAATACAGCACATCTTTTAGATTCGATGATTGTGCCAAAGGAAATGCTCGATTACATCATATTATTGAAGAAAGAAATATTTACTTTTATTATATTTTTTGAATTAATTGATGTCGTTAATGAAATTGAATTTACTAAAAAACTCGCATAATAAAATTTCATATAATTATAATTGGCATTGGTAACTATCGCATTATAACTCTTAATAAATTCTATTGGTAGCATGCATCATAAAATGATAGAAATAATTGGTTTAATATAATAATTGGTGGAAGATTTAATTGGTGATGGCTAAGAACTTAAAAAATATTTCGGTATTAATTCCAGATGGAGAAACTCATGTTTTATTATATGTTGTTAATTGTTTGTCTTTAGAAAAAGGAGTGGATATTTATGTGATTTCTTCTAAGAAAAAGGGCTACATGAAATATTCAAGGTTTATTAAAAAATACATCTACTATCCAGAAACAACCACTGAAGATTGGATTGCTCATATTAATTCAGAAGTTGAAAGACATCAAATAGATATTGTATTGCCGATATATTACAATGGAATAAAAGCGCTTTTAAAAAACAGAAATAAGCTTAAATATCCCGATAAGCTATGTGACTTACCAAGCCTTAAAAATTTTAGTATAGCTGGAAATAAGGGCTTTCTATTCCTTCACTTAAAAAAGCATAATATTCTATGTCCCGATAGTTTAATTGTTAATCAGTCGCATTTACCTATTGTTGTTAATCTATCTTTTCCGGTGATAATAAAACCAGTTGAAGATTATGGTGGTGGCGAGGGGATAGCAATAGTTAAAACTCATGAAGAGTTAATAAATTATTTTAAGGCTAATAACTTTAAGTGCGATACTATTATACAAGAGTATATTGTAGGATATGATCTTTGTTGTAATGTTCTTTGCAAAGATGGCGAATTGATAGCTCATTCAATTCAAAAGGCAACAGTTTTTAGAAAAGGTCATTTAACACCTCAAATTGGTTTTGACTTTATAGAAAATCAAGATCTTATTGAGCTTACAAGAAATCTTATGAGAAGCTTAAACTGGTCGGGCATAGCCAATGTAGACTTGAGATTTGATGAAAAAAATAATGTTTTTAAAATTCTTGAAATAAATACTAGGTTTTGGTTAGGTACTGATGCTTCCTCAATTGCAGGTGTCAACTTTCCATATTTATATTGTCTTTCCTCGTTAGGTCAGAAGCCAGGAAGTCAACAAATAATACCTATGTCATATTTGAGTTTAGAAGGATTGGCTAAGCGATTTAAGAAGAACCCCTTTTTTATTTTTAACCTAAAATATATATTCAAGTATTCTCCAATAAGTTTCATAATAAAAGACCCATTGCCTATTGTATTTAAAGCCTTATCGGTGGTCAAATTGCAATAATTATTTATATAATTACCCCGATTAAAATGAAGTGTCTTTTATTTTAAATAAAAAAGGAGTAGAAACTTTCTAGTTTCTACTCCTTTTATTATCCTTTTCAAGATACTATACAGCTAATACTGTTATAATTGTATCATTTAAATTTACACTAAATTAATACTTTTTGTATTTACATTTTGCGTAGTGTTTACATCCCCAGTGTCTGTAACATTTGTTAAATTCTGGCTTTATATATTCACAAAGTTCACTGTCATCTATATTATGGCCTTCTATTACTTCAAAAACGCCTCTAGTATAGCCTGGACCGATTTTTATATCACAATTAGTTTTGATCTTTGTGTAATACCATTTACCAATAAAGATGTATATGTACTTTCCAAATGATCCATCTCCATTAGCTCCATTAATTGTGAATTCTTCTCCTGATTCTAATTTTTTGTCAAATATTTTTATTCCACGACATGTGTTTTCCTTCTTTTGATAAATTTTGATTCTTTTAGATTTGCACCAATCAAATTTAAGAGTTAAATCTTTTACGCCTTCCTTACATGTAACACACTCTTCTTCTTTAGGTTGTACCTCTTGAGTAATTATAATGGATTGCTTGCCATCAGGAACAAGAATAACGCCTATTTGTTGACCGCATTGAGGAATAAAATCTTGACCATAGTCCCTTGCTTTTTGAGCTATCTCTTGGGCTAAACGTATATTGTCTGGGTTAGACTTCCATTCTCCTGTTGGATCAGTAAGATACAAACAATCTTGACAAACCGAATCATCCACTAAATCCCAAATAGCCCATTGTATATGACCAAACGCGTAAACACCTCCATTTGGGCTTTCTTGACCAATAAATGACTGATTTAAAACCCAGTTAACTAAATCAAAATTTTCAGGATGTTCAAATTTTCCTTCGGGCAGTTCTTCATAACTAGAATACACTTCAAAATCAAACGGACCTTCAACACCAAGACTTAAATCTTGATCTACGCACCAAGCTGGTATGTCTATACCGGCAAGATTACTGTCTAAAATTTCTAATGAAAAATAAGAATTTACACCAGGTTTTTTATTCGTTTTTGCACTTATTACATCAGGAAGATTTATTGCTAATCCTTCAATGTCAGGAATACAAGAAACACTTTTTTTACTAGAATATTTTCCTGTACTAGCTAGGCTTGTAACTAATATTTCACTCTCAGAATCAAATTCCAAAGTTAGATCTTCTTCGCCATCTGAAATTAGTATTTCATCTTCTAAGGCGGCTTCAATTTCTTCTAAAGTGACTTCATCTATTGCAACTTCGCCTGCAACAGGTTCTGTCTGGCAAGAAGAAAATGAAATAAATAGCATTAATAATAATAGTAGTTTGGATGCTTTTTTCATAATAGTAATATTGTTAAAATTAGTACAACAAAACTATTAGGTTGTTAAGCGCCCTTTGTTTTTTTTAGATGAAAGACATATTTTAATTGTTAAAAAAGGGAATCGTATTTTTTAATCGGTGAATATTAGCATTTTATACGAAGTATTAGCCCTGAATTACCTCAATTAAATGTTGTAAAAAGTTAAAATTGATAGCGTAGTATCTATGTGCTATTATAAAAATAGTTTACTTAAACATATCCATCCCCGGAATATTTGGCATGCCTTCTTTGGCAACGGCAGCTAATTCTGCTTCGTTAATTCCCGTGGCTTTTTCTATAGCTTTATTTAAAGTAAGAATTAAATAATCTTCAAGCTGTTCTTTATCTTCAAGCAAGGTATCATCAATGCTAATAGATTTAATAGTTCTATTTGCAGTAAGTGTTACTTTTAAAGATCCATCATTGCTAGATTCATCAATTAAAACGGTGTCTAAACGTTTTTTAGTTTCTTCCACTTTTTTTTGAGCGTCTTTGAGTTTATTCATCATGCCCATCATATCTCCAAACATTTTGTGTATTTTTAAAGGATTGTACTTCGCAAATTTATTACAATATCATTTAAATTAAATATTATTTACATAGAAAAGATGATAAAGACAATAGCTATTACCTGCTTTAGTTTTATTTTTGCCGTTTCTTGTAAAAATGATAAATCAATGAATCTTGAAATGAGCGATGTAAAAGCACCTTTAGCTAAGAAAATTTCAAAAGAATTAATAATCCATAATGATGTTAGAACGGATAATTATTATTGGCTAAATGACAGAGATAATCAAGAAGTTATAGAATATTTAAATGAAGAAAATGCATATACTAAGGACCAGTTAAAACATACTGAAGACATTCAAAAACAATTGTTTGAGGAAATGAAGGGGAGGATAAAGGAAGATGATTCCACAGTACCTTATAAACTCAATGGTTATTGGTACGTAACCAAATATGAATTAGGTAAGGATTACCCTATTTATTTACGCAGAAAGGAGTATATCGATGCTAAAGATGAAATTTTATTTGATTGTAATGAAATGGCTAAAGATTATTCCTATTTTAATCTAGGTGGTATATCAATTAGTCCAGACAATAGTTTAGTAGCATATTCTGTTGATACTGTAAGTAGAAGGCAGTATACTATTCGTATTAAAAATTTAGTAACAGGAGAAGTGTATTCAGATGAAATACTGAATACAACAGGCAGTGCTACATGGGCCAATGATAATAAAACATTGTTTTATTCCATAAAGGATGAAGTTACACTGAGAGCTCATAAAATATTTAAACATAAACTGAATACAAACTGTGTTGAAGATGTTGAAGTGTATCATGAAGAAGATGAAACATTTAATACGTTTGTTTATAAAACAAAGTCTAAAAAGTATATTGTAATTGGGGCTTCAAGCACCTTGACTTCAGAATATCAAATTCTAAATGCGGATACTCCAGATAATGCATTTAAAGTTTTTCAAAAACGAACCAGTGGTTTGGAATACAATATAGCACATTACGGTGATAATTTTTATATAATTTCTAATGTAGATAATGCTACCAATTTTAAGATATCTAAAACCAGTGAAGATGGGACTGATAAAACAAATTGGAAAGATGTTATTCCACATAGAGATTCTGTTTTAATTGAGGATATTGAGATTTTTAATGATTATTTAGTGGTTAATGAAAGGGAAAACGGGCTTAATAATTTACGCATAATAAGTTGGAATGGAGCAGAAGATTACTACTTACCATTTAATTCAGAAACTTATACTGCTTATATAGGCAATAATCCGGACTTTAATAGTGATGATTTGCGTTATGGATATAATAGTCTAACCGCTCCAAGTTCAATTAGGGAATACAATTTTAAAACTAAAAAAACTCAAATAAAGAAGGAACAGGCTGTATTAGGAGGAACATTTAAAAAGGAAAACTACGAGTCAAAACGAGTTTGGGCAGAAGCACGAGATGGTGTTAAAGTGCCTATTTCTTTAGTTTATAAAAAAGGGCTTAAACTTGATGGATCAAACCCTGTGCTACAGTATGCTTATGGCTCTTACGGTTCTACAATAGATCCTTCATTTTCAAGTATAAGATTGAGCTTATTAGATAGAGGTTTTATATATGCTATAGCCCATGTTAGAGGCGGAGAATATCTTGGAAGAGCTTGGTATGAAGATGGAAAATTATTAACGAAAAAAAACACGTTTACTGATTTTATTGATTGCTCTAAATACTTGATTGAACAAAACTATACTTCTAATAAACATTTATATGCCTATGGAGGCTCTGCTGGAGGCCTATTAATAGGAGCAGTAATTAATATGAATCCAGAATTATATCATGGTGTACTTGCAGCTGTACCTTTTGTTGATGTGGTAACCACTATGTTGGATGATACAATTCCATTAACCACAGGGGAGTATGATGAATGGGGAAACCCTAATAATGAAGATTTTTATAATTATATGAAATCCTATTCGCCATATGATAATGTGAAATCTCAAGAATACCCTCATATGCTGGTAACTACAGGGCTACATGATTCACAGGTGCAGTATTGGGAACCAGCCAAGTGGGTTGCTAAATTAAGAACCCTTAAGTCTGGTAATAGTATATTAATGTTGCATACAGATATGGACTCCGGTCATGGTGGGGCTTCAGGACGTTTTGAAAGTTTAAAAGAAGTGGCTATGGAATATGCCTTTTTGTTAGATTTAGAAGGAATTCATGGTCAATAAAAAAAAAAGTTTTATTTTTGTGCGGTTTTAAGCATCATTATGTTTTTATATGCATAATGGTTTAAAAAAGCTTTTATGAAACAAGATAATCAAGTATTTGATAATTTGTTAGATTTAGTAGGCAATACTCCGCTTGTTAAACTTAATAAAATAGCTTCTAAGTTGAAAGGTAATTTTTATGCAAAATTAGAATCTTTCAATCCAGGACATTCCTCAAAAGATAGAATCGCATTGCATATTATAGAACAAGCCGAGGCGCAAGGTATTCTTTCTCCAGGTGACACAATAATAGAAACGACATCGGGTAACACTGGGTTTAGTTTGGCGATGGTAAGTATAATTAAGGGTTATGAATGTGTTTTAGCAGTAAGTTCAAAATCGTCTCCAGACAAGATTGATATGCTAAAAACCATGGGGGCAAAGGTTTATGTTTGTCCTGCTCATGTTAGTGCAGATGATCCGAGGTCGTACTATGAGGTTGCTAAGCGTTTGCATTCAGAAATAAAAGGATCCGTTTATATTAATCAATATTTTAATCAATTAAATATTGATGCACATTATAAATCTACAGGTCCTGAAATTTGGAAGCAAACCGAAGGTAAAATTACTCATTTGGTGGCTTGTAGTGGTACGGGAGGAACCATTTCTGGTACGGCGAAATATTTAAAAGAACAAAATCCTAATATCAATATTATTGGTGTTGATGCTTTTGGTTCCGTGATTAAGAAATATCATGAAACGAGAGAGTTTGATGAAAAAGAAATCTATCCTTATAGAATAGAAGGATTAGGTAAAAACTTAATTCCTGGGGCAACAGATTTTGATTTAATAGATGAATTTGTAAAAGTAACAGATGAGGATAGTGCGCATACTGCACGTCATATAGCACGCACAGAAGGTATGTTTGTAGGCTATACTTCAGGTGCTGCAACGCAAGCCTTGTTGCAATTAAGTGAGCAAGAGCGTTTTAAAGAGAATGACCTTGTTGTAGTTATTTATCCAGATCATGGCGCAAGATATATGAGTAAGGTTTACAGCGATAAATGGATGGAAGATCAAGGATTTTTTGATAGTATCAATGAAGCTTCAGCTGAAACAATTCAGTATATAAAATAATATAAATCATATTTTTAGAAAGAGATTAAGTTTTGCTTATACGGTAAGATTTAATCTCTTTTTTTATTTTATTAATAATTGAGGGCCAAAAATTATGCTCAGAACAGATAAATAATTAATTTTGCAGCAATTAACTTTGGGCTTCTAATATTTTTCAAACCTCTGATAATGTTACTTGAAAATGATTGTATGCTTCAATAGATGTCTTTAAATTAAGAGCAATAAGATTTAGTATAAATGAAAGATTTATTTGATAAAATTTACAGAGATAAAGGACCTTTAGGAAAATGGGCTTCTCAGGCAGAAGGTTATTTTGTATTTCCTAAATTAGAAGGTGAAATTTCAAATCGCATGAAATTTCAAGGTAAGGAAGTTATCACTTGGAGTATCAATGATTACTTAGGGTTGGCAAATCATCCTGAAGTTCGAAAAGTAGATGCTGAAGCAGCTGCGAAATATGGTTCAGCTTATCCTATGGGAGCTAGAATGATGTCTGGTCATACAGACTTACATGAAAAATTGCAAAACGAGCTAGCCTCTTTTGTTAACAAAGAAGCAGCATACCTTTTAAACTTTGGCTATCAAGGCATGGTTTCAACTATTGATGCACTTGTAGCTAAAGATGATATCATTGTTTATGATGTTGATGCTCATGCATGTATTATTGATGGTGTGCGCTTACACATGGGTAAACGTTTTACTTATAAGCATAACGATGTTGTTAGTTTAGAAAAGAATTTGGAGCGTGCAACTAAAATGGCTGAACAAACAGGCGGAGGAATACTTGTTATTTCTGAAGGTGTTTTTGGAATGCGAGGAGAGCAAGGGCGTTTGAAGGAGATTGTTGAGCTAAAGAAAAAATTCAAATTCAGATTATTTGTTGATGATGCTCATGGATTTGGAACTTTAGGTGCAACAGGTGCCGGTGCTGGTGAGGAACAAGGGGTTCAAGAAGATATTGATGTGTATTTTGCAACGTTTGCAAAATCATTAGCAAGTACAGGTGCGTTTATTGCTGCAGATCAAGAAATTATAGATTATTTAAAATATAATTTACGATCTCAAATGTTTGCCAAGTCCTTACAGATGCAATTGGTGGAAGGTGCGCTTAAGCGTTTGGATATGTTAAGAACTATGCCTGAACTTAAGAATAAACTATGGGAGAATGTGAATGCATTACAATCAGGTTTAAAAGAGAGAGGTTTTGATATTGGTACAACACAAAGTTGTGTAACTCCGGTTTATTTAAAAGGAAGTATCCCTGAGGCAATGGCTTTAGTTAAGGACTTACGTGAAAATTATGGAATATTTTGTTCTATTGTGGTTTACCCAGTAATTCCAAGGGGTATGATACTATTAAGACTTATTCCAACAGCAACGCATACATTAGAAGACGTAACAGAAACACTTAATGCTTTTGATAAGATAAGAGAGCGATTACACAATGGAACCTACAAAAGATTATCAGCAGCGGTAATGGCTGCAATGGGAGAGTAGGCTGTAAGTGATATTATATATAAAACTAAAAATCCGATTCAATTTTGAATCGGATTTTTTTATTTAATATTTTTCTTGAACGTTTTTCTTTTTCGATAGGTTTCAGAAGTAAAGTGTCTCCATATTTTTCGGGCAGCCTCATTATTTTCAAGTTCTGGTGTTCTATAGCACATTTTAATGCCTTTTTTAATAAATAGTTCGTGATACTCATTAAAAATTATTGAATGAACACCTTTATTTTGATAATCCGGACGTACCCCAATTAAGTAGAACACTGCATCCTTGCCATATTTCTTAGCATGTAAAATATGTGTGAATCCAAACGGAAATAACTTTCCTTTTGCTTTTTGTAAGGCCTTGGCAAAAGAAGGCATAACAATAGCAAATCCTATTAAAGCATTCTGACTGTCAACAACAAATTTGATATATTCCGGGTTAACAAAACTGATGAATTTTTTCTTAAAGTATGCAATTTGTTCATCACTTACAGGAACGAATGAAGGGAGCGACGCATAACTTATATTAAAAAGCTCAAACATTTCATCTACATAAGGCATAACTTCAGAGGTTTTTGTAAAATTAATTGCTCGAAGTTTGTATCGTCTTTTTATTAGATCCTGAACTTTATAGAAAACATCCTTATTGATGTTAGTAAAAGGAATTTTAGTTTCTACATATTCCTTTTCAATTTTAAACCCAGAAGCTTCATAATGTTTAGCGTAATAGGGGTGATTATACCAAGTAACCATAAGAGCGATGGTATCAAAACCTTCAGTTACAACACCTACCTTATCCAAATTAGAGAATCCAACCGGACCTTCAACAAATTCTAAATCATGTTTCTTTCCAATGTCTTGAACTGTGTCAAAAAGGGCTTGTGATACCTCTAAATCATCAATAAAATCACACCAACCAAAGCGCATTTTTTTTATTTTCTGTTCTTTAACTTCTACCCAATTAATAATAGCCGCAATTCTACCAACAATTTCATTATCTCTGAAACAAAGAAACAACCTGGCATCGGCGTTTTTAAAAACAGGGTTTTCTTGCTTATTAAAAGACTCTATTTCTTCGCTTATAATAGGCGGAGTCCATTGCTTACAATCCTTATATATTTTGAAGGGAAATTTTACAAAATCTTTTAATTCCTTTTTAGTCTGTACTTCTTTTAGTGTTACCATATCATATTAAAGATTTTGAATTATTAATCGTCGTCAAAATCTATTTCTCGTTTTTTTCCTTTTTCAACTGGATCCGTAGTTTTTAAATCGTCCTTTAATCTCCTTTTTCGACCTTCTTTGTTTTTTTGTCTTCTGGCTTCTTCTTCGACAGAATCACCGTTATTTATGTCGTCACTTTTGTCTTTGTCCTTATGAAAATCTAATCTATATGATGCACCAAAACTTATGTTGAAAACTGATGGCGTATCCTTTGTGTTAAAGGTGATGGCTGTGTCTAATTGAAAATCCTTTTTCATTAAATAGGCGCCACCAAATCGAAATAAATTATCCGCATAAAAATCACTTTGAATGCCCTGAGTTTCCCCAAAGATAACCCATTCTGGACTTAGTGATCGGGTTAAAGTTAGTATATATGAGAAATCAGACTGGTTAGTACCTATGCGGTCCATGATTAAATTCATAACAAACACCCAGCCACCATTAAAATTGTTTTGTGTGGCAATCATTATTTTTGGACTGAAACCTTCAATTCCTGGTGCTGTATATGGGTTAGATTCTGTGTCAAAATTACCACCAAGATATGCAGATACGGCAGGGATTAATGAATTCCATTTAAACTTTCTATTTGCTTTCCAGCTATATAAATCTGGTTTCTCTTCTTCTGCATTTTTATTTGGATCGTAAACTAAATATTTTAGACCAAATGCTAAAAATTTAAAATTCGCACGCTTACTATCAGTCGAAATATTGGAAGTGAATGTTTTTGAGTCATTTTGATAGGTTCCTTCTACATTAAATTCTAATTCTTCCAATAAAAAGCCATAGCGCGCTGCAAAATCAATCCCAAATCCAGAAACCTCATACGCCGCAGCAGGCGTTCTTTTCTCTTTTACAAAATATGGCCCAATTTCTATCTGAGCAACATTAGTACCTACTGAAAAAGCACTTCTTGAAGCTCCTGGGCGATTGGAGTTTATAACATCAGTATATTGACAAAATCCATGAATACTTGTTAAACACAATAAAATAAAAAATGTTGATTTTAAAAAGTTCATAGGGATGACAGTCAAAAGTGCGTTTTAAAGGTTGTCAAATATAGATATTTTATACTTTTTTTATTAGTATAGAATGTTTTTTAAGTATGGAGAATTGTATTTTTGTTTTAAAATTACAGTTATGTTACAATATGCATCTGCAACGGGTCTTGTGAAGATGATACTTATTATCCTTTTAATTTATTTTGGATTTAAAATTCTGGCCCGTCTTTTTATGCCTTTTTTTTTAAAATATGTTGCTAAAAAAGCAGAGCAACGTTTTGGTGGTCAATTCGGACAATTTCAGAAAGGACCTAAACAAGAAACTTCGCGAAAAGAAGGAGAAGTAATTATTGATAAAGTTCCTAAAACAAAAACTTCAAATAAAGACGTCGGGGATTACGTTGATTTCGAAGAAATTGATTAATTTCCAAAACCATTTTTTAATTCATTTTCATGTCATTTCCTTTTAAAAAGTTAGTACCTCATAGTCTTGTTATTTTGGGGTTTATAATCATATCATTAGCTTATTTCAGTCCAGTTTTAAAAGGTAAAGCTATATTTCAAAATGATATCGTGCAATATATTGGCATGAGTAAGCAGCAAAAAGACTTTAAAGCTGATACTGGCGAAGAAACATATTGGACCAATAGTGCTTTTGGCGGAATGCCAACATATCAATTAGGAGCAAGATATCCCCATAACTATATTAAAAAATTGGATTTGGCACTTCGGTTTTTACCAAGACCAGCAGACTATTTGTTTCTCTATTTGTTGAGTTTTTATGTGTTCCTTTTGGTTTTAAAAGTTGATTTCAAACTAGCCGCATTAGGAGCTTTAGCTTTTGGGTTCTCCACGTATTTAATTATCATTCTTGGGGTAGGTCACAACAGTAAAGCGCATGCCATAGCATATATGCCTTTAGTTTTAAGTGGAATCATTTTGGTTTTTCAGAAGAAATATATTGGCGGTTTTTTACTAACCACGGTTGCAATGGGCTTGGAATTAGTTTCAAATCATTTTCAGATGACCTATTATTTGCTCCTACTAGTCATGGTATTGGGTATTGCTTATTTGATAGATGCTTACAGAAAACAAGAGCTTCCTCATTATTTTAAATCTATAGGTGTATTAATTACAGCTGTAGTATTATCTATTGCGTTGAATGCTTCTAATATATTAGCAACCAATGAGTATGTAAAAGAAAGTAAGCGCGGTAAGAGTGAATTAACAATAAACGCCGATGGTTCGACAAAAGAGGTTACTTCTGGCTTGGACAAAGCCTATATTACACAATTTAGTTATGGCATAATTGAAACCTTCAATTTATATATTCCACGTTTTATGGGCGGTGGTAATAGTGAAGATGTTGGCAAAGATTCTGCGACCTACGAAGCACTAAGGAAGCTTGGTGCAACAACAACACAAGCAGCGCAAGAAGCTAAACGAGCACCAACCTATTGGGGAGATCAGCCTATTGTTGAAGCTCCAGCTTATGTAGGAGCCGTGGTTTTGTTTTTGTTCGTTTTTGCATTGTTTTTAGTAAAAGGACGATTGAAATGGTGGCTCGTTGGAGGCACTATATTATCCTTGTTATTGTCTTATGGCAAAAATCAACCATTTGCTTTTTTAACAGACTTCTTTATTGACTATGTGCCTTTGTATAATAAGTTTAGGGCAGTGAGTTCTATTCAGGTAATATTGGAATTATGTATACCAGCATTGGCAGTATTTGGTTTAGTCAAGCTATTTAAGGATTCTGAAAATAAAGAACGAAAACTTGTAGCACTTAAATATGCAATTGGAATTACTGCTGGTTTAGCGTTGATCTTTTTATTCTTTAAATCATCTTTATTTGATTTTATTGGACTTAATGATGGGTATTATCGCCAAAATTACGGACAGGATTATATTGACGCCTTAAAATCAGATAGAAAAACAATATTTACTGAAGACACAATACGTTCATTAATTTTAGTTTCCCTTTCTGCTGGAATCGTTTTTATGTTTTTAAAAGAGAAATTAAAAAGGGATTGGGTGATTGCAGGTTTTTTTATTCTAATACTGTTTGATTTGATTGGAGTGGATAAACGTTATGTGAATAATGACGATTTTGTTTCGGGTATCAAAATGAGTAAACCATTTCAAGCTAATGAGGTTGATAAGTATATATTACAAGACAAATCGCATTACAGGGTTTATGATTTGGTGTCAGGGCCATCTAAGCCTTCATATTACCATAATTCGCTAAATGGCTATAATGCTGCCGAATTGCGAAGGTATAGTGAGGTTTATGATTTTTATTTAACACAGAATAACATCAATATACTTAGTATGCTAAATACAAAATATATTGTTGCTCAAGATGAAGAGGGAAAAGCATTTCCTTATGAGAATGATGAAGTTAATGGTAATGCTTGGTTTGTAAAACAGTTAGTAAAAGTTAATTCCGCTAATGAAGAGATATTAGCTATAGATAGTTTAGATACAAAACAAAAGGCCATTTTTTCAAATCAGCCAAAGCTTAATATGTTTAAGGAGTTAAAGACTAACTATGCTGTAGATTCCCTGTCAAAAATTGAATTAGAACAAGTTACCCCCAACTATTTAAAGTATAACACAACAAACTCTCAAGATGGTTTTGCCGTGTTTTCTGAAATATATTATGGTCATGGTTGGAAAACATTTATTGACGGTAAACAAGTTGAACATATTAGAGTGAATTATATTTTGAGAGGCATGCCTGTGCCTGCAGGAAATCACATTATTGAATTTAAATTTGAGCCAGATGTTGTTAAAACTGGAAGTAAGATTACTTTAGCAAGTTCTATTTTGTTTGTGTTGCTTTTATTTGTTGGTGTATTTTATGAGTATAAAAAAAAGTGAATACATAAATCTTATTTATAGGTGCTGATTCACATAAATATTTAGGAGGAGAGATTATTGTTTTCGCAGGAATTAAAAGATGAATAAGAAAAAAGTTCTCATCATTACATATTATTGGCCTCCAGCAGGTGGGCCTGGAGTTCAACGATGGTTAAAGTTTGTTAAGTATTTACCAGAATTCAACGTTGAACCTATTGTTTTTATTCCTGAAAACCCCAATTATCCGTTAATAGATAACAGTTTGAAATCTGAAGTTTCAGATGATATAACTATTATTAAATACCCTATAAAAGAACCTTATAGAGTAGCTGGTATCCTTTCTAAGAAATCATCGCAAACCATGAGCAAGGGAGTGATTTCAGAAGAGAAAAAGCAATCTTTTATTGAAAAGTTTATGCTTTTTATAAGAGGTAATTTCTTTATTCCAGATGCGCGTATAAGTTGGGTTAAACCGTCTGCAAATGTTCTTTTAGAAATTATAGAAAAAGAAAAAATTGATACGCTCATTACTACAGGTCCTCCGCATAGCGTTCATCTCATAGGCTTAAGACTTAAAGAAAAAAGAGGATTACGATGGCTTGCTGATTTTAGAGACCCTTGGACTAGCATAGGATATCATAAACAATTAAGAATAACAAAAAACGCTGAAAGGAAGCACAAAAAACTTGAGAATTGCGTGTTGAATTCGGCAGATCAACTACTTGTTACAAGTAACAACACTAAAAGTGAATTCAGAAAAATAACCAATAGACCTATCGAGGTAATTACAAATGGTTATGATGATGAGCCAGTTATTGATTTTGAAAAGGATAAGAAATTCACTATAGCTCACATAGGCTCCCTTTTATCAAAGCGGAATCCTATGAATTTATGGAAGGCTTTAAGTGAATTGGTAAAAGAAAATCATGAATTTGCCAAAGATTTACAGATCAGATTTGTTGGTGTTGTTGGAGAAAATATACTTGAGTCGTTAAGAGATTTAAATTTGAGTGATTATTTTGATGATATAGGATATGTTTCACATAATCAATCTATAATGTATCAAAAAAAGTCGCAATTATTGTTGTTAATTGAAATTGATTCAGAAGAAACGAAGTCAATAATTCCAGGTAAATTATTTGAATATATGGTTTCAGGAAGACCTATAATTTCTATAGGTCCAAAGGATACGGATGTTGAAAAAATCATCAAGGAAACCAATACAGGAAACCACTTCTATTATGACGATTACGAATCATTAAAAAGCATTATCTTAGAACATTATAAGGCGTTTAAAAATGATGAATTGGAAACTTACCCAATAGGATTACAAAAATACCATAGAAAGTCATTAACACATTCACTATCAAAATTACTTTAAATGGGAGTAGTTGCTACGCAATCCTTTAAAAATATTGTTTCTACGTATTTAGGTTTTTTTATTGGAGCGATTAACACCTTATTTCTTTATACCGAATTTTTGAGTGACAAATACTATGGGATGGTAGGGTATATGCTGTCCTTAGCTTATGTTGTTATGCCGCTCATGGCATTTGGAATGCATAATACTTTAATAAAATTCTATTCTTCATTTAAAACTAGGGTGTCTCTGAACAGCTTTTTAACATTGGTGTTATTTTTACCCATGCTTATTATTATTCCAATAATTATCTTAACATACTTAAGCTATGATGTGATTGTTGGGTTTCTATCTAAGGAAAATGAAATTATCAAAGGGTATTTATGGCATACCATATGTATTGCAATAGCACTCGCTTATTTTGAGGTGCTTTTTGCATGGGCCAAAGTGCAAATGCAAACAGTATTTGGTAATTTTATGAAGGAAGTTTTTCATAGAGTGGGTGCAATGATACTGTTGTTTTTACTCTACTTAAAACTTATTGATGTTGAGCAGTTTATGACTGGACTTGTTGTGGTTTATGCACTAAGAACTTTAGTGATGAAATTTTATGCTTTTAGTATTAAGTTCCCTGTAATAACGTTTAAAAAAATAAACAATATAGGAAGTATATTAAAGTACTCATTTTTAATAATTATTGCAGGTTCTATAGCTACAGTATTATTAGACGTTGATAAAGTCATGTTGGGTTATTATATTGATATAGAACAAATTGCTTATTATAATGTTGCTATTTTTATAGCTACGGTCATCGCGGTCCCGCAGCGATCTATGCACCAAATATTAATGCCCTTATCCGCGAAATTTTTAAATGAAAAGAATTTCGATGCTTTAGAAGATTTGTATAAACGCAGTTCTTTAAACTTGTTTATTGTTGGAGGTTTTATTTTTTTACTCATTATTCTTAATATCAATCAGTTGTATCGTATTATCCCTGATGAGTTTAGTGGTGGTTTATTTGTTGTTTTTATAATAAGTCTCTCAAAATTATATGATACCATATTGGGGAGTAATAACGCCATTTTATTTAATAGTGATTATTATAGAATGGTATTAGTTTTGGGCGTTGTTTTAGTTGCTCTAATGGTCATGCTGAATATAATTTTTATTCCTTGGCTGGGAATAAATGGGGCAGGAGTTGCTACTTTTCTAGCTGTGTTTGTTTATAATAGTATCAAGATTTACTTTGTTTATCGTAAATTTAAAATATTCCCATTCACAAAACAGTCATTAAACATTGCTACTTTAGTTTTAATTAGTACACTTTTGTTTTACTTTTGGGACTTCCCATTTCATCCCATTATCAATATCGCTTTAAAGTCTGTATTACTAGGTGTATTATATGTTTTTGTAATATATCGTTTTAATTTTTCAGCCGATTTATCTGTTCAAATTAGAAAATATTTGAAACTAAAATAATATTCAGGTTTAAAAGCAATTCTTTATAAAAAGAAAAACCCTGCAGGATTGCTTTGAGGCAAACATATTGCAAGGTTTTTCAAACTAACCAACCAAAAATTTTTATTGTCGTCTTCCAACAGAAGATTTTATAGTTTTATTAGAATTACTCCTGTTTTGTGTGAAATTGTTTTTCTTATTTTTAATAGCATTGGAAACCTTGTTTTTTTTCGTAATGCTATTCGTTTTTGTGTTATATCTAGCTGTTTTATTAGTTTTTGGGCTCCGAGTCTCTATATTATATTTACGAGTATTGAAGCGCTTTGGTTCTTGACTTGATATATTATTATGGTTAACGTTAGGTCTTTCTTTTTTAGTGTATTTTACTCGAGTATTTTGATTAACCACACGTCTTTTAATATTGTTTTTTGAGGGTGAATTTAAAGTCATTGTATTCGAATTTCTGTTAAAATCCTTATTATCAGATGTTTTTAAGGTACTAGGGTTACCGTTTGAACGCATATTAGTATTGTGAGTCTTAGCTCTGTTATTTCTAGTCATACTAGCGTATTGATTATTCCTTTTGGTCTTCACGCTATTTCCCTTAGAAGCATACTTTTCTTTGTGTTTTTTATTTACCCTTCTTGAACTTGCATTTCTATTAATACTGGTTACATTATGTTTGCTTCTATTTACCGTAGCGTATCTACTGTTTTTGTATATATGCTTTCCATGTTTAGAACCAATTGATGTATATGGCCTATAATTGTTGTATAAACGTCTATTGTAAGTGTATCTCACGGGATAGTAGTATCTTCTGTAGGGTTTATGATATACTACAGTATATCTAGGAGAGGGAATACAATAGTAATTGTACCTAGGTTTGTATGTATAAACTCGATTATATGTATTAATGAAACCAGAGCAATATAGAAATTGGTTGTATTGATTATAGTTTACGTATAATCCTCCAATTCTAGATATATTACCGTAGTTGTTATAGTAAATGTTTGTATTTCCTGCCTGAATAATACGGCCATAATCATCATAATATATTGGACTATTTTGTATTTGTATAATAGCGCCGTATTCATCATATTGCACATAATTACTATAGTTATAACCTGTGTTAAAGCTAATATTTGTGGCTCCAGAACTATAAGTGATGTCCATTCTGCCATTGCTAGATAGAATATTAAAATCAAATTGCCCATCACGAAATACCGAAAACTCAATATTGTTTTCAACAAAAATGAAAGAATTTCCATTTTGGGTATAATTTGAATTATTAAAACTAGCCGCTTCAATATTAATCGCATTGGCCAACGTAGTTATGAAAAAAAATAAACTTAAAATTAAGTAGAATAAACTGTTTTGAATTCTCTTGGAAATAAGTAATTGCTCATGATAGACTTGTGACATATACATATGGATAGATTTAAGGGTTACACTAACCTAAAAACAAACAACGTGCCATAATTTTTATTACCCATACGATTTTGCAAGGTATACTGCCTAGTTTCTTTGTAAATACTGGTGGTTCTAGCGTTTCATTAATTACAGAAAAAACTAGAAAACTCTGTTGTTTATGTTAAAATTTAAGCAAGAAACACAGTTTTGTAAACGAAATAATTGATTTCTCAAGCTATTTATGTTTAGGTTTTAATTTGTGTCATTCTTTAAAAGGAATACTTGAATTGTCTAATAAATACTATAAAAGTTTTGTTAAGAATTATTATTTAATATGTGTATTTTTATGTTTGTAAACGAAAATTGATGAAAAAGAACAAAGAAGCTTGTAAAAACTGCGAAAAACTATTTAAAGATAGTTTTAAGTTTTGCCCTTATTGCGGCCAGCAAGCTAAAGATGAATTGACAGTTAAGGTGTTGTTTTACAATACAATAAGTAACTATTTTTCATTTGATGCACGTTTCTTTAAAAGCTTTTTCCCATTATTATTAAGGCCAGGTTATTTAGCTGCAAAATTTATTGAAGGAAAGCGCTTGTTATATTTACATCCCGCTCAGATGTATTTATTTATTGCAGTTGTATTTTTCTTTTTGTTTTCTTTTATACAGCGAGAACAGGTTCGTACTGTAGATGCTCAACTAGATAAGGCCTTAGGACAAGAAAAAAGGGAGGTTAATGATTCAGTGGTTAAAAGCACATTACAAAAAGAAATAAATAAGGATTCTTTAGAGTTAATTGAATTAGGTAATATTCTTAAGACGTATGATTTACCTCAGGATATTTCAGAAAAGGAATTAGATTCTTTGTTGAATAAAGAAAACTTAAACAGTAATGGTTTATTTAATTTTGATTATAATAAAAGTATTGATTCATTAATTGCAATAGGTGCTCCAAACAAGGTTATATATGAACATTTTGGAATGAGTGCCAACGCAGGTTTTTTAGAAAGACGTTTTTATGCCCAGTCCCTTAAACTATATAAAACCAGAGGCGGGGGCAGCGTACTTCAGGCGTTTTATGATGCCATTCCAATAGCCATGTTTGTCCTTTTGCCAATATTTGCTTTAATTTTAAAACTGCTTTATTACAAACATGGACTTTATGCACATCATTTAGTCTTTAGTTTTTACTATTTCTCTTTTTTGTTTACTGTATTTAGCATAATACTTGGGATTAATTTCCTTTTTGATATTCCAGATTCATTAGATTTTTTAATTATGCTTTCTACATTTATATACTTACTTTTAGCCTTAAAGCGATTCTATATGCAAGGATGGTTTAGAAGTTTTATAAAAGCTAGTGTGGCTTCATTTTTGTTTTTAATACTAGTTAGCCCTCTAGCAGCTATCATATTAGGTACTATAGCCTTTTTGTTTTATTAGGTAAATTTCTAGAAATATAAGTCTAAAAAAAATCATACCATACTAAATCTAGATAGGCACAAGCGAAAGAATTATAAACTTTTCTAGTCGCTTTTAATAGACATTAAGGAAAAAATAGCAAAGGGCTTATAGTTTCTCTTTTAAATACCTTCCTGTTTCAGATTCATTGACCAGAACTAATTCTTCAGGCGTTCCGGAGGCAACCAGGTTTCCCCCAAGCTCTCCTCCAGTAGGACCTAAATCAATAATATGATCGGCACATTTTATAAGATCTAAATTATGTTCCACAACTATGATTGAGTGCCCTTTTTCAATTAAAGCATTAAAAGATGTTAAAAGCTTTTGTATATCATGGAAATGTAGCCCAGTAGTAGGTTCATCAAAAATGAAAAGCGATTTTTCCTTATTGTTGCCTTTACCTAAAAAGGAAGCCAATTTAATACGTTGGGCTTCTCCACCTGAAAGGGTGGAAGAACTCTGTCCTAAAGTAACATAGCCTAATCCCACATCTTGCAGTGGTTGCAGTTTGTTCTTGATTTTGGATTGCCCGTTGGCATCAAAAAAGGCAATGGCGTCATCAATGGTGAAATTCAAAATATCATCAATATTCTTTTCTGCAAACATCACCTCCAAAACTTCTTTTTTAAAGCGCTTACCCTTGCAAGTTTCACATTCTAGATGCACGTCGGCCATAAATTGCATTTCAATTGTAACTTCACCTTCTCCCTTGCAAGTCTCACAACGTCCGCTATCTACATTAAATGAGAAATGTTTTGCTTGGTAGTTTCTTATTGCACTTAGTTTTTGTTTGGAATACAAGGCGCGTATGTCATCATAAGCTTTTATGTAAGTTACTGGGTTGGATCGGGAAGAACGACCAATAGGATTTTGGTCAACAAATTCAATTTGATTAATGTTCGAAAAATCACCATTTAAAGATGTAAACTGACCTGGTTTATCACCAAAATCAGTTAATTTTTTTTGAAGCGCTGGAAAAAGTATTTTTTTCACCAATGTACTTTTGCCACTGCCTGAAACACCTGTTATAACCGTAAGCATACCAAGCGGAAAACTTACATCAATGTTTTTTAAGTTGTGCTCTCGGGCTCCAATAATATCAACGTGGTATTTTGAAGTCCTCCTAGTTTTTGGAACTTCAATTTTTAAGTCTTCGTTTAAATATTTTGCCGTTAAAGATTCAGATTTCAAAATATCATCATAAGTACCTTTAGCAACTACATGACCTCCAAGTGTGCCAGCCTCTGGGCCTATATCAATAATATTATTTGCTGCTTTCATAATGTCTTCATCATGTTCAACAACTATAACGGTATTACCCAAGTCACGCAACGATTTCAAAACTAAAATTAATCGTTCTGTATCCTTGGGGTGAAGGCCAATGCTCGGTTCGTCTAAGATATACATAGATCCCACTAAGCTACTCCCAAGAGACGTGGCTAGGTTAATTCTTTGACTTTCCCCACCCGATAGTGTATTTGACTTTCTATTAAGTGTTAAATAATCAAGACCTACATTAGTTAAAAACGATAATCTATTATTGATTTCTTTTAGTAAACGGTTAGCAATTTTTGCATCATTACCATTTAATTCTAGATGCTTAAAAAAGTGTGCTAATTTATCTATTGGCATTTCTACCAAATCTGTAATGGTTGAATTGGCTATTTTGACATTATTAGCTTCGGCTCTCAGGCGTTTACCATCACAAGTTTGACATTTTGTTTTTCCGCGATACCTAGATAGCATCACGCGATTCTGTATTTTGTAAGCTTTAGATTCTAATTCAGCAAAAAACGAATTTAGTCCCTCAAAATATTCATTACCAGTCCAAATCAATTTCTTTTGTGATGCAGTTAATTCGAAATATGGCTTATGAATGGGGAAATCAAATTTATATGACTTATTAACCAGTTGATCTTTGTACCAACTCATACTTTCTCCGCGCCATGGAAAAATAGCATTTTCATATACAGACAGACCCGTATTTGGAATAACCAAATTTTCATCAATCCCAATGACATCACCGTAACCTTCACAGTCAGGACAAGCTCCGTAGGGATTATTAAAACTAAACAAATGAACATTGGGTTCCAAAAAGGTGAGGCCGTCTAATTCAAACTTGTTGCTAAATATGCGTTGCTTGTTATCTTTTAACGTTTCAATAATGCAGGTGCCTTTACCTTCGAAAAAGGCGGTTTGGACCGCATCTGCAAGTCGATTATAAAAATCTTCTTCGTCCTTTACAATAATTCTATCAACTACTAATAATATGGACTGCTTAGTAGATGTTGACGTAAACTCATCAATTCTAATTACTTTATCACCCAATTTTATACGCGCATAACCTTGCTGTTGTAAAGCTTTTAGTTTGTCTTCAATAGAGCGTCCATCTTCTAGATGTATTGGCGCGAGAAGCAGTAGTTTTTCCCGTTCTGCAAAGGTTTTAATATGTTTAATAACATCTGAAACCGAATTCTTTTTAACTTCCAACCCAGAAATAGGTGAGTAGGTTTTGCCAATTCGAGCAAATAAAAGTTTTAAATAATCATAAATTTCGGTAGTAGTACCAACAGTAGATCGGGGGTTAGTAGAGTTTACCTTTTGTTCTATGGCGATGGCCGGTGCTATGCCTTTAATATAATCTACTTTAGGCTTATTGAGTCTTCCTAAGAATTGACGTGCATAACTTGATAAGCTTTCTACATAGCGTCTTTGACCCTCTGCGTATAGGGTGTCAAAAGCTAAACTTGATTTTCCCGATCCTGATAGACCGGTTATAACAACTAATTTATTTCTAGGAATAACAACATCAATATTTTTTAGGTTATGAAGTTTTGCACCTTTTATGATGATGTTTTCTTTTGGATTTACTTCTGAAATACTAGGAGTCATAGGCAATATACGAGATAATTTTGCAAAGATACTATAAGTATTTGAGCCCGTGAAATAGGATGCGTTTCAAAGATTAATTTAAAATAAACATTATTTTTTTTGTTTTTTAGCAATGATTGTTGGTATATTTGACATAATTAAGCATTAATTTAACAAACTACGCCTATAGCATAATATTACTTTTAATCATGTAACCCCAAACAAAGAAGCCTTGTATTCTTTGAACTAAAAGTAATTATTATGAAATACCAACCTAGCTCGGATTCAATTTTAGTAAGCAATTACATCAATGGCGATGAATATGCTTTAGAATTGCTTATTATTAGACATAAGCAAAAATTATACAATTTTATTTATGCAAAAGTATATGATAGAGATGTAGCTGAAGATATATTTCAAGATACATTTATTAAAGTCATACGCACACTTAAGCGCGGTGCTTATAATGAAGAAGGTAAGTTTTTGCCTTGGGTTATGCGTATTTCACATAACCTTGTAATAGATTATTTTAGAAAAAATAATAGAATGCCAAAATTTGATAATACAGGCGATTTCAGTATTTTTTCCGTGTTAAGTGACACAAGTTTAAACGCAGAAAAATCTTTGATTAAAGAGCAAGTTGAGAGTGATGTGAGAAGGCTAGTAGATGAGCTTCCCGAAGACCAAAGAGAAGTGCTTTTGATGCGTATTTATAACGACATGAGTTTTAAAGAAATATCAGACAGAACAGGGGTAAGCATAAATACTGCTCTTGGAAGAATGCGTTACGCATTAATTAATTTACGTAAAATTATAGAGAAGCATAATATTGTTTTAACCAATTGATGCAATAAAGTAAAAATTGTTCCGTTATAAATTTGAATTAATCTTTAAATTTAAGAAATGGCAAAAATTTACTCTGAAAATTCTATTAATCAAAAAGAAGAACAATTTGAACCTAAAAAGGAGACTATTGATTTTCTTTTAAGTTATTCAAAGGCTTTAAATGTATTGCATTGTAATGAATTGAAATTTGAAGCTTTACTCAATTAAGTTTTATTAAGTCCTAATTATCAAATTAGGACTTTTTCATTTTATTGTAGGCGCTTAACACTGTTTTTCTGCCTATAGTCTTGGTAATTATATCATTTTCTAAACGCCAACCTCTAGCAGGGGAATATTCCCTGCCGTACCAAATAATTTGAAGATGTAAATCATTCCAAAGTTCTTTGGGGAACAAGCGCTTTGCATCTTTTTCAGTTTGCACTACATTTTTACCATTGCTTAAATTCCAACGGTACATTAATCTATGAATATGGGTATCAACAGGAAAAGCTGGTACACCAAATGCCTGAGACATTACAACACTTGCTGTTTTATGTCCTACAGCGGGTAATTCTTCTAAAAGCTCAAAACTCTTTGGAACAACACCATTATGTTTCTCAATCAAAATTTTAGACAGTCCATGGATGCCTTTGCTTTTCATAGGTGATAACCCCACAGGCTTTATAATTTCCCTGATATCTTCAACCGAAAGTTTTACCATGTCATAGGGATTGTCTGCTTGTTCAAATAGCAAAGGTGTGATTTTATTCACGCGTACATCTGTACTTTGAGCTGACATTAGTACGGCAATTAGCAAGGTGTAAGGATCTTTATGATCTAATGGTATCGGTATTTCTGGGTATAGTTTATTTAGGCTATTTATAACAAAGCGAACCTTCTCTTTTTTGGTCATAAATTGTATTTTTGTTGAAAATCAAAGTTAAGATTATGAAAACGTTAAAACAAGGTGATGTTGTGCCTAATTTTACAGCAAAAGACGAACAAGGAAATAACATTTCTTTGAGTGATTATATAGGGAAGAAGTTAGTTGTATTTTTCTATCCAAAAGCAAGTACTCCAGGCTGTACTGTTGAAGCTTGCAACTTAAGAGATAATTATGAAACCTTGCAGACAAATGGTTACGAATTATTAGGGGTAAGTGCAGATTCTGAAAAACGTCAATCAAATTTCAAAAATAAATATGAGTTCCCATTTCCTCTATTGGCAGATGAAGACAAGACTGTAATTAATACATTTGGTGTGTGGGGGCCAAAGAAATTTATGGGAAAAGAATATGATGGTATTCATAGAACAACTTTTTTAATTGACGAAAAAGGTATTGTTGAACGCGTTATTGATAAAGTAAAAACTAAAGATCATGCCGCGCAAATTCTAATGTAAAAAAAGTGGCCATTTTTCAATGGCCACTTTTTTTCAATTTAAGTTTAATGCTTTTTTCTAATGCGACTTAAGGTTAACGGTTTTCTAGTATAACCAAACAAACGGTAGTCTTTTATTAATTCGGCGGTTCCTTCGGGTACCATTTCTTCCCAGCCACTTTCTCCGGTAGTTATCATTCGCAATATTTCTCTTGAAAAAATATTCATTATGCTTTCATCATAACCTTCTATATCTATGACTTTGCCATTATATTTAAAGAATTTGTAAAGCTCTTTCATACGTGGATAAACTTTTAAGTTTTCGCTGGTAATTAACTCTCCTGTTCCAGGATCTATCATAGGATATAAGTACACTTTTAGATCTTTAAAGAATAACTTCCCAAAGGCTTCAAGTATGCCTCCACTTATATGACGGTAGTATTTTTCATCAAAAATATCTACAAGATTACTAACGCCCATAGCTAGACCCATTCTTGCTTTAGTGTAATTAGAGAAATATTCAACGACCTTAAAATATTCTTGAAAATTAGAAATCATTACGGATTGCCCAAGAGAGCATAATAAATCTGCGCGATCTATAAAATCTTGTTCATCTATTTCCCCTTCTGCTCTTAAATTTGATAAAGTGATTTCAAAAACAACAACGGTCTTCTTCTCGTCAACTTTATTTTCTTTGATAAACATATCGTATGATTTCTCATACATAGCCATGTTAACCTTAGTAACCGGTCTGAAACTACCACGTAGAGCCAAAATGTTTTTCTTATAAAACACTTTAGCAGGCAAAACATTTGTGCCATCAGGCCCAAACATTACAGCATCTGTCATACCGTTTTTTACAAGTTGTAAACTCATTAATCGATTATCAACATTTTTAAAAACAGGTCCTGAAAAATTTATAGTATCAATTTCAACCTGATCATTATCTAAATGATCATATAAATAACGCAGTAATTTTTTAGGTTCATTATATTTATAAAAAGCACCATAAATAAGGTTTGTTCCGAGAACACCTAATGTCTCTTGTTGAAGACGGGCATCTGTTTCTTTAAAGCGAACATGCAGAATAATTTCGTTATAATCGCCTTTGGATTCTACTTGGTATTTTATGCCAACCCAGCCATGACCTTTAAATTGCTTTGCGAAATCAATGGTCGCTACCGTATTCGCGTATGTAAAAAATATTTTGTTCGGGTTTTTTTCACGAGTCAATCGATTTTCCATTAAATCCATCTCGTGAGTCAGCATTTTTCTTAATCGTGCCTCCGTAACATATCTACCATCATCCTCAGCACCATAAATGGCGTCACTAAAGTCTTTATCATATGCAGACATGGCCTTTGCGATAGTTCCAGATGCGCCACCGGCTCTAAAAAAATGACGACAAGTTTCTTGTCCAGCACCTATTTCGGCAAACGTACCGTAAATATTCTCGTTTAAATTTATTTTAAGGGCCTTAGACTTTAACGAAGGGATATCATCAAATTCTTTATCTCCTTTTATAGTAATTTCCATATGCTAAAGGTTAAATTCATTAAGGAGTAAAGATATTAAATAACTATATCAAACGAAAAAATAAGCTTACTTTTGAGTAAAAATTACGGAATTTTGAAAATTACGTTTCTTGGTACGGGTACATCACAAGGAATCCCTATTATTGGGAGTGATCATCCTGTATGCTTGAGCGAAAATCCTAAGGACAAAAGGCTACGCGTGTCGGTTTTAATAGAGTGGGAAGATTACGCTTATGTCATTGATTGTGGTCCCGATTTCAGGCAACAGATGCTTCGTGCTAATTGCAAAAGAATTGACGGCATTATATTTACACATGAACATTCTGATCATGTTTTAGGATTAGATGACATTAGACCTTTCTATTTTAGGCAAGGTGATATCTCAATATTTGCCCATAAACGTGTTCTCAAATCCTTAAAAAAGCGCTTTGATTATATTTTCAAAAAAGAAAACAAATACCCTGGCGCACCATCAGTTCATATAAACAGGTTAAAGAACGCTTCCTTTAAACTAAAAGATCTAGACGTATTACCTGTAAATGGGTTGCATGACAAATTACAAGTTTTTGGCTATCGATTTAATCACTTTGCCTATTTAACCGACATGAAAAGTTTAAAAAATAAAGAGGTTAAAAAGTTAAAAGGCGTTAAGGTGTTAGTTATAAATGCATTAAGGCTTGAGCCACATCGATCCCATTTTAACCTAAAAGAAGCCCTTGAATTTATAAGTGTTGTAAATCCAGAGCGCGCATATTTAACTCATATAAGTCATTTGCTAGGATTTCATGAGGAAGTTGAGAAAACACTTCCTGAAAATGTGTTTTTGGCTTATGACAACCTCCAAATAACTATTTAAAACAAAACTATGAAGCAAAAAATTTTCATCTATTTGTTCGTTTTTTCAATATTATTGATACTATTTCAATATGTAAATGCGAAGCGTGTTTTTGAAGATATGGATAACAAACTAAGTAAGTATAAGTCGCAGTTGGTAAAATACAAAGATTCCGTATCTGTATTGGAAGAAGACATAATGGAGGTTTCACATTTTAACCTTAATAGAAATGAGGATGCCATCAGTTATTTTGAAGATCAAGGCTATGAAATTAATGAACTTATACCATTCATAAAAGATGAACTCTATAAATTAAATGAGGTAAAGGGCGATCATCCCATAGTTCCATATGCCGCTAGTGAAGACCGAAAAATGATGATTAATACGGTGAAATTATTAAATCACAAATGGATTATAGCTGACTTTTCAGATGGTGAATATTGGGGTGAAATCTTTTTAACTTATGAAATAACTGAGAATAAAGAGTTGAAATTTAATTTAGTAGAATATTTTTTATACCCCTTTAACTGAAATTAATTGACTTTATAAGCAATTCCTTTTTGTTTTTTGGTTTCGCCTACATATGAGTATTCGTAGGTGTATGAAGAATCTGTGGTAGTGAGTATCTTTAAGTGGATATCTTTTTCTTCGGCCATATTTTTGGGGTTTATGGTTTTGAAAATAACTTCACATTCATTAATCCACCGTAATTTAGAAGAGTCCGTTTTGTTATTATAATGTTCAACCTGCAACAATTCAGTCCTTTCAAATGTAGCTCTAGAGGATTCACCATTAATATTAACCTCACTATAGAATTTACCTGTTTTAAAGTCTTTGCAATTTCTGGCAGATTCATAGCAGTTTAATAATAGTAAAAATGGTAAAAAACAGAAAACACGCATAACTAGAATTTTAAATTGAAAAGTTAACAAAAGTAAGTTTTTAATTCTGAAAGTTTTTAAAACTACCATCAGTATAAAAAATAACGATACGTTCAATGGATTTATCGTTTTTGACTAGTGGGTTTATTTCTTTTTCTGGCGCCTTAGAAGTAGAGGTAGATGGCTCTGGATTTAATTCAATAAGTTCTTCATTATTTAAATTAGGAAAACTTCCTCTGCCATTAAAAAGCCAATACAAATCAACATCAGGAAAAGCAGTTAGCACTTTAAGTGTAAAATCTAAACTAGGTTTGTTTCTACCGGACAAAATATGAGAAATGCTAGAGCGCTGCACACCAATTTTTTCAGCAAATGATGAGGCTGATTCACCGTAATAATCAATCACTTTCTGTAGTCTTTTTATGAAATCTTCTGTGTTTACCATTGTAAATTAGTTACGCCCCTATATCATGTTACAAATGTAACAAATCTGCTTTAAACACCTGGGTTTTTATTGAATTATCTCACGATTTAATTAAACTAAAACTTAATTATATAATGGTTAATTAATTGATATAGTTTATTTTAAGTATAGTTAAAAATTCTTAATGTTTTTTGTTATGTTTATGTGCTAATATCAAATTTAATAAGGGTACAGTTGTAAACATTTAAAGCGATTTCAGTGTTTACAAATGTAAATTACTAATTGTTTACATTTGTAACCTAAATGAATTAGTATGCAAATAGATGATACACGACGCTTATTTTTAAAATACAAAGAAGAGCATTTATATGGAAGATATATTACGCACAAGGATATCGAACCTTTGTTGAAAAAATTCAATAAAAATATTGATATTGACATCATAGGATATTCGGTTTTAGACCATCCTATTTATGGATTGAAAATTGGTACTGGCAAAAAACGGATACTCATGTGGTCCCAAATGCATGGTAATGAATCCACGACTACTAAAGCTGTTTTTGATTTATTAAACACTTTAGCTGATTCTGAAGCTGTTGTTAAACACATTTTAGAAGCGTGTACCTTATATATAATTCCAATTTTAAATCCTGACGGTGCTTTAGGGTATACAAGAATAAACGCGAATCAAGTAGATTTAAATAGAGACGCGCAGAATTTAACGCAACCAGAGAGCAAAGTTTTAAAATCTATTTTTGAAACTTTTAATCCTGATTTTTGCTATAATCTACATGGTCAACGCACCATTTTTAGCGCCGGAAAAACTAATAATTCCGCAACTGTGTCTTTTCTAGCTCCTGCACAGGATGAAGCTTGTACAATCACAAACACTAGGAAGATTGCTATGGAGGTAATTGCTCAAATGAATAAGGCGTTACAGTCTATTATACCTGAACAAGTAGGGGTCTATGATGATGCCTTTAATCTAAACTGCGTTGGAGACAACTTTCAAAGTAATAATGTTCCAACCATTCTTTTTGAAGCCGGGCATTATAAAAATGATTACGAACGTGAAATAACGCGGGAATTGATTTATATAGCGTATGTAGAATCATTACTTTATATTTCAAGCCAAGAGGTTACAGGCCGTCATTATAAAGACTATTTTGATATTCCTGAGAATGGCAAGTGTTTTTTGGATGTTATAATACGAAATGGAAAAGTAGACGATAAACTTTTAGATATTGGTATTCAATACCAAGAAAAACTAGAAAATGGAGAACTAAAATTTATTCCAAAAGTAGTTGAAATGGGACGTCTTAATGAATTATATGGCCATAAAGAAATTGAAGCGCATGAGGCAGAGGTATTTGGAGAAAATGGAGAAGAATTGACTGAGGGTTACGAAAACGTTTTCGTAATATTAAATAATGAGAAAATCTTATTATAATCGAAATAAAGCGTATAGATTATGAGGTTTTTTTAATGAAAATGTATTAATTTTGACGTCTATTTAAGAATAGTTTATTATGGGAAAAATTAAATTGGACGAAATCGATCATCAAATACTTGATATGTTAATCGATAACACTAGAATACCTTTTACAGATATTGCTAAAAAATTATTAATATCAGCAGGTACTGTTCACGTACGCGTTAAAAAGATGGAGGAATCAGGTATTATAAAGGGGTCTTCCTTAATGTTAGATTATAAAAAATTAGGATACTCGTTTATTGCTTATGTTGGCGTTTATTTAAACAACACGTCTCAAACTAAATTTGTGTTAGAACGTATCAATGAAATAGCGTATGTTACTGTAGCCCATATTACAACAGGGAAATTTAATATTTTTTGTAAAATTAGAGCAAGAAGTACCGAGCATGCTAAGGAGGTTATCTTTTTATTAGATGATATTGAGGGTGTTTATAGAACAGAAACAATGATTTCATTAGAAGAAAGTATTAACGATAAAAAACGTTTGATGCATTCTATTTTTAATGATATGTAATTAAATTTTTAAGTTATATTTAGAGCCCAATTTGGGCTCTTTTTTTTTGAGCTTTTTCTATACTTGTAATTTATGGATTTAACTGCACTTTTTATAGATAAACTTTGAGCCTAAACATAAAATCTAGCATATTTGCGTAAAAAAGAAAAATAATTTAAACCTTAACCTACCAATAACCTAATTTATGATATTTAATTCAATTGAGTTTTTTGTTTTTCTCTTTCTGGTTTACGTCCTGTATTGGGGAATTCTTAAAAAGAAACATACTGCTCAGAATATACTATTATTAGTTGCAAGTTATATTTTTTATGGCTGGTGGGATTGGAGATTTTTATCCTTAATTCTACTAAGTACAATAGTGGATTATTTTGTAGGCATGCAAATTGATAAGCAGAGTAGTCATTCTAAAAGAAAGCAATGGCTATGGGTTAGTGTTCTTTTTAATGTTGGTCTTCTAGGTTTTTTCAAGTATTATAACTTTTTTGTTGAATCTTGGATAGAAATGTTTGAAGTTATGGGCTATAGTATAAAAAGCACTTGGACCCTTAAAGTCATTCTCCCTGTAGGTATTTCGTTTTATACCTTCCAAACCATGTCTTATTCATTTGATATTTATTATAAGAAACTAAAGCCCACTAAAGATTTTCTGTCTTTTGCCGCTTTTGTAAGTTTCTTTCCGCAATTAGTTGCAGGTCCAATTGAAAGGGCTTCAAATTTACTTTCTCAGATTACCAATAAAAGAACTTTTAGTTACAATCAATCAGTTAGTGGTCTTAAATTAATTCTCTGGGGCTTGTTTAAAAAAATAGTCATTGCTGATGCCTTAGCGCCTATAGTTGATGACGTGTTTGCTAATTATAGTACATATCCAGCCTCGTCGCTTATTTTAGGCGTTGTTTTATTTAGCTTTCAGGTATATGGAGATTTTAGCGGATATTCTGATATTGCCATTGGTACAGCTAAACTCTTTGGAATTGAGTTGATGTCCAACTTTAAATTCCCCAACTTCTCAAGGAATGTGGCCGAGTACTGGCAGCGATGGCATGTTTCTTTGTCTACATGGTTTAGGCATTATATCTATATTCCTTTAGGAGGCTCTAGAGTGAGTAAATTAAAATCTGTTAGAAATATAATTATCATTTTTTTAGTCAGCGGGTTTTGGCATGGCGCAAATTGGACTTTTATATTTTGGGGGGCATTTCATGCAGTAGCATTTATTCCTGTTTTTTTACTAGGTAGAAATACAATCTATAAAAATACCGTTGTTGGAGAACATTCTATATTTCCTTCTTTTTTAGAGATTGGACAGGTCTTATTAACCTTTGCAATAGTTACATTTTCAAGGATATTCTTTAGGTCTGAATCTATAACCGATGCCTTCGGTTTTATAAGAAGAATATTTGAAAATTTCTCCTATAGTGAATACTTACATCCTATGGGCTACAGAATGATTGATTATTACGTATTGATTGTTTTGTTCGTTATATATGAGTATATCATAAGAAAAGATGAACGATCGCCGTTTAAGTTTAAGTCTAAATATATTAGATTTCTAGCTTATGCGGTTGTGATTTTCTTTATGCTTTTATTCTATGACAGCGGCTTTGATAGGTCGTTTATCTATTTTCAATTTTAAGAAACGACATAGGGTTGGTTTATTCTGAAGGTGGCTCCTAAGGCTTCGTCTTTAAAACAAGCGCGATAAAGCAATTGAGAAGATCTTTAATTATAGTATCTCAAGGTATTTAAGAATATTTCATTTTACTATCGGAAGGCTTTAAAATCAGAATCTAACATCTAAATCTAATCGAATCCTATCACCAGTTTCTTTTGTCAAGCCGAATGGAATCAATTGCTTAACCTTGTAATACTTCAAAGTTAGTTTCATGTTTTTTGCCAAAAGATAACTAGCAACAAGTTCTACACCCTGCAAATTGGTTAAACGTCCATCGGGTGAATCGAATGCTGAATAATCCCAACGAGCCCAGTCGTTTTGTGCTAAGAAATCCACAACGGCATAGCGTTCTAAATAAGTATAGGATGCTTTGAATTTCCAATCACCTTTTTCCCTATAATGCCCATAGGCAATTCCGGATATAATGCCGTGTACTTGATTTTTAAATTCGGTTTCTATATTGGGGTTTGCACCATAGTCCTCAAAATTGTAATAATAGTCAAACTCTAAATTTAAATGTTTATGGGGTAGTAGGGCGTAGGTTGCTCCCAGGTTCAAAATGGAGTAATCGAAAATAAAGGTTTCACCGCCATCAGGGATATTGGGTATATTTCTGAATAAATATAAGGATGAAAAAATGTTTAGTCTAGATTGTAATAGTACAGCATGTGCTTGTAGTCCTTGAAAATAGCTGTCTTGATTAAGACTAGTTCCGTTTGCTCTAATTATAAAATGACCAACATTCAGGTCTAATTTGGATATTTTTTCATTTTTAAACTGAAATTTCTTCTTGAAGAAGACACCTTCTGGATAAACGTTGTCACTCCAAAATAATTCATGCTGTTTGTAAAAAGGGAAGGTGTTTTTGCCCAACCAAAACGCATACCCTTTTTGTTGTACCTTAAAATAAAGTTTCTCAAAACCAATAGGTAAAGTATTGAATTCACCAAAACCATCACCTAATGTAAGTTGAGGGTCTTGTTGTTTGTTGGGAAAACCCGTTCTTATTCGAGCTCCAAAAGAGCTCCATTCATTTGTTTTATAGTCAAACCCAGCTCTGAGTCTATAGCGTAACCTTGTGCGATTATCTCTATATGTACCATCTGGTCGTTTAGAATTCCAGTCTTCTTCTACACGAAATCTAAAATCGGCATTAAAATTCAGCTTTTTACTTTCTTGACTTAAAGTGCTGAAAGGCAGTATGAAAACACACAGAAAAGATAGGTAATGTATAAATTTAGACATTAAAGTAGTTAGTTTATAAACAAGGATAAACTTAACCATAGAACTGTCATAAATAAAATGACTTACATCATAAACTGAAGAAAAACTTAGCTACCTAACAAAAAATGCCTTAAATCATCATAGGTTGATATTGTAGTGGCTTCCTTTTCTTTACCCATAACCTCTTGAATTTGTTCTGGTAAAGGTTGTTCTTCCTTAATAACATCTTCAACAACATCCAAGAATTTAGTAGGGTGTGCGGTCTCTAAAAATACAGTATGCGCATTGTTGTTTTCTTGTAAATACGATTGGCAGCCTAAATAACCTACAGCGCCATGCGGATCAGCAACGTAGTTGTAGTTGTTGTAAATTTCGAGCATGGCCTCTCGTGTTTCATCATCTGTAAAACTGTAAGAAGATAAATTCGCTTTGAGAGATTCAAACGTGTTCTTATAAATCTCTTGAATTCGAATGAAATTGCTAGGAGCACCTACATCCATGGCATTCGAAATCGTCTGAATAGATGGTTTTGGTTCATATAGCTGAGAGATTAGGTATCTAGTCACTACATTGTTTACGTTGTTTGAAGCTATAAAATGTTTTATGGGTAGCCCTAATTGTTGCGCCATCATCCCTGCACAAACGTTGCCAAAATTACCACTAGGGACAGAAAAAACTATATCTTCATACTGTTTATGCAATTGCTTATAAGCAAACATAAAATAAAACAATTGAGGCAACCAGCGAGCAACATTAATTGAGTTTGCCGAAGTAAGTTGCATATGTGAGGTTAAGGACTCATCAAGAAAGGCTGTTTTAACCATAGCCTGACAATCATCAAAGGTGCCGTTCACTTCTAGCGCTTTTATGTTTTGCCCTAAGGTCGTTAATTGTTTTTCCTGAATATCACTAACTTTTCCACTTGGATATAGAATAACTACATTTACTCCTTTTACGCCTAAAAACCCATTGGCTACAGCACCTCCAGTATCACCAGACGTAGCAACTAAAACGGTAACTTCTTCTTCATTATCTATATTAAAATAACCTAAACATCGTGCCATAAAACGCGCACCAACATCTTTAAATGCCATGGTTGGTCCGTGAAATAATTCTAAAGTAGATATATGCTCGTTAAGCTTAACTACAGGAAAATCAAAAGACAAAGTTTCCTCAACAATCGTTTTTAAAACATCTTCAGGGATTTCGGGAGCAATAAACTGTTTAATGGCTTCAAAACCAATTTCTGAATACGACAGGTTATCAATATTATCAAAAAACGATTTTGGTAATGGTGTTATCGTTTCCGGAAAATATAAGCCTTTATCAGGCGCCAAGCCTTTAATAACGGCATTTTTGAATGTAGTGTTAGGAGCTTTATGGTTAAGTGAGAAATAATTCATTGTTATTACTTTAGTATTTTAACACCTTCGGTATTTATTTTAGAAACATGGATATCAAAATCTATATCTGTCTTAGAATATACATTTTGCATCGCTACTTTAATATTGTCTGCGGTACTTTGTCCTTTACTTAATGAAAAAATTGAAGGACCGGAGCCTGAAATACCTACGCCCAAAGCACCAGCTGTTAAAGCAGCTTCTTTGACAGCATTAAATTCAGGAATTAATTGACTTCTATAAGGTTCAATAACCACATCATTTAAAGAATCACTGATGAGCTCATAATCATTTGTGTGTAAACCATGAACTAAACTTCCCAAATTAGCCCACTGTTCAATAGCTTGACTCAGCGGTATATTGGAGGGTAGTATGGCTCTGGATTCTGAAGTCTTAATTTCTATTTGAGGATGAATTATTGTGGCGTATAAATCTTCTGGCGATGGAATATTAAGAATCTTAAGTGGAGCTACACTTTTTACTAATGTAAATCCACCAAACAGGGCAGGAGCCAAATTATCGGCATGTTCGCATTTACTAGCTAAAGCTTCCCCTTTAATAGCAAATTCTGTAAGCTGCGTCTTATTAAACGGACGCCCAATAAGTTCATTCATTCCAAAAACACTACCAACAGCACTGGCAGCACTACTGCCAATACCACTACCTGGTTTAATATTCTTGTAGATTTCAATTTCAAAACCAAAATCAACATCTATGGCCTCATACATCGCTAGCGCCGAAACACCGGCAACATTTAATGCTGCTTTATAAGGCAAATCGAAACCTTCAATATGAGAGATAAAGATGCCTTTTTGTTCAATTTTACGAATGACCATCTCATCTCCAACGCTATCTAGACAAAAGCCTAATACATCGAAACCACAAGCCACATTGGCTACAGTAGCGGGAGAAAATATTTTTATTTCGTTCATTTTATCTATTAAATAGTTCTCGACTGCACTCGAACAGAAGCTTGAACTTTTTTTATGTAACATGATTAATACCCGTTTTTGTCCAACGTCCTAGTCGTTACCTAATCTTATAATATCTGCAAACAATCCGGATGCTGTTACATCAGCACCAGCACCAGCACCTTTTATGATCATAGGATTTGTTGGGTAGCGCTCTGTATAAAACATCACAATATTATCACTACCTTCTAAATTATAGAAAGGATGTCCTTCTGGAATTTCTTGTAACCCTACACTTGCTTTTCCATTGTCAAATTTGGCAACGTACTTAAGTTGACTATTATTTGCTTTTGCAGAGGCGTACAAGGCTTGATAGTGGGCTTCATCTTGAATTAATGTTTCATAAAAATCATCAACAGAACCGCTTTTTTGTCCGGATTCAGATAAGAATGAACTATTCTCAATATCTTCTAAATTCATCTCAACACCACTTTCTCTTGCAAGAATTAAAATCTTACGTGCAACATCAACACCACTTAAATCAATTCTCGGGTCCGGTTCTGTATAGCCTTCAGCTCCAGCTTGTTTCACAATGTCATAGAATTTTGTTGAGTCATTGAAATTATTGAATACAAAATTTAAACTTCCGGATAAAACCGCCTGAATAGAATTAACTTTATCACCAGAGGCGACTAAATTATTCAAGGTATCAATAATAGGTAAACCTGCGCCAACATTTGTTTCAAATAAGAATGGCGCATTGTATTTTAGTGATAAGCGTTTTAGTAATTTGTAGTTTTCAAAATCACTAGAACATGCTATTTTATTACAAGCCACAACGGCTATACTTTCTCTTAGATATTGAGCGTATAATTCTGAAATTTCCTTATTAGCTGTAACGTCTACAAAAATACTGTTTCGCAGGTTTAGGGCCTTAACGTTTTGGAAAAAGCCTTGTAAACTAGCTTCTTGACTATCAGCTAAATCTGCTTTCCAATTTTTTAAATCCAAGCCGTGCTCATCAAATATCATTCGTCTTGAATTTGATAATCCAACAATACGCAATTTGATTTTTAAATTGTCTTTAAGGTACTTTTTCTGTTGTTTTATTTGTTCTACTAAACGTTCACCCACATTCCCAACGCCAGTAATAAATACATTAATTTGTTTGTTTTGAGCTTCAAAAAACTGCTCATGTAAGGTGTTTAATGCTTTTTTTACATCCTTTTCACCGATAACTGCGGTGATGTTTTTTTCTGATGCGCCTTGTGCAATAGCTCTTATGTTAATATTGTTTTTACCAAGGCTACTAAACATTTTGCCACTAATGCCTTGGTGGTTTTTCATATTATCACCCACTAAAGCAATAATTGACAAACCAGTTTCTATAATTATGGGATCAATTTTATTAAGCTCAATTTCATTTTCAAACACAGCATCTATTGCTACTTTAGCGGCTTCGGCATCTTGCGCTTCAATAGCTAGGCAAATTGAATGTTCTGAAGACGCTTGAGTGATCATTATAATATTAATCTTTTCTTGAGATAATGTTTCAAACAAACGTTTTGAAAAGCCCGGAATCCCTACCATTCCACTACCTTCAAGAGTTAACAGCGCTATGTTACTAATATTACTAATACCTTTTACGGGCGCAGTAGAATTAGTTTCATCATTTGAAATAATAGTCCCTACAGCCTCAGGTTCAAGCGTGTTTTTTATATGAATCGGAATGTTTAAACTCAATACCGGTTGCACGGTAGGTGGATACAATACCTTAGCTCCAAAATGCGAAAGCTCCATGGCTTCTTGATAAGAAATTTTATCAATAGGGTAAGCTTGTTTTACCAATTTTGGGTTGGTAGTAAACATGCCGCTAACATCGGTCCAAATTTCTAGCTGATCAACATCTAATGCTGCAGCTACAATAGCAGCAGTAAAATCAGATCCTCCACGACCAAGCGTAGTAATTTCACCAATTTTAGATTTTGAAATAAACCCAGGAAGAATAGTTATATCTTCTTGAACGGTTTTAAAATAATCCTTAATATTTTCATTGGTAATGCTATAGTCAACTTCTGCTTTTGAAAAATTTGAATTGGTAATAATTAATTCCTGTGAGTTCTTTCTATTTGCAGATAGACCTCTATTTTTCATAGTTTCAGCAATAATGAAAGATGAAAGCAATTCACCATAACTCACTAATTTATCTGAAGTTTTAGGAGATAATTCATTAATTAAATAGATGCCCTCCAATAAACTTTTTAACCCTCTTAGTCGTTCTTCTACGTAGCCTAAAATAGTTTTACTATCGCTAGGATTTAGTTCTTTTATGAGATCAAAGTGCTTCGAAACAATATCTTCATAAGTTTCTAAAAAGTTATGATCTTTATTTAAAGCTTGATTTCCGGCTAAAAGTAATTTATCGGTAATGCCTCCAACTGCAGAAACCACACAAACTACGGTATCACTTTTTCCGTAGTTTTCTAAAATATTAATGACGTTATTTATGTTTTTTGAAGAACCTACTGATGTTCCACCAAATTTTAAAACCTTCATGTTTTAATGTCTTGAATAATTAAAAATAATACTTGAAATACTGTGATTACAAAAATCACATAAATAGCCTGAAGAATATATAACTAGCAACCCCAAAGGGTCGTGAAATTTGTAGTTGTACCAATAATAGAAGCTGTCTCTTTAATAAATAAAGAAATAGAAAACTTAATTGTTTGGCTGAAATGATTCATTATCGCTATATAATACACCTCAAAAGTATTACATTTAACTCTATAAAAAAACTAATTCATTTTTTTTACGGTATTCTTATATTGATTGGTATTTCATAGAAAATAAATGAGAAACTATAATAAGAACTGAAAAATCAATAACAAACTAGAATAATGAAAATATTCTCTAAAGAGCAAATATATAGCGGGGACAAAATTACAACAGAACGACAAAATATTTCATCTACTGATTTAATGGAGCGTGCTGGGGTTAAAATTTTTAATTGGATACATGCTCGAATGCAAGGCGCTCAAGTACCTATTCATATTTTTTGCGGCATTGGAAATAATGGAGGAGATGGGCTGGTATTAACACGGCATTTAATTACTCACGGCTATAACGTTCATACGTATATTATTAATTGCAGTGACAAGCGTTCTAAAGATTTTTTAATCAATTATGATCGTGTTAAGCAAGTAACAAAAACATGGCCTACGCTTTTGAATTGCAGTGATGATTTTCCAGAAATAGGTTTAGAAGATATTATTGTTGATGCCGTTTTTGGTATCGGTTTAAATAGGCCTATTGATGAATGGTTAAAAAATTTATTTAAACATTTTAGGTCCAGCAAAGCATTTACTTTATCCATTGATATACCTTCAGGACTTTATACAGATAGGCCTATTGTTGATGAAGATGCCGCTGTTTGGGCTGATTTTACTTTAAGTTTTGCATCGCCGAAACTCGTTTTCTTTTTACCGGAAACAGCACAATATACTCAAGAATGGATGGTTTTGGATATTGGATTAGACTCTGATTTTTTATCAACCACACAAACTATTGCAGAGCTGATTGGTAAATTTGAAATACTACCCAATTATATACCAAGACATAAATTTTCACACAAAGGCAATCACGGACTTGCCTTAATAGTAGGAGGGCGGTATGGAATGATTGGCGCGGTAACTTTAGCTTGTAAAGCAGCTTTAGCTGCTGGTTCAGGTTTAGTTTCAGCTTATGTACCCAAGTGTGGTTATGTACCTTTACAGACCTCATTTCCTGAAGGGATGGTTCTTACTTGTGATGATGAACAAATGATAACCTCCATAAGTTTTCAAACGCAACCATCCGTTGTTGGTATAGGCATTGGCATTGGTACTCATGCTAAAACGGTTAGCGCTTTTAGAGCGTTTTTAGAACAAAATAAATCACCACTTGTTGTTGATGCTGATGGTATTAATATGCTATCCAAAAACAAGGATTTGTTAAAATTACTACCAACCCAAACTGTTTTAACGCCACATCCTAAAGAACTTGAACGCTTAATTGGTGTCTGGAAAAATGATTTTGATAAGCTTGAAAAAGTGAAAGCTCTGTCAAAAGAACATAACGTTATTGTGGTTATTAAAGGCGCTAATTCCATAACAGTTTTTGATGGTAAGCTTTACATAAATACAACAGGTAATCCTGGCTTAGCCACTGCTGGTTCTGGTGATGTACTAACGGGAATAATTACAGGGTTAATAGCTCAAGGCTACAATGCACTTGTTGCCGCCATATTTGGAGTGTATTTACATGGGTTATCTGCAGACATTGCAGCGTTTAAGCACGGGTATGAGAGTCTGATAGCTAGCCATGTCATTGACCACTTAGGGCCTGCGTTTTTGAGTTTACTTAAAAAAACCAAAGAGACTGAAGAATCCAGTCAAAGTAAAGAAAAATAAAAAAGCCCCATTTAGGGACTTTTTTATTTTTATATCCTAAGTATTCTAGATACTTAATTCATTAAATAAATGCACCAACTCTGGACTTGAGGGTCTCGGTGCATTTGAATCCATAATATTGCCATCAGAATCAATTAAAATGAATCGAGGTATACCATTTATTTGATAATCTTTTACAAACGAAGAGTTCCAATCATTATCTGCAAATAATTGTACACCACCAAGAACTTCATTAACAACCATAGATTCCCATTTGTCATGATCAGCGGCTTTATCTATAGAGATACTTACAAATTCAATATTTTTGCCATGATATTGTTCTTCAATGGCTTTTAGAGAAGGTATTTCTGCTCTACAAGGTCCGCACCAAGTAGCCCAAACATCAATATATACGTATTTTCCTTTTAGATCATCAAGAGATGTTGTTCCGCCTTTAATGTTTTCATAATCTACGAATTTAGGAGAAGGCCTTCCTTTAGCTACGGCCGTTAGTTTCGTGTATTTTTCTGTAACAATTTCATTGTTAGCTTCATCAGTAGAACTAGCCAAGAAAGCATTATAAAAGGCGTCGATGTCCTTAGAATAGCTCATATTAAAATTCGCGAAATTAAATAATAAACCGTTTTTTATAACTTCATTATCCAGCGTGCTTACTGATTTAACAAAGGCCAAGTCTTTCTCTATAGCTTCATTTTTAGTTAATTCAATAGATTGCTTTGTGAAATAATCTGAAACAATACGCTTGTAGTTACTTGAAAATTTGTAATCTTCTTCATTTGAATAATCAAAATCGTTTATTTCATTTAAAAAGTCATCAGAAACCGAAAATGCTTCATTACGAGTAAAATATTTATGAGCTTCTTCGTAGTCAATCAATCGGGTTAGATAAAAATAGTGGAGGTCTCTCTTTTCCTTTACAATATAGTCATCTGAAAGCCCTTTTGTGTTTTCTAATAAATCTATATTCGTTTTTTTTAAGTCATTGATTTTTGCCTTGAAATCACCCTCATTTAGAGTATAGATATCAGCGCTATTCCCGAATGCATCCTGTTCATTTTTTCGTTTTAATATTAAATAATTACTGACTTCAGAACCTTTTCCTGATATGACTAGGGAATTACTAAAGTCCTGTGCATCATAAGTAATATCCAATTGGTTGCCTGGTTCTAAATGAATAAAAACAGGATTTGTACCATCATATAAAACATAAGTATTAGTATCTATATTTAAGGTATCCTTAAAAGTGCCATCTTTTGAAAAGAGCAAGGGTTTAGTAAAAGATCTATCCAAGCTATTTATTGTCACCTCTCCAATAGGTTTGTTTGTTATTTTTCCTGCGATAATGGCGTAATCTACTGAGGCTTCTTTTTTACAGGCTATAAATACCATAGCCATTAAAATTAATACTACCTTTTTCATTGTTAAAGTTTATGATTTTTCAAAAATAAGGAATTGGCCTAGCCCTTGAGTTTTTTTTAGAAATTATTAACTTATACGTTTTTAATAGTCTAAGTAGGTATGTTAGGGTATTATTTTAAAGTTTGTATATCAGGCTTTCATACGAAACAATTTCGGGAATAATTTTAAGTGCAAACAATTCTTTTTGAATATGCATGACAACATCTTCCTTAATGAGCTTCTGAGACCATTCTGTTATAGTTAACCAATCCTGAACATCACTTAATTGCTGACCGTATTTAGCAGAAATGACTTGATCAATATCTGGTGTATTTTTAAATTGAGCAGTAGTCTTATTTATTATGCTTAAGATAGCTTGTAACTCCTTTTTACTAGATATTAAAAAATCTTTACGCGCGGCAATAACGAAACAAGGCCATGGGGTAGGGCAATCGGCAATTCTTCTAAAAACACCATCATCAACTAATGGTTTTGTTGTAAATTTTTCCCAAAGAAAATAATCTGCCTCCCCTTCAGTTAAGCCTTTAATTGCACCATTCAAATCTTTTATAACCTCAAAATCTAAATCTTTATTAAGATTCCATTTATGCCTTTCTGCATTTATATAGGCCATTAAATGGGAACCTGAACCATATCTACTAATGGCTGCTTTTGCACCTCTAATATCTTCAATATTCTTATATTTAGATTTTTCAGCGACATGCACACCCCATACCAATGGCGTTTTCACGTAAGTTTGAATAATCGCACTTGGATTTCCAGCAATAATGTCTTTTATTATACCCTCAGTTAAAATAATAGCAATATCTATATCTCCAGATCTCAGTGCTTGACACATGGCTCCAGTGCCATCTGCATAATCATGCCACCTTAAATTAATATTTTGTTTTTTGTATTCCTCCTTATTAAGTGTAATATGCCAAGGTAAATTAAAATGCTCAGGCACACCACCAACATTCACTGTTTTCATTGTTCTGTAAGCTTTTTTAGCACATATTTAATCAAGTCATCAATAACTTCTGATGGTCTTTTACTAAAAGTTCCACTAGCTCTATTTGCAATAATAGCATTTAAAGATAATGCTTCATGGTTTAATAATTTCGCCAATCCATAAATGGCAGAGGTCTCCATTTCAAAATTAGAAATGGTCATCCCCTTATAACTGAATGCATCCATTTTGGAATTAAGAAACTCATCTTGTAATGGAAGTCTTAAAACACGCCCTTGGGGACCATAAAATCCACTTGCAGTTGCTGTTAATCCTTTATACGTACATTCACTCTCCAAACGTTTTTCTAAAACCTGACTGCCGCGAATAATTATAGGACGCCCTTTGCTTGGACTCCAGTTGGTTTGTTTGATAAAAGCATCTTCAATTTCTTGACTTTTGATACTATTAATATTGTAAGCATGTAGCATGCCATTTAAATCAAGCCCATGTGTACTCAAAACAAAAGTGTCTACTGGAATTTCCACTTGTAAGGCACCTGAAGTCCCAATTCTAACAAAATTTAGAATTGTTAATTTGGTCTTGGTTTGTCGGGTTTTAAAATCAATATTAACAAGGGCATCTAGCTCATTTAATACGATATCAATATTATCTGGGCCAATTCCGGTTGAGATGACTGATAGTCTTTTTCCTTTATACAGGCCGGTTTGAGTTTTAAACTCTCGTTTTTGCGTTTCGAATTCAATACTATCAAAGTACTTCGTGACTTTGCTCACCCGATCCTGATCACCAACTAAGATAATAGTATCTGAAATATTTTCTGGCTTTAGATTTAAATGATAGATGCTTCCATCTGGATTTAAAATCAATTCGGATTCTTTAATTGCCATTAGAAATTACTTTGACAAGTTTATTTTTTTCTTTATCAAAATTATAGTGTTCAACATTTACACCCCCATATTGCATGCTGTCATTTATTTCTTTTGAGAAATTATATTGTCTTGATAAAGCATCATACCCTTTTTGATTCAAAGCAATTTCTTGCTCATCTTCTGTATAAAACAAACTCAATTTTTGTATAATTCTATTTATTTGCATATCCCCAAAACCATAATAACCTTGATAGTTCAGAGCATATCCTAATAAATGATTCCTTGATTTTATAGTGTTCTTTTTAATAAGGGATAAAATATTAACCTCTAAAACATTAAGTCCACTTTTTGAGTCTGGAAAACGCTCTAAATGCGCTTTAAGACAATTGCTTAAATATTTAAAAGAAGAACTCTTCACAATATAGGGTTTAAAAAGATTATGATCCTTGCCACAATAAATACCCCACAATGTGGTTGCTAATTCAATATCGTCTTTGTTTAGTTTTACTTTATCTTTATAATGTGCAAAAAGTTGCGCTGGACTAAGTTCTGCCAGTCCTTTTAATGTTTTTACTTTGGGAATTCTTCCGCTACATACCAAATAGAGTGGTAGGTCTATTTTCTTTTGTTTTAATAAGTTTATTACGGCCAGTAGATTAATATGACAAAATAAATCATATTCAAACCACAGTATGATTTCAGAATAGTTATTAAAATTATTAAGCTGACCAATGGCAAATTCTACTTTATTTAAATCTAATTCAACGTTATAAAATGTACTTAAAAAATCACTCCTAAGTTTTATAAAATGATTGCTATGAATAATTTCCTGTGTAGGTCCTTCGCAAAATATTTCTTGCCAAGTTAATTTTTCACCTACCACTTCTAATTCATTTAAATAAGAAGTAAGTGTACCACCATTAGTAATGTGTAAAGGTTCTTTGTTCATATCTGTTTTTATCCTCCAACACGCTTTACATTAAACCCTTTACTTTTCAATATCTGCATAATTTTATCTCTATATTCCCCTTGTATAATTATTTTATCATCTTTAAAACTTCCTCCAACACTTAACTGTGTTTTAATTTCTTTGGCTAATTTTTTAAAGTCATCAGTAGCCCCAGTATAGCCTTCTAGAATCGTTATGGGTTTGCCCTTTCGTTTTTCATATTTGCAAATAATAGGGTCATCTTGCATCCATATACCTTTTTCTGTAATTGATTCAGACTTGCTTTCTTCTATCCTGTGATCAGGAAACAAATTTTTAAGTTGGTCTTGTAAATCCATAAAATTATTTTTTAATAAGGCCGAGCTCAATAAGTCTTTCTTTCAAAAATTCGCCCGCCGTAATATCTTCAAACTGCTTAGGATTTTTTGCATCGATACAATTTGGTAGTACATCTAATTTCATGGTACTGATGGGATGCATAAAAAAAGGTATAGAATAACGCGATTTACCCCAAAGTTCTTTTGGCGGATTCACCACGCGATGTACAGTAGATTTTAACCTGTTATTCGTGTGCCGAGATAACATATCTCCAACGTTAATCATCAACTCATCTGGATCGGCAATAGCATCAATCCAGTCCCCATTATGATTTTGAACTTGCAAGCCTTTACCCTGAGCGCCCATTAATAAAGTAATTAAATTGATATCGCCATGTGCAGCCGCGCGCACAGCCTCCTTTGGTTCTTCTTTAATTGGCGGGTAATGAATGGGCCTTAAAATAGAATTACCATTAAATATGAATTCATCAAAATAAAATTCCTCAAGTTCTAGGTGTAGAGCAAGAGCTCTTAATACATATTTTGCTGTTTTTTCCAGCATTTTATAGGCTTGCTTTCCGGTTGTATTAAATTCAGGAAGCTCGTCTACAATGATATTGTCATGATATTCTAATTTAAGTTTATCATCGTTTTCAACATATTGCCCAAAATGCCAAAACTCCTTTAAATCACCTTCTTTTTTACCTTTAGCACTTTCTTTTCCAAAGGAAACATAACCTCGCTGACCACCAATTCCCGGAATCTCATATTTCTCTTTTACGCTTAATGGCAATTCAAAAAAGTTTTTAACCTCCTTATAAAGCGCTTCTACCAAATTGTCATCCAAAAAATGATTTTTAAGAGACACAAAACCAATTTCCTCATAGGCGCTACCAATAGCATTAACAAAATCTTGTTTTCTACTGGGGTCGCCAGAGATAAAGTCACTTAAATTAACACTAGGGATGCGATTCATGAAGTTTAGTTTTGTAAGGTGAACGAAACAAATGTACAAAAACATTGCAATTCTAATGAGGTTTATGTGCACTTAAGTTTAACGAACATATAGCGTTTTAATAGTATATTTGATTAGTTAACATTCCTGTTCTAATTAAATTTAATTGCCATTAAAATTGTTATGGATTACTTCATGAAACATCTAAACCACGGCATGCTTTGCAACCTCTATGAGAACATGCTTAAACCAAGAATGATAGAAGAGAAGATGCTTCTATTATTAAGGCAGGGAAAAATAAGCAAATGGTTCTCTGGTATTGGGCAAGAAGCTATTAGTGTAGGAGTAACAATGGCATTAAATGATGACGAATATATATTACCCATGCACCGAAATTTGGGCGTTTTTACTACGCGAGGAATACCTATTAAAAGATTATTTGCGCAATGGCAAGGAAAAGCTTCAGGTTTTACTAAGGGACGTGATCGTTCCTTTCATTTTGGAACCCAAGATTATAAAATTGTCGGTATGATTTCCCATCTGGGTCCGCAATTAGGTGTGGCAGATGGTATTGCTCTTGCTGCCAAATTAAAGAACAAGAATCAAGTTACTGCAGTCTTTACAGGTGATGGAGGAACAAGTGAAGGTGATTTCCATGAAGCCTTGAATGTTGCCTCAGTTTGGCAATTGCCTGTGTTGTTTTGTGTGGAAAATAACGGTTATGGGTTGTCTACGCCAACAAGTGAACAATATAACTGCAAAAACATTGCTGATAAGGGATTGGGGTATGGTATGGAATCTCATATCATTGACGGGAATAACATTCTTGATGTATATACCAGGATAAGTGCATTAATAAAAGACATACGCGTTAATCCGCGACCAGTTTTAATAGAGTTTAAAACGTTTAGAGTACGCGGACATGAAGAAGCTAGTGGTACAAAATATGTCCCTCAAGAACTCATAAATGCATGGATTAAGAAAGATCCTCTAACTAACTTCGAAAACTTTTTACTAAAAGAACAGGTTTTAAGCGAAAGTATTATGGCTTCAATGAAGGAGCGTATTGCGGAAGAAATTAATCAACATATTGAAATAATTAATAAGGAAGAATATGTGGTTCCTAATAAAACTAAAGAATTACAGGATGTATTCAAAAACTACAAATATCAAGAAATTATATCCGGTAATAATCTAAAAGAAATACGCCTGGTAGATGCCATTTCCGATGGTTTGAAGGAAAGTATGGAAAAGCATGAAGATCTTGTAATCATGGGTCAGGATGTGGCAGAATATGGAGGTGTTTTTAAAATAACTGAAGGATTTATAGAAAAGTTTGGAAAGGAACGGGTACGAAATACGCCCATTTGCGAATCGGCCATTGTAGAAACTGCAATGGGCTTATCAATAGCTGGCATTAAAAGTGTTGTTGAAATGCAGTTTGCTGATTTTGTCTCCTCTGGATTTAACCCTGTTGTGAATTATTTAGCCAAGACTCATTATAGATGGGGACAAAATGCTGATGTGGTCGTTAGAATGCCTTGTGGTGGGGGGATAGGTGCTGGTCCATTTCATTCTCAAACTAATGAAGCTTGGTTTACCAAAACCCCCGGACTTAAAGTCGTTTATCCGGCGTTTCCCTATGATGCCAAAGGCCTATTGATAACTTCAATAAATGATCCTAACCCGGTTTTGTTTTTTGAGCACAAGGGACTTTATAGACGTATACGTCAAGATGTACCAACAAGCTATTACACATTACCACTTGGAAAAGCTTCTATTATAAGGAGCGGTGAGGCTGTGACCATTGTGAGTTATGGAGCAGGGGTACATTGGGCGATGGATACTTTGAATGAACATTCTGAAATTTCAGCAGATCTTATCGATTTAAGAACACTTCAACCTTTAGATATTCAGACTATTTATAATTCTGTTAAGAAAACAGGTAAGCTTATTATTTTACAAGAAGATTCTATGTTTGGAGGCATAGCTAGTGATATTTCAGCTTTAGTTGCAGAGCATTGTTTTGAGTTTTTAGATGCGCCCATTAAAAGGGTAGCAAGTTTAGAAACGCCAATACCATTTTCTAAACAACTTGAAGACCAATACCTGCCTGTAGAGAGGTTTTTATTATCTTTAAAAGAATTACTGGCTTATTAGTGGCTATGATTTATGTTAGTTATGAAAAAAACAATACTTTCGAAACGTCACATGATATTGGTTGTACTCCTCACTTTTAGCTGTAAAATTGTAGCACAAGACTATGAAAACCAATTTATATGGAAATCTATGCATGTTACGGCTTCAGCATATAATTCATTGGCTAGTCAAACCAATTCAAACCCAAATATTACTGCCTTTTTAGATAGTTTAACCCCCGGTTTAAAGTGTATAGCAGTTTCTAGAGATTTGTTAAATCTAGGCTTAAAACATAATACACCGGTAAAAATAGAAGGTCTTGAAGGCATCTATTTAGTTAAAGATAAAATGCATTCGAAATGGACTAAACACATTGATATTTATATGGGTGTTGATGTAGATGCAGCCATTAATTGGGGAAGAAAACATGTTAAGATTAAGTATGGTCGCCCGAAAACAAATTGAAATTGAGCGCCTTAAACTGCTCATATATATACTCAAACAAAAGTGATTTTATACTTTGTTTCAACTGCAGGTACTATGAAAGAGCTGGGGCTTAAGGAAGTGTTATTATAATTTGTTAGAATATTAAAGTCGGCTTAACTATAGTTCTGAACCATTGTGTTTATTCTTTTAATGCGCGTAGCGCTTAGAACCCTTCCAAATGCCTATGTTTGATGTGCGAAAATCTAGAATACGTTTTGGTGTAAATATATTTTCCTGAGTAATCGTGTTTAAATGTCTTGATATTTTAATAAGTGTTTTCATCTTGATTGATTTTGTGGTTTTCGTAAAAGTTAGGTTGAAAAGACGTTACCTATCTGTAACGCCTTTTCATGTTCCATTGACTGGTTTTAGTTCCTTCTAATGTGTTCGTTAGTTGATTATTGCTTAAAGTTCTCATGATGATTAATTTTGATTGATGATGATTTAATGTGATTTTTTGATTTATCTGAAACGTCTTTTAGTATTCCATTGACTCGTTTTAGATCCTTCTAATGCGTTGGTTAATTGATTGTTGTTTAAAGTTCTCATTGTTTTAATGTTTAATTGATTAATAGTAACTGTTGTTTTTTTGATTGTTATATTAAAGAGACGAGCCAATTATAAATTTGTTACAGTACTATGCATAACAAAGTAATGATTTAACAAATTTTAACATAATTTAATACCTTAAAGCAACGTATATTAAAGAACTAATGCTCTTTAATCAAGATAAAAGGAACGGTTATTGTTAAACCAATATTAAAATATTTGGGCTAAAGTGGTCTAATTCAAAGAAAGAAATATCTTTGTATCCTATTTAGCGCAGAGTCAAATATACTTTATACGATTCATGAGACTTATATTACCGATTTTATTAATGATCTTGCCATTTTTTGCTACTTCTCAAATTGATAGCAAGTCGAAGTCTTTCAGCATTCCAGCAACCGAAGTTCCTGAGGAAACACCAGACGTAAAACCTATTTTACCAAAACCAGATACCAAGACAAATAATAATCTAGGTGTTAACATCCCTAAACCCCTTATTGATATGGAGTTTGATAAGAAGGAAATTTCTATGTTTCCAGAAGAGGAATTTGGAAACCCTGGTGAACTCTATATGGATAAAATAAATAAATCTCTTGATGATATAAGAGGTACAAAGGAAGAACGAGAACTACGAAATGGGAGTACAACCGATCAGTACTTTGGAGATTTTAAGAGTTCATCTAAAAAGGTTAATGTTGTTTATAGAGATCATGGCTATACAGACGGCGATTTAATACAGGTTAAAGTTAATGATGATATTATTCACCCTAGAGTTTATCTCACCGGAAGATTTAAAGGGTTCACACTAGAATTAAAACCAGGTTTTAATAAAATCGACTTTTTGGCGTTGAATCAAGGAGAATCTGGTCCTAATACTGCTGAATTTAAAGTTATTGATGATCAAGGTGTCGTTGTAACACATAACAGGTGGAATTTAGCAACTGGTGTAAAAGCTACTGTTATTGTTGTTAAAGAGTAAATTAGATACTGTTTAAAGACATTTCCTGCTCAATAGCTTTATCAGCTTAAAACACATCTGATTAAGAAATAATTCCTTCAATCAATTTTAATTCCTCTATAGAAAACTCTAGATTATCTAAAGCTTTAACATTGTCTTTAAGTTGATTGGCTGAACTTGCACCAACTAGAACAGAAGCTACTTGAGATTGTCTTAAAATCCAAGCTATAGCCATCTGAGACAACTTTTGTCCGCGTTCTTGTGCAATAGTATTAAGTTCTTGAATTTTATGAATATTATCAGAAACTGTATCGGAATTTAAGTATGTCATATTTTTTGAGGCTCTTGAACCTTCTGGAATACCGTTAATATATTTGTCGGTGAGCATACCTTGAGCTAATGGAGAAAAGGCTATACATCCTACGCCAACTTCTTCTAAAGTATCCAACAAACCGTCTTCAACCCAGCGGTCAAACATAGAGTATCTTGCTTGATGCAGTATAAAAGGAACTTTTAAAGCTTTAAGCAGTTCTGCTGCTTTTTGAGTTTCCTTTGGTCCATAATTGGATATCCCAACATACAAAGCCTTTCCTTGTCTTACAATATCTGCCAAAGCACCCATAGTCTCTTCCAAGGGTGTATCAGGGTCTGGCCTATGATGATAAAATACATCTACATAATCAAGCCCTAATCGTTTTAAGCTTTGATCTAAACTACTAATCAAATACTTTCTTGAACCCAAGTTTCCATATGGACCTGGCCACATATCAAAACCTGCCTTTGTAGCAATAAACAATTCATCTCTATAGCCTTGAAAATCCTTTTTAAAAATAGTTCCAAAATTTTCTTCTGCAGAACCATATGGTGGGCCATAATTGTTTGCTAAATCAAAGTGTGTAATCCCTAAATCAAAAGCAGTCCTTATAATCTCTCGTCCGTTTTGTATAGGATCCACAAATCCAAAATTATGCCATAAACCAATGGATATGGCAGGTAAAAGCACCCCGCTCTTTCCTGAACGCTTATAAACCATGGCATCATATCTATTGTCTGCCGCTAAATAGTTTTTAGTACCGGATTTGTCGTTAATTTGCATTTTAAAAGAATTTATTAGTGCAAATGTAATAAAACCAAAAAGCCTTTTCATAATATTCTGAAAAGGCTTTTAAAATTTAAAAAATATGGTTTAGTTTTTTATTGAGGATTTTAAATTTTGTTTTAGATGTTTAGCATAAAAACCCATCATAGATTTATATAATGCTATTCTATTTTCTTCCTTACCAAAACCATGACCTTCATCATATTTTACCATATAAGGGACCTCAAAACCCTTAGCTCTTAAACCTTCAACAATTTGATCCGATTCATCAATATTTACCCTTGGGTCATTAGCACCTTGAACAACAAAAAGAGGTTTATTAATTTTATCGATATGAAAAACTGGGGAAACTTCAGTCATAATGGCTTTTTCTTCAGGGATATCAGAATCATACCAAATTTCTTTTACAATTTCAGTGTACGGCTTCCAATATTCAGGAAAGGAATCAAAAAAGGTGAAAATATTTGACACCCCAACATAATCTACTCCACAGGCATATAAATTTGGCGTTTTTGTTAATCCACGTAAAACGGCATAGCCGCCATGGCTAGCACCATAAATAGCTGCATTATCTTTATCAACCCAGCCTTGATCAACCACATACTTTAAGCCGTCTTCAACATCATCCATAGCTTTTCTGCCTATCTGTTTAAAGCCAGACTCTAAAAACTGTCTACCATATCCTCCTGAAATTCTAAAGTTTACTTGAAGTGTGGCATAGCCTCGACTGGCGAAAAGTTGAGCTTCAGGATTAAAACCCCATGAATCTCTGATACCTTGAGGACCTCCATGAGGGTTAACTATCACGGGAACTTTATTGCCTTTCAACGCTTCTTTAGGTAATGTTATATAACCGTGAATAGTAATACCATCTCTACTTTTAAAAGTTATTGGGCGCATTTCAGCCATATCATTTTCAATAAGGTCTGGCATTAAATTATACAATAACTTGAATTCATTAGTAAGAGCATAATAAGCATAATACGTGCCATATAATTTATCACTTTGAATAAAAATTAAATATTTACTCTCATCATCAGTTACATCAGCTATAGAGTAGTTGTAATTAGGGAATTTTCCCTTGATTTTCTTATGTAATTTTTTGTAATAATCACTAACTGGGATGATATTGCTTTTTTCGCCCTCGTATGAAAAATAGTCCATTTCATATCCTCTTTTTCTAGACAATGATAAACCTGACGCGTCATAGTTTTCATTGGAAAACAACTTTTCAATAACCTTATCCTCTTTAAGATCATATAAATAAATTTGAGCTTTATCACTTTCTAAGTTTGATATAACATAGGCATCATGAGGGTATTCAGTAGCATAATTGAATGATGATATTGAGAAATTGTCTTTCCAACTTAATTCCTTTTTTAATTCATAATTCTCTCCATCCAGTGTGTAATATAAATCTACATTTACGCCATTTCGTAGTTTAGAAAACCCTCTAAGTTTCCCATCTTTATCAAACTCATAATCATTTACTGGATTTGCTACATCTTCATTTGTGTATAGCTGAACAATAGTACCTGTAACAATATTGATTTTATAAGGCTCAAAAATTTGGGGGTTATTTTTATTCATAGAAATTATCATATGATTTTTGTCCTCTTTCAACCCTTCCAAAATATTTACCTTAACCCCTTCAAAAGGAGTGAGTTCTTTTTGATTTTCACCATCAATATCTACGGCAAATAAATGATAATCTTCATTACCCCCTTTATCCATTACATATACTAACCTATTATCATTAGCCCAACCGTAACCCCGTATAAGTTCTTCCTTCTCTTCAATAACTCTTTTTATTTCATTAGTTTCTGTATTTTTTACATAGACATGGTTTTTAGCATTTTCATCTTTTTCTCTATATGATAAGTATGTACCATTAGGTGAAAATCTAAAGGTTCTTGCTTTAGGACGTTTAAAATAATCTTCTACCGAATATTTATAATTTATAGGGTTCCAACTAGCTAATTTCTCCAAATCTTCATCAGAAGAGGGTAAAGATGTATTCCCTGGAAGTGTTTTTATTGTTTTAACTAATAATAAAGGAAATTCTGTTCCACCTTGATAAAAAGTACCCGTAAGTTTATTTTCGGATAATGTGCCAACATATTTAATACTGGCTTGATTAAATTTAATAGTAAGCGTGTTATCTATAAAAGTTGTTTCATCCATGGGAATATCAGTAGCGCCTTGTGAAGGGCTATCCATTGTGGATAAAAACCCATTAGATTCGCTTGTTACATTGAATCGTAAGAGCATTTCGGTATTTTGTACGGTTAATTTCCCTTCCCAAGAACCAACGATATCTTGAGCATTTGTTTGCAAAGTAACACCTAAAAAAAGAAGTACTGCATAGCATAATTTTAAAATGGTAGTTTTCATTTTGATAATAGAATTTAAAATTTATTTAACTAATATTTGATTAGAGTTAAAACCTTCATGTTTGTTACACAGCATATTAAAAAACAGTCAAATTTTTATAATTTAATCTTTATTTGTGCAATAATGAAATAAAATACTCAAAATGTTTGTTCTTCAATAGTTTAGACAAAAAATAGAAAAATGGGAATACGTTGAAAAACTTAAATTCTGATAGCACTGTTAATATTCCTTAATAATTTTCTTAACAAACATGCAAGATAAACGCCTTAAAGATGTTATTTTTGCGCGTTGCAAAATTTATGCTATGTCTACAAAAGCTGAGTTAGAATTAGAAGAAAGAAAAGAAGGTAAAAACTTATATAGTTATCAAAAAGGCGCTATTGACAAAATTTTTACTGCTTTTGAGGAATCTCCAGAAGATTATCATTTATTATATCAGTTGCCTACAGGTGGTGGTAAAACCGTAATATTTTCTGAAATAGTAAGGCAATATCTCAAGCACCATAAGAAAAAGGTACTTGTTATGACGCATAGAATTGAGTTGTGTAAGCAAACATCAAATATGCTTACAGAATTTGGTGTTCATAATAAAGTGGTTGATAGCAAGGCCGATTTAAGTGATCAGGCAGATTATAGCTGTTTTGTGGCTATGGTTGAAACTCTTAATAACCGACTCACAGATGATAAATTAGATATTTCTGATATTGGATTAGTTATTATTGATGAGGCGCATTATAATTCATTTACTAAACTTTTTAAATTTTTTAGTAAATCCTTTATTTTAGGCGTAACGGCTACACCATTAAGTTCGAGTATTGAATTGCCTATGACTGACAATTATGACGAACTTATTGTTGGGGAAAGTATAGAATCTCTTATTGAAAATGGTTTTTTAGCACGGGCAGAAATGTTTACGTATAATGTTGGTTTAACATCATTAGTAGTAGGAGCTAATGGTGATTATACGGTAAAATCATCGGAAGACTTGTATACAGATAATGACATGTTATCTAAGTTATTACAAGCTTATGAGGAACGTGCAAAAGGTAAAAAGACATTGATTTTTAATAATGGTATTACCACCTCATTACATGTGTATGACACTTTTAGAAGGGCAGGATATCAAATTGCTCATTTAGATAATACGAATACTAAAAAAGAACGTGCACTTATTCTAAAATGGTTTAAAAATACACCCGGGGCTATTTTAACTTCTGTAAGTATTTTAACTACCGGTTTTGATGAGCCCACAGTTGAAAGCATCATACTTAATAGAGCAACCAAGTCATTAACCTTGTACTATCAAATGATAGGTCGTGGTTCTCGTATTTTAAAAGATAAAAGCACATTTTCGGTAATAGATTTAGGGAATAACTTCCACAGATTTGGCCCTTGGGGTGATGATTTAGACTGGCAACGTATTTTTAAATCACCTACCTATTATCTTGATTCTATTCTAAGCGATGAAGATTTAGAAAGTAATTTCAGATATGAAATGCCTGATGAATTACGTGCAGAATTTGGAAAATCTAAGGATGTACATTTTGATATTCAAAAAACCTATGTAGATTCTATTAGAAATGGAGAATCATCCAAAGTCGTTTTAGAACGCTCTATTGAACAACATGGTAAAATTTGTATTGAAAATAGTGAAGACGTTTATGATGCGTTGGCATTAGCAAAAAAATTAGGAGACGATGTTGATTTTAGAATTCAACGGTATACAAAATGTATCAGTAAGAGTACCTATAATTTTGTAGATTGGCTAAAAGGTGACTACAGGAAAAAATTAAATTCTTATTTACGTTCAAATTTTGATGAAGTTTTTGAGCAAATCCACGGTTACCCACCTGAGGATTAATAATCTGCCTTTTTTGTGTTTTCTTAGATGTATTAATTCAAAAATGTGAAATAAATACATGTTATTTTGCCTTTAGAATAGTTTATAAGGTGCGTTTTGTATGTTATAATAATCAATCTGTTTTAATGTATATATTTTTGCTAGAAGCGCTTGTATTGGGTTGCACTTTATCTATTTATGCCAAAAAGTTGTGCTAAGAAGCTCCTTTTAATTAGAACTACTATAAATACGGTGATTATTATAACATCGAAAAAATATGGTGTATCTTTACAAACATATTAACTAACATAAAATCTGCACGATAATTTAAACTATGGCAAAATCGCAAGTAACATTTAACAAAATTGAAAAAGAAAAAAAACGCTTAAAGAAAAGAGAAGAAAAGCAAAAAAAGAAAGAAGCTAGAAGGGCTGAAGCTAAAGAAAACCCACAGGGTATTCAATTTGCTTATGTAGATTTCAACGGAAATTTAACAGATACACCACCAGATCCTGCAATGCGTGAAAAGGTTGAAGCTGAAAGTATTGAACTTGGAATCCCGAAAAAGGAAGATAGAATAGAGGAGGAGCCAGTAGATAAAGAAGGGAAAGTTTCTTTCTTTGATCACTCAAAAGGTTTCGGATTTATTATAGATAGCGTAAATCAAGAAAAATATTTTGTTCACATTAGTGGTACTTTAGAGCCTATAGAAGAAAATGACAAGGTAACTTATGAGTTAGAGCGTGGTCAAAAAGGCATGAACGCTGTTAGGGTTAAAAAAATATAGACCTTTTTAAATACGGATTACACCGCTTAACGTAATTGTGCAATGAGCATATCGCGAAAAACGATTTTAATAGTTTCAGCTTTTTTCGCTATTTACGTAATATGGGGTTCAACATATTTATTAAACAAAATTGCGGTAACTAGTTTACCGCCTTTTTTTTTGGCATCAATCCGGTTTTTTGTTGCAAGCATTCTCATTTTTATTCTTGCAATTGCTCTTAAAATAAACCTTAAGATTACTTTAAAACAGTTTAAAAACACCATTATTGCTGGGTTTTTGTTTCTGACTTTCGGGAATGGAGCTGTCGTTTGGGCTTTAAAATTTGTGGATAGTGGATTTACAGCCCTTGAAATATCAGCTCAACCTTTAGTGGTTCTTATTTTAATGCGTATTATCCAAGGGAAGAAAATATCACCCATGTCCTACATTGGTGTTATTCTAGGTTTTACTGGCATCTTTCTTTTGGTAAGTCAGAAGGAAATAATTAGTCAAGAAGGTCAGATCATTGGCATGCTTACTATTTTTGCTTGTATGATAAGTTGGGCTTATGCTAGTATTTTTGTTGGGAAAGCAGATTTACCTAAAAATCATTTCGTTAATACTGGTTATCAAATGTTTTCAGGGAGTATTATGCTAGCCATAATTAGTTTGTTATTAAAAGAAGAGTGGTCATTACCTGGGACATGGGAAAAAGATGTACAATGGTCCATGTTAGCCTTAATTATTTTTGGAAGTATAATAGCTTTTACCGCGTTTAACTACCTTTTAAAAATGGTTTCACCAGAAAAAGTTGCAACCTCTACCTACGTAAATCCGATTATAGCCTTGCTTTTAGGCTGGTGGATTTTAGATGAGCGCATTACTTTACAATCGATTATTGCAGCTGTAATTTTATTGACCGGAGTTTATTTTATTAATACTAGGAGACAATTAAAAGTACGGTTTTATGGACGTTAGAAGTGCGATCAAATTCATGTTAATTAGCACTTTAGCCTTTGCTTGCATGAATGGTATTGTGAAATATTTGACGCATATAGGTGCTTTTCAAATTGTGTTTTTTAGAGCCTTAGGATCTTTGTTTTTCACCTTTGGTTTTCTTCTGAAAAATAAGATTTCATTTTTAGGGAATAATAGAAAGCTTCTTGTAATAAGAGGTTTAGTAGGGGTAACCTCAATGTCCTTTTTCTTTATGGCCACAAAGTACCTGCCCATAGGTACTGCTGTTTCACTGCGGTATATGGCTCCTATATTTGCGGCAGTTTTTGCTGTTTTATTATTAAAAGAATATGTTCAACCGATTCAATGGCTTTTTTTTGCCATGGCATTTGCCGGGGTAATTGTCTTAAAGGGATTCGACGCTGACTTAAATGGTTATGGGCTAGTCCTTATTTTTCTGTCAGCTATTTTTAGCGGCTTAGTTTATGTGGTTATAAGTAAGATTGGTCAAGGAGATCATCCTGTAGTTATTGTCAATTATTTTATGATCATTTCAGTGCTAGTTGGTGGTGTAATGTCTATAAATAACTGGGTAACACCACAAGGAATAGAATGGTTCATGTTATTTGGCTTAGGTGTTTTTGGGTATTTTGGTCAAGTATTTATGACTAAGGCATTTCAGGTAGCTTCAACCAATCAAGTTGCACCACTTAAGTACCTTGAGGTTGTTTTTACAGTTTTATTAGGCGTGTTTATTTTTGCTGAAATTTACACTGTATGGAGTCTTTTGGGCATTGCTACCATTATTACAGCGCTTATATTGAATGCGTTATTTAAAGGAAGTAAATAGTTTGAGTGCATGCATGAGAAAAATAAGTATTCCATAATAAAACCCGAGAAATCTCCAATCTTCTATGGCTATATTGTCCTTTTATTTGGTAGTATCGGTATTCTTGCAAGTATACCAGGTCAGACCGTAGGCGTATCTGTATTTACTGATCCTGTAAAAGAAGCCTTAGGGCTTTCAAGAACTAATTTTAGCAATGCATATATGATTGGTACGCTTTTAAGTGCTTTGATAGTAGCTAAAGCTGGCGTATGGTTTGATAGATTTGGTGCTAGATATGTCGCCTTTTTTGCTGTAATTTTTCTAGCCTTTGGCTTATTTTTATTTTCGTTTTCGCAAACACTAAGTAGAAATATATCAGAACTTTTGCAGCTGGAATCGTGGATAATTCCCTTTACCATAATTATCATTTTATTTTTTATTATCAGATTTTGCGGTCAAGGCGTTCTTACCATGGCATCTAGAAATATGATTATGCGTTTGGTTTGATAAAAATCGAGGCAAAGTAAACTCAATAAGTAGTATAGCTGTCTCTCTTGGATTTTCGGCTTCACCAATCCTGATAAATAAGCTTATTGATGATTATGGCTGGCAAATGAGTTGGCAAATTATTGCGATTTGTCTAGTTATTTTCTCCGTTTTTATACTCCAATTTTACAGAAATAAACCAGAAGATTTTGGAATGAAACCTGATGGAGTAGTAATACATAAAGAGCAAAAAGCAAGAAAGAATGTCCGAGCTTTCACCTTGATAGAAGCCAAAAAAACAAGGGCGTTTTGGATAATATCGTTGATATTAGCATTTAATAGTTTCTTTTTTACAGGTTTTACGTTTCATGTCGTGTCCATTTTTGAAAGTGTTGGATTTTCAAAAAATCAGGCTATTTCAATATTTTTACCTATATCAATTATTGCCATATCAACATCTACTTGTGGCAATATTTTTAGTGATAATATCAAGCATAAGATATACATATTTATTATGATACTTGCAGGTTTTATGGCTTCTCTAGGTTTAATCTTTCTGAAAGAATCATTGGGCTTATATCTGTTAATTATTGGTTTAGGGGTTTTGGGCGGCTTATTTACCGTGGTCAATGCTGTTACTTGGCCGCGTTATTATGGTAGGTTATATTTAGGAGCAATAACAGGAAAAGTAATGAGTGTTCTAGTAATAGCCAGTGCGGTAGCGCCTACATTATTTAGTTACTGTTTTACTGTATTCGAATCCTATAGCTATGTGAGCTATATAACAGTTGTAATACTTTTGTTTGTGACTATAGCTTCTTTAAAAGTTAAAAATCCACAAAAATGAGTGGTTTTATGGCATTTAAAAATTTAGTAAAAAAACTAAGATTAGAACAAGTCACATCTAATTTTCAGAATATGGCTTAGATTTGAAAAGTTAGAATAAGGGCAATCAGGGCTTTCAATAAATAAAGATGTCAAATTGAAGCACACGGATTATTTAGAAATAATCTTTTAGTTTGCTCCAAAAGTTTTTAGGCGTTAATTTCAATTCCTCTTCCAGTTCTTCAAAGGACTTATTGGCTTCATTAATTCTATTAAAAATACGTGCTCTAATCAAATAAATGGATGGAATAACAATAGCCATTAAAGGAAGCATATAAATAAATTGAAATTCATCTAAATTATTTTGATCATCACTAAATAAAACAAAAATTTGGTAGATATACATTATTATAGGTACCAATAAGGCATGATACCACCAATGTCTGTTTGTGAAAAACCATATAATTAAAAGAAACAGCGGTATGGCTTTAGAACTAAAAATCCAAAAAACTAAATTAGCGTCCTCCCAGACTTTACTATCATACGTAAATAAAAAAGTGTTCCAAACTTTCGTAGATGGAACACTTTCATATAACGTAAATAAATAGGGAGTAGTTGCCAAAAAAGTAGCAATGATAGTCCCTATGACCAGGCCTTTCTTATCCAGCTGACGGAATTCTAAATGGTCCTTTTTTGATGGCAGTTTCTTGTGCATCTTGGCTGATTGATGTTGCTGCATACGTTGTAAATAACATACCTCCGAAAATTGCTAGTGCAATTACATACTTTTTAGTTCTCATTTTTATAAGGGATTAAATTAATTAATAATCCAAATATAAGACTAGAGTAATTTGGTGTTCACCTCACAAATGTTAAAATTATGTTAAAACAAAATAATTTTAATTTTTCTACTGAGGGTTTCCCGTAATACTTCTAAAATGAGATCAAATGTGGCATTTATAAGCGTATGTCTTTTTTGTTTATTAGTTATTTATTGTTAAAATTCTTTTATTCTTAGCATCCAGTTTTAAAACTATCTTATCATAATCGTCTACTAATAGATCTTCAATTATTTCCGGCCATTCAATTAATTTCCAATTATTAGAATTCAAATAATCTTCAATTCCAAAATCATAAGCCTCTTCAATATTTTTAATCCTGTACAAATCAAAATGGAAAACACCTTCATTTTCCGTTTTGTATTCATTAACTATGGAAAAGGTAGGACTATTTACTTCATCCACACAACCTAAGGTCTTAACTATAGATTTTATTAATGTGGTCTTTCCCACACCCATTTCACCATAAAAAAGCAAGGTTTTACCTTTTACCTTCTTAATGATTTCTTGAGCAATTTGCTCAACTTCATTGAGTTCAAAACTGATTTCCAACAGCTAAATAAATTTAGATACAATTATAAGAATAAGAATTTAGAATACCTAAAAAAATATGTATTTCATCGGTTTTTTTTGCTTTTAACGGAATTATTTTGGATTAAATACGACGAACGGTATGATCATTTCCTCAAGAGAAACACCACCATGTTGATAAGTGTTTCTAAAATAACTCACATAATGATTATAATTATTAGGGTATGCAAAAAATGAGTCACCCTTGGCAAAAATAAAAGAACTACTCATGTTAATAGCCGGCAAATGCAGTTCGTGCGGGTTTTTAGCTTCTAAGACGTCTTTTGCGTCATAGCTTAAGCTTCTACCCGTTTTATAGCGTAAGTTTAGGCTCGTGTCTTTGTCTCCTACAACTTTAGAGGGGTTCTTCACGTTTATTGTTCCATGATCTGTTGTTAATATGAGTTTAAACCCTAACTGTTGAGCCTGCTGAATCATTTCTAAAAGCGGTGAGTTTTTGAACCAGCTTAATGTTAATGATCGATATGCTTTATCATTTGATGCCAATTCTTTTACAACTTCCATTTCTGTTTTTGAATGCGACAGCATATCTACAAAGTTGTAGACCACAACAGAAAGGTCATTATCTTTTAATGACTTAAAATTTTCTGCTAATTTTTTACCATTTTTTAAATTTGTGATTTTATAATACTCATAGTTAAAATGGTTTAAACCTAGTCGTTTCATTTGACTATTTAGAAAATCTTCTTCGTGCAAATTTTTTCCGCCTTCATCCGTGTCATTTTTCCAGTAATTCGGGAATAATTTTTCCATATCGCTAGGCATTAATCCTGAAAAAATGGCGTTTCGAGCGTATTGGGTAGCCGTTGGTAGAATGCTAAAGAACGCTTCTTCTTTATCTTTTTTAAAAAAATTATTTATAATAGGTTCAAAAACTTTCCATTGATCATATCTTAAGTTGTCTACAACCACTAGAAGCGTTGGTTGCTCCTTACTTATTTCTGGTACTATTTTTTCTCTGAATAAAGTATGAGACATGATTGGGGATTCTGTCTTGGGCTTAAACCAATTCGCGTAGTTTTTGTCAATGAATTTACCAAATTGAATATTCGCTTCATTTTTTTGAGACTCTAGTATTTCAAACATACCTGCGTCCTCAATATCCTCAAGTTGAATTTCCCAATAAATTAATTTTTGATATAAATCAATCCACTCTTCATAACTATTAACCATGGCTAAATCCATGGCTATTTTTCTAAACTCTTGTTGATAATTTGAAGTTGTTTTTTCAGAAACTAACCTAGAATGATCTAGATTCTTTTTTAAACTTAATAATATTTGATTGGGATTAACGGGTTTAATTAAATAATCAGCTATCTTATTACCTATAGCTTCTTCCATAATATATTCTTCCTCACTCTTAGTAATCATAACAACAGGAAGGCTATCTTTTTTCTCTTTTATTTCATGCAAGGTTTCTAAACCAGTTAGTCCAGGCATGTTTTCATCTAGAAATACAATGTCAAAGTTTTCTTCATCCAACATATCTAAAGCCTCAGTACCACTTTTACAGGTAAAAACGTTATAGTTTTTCTTTTTAAGAAAAATTATGTGAGGTTTTAGTAAATCAATTTCATCATCAACCCAAAGTATTTTTATTGTATTCATATGCTATATTTGTAATATTAAATGCTAAAAATTAAAGTTTGAACAAACTTAAAATATTAAACGACCCAATTTACGGATTTATTACTATTCCAAATTCTCTCATTTTTGATTTAATACAGCACAAAGACTTTCAGCGCCTGCGCCGAATAACACAGATGGGCATGTCATATTTAGTCTATCCGGGTGCGCATCATACGAGGTTTCACCATGCTATTGGGTGTGTTCATTTAATGCAGCAAGCTGTTAATGTGCTTCGTTTTAAGGGAGTTGCGATTTCTGAAGCGGAAGAAACAGGACTCTATATTGCTATTTTACTACATGATATTGGCCATGGTCCATTTTCTCATGCTATGGAGCATAGTATTGTAAATAATGTGTCCCATGAAGAAATATCTCTATTCTTTATGGAAAAACTCAATAAAGAATTTAACGGAAGTTTAACGCTTGCCATTGAAATATTCAAAGGTGAATATTCTCGGAAATTCATGTGTCAGTTAATTTCGGGCCAATTGGATATGGATAGAGCAGATTATCTAAAACGCGATAGTTTTTATACCGGAGTTGCAGAAGGCAATATAAATAGTGAACGATTAATCACTATGCTAAATGTGGTGGATGATGATTTAGTAATAGAAGAAAAAGGCATCTACAGTGTTGAAAAATTTATAATTGCTAGACGTCTTATGTATTGGCAGGTATATCTTCATAAAACAGGATTAGTAGCCGAGCAACTCCTTATCAGAGTTTTAAAACGTGCTAAGGAGTTGTATGATTTGGGATATAACCTAAAGGCTAGCGAGGCATTATTGTATTTTTTCAAAAACAAAATATCCATTGAAAATTTTAATAATGAAACCTTAGAGGTGTTTTCCCAATTGGACGATTATGATATAATTTCGGCCATGAAGCAGTGGCAATTTCATGATGATTTTGTCTTAAGGAACTTATGCGAAATGATTATTAATAGAAATTTGCTAAAAATTAAAATTAAAAACAAAAAGATTAAGGCTGAACGTGTTCATAAACAAACGGCCTTAGTTATGGACCGTTTTAATATTTCTCAAAAAGAAGCCCGATATTTTGTTTTTACAGGGAGTATTTCCAATCAGGCCTATCAATTAAACACTAAGCGTATTAATATTTTACATAAGTCAGGTAAAATTGAAGATATTGTTAAAGCATCAGATCAACTAAATCTTAAAGCATTATCAAAACCGGTTACCAAATTTTATATATGCTATCCTAAAGGATAAACTTTGACACATTTTTCCTATTTTTGCGATTAACTAACAAAAACGACTAACTTTTTACTTGTGAAATTTACAGCTCAGCAAATTGCAGGAATATTAGAGGGTGATGTAGTTGGGAATCCTGAGGTGGAAGTATCAAAGCTTTCGAAAATTGAAGAGGGGTTTGAAGGTTCTCTAACCTTTTTAGCAAACCCTAAATACACACCATATATATATAAGACAGAGGCATCAATTGCAATAGTTAATAGGTCGTTTGTTCCCGAACACGATATTAAAACAACGTTGATAAAAGTAGATGATGCTTATTTGGCATTTTCTAAAATCTTAGAGTACTACAATGCTGTGAAAATCGGTAAAGTGGGTATTGAAAATCCATCTTTTATTTCGGAATCGGCCAGTCTAGGTAAGGATATCTATATTGGTGCATTCAGTTACATTGCAGATCATGTTAAAATAGGGAATAATGTAAAAATATTTCCTAACGCCTATATAGGTGACAATGTTGTTATAGGAGATAATACCATTGTGTTTTCTGGTGCTAAAATTTATTCAGATACTATTATAGGGAGTCATTGTGTTATTAATTCTGGAGCTATTATTGGAGCAGATGGCTTTGGTTTTGCTCCTAATGAAGAAGGTGGCTATAATAAGATTCCACAAACGGGTAATGTCATCATAGAAGATTATGTGGATATAGGAGCAACAACAACTATTGATAGAGCTACTTTAGGCTCAACCATAATAAGAAGCGGGGTAAAACTGGATAATCAAATTCAAATTGCGCATAATGTTGAAATAGGAGAAAACACTGTAATTGCTGCCCAAACAGGTATTGCTGGATCTTCCAAGATTGGGAAACAATGTCAAATTGGAGGACAAGTGGGGATTGCTGGGCATATTACAATAGGTAATAATGTTAGAATTCAAGCGCAGTCAGGAATTGGAAGAAATGTAAAAGATAATGAGATGCTTCAAGGATCTCCAGCCATAAAATTAAGTGATTATAATAAGGCCTATGTTCATTTCAAGAACTTGCCTAGTATTGTTAAAAACATAAATGATTTAGAAAAAACAAATGGGAATAGTTAATACTGAAATCAAACAAAAAACGATTAAAGATGAAGTTTCTTTAACTGGTGTAGGACTTCATACAGGTAAAAATGTCACCTTAACTTTTAAACCTGCATCTGCCAATGCAGGATTATCTTTCAAACGTGTAGATTTAGAGGGAGAACCAGTACTTGAAGCAGATGCCAATTTTGTTACAAACACCCAGCGCGGGACATGCTTAGAAAAAAATGGTGTTGTTATTCAAACATCAGAACATGTTTTAGCAGCCTTAGTTGGATTAGATATTGACAACGTTTTAATTGAATTGAATGCATCTGAGCCACCGATAATGGATGGATCATCCAAGTTTTTTGTAGAAGCCATAGAAAAAGCTGGTGTTGTAGAACTTGAATCTTTTAGAGAGGAATATGTTGTTACCGATGTCATTTCATATGTTGATGAGGAATCAGGAAGTGAAATATTAGTAATGCCAGCTAAGGAATACCAAATTACTACCATGGTCGATTTTGGAACTAAAGTTCTTGGTACTCAAAACGCTACTTTAAATCAGATTTCAGATTTTAAGAAGGATATATCTAACTCTAGAACCTTTAGCTTTTTACATGAATTAGAAATGTTATTAGAACATGGATTGATAAAAGGTGGCGACTTAAATAACGCCATTGTTTATGTTGACAAAACGATTTCTCCTGAAACTGTAGAAAAGCTTAAAACTGCATTTAATAAGGACTCAATTTCTGTAAAACCAAATGGCATTTTGGATAATTTAACATTACATTATCCAAATGAAGCGGCAAGACATAAATTACTTGACGTCTTGGGTGATTTAGCATTAATAGGTACTCGAATAAGAGGAAAGGTTATTGCTAACAAACCTGGACATTTTGTTAATACACAGTTTGCAAAAAAACTATCAAAATTAATAAAAAATGAACGTCGTAATAACGTGCCAAATATTGATTTAAACTTACCTCCGTTGATGGATGTGGTTCAAATCATGGCCATGTTACCCCACAGACAACCTTTTTTATTAATTGACAAAGTATTTGAGCTTTCAGAAAGTCATGTTATAGCGACTAAAAATGTCACCATGAATGAAGAGTTCTTTAAAGGACACTTCCCTGGCGCCCCTGTAATGCCTGGGGTTTTAATTGTTGAAGCCATGGCTCAAACGGGTGGTATTTTAGTATTAAACACGGTACCTGATCCAGAAAACTATTTAACTTTTTTCATGAAAATGGATAAGGTTAAATTTAAGCAAAAAGTATCACCAGGAGATACGTTAATATTTAAATGTTCTTTAATTTCTCCAATACGCCGTGGAATTTGCCATATGCAAGGATATGCCTATGCTAACGGGAAATTATGTGCTGAAGCCGAACTAATGGCTCAAATCTCTAAAGTAAAATAATATGAACCAACCATTAGCATATGTGCACCCTGGTGCAAAAATAGCCAAGAATGTAGTTATTGAACCTTTTGCTACAATACACAATAATGTTGTCATAGGAGAGGGGTCGTGGATTGGCAGTAATGTCACCATTATGGAGGGCGCACGTATTGGTAAAAATTGCAATATTTTTCCAGGTGCTGTGATATCAGGGGTGCCCCAAGATTTAAAATACAATGATGAGGACACCACCACTGAAATAGGCGATAATGTTACTATTAGAGAATGTGTTACAATCAATAGAGGGACTTCAGACCGCATGAAAACGGTTGTTGGAAACAATTGTTTAATCATGGCTTATTGCCATATTGCGCATGACTGTATTGTTGGTAATAATTGTATTTTTTCTAACAACAGTACCTTAGCGGGGCATATTACTATAGGAGATTACGTAGTGCTTGCAGGGATGACCGCAGTACATCAGTTTGTTTCTGTAGGAAATCATGCTTTTGTTACAGGAGGTTCATTGGTTAGAAAAGACGTTCCTCCTTATGTAAAGGCAGCTCGTGAACCTTTATCCTATGTTGGAATAAATTCTGTAGGACTAAGAAGAAGAGGGTATACAACTGAGAAAATAAGAGAAATTCAACATATTTTTAGAATTCTATATCAGAGAAACTATAATAATACCCAAGCTGCTGAAATAATCGAAGCAGAAATGGAGGCAACTCCAGAACGTGATGAGATTCTTCAATTTATTAAAAACTCACATCGCGGAATTATGAAAGGATATTTTAAATCAAATTAAATAAATGGCATCAACATCAGACATTAGAAATGGATTGTGCATAAGATACAATCACGACATATATAAAATTGTAGAATTTTTACATGTAAAACCAGGAAAAGGACCAGCTTTTGTAAGAACAAAGCTTAAAAGTGTTACTAACGGAAAGGTAATTGATAATACATTTTCAGCGGGTCATAAATTAGATGATGTTCGCGTAGAAACTCATAAGTTTCAGTTTCTTTATAATGATGGTGATTTTTATCATTTTATGAATACTGAAGATTACAGTCAGATTCAACTGGTAGAAGCGGCTTTAGACAATCCAGGGTTAATGAAAGAAGGGCAGGTAGTTACCGTTATTATCAATTCGGAAGACAACGCTCCACTTTCTGTAGAAATGCCAGCCAGTGTTATTTTAGAAGTTACTGCTACTGAACCTGGTGTTAAAGGCAATACCGCCACTAATGCCACTAAACCTGCAACAGTTGAAACTGGAGCAACAGTAAATGTTCCCTTGTTTATTAATGAAGGGGATAGAATAAAAGTAGAAACTGATAAAGGGACCTACAAGGAACGTGTAAAAGAGCAATAGCATTTGAAATTTTCTAAACCACATACTTTAAAACAAATAGCTGATTTAATTAACTGTAAATATACCGGTAGTTCTGATTTTCCTGTTTTGGGGATGAATGAGATACATGTTGTTGAACCAGGAGATATTGTTTTTGTAGACCATCCAAAATATTATGGAAAGGCACTGGAATCGGCTGCCACTATTGTTTTAATCAACAAGGATGTTGAATGCCCTGAAGGGAAAGCATTACTCATAAGTGATGATCCTTTTAGAGATTTTAATAAGCTTACAGATTATTTTAATCCTTTTAAACCATCAAATAGCGCTATAGCTAAGTCAGCTACTATTGGAAAAAACACAATCATTCAACCTAATTGCTTTATTGGTAACAATGTTATTATTGGTGATGACTGTGAAATTCATTCAAATGTTAGTATTTATGATGACACGATAATTGGAAATAACGTGACCATTCATGCTGGTACCGTACTGGGAGCAAATGCATTTTATTATAAAAACAGGCCAGAAGGTTATGACCGTTTAAAATCTGGTGGACGTGTTGTTATTGAAGATAACGTAGATATAGGCGCTGCCTGTACTATTGATAGAGGGGTTACAGCCGACACAACAATTGGAAAAGGATCAAAATTAGATAATCAGATTCAAATAGGTCATGATACAATTGTTGGCGAAAAATGTTTAATTGCATCTCAAACGGGTATTGCAGGTTGTGTTGTTATTGAAAACAATGTGATTATTTGGGGACAAGTAGGTGTTAAAAGTGGAATCACTATTGCTGAAGGCACTGAAATATATGCCCAATCTGGTTTAGGCCATTCTACCGAAAAAGGTAAGAGTTATTTTGGGTCTCCAGCCTCTGAAGCTAGAGAACGTTTTAAAGAAATGGCTTATATTAGGAAAATTCCTGAGATTTTAAAATCGTTGAAATCTTAAGAGAGCAAACAATTTAAATAAAAATAAAAATAAATGTAATCTTTTGTTTTAGATTTTTAATTCAAAAAATTACATTTGCTATATAATTTTAACCAAGAAAAATAATCACTTATGAGTGTTTTAGTAAATAAAGATTCAAATATAATAGTTCAAGGTTTTACAGGTAGTGAAGGTACTTTTCATGCCAGCCAAATGATTGAGTATGGCACTAACGTTGTTGGCGGTGTAACACCAGGTAAAGGAGGTCAAACACATTTAGATAAACCCGTTTTTAACACGGTTTTAGAGGCTGTAGAACAAGTTAATGCAGACACCACCATTATATTTGTACCACCTGCGTTTGCAGCTGATGCTATTATGGAAGCTGCTGATGCTGGTATAAAAGTGATTATCACAATTACTGAAGGGATTCCTGTAGCGGATATGATTACAGCCTCAAGTTATATTAAAAATAAAGATTGTAGATTAATTGGTCCTAATTGCCCAGGTGTAATAACGCCAGGCGAAGCTAAAGTTGGTATTATGCCAGGATTTGTTTTTAAACAAGGAAAAGTAGGTATTGTGTCTAAATCAGGTACATTGACGTATGAAGCAGCTGACCAAGTGGTAAAACAAGGTTTAGGTATCACTACAGCCATAGGTATTGGCGGTGATCCAATTATAGGAACAACTACTAAAGAAGCTGTAGAACTACTTATTAACGATCCTGAAACTGAAGCGGTTGTTATGATTGGTGAAATTGGAGGTCAATTAGAAGCTGATGCAGCAAATTGGTATAAAGAAAGTGGAAGCAAAAAACCCGTAGTAGGATTTATTGCTGGAGAAACTGCACCTGCTGGACGTACTATGGGGCATGCAGGAGCTATTGTAGGAGGAAGTGATGATACTGCTCAAGCCAAAAAGAAAATTATGAGAGCTTGTGGCATTCACGTTGTTGATTCACCAGCTGAAATAGGTAAAAAAATAGCTGAAGTTATGGCTTAAATAAATGCTTTAAAATTGAAAAGCCTTGCAATCTTGTGAGGTTTTTTTATTTATAGCCATGAGTATTTGCTATATTTGAATAGAACAAGATAAATAACTAATAACTAGACATAATAATGAAATTATTAGAAGGAAAAACGGCTATTGTAACTGGGGCTAGTCGTGGAATAGGGAAAGGAATTGCCCAAGTTTTCGCTCAACAAGGTGCTAATGTAGCTTTTACATATAGTTCCTCGGTAGATGCTGCAAATGCTTTAGAAGAAGAATTGAACGCGTTAGGGGTTAAAGCTAAAGGTTATAAAAGTAATGCTGCTAGTTTTGAAGAAGCGCAAACTTTGGCTGCTGAAGTTGTTAAAGAATTTGGTAGTATTGATATATTAGTAAATAACGCAGGTATAACAAAAGACAACTTGTTAATGCGTATTTCAGAAGAGGATTTTGACACCGTAATTGAAGTGAATTTAAAGTCTGTTTTCAACATGACCAAAGCTGTTCAGAGAACCATGTTAAAACAACGCAAGGGTTCTATTATAAATATGAGTTCGGTGGTTGGTGTTAAAGGAAATGCTGGACAAACTAATTATGCGGCTTCTAAGGCCGGAATAATAGGGTTTTCAAAATCCGTAGCATTAGAACTGGGTTCTAGAAATATTAGAAGTAATGTTGTGGCTCCTGGTTTTATTGAAACCGAGATGACTGCTACTTTAGATGAAGATATTGTAAAAGGATGGCGTGCTGGAATTCCTTTAAAAAGAGGAGGTACACCTGAAGATATTGCTAATGTCTGTGTCTTTTTAGGTAGTGACATGAGTGCATATGTTACCGGACAGACATTAAATGTTGATGGCGGTATGCTAACTTAAATTTTTATTCCTGTAAATGCAGGAGATCTAAAGAATTTCTAGGCTTTAATGCAAACAGAAATAGTATTATATATTGTAATTGCTGGAATAATAGCCTTTTTATTAGCTCGTTTTCAGTACTTAAATAAACAAAAAAGCGTGTCCAAAAGGTACATGCTTTTTATCTTTTTAAGATGTATTGCCATTTTCGCGATCCTACTTTTAATAATAAACCCCACTTTTAATAAAACAAGTTTTTCTATAGAAAAGCCAAATCTGGTTCTAGCCATTGATAATTCCAGTTCCATAAAGTATTTGGGGCACGAAAACGGAGCTACCACACTAATAAATGAATTGAGAAATAACTCAAGTTTAAACGAAAAATTTGATCTTAATATTTATTCTTTTGGTAAAGACCTAAAATCATCTGATTCAATTACTTTTTCTGAAAATCAAACAAATATTTCTCAAGCCTTTGAGCAACTATCTCAAGTATATTACCAGTCAATAGCGCCTACACTTTTATTAACTGATGGAAATCAGACCTACGGTAATGATTATGAAATGTATGCTAAAACATATAATCAACCAATTTTCCCTATAATTTTAGGAGATACCATTACATATATAGATTTAAAAATTCAGCAGCTTAACGTAAATAAGTACACATTTCTTAACAATAAATTCCCCGTTGAAGCCATATTGAATTATACTGGCACAAAAACTATAAATACTAGATTTCAATTAAAGTTTAATGACAAAGTGATTCATGAACAACCGATTTCTTTTTCTAAAAATGAAAATTCAAAAATTATTAATATCACATTGCCTGCTAATAAAGTAGGTGTATTAAACTTAGAGGCCAGTATTCAACCATTAGAAAATGAGAGGAATAAAATAAATAACTCAAAGAAATTTGCCATTGAAGTGTTGAGTCAGAAAACTAAAATTGCTATTATTTCAGATATAGCGCACCCCGATATTGGAGCATTTAAAAAGAGTTTGGAAAGTAATGAACAGCGCTTGATAGAAATTCTCGAACCTAATTCCGATCTCGCTAATTTAACTGATTTTCAATTATACATACTCTATCAACCTAATAGGAAATTTGATAAGGTCATTGAATTTATAAAATCTCAAAAACAAAATGCACTTTTTGTGGTTGGGAGTAAAACAGATCTGAATTTTTTAAATCGCATTTCTAAGAATTATTCTTTTGATATTACAAATCAATATGAAAACTATCAAGCAGAATTAAACACTAATTATGCGCCTTTTCTTATTGATGACATAGATTTTCAATCATTTCCGCCTTTATATTCAAACTATGGAGATGTAAATTTCATAAGGCCTGTTGAATCTATATTAAATAAAACGATAAACGGTTTAAGTCTAAACACCCCGCTATTAGCAACAATTGAAGATAATGGAATAAGAGAAGCAATATTCTTAGGAGAAAACATTTGGCAATGGCGTGCACAAAGTTATTTAAACGAAGATTCATTTGAACTATTTGATAAATTTTTAGGAAAGGTCATTCAATATTTAGCATCCAATACATTAAAAAGTAGACTAAATATAGATTACCAATCATTTTACGATGGCAATTCTAATCTTATTATTAAGGCTGAATATTTTGATAAAAATTATGCATTTGACAATCGTGAAACACTTACTATTACTGTTGTTGACGAACAAACTAAAGAAAAAAAAGTTTTTCCGTTAGTCTTAAAATACAATTATTATCAGGTTGATTTATCTAATCTTCCCGCATCTAAATATAGTTTTAAAATTGAAACTAGTGGTAGTAAGATATCCAAAACAGGTAGTTTTACGGTCCTTGATTTCAATGTGGAACAGCAATTTATAAATGCTAACGTAAACAAACTAAAAAAATTAGCGACGAATTCGGAAGGAAAAGAATACTTCATTTCTGGCACAAATACGTTAGTAGAAGATTTATTAATTGATTCTAGGTTTGTTCCTATTCAAAAAAGCAACAAAAAAGACATACCTTTGATAGACTGGAAATATTTGTTAGCCATCATTGCTTTGGCATTGGGTGCAGAATGGTTTTTGAGAAAATATCACGGTTTAATATAACAGTACATAAAAGAATCAAAAAATATTGTTGCATTAAAGACTTCGGTAGAATTTTAAATAATTTAATACGGTACAAAATAATTCAAGTAACATAACAAAAGAATTAAATAAAAATTAAAAATAGAGACATGGAAAAATTACCAAAAGTAGCATTGCCTTTTATTGTAGCCGCAATAGTACTAATTATCATTTTAACAAAATCTGCCGTAACCATTGGCTCAGGTGAAGCCGGGGTGCTATACAAAACATTTGGGGGAGGTGTAGTAACTGATGAGTCTGCTCTGGGAGAAGGGTTTCATATAGTTGCCCCATGGAACAAAGTGTTTGTTTATGAAGTAAGACAACAAGAGTTAACTGAACGTATGAAAGTATTATCTTCAAACGGTCTTGATATTCAATTAGAGGCCACCGCCTGGTACATGCCAGAAATTGCAAATTTAGGTAAGTTACACCAGGAAAAAGGCGCAACCTACTTAGAAAGGGTTTTAAAACCTGCTATTCGATCTGCAACAAGAAGTGTAGTGGGTAGATATACCCCTGAGCAAATTTATTCCTCTAAACGAGATGCCATTCAGCAAGAGATTTTTGATGAAACTAAAAAAATTGTGGATGATCAATATATTGATTTAGTGGAGGTTTTAGTGCGTGACGTAACCTTACCTACTGCTATTAAAGATGCGATTGAGCGTAAGTTAGGACAAGAACAAGAGTCTTTAGAGTATGAATTCAGATTGGTAACAGCAGCAAAAGAGGCTGAAAAAGTTATTATTGAGGCTCAAGGTAAAGCGGATGCTAACAGAATATTAAGCGCGTCATTAACAGATAAAATACTACAAGACAAAGGTATAGAAGCTACAATAAAATTATCAGAATCACCCAATAGCAAAATTATTGTAATAGGTTCAGGAGATAGTGGTATGCCTATCATATTAGGAAATCAATAGGCATACGTAATAAAATGCATCATTAAATGAAATATATTAGTAATTATCTATTTTTTAAACCCAATTAATTGATATTACTTAAATGTTTTAAGAATTGTATTTTAAATTTGGAAAAATACATAGAAATTACAGATATTTGTATCACAAAAATAAGACATGACTTTTATTCATTTACATCATCATTATCAAATTTGCTCTCAAGCGAAGTGAAAATGTATTGAATAAAATCAACATATATTTTAAACCCGTTTGAGACAATCAAGCGGGTTTTTATTTTTAAACACCAACTAGATTGTTTCAAACTCATAAAAACAATATAATGAGTAAATTAAGAATTGCAGTACAAAAATCAGGTCGATTAAACCAAGATTCCATGAAATTATTAAAAGATATAGGAATATCTATTGATAATGGAAAAGATCAATTGAAGGCTTCAGCCAAAGGATTCCCTGTTGAAGTGTTTTACTTGAGAAATGGAGATATTCCTCAATATTTAAAAGATGGTGTCGTTGATGCCGCTATTATTGGTGAAAATGTTTTAATCGAAAAAGGAGAAGGAATTAATGTGGTTGAAAAACTAGGCTTTTCTTCTTGCCGCGTATGTATTGCTGTACCTAAAGCAGATCAATACAATAGTATTAAAGATTTAGAAGGTAAGCGTATTGCAACGTCTTACCCAAATACTGTGAAAATGTTTTTAAATGAACATGGTGTAGAGGCAAATCTCCACATTATTAATGGTTCTGTTGAAATAGCTCCAAACATTGGTTTGGCTGATGCTATTTGTGATATTGTCTCAAGTGGTAGTACTTTATTTAAAAATAATTTAAAGGAAGTCGATACCATTTTAAAATCTGAAGCAGTTTTAGCAGTATCTCCAAAGTTAAATTCAGAAAGGCAAGCTATTTTAGAAACCATTCAATTTAGAATTCAATCGGTATTAAAAGGCAGAAATTCTAAATATGTTTTACTTAATGCACCTAATGATAAAGTTCAAGATATAATTGATGTTTTGCCTGGCATGAAAAGCCCTACGGTTTTGCCTTTAGCTCAAGAGGGCTGGAGCTCAGTGCACTCTGTAATTAGTAAAAACCAGTTTTGGGATGTTATTGATGACCTCAAAGCAAAAGGAGCACAGGGTATTTTAGTCTGTCCAATTGAAAAAATGGTTCTTTAACGCTCTAGGTATGCAAATCATAAATAATCCAAATAAAGAATCCTGGTCTAAAATATTAAAACGTCCAACCCAAACAGTTGGTGATATTGAAGGCACCGTTAATCAGGTCTTTAATGAGGTTTCTGAAAGAGGGGATGCCGCTATAAATCAATACACTTATAAATTTGATGGTGTTTCGTTAGACTCTCAGGTGGTGACAGCTGAAGAAATAACTCAAGCTATTAACGAAGTACCTCTTAAACTTCAAAATGCCATTAAGCTGGCAAAACTAAATATAGAGGTGTTTCATACAGCTCAAAAGACCTCGAAAATAGCTATTGAAACAACCAATGGAGTTCAGTGTTGGCAAGAAAAAAGACCTATTCAAAAAGTAGGGTTATACATTCCGGGAGGAACAGCACCTTTATTTTCAACGGTATTAATGTTGGCTGTTCCTGCACAAATAGCCGGGTGTAAAGAAATTGTTTTATGTTCTCCTCCTAATAAAGAAGGGGAATTAGCTCCAGAAATTTTATTTGCTGCGCAACTTTGTGGTGTCACTAAAATTATAAAAGTGGGGGGTATCCAAGCGATTGCTGGATTAACCTTTGGAACAGAAACGATACCAAAGGTTTTTAAAATATTTGGACCAGGAAACCAGTTTGTTACTGTTGCTAAGCAAATAGCAACTAAATATGGCGTTGCAATTGATATGCCTGCTGGTCCTAGTGAATTGTTGGTGGTTGCAGATGAAACGGCAAATGCTGCCTACATAGCTTCTGATTTGTTGAGTCAAGCTGAACATGGCACTGATAGTCAAGTTATCTTAGTTGCCACTTCTGAAACATTAATTAATGAGGTTTCAAATCAAGTGGCTACGCAAATTGAAGTATTGCCTCGCAAAGCAATTGCAGAAAAAGCGATTGCTAATTCAAAATTAATTTATGTTGAAAATGATTCCTTAGCATTAGAATTAATTGATGAATATGGCCCAGAGCATTTTATTATTTGTTCTAAAAATGAAGATTTATATGTGCATGGTATAAGTAATGCAGGTTCGGTTTTTATTGGGGATTATACGCCAGAAAGCGCTGGTGATTATGCTTCAGGAACCAACCATACTTTGCCAACAAATGGGTTTTCTAAGGCCTATTCCGGTGTGAATCTAGATAGTTTCACAAAAAGTATGACCTTCCAGAAAATATCAAAGGAAGGACTTTTAAACATAGGAGAAACCATTGAGTTAATGGCAGAAGCGGAAGGCTTACAGGCACATAAAAACGCAGTTACTATTCGATTAAAGGATTTGAAATAATGAGTATTCAAAATTTAATAAGACCAACCATAAAGGCATTAAAACCGTATTCATCAGCACGAGATGAGTTTCAGGGAAATAGTGATGATATGGTTTTTTTAGATGCAAATGAGAATCCTTTCGAAAATGGTGTCAATCGTTATCCTGATCCATTACAGCGTACGGTAAAATCATTACTTTCTGAACTAAAAGAAATTCCGCAATCAAAAATGTTGTTGGGAAACGGAAGTGATGAAGTTTTAGATTTAATATTTCGTGCGTTCTGCGAACCATATCAAGATAATATCATCACATTACCGCCTACCTATGGCATGTATAGTGTTTTAGCCAATATTAACGCTATTGGCATAAAAAGTGTACCCTTAGATGAAAACTTTGAGCCAAAAGTTGATGCTATACTTCAGCAGGTTGACGGGCATTCTAAGTTGCTCTTTCTCTGTTCGCCTAACAACCCTACAGGAAATAGTTTTGGCACTCAGGCTATGAAAACTTTAGTTGAAAACTTCAATGGCATCGTTGTTATTGATGAAGCCTATATTGATTTTTCAAATGCGGAAAGTTGGGTTAGTCAGCTAGAAAAATATCCAAATTTAATAGTGACACAAACCCTTTCAAAAGCATACGGTATGGCAGGTATTCGCTTAGGTATATGTTATGCTTCAGAAGAGATTATTTCTGTATTAAACCGCATTAAGCCACCTTATAATGTAAACGAGTTAACGCAGCAAAAGGCCATTTCTCAATTAGAGCAGAATGAACGGACACAACAACAAGTTTCTGATATTTTAAAAGAACGGGATGTTTTAGTTGACCAACTTAATTCTATTACTTATGTCTCAAAAATATACCCTTCAGATGCCAATTTTGTGCTAGCCAAAGTAGATGATGCCACTAAGCGTTACAATCAACTCATTGAGCATGGTATTGTAATAAGAAATAGAACCACACAACCAGGATGTGAAAACTGTTTGCGATTTACAGTTGGTACACCTGAAGAGAATAAAATATTAATAGATACTTTAAAATCTATATAATGAAGAAAGTATTATTTATAGACAGAGATGGCACATTAGTTATCGAACCACCAATAGATTATCAATTAGATAGCTTAGATAAATTAGAATTTTACCCCAAGGTATTTCAATATATGGCTAAAATAGCTAGTGAATTGGATTATGAATTGGTAATGGTAACGAATCAAGATGGTTTAGGTACCGAGAGCTTTCCAGAAGACACCTTTTGGCCTGCTCAAGATAAAATTATTCAGGCTTTCGCTAATGAAGGGGTTACCTTTTCAGAAGTCTGTATTGACAAAACCTTTCCTGAAGAAAATGCGCCGACACGAAAACCTAAAACAGGTTTGTTGACCAGGTATTTATCTGAAGACTATGACTTGCTAAATTCATTCGTTTTAGGCGATCGAATCACTGATATGGAACTGGCTAAAAACCTAGGAGCAAAAGGTATATTTTTGTCTGAGAACCCAGAATTAGGTGCTGATGAAATAGAATCTTCAAAGCAAGAAATTTTAGATTGCATAGCACTTACTAGTACAGATTGGGCCGTTATTTATGAGTTTTTAAAACTTGAAAACCGTGTTGAAGAGATAACGCGTAACACCAATGAAACTCAGATATATATAAAACTGAATTTAGATGGTTCTGGTAAAAATAATATCGATACGGGATTATCATTTTTTGATCATATGCTTGACCAAATAGGACGTCATGGCGCGATGGATTTAACAATAAAAGTTAACGGTGACTTAGAGGTAGATGAGCACCACACCATTGAAGATACCATGATTGCTTTAGGGGAATTATTTAATAAGACCTTAGGTAACAAGTTAGGTATTGAGCGTTATGGTTTTTGCTTACCCATGGATGATTGTTTAGCTCAAGTTGCTGTTGATTTTGGTGGTAGAAACTGGCTGGAATGGGACGCTGAATTTAATCGTGAAAAAATAGGCGATATGCCCACTGAAATGTTCTTCCATTTATTTAAGTCGTTTACAGATGGGGCTAAATGTAATTTAAATATTAAAGCTGAAGGTGATAACGAGCACCATAAAATAGAAGGTATTTTCAAGGCTTTTGCTAAAGCTATGAAAATGGCTGTAAAAAGGGATGCTAATAAGATGTTTTTACCATCAACAAAAGGAATGTTGTAATGAAACTTGTAATAATAAATTACGGAGCCGGAAATATAAAAAGCATTCAGTTTGCTTTTAACCGCTTGGGGTATGATGCACTGTTATCCAATGACCCTGAGGAAATAAAATCAGCCGATAAGGTTATATTTCCAGGTGTCGGTGAAGCAAGTTCGGCTATGAAAATGCTTAAAGAAAGTGGTTTAGATAAATTGATTCCAACGCTTAAACAGCCTGTTTTAGGGATATGTTTGGGTATGCAATTGATGTGTTTACATACTGAAGAAGGTGATACAGCAGGTCTCGGGATATTTCAAACCAAAGTCAAGCGTTTTTCAAATGATGTAAAAGTGCCACAAATGGGCTGGAATGTTATTAAAGAATTAAAATCTGACTTGTTCAAAGGCATTAAAGACAAGGAATACATGTATCTGGTGCATAGTTTTTATGCCGAGCATTGTAATGAAACCATTGCCGCAACAGATTATGAAATCAATTATGCTTCAGCATTGCAGCATGAAAATTTTTATGGCACCCAATTTCACCCGGAAAAGAGTGGGAAAGAAGGCGCTAAAATATTAAAGAACTTTTTAGAACTATAACATGAGAATAATACCAGCAATAGATATTATAGATGGGCAATGTGTACGCCTTTCAAAAGGTGATTATACCACAAAAAAAGTTTATAATGAAAATCCTCTCGAAATTGCTAAAGCCTTTGAAGCACATGGTATTGAGTATTTGCATTTGGTAGATCTTGATGGTGCAAAAGCAAGCCATATTGTAAATTATAAGGTATTAGAAGCTATTGCCACAAAGACGAATTTAAAAATTGATTTTGGCGGCGGTTTAAAGACGGATGAAGATTTAAAAATTGCATTTGAATCTGGTGCAGGTCAAATTACTGGTGGGAGTATTGCAGTAAAACAACCAGACATCTTTAAAAATTGGTTATCTGCCTTTGGTGCCGACAAAATAATTCTAGGTGCTGATGCGAATAATGAAAAAATAGCCATTAGCGGTTGGCTAGAAGAATCTGATGAAGATTTAATACCATTTGTAAAAAACTACATGACCGAAGGCGTGTCCTATGTGATTTGTACAGATATAGCAAAAGATGGGATGTTGGAAGGACCTTCTTTTGATTTGTATGAAAAAATGCTAAAACAATTACCTCATGTGAAACTTATTGCAAGTGGTGGTATTTCAAAATTTGATGAATTACCAAAATTAGCTGAACTAGGATGTGAAGGAACTATTATTGGTAAGGCTATATATGAAAATAAAATTAGTTTGAAACAACTTGAAAATTATATTGTAAATGCTAACTAAACGAATCATACCATGTCTCGATATTAAAAACGGACGTACAGTAAAAGGCGTAAATTTTGTTGATTTACGTGATGCTGGAGATCCAGTAGCTTTAGCAAAGCAGTATGCCGACCAAGGCGCAGACGAATTAGTGTTCTTAGACATTACTGCGACTTTAGAAGCCCGGGCTACAACATTAGAAATGGTTTTACACGTTGCAGAACAAGTAAATATTCCGTTTACTGTAGGCGGTGGTATTTCATCGGTAGAACACGTGGATGCATTATTAAAAAACGGTGCCGATAAAGTTTCTATTAATTCGTCGGCAGTAAAACGCCCTGAATTAGTCAATGAATTGGCTGATAAATTTGGAAGTCAGTGTGTTGTTGTTGCTATTGATGCAAAACAAATAGATGATGAATGGTTCGTACATCTTGCTGGTGGCACCATTCCAACAGACATCAAATTGTTTGAATGGGCTAAAGAAGTTGAAGACCGTGGTGCTGGCGAAATTTTATTTACATCCATGAACCATGATGGTACTAAAGGTGGTTTTGCCAATGAAGCTTTAGCTAAATTATCTGAACTATTGAATATTCCAATAATTGCCTCTGGCGGTGCAGGACAGGTACAGCATTTTATTGATACTTTTGAAAAAGGAAAATCTGACGCGGCTTTGGCGGCAAGTGTATTTCATTTTGGAGAAATTCCAATTCCTGAATTAAAAAAACAATTAAAAGCAAATCATATTGAGGTGCGTATATAGTTGTCCTTGAAAACAATAGACGACGAAATAATCTTAATATACTTATAGAAACCAATAAACAGATTGCAGCATCACTTAAAAGTGATTCGCAATGACAACTACAGAATCATGACAATTAAATACGACCAAAACGGATTAGTCCCAGCCATCATACAAGACGCTACAACAAGAAAAGTGTTGATGTTAGGCTATATGAACGAAGCATCCTATAAAAGAACAATAGAAACAAAAAAAGTTACTTTTTTCAGCAGGAGTAAACAACGTTTATGGACTAAAGGCGAAGAAAGTGGTAACTTTTTAAATCTTGTTGATATTAAAAATGATTGTGATAATGATTCCTTGTTAATTCAAGTAAACCCAGTAGGCCCAACCTGTCACACCGGAACTGATACCTGTTGGAAAGAAGAAAATGTTTCAAGTTATGGCTTTCTATCAACTTTAGAAGATGTCATTACTGAACGTGTTGCAAATAAAGACACTCAAAAATCGTATGTGGCTAGTTTGTTTTCAAAAGGAATTAATAAAGTGGCTCAGAAAGTAGGCGAGGAGGCAGTTGAAACTGTTATTGAAGCCATGGATGATAATGATGAGTTATTCTTATATGAATCAGCTGATTTACTATTTCATTATCTTATGCTCCTTCAAGCTAAAGGATTTACTTTAAACGATATTGAAAAGGAGTTAAAGACAAGGCAAAAATAAATTTGCTTCAGTTATTCTTTAATCATTGGATAAACAAATGCATCTTATGGTAATAATTGTTGTTCTTGTTTTGAATATATCTATATCGCCAGTTGGCTAAATAGACCATATTATACATAAAAATTGTAGGGCTATAAAATGAATTCATTTTATAGCCCTACTTGCTTTAGAAAATTTCTATTTCAAATAATGATAATTATCCACTAAAGTCATAAGCGAAATAAAACATATTTCCTTCTAGTCGTTTGATTTTGAAAACAATTTTACTAGCTCAACTACCCCCTTAGAAACAACAATTCCTCCCCTAATGTTTTATTAAAATAGAGGTAATTTTATTCACTATTGGTTATCTAATCTTAGCCTAACACATGCCTCGCTTAGGAAGCGTGGTAATATGTTTATTTATAAAGAACTAAAATGCAAGTCACTTATTAATATCAATTAATAATAATGGTATTAATAAGTTTTAAATTTTAAATAAAAAATAATGAAAATAACTTCAAATGGATTATTTACAATACTATACGCCGTATGTTTTATTGTCCAATACGGAAATTCTCAAGACACCAAAATCTGGAAAAAGTATACTGGAGAGCTAACTGGTGTAGAGGCAGATTTAATACCTGACTTGCCAAATTATAGTTTTGCGGGTTACAATTTAGGAGCTTCTGCAATACCAGAAAGCACTGCAACCGTTTTTGATGTTACCACATACGGAGCAGTAGCAAATGACAATATATCTGATGTAGATGCAATTAAAGCAGCTATTAGTGCTGCGCAAAACGCAGGTGGAGGCGTTGTGTTTTTTCCTCCAGGTGAATTTATAGTAAACCCTGTAGCTGGTAATTATGTGTCAATAAGAATTACACATTCAAATATTGTGCTTAAGGGAAGTGGTTCTGGCCCTGATGGTACTGTAATTAATATGAAAACTGTAATGTCTCAAGTTCCGGGTGTTACTGCGCTTTGGAATACACCAAAAATGTTCGTCTTTGATGCACCATATAATTCAACACAAAAATTAGCTTTAACGGCAGATTCTGATAAAAACTCAAACTATGTAACTGTAACGGATGCAAGTGTACTAAATGGGTATAAATATGTGAGAATGGATATGCCGGCAAACAAAGAGGCTAATAGCTTATACCTTGACGGAAAAACGAACACAAGAAGTATTTGGAGTAATATTAATAACAAAGGTGTAGAAGGGAAGGAGTTTCATGAAATTGATAGGATAGAGGGAAATAAAGTATACTTTAAGGATGAGTTTATTAATGATATAAAAGCTGCTCATGGTTGGACTGTTAGTGGTTGGGGGATGATGGAGAACTCAGGTTTTGAAGACATTCATTTTAAAGCCAATTTCACTGAAGGCTTTCAGCATCATAAGAATTATAAACATGATTCTGGTTGGAGTGCCATTGGTTTTGGCGATGCGGCACATTGCTGGGTAAGACGTTCCCGTTTTTCAAATGTTACACAAGCAGTATCTACAGGACATTGTTATGCGGTTTCTATTATTCAAATATTAGTAGATGGCAACCGAGGCCATGCTTTAGTTGGAGCTGGTGGTTCTTCAAGAATTTTAATGGGATTAATATGGGATAATACTAACAGAGGGCAATGGCATGGCATTGATGTGTCTGGTAGAACAACTGGTTCTGTAGCATGGCGAATTGACGCAGAAAATGGAAGAGGAATGGATATTCATGGATCATATCCTAGATCTAATCTTTATGATTTATATGCTGCGTATGATGTTATGGGCAATGGAGGTCACTATGCTAATTTACCAAATCACTTAGGAGGCTTAACCATTTGGAATCATAGTAGAGTAGGGCCAAATGTTTCAAACTTTGATTTTTGGGAAGATTGCGGTAGTAACTATTGTAACGCCGCTGTGGCAAACCCAATAATTGTTGGGTATCATGGCTCTAAGACTACGTTTCTACAATCAAACATTAAATATGAAGAAAGTAATGGTGTAAAAGTGTATCCTGAGTCGTTATATGAAGCTCAAGTAGAATATAGGTTAGGCACTAGGCCAGTATGGTTTGATGAAGCCATAGCGGAATATGAGGAATTAAAAGATAAATGGTATCAGATCCCAGAAAGCTTAAATTATACCGAGACAATTAACAACCTAAGTTTAGTTGGCTGGGGTCAAGAAACCTATATTGGGGACAATGAAATTATATGGCATGTAAATGCTAAAGGTGTCAATAATTATATAGATTCTTCCAAAGAAATTTATTTTCAGAAGGGGGTAATCGGTATTCATTCAAATAACATTCCTGGAGGGATTTCTTCTTTCTCAGTTGATTGCAAAGATTTATGGGAAGATGGCTCTGAGAGAATTATTGAATTATTAATCAATAATAAAGTTGTTGGGTCCATGCGCCACATCGGTAGCGAGATATATCAATTTAAAGTGGAAAACATAAATATTACTGGAGACATTAAAATAGCACTCAGAAATGCAAGTACGAGCAGTAAAAATAATACTATAGCCATAAATGATATTTCATGGATGCCATCTAGTAGTTTAGCTTCAAGTGAACACATTATAGATGCTATTAGGGTGTATCCTAATCCAACAAACGACAATGTGACCATTAGATTACCTATAAATAATACTATAAAAACATTAGTTTTAATAGACATACATGGAAGAACGCTTTTAACACAACCCGTAAATACTCGAAATAATACGGTCGTACTTAATTTAGAAAAAAAAGCTATTTCTAAAGGTGTCTATTTATTGCAATTAAAGGATGATAAATCTTTTAAAACGATTAAAATTATAAAAAAATAAATAATTCGCTAAATCGTTTTAAAAACCTTAAAAGCCTAAAAAAACCACATTTTTATTAATAGGTACAGAAATTTTAATTCTTTAAGAAAGCCATCCTTTTGATTCGCTTTTTCTAGCAAACCAAACGAAAAATAGAGCAAAGACTATAATCATAATGGTCATTACCATACTAGATGCGTAGCCGTTTATAAGGATATACCCCATTTGAATAATAACAGCTAACAATGATAAAAGCCATAATTTAACAGACCAGGATTTTCTAAGTAATAACCCAATGGCCGCTAATGCTCCTCCAAATACGGCAATTGCGAAAGCGGCCGTAACCCAAACAGGCATATTCGCTGCAATTTCTAATTGTTCAGTGGAGTACATGTTACGATAACTTTCAGTGTTATAGGCTTGTTGTAAATACGCATTAACCCCCATACCATTCCAAACAAGGGCTATAACGCCAACTATCCAAAACCAGATTGGCGGTTTGTTGATTGAACTTGTCATAATATTTTGTTTTGTTAGTGATTTGATTACAATGTATAAATTTTTTGCCACAATTAATAAATACCCTAATTTTCGCCTTAATAAAACATACTAATGAAAAAGTATTATTACGTAATTGATGTTCAATATTTAGGGTATCGTTTTCATGGTTGGCAAAAACAACCCAACTTAAAAACGTTGCATTTAATGGTAGACAGAACTTTCAATTATATTTTGGAGGGTACCTATTTTAAGACGTTGGTTTCTGGACGAACGGATGCCATGGTATCTGCAGAGCAATCGGCTTTTGAACTATTTTTAAAAGAACCTATAGAAGATACCAAGGCCTTTTTACAGCTGTTCAATCACAATTTACCACAAGATATTAGAGCCTTAAATATTCGAGAGGTAGATAAGAGCTTCAATATAATCAACCATTCTAAAGTTAAAGAATATTTGTATTTATTCACCTATGGTGAGAAATGCCACCCGTTTTGTGCGCCCATAATGACAACCATTATGGATGATTTAGACATTAACCTTATGAAAAAAGGAGCTAAATTATTTGAAGGGACGAATTATTTATGGTCCTATTGCTACAAACCAACAGAACAAGGCATTTACACTAGAGATATTTTACAATGTGAATTGGTTGAAAATAATATATATCAAGCCAATTACTTTCCAAAACAAACCTATATGTTAAGGGTAAAGGGTAAAGGGTTTATGCGAAATCAAATACGCTTGATGATGGGCACCTTGATTGATTTGGGTAAGGGCAAATTAACACTCGATGATATCAAAGAAAGCCTACTTCCTGATAGTAAAGTAAAAATGCAATATATAGCTCCTGCATCTGGTTTGATTTTAAATCGTATTGAGTTTGAGTAGTATAAAAGGTTTTGTAACTTCCCTTTTTAAAATCGACTTATTTATTTAAATTAATCAATCAAAATAAAATCAATTATGGCTAGCACTATTTCTAAAGACGTCTTTTCCTTTTTTAAAAATTTAGAAAAAAACAACAACCGAGATTGGTTTAATGCACATAAACCAGAGTTTAAAGCGATTGAAGTCGAGGTAAAGCAGGTCTATAATGCTATTTTGGAAAATTTAAATAAGCATGACGATATAGACAAACTCAAAATATTCAGAATCTATAGAGATGTGCGCTTTTCCAAAAACAAATTACCTTACAAAACGCATTTTGGCGGATCATTCCATAGGACAAAACCAAGATTACGTGGGGGGTACTATTTGCATATTCAACCCAATAATGAAAGTTTTATAGCCACCGGTTTCTGGGAACCCGCTAAAGAAGATTTAATGCGTATTCGGAAAGAATTTGAAATGGATGCCTCTGAAATCCGTGAGATACTTTCAGATAAAAATTTTAATAGGGTTTGGGGAGATGCTTTTGTTGGTGATGAAGTAAAATCGGCCCCTAGAGGTTTTAATAAAGACCATGAGGCCATAGATTTAATCAAGAAAAAACAATATATTTTTACAAAAAAATATACAGACAAAGAGGTGTTAGATCCCGGATTTTTAGATGATGTGGATCTGTCTTTTAAGGCTATAAGACCCTTTTTTAATTACATGAGCGATGTGTTAACCACAGATTTAAATGGCGTATCATTAATTGATTAACATTAAGAATACTATCTTGTTTTGATTAAAGCTCCTAGCGCATTTAATCAATAATTAAACCGCTGTAAGTAATTCTGGTTTTGTAAAAATTTGGATCTGACTTAAAAGACGCTCTTTAACCAAATTCATCATGCGTTTATTGAGAGCGGAAGAATTATTTATGTATAGTAAATATTCTTCTACTGAAAATAAGCCAATAATCATGCCTTTCATTGAATTACGAAGCTTCATGTCTTTTTGAACCGCATTTTCAATGTAATCCAAACGTTTTTCAAGCGATAAATCGTAGAATACACTTTTGTGCTTTGCTACATAATTTCTAAAAACTTCAATAAGTAAATCGTTTTGAAATTTTATAATGGGCCGAAGTACGCCATTTTGAAAACGTTCATCTGCACTCATGTTATCCTTAATAGTAGCTGATGGGATTTCCGGTCGAATACTTTTTAAGTTAAATTTTCTAGTGTCCATGATAAGAGTTTTAATAAAAATATAGCTTTTGAGTTCTGGAAATTGAAGCAGGGCGTTTTAATTGTTAACGAGGTTATTAACATTGTGCATTTTTTCTATCTTTAAAGCATATTTAAACGCCGTAATTAAAAGTCCCTAAAGCCTCTAATAGATTTATAAAACTGCCATTAGTACTTTTTAAGCGTTTTCAATGCACAGTACCAAACACAATATTCAATAAAAAATAATATTACTATGAGATTTCATACAAGAAAATGGATTAAACCTGAAGATTTAAATGCCAATGGAACCCTTTTTGGAGGAAGGTTGTTAGACTGGATCGATGAAGAGGCCGCCTTGTATAGTATTGTTCAATTGGAGAATCAGAAGGTTGTGACAAAATATATAAGTGAAATAGATTTTAAAGCTTCTGCCAAACAAGGCGATGTCATTGAAATTGGCATTAAAGCAGTCAAGTTTGGACATGCTTCTTTAACACTGAGTTGTGAAGTTAGAAATATGATGACTCGCGAAACGATTATTACAATTTCAAATATTATAATGGTTAATATTGGAAAAGATGGCAAGCCTTTAGCACATGGAAAAACCGAAGTAGAATTTGTAAAAGATAGATTGTAATAAGATGCCTTTTTTTAAGTTTGAAAATTGTAACCAATTTTAGAATTTCATTGAATAAAATCTATTTAAGTGGATATTCATTGGTAATTTTATAAAAATTCAATAACATAAGGGGATAAAGTTTTGAATGACTTCAATAAAATTTAAATTTGTGCTGCTTTATAACTTCCAAAGTAGTTTTAACACAATAATTAAAGATATTTATGAGTAAATCATTGTTTGATAAAGTATGGGATTCGCATGTGGTGCGAAATATTGAAGATGGACCAGATGTATTATATATAGATCGTCACTTAATCCATGAGGTTACTAGTCCTGTAGCTTTTGTTGGATTAGAAAGTAGAGGTTTAAGTGTTTTATATCCAGAACGCACATTTGCGGTTGCCGATCATAATACGCCGACAATTAATCAGCATTTACCGGTTCAAGATCCGTTATCTGCTAATCAATTGAAAACCTTAGAAAATAATGCCAACAAATATGGTATTAGTCACTGGGGATTAGGTCATGAAAACAATGGTATTGTTCACGTTGTGGGACCAGAAAATGGTATTACCCTTCCTGGAGCTACTATTGTATGTGGAGATTCACACACCTCTACACACGGTGCTTTTGGTGCTATTGCTTTTGGTATTGGTACGTCTGAGGTTGAAATGGTTTTAACCACGCAATGTATTATGCAACCTAAGCCAAAGAAAATGCGTATTAGTATTAATGGCGCATTAAATAAGGGCGTTACGCCTAAAGATGTAGGTTTATATATTATTTCTAAGCTTACTACGTCAGGAGCTACTGGGTATTTTGTAGAATATGCTGGTGATGTATTTGAAAACATGACAATGGAAGGTCGTATGACGGTTTGTAACTTATCTATTGAGATGGGTGCAAGAGGTGGTATGGTTGCACCAGATGAGAAAACGTTTGATTATATCAAAGGAAGACCAAAAACACCAAAAGGTGCAGATTGGGATAAGGCTATGGCTTATTGGAAAACTTTAAAAACGGATGATGATGCTGTTTTTGATAAGGAATTAACATTCGATGCCAGCGATATAGAACCTATGATTACCTATGGTACTAACCCGGGTATGGGAATGGGTATTTCAAATAACATTCCTTCTGCAGATGCTGTTGAAGGTGGTAAAGCTACTTATGATAAGTCGTTAGCTTATATGGGGTATGCTGAGAATGAGCAGATGATTGGAAAAGAAATTGATTATGTATTTATTGGTAGTTGTACTAATGGTCGTATTGAAGATTTCCGTGCCTTTGCTTCTATTGTAAAAGGTAGGCAAAAAGCAGCTAATGTAACGGCTTGGTTGGTTCCTGGTTCGCATGTTGTTGAAGCTAAAATTAAAGAAGAAGGATTGCTTGATATTTTTGAAGAAGCTGGTTTTGTATTAAGAGAACCGGGTTGTTCTGCATGTTTAGCTATGAATGATGATAAAGTACCTGCAGGAAAATATGCTGTAAGTACATCAAACAGAAATTTTGAGGGTCGTCAAGGACCAGGATCTAGAACACTATTAGCGAGTCCATTAGTTGCAGCTGCCGCCGCTGTTACTGGCGTAGTAACTGATCCAAGAGAATTACTTTAACATTTAGAATACAAGAAAAATGGCTTACGATAAATTTACAACACTTACAAGTACTGCAGTTCCTTTGCCAATAGAGAATGTAGATACAGATCAAATTATACCAGCACGTTTTTTAAAAGCGACAAAACGTGAAGGTTTTGGAGATAACTTATTTCGTGACTGGAGATATAATGGTGATGATACACCTAAACAAGATTTTGTTTTAAACAACCCTATTTACAAAGGAAAGATATTAGTAGGAGGTAAAAACTTTGGCTCTGGTTCATCAAGAGAACATGCGGCTTGGGCTGTTTATGATTATGGCTTTCGTTGTGTAGTATCTAGTTTCTTTGCTGATATATTTAAGAACAACTGTCTTAATATTGGTGTATTACCGGTACAAATTAGTCCAGAATTTGCTAATGAGATTTTTGAAGCGATATATGCAGATCCTAATACCGAATTAGAAATTAATTTAGAAGCACAAACCATTACCTTATTAGCATCTGGTTCTCAAGAATCATTTGATATTAATGGTTACAAAAAAGGTAACATGCTGAATGGTTTTGATGACATTGATTATTTACAAAGTATGAAAAGTGAGATTGAAACGTTTACTGAATCTCGTCCTTTTTAAATAATGAGCGTTAAAAAGATAGAAATAATGGATACGACATTGCGCGATGGTGAGCAAACCTCGTCAGTGTCGTTTTCTGCTTCTGAGAAGCTTACTATAGCCATATTATTACTTGAAGAGTTAAAAGTAGATCGCATTGAAATTGCTTCTGCTCGTGTTTCAGAAGGTGAATTTCAGGCCGTAAAGGAAATTACCAATTGGGCTGCAGAGCATGATTATCTAGACAAGGTAGAAGTATTGAGCTTTGTGGATAATGGTATATCAATCAATTGGATGGTTGAGGCTGGTGCTAAGGTTCAAAACCTACTTACAAAGGGTTCATTAAATCATTTAACTCACCAACTAAAAAAGACTTCTAGTCAGCACTTTAAAGAAATATCAGAGGTCATAAAGCTAGGTCAAGATAAAGGTGTTGTAACCAATGTTTATTTAGAAGATTGGAGCAATGGCATGCGTAATTCTAAAGCTTACGTTTATGAGTTTTTAGACTTTCTTGCTACCCAACCTATAAAGCGTATTATGTTACCCGACACTTTAGGTGTTTTAACTCCTGAAGAATCCTACGCATTTGTAAAAGAAATTAAAGATACCTATCCCAACTTACATTTCGATTTTCATGGTCATAATGATTATGATTTAGGAGTAGCGAATGTGATGTCTGCATTACAAGCGGGTGCAGACGGGTTACATCTTACTATAAATGGCATGGGAGAACGTGCAGGTAACGCACCAATGTCTAGTACTATTGCAGTGATTAATGATTTTATGCCTGAACTTACTACAGGGGTTAATGAAAAAATGCTGTATACCGTATGCAAATTGGTTGAGAATTTCTCAGGCGTAGTTATTCCATCTAACAAACCTATTATTGGTGCCAATGTATTTACGCAAACAGCGGGTATTCATGCCGATGGTGATAATAAGAACAACCTTTATTTCAGTGATTTAATGCCTGAACGTTTTGGAAGAAAACGTCAATATGCCTTAGGGAAATCATCAGGCAAAGCCAATATTCAAAAGAATCTTCAGCAATTAGGATTACAACTTAATGATGAAGATTTAAAAAAGGTCACCCAACGTATTATTGAACTGGGTGATAAAAAACAAGTCGTTACCAAAGAAGATTTACCGTATATTATTTCTGATGTTTTAGACAGAACTTATGAAGAAAAAATAAAGATAAACTCTTATGTGTTAACACATTCTAAGGGCTTAAAACCTTCAACTACAGTGTCTTTAACCATTGAAGAAGAAACGTTTGAGGAAAACGCACAAGGTGATGGTCAGTTTGATGCCTTTATGAATGCGATTAGAAGTGTATTTAAAAGGAAGGGAACCATATTGCCTGATTTAATTGATTATGCCGTGCGTATTCCGCCTGGTAGTCGATCTGATGCCTTATGTGAAACCATTATTACTTGGAAATATCCGGAAAAGGAATTTAAGACACGTGGACTAGACTCCGATCAAACGGTATCTGCCATTAAGGCTACTGAAAAGATGTTGAATATTGTTGTAAACTAAGCGTTGCACATTGTACTCATCAGAATAAAACAAACCATGAGGCATAGATTTTAACTGTTTTGCCTTAAGACAAAAAATAAAATTTTAACTAAAAATAAAAAAATGAAATTTAATATAGCGCTTTTAGCTGGAGATGGTATAGGACCAGAGGTTATTGATCAAGCAGTCAAAGTAAGTGATGCTGTTGCAAAGAAGTTTGGACATGAGATTACATGGCAACCAGCCTTAACAGGTGCCGCAGCTATTGATGCTGTTGGAGAACCTTACCCAGATGAAACTCATGAGGTATGTAAAAATGCCGATGCCGTTTTATTTGGTGCTATTGGCCATCCAAAATTTGATAATGACCCTTCTGCTAAGGTTCGTCCGGAGCAAGGTTTATTAAAAATGCGCAAAGCTTTAGGTTTATTTGCTAATGTACGCCCAACGTTTACATTCCCATCATTATTAGATAAATCACCATTAAAACAAGAGCGTATTGAAGGTACAGACTTGGTGTTTTTAAGAGAATTAACAGGTGGTATCTATTTTGGTGAAAAAGGCAGAAGAGACGGTGGAGAAACTGCTTTTGACAACTGTGTGTATACCAGAGCAGAGGTACAACGCCTAGCTAAAAAAGGTTTTGAATTAGCTATGACACGTTCTAAAAAATTATGTTGTGTAGATAAAGCTAACGTTTTAGAAACTTCAAGACTTTGGAGAGAAACAGTTCAGGCTATGGAAAAAGATTATCCTGAAGTAGAAGTATCTTATGAGTTTGTTGACGCTGTAGCTATGCGTTTGGTACAATGGCCAAACAGTTATGATGTATTGATTACGGAAAACTTATTTGGAGATATTTTAACCGATGAGGCCTCTGTAATTTCAGGTTCTATGGGATTAATGCCATCGGCATCTATGGGAGCTGATATCGCTTTATTTGAGCCAATTCACGGGTCTTACCCTCAGGCAACGGGATTAAACATTGCCAACCCTATGGCAACAGTTTTATCGGCAGCCATGATGTTTGAAACGGCGTTCAATCTTCCTGAAGAAGGCAAAGCCATTAGAGATGCTGTTAATAGCGCTTTAGCCAAAGGTATTGTTACCGAAGATTTGGCCGATAGTGGAAAATCATATGGAACTACTGAAGTAGGGGATTGGTTAGCTGCGAATATCTAAAAAAAACAATCTTTATATATTAAAAAAGCCTGTTAGTTCAAATACTAACAGGCTTTTATGTTTGCTCATAAAGCTGCAGCATACTTTAAACCTATGGTTTTAATCCATACTATATTTAAAAATGTTTTCCCTTCAATAGCGCAAACACTTAACATTTATAAGCCCTAAGGCGCACATCGAACATGGTTAGTTTATACAAATTGTAGTATTCAATTGTAAATGACGTGTTTTTTTTGTAAATTATTGGGAAACACAAACTTACAAGATATGAAGGTAATTTTACAATCCGCTTTGATACTTTCAATACTTCTGAATCAAAGTGCTTTCGGACAAACTATTGCTGATTTTACTTCGGTAACACCAGCTGCTCAAACTAATGGTTTTGTGCTTCCTGCCAGCCATACATTTCAAAGAATAATAAAAGTGGGCGACGCCTTGACGGTTAGTGGTACCATGCTAACAAAACCAGATTTTACGGCATATGTACCAATTGAAAACAGTAGCACAAATGGCTATTTAAGTGTAAACTCAGAAGATGCACCTTTAGCTATAGGAGGTACTGGTGGTGGTGGCGTAACCATTTTGGATATTAACTTAAATGGCGCAACAAAGCTTTGGGAAACCACGGCATCGCAAACGGTAGATTTTGCCCGCGTTGGAAACACGGCTGCGAATTGCTCTGGCACAGTGACCCCATGGGGAACCGTTATATCCTCTGAGGAATTTGCTTATAATCCGCTTTTAGGTCTTATAGACTTTAATATGGATGGTTATAATGATGTAGGCTGGAATGTAGAGGTGGATCCTGTTACAAAGACCGTTATTGATAAACATTGGGCCATGGGTAATATGGCTCATGAAAATGTAAGCATTCACGCCAATGAAAGAACAGTGTATCAAGGTGCTGATTCTGATATTGGTTATTTATACAAATTTGTGGCTACCAATGCACAAGATTTAAGTGCGGGGAATTTATATGTGTACTCCGGTTCTAAAAATGGCGCAGGCGCTTGGATACAAATCCCTAATACGAGTATTACCGAAAGAAATACCACAATTGCTTTAAGTGGCGCTGCAGGCGGTACGGTATTTAAAGGCATTGAGGATGTTGAAATTGGCCCCGATGGCATGGTGTACTTCGCAGTTAAAGATGAAGGACGTGTATATCGATTTTCTGATTCTAACGCATTAGAAACTGCGGCATCCACAGTGACTATGGAAACTTACGTTGGCGGAATGAATTATGACATTAATGATGGTTCATCCACATCTTCAATACCATGGGGCAATGGTAATGATAATTTGGCTTTTGATGGAGCAGGGAATTTATGGGTATTTCAAGATGGCGGTAACAAATACATCTGGGTTGTGAAAAATGGACACACACAAGCAGCTCCTGATGTTGAATTATTTGGCAGTGCGCCCTTAGGATCCGAGCCCACAGGAATAACCTTTACGCCAGATTACAAGTATTTATTTATGTCCATGTTATTTTTAACTGATCCTGTTTCCAATAATGCCAATCAGACCGATGCAGCCGGTAACAGTGTTAATTTTAATACAGGAACAACCTTGGTAGTGGCTTTAAATGAAAACTTAGGAACAGCCCTATCGGTTAATAATGACGAATTAAAGGAAACCTACAGGATTTACCCAAACCCGCTTAAATTCTCAAAAGAATTAGCAATAGAAGGTCCCGAAATCCAAAACATTACCTTGTATTCCGTTATTGGCGCAAAAATATTTGAACAGGAATATCGAAGTGTAAATGCAGTAAAATTAAACCTTAAGACATTCAATTCTGGCATTTATATAATTACAATTAACAATACTATATCATCAAAAGTTATTATACATTAAGCTACAACATAAAAGAACATCCTCAAGATCCTGTGTGCTGCATTGAGGATGTTCCATTATTAAAACGAGGATGATTGGATTCCCATAAGCTCTAAATGCCTGAGTCAATCAAAAATGTCCTAAAAGATTCTAGATATTTTGGAATACTTCAGTAGGTTCTGAATATGACCTGACGGTTTCGTTTAATTTTCAGTACTTTTTGTATCTTTAATTGGTTATTAATCTAATTCTAAATATTTATGAAGTTTATTGTCCGTATTCTAATTCTGACCCTCATCTTTTCATGTTCCAGTACAAAATCTGGTGTTGCCAAACCCAGTAAAAAAACATTAAAAGGAACATGGCAAGTTAACAACATCAAATTCGTTGGAGATAAAGGTTTATATAAAGCCTTTCTATTCGACCTAGCAGATTCCGCATGTTTTAAGAATAGTGAATGGGTGTTTATCCCAAATAATGGGTCTGGTAAATTCACAACCAGTGGAACCACATCACAATGTGAGGTCATGACCAATAACATTCATTGGTCATTTAATGATACTGGCGATGCTGGGTCATTATTCCAATTTAAATATATAGATGCTGATACTAAGGCAAAAAAAGTGACTACTGGATATAGTGGCACTATTGATAGTCTAAATGAAAACAGTATGGTTTTACGCGTTGCTACCACCTATGAAGGCAATGGATTTGATGTCCTCATGACATTCAATAAAGTTTCTGACGATATCACCCTTTAATTAATTATTCATAAAAAACATATAACATGAAAAAGTATATCATGCTGGTACTTGTAGTACTATCAACCTCTTTATTTAATTGTAAATCCCTCCAGAACGCGAATAACACCCAAAAAGGTGCAGGTATTGGCGTTGCCGGTGGGGCTTTAATAGGTGGTCTCATAGGCGGTAATATTGGTGGAGCCCTAATAGGCGCAGCTGTTGGTGGTGCAGCAGGTGGCTTGATTGGAAACCAGATGGACAAACAAGCCGATAAGATTGAAACAGTGCTTCCAGGTGCTGAAGTAAAACGCGTAGGAGAAGGTATTCAGGTGTATTTTGATGATAAAAGCGGTGTGACTTTCGCCTTAAATAAAGCCACTCTAACGGATAAGGCAAAAACAAACTTAAATGCCATTGCTGAAGTTTTTCTCGAATTTCCTGACACTAATTTATTGGTTGAAGGCCACACAGACAGCTCAGGCGATGCTGCTTATAATATGAGCTTGTCTAAAAAAAGAGCACAAGCTGTGGTGAATTATTTAAAATCACAGGGGGTTGCGGGAAATCGTTTTTCTGTGGAAGCTTTTGGAGAAACAAGACCGCGTTTTGATAATGAAACTGAAGAAGGCCGTTCTAAAAACCGTCGTGTTGAAATGGGGGTTTCTGCCAATAAAGACATGATTGATGATGCCAAAGCGCAAACCGAATAAGTTTAATTTAATAGGAAACAAAAAAAAGAGCGATATTCAGGCGCTCTTTTTTTTACGTTAATTTTTAAAGCTGGAATGACTGGGCAATTCAAAAATTTCTAAGTCAAAGTAGGGCAGAGCTGCCATTAAATGATCAAAGATATCCGACATGATATACTCATAGTTCTCCCAACGTTTATCACTACTAAACGCATATATTTCAATAGGAATACCTTGTGTTGTTGGTGCTAATTGACGCGCCATAATCATCATATCCTTATTTATAGCCGAATGGTTTTTTAAATACACGTCAATATACTTTCTAAACACACCAATATTGGTCAGGTTTCTACCATTTAAAAGTAAGCCTTTATCAATTTTATTATTGGTATTATATGCTGTAATATCGGCTTGCCTGGTCTCTAAATACGTGCTAATTAGTTGAATTTTTTTAAGTTTATCAACTTCATTATCTGTTAAGTATTTAATCCCTTCTTGCTTTATAAACAAAGCCCGTTTAATACGTCTACCATCTGAATTACTCATACCTCTCCAATTCTTAAATGAATCAGAGATTAGGGCGTAGGTAGGAATGGTGGTTATCGTTTTATCAAAATTTTGAACCTTAACGGTTGCTAAGTTTATTTCTATGACATCCCCATCTGCGCCATACTTTTCAAAAGTGATCCAATCACCAATATGAACCATATCATTTATAGCCACTTGAATACTTGCCACAAAACCTAAAATGGTGTCTTTAAAAACCAAAAGTACCACAGCAGAAATGGCTCCCATACCAGTGATAAATTTCATAAAGGCAATATCAGTAATAATGGCTATAGCTGATAAAAAACCAATAATCCATGCAAAAATCATAAAGACCTGTATGTAACTATCAATTGGTTTGTCTTTAAAACGAGGGAGGGTTTTCAAATAGTCCTTGAGCGTGTTTAAAATACTTCGTACCACCCAAAGGGTTAATAAAACAGCAAAAACTTGCAAGCCATTTTCAACATGAACTTCCACGTCATAGAAATCTTCAAAAATATCCGGTATAAATTTCAATGCCACCAAAAAGGGAATAATATGTGCAATATTTCGTGGTACTTTATTGGCTACCAATAAATCATCAAAATTTGTTTTAGAAATTTGAGCAAATCTACTAAAGGCCTGCAGTAATAATTTTCTGATTATGAAATCTATAATAAAAATAAGTATGAGCAATGCAAAAAGCATCACAAACAAATTAAGATAGCGGGCTGTTTCTTCAGCTACACCAGCGTTCAGCAAAAAATTATAAATGTCACGTTTAAAACTATTCATTATACAGTAGTACTTTTTAAATAAACTTTATCAATATAAAATGTTCCAAAAGGAATTATAGACGCTACTAAAACGGTTATAAACTGCTTGGTATTCCAGGAGTAATCAGGCTTTAACATAAAGGTCATAGCAATGTAGGCAATAAATAAAATACCATGTGGCATACCCAATAATTTCACATATTGCGGGTCATCTGCTAAATATTTAATAGGGGTTGCAATAAATAAAAGGAGAATATAAGAAAGGCCTTCAAGAAGTGCCACAATTCTAAATATAGATTTAAAAGAAAACATGCTTTAAGATTTAAGTGCAAAAGTAGAACACAAAAATCTAAAACACGACTAATTAAGGTGTTTTTTAAATGGCATTGAATATAATGAGGCCGTATATAGCAAATCTTAACAATCTTAACGAACCGTAAAGTATCACGCCTCTAAAAGGAAATTTTATAATCCCCGCCGCGATACAAGATATAGAAAAGGGTAGTGGTAGTAAGGCACCTACAACAATTAAGAAGCCACCCCATTTTTTGGAGTTCTTCAACTGCTTTTCCATTTTAACTTCTAAATAATGATGAACAGATTCTATTTTGGTTATAGAACGTCCCATCCAATAGGCTAATAAACCACCGGCATAAGATAATAACGCGAGTATGCTTAAGTTAAACCAAGGATCGGAGGTTTTGTCTGACCAAGCTATAAATATTTCGGGAGGCACTAACCCTAAAAGGGTTTCAGAAACAAAAAAGAAGCTCAAAACACCATAGGCCGGAAGCATCTCGGTAATTTGAACCAGGAATTCATTAATATTAAAAAAATAATTAAGTCCCCAAATTAGCAAAACAATACCTAAAATATAGGGTATGGCTTTTTTCACAGCATTACCAACAAATACATAAAACCCAGTATACTGGTAGTATTGATGCAATAATTGGATGCGCGATTTATCGCTTTTAGCTTTTGAAGAATTTTTCATTTTGGGGCGTTCGGTAGACAAATATACAGTTTATGTTAGTATTTCTAAAAAAATATTAGAAATCAATGTGAAATTATTGGTCGAAAAAAGAGGGCATAAATTACAGTTGTACCATAAAATAAATTAAGAAAACCATTAAATTTACTACAAATATAAAATTTGATGATTGCTATTTCATTGATGTTACAAAGAAACTATTGTATTACCATACTAGGGTTGTCCCTTTTACTTGTAACGCCTAGTCTTCTAGCTCAAGAAGATAAGACAGCGGATACCCAACAGAAAAAAATAGATATTGAATATACCAACAAGGGGTTTCAATTTAAGACGGTCGATAATAAACACTTACTGCATATAGAATCGAGATTACAATTTAGGTTTGCCACCCCTGGTGATCAAAACCCGTTGAATTATGATGATATCTATGCTACTGATAATACTGTTTTCAAAATTAATAGAGCCCGTCTAAAAATAGGAGGACACGCGTTTCAACCGTATTTAAAGTATTATTTTGAATATGAATTGGCACAGGGTAATTTATTGGATTTTAGGATGATGTTTAACAAATGGAAAGCCTTTAATATAAAGGTTGGCCAATGGAAAACGTATTATAATAGAGAACGGGTTATATCATCGGGAAAACAGCAAATGGTAGAACGCTCAATTATTACGCGCCCGTTTACTTTAGATAGGCAGCAGGGTATTGAATTCTCTGGTCGTATTTTTGAAGGGTCTCTAGCGGATATAACCTATCATATGTCAATATTGACTGGATCAGGAAGAGGGGCTTCTGAAAATGATGATAATCATCTCATGTATGTCGGGCGACTGCAATGGAATTTCCTAGGAAGGGAGGTATCCATGTCTGGATCAGATTTAGATTATTGCTTAAAGCCTGAGGCCTTAATTGCTTTAGCAGCAGCGACTAACACCAGTCCGTATACGCGCTTTTCTCAAGATGGTGGGGGACAACTTGATGGTTTTGAACCAGGGGTTACTGGTCAATATGAAGTCAATCAGTTTATGATAGAAACGGCTTTTAAATACAAAGGATTTTCATGGCAGAGTGAATTACACAGTAAAGAAATAATAGATCATGTAAATCTTAAAACGACCCAATTAAATGGTAGTTATTTCCAAGCGGGTTATTTTTTCTCTAATCTAATTCCGGTTGTACCAAAATCATTGGAGGTTGCAGGACGTTTTGCATCCTATAATCCGAACGCTGATATTACTAAAAATTTAGAACAGGAATATGCACTGGCCTTTAATTGGTTTTTTAAAGGGGGACATAGAAATAAATTATCTGCTGAGTTTACATATTTTGCGTTGCAAAGTGATACTATTGAAGGTGATAGCGGCCTTAGGTTCAGAATTCAATGGGATATATCCTTATAAAATTCATAAAACAAGCCATAGTAAGCTGATAATTATCATATCAAAATAGTTCGGGTCGTTGTACATTTATGTCATACGATATAAGGGCCATGAAAAATTCAATTTTATTATGTTTTACAGTAGTACTGAGCAGTACACTTTGTTTTTCTCAAAATGAAAATACTTCCATAAAAACGGACTTTAAAGAGGTGATTTGGCATGTAAAAGGTTTTAAACCTGAGGTCAAGTTTTTAAAAATTAAAGCCATTGATAAATCTGGAAAAATATATGACGTCAAAGCCATACAAAACTCAGAACAAACCAGTTTGTTAGATGTGAAGGCTTTTGTAAAAGGCAAACGCTTACCAGTAAAAATGTTAGTGGGACAGGGAAAATATCATCCTGTAAAGGCTATAGATGAAGATGGACAAATTCTAGACATCAAAGCGATAACAGATAATGGGGGTTTTTTGCCAGTTAAAGGCGTAAGTCAATCTGGAAATATTGTGCATATTAGAGCGATTTATGAAGACCTTATTTTTTATAATGTGATTGCTATTTCTCCAGATGGTAAAACCAATGCGGTTAAGGGTATTAAAATGAATACGGATGAAGTTGAAACTACGGTTAATGGGATTGAGGTATTCGCTCACATCAAATCTATTCCTCAAATAAAGTATTAAGTAGAAGCATGGGGAATATGTATACAATTGTAAAATTTCTATTTTACATAATATAAATTATAGTACATTTTACAACAATTAGCGTAATAGCGCTTTTGGGCGATATTTGACATAATTGCAGATATAATGTCGCAGACTTATATCGATAGTAATTATGACAAGCTAATTGTGGCTTCGTTAGAATAATTTAGATGTGTAGCTATAATTCTCTATTATGTAAAATATCCCAGAAGCATTCGTTTTCATAAGAACACTTGGAACTTGGGTCATTAAACTAATAAGCGGTTTGCTTCGCAGCGTTTAAAAAACATTTGTATCTATAATTAGCCGTTATGTAAAATAGCCGCTGCCAAACGCTCGATTGTTTTATAAAATCAAATTGCTATGGCAATTTATTTTACACACAATTATCCAACGCTTGCCAACGCCAAAATAAAAGCTAACCTTTTTACTATTATTAAAAATCGCGTATTCGATAAAATGTACGTTATAAAAAATTTTAGACGATTCTCGTGAGCTTTCCACAAGAGCATAAATTTTAAGAAAAATAAAATTCTATGCACTTGTTATATTTAGAACTTCAATTAATCTTCTTTTTCAACTTTCATTATCTTTTGTCTTGAAACAAAAGAAACAAAAATTCAAGGCTGCATATAATTTTGGAAACAATTAACGGCTCATTCGCTATATTTTAGGAAACATTCGAACTCGTTAACATTGCTTTGAAATCCCTTGTATAATTGAAACTCTTAAGATACTTTATTGCTAAACCCCTAAAATATGCACGCTCATTTCTCCTATTGTTTTGACCAAAATTTTATGAGGCCAAGTTTTACATTGATATTCTATTTTACATAATTTTAATAATCAATAGCAATGGTTTAATTGTTATTTATGATGTTTGGAAACTCTCAAGTATTAGACATACAATTCGTTTGTTGTCAGCACTGTTTTGAACATGTTTTGACTGTTCTAATAATATAGTCTCCTTTAATGAAGGAAATATTTTGCCAGCACGTTTAATCATTTTTTTACCAGGAAACATCAAATCATTTTTTGCGGCTATTATAGTAATTGGTGTTTTTATTGAATTGGCTACCCTCCTATTTATTACTGGAACTGGTGTAAAATCCATTTTAAAATGCAAAAATACTTTTGATAGTAACTGTATCGCAAATTCATCTCTTTCTGAAAATAGCTCATTTAAAAAACGTTCCACATACCTTATCTTTTTTGTTTTTATATAACGCTTCATAGGTATAAACACTTTAAACAAAGCTTTAAAAGGATTTCCATTTACTACGTAAGCAGGTGCTGTTAAAAAGACTTCTTTTATGTTAATATCTTTAAATTCTAAAGCCTTTAAAATAACCAAACCTCCAAATGAAAAACCTGCAAGTGTTAGATTTTTTAACTCAAGTTTATCAATTACTTCGTGTAACCAGGTACCATAATCATCATTTTTCATTGATAATCGCGTTTCTGCACTTTTATTGGGTTGCGCCAATACATCAACTGCAAAAACTTGAAAATGTGATTCTAAGCCTGAATAGGTTTCTAAAGCTATTGGTGCACAACCATTTGAACCATGAACAATTAGTATTGGTGGTTTTGTGGCATCTCCAGTAACAATTACATTGGTTTTACCAAAAGCCGTTTCAACCTCTTGAAACTGATAATTGATATTTAGATCCTTTAACTTTTGATCATAAAGATTTAAAATCTCAAGTTTTCCTGTTTCAGATTTATATAGTGATTCCATTTTTAGTCAATAAAGTATTTAGTGATTTTTTTGATTGAATTATGTGTCTTTAAGAATCCTTTTTCATAAATTCCTTAATTTCAGTAATTGTTTCTTTTGCTTTTTCTTCTTGTAAAAAATGACCACAATTAAATTCTTTTATTACTGCATTAGGTAATCTTTCTTTCCATTTTTGTAAGTACTCTGTTGTAATGAATTCATCTTTTGTACCCCAAAGTATTAACCAAGGTTTTGATTCCAATTTATCTAAAAGATTCCACTGTAATTGATACCAATTAGAAGATCCAACTAAGGATTTACCGATATTTAGCAATGATTGTCTAGAAGCTTTATCTGGGAAAGGGTATATGTATTGTTTATGAACTTTTTTTGACATTTTTTTCTTGTCATAAATTCCTTTTTTAAAAAGGAACTTTGGGGAAAAATTCATTTTTAAGTACAAAAAACTTCCGATTTTACTATTGACTATTTTATCTATTTTTTGAGACTTAAAATTGTTCTTTGTTTCCCATAACCAACTATTAAAAAGAATAATTTTTTTTATTTTATTATTATTTTGAATTGCGGTTCCTAAACCTATTGGGCCTCCAAAGTCATGAACAACAAGTGTTATAGCTGTAAGATTAAGTTCTTCAATAAAACTGTTCAAATTATTTGAATGAGACTCTGGCCTTCCATCAAAATCATCAGGCTTTTCAGATAATCCAAATCCAATATGGTCAATTGCTATGCATCTGTATTGCTCAGACAATGAGGAAACATATTCTCTATAAAGAAATGACCAAGCAGGAGTGCCGTGAATAAATAGTATAACATCTCCTTTTCCTTCATCTATATAATGCATTTTTCCTGCATCTAATTGAATATATTTATTTTCGAAAGGATACAAACTGGTGTCTAACCATTTTTGTGTATTTGATGACAAATTCATTGTTCAACAAAATTTATGTTGTTTTTATTAGTTAGTGGTCTAATTGAAAAAATATTACTCAACAATGATATATTTTTACAATGAAAACTTCGTTATTGTTTTACTAAAAATTCAGCGCTAGTTTCTTGACAATTAACTCCAGAATCTAGACAAATGTAATTTTCATTTTCATTAACCATTGCATTAAGAGTTCCTTCTTGTGTTTTAAGAATTAATACAGGATGAGAATATGTATACGTTCCGTTTATAATAGTATCATAAGTGCCATGATGCCCATCAATATGTTGATAAGTGAATTCATTTTCTGTATTAAATTTGAAAATCAGTTGTTCAATACATCCTTCTGGTTTCGTGCATTTAAAAGTTTCAACACCAATCCAAGTTGTGTTAATCAATACATTAGAATTATCAATAATATCTTTATCTTTTTCACAATTTGTTAATAATAGTAAAACTAGCAATACTGTGATTATTTTTTTTGTTTTCATTATATATGTTTAATAAATTTATGATGAGATGTAATACAAAATATTACAAGTTTGTATTTATTCTATTTAAATCCTTTTTAAAATCCAATTAGAAATTTCTTTTAAAGCAGTTGGAGAAAAGGTTTGTTCAATTTTTCTATATTCATCCATCTTTCCTGTTTCACACTCTTGAAAAAAGTGATTTAAATTTTCTAGTTCTACTATTTTATAATCTTTGTTTTCGCCTTTAATTAATGCATTTCTTATACCTTCTTGATTTAACTTAGCATTTACCTGCGTGTCTTTACTTCCATTTAATGACAATACTGGGATTTGTAATTTTTCGATTTCATTAGCAGGATTGTATTGTAAAAAATAGCGAGACCAAGGTTTTAAACTTGTTTTTAGTTGACCATCTATAAATGCATTGATTTTCTCTTTTGGCACATTTAAAGACGTTAAGATTGGTCTTAAAAAAGCATTGTAATGGTTTGTTAATTCTTCTTTAATTTCGGATTCGCTATTATTAGAAGTTACAATTGCAATCGCTTTTCTTGTGTTTTTCTCATAAGCTGCTTCATCTTTAACAGGGAATTGTCTTAATGTTTTAGATTGCATAACAGACAATTCTGTACCAGATATTCCTGTAGAAGCCAGCAACACCATAAAAGCAACATCTTTTGAGTTGTTTGCTACTAGAGGCGCAATAATGCCACCTTCACTATGACCAATCAAGCCAATCTGCTTAACGTCTACATCGTTTCTAGTTTTTAAATAAGCGATGGCACTCAAAACATCTTTAGAAAAATCTTCTGTTGTTGCGTTTCCAAAATCGCCTGTAGATGCTCCGTGACCACGATCATCAAAACGCAAAACGCCAATGCCTTGTTTTGTTAAATGGTCAGCCAATACTAAAAAAGGTTTGTGTCCCATAAAACTTTCATCTCTATCTTGTGGTCCACTTCCACTAATTAAAATTACCACTGGAAACTTTCCGTTTTTACTTGGTAATGTTAAAGTACCTGCTAATGCTATTTTGGCTTCTGTATTTTTAAAAACCACTTCTTCTTCATAGTATGTATAAGGTTTTACTGGTTCTTGAGGTCGTCTGGAATTTGCAATTTTTATAGTTCCTCGTTTTAAAATTAACACCAATTCTACTCCTCCTTCTTTATAAGTGCCTTCAAATTGTTGCGTATCTCTATTATAAACGCCTTCATAGCGCATTCCAACATTAGAGCCATCAATTATTAACTTTCCGTCTATAAAAGTTGTTGTTGAAGGTTTTATACCAGAAACTCTAAATGTAGGCACACTCATAGTGGTTGAATATTTAGAGTCTTCTTGTTCTATTTTAAAAACAAAGGTGATTAGTTTCTCTCCTCTTTTGGTTTCTCCGTTCCAATCTCCCGAGATATTCTGTGAATATGCACTTACTATTGATACTATAAATACGATGATTAATGTTAATCTTGTTTTCATTTTTGATTGTTTTTTTACTTGCCGAAAATTATTCGGCATTTGAATTTTAAAATAAATAATGTGACTTTTTGTGTTTTCTTTAAAGTTAATTTTAGGATGTTTCCGCTTGTTGCAGTGTTGTTATTAACTTATTTGAAATTCTTTTACCCTTGAACCTTTTATGAGAAGCCAAAGCATAAATATTAATTCACCCAATGCAGTAAACATACTAAAGCTTGTATTGATATCGGGATACAAAAACACTTTTAAATGGCCAACAACATAGCCTATACCTGCAATGACTAATAACCAGCCCATTATTTTTGGAATATATGCAGCTTTTAATACCAAAAGGCCAAGAAGAATTAGATAAATGCCAAATAATACCAAACCAAAAAACCATTCGTATTTGTAAGATTTAATATAAAAAAGCATGAACTCTGAAATTTGCTCCTGAGAATTCGAAAGAAAGTAAGAAGTCCCTTTTGTTAGGGTAAATACCTTTATCAAATTAGTTACGGCGAATAAATAAACTCCTGTGTATAATAATCGAAACCAAGCTGTGAGTAATGATAAGCTTTTATTTACCGGTTTTAAAAATATATAAAGTGCCCAGGCTACAACAATATCTGCTACTATTGTGATAAAGATTAGAAAAATGGCGATATTAAATAAGAATGAATTATTAGTGATGTTAGCTGCAGTTTCTAATGCATTATTGGGTTTTACTAAATCTGGGATTATTTTAAATTCAGCGAATGGAACCGTTAAAGTCATAATTAACAGTCCAATTCCTGCTATTGTAGCTGCTTTTGAAAGTGAGATACTTTTATTCATATTGTTCTGATTTTAATAATTGCATTTTGATTTGGCTAACTGTTTATATTGAACTACCTTTTTATTGTTTTTGAATTGTTGTTTAGAGATTTATTCTTCCCACATTTCTTTTTCTATAGATTTATATAATTCATCAAAAGCATAAGGATGGTTTGCAAAAATGATGATGGCCCTTTTTTTATCTGGCTCTATAATAGAAATCGTTCTTACACCTGTATCGCCTCCTCCGTGTTCGTAATATAGATTGTTGTTTATTGCTTTTATAAACCAAGTATAATAACCTAAATGGGGTGTGCTAACTGAAGGTATTATCATTTTTTTTGTTTCGTTCTTTAAAATAAAGTTATTATCATCAGCATTTAAAAACCCTGCAATTAAAGTAGTGTAGTCTGTAATAGATGTTCTTAATTGTCCTCCAGGATAATCTGGGTATCCGTTATGACCTTTAAATATAAATTCTTTAGTTTTATTTTTAACATAGGTTTTGGCAACTAAACTAGAATCTAAATTCTTTAAAAACCAGCTTGTATTATTCATTTTCATTGGTTTGAAAATGTTTTTTTGGCAAAAATCCTCATAACTCATTCCAGATACTTGTTCAACTATATAACCCAGTAATGCAATGCCTGTGTTAGAATATTTAAAATTCAATTTATGATTTGGTTTATTATCATAGTTACTTTCTTTATAAAGATTTCCTCCAGAAACCAAATAATCTTTTAAATACGCTAAACTAATCTTTGGGTCGCCTTTAGGGTTGCTCCAGTGAGGTCCATAAAACTTTATATCATCTTTAATTCCGCTTCTATGTTTAAGTAAAAGTTCTACAGTTATTTTTTCGTTAGGAAAAAATGGGTTTTTTACTTTAAAAGGTAAATAATTATTAATATCTGTTTTTAATTCAATCTTCCCAGATTCTACCAATTTAAACACCGCCATATTGGTTACTGTTTTAGAAACAGATGCAATGTGAAAAGGTGTATTTATAGTAGCCTTCTTTTTTAAAATTATATCTCTTAGCCCATTGGCACTAATATGTACAACTTTTCCAGAGTCGATAACCGCAACAGCTAATGCTGGCACTTTACTTGCATTAATTTCTGCTTCAATTAGGGCGTTGATTTTTGGGTGCATTTGCCCTAAGCTAATAGTTGTGATAAAAAGATAGAATACTAAAAATTTTATTTTCATTTTGAGTTGTTTTTTTACTTGCCGAAAATTATTCGACATTTATGTTTATAATAAATTAATGTGATTATTAGTGTTTTCTTTTGATGATAATTATAGGATGTTTCCAGCAGCTTTGGCTTTAGCATCTTTATTACGACCTATATATGCACCTATGAACATTCCTAAACAAATTCCTAAGGAAAGCCCTAAAGATTTTTCAAAACGCTGACCTATAAGAACTCCAAAAACGACTCCAAATAATATTCCTAGACTTACACTTAAGTTTGTGTAATGTCCTTTAGAAATTAAGGAAAATGTATCTTTTAAATAGTTTTCAAATTTAGTGAGTGCCTTTTTGAAAAATCTTTTTCTATTTTCAGGATTGGATTCAAATTGTAAACTTTTCAGTTCTACTTCTATAGATTGAATTTCATCAGTTGTAAATTCTCTATTTTTCAATTCATTTAAAATATGAAGAAATTTATCGTAAACTTTAATTTCTGATGTTTTAGTTGTTTCAGTTTTTATACTTTTAAAAAAGTTATGTGCTTCTTGTAATGTCATAATAATTAGTGTTTTCTTGGTTAGTGGCAGAAAACAAAATTTATTACATGTGAAACTTATTTTTTTTAAAAATAATGAAAAAAGCAAGTAATTATAGGGTTTAAAGAAGTATTTAACTTCTTAAACTTTCAATATCAGTCATTAATTCTTCTAGTTTTTTGAATACCCTTCCATAAACAATGTTTAAATCCCATTTATAAATTCTACCTCCAAAAAGTACTAATAAACCAATTATTGCTAATGCTATAACGATTCCTATTACTGGAACACCAAAAATGAGATAGGTGTCTGGAAAACCAACAAGAATTTCACCTACAAGTCTCTCTCCTAAAGGCATACCTTCTGCATCTTTAAACCAAAATCCTAAAACCATTGATATAAAAATTATTGGGTATAAAAATTTTGAAATTTTCTTATTGATTGCTATCTGTTTTTGTATCCATTGATTAAATGTTTTTAGGTATTGAGAACTACTTACACCCAAATCTATTTTGTTTAAATCATTTAATAACTTCTTATTTATAATAACAAGTACAGAAAGTGTAACAAAAAATATGATACCTGTTATTGGAATACCTACAATGAAAGAGACTATTAAAAAAGCAAATGAGAATGCAACAATTGCTATCAAATTTATTTTAAACATCCTTTTAAATTTATCAATGATATGAATTGATTTTTGGCTGTATAGGTTGTTTATTTTTGGTGCAATTAATGCATCACTCTTAAGAAAACCTTCTTTCCAGATATTTTCAATTGATCTTTCCATCTAATATTTTTTTTAATCTCATTTTAATTCTTTTAACTCGTACACCAATATTATTAGGGTTTGTACCAATAATTTCAGCAATTTCCTTTTGCGATTTTTCTTCTAAATACAGCATAATTATGGCTCTATCAATTTCTGATAGTTTTCGAATAGCATCATATAATAAATTTAAAGATTCGTCTGAAAACGCGTAGTTGTCTTCAGTTTCATCAGCAGTTATAGAATCAGATACAAAATGTTGTACATTATTTTTCTTTTTCTTGAGTAAGGTTAAACAAACGTTTAAAGAAATTCTGTACACCCAAGTACTCCATTGCGATTCCTCACGAAAATTGTCTTTACTTCTCCAAATTTGTAAACACACTTCTTGGTAATAATCTTCAAAATCTTCTTGCGAGTTGGTATAGGCTCGACATAATTTAATGATTATTCCTGCAAAGGGTAAAATAGATGTTTTATAAAAATCGCTACTCAATAGTGTTGTTTATATTAGTTAGTGGCAGAAATGAAAAATTATTACACACCAATGTAAAATTGTAAAAAGAATCTCTTTTTAAAGATATTAAGCATGTCTTGTTATTGCATGATTCATTTCAAAATCAATCTAAATCATTTTATTTTAATAATCGATTTACATTAAGCTTATACATTTTACCAATTGGTATTTTGTGATTGCTTATATGTATTCTATTACCTTCAATCAGTTCAATTTTATCTATGGAAACAATAAAGGATTTGTGAACCCTTATAAATTGATTTTCTGGTAAGTTATGCGTAAAAGATGTTAATGTTTGATGTGAAACAATCAACCTATCCATCATATTAATTTTTACATAGTTTCTGTATAGCCTAAAATATGTACGCTCATTTCACCTATTGTTTTGACCAAAATTTTATGAGGCCAAGTTAAAAATCGAGATTCTATTTTACATATTAACCGGAAAATGAATATAGCTATCAGTATACCATTTAATTTTTAAAGGCTCTTCAGCATCATTAATGCTTTCTTCACTCACATCTTTTCCTGTACCGTAGTTTAATTGTGAAAAAGGATGTTTGATACCATTTAATAGAACAACTATTCTACTTCCCTTTTTAATTTTTTTACTAGTCATTCTAAAATTATGAATGGGAATTGAGGTCTTTTTATTTGGAGTCAATAAGTTTCTGTTTTCTATATCCTTAGACATACTTGCTCTTGTTGTAAATGGTAGTGTCAAGCTAAAAAAAGATCCGTCAGCCGTTTGTTCGTATAGTAAAACGTTAAAATCAAAATCTTTTTTATTGATGGACACATTTAAAACTCCACTTACAGAACCACTAAGTTCTAAATCTTCATCGAAGGGTTCTGTGACAAATGAAAATCCTTGGCCAACAGTTAAAGTTTCTGATATAATGTTTCGATCTCCACTTAAATTCCAAGAAAATTGACTTCGATCAGAAAAATCAATCTCTTGTTCTATATAACTTGTTTCATTAGAAATATTAGATAAACTAAAGTGTTCGTTTACTCCCATATTTCCTGTATTATAGGTCGATTTAAACGCCACACCAGAACGTTGTTTACTCAAATATACCTTTAATGTATCAGTAGCAATTTTATCTAGCGATGATACATGCTTCCAAGTATTTGCACCCATCACTTGATAATTGATTTTATCCTTTAACAAAAAAGGCTTTTTGGCATTTTTAAAAATATAGTCGAACCAATCAAAAATTAAATTTTTAATATTTATCTGTGCTATAGGGTCTATGGTATAACCCAAAATATTCTTTTCTGGAAGTTCTTGCGCTCCAAAATGTGAATAAGGCCCAATCAAAAGATAATGCTCTGCATTTGTATTGTACTGATAATGAGATTTTAAATAGTGCATAGTTCCAAACTGTCCACCATCATAATAACCTGTAGTACTTAAGATAGGAATATTAATTTTAGAAAAATCCTGTTTAAACAGTGTCATTTTTTTCCAATAAGCATCAAATGTTGGATGCTCTAATTTTTGATTGAATTCTAGATTTGGTGTACCATCTAAACTATCCAAATTTTTATAAGCCACTCCTTTTTTATACCAATCGAAATACAAATCATTCCAACGTTTTCCATTATAATAAGAAACTGTATCAAGTGTTTTGTTATTGGTAACGTAATGCCACCAAGGATAATGAAAGTTAAAACAAACACCATTTTCCATAGGTTCAGCAATACCTGGAGCTGCTGCAACAGATGGTACTATAGTTTTTAACGCTGGATGCACTTTTTCTTTCATAGAAGCCCACTGAACAAAACCAACGTAACTACCTCCATACATACCAACTTCATCATTGCTCCACTCCTGCTCAGTAATCCAATCTATAACATCGTACACATCATTACCTTCATGAACATAAGGAGTTATTTTATTTGGACTTAAGTTTTTACCTCTTGTATAAGATACAACTCCTACATATCCTTTATCTGCTGCCTCATAAGCTCTATTGATATCATCTTTACGAGTATATATTGTATGAAATAATATTGCTGGTTGTGGTTCTTTTTCAGCTTTACTTCTAACTATTATTGCAGATATTTTAGCACCATCTCTAGTTGAAATTAGAATAGAATCTTGCACAAAATACTCTTTGCCTTTTCTACTCACTTCTCTTGGTTCTTGCTGTTCCTCTTTTATAGAATTACAAGAAACTAATGCTACTAACAGTAGTAAAAATGTGACCTTTAATATTTGTATGAATTTCATTTTAATGGTTGCTTTATTTTGAATATTCAATTAATTCTTCGGTATAAGAAAAACCATCTTGAACTTGAGTCATTTTTATAAAATTCTTAATTTCTGGAGCATATAACCAAACTTCATCTGTTTTAGCACTATAGCCTCTTGAATTTGAAACGGTTCCTTTGTACTCAATGGTGTAGGCCATAAATGTCCCTGCTCCTACTATTTCTTTTTTAAAGGAAAGCACTTCTACATCCTGACTTTGATTTCCTGTAGTACCATCTTGACTGGTCCAGTCTTTTTCATATTTCCACTTTTTACCGACTTCTAAAGGCCATTTATATTTTGGTGTATAACTTTTTTCTGGCTTTACAATTTCAGACACCAAAACGGTATCTTTGTCTATGGTCATTCCCAAGGCGCCATTAAAATCAACTATTTTCCGAGTATCGGTTCCATCCGACCTTACTTCACCTTCATCAGTAACACCTTTATATTTCCATACCCATTTCTCTCCAATTGTGTAATCAGATAATACGGGTTGTTTAGTAGCGGTTGTTTCTGGATTACTTTTGCAAGAGCCCAAAAAAAATATTGCCACAAACAATAGTAATTTGACAATATAATTTAGAACTGTAATAATTTTCATAATATTAGTTTTTAATGATTTATGATACAAATTAAAGGCAGTTAACTGTATCAAAAAACAAAAAGTACAGGAGCGTTAATAAATGTAAATGAACGTTAGAAAATTGAAGGATTATTTTTTTTTATAAACTATTCCAGTTTTTAAATTTTACCGATTGCCTGCTAGATACTTCAACTTTTTCTCCAGTAGTTAATATAATTTGTAATTTATTATTGAAGTATGGATGAATCTCTTTAATGTAATCTATATTAATCATTTGACTTCGATTAACACGGAAAAAGACTTTAGGATCTAATTTCTCTGCTAGTAAATTTAAAGAACGCTTTATCATCGCTTTATTCGAGCCAAAATAAAGACGTGCATAGTTTTCTAAAGATTCAATAAAATGAATATCTGTTAGCGGAATAAAATGACATTTTTCACCATCTTTTATAAATATCTTTTGATGCATTGGTATGTTTGTAGGCTCTAATTTTACTCTTTTAGATAATTCTACCTTTACCTTTTCAATGGTTTTAGAAAAACGTTCATCTCGCAGCGGTTTTACTAAATAATCCAACGCATTCATCTCAAAAGCTTTTACAGCATATTGGTCATAAGCCGTTGTAAAAACGACATCTGGTACATTTGTTAATTCTTCTAATAAATCAAATCCAGATTTACCAGGCATGTGAATATCCAAAAATAAAATATCTGGTTGTAATTTTTCAATTAAAGGTATAGCCGCATCTACATGACTTGCTTCACCAATAATTTCAAACTCTTGATGTTTTTCTAATGCACGTTTTACTTCTTCTCTCGCTAAACGTTCGTCATCAATGATTATGGTTTTATATTTTTTCATGGTCTATATGCATTGGAATTATTATTTCTGCACAGACAAGTTCATTTTCTTTCGCTGTTAAACTAAAACTAGCGTGACCTTTATATTGAATTTCCATGCGGTTTTTTAGGTTTTTCAGACCTAAACCAACACTATTATGTTGATTAATTACTCCAGGATTTTCAACTATAATATGAAGGTCGCTATTCTTCTTTTTAACTTTCAAGAAAACAACGCCACCTCCAACTTTTAAGTCGATTCCATGTTTAATTGCATTTTCTACTAGCAACTGAATACTTAGCGTAGGAATTTTATAATTAATTACTTCGTCATCAATATTGGTTTTTAGTTGAAGTCGTTCTTCAAAACGCATTTTTTCTAATTCAATATAATCATAAACTAAAGCAAGTTCATTTTTAATAGATATTAAACCTTTGTCTTTTTCATACAATGATGAACGCAATAAATCTGATAATAAATCAATTGCTCTTCTTGCAACGTTAGGATTTTCGATTACCAATGATTTAATAGAGTTTAAGGAGTTGAATAAGAAATGTGGATTTAATTGAGCCGATAAATTATCTAATTGGGCTTGTTTAGCTATTAACGATAATTGAGCGTTTTCTTTAGCCGTAACAACTTCTTTTTGATAGTAATGATACAAATGATACGCCAATATCCAAATAGACATTAGTCGAAGTCCTGTTAGTAAAATTGGATCCCAGTAAATTATGGCTTCAAGGAAATTTTTACCCTCGCCTGCAATAAAAGTCCAGTACGCATACCATTTTAAATTGTTTATTAATACATATAAAACAGCTAATAAAATAATAGTAGGTACTAAACGGATTAGTAAATTTTTTATAGGTAAACTACTCCATTTTGCTTTCAAAGCAAATAGTCTGTACATATGTGTTAAAAATATTCCTATAGAAATGTCTAATACATAATTTAACAACGTATAAAAAATCCCGTAATTATCTCTTGTATATACTGTATAAGCCCAATAAACTGAAACAATACTCCATCCAAATAATTGACATTTCCAATATAGAGATAACCTTGTTTTATTATTATTTATTTTATTGTTGATATCCATTCTTAAGCAAAGCAACGAAATACTTTTAAATAGTGAAAGGAAAAATACAGGAACGTAAGATATGAGGTTTAAATGTTATTTATAAAAATTATATTCCATTCCACACACATTACGCTTCCCTCCTACGTCGTCGAATAAAAAGTGTTTATTCACAAGGCTAATATTGTTTTAGAGGAGTTCATGCATCTCGCATACTCGATGTCATTAACATTACAGAAGAAACTTTTAGAATAAATTCATTCAAGAAATTTGTAGTAACAACTTAGCCCCCGCTAAAACCCGCTCAAAAACTAAAAGAATTATTAGCCCCACTATTGTTATGACGTTACCAAAGCCCTAGTTGAAAATACTATAAAAAAACAATCTGAGCGATTCTCAGCGATTCATTTTCATAACCGCTGGCAAACGCTAGATTGTTCTATAAAATAAATTGGTTCTGCAGCTCATTAACGCGCAGATTCATAAAACGGAAATTTTACCAGTCCTTTTATGCTTTAGTGAATTCGCCATTAACCAGCCTCCAAATGTTTAGCGGGTTATCGTCTTTTAATTCTTCTGGTAACAATACTTTTGGATAACTCTGAAAGCATATCGGTCGTACAAATCGTTTAATGGCATTGGTGCCTACAGAAGTAGATTGCGGTGCCGTAGTTGCTGGATAAGGCCCTCCATGAACCATGGCGTGACAGACTTCAACACCTGTAGGATACCCGTTAACCACTACGCGTCCAACTTTTAATTCTAAAACATCAATCAAGTCTTTATGTTCCTCGAAGTCTTCGTCTGTTCCAAATACCGAAGCGGTAAGATGCCCTTTCAAACTTTGTGCTGCTTCTAATAAATCGGCTTTGTTAGTCGCTTCTACCAAAACACTCGATGGTCCAAAATTTTCTTCTGCCAAAGACGCATTCCTTAAGAAATTCTCAATAGATGTTTTGAATATTCTTGAAGTCCCACTATTAGGAGATTCTGGGTTTAAGCCAGCAGCAAAATCATCAACCTCATTAATTTCTAAAGTTCTGGAAACCCCTGCATCATAGGATTGTTTTATACCAGGGGTCAACATGATACCGGCAGGAAATTCACTTACTTTGTTTTTAATTGCTGTTTTATAGGATTCTAATGCATCTGATTTTTGAGCAAATACCAAGCCCGGATTAGTACAAAACTGACCAACACCTAAGGCGACAGAATCTGCCATACCACCAGCAATTTCTTCACCTTTTTGTTTCAAAGCTCTTGGCAGAATAAAAACAGGATTGGTACTTCCCATTTCAGAAAATACAGGAATGGGTTCAGGACGGTTATTGGCAAGTTTAAATAACGCTATTCCTCCGGCATGTGACCCTGTAAAGCCTACCGCTTTAATATCTGGGTGTTTAACTAAAGCCTCCCCTACAGCTATCGAATTGCCATGAATTAGCGTAAATGTACCTTCCGGCATATCACATGCTTTTATAGCTTTCTGAATTGCTTTATCTATCATATCTGCAGTACCTGGGTGTGCTGGGTGCCCTTTAACCACAACGGGACAACCGGCGGCTAATGCCGACGCCGTATCGCCTCCAGCTGTTGAAAATGCCAACGGAAAATTACTAGCACCAAATACAGCTACTGGACCAAGTGGTATTAGCATATGGCGTATATCTGCTCTTGGCATAGGATTTCGTTCTGGAAGTGCCGTATCTATTCTGGCATCTACCCAAGACCCTTCTCTGACTACAGTGGCAAACAATTTCAACTGATTCATCGTTCTTCCGCGTTCGCCTTGTAATCTGCCTAAAGGGAGACCCGTTTCTAAATGACAACGTTCTAATAGTGCATCACCGAGATTTAATATTTCATCAGCAATTTGATCTAAAAAATTTGCGATACTCTCCTTATCTTTTTTTCGATAGCTATTAAATGCAATGGATGCTTTTCTTACGGCTTCATCAACACCTGCTGCTGTTGCGTTTATAAATTCACCATCCAAAAGTTCGTTTGTTGATGGATTAGTGGCTTGAAATGTTGTATTTGTACTCATCTGTGTGTTTATTTAATTTCTTCTGTATTTATTTTATTTATTAGCGTGTAGCTGGTCTATCTATTTTCATTAATCCCACCATACTTCACCATCTTCTAAGTTTTCTTTCACCGCTTCTTTATTAAGCTTTATTCCCAAACCTGGTCCATTTGGTACCTCTACAAAACCATTTTTACATATAGGCCCGTCATGAATTATCAGGTCATCCATCCATCCGCCATCCAAGAAAAAGGTCTCACAGGCCAGGTAATCTCTAATTGAGGACGCCCAGTTGATTGTTGCCATAGTATTCACAATACTTCCAGAGTTATGGTTGGCTGTAGGTATAGCGTGCAGATCGGCCATATCAGCCATGCGTTTGTTTTCCAAGAAACCACCGGAGTTTCTAAGGTCCGGATGAATTATATCTAGGGCTGAATTTTCAATGAATGGCATGGCCTCTGACCTTCGCATCCAATTTTCACCTGTACAGATAGGCACTGGTGATGATGTCGTAAGGCGTTTCCAAGCTTCAGAATATGGAATGGTTAGCGGGTCTTCAAGAAATACTGGTTTTATAGGCTCTAGGCCTTTAGCAAAATCAATGCCCGTTCGTACGTCAAAATCCCAGTGACAACCTATTAAAATATCATGCTCCCATCCCAGAGCATCACGTGCATTTTCATAACCTTCAATTAAATCTCTAAGCTCTTTGCTAGACAATAAGCGGTTTGAAGGATCGTAACCCACATCATTACTAGCATTAGATCGAGGGACTCCAAACTTATGCATGGTCATTCCATTTGGACGTTCCATGACTTCATCGGCCCAATCTTTACAAGCTATTTTATCATTGTAGTCTACCGGCGTATGATGGTCATACATGCGCACGCGGTCTCTAAATTTTCCACCTAATAAGGTATGGGAAGGGACATCTAAGATTTTGCCGGCTAAATCCCAAAGCGCCATTTCAATGCCACTCATGGCCCGTTGCTGTGCATGGGCACTTCCATCAGTATAACGGTATCCCGTATAAAGGCGGTCTATCTCTAAAGGATCTTTACCAATAAAAATAGCCTTCAATCCATGAATGGCTTCTTTAACACCTAAACCCGGAGAGCCATACGCTTCGGCAATTCCAAAATGCCCTGAATCGGTTTCTACCTTTACAAGGATGTAGTTCCTCGCTTTTTTCATGTAAGCACTACTCTTCCCTTTAATAACCATCGTCTTGATATCGGTTATTTTGACTTTACCGCGTTCAGAAGCCATTAAGGTTTGAAACGGAAAAAACATGACCGCAGCCGATAGCCCTGTGAACGATTTAAAAAAGGTACGGCGTGATTGCTTTTCTTGTCTCATTATTTTGATATTTAATTATATAACAACAGTTTTATGTTCTACTCGCTTTGAAACACTTTCATAAATGGACCTTGCCATTGATACGATTTATCCGCAATGATTAAATCATGTTCTTTTTCCGAATCGTTATCATTTAACGCTAGAATGACTTTCAATTTTTCAGTATCTACAAGTACATCAACCGCTATATAATTGGCGTCTTGATACACAATTTCTAATGTCTTAATACTACCATATGGATTTGTAACAATTTCCCTAGTTAAACTTTTTGAGCCATGTGGTTCTACTATAGATACAAAAGTATGGTTTTTAGCCGCTTTTTGTCGAATTATAAATGAAGGGTCCGGACGTAAATTGAATTCTGGATCGTTAGCCCCTAGCCTGCATAATAGAAATTCGGTATTACTGTCGGCTATTGTCGTTATGGTATAAAATCTGCCATCATTTAACCAGGTAAACTTGGCCTGAGCATCCTTTGTTTTTCCTTTACCTAAAAGCCATAAATGTTGGTATCCATTTTTATCACCTAAAGGTTGTAATTGATTTGTCATGACTTTATGGTCAAATGTAATATTCATAATTTCCCCTTTGTAATGAAACGGCAAATCTAATTGATGTTTTAAATCCGATTTTATATTAAAAATATCTAACACAAAAGGTTTTAAAAGTCTGCTATCTGTAATCATTGCAAAGGTTCTATGCATTTGTATGCCAGGATAGGCATTGTTTTCTTTTGCGCTTATAACCTGATGAGTATCTTGAGAGTCATCATAAAAGTACAGTTCAGAATGGTATTTTGACGAGACATTTATATCACCATTGAATTGAGACTTTTCGTCAACAACAAGCGTATTATGCGCTATGGTTTGTTTTGCCCAAGTGGTGTTTTCAGGTAAATACCGCCCGCCTCGTTTTGTGATGACCGCGACCCAACGTGATGCACCATAATCTTGTAAAATTTCATTGCCATTATCGTATAAAGCTTGACCCAGTTTGTCATAGTGCCCATGGGCTAAGCCATGCGATGTATATCGCATAATTTGACACAATTGGTCTGAGGAAGGTCCCGATCTTAAAATCGCAACACCACCTTGTTTACCATCAGCACCATCACCTAAATTTATAGACTTCCAAGTAAAAGGTATGGCCTTGTTTTCTGATACATGTTTCGCTACTTTAAAACCGCCTTCACTAAATACCACTTGATTTTGCTTGATGGCAACATCTAATAATTGCGGATCCTCATCATAATTCTGGTAAACAATATCTAGCGCTAAAGTTAATTCTGGCGAAGTAAAATCCATACCTTTTAAAGCATCATTAAAAGGAAAAAACGCACCATCTGTATAGGATAGTTGTAAGGCGGTGTACAACGCTTTTTTCAAAATGGCATCGCGGTATTCAAAAATTTTAATACTAGGATCGTTGTTTTCAATGGCTTGCGCCATCAGCATAAATGGCCAAATTGAAAACCTTTGATAATAAGGTCCTTCTGTAAAAAAACCATCAGGAGAAAACAAATTATCCAATTGCATGTAGTACCCTGCAGGTCTGTTTTCATCAAACCCCTTTAAAGCGGGGTCATTATAATCTACGGTTTTGAAGGTTTCTAATGTTTTATCTATTTCAGCCCCATACAACGCTCGTTTTATCAACACATCATCTTTCAAAACATACCCTGTTAATCCTACGGCTGCATTCAACCAAATGCCATGGTTGTGCACTCTGTTAAACATTTTTGGAGAGCCAACAGATAAAAAGTCGCCCATATTTTTAAGTACGTTTTGTTTTACGCGTGCTCTTTCTTCATCAGTAAATAAGTAATACACGCAATCATAGGCTTGAGCAACATGAATTAACCACATAGCATCATTGAGGCCTTGCCAAAATAGTTTTCCCGGAGAATATGATTTTCCATTTGGATGCAGTCCAAGCGTTGGGATTAATTCAGCATAACCTAACAGCATATCTTTTACATAATTTCCATATTTCGCATCGCCTAAAACCTGAAACAACATACCTGCACGGTACATTGTTAAATAATTTCTCTTATGTTTTTCATGGGTATACCCTCCCGAAGGATCTTTAGGTATTGGAAAGTCCTTTGCTTTCAAAATTTCAGCATCCACATCACCTTTCATGTCTTGGATTGAATGATCAATCAATGGATATTTACCTAAATTATTTTTAATTAGGGCCATACCCTTTGCCGTGGAAACTAAGTTGGGATGTTCTAAAAGAGCATTACCATCTGAAGCAACCTTTGGCTGATCTTGGCAAGCTGTAGTGGCTACCATAATCAACAGCACCAGAAACAGGTGTATTGTATTGTGAATTTTTGCTTCAAACATATAATGATACATTATTTTTTATTCAACACTGGACGCATTATGTATAGGTTTATCTCGCCAGTAATTTGCTATTGCAGATCCTGAAATATTCATCCATTTTCCAAAAACAATAGGCGCTAAAGCCGCATTGGCGCTTCCCAAAGCCTCTAGAGCCAACCCCATGCCTAAACCACCATTTTTGAGCGCAACTTCTATAGATAACGTTCTACTATCCTGAATTGATAATCCCAAAGCCCTACTTCCATAGTATCCAAGAATAAAGCCTAAGGTATTATGTATTGCAGAAGCCGCAACAAGCAATAAGCCTACGGCCAACAATTTATCTCTATTTAAGGCCACAACAATGGTGACGAATAATAAAATAGAGAACATCGATAGGCTTGGCAAGATTCTATCCATCCAATCCTCTGGCCCGTTAAACCTTTTAACCAACACTTTGGTTAGTGATACCACGGCCGTTAAAACCAATCCTAAAATTAATCCTGGTTTTAAAATGCTTAGGCCTTCTGGAAAGGGCACCGAAATTACCACGAGAAGTAGCAGGACCACAAGTAATACAATACCTAAAACATGGCTGTCTTTTTTCAACCAAGGGACATTGCCATATAATATCTTGTTACATACCAAACCAGCCGCAATAGGTACTATAATTAGATTAAAACTAGATAGCATCATTTTCAGGAATGAAATCTCTATAAATTGACCTGCCAATAATTTCATTAAAAGTGGCGTCACAATAGGTGTAATAATTGTTGTTATGGTTGTTACGCTTACCGATAAGGCAACATTTCCCTTTGCTAGAAACACCATAACATTAGAAGCAGCCCCTCCAGGGCAACAACCAATAAGTATAATGCCTACCGCTATTTCTGGAGAAAAATCAAACATACTAACCACCAACAAACCAAGTATAGGCATAATGGTAAACGCCATTATAGCTCCTAGAATAATGCCTTTAGGCTGCTTTAATTCCGCTTTAAAATCGCTCACACTTAACTTGGTTCCCATGCCAAACATAATAAGTTGAAGCATAGGAATTACCAATACTTTGGTATTAAAACCCCAATGAGTAAACAGGAACGGATAATACATGGCGGCAATTAAAAAGGCAAACACCCAAAATGTGAAAGACATGGGTTTGAATGTACTATTTACATAGCCATAGAGCGCTAAACCAATAAAACCAGCTAACATGGGTAATCCTGCAGAAGCCGTATTTCCAGTAACAATTAAACCCAGTGTAATTATAAATATTGTGAGTATTATTCCTAAAATTAATTTTGATAACATACTGATATTTCAATATTTATATGATTACTGAAAGCAAATTAACTAAATAAAGACATCAAAACCAAGCTACTTGTAATATATTTTAACAGGTTAAACAAAAAACACATAATTGCCTCTTGATATTTCGTATAAAATGCGTATTATTGTCAATAATATAGTTTGTATGGCATTCAAAATTATACAGATGTAATCATTAATTACATGTTGTTTTGAATTCATTTAGCGAACGTTAAAATTCATTTTAAGCATGACACCTTCTACTAAAGCACAGTTACTAAAAACCAGCACGCCTACAATTGCTACCATTTTATACAAATTAGGTTTAAAAAATCAGTTTATTCAGGGGGTTAAGCCCCTAGCCTCTGGGAAACCCAATATGGTAGGTGAAGCTTTCACTCTACGTTATATACCAGCACGAGAAGATTTAAATCCCATCACGGTTTTTAGAGATCCTAAGCATCCGCAACGCGTGGCCGTGGAGCAATGTCCAGAAGGTGCTGTTTTAGTCATGGATAGTAGAAAATCGGCCAGAGCCGCTTCTGCAGGGTCAATCTTAGTTACTAGACTTATGGTGCGGGGTGCAGCTGGGGTAGTCACTGATGGCGGATTTAGAGACTCCGGTATAATTGCAAAACTCCCATTTCCGTCGTTTCACAAAACACCTACAGCACCTACAAACTTAACGCTGAATCAAGCTTTAGATATCAATGTTCCTATTGGATGTGGTGATGTAGCCATTTTTCCCGGAGATGTTGTTGTAGGCGATGATGATGGGGTCATGGTCATACCAGCACATCTTGCGGACAAAGTTGCTGAAGAAGCCAATAAAATGGAAAGTTATGAAGCTTACGTTACAGAGAAAGTTTTGGAAGGCCGACCAATTATTGGACTCTATCCATTAACCTCTGAAGACAATATTAAAGATTTTGAAAATTGGAAAGCTGAAAACGAACAGTAACCCTAGGCATAAATTATCGTCTATTCGGTTTGAACATCCATAATGCGTTGCTTAATTTTTGAAATGTGATAACGCATGGCAAATCTAGCCGCCTCTTGATCTTGAATTTCAATAGCATCAATTATTCTTTGGTGCTCTTCTAAGACTTGATTATTTCTCTCTGGAGAGATTTTACTTTTAACACGTTCTCGAGATAATTCTTGACCAATAGCCATAGTCTTACGCAATCCAATATGAAGGTTTTCTAACAATTGCACAAATATGTCATTATTAGTGGCTTGTGCTATTCCAATATGAAACTCGTAATCTGCTTGAATGGATAAATTTGACTCTTCAAAGTCTTTACGCATGGCTAATTGTGCATTTTTAATCACTACTAGCTGTTCTGGAGACCGGCGCAATGCAGCCAAAGCCGCAGACTCTGCTTCTAGTGCAATCCTAACTTCATGGCTTTCTAATATATCGGAAACATCTTGAGCTGATACATACTTACTGAGGTCTTTTAAAGGGCTATCTAACACAAAGGTCCCAATGCCTTTTTTAGTAGCCACCAAATCTTCTTCTTGCAATTTTAAAATAGCCTCTCTAACAATAGGCCTAGACACTTGAAATGATTTACAAAGCTCATTTTCAGAAGGTATCTTATCCCCTTCTTTTAAGATTCCAGAAATTATCCAATCTAGCAGTTGATCATGCAATTGATCTGCCAATTTAACTGAATTCTTTGGCCTTATTTTTATATTCATAGTTCCCTTTGCGTTAATTGCAATATAGTAAATTCCTTTGAAAAGATTTTAGAGGTTGTATTCAATTCATGGGCATTCCACTATACGCATAGAACCGCATCGTAAAAGGCTGATCTGTGTAACTTTAATTTTTAATCCTTTTTAAATATTGGACAACGGTTAGTGTATGTGTAGTGGCGAACTTCAGAGCTGTTCACTATCAAACAGAGAAGGTTTTTATACTAGCCACAAACCTTAATTTATTATACTTAATCGCCATTACGTATGACACCTTGTTAGCACACGTTATCCATTTGAAACTATCACTAAACCAAAACACAACAGGTTAATCTTTAATTTACCTTTTTAATAAATTTTGTTGCATTGTAGCCCTCAACATTATTGCGTACTTCATCGCTAGGTCCGTAGTGGCGCATGATTACATTAAATTTCCCGGTCGTATTTCCTTCTCTTATAGGAATATTGTTTGGCATATTATCACAACCGAATCGAACAGTGATTGATCCATCTTCGTTGATGTCCGGATCAAGTTCACTAGAAACATTAGCCACATCATTAAACATATAACCATTGGCATTATAAACAGTGATAGACCAAAAGAATTTGTCCATTGGATCTAGGAAAGTCATTTCATAACACCCTTCGATATCCAGGTAACCAGTTGATTGATAAATATTATCAACCACCATGGCACCACCCCATCCACCGGCTGCGCCAATATAATTCATATAGGTTGTTTGGCCTGTTTCTTTACTTCCAAAAGCTTTGGATTGGTCATAGCCTTTAACGAATACAGCATTTCCTTCTTCTTCCAATTCTTTGAAGCTTTCCATATCCCATTCCTTCATAACAAAAGGCTTGTTACTCTCTGCTTCTATTAAGAGGTTTCTTCTGGCATTGTCTTCAAGAGCCCTTACTATCACAAAGGCATGCTCGGTCTTTGCAGTAATCTTGTGTTTTCCGGGTCCATAGATCATAGGTTGGGTTTCGTGATTTTCATCAATAATTTGAATACTTACATATCTTTCTGTCTCTGGAATGGTAATAAAAGCATCTTCTGACACATCCATAACTGCAGATGAATAATAAGTATCTCTATTCATTCTTACTACTAGCTGCTCTTTCGGATTACTACTCGGCCTAGGCATTTCAATAAGCTTATTTACTCCACCTGCTCTCTCTACGATCGCTCCCATACGCAAATAGCTGTAGGCGGTAGGGAAATTTTCCTGAGTTACAATTATTGGAGAGGACTTTTCATTTGTTGATTGATTTGAATCTTTTTTCCCAATAGAGTTGCAGGACATCAACATTCCTAATGCAAGTGTTCCTATTAAAATACGATTAAATAGTTTCATTTTTCTATGTATTATTATTGATTAATGTTTGCCAACGTTTATGTATAAGATTAGTTGCGGTTATGTGTGCGAGGATTTTCCGAAGGAAAATCAGACGTAACAAAAGCGCAACTACCTTTGTTTAAGCCTAAAATAAGCAATTAATTTTATACGTTGTTGGCAACTGTACTATTCTAATATTCTTAATATTTCATTTTCCTTTTCGGGAAATTTAAATCTAACGAAATGCATAAAATCTCCAACTACCATTCTTTCACGATAAGCTGAAAGAGAGTTTTGAGCAAATGTTTTGACTTTTTCGTAATCATCTGCCCATTTAATCCACGCAACTATATTGATTTCTATAAATTCAATTATTTGTTCGAAATCGTCGGTTGTAATTCCGTAAACATTAACATTATTGCTATGAATCAAAACACCGCTTTTTTCATCGTAACGACTTTCTCGTCTTATGGGTTTGTCTAAAATACGAATTACATGTTCTTCTCCCTTTTTTATATTTTCAGATAGCTGATAAAACTCTGGGAAACGCATATATCCATACGAATCTATTCCTCGCTCTTTTAAATGATTCTTTAATTCAATTGAGGCGAATGATGGTATTATTTCTAAATTCACCCATTCTCCTGGGGTATTACTACCACTAGACCAAAATGCTATTTCAAATTTTATTTTGGTATTTTTTAGAGTGATTTTTGGGCGCGATCTTGCATATTTCCAGCCTTTAGGAATATAATATTCAGCAATTTCATCGCATATAGCCCTAAATATTTCTTTACAAGGCGTATTTTCATTGTAATTGTTTAATACACTACCTTCTTTCCATTCCCATTTCATAATTTTGGTATTGTTGCCAACTCGTTATATCAAGATATTCTATCCATTTATCCCGATCAGATATAAGTTAATACTTAATTCATTTTGTCAAATCTAATTCTATTCTTGAACGTATTCAATGATAAAAATCAGTGCGATTCGTTTATAATCGCGCTGATTTTTTACTTATTGATTTTGAGAGGATTATGAGAGGTCTTCTTCCCTTTCAATCAAATATAGATATTTAAATGAATTAACCGACAAAGTTTCCTACAAGTTTAACGCAATGGTGCTGTATAATCAACGTATTCTTTCGTTTTCTAACCGCTTTAATTATACCTACTGCAACTGTGTCAATGTCCTGTGGTGTTGTGTATTTGCTTATCCCCAAACGAAATGAACCCAGTGCAATGGCCTCATGAGATGTTATCGAGGATATGACATGAGAAGGTTCACTAGAGTTACTGGAACAAGCAGAACCTCCTGTTCTTCTTCACCTTAAAAGCTTCATTTAGCAGGGCTTTACGTGTAAAATCGGAAAACAATGAGAGCTTCCCTATGGGGTACCAGCCCCATATATAAAGGTAAAATACTTGGATTTCTGCCACAATTGCGCAGGCAGTGCAAGGTGAAATAAGTTTTATAAATTTAGTCTAAATCCTCATCGAAGTCATCCGATAAATCTTCTGCCATCTCTGGAGCCTCTTCTTTATCTGATGCATCTGTAGAATCAAAATCTTCCATGGCTTGAACTAAGCGTTTGCCCACTTTCACAAGGTATATGGTATCTTCTGTTTTTACTTCAACAGCCTCTATGACCTCATTTTGAGCATTTCTAAATGAAATAATATCTGAATCGTCATAGCCATCAGGAAATTTATCAATTAGAAGATTTAAAATATCAGTATTCAGTTTTTGGTATTCTACAATTTTACGTATCATGGTTTTTAGTTGATTTAGTTACAGGTTTAATAAATAGGCAAATATTAATGGTGCTACAATGGTGGCATCACTCTCAATTATAAATTTAGGGGTATCGATATCCAGTTTGCCCCAGGTAATTTTTTCGTTAGGCACAGCTCCAGAATACGAGCCATAACTGGTTGTAGAATCGCTTATTTGGCAGAAGTAACTCCAAAAAGGTGTATCTGTGCGCTCCATATCCTGATATAACATGGGCACCACACAAATGGGAAAATCTCCCGCTATGCCTCCTCCTATTTGAAAGAAACCTATCCCATTGTCGGAGTTATCTGTATACCAATCTGCCAAAAATGTCATGTATTCTATTCCCGATTTCATGGTGCTGGCCCTTAATTCTCCTTTAAGCACATAACTTGCGAAAATATTTCCCATGGTACTGTCTTCCCAACCTGGGCAAACTATGGGTAAATTCTTTTCGGCTGCGGCATACATCCATGAATCTTTTAAATCGATTTCATAGTATTCTTCTAACACGCCAGACAATAACATTTTATACATGTATTCGTGCGGTAAATACCGTTCTCCTTGGTCATCTGCGTCTTTCCATATTTTATAAATGTGCTGCTGCAAACGTCTGAAAGCTTCTTCTTCCGGTATACAGGTATCTGTTACACGGTTTAATCCTTTTTCGAGTAATTTCCATTCATCTTGAGGTGTTAAATCCCGATAATTAGGCACGCGTTTGTAGTGTGAATGGGCTACTAAATTCATAATATCTTCTTCCAGATTAGCGCCTGTACAAGAAATTATTTGCACTTTATCCTGCCTAATCATTTCGGCAAAACTTTTGCCCAATTCGGCTGTACTCATGGCTCCCGCCAAAGACACCAACATTTTTGCTCCAGCATTTAATTGGGTCTCATAAGCTTTGGCAGCATCAACTAAAGTCGCCGCATTAAAATGCAGGTAATGGCTTTCAATAAATTGAGAAATTGGTCCTTTAGTAGTTTTCATCATCATCAAATTTTGAATGGTTTATTTTTTGTTTTGAACTGACATTAGTATTATCATAATCATCTTCAGAATCTTCATTTTGAAACTTATAGCTTAGCATTTTATAGTACAATTTTGCAGCAAGAAAATCTGAGGACTTGTCTTTTGTATTCGGACATAATTCAACAATATCAAAACCTACCACGTTTTTTTCTTCAAACACTTGCTTTAAGAAATCTAATGTTTCATACCAAAATAGACCACCTGGTTCTGGAGTTCCGGTACTTGGCATAATTGATGGATCAAGCGCATCCAAATCAAAAGTTATGAATACATTATCTGTCATTTGGTCAATGGCCGAATCCATCCAGTTATCATCAACGGCCATGTCATGAGCAAAATAGGTTTTATCTGTATCCATAACGGTTTTTTCCATGACGTCCATAGATCGAATTCCGACTTGTATTAAATTTGTGGTCTGACTTGCTTCATAAACCGCACAAGCATGATTGCAAGAACTACCATCATAACTTTTTCGCAAATCGGCATGCGCATCCATATGTAAAACGGTTAAGCTCGGATACAATTCATTAAATGCTCTAATGGTACCAATAGAGATAGAATGCTCGCCTCCAAAAATGGTGACAAACTTATTTTTCTTAATGTATTTTTTTGTGAGCTCATGTACGGCTTCCACCATGGCTTCGGGCGATGCATTTTCTGTTATAGCATCCGCCAAAAACACACCCTGTTGGTATACTTCAGAATCTGTTTCTATATCATACAGTTCCATGTTTTTAGAAGCTTCTAAAAAGGCTTCTGGACCTTTGTCTGCCCCTTTTTGCCATGTACTTGTACCATCATAAGGTACTGGTATCAATACAATTTTTGAGTTCTCTAATTTTGCAAATTCTTCTGGAATTCCAGCATAAGTTTTTGTTTTCATTTTTATTGGTCTGCTAATTGTAATTCGGTATTTACATTTTGTTTCGTTTGCGTTTCAGGCTTTTTACCATAGCCTAAAATTTCAAGCAAGTCTTCACTTTTTTGTTGTGCTCTAAATAATTGTGTGGTGATATTGCCATGAGCATCTTTATCAATTAAAATATGCTTGGGCGTTGGTATTAAACAATGTTGTAACCCGCCATAACCTCCTATAGATTCTTGATAAGCGCCAACATTAAAAAAACCTATATATAAGGGTTTATCTTTATGATATTTTGGTAAATAGATAGCATTCATGTGTTGTTCACTGTTGTAATAATCATCACTATCACAGGTTAAACCACCTAATAATACGCGTTCATAGGTGTCTTTCCAACGGTTTATTGGCAACATGATAAAACGCTTGTTAATAGCCCAAGTATCCGGAAGTGTGGTGATGAATGAAGAGTTTATCATATTCCATTTTTCTCTGTCATTTTGCTGCTTTTGATACAAAACCTCATAAATTGCTCCCCCGCTCTCTCCTACTGTAAAACTGCCAAACTCGGTGAAAATATCTGGAACATCAACACCTTCTTCTGCACAGGTTAATTTGATCTGATTCACTATTTCGTCCACTATGTATTCATAATCAAAGTCAAATGCTAAAGAATTTTTTATTGGAAATCCGCCGCCAATATTCAAACTGTTTAGGCTCGGACAAATCTTTTTTAAATTGGTATATACCTTTAAACACTTGGTTAATTCATTCCAGTAATAGGCATTATCATGTATGCCTGTATTGATAAAAAAGTGCAACATTTTAAGCGCTACCTTCTCATTATTCTGAATCTGATTTTTATAGAATGGGACAATGTTTTTGTATCCAATTCCCAATCGTGAAGTGTAAAACTCAAATTTGGGTTCTTCTTCTGAAGCAATACGAATGCCAATATTGAATTTACCATTAACCTCTTGAGACAGTAAATCAATCTCTTCATAATTATCAATAATTGGAATACAATTTAGGTGTCCATTATTGATTAGTCGAGCAATGTTTGTAATGTATTGCGCTCTTTTAAATCCATTGCAGAGTACAAATGCGTTATTTTTTAATTTACCTTCTTCTTTAAGGTTTTCTATGATATTAATATCAAAAGCCGATGACGTTTCAATATGGATGTCATTTTTTAAAGCTTCATTTAAAACATGTTTAAAATGAGAGCTTTTTGTACAGTAGCAATATTGGTAATTCCCCTGGTAATTGTGCTTTACCATTGCTTTTTGAAACCAATGTTTAGCTCTATTTATATTATTAGAAATTTGTGGTAAATAGGTGAATTTTAATGGTGCTCCATAAGTTTCAATCAATGTATTCAGGTCTATATCATGGAAGCGTAAGTGATTGTCCTCGAGGTGGAATTCTTCTTGAGGAAAATCAAACGTTTGATTGATTAAATCAATATATTTTGTATTCATTATAAAAGGATAAAAGTTATTAAAACGCGAAAGCAGGTATGCCTTCCTTAAAGAATTAATAACTTAAAATCAAATCATAATTTGATATTGTGCTTTGGGTACAAAACACAAATTATACGGCGTAGATATATTTTTTATAACGGAAGTTAGCTTTAAATTTCGGTACCTTACTCCGTAAGTTTCTTTTGAATATGACTTCCTAATTTTCAAAAGACCGAACTTATAAACAGTTTTCAATTTGTTCAGCTAAAAGCTCCTATGATAAAAGCTTTTGTATTACAAATAAAATATAAAAAACTGAATAATTGAATTTTTTTTATGGCCTTTCCAAATATATTTCACTGGCTTGCAAACCCATCATATAAAAATTGAAAACGCGCCTAGCTATATTAAAAAACCGGAGCTCATGAAGTGATAGATGACTATTGCACTAGAATAGTCAAAAAGACTATTTAAAATGCTCTGCTCTGCACAAAGAACAATATAATACATTTTTAAGATTTAATTTTCAGTGAAAGATTTCTTGATAAGCTAATTTCCTAATTGATATTAGTCTTAGCCCATTACATAAAAAAATCTATTTGAAATCATTAAAACAAGCGTTTAAAACATCAAAAGCCGTTTCGGCCATTTTATTTGCTTTATTATCTAGCAAAGGGTTGACCTCTGTAAACTCCATGCATTCTACTTTATCCGTTTTTAAAAAGGCGGTAATGATATGCTTGATTTCATCCGGTCTAAATCCAAAGGACACTGGTGTGCCGGTTCCTCTGGAAACATAATCACAATCTAAGCTATCCACATCAAATGTTATGTAAATGGCATCACATTCTGATAGTTTCTCTGTTGCTTCTTTGAGGCAAACATCTATGCCCCTATATCTCATTTCAGATACGGCATAGTTTTTAATGTTTTTAGTTTCAATAAGTGCGTTTTCAGCTGCTTGAGTATCCCTAACACCAAAGTAAATGAGATGTTCTGGAAGAAATTTAGGCGCAGTTGTACCAATATTTTTTAATTGATTCCAGGAGTTAATGGTGTCTTTATCTAGCGCATTAATACGCATGTCCATATTATCTTCTTGCAAGGCTGCCGCAAGAGGCATACCATGAACGTTTCCTGATGGTGATGTATAGGGCGAATGTAAATCGGCATGGGCATCTATCCAAACAATACCTAATTTTGCATTTGGGTTGGCTGCTTTAAATCCTGAAATGGTGCCTAATGCCGAAGAATGATCACCGGATAACACCAAAGGAAACTCCTTGTTTTGAAGAACTTCTTGTACCGTATTTGCAATCCGATTACATTGCTCTACCACAAAACCAATACGCTTAGCAAAAGACTGAGTCACCTTATTGTAAATGGTTTCGTTATGTGTTTTAACATTTACAGCAGGTATTCTATTAAAAAAATCATTTTCTATATTTATTGCTGCAATTTCCATGGCATCAATACCCATGTCTGCACCTCTAGTGCCAGCGCCAATATCTGAACGGTTTTTAATAAGTCTTATGTTTTTCATAAGGCGATAACTTTGCGATTTAAGAACATATAAATAACACCTCCTAATATGAACGAATCTAAAAAATAGGCATGTGTAATTTGAAAGACTTCCTGATATGTAAATAGTGTAATTATTGAACTTATTATCCAACTTAATAAGGCATCATATTTCCATCTTCCAATAGCTTTTAAATCATAATGTTGTTTACTAATAAAGAAAAAATGAATAATATATATAGCCGAAATTGATGGCGCTAATACCCCTAGATATTCTAAGAAGGTGAATAAAAATGAAGAGAATCCAAGCATAGCCAATAGGGTTCCTACAATGCTTGCTGCAATGGCAACATATTTAAATGACCATTTTTCATTGATGGTTGAGAACGTGAGTGTTGCCGAATACAAGTTAGTGGCATTGGTAACCCATGTGGAAATAAACAATAAAACGAACGCAGGAATGACAAGATTGTATGCACTCATAATCTTTATAATATCGACTTCTCCAGTTTGAATGGATGGAATAGCACTTAAAACCAATGCCAATGGTGTGCCTATAGCTATACCCAATACTGCAATTAAGCTCTGTTTATCTGTTTTAATAAACCTTGAAAAATCTGCCATAAGAACCGGAAACAAAATGGCTGCACCTACCAAGATTGATGTGGCTTGAAAGAGTGTCATGTCGCTCCTATTAGGTACATAATTAAATAATTGAGATACTGAGTCTAATTCATTTAGCGTAAGAAATAGAATGTAGATTAAAAAAACAGTTAAAATTGGAATGGCAATATTGGCTAATTTCTGAATACTTTTAATTCCATACACCGTTGTTATTGTGATAAGTAAACTGGATATTATAATAATAAGTTCCTGGGAAATGGTGTACTTAAAGGCACTTAAGGCGGTGTCTTTTATAGCTATAGCCAGCAATTCTAAAGCTACAGCAAACCATCCCACTAGAGTCACTCCAAAAATGAAGTTTACAATTTTAGCACCGTTTGCACCAAAACTGAAATGCAATATCATGTAAGTGGATAAGCGCGAACGATTACCTATTAAGGTTGTTGCCATACACATTATTGTGAGTACCAAGGTAGATACGCCAAAAGCAATCAAAGCTTGTTTTAAACCCAGTCCTAAGGCGATTTCAGAGCCAAGATATAATGTGGGAAGCGAGAGTCCCGTTCCAGCAATAATTAATGCCACGAGCCATCCCGACATAAAATCTTTTGCTTGTACCTTGGTAGTTGCGTATTGATCTTGGCTCTCGGACATAATTAATTGTCGGTTATAAGCGTATTGGCCAGAGCCTTTAATTCTGAATGGCAAACAGCGCCATTATCCGTTATTTGGACATCATCAAAATATATACTTGTTTTCGCCACTACCCCGTCAAAATGAGATTTGGCTTGTTGGCCGAAGGGTGGCATATCCATTGGACTAGTATGTCCAAACCCAAAATCAACACCACCCCAGATACGCTCATCTTCCACCAGTTCACCTGTTATTTTATTGATTTTCGGATTAAACCCGAGCATATTATGAGAAACTTTATACATATTTTCATCATCAAATGTGCTTAAATAGGCTTTAAAGTCTTCAGCTCCTTTACTGCCTTGAACATCACTAATACTACCATTTTTCATTATAAACCTTAAATTATTAAACGCTTCAGCATGTTGTAAATGCTCAAATACAATGGTGCCGTTCATACTCCCAATTTTAGGAACAATATTAACAAAACCAGGTGCTGTTCCAAATTTAGGTTTAGAAAAGTCACCATCATCATAATCTAATAAATAATTCGGATTTAATTCATACGTTACATCTGTTCCATTTTGGCTGGTAATTCTAATGTGATGTGTGCTCTTTAAAAGACTAATGATTTTTACCAGAAATTTTTTAAGTTTCTGAATATCAAAACCTGTGAATACACGATCTAAAGATTCAATAGAACTATCTGCAATAATTAAATAACGTAACTTTTTATTGTTTTTCATGGCTGTTTCCCAGATATCTGAATACAATAAAACCACAGAATTTGCCTCAATCCATACATCCGCTTGACACAATGCTGCAGTAATGGCCTTAGAAGGCCAATCTTTCATACCCGCTTGACTGTCGTTTTCTGCTTTTGGAATTCGCAATATTATTGGAAGTCCTCCTGCATTTTGAGTTGCCATAAATAAGGCATCAATAATGGCTGTATCGGTACCAAAATCGGCTGTAATTGCTACGGTTTCCCCAGGTTTAATCTGAAACATTGTTTCCATTAATGTTTTGGAAAAACGTTCATGCCTTGCAGTAATATGTTTTAACATTATTTTTGTATTGTAAAGGAAGGAAATAAAAAACCTTCCTTATTATGTTTAGCATCAATTAAAATTGACAAATACTTTTTTATTTAAAATTTTACTGAAAGTGCAGTACCAATGGATAGCGGTTGTCCGCGCCATGCCACATCATCTGGACTACCAACAAATTCTCCTGGAGAAAATTCTTGGTAATATTGTTGATCGGTTAGGTTTTTACCCCAAAGATCTAGTTTCCAATTCTTATAAGATAATCCTAGGCGCGCATTTAAAAGTGAATATGCATCAGAGGTATGAATATCTAAATTACTTTCGTGCCAATAGGTTTTTCCGGTAGTATCTAAATTTAAAAAGCCGTTAAATTTTAAAGTCTCCGTTATGTTAAATGAAGATTCTAAGCCAACACCAAAACTACTCACAGGAACAAAAGGCGTTTTATTACCGTTATATTTAGTATTATCAGTTACATCTCCATTTTCACCGCCAGTAGTCCCGCCATCAATAATTTCGGCATCCGCTAAACCAAAATTGGCAAAAATGTCTAAATAGTTGGTTAGTCTAGCACGAGACTCTAATTCAAAACCAAATACTTTACTCTCTTTATAATTATAAACGCCCGCAATAAAAGTATTCAAATCTAAAATATATTGTTGTTGATTCTTTAGTTTCGAATTGAAAACAGAGCCATTAAAAATAAAGCGATCATTCCAAGATGTGGTTTTAAAACCGAGCTCATAATTGTCTGAAGTTTCATCATCAAAACTTCTATTAAACAAATCTGTGGCTTCAGCATTAAACCCGCCATTTCTATACCCTCTGCCATAATTCGCATAAATCAAGACATTTTTTGAAGCTTGATATGATAAGGATACTTTGGGCTGAAATTCATTATTATCACGTTCTGAATTGGTAACAAACAGAAAATCATCCTGCGTGAAATTATCAATATCATATCTAAACCCTGCTGAAACGGTCAGCTTACTCGTTAATTTATAATCTCCAAAACCAAATAGAGCTATCGTTGTCGTTTCATTAATATAATCGGCCGTATCATACTCAGGTGGGTCAAAGCTAAAATCTTCTCCATATTGATAAATATCCTTTTTAATAGTCTGATAAAAACCACCTAAACTCCAATCAAATTTTGAATTGGTGTTTGTATTGTTAACTCTAATTTCTTGGTTGAATGTATTGGTAGTAGCCTCCTCTCCTTGCGTAAATAATGACAGATCAAGAAAATCTAAATCACCAAATGAAGAGCGCTCTACTTTATTAAAAGATGTTAAACTTTGTATCTCTACCTGTCCCAAATTATAATTCATTTTGAAATTCCCATAGTTATTAATCATATCTGATTTACCAAGGACATCGGCAACAATAACATTATTCCCTTTTTTAGGATTTGGATCTAATACACCTCCTGGAAACTCACCTTCAAATCCAATAGGATTAACCGAATAATACGCCGCACCACCGTCTATTTTAAAATATTGATAGGTTGCTGCCACTGTAAAATTATTTGTAAGTCTAGCCTTAATCTGACCTCTAATATTAAAATCTTCTGAGAAGTCTACCTTTTCATTTAAAAATTCATTGGTAAGTAAACCATCAAAAGTTTTGTAGTTTGTTGAAAATCTATAAAACACCTTATCTTTTGCAATGGCGCCTGACGAGACAAATTGCGCTTGAAATTGACCACCATTACCAACTCCCAATTGCACTTTATTAGACATCTTATTGGTTGGGTCTTTAGTATAAATATTTATGGCTCCTCCAATGGCATTTTTTCCGTATAAGGCGCCTTGAGGACCTTTAACGACTTCAACTAGTGCTAAATCATATAAATCCTGACTCAACAAACTAGGATCTGGAATAGTAACCCCATCAATTACAAAAGCCAAAGGAGCATCTCCTCCTCTAACCTGAGGAATACCTCTAACCGTAATAAAATTTAAGCCAACGGCCTGAGCCGTATTAAATTTTAAGTTTGGTACCAAAGTAGAAAAAGAACTAACATCTGTCACTCCAGCACTTTCAATACCTTCCGAATTTAAAGCCGTCACAGATTCTGGTGTGGTTTGAATAGATTCTGTCCGTTTTCTTGATTTACCAATTACACCAGAAAACCCTTGAATGGTTACTTCATCTAAGGATTCTGGAGATTCTTTTAAAACAATATCAATTTGACTTGTTCCATTAATATTAATTTCTTGAGTTTCAAATCCAACATAGGAGCATTGCAAAACGGCATCATTTGAGGATGTGTTAATTTGAAAATTTCCGTTGAAGTCTGAAATGACTCCAGTAGAAGTGCCTTTTTCAAGAATATTTGCTCCTGGAATAGGTTCTCCTGTTTGGTCTGTCACTTTACCTACTACTGTAATTTGTGAGAAAGCGCATGTTGTTATCAATAAGAATAACAATAGAACATTTTTTTTCATTTTCTATGGATTGGTTAAAAATACATTGCTTGCCATAAAAGTAATTATCAGATATTAATTATTATTAATTTTAATTATTATAAATATTTTTAATAATTTTAGTAAATAAATAGGAATTTATGGTAAAGCACGCCTCATCGCTAATTTTAACTGCCGATTATTTTAATGTATTGCTCAATAGAGTACATGAAACCTTTATGTTAAAACATAACATAGTAAAGCTACCTAAAGCTTTTCAGCTCTACGGTTACGGTGCTTTTGATGATGAAATGCCAAGTTTAAAACATGACTTTGAAGCTATTGGTTCCGAATTTATTAACGGAAAATACCTCTATGATAAAACTCGAGAGCTAGAAAAAGGTAAGCATACCATAAAACTGAATCAATATTATAAGGACATTATTCTCCTTTATTTGGGTTATGAGGATATTAAAATGTTTTTAGATGAAAACAAATTATCATCGCCTGAATATGAAAAACAGTATGATTTAATTTATAAGGATAATGACGATCTAACTTATTATTATTTGAACTACTATTTTGGTGAGGACAATACCATCTTAAAAGGACAAACCATTATTTCTAATAACTGGAAAAAGATTCAGCATATCTTTATGTATCCCCTAGAAGATGGTACTTTTAGAGAGCATTACAGTAATGGTAGTATAAAAAGACAAGGAGACACCATTACTATTAAAACCAACACCCTCTCTGGTGACCGATATATTGATGGCGCAAGCGAGATTTATTATATTGGCCATAAATCACTTTCAGACATTAACTATCTCATTGGTACGTATTGCACTTTTGATATTTTCACCAATACCGTGGCTGGACGTTCTATTCTCGAAAAATGTGATAGTAAAAAAATTATGGAGGATAATTCTAAAACCGATGTTATCCCGCCATATATCGCTTTAGAGATAAGAAATAAACGTATTGTTAATCATAGTTTTGTTCCTAGAAATGCTTTGGAATTATCCAATAATAGTCCATATGCTTCTTTGTATGGGCAATTACCCGGAACGTATACCTTAACCTTTTCCTTTGATGATGGATTTAAAGACACTCTAAAATTCAAAATTTCTCCTACCGATTATCAAATTATTACTTTGACTGAAAACGTATATATCGAAAAAGATAGATTTGAATTGCTAAACAAAGGCTCTGTAGTGAACTTTAGATTCAGTTTTTCAGGCATTATAGCCTTGGATAGAGTGAATATCTACTTTAAAACCTATTATTTAAAAAACAAGAGTGGTACACAGGAGGGGGTTTTTAGCGGTATTGATAATGAAAACAGACTTGTAAATGGGAGTTTGGTTGTCAATTATGTTCAGAACTAATTATACCTTTCCAGACAAATTATACTTCCCTCGTACCTTGACTCATGAAAAGTGTTTAGTTGTGTTAATCATGTTTGAGAAACCAAGAGGAGTTAGTAAAGCACGCGATATATTCAAGTGCTTTGGCAAACATTAATTAAAATAGCATTTTTAGACGATAGTTGACATAATTATTGAAATAATAATTAATAGAAATTATATGAAGCTAATAGTGTCTCCTTTGTTGCGTTTTTTATTATTCAGCTCTAGCTTATTTTAAACATCTAACCGGGACACGATTGTTTAAAACAAAAAATCTAATCCTTTACCCTTTTTTTTATAAAAGGTTTCTTCTTTGGAGAAACAATTTTACCCTTGCTATTTACAACTTGAAAGTAGCTGTATTTTAAGGTAATTGTTTCTATTAGAATTTGACCTTCTTCGGCATTTAAAGGAGAAAGGCTCCACCCAACAGGTATGGCTTTTACAACCTGCCATTGACTCACCACCTCAAATCTTGAATTGAACAAGTTTATACTAAGGTTTTCGGGTGTTAATATTTTATTGTTAACGGCATTCATACACCAAGCAACAATGTTTGAATCTGGCCGGTAGGCTCTTTTTAAGATTAGAACATCAAACTCTGAAAGCCAAGCTTTTTTGGATATATCTTTTGTAATCTGCGCATGAAGTCCTTCAACAGATTGAAAATGCCTATCTGAGTTAAAATCATTATTTGTAAAATCTACGGTGAATTGAAAATTACGTAAAGCATCTCCCATAACTAATCACTTTCAACAGATAAACCTTCATGTACAACTTCAATGGTTTCAATAGCTACTTCATTTCCTGTAGCCTTTAGACTGGGTGATTGTACTTTGGAAGGCCAAGCATTTCGTAGTTTCCAGGTGATAATGGGTTCGTGTTCATTATTTAAGGCAGAGATTAATAAATCGCGCCTAAAATCATCATGAAAGATCATTTTCCACCATTCATAAAACTCAATATCACCTTGAAAAGTCCCGCGTTTCAAAGTGACATTAGAATATTTGGCAAGCCCGGGTTGCTTTCGTTTATGGTAGCCTCTATCAGAACCTTCTCGGTATTCAATAACTTCGGTTTCAAAATCAAGTCCTAAAACTTCAGTAAACCCAATTTTGGTTCCGCCCCACTCTACTTTAAAATGAAATTTTTTTATCGGATAATTTTTATGATCTGGCATAATGTGTTGATTTACAGTCAGAAATTAGCTAAAATTAAAACATGAATATAGTGATTTTTCTATTAGTCTGAAAGAGATTTCTCTACTAGTGCAGTTCCATTAACTTCTATTGTTATACATTTTAACAGAATTAATGCTTTGTCGTAGCGTTATGGCAATATTATAAAACTATTAATATTCTATATAGAAAGTGTGAAACTGAAATAAAACAACTTTCTTAGATAAAAAAATGAGTTGACCATATTTGTAGACATGGATGATGTACTAGATGATACTTTCAGAAAGCATTTAGAATGGTATAATAGAGATTTTAATGAAAACCTAAGACGTGAAGATATTGTTTCAGGAGAAGTTCATGAAAATGCGCCTTTAGAGAGACAACATAGTATTAAGCAACTTGTGGAAGCGCGATTCTAATATAACCTTTGTTTTTGGCTTATGTGCTTTGTCAGGTATTACAGAGTCCTCACTGAAACCTTTAACTGAATTACCTTTATTTGATTCTTCAGTACTGCTTTTAGATGGGTTTATCATAAGTCTCTTGCTAAATTTCTTAAATCATCTAATTAATTAATTATGGTACTACCAACCTTAATTAAATTTACAATTTTCAATTTTACAAAACCATCATTATTTGTTAAAACACAAGTTCAGACTATTTTCTTCAAATACTACAAGTAACATTATGAGGCAGTTGTACCCAAACCATTCTTTAATGAATTATTTTAAGTTATTTTTGTTAAACACTGTTGCAAGAACTTTCGCTTTTACCAAAGTTTGAGTTGCATTATAAATAATTTTTGGATAAGCAGCATAACTCCGATAAATATCAGTATGATGTGATTTGTTTTCATAGATGAACTTATTGTACAAAGGCAGGTATTACTGTTTCAAAAATTGGCGTCATAATTTTATCATCATCTCTATCATAGCCTGAAATGACTATGGTTAAATCTAATGCTTCCACAACAATGACGCGTTGTCCGCCGCCACCCCAAGCCAATGTGGCATCATAGGTTTTATCTCCGACAGTTACCGGCGTATGGTACCAAAAATAGCCATAAGAATAGTGCTTAGGCATCCAATCTATGGCAGGTTTTACCAAGCCGCTCGTAGCGTTCTTAAGATACTTTACTGAAATAAGTTGTTCACCGTTTAGTTGGCCTTTATTTAGCACCAAATTCCCTAATTTAACCATATCACGAGACATGATGCTTGCACGCCAACCGGCTTCTGGTAAACCACTTATATGGTTTGACCATTTGTAATTGGTAATGCCTAACTTGTCAAATAGCTCAGTTTTAATAAAATCTTGAGCTGTTCCTGGAACCACTGCGTCTATAACGCTCATCACTAAGATAGGATTGTAATTACCATACAAATAGGTTTGAGATTCATCCGTGATTGGTTTACTTTCCTCAAGCAGTGCCTGTACCAGTCCTTGCCCTTTTAAACGTGTTGAATCTGTCTTTATCACCTGCCATTTATCTGGATCTATGTTCAACCCACCATGCATAGTCAATGCCTTATGAAGGGTCATTTTTTCATATCCCTTAGTAAGGGTTTCCGTATTTACATCTTTTAGAAAATGCGTCAAAGGCTTATGAAGATCTTCCATGGATAAGTACCCCATTTGTATGGCTCTACCCAAAACTAAACTGGTATATCCTTTTACAGCAGAGGCTTGGCCATGTGGCAAATTAATTCGACCTTTTTTATAATAGGACTCAAAAACTAGTTTGTTTTTGTGCGAAATGAGTAAGGCATCATAGTTTCCATAGTTACCGTCGAATATGGCTTTCGACAAATTGAGGAAGGCGTCTCTGTCTTTACTATTCACTGCTAATGTATCGACTAAAATGCCATCGTTTCTGTCTTCAGGTGTTGTTGTTACATATGGGTTGTTTAGGTGCGGCATATCCCAAAACGAGACGTCATAGTTATCAGGGACAACCGGACTCAATAAGGTTGACAACCAGGCTACACTGTGGACGGCAGTGGTAGGGAACGCCGTGCCATGGTCTCCAGGAATCACTTCTTTTTTTACAGACAAACCATTATCTCTTCGTTGCTTTAATAATTTAACAAAGGCGTCTATTGGTTCAGTCACCTCTGCTTTTTCTTGTGAGCCATAGGCGACATAAACATTGGCTTTCAGACTTGAGTTTACATCTGATGCATCAAAAGGTCCAAATTTGGTATTAAGTTCAGATAAATAATCAATTTCACCTTTAAGCGTTGGACTTCCTATGATGTAATTATTAAAAGTGTCCGGTTGAGTCAAAAGTATGTATGCGCCAAATTCACCACTGAGTGAATACCCAAAATAAGTACGGCTGTTTGGATCTGTGCGATACGTATTTTCAACATATTTAATGACATCATTACGAATAAAATCTACGTGCTTATTAGCTTGCCCAAATTGATATTTATTTTGAATTTCAGGATTACTGTGTTTACTCATAGAGTAATCACGAAAACGACTCAAATGGGCTCCTACATCCTTTTTGAGGGCTTCATTGACATCCAATTGCCATGAAATTCCAACTAGAATAACATCTTCCAGCATATACTCCGTAGAGCCAGATAGCATTTCTAAATGCCAGTTGGCATCTGTGTAGTAAATGACTGGATAGTGTTTATTATTGTGCTCAGAATAATCTTCAGGCAATTCTATATATAGCTCATAGTTTCTCGCGTTCTTAACATCTTTTATGGGAACCACCTGGATTTGTGGTAATACTAAGGCCGATCCAATTGCGGGCGACGGAAATGCTTTAATACTATTTCCCTGGGCATAAACTCTATTTGAAATTATAAGGATTAACAGAACTATTAGTTTACTTGCTTTCATATTTATCTACTTTATTAGTGGCTTAACTTCTATAAATGTTGAATAAAAGTAATTTAAAATTCAGGTTGAATTTCTTAAAGATGATAATTTGAATATTTTAATGACAAAACCATTTCGTCATTGATATGACGCTTTTATAAAGAAAATAGGACGATTTGTTTTTATAGATAGTATATTTATTAGCTATTAAAAGATCGCATGTTTAAAACTTTGTTAAAGAATACACTACTGCTAAATATTAGTGCCTTTTTAATGGTACTCATTCTAGAAATATTAAGTGTTTGGGCCATTAAAGATCGATTTGATACGGATTATTTGTTCTACATGCATAGTGTCAATTTCACGGTTTTCATTATGGGTACTATATGGATTAATCATTTTATTTTAATACCATATGTTTTCGATAAGAAACGTTATTTGTTATATGCATTGCTACTTATTCTAATTGTATTTCTAGGCGCCTATTTAAAAGGCTATGCTAAGAATGGCTGGTATGGGGTTTCTAAAATGTTCTTTTTTCTTATTTATACGACTGGGTCAGGCATGGCCGCTTACTTTGTAAGAAGAAATATCATTTTTAGAAGAGAAAATGAAGAGAAAGAAAAATTGCAAAAAGAGATGGAGCTTAATTATTTAAAAGAACAGGTAAATCCTCATTTTCTGTTCAATTCTCTAAATAGTATTTATGCACTTTCCAGACAACAATCACCTGAGACTCCTGAGGTGGTCATGCAGCTATCAGAATTAATGCGTTATCAACTAGAAAGTTCAAAAAAAGAAACGGTTTTACTCAAAGAAGAGCTTGAGTTTATAGAAAATTATCTACTGCTCGAAGAGAAAAGATTAAGTAAACGTTGTACTGTTGAATTTTTAATTGAAGGCAATCTTGCAGGCTTAAAAATTTCTCCAATGTTACTGATCACCTTTGTTGAAAATGCCATTAAACATGGCGCTCAAAGTACGAATGAACCGAGTAGTATTGATATCTCAGTGATTGTAAAAAATGCCACACTCTATTTTTGTGTCAAAAATTCTAAGCCTAGCTTAATACCTGATTCGAAAAGAAAAGGCTTTGGTCTTGAAAATGTTAAAAGACGATTGCAACTATTGTATCCTAACGCACACGCGTTAGAAATTAAAGATTCAGATAAAATTTATCTTGTAAATTTATCTGTTGATTTGGCAATTTCAAATTAAAATAATTATAATGATTAGAGTTGGCATTGTAGATGACGAGATACTAGCGCGGGAAGTGTTAGAAGAATATTGTTCTAAAATTAACAATTTTGAACTCATTTTAAGTACGGGTAATCCGCTTGAGTTTATCAATTTTATGCAACAAAATGATCTAGATCTGGTCTTTCTAGATATTGAAATGCCCGAACTTAATGGCATGGAAATTTTGCGTTCTATGATAAGACCTCCTAAGGTTATCTTAACTACCGCCTACTCAGAATTTGCATTAGAAAGTTATAATTATGGTGTTGTAGATTATTTATTAAAACCCATAAAAATAGAACGGTTTTTGAAGGCCATAAACAAAGTTACTGCTTCAAAACTTACAGACTCTAAACAACGTAGTGGCAGTGAAGACCTCCAAATTAAACATGATGGAATGCCCGTTAATATTCCATTCTATTCCATACTATATATTCAAAGTTTTGGTAATTATTTGAAAATTTTCACCGATTCAAGAATGTATCTTATAGCTGACACATTAATAAATATCACCACACTATTATCTGAAAATTTCCAACGCACCCATAAATCATATATTGCCAATTTAAATAGAGTATCCAAAGCAAGTAGAACACATTTACTAATTGAAGCGGATAAAGTTCCAGTAAGTGCAATGTATAAAGTTGTTGTTTCAAAAAAACTGGAAGCTTTAGCGAAATTATAATGGAGTTCTTGGATCTGTAACTTGACCTTATAACCATATTATAGAAACTTAAATATTTAATTCTACAGAATACACGGTCATCGCGTCTTCGTGTAATACAGGCACATTTAAAAAATGTCTACCCATTCAAGCCCAGTAAAATAAGGGCTTTATTGATTTGTTTTGGACCAGATATACCCTACCCGATGTTACTTCTTAAATGTTAAAATATGTTAATTCATTACTTTGCTATGCATAGTACTGTAACAAAATATATTTATAGTCGTCTATCTTATATAACCGAAATATTTTAACCATAAAACAAAGATTATGAGAACTTTAAACAACAATCAAATTTCAGAAACTTTAAACAGCACTAAAAGCTATCAATGGAATAGCAAAAGACGCTTTAGATAAACAAAACCTTTCATCAATCAAAAAAACGATAATCATGAGAACTTTAAACAACAACCAAATTTCAGAAACTTTAAACAGCACCAAAAGCTATCATTGGAATAGCAAAAGACGCTTTAGATAAACAAAACCTTTCATCAATCAAAAAACGACAATCATGAGAACTTTAAACAACAACCAAATATCAGAAACTTTAAACAGCACTAAAAGCTATCATTGGAATAGCAAAAGACGCTTTAGATAATTAAAAACTTTCATCAATCAATCAATCAATCAATCAATCAATCAATCAAGCCATGAACACAATCAAAACATTTCTATTCATCGTACTCATTAGTTTTAACAGTCCTGTTGAGGCGAAAACAACGCTTCCACCAAATGACTTTACATCTGTTACCCAGCAAATTGAAACCTTGTTAAAAGCATCAGAAACCACAATTTATGAAGACATTGTAGTCGCCATAAAATTTAAAATAGATGACAACAATAAGATTACAGTGATCTCTAACAACTCCAACAGTGAAGGACTTACACGATTTATAAAAAAAAGATTAAATGAAAAAGAACTTTATATAGACCAAGACAACAATTACAGGTTTTATACTATTTCGATACAATTTCTTTCGACTATTTATTAATTAAAACATTTTTAAGAATATAAAAAGGGCGTTACAAGTTTGCCTTGTAACGCCTTTCTTCTATTTTATATCTCGATATGACCCTATATCCTAAGTGTAATCTATTGACTCATTTAATGCATTTCTTTTTCCTTTTAGATCATATTACTTAATCAAGTTTTCGGTGCCTAACCCAAGACCTTGAATATTTTCTATAGCCTCAGAGATATTAACCTTAAGTCGTTTTACTCGAGATTTATCCATATATAACACAGCCCCAGACCAAGGATTTGGAGCACCTGGTACGTAAACAACTACTTTATTATTGGTAGTTTCCTCTATTTCAAAACAAAGTTGTTCACTATCATCGAAAGCAACGAGAACAGGAATAAAATTCTCAGAGGCTTTTTTTGTTGTACTCATACTATCCATAAATCCTTTCAGTATTGGGTATCCAGGCAGTTTTACAAGTATTTTGTTTTCAATGCCCTTTTGAGTTTTCTTCATTATTTTGCCAGTGGACAGTATTCCGGCGAGAAAACAGATTACAAGTAGTAAAAGAACAACTAATATATTGGCCACGGCAATACCTCCAATACTATCTAAGGGTATAAGCTTATCCATGGGTGTCGCAAGCAATACTAAAAATTCATAAAACTTGGCCCCTATTATTACCAGTACAATGATGGGTATTAAAAATAAGACGCCCGCAATTACTGTGTTTCTTAAATATTTAATCATAACCTATATTTTTTTTAAACTAATTATTATGTGAAATATGCCCAGTGCCTACTTAAATTGTGAATGACACTTATGAGAATTTAATATCCTACATTTTTAACCTTCTCAAATTAGATTGACCTAATTCTAAAACTAACTTAAATCTATCTCTTTTCATTTGTAATGGTATTATTATAGCCAAAACTATATTTTGCAGAAACTTGCAACCTATTGAAACTCCCGTTAATACTATTATTTGCTAACCCTCTATAGCCATGCATTAGTTCTACACCAAACATGAGTTCTGGTGCTGGGGTATATTTTATATTTGCAGAAAGACTATAAGCGTTATCATTAGCCTGTTCACCAACAAGCGTCAAATCATTAAAAGCCTTATAAACTGAAACATTTACACTGGAGGACCATCGTTTTGGCTTCCAGAAATGATTATAGGCAATATATCCGTTTAAAGATTGAATCCCATGTATATTCTCATTTTCATCAATAACCCCGCCCGCAACAAAGCCTAAAGCGGTATATCTACCTAAGCCTGTACCATAAGTAGTCATAAATCTAAGATCTGAACCACGATTACCAATAAAAATTTTGCCACCAGCAGATAGGCCCAATACATATTTGGTTTTCACCTCATCTTTATCTACCGTTTTACCACTTAATACTCTATTTAGAAAAGATACTCCTAAAAATCCACGGCTTAGCGTAATATTTCTTCTTATAACCACATCAGGTATCACTTCTTTTTCTGTTTCCACGATAGCAGGGTCTTTAAATCCCATAAGTGTAGTTTCTGGGTTTTCAATTGAAAATTGCCAATTATTGTAGGTGTACCTAATTTGAACTTGTCTATTAAATACAAGACCTTCAGCGGCACCCGAAAAATCCAGATCGTCTGGTACTACCACAATCATAAAAGTTGACCAGGTTTGCCCTATTAATAAATTCCCCCATTCAAAATAAAAATGCCTTAAACGTGGTGCAAAGGAATTACTCACGCGCTCATTGCCTTGCGCCGATAACAAAAAATCAACTTCAACAAAACCATGTATATCTTCTCCTAGAAGTGTTGTTTTTACGTCAAAATTGAATCGGGATTCCTTAACATGAAAGTCTAAATTAAAATTCTCATCGCTGGACCCCACGGGTATTTGACCAGGTAAATGAATATCTTTTAACGGGCTATCTTTACCCACATCCCCATTATTATAAATAGAATTAATAAAGTCTGCCTTAATATAGCCTCCAAATTTAAAGATTGTTTTATTGCCCTTGTTATCAGTGTTTTGAGCCCATAATATTGCCCCTAGGCAAAGAAAAATAATGCAAATAAAGTATTTCTCATTTGATTAGTTTACAATGCAATTCTACTTCTAATACCATAAATAAAAATGGAATTTTGTTGTTCATTTAGCGCAGGATTTACAACGAATTGTACATCTGGGGTTATCGCAATTTTTTGAGACAATTGAAGACGATAAAACAACTCAAAGGTATGCTGATCTTCAGCAACTCCAAACGTAGTTTCATTAGTTTGGCCCCAACTATACCCAAAACTTAATAAATGACCACCTGGCTTGGGTTGATAACCAACACCAACAGCCAAGGCTTTCTGTAAAAAGCTTCCAGCATCTTCAGTGTAAGCAAAACGTACAAAGGGCAACCAAGTCTCATTAATATATTTAGTTCCTGAGAGCACAAATCCCCAGCCATCCGGATCACCAGTAGCAGCGGTCTCGTCTCTTTGCCAAAATGTAGCATGTATATTATCTAAAACAATATAATCTTTGGCAGAGGTGATACCAAATTCTAGATGTTTGAAATATTCGTTTTTGTTAAAAAAAGTATCGAAGCCTTCAAAAACATTCGCTGTATTTCCGTTTTGATCGGCAATACCTGCAATAGCATAAATATTCTTGGTTATCCAACCACCAACACCTAAACCTAAATAGCCGTCGTTAGGTACATTAACAGCTGCTACACCAGTAGAAAAACTAAAATTCATAAAATGCATCCAAGGACTGGCAAGGGCGTAAACATCTAAGAAATCGGTAATATCTAAAAAGCCAACAACAATAGATAGCCTCCCATTAGCCAAACGTTGCCGCCAATATAAATTTTGAGTTCTATAACCAGTGTCGTTAAATGGAGCCCCTATTAAACCAGCATAACCCATATCTAAACCGAGACTTGACAATGGAATGGTGCTGTATTTATGACGATGTTCTAGTTTATAAATTAAAGCACCAGAATTACCGGATTCCTTACCAACGAGATCCCAAGAACCATAAAATCGAAATACGCCAGCACCGGCATCACCCTCACCTATTTTAGAATTTGTTCCAAAATAAGCACTATTGTAATCCAAGGCAAAGTTTAACCCCGTCTTATCTTTTAGGTTTTTCTTAAAATCAAAATAAGGATCAAGAAATGGAAATTCTAATACGGGCTGTTTTGTTTCACTATCTATGGCCAATCGATTATCAACTTGATCTACACTACCCAATTTGGGAATAGAGTCATTTTCTTGTGCACTTAGCTGATTGGAAAAAATAAGTATGCTAACAATAAATAGAATTTTAATATTTCTCATTTTTTACATGTTACCGATTAATACTACAATAATTTACCAAGGTACTTTAATCACAGGGGTTATTGAAAAGAAAATCCCCCAATTTGGACCAATAACCTCAGGTTGCGTTAAAAAATATTGACCCTGTAAAGAAAACTTTAGCGGCATTTTACCCAATACAACTGTTTTTGCAAATCCTAGATTAAGGGGTATACTAAATTCAATATCTTGTCCTTGAACATAGTTTGCAGATTGATTGGGACTACCGCCAATTTGCCATCCTTTACCAGCAGAAAACCAGTAAAATAGCTGTACTGTACCTAAATTAACGCGATCCGTATTGGAGTCTATAGAGCCTACACCCCACCAATGCTGCCATAAGGCCCCTAAAACACCCCATTTTCTCAATATGCCTGCCAAGACTGCAGGGCCCATTTGAAATTGATCTTTACCTAAAAGATTACTTCCTGCAGTTGGAAAAAACAATGTGGGTCCAAAACCCCAGATAAAGCCACTCTCTGTTGCTTTACCATACAGTGCCATTAGACCAATATCACCAAAACCAGATGTGGCGTCCCAAACGCCTTGATCATTCACAAAAGGAGCGCCTTGAAACGGGAAACTTGGTCTAACACTTAGATTGCCTCCCCACATTTTAAAGGGTAATGTAGGCATAAAAACAAAACTCGAGGTGTTTTGGTTAGAGGCTCCAGGTGCAGAACCACCCCATTGCGCATACGTCCCTTGAAATGTGAAATTGGCTAAAGTACCTATAGGGTTGGATAACTCGCGGGCAATATCATCAGCCGATTTTTGTTTGTCCTGACTAAATACGTTTCCGAATGAAAATACAATAAGTATGAAATAGATAAGCCGTTTCAAAATTAGTTCCTTCAATTTTCTGTGTTAAGATGTACTGGTAATTTACCCTGTTTATCTAAAACCCCACTCATTTTAAGGTTTGCTAATGACACCTCGTTATTATCTACAGTTACCCAAAGAAAATGATCAAAAGACAAGCCGCGCTCCGGAAATTGTTTACCGCCCGTAGTTGCCAGATTAATATAATCCTGACCAAAGCGTTTGGTATGCTTATAAAGGTGGGTATGACCGTTAAAGACCGTATAATTTTTACCATTTAGCGCTTTTTCTATGGTATTAAAATTACTAGACTTTGGGTTTTCCCAAATCGGTTTGTGCAACAATAAAAATGTCCACGTAACGCTAGGGTTATCCTCGATAACACTTATAAAATAATCGGATTGCGATCGACTGATATCTCCCCATTTTTGTTCAGGTAAATTGGCATATTCTGTTTGTTTGTATGCTTCTACTCCCTTTGTCTTATAAACTATTATGGCTTCATTTCTAATGGCTTCAATCTCATCATGTCGTGCAGCACCATGATCTTCCGTATCTAGGATAAGAAAGAGCGTGTTTTTGTAGATGAAGTGGTAATAACTAGGTCCATAACGTTCCTTCCAGATGCCATGAGCCAAATTACCAGTTAAATCATGATTTCCTCCGGTATAAAAAATGGGTGCCTTAGCTTTTTGAGCTCTTTCATCAAATGAATCCCATTGTGCATTCCAAACCGTTGCATCTTTTTCTGCACCTTCTATTAAATCGCCTACATTAACAATGAATTCTGGACGCATTAAATTTATTTGGGAAACACCTGCTTCAAAAATATTTTCGCGCTCTCCCCCTGTAAGATCTGAAAAAACAGCAAAAGAGAATTTTTCTTCGGAAGCATCAAATGCAGTATGCGTCCAAGGCTGAGTCTTAAGATTAGAATCCGTACTGAAATCCCCTTTATGCGATTTACATCCCAAAATGAGGATTATAATTCCAAAATTTAATATATAAGCTATATACCTAAGAAACTTCAAATTCATTATTAATACTTGTTTTTTGAACGTTTATTTTAAATTATTTTTATAAACCTTACCGCCTTTAATGACAAGTTTTAAATCATCATCTGATTTTAAAGCCGTCACATCTTTTGTAGGATCATCTTTCCAAATGTTCAAATCTGCCCAAGCTCCAACTTCCACTACACCTAATTTAGCAGCTTTGTATGGGTCTCTTCCTGGACCGCTCATTTGTAAAATTTTTGTGCAATTGCTTGTCGCCATTTTTAAGATTTCTAAATCTGTATACCCCGTATCTGGAACTTCTTTAGCTGAAATAATATTCGTTCTGGCAAACCGGACTTCATCTCCAAACATATCAGAACCAAGCACTACGGTTACTCCATATTTCCTCATTAATGGGGGCACTATTACGGCCCCTTTGTTTACTGCAGCTCCTTTCTCTCTCATATCAGGAGTAAACCAATCAGGAAAACCACCTGCAAATAATGTATAACTTCCGTAAGGTTGCCATGACCAAAAAACACCTTCGGTTTCAGACATTCTTTTAACAGTTGGCTCTGTGATTAAAAATCCATGCTCAAAAGACTTTACGCCTGCATCTAATGCCATGTTGTATGAACGATCATGATAAGAATGCACAGCAACATAAGACTCATAGGCATTAGCAACTTCTACAATAGCCTTTAATTCATCTATATTCATTTGAGTCATATTCAAAGGGTCAAACGTAGAGGCGACTCCCCCGCCAGCCATCACTTTAATAAAGTTTGCTCCATTTCTAAAGTTCCATCTTGCTGCTTTTATAACTTCTGGCACGCCATCTACCACATGCGTATTTGCCGTCATGGTTTGATAATTTCCTTCACCTGGCATTTCATTCGTAGGTCCCCAATCGCCATGGCCTCCAGTTTGAGATATGACTGGTCCAGCAGAATAAACTCTTGGCCCATCTAATTTTCCTTCAAGAATAAGTCTAGAAATTGATAAGGAATTACCGCCTATATCTCTAACGGTAGTATACCCTTGTTGAATAAGTCGTTCAGCCATTTTAATTGCTCTTGCCCCTTGTCCGTAGGCATCATATTCGTAGGTGCCTTCTGTAGTGCCTCCCCATAACATTAAATGTTGGTGCATATCAATTAAACCAGGTATTAAAGTACCGCCTTGTCCGTCTATAACTGTAGCTCCTTTGGGCGCTTTGATATTGGCTTTTATCTCCTTAAACTTATCACCTTCAATTAGAACATCAGCGCTAATTGTACTGTCAGAGGTGCCGTCCCAAACATTAACATTAGTTATTAGAATCATTGTTTTCTCCTGTTCTTGTGCTAAAATCGTATATGATATACCTATTAGAAAAAAAATACAGAATAGTGATTTTGATAAAATTTTCATTGGTTATGGTTTTAATTAATCTTTAAATAGTATGACTTAAAAGGTGTATTAATTGGTCCCTTGGTTATGTTTTTCCTTTAAAATTAAAAACATATTAATCTTTTCATGTTTGCAATGTCATGTTCAAAGTATCGAAGTTAACTAAAAAAAAAATTAAAACTCTAATCCTTAAGGTGTAAATAAGGTGTATTTTTAGAACCTCAATTCCGACGTGATAAAAATGAATGCATTTCAACTCTCATCAGCTAAAATAACGCCACCGGTACTTACCAAAGATCATCTATCTCGAAGTGCCTTAGTCAATAAAATAACCCAGACTTTAACGAATGGGCATGTTTTTATGCATGCACCCTCTGGCTATGGCAAGACAACCCTAATGGTTGAACTCTGTAACACAAAATCAATCAATCCTGTGTGGTTTTCAATAAGTAGTAGCGAGGACAAACTCATTATTTTTTTAATGTATTTAGCGCATGCTCTGCATAATGATGGGGTTAATTTAAGAGCTACAATGGCCATTTTAAATGCTAACCGCATTCAAGATACAAGTAAGTTAAAAGCGCAATTCTTAATCGATTTAGAAAATGAAACCAAAGACCTATTGATTGTGTTGGACGACTTTCATTTAATCACGGACACGGATATACAGGATTTTGTTGGAAGCATCATAAAGCGAAGTCTGGATTCTACGCGAATAATGATAAGTTCGAGATCACGTTTTCCGGTACATATAGATTGGAAGGTAATTCCGCTTGTAACCATTATTGAACCTAAAGCGCTACAATTCTCAACTGAAGAATATCTAAACTTTAAAAAGATTCTAAAACACACGAACATATATAAGGACAGTGAGTTTCAAGAAGGATGGATAGCTGGTATTAATATCGCTTTGAAACACCCGGAAGCCCTTAAATCGCAATCTACTGTAGACTTAATAAAAAATGCTGTATCTAAATTTGACAAACCCGAATACATTTATCTATTAGCTTCATTAGACATGTTTAATTCTGAATTGTGCAGAACGGTTTTAGGAGATGATAATATCATTGATCAGTTGTCAAGCTCTAGTATTATTCTAGTTCAAATTGATGCCCCAATTCAGCATTTTAGGTTACACCATTTTTGCCAAGATATAATAAACGAACATGTTCCAAGAAACATTTTACAGGACCTAAAAACACTCCAAAACAAAACGATAACATATTTTTTAGATAAAGGTCTTTACGCCACCGCCTATGACATAAGCAGTAAGTTTAAATTGGAAGATTTAAAATATCAGTCCTTTATGCGCTATAGATTGGCATGTTTTAATAACTCTGATTTATATACCCTTCAAGAATTATTTAGGTCAATCCAACATTCAAATTTACTTTCAGATGTTGAGCATCAAATCAATTTAGCTTGGCTTGATATTTTTAAAGGCGACACTTTTGCCATGATTGAAAAAATTAGTGCAATAAATTTTAAATATATTCCTAAAGTTCTCATAGGGGAATATTACGCGCTCAAGGCTTATTCAAGTTACAGCCATACCAGGTATAAAGATGCCTTGAATGAATCAAATCATATAGATACGGGTGAAACTGAAAATTTATTTGCTTTAGGTTATATGCACATATTTAAAATAGGTAGCCTGCAAGCCCTTAAAAGGAGTGATGAAGCCTATGCTCATGGCATTAGTACTCTGGCCTTAACCAATGAGCGCATAATAAAATCTCAGGTCTTATTAGGCTTGTGTTATATATCAAGGCTTGAAGCAAAACAACAAAGTCAGTTTGATTATGCGCGTGCCCTCTTGGCCCTTTCTCATGATAGAGGCAACATAGAAGGGATTGTTAACGCCTCAAGTTTTATAGGTGAATATTATTTTAACAGGTCAGAATATAAATCTGCTGAACAGGTACTAAAAAAGGTTTTAGAATTTAAAGAGAATACCATAGGAGTCATAGGCATGAGTTTCTCTGCCTTATATGGTCGTGTATTGTTTGCACTTGGAAAGAGAGATCAAGCTATCAAATATATTAATGGAGAAATTGAACAGTACATTATATCCGGTAATGGCTTTTTAGTCCCCTATTTGGAAGCTTTGCGCGCGGAGTTTTTATTCATGTCAAATAATAAACATGAATCTATACTTTGGGCACAGCATACTCATGTTGACCCTAAAGTCATTCTAACGGAGTCCTATTCAACAGTTTTAGGTAAGCTTCGGATATTGCTTGCTAAACCATTAGAATTCCCTACAGAGCTTTTAGCGGCATTGATTACGAACTTATCAAACGGAAACAACAGACGCTATTTAACAGAAATTAAGTTGATAAGCTGCTGTTTAAACCTGTCGTTGGGTCATAACGATGTTGCGCATCTTGAAATTGTGAATCTATTACAGGAACTACCTATTATAAAGTTTAGAGGTTTATACGAAACATACGTTATTTACTGTCCTAACCTAAAAAATCTTATCGATAAGAACACAAGCAACCTAGAGTCATTGTCTATTTCGAAAAAAGTAAAAATCACCAATCGAGAAAACCAAATTATTGATCTTTATACTGCCCGCCTCACGGACCAAGAAATGGCCAATCAACTAGGAATTTCACTTTCAACTTTAAAAAGACATAATGTGAACATCTTTAATAAATTACAGGTGAGTTCTAAAAGACAAGTTTTAGCTATTCTCAAGCAAGGTTAGTTTATTTTTAGTATTTCTGGCAAACAATGAATCACCTTTATTACTGTAGCGCATACCTAAATAAATTACGATATTTAAGAATGCATAATGATAAAATAAAGTACCACAATGTTATGCGAGGCCTAATTATTTATACGGATTTTAAATACTTAACCAATCAACTCCTTTTTATCCGTTTAAATAGATATTTCGTTTAATTTTATATCCTTTTCTAATAAGGTACGCATGATAAACACTAGGAATATCATGGGTCCATTTTGGTAAAAACAAGAGTATAACAATGACCTCAAACTGCGAAATTAAACCTAAAACAAGGGCTATAACAAACGGTATTCCGGCATGACTAAAAGCTAGCAACGCCGTAAAAGCTACAACCAAGGAAATACTCCATAGTTTAGACAAAACTGCATGTACACAGGGTGGTTTATTAAATTTGACGAGACTAATAAAATAACATGTTATTTCCATGCCTATTATCATCCAAATATAAATGGCGTTTTCAGCAATCAATTTTGGGAATAAGATCCAAGTTGCAAAACCCACAGACAGCCAAAAAACCATATCAACTTGACTATCCATCCGTCGTAATTTTACTGTTGAAATATGCTGCTTTCTTGCAATTATTCCATCCAAAACATCAGATATTAATCCTAAGTACATTAGCACGACAATAGCCATCTTAGCAGATTCTCCAACAAAATAAGCCAGTGCTAATAGTATTGGAGCCAAAATTAAACGGAAAAGAATTAATAAAACTGGAATATTCATTTTAAGATTAATCACAACTAATGTGTTTATTTTCAATATACTAAAAAAAGTGTTTCTTCATTCAGGATAATTTTGCTTCTTTCAAGTCCTACCCTTAATAAAAACGCATTAAACTATTTCTTAATTTTATGTCCGAATCGATAATTCAAAGAGAATACAAATTTTCCAGATGTTTCTCCCCCGTATAAGTCGTCATTGTTTTCTTGAAAGATATACATTAGATTGACTCCAAAGTTATCAGAAAGCAAAGCTTCTGCAGAAATATAACCCGTATTTAAATTCCAAATCCTACCATATCTTAAACTATAGTCATTACTGAGTCCAAAACCACTCCCAATACTGGATCTTGAATACAATGTAGGATAAGCAGATGGCATCATAAATCCGTAATTATAGTCGATATCAAGATACTTTTTGGGTCCTACCCTCGCATGAATTTCAGGTCTGGAATAATATGATTTATGAGCATCCTCTATATTGGAGACTTCGGTTGTTTCATCTTTATTAACATTAAAATCACCCAGATGAAGCCCCAATCCAACACCAAACCATTTGCTTTCCCATTTAGCATAAGGATTTATAGCAAAAACAAAGTCAGACTTAGTTTGGTTGGTGCCTAATAACGTCGTCTTAATAGATCCGCCCGAAACATTAACACCAAAGGTTTTCTTTGTATTACCTTTAATAATAACCTGGGAGTATCCTGCACCAGCAATTTGATAGGTTTGCAAAAAATACTCATATGAGTAAGACGTATTTGAGCCACATTGGTTTTGTGTATGTTGCGGATTAAATCCAACTTTATTTGTAAAATCACCAAAAGAACCACCTATATCCACACGTTGGTATCTTTTTATTTCTGGTTTTTGATTTGGTATTGTTTGCGCCATAACATAAAACGGTGTGAGTAACAAAAAGGCAACTAGTTTACGTTGATTTCTAAATTTAATCTCAGTTAACAGATAATGAAAAGACAGAATAACTGAAGGAATAAATACCACCCATACCGCCTTAAGCTCAAATGCCAAAAGTAAATGTCTAAATAAAAAGATACAACACGATATGGCGACAATATAAATGAACTCAGAGTAAGCATATAATGACTTGACCCGGCCTCTTGGAGATTCAATTTTAAGCCATTTTTCGTTACTCCATAAACTTATACCCAATAAAATCCCGATGCCTAACATAATCCATTGTATAGACCATACACCTAGATAATAGGTGGTGCTAAATTGAGATATACTATGATCTCTAAAAAATTCAACCCCAAATCGTAATGAAAAATATAGGCACAGCGCAAACAGCATGGCACTTCCATTTTTTTGCCATCTTTTTCTTGTTTTCCAAACAACATACCCAATAACAAATAAAAGCAGACATTCATATAATTGAACTGGATGTACCGCTAACGACAATAGGGCATCATTTTCTATGCTACCCATAAGCCAATGGTTAAAATGACCTTGCGTACCTTTAGGGTATTGAATAGCACAAAAGCCATTAAAAGGAAGACCATAACAACAGCCACTAAATAAGCAACCTAGTTTTGTTATGCCGAGGGTAATAGGCACAACCCATGCAAATAAATCGACCATAGACCTTTTAAATCCAAATATTTGCTGTGACGATAGAAGCGCCATTAAACCAAATAATAAACCACCTATGGATGACCTATTGTTGAATTCTGGAGACTTTGTATGCAAGGCGGCTAACCAGTCACCCATAGATATTGTAAATAATCGGGTACCGATTACGGTAAAAAGGGTAATGGTCGTTAGCATTAACAATACAGAACGTAGATTATAACCACGCCTTATGCTTTTATAAAGCACTACAGAAAACATAAATATAAATGCGAAGAGATAAAAAAACTGATATAAAGCCTGAGGATTATTCACCGAAACAATCATAATATTAGAATTTAATGGTTTGTCTTTGATAAACTTATACTCTAATATTGAATTTATAGTCCTGTATATTCTTTGAACGATTATTCTGGATTAATTTTCTTAGTAAGAATACTTGCAAGGTCACAAAGTGAAAACCATCTTAAGAGCCTTCTTGGTTGGCAAATAAGACAAAAGCAGTTATAGATTCCATTGGCATTATCATAAAGACAGAATAATTAATCAAACACAGATATGTAGCGTTTAAAACTTTGATGGCAGAAAATGCGCCTTATAATTTCTTCGTTATGGGCCAATGAAAAACAATAATTAGAGTGTATTATTAAAAGGCTTAATATTTTTGTTTAATTATTTTAACAAATAATTAAACAAAAATATTTGCTAACAACTTCTTGGCCATTGTATCTTTACAAAAAAAAGATTTATTATGAAAAAATTACTTCCAATTTCAATTATCGCAGTACTTGCATTTGTGTCTACTGCCTTTACAAACATCACAGCATCTGATGACCATGCCACAGTGAATAACAAAACCCTTAATGAGATACAAACCATTGTTTCTGTTGCTGCTGGTAATGACAATTTTACAACCTTAGTAGCCGCTGTTAAAGCTGCAGGTTTAGTTGACACGCTTAACAGTGACGGTCCATTTACTGTTTTTGCTCCCGTTAATGATGCTTTTGCCAAACTACCTGATGGCACAGTAACTACTTTATTAAAACCGGAAAATAAAAATATGTTAACTGCTATACTTACCTATCATGTAGTGGCCGGAAAATTTATGGCGGCAGACGTTGTAAAAGCCATAAAAGCCAATGACGGTGCATTTAAAATTGCAACGGTACAAGGTGGAACCTTGACAGCTTCTTTAAGTGGTAACAATGTAATACTTACAGATAGTAAAGGAAATAAATCTACAGTAGTTATAGCGGATGTTGATGCCTCTAATGGCGTGGTTCATGCTATAGATACCGTTGTTATGCCTTAACTAGTTGTTTGCTTAAAATTGATTAAGAGCATAAAAAGAGTCCAATTCATTTAAGAAATGGACTCTTTTTTTAGGGCATTTAACATTCTAGTCTTGCTGAAAAATATAAATCAGAAATACAACTAATTACGTCACACCATGTTTGGACTATTCAAAAAAAAGTCAGAAAAAGATAAGTTATACGCGCAATACAAAACCTTAACAAAAGAGGCTCATAAATTTTCTACTATCAACAGAAAATTAAGTGATCAAAAAACGTATGAAGCTGAAGAGATTATGAAAAAAATTGAAAGCCTCTAATAATATAGGCTTCCTCTGCTAATATTATTTTTGATAATTCTCGTCATAAATTAAAATGCTCCTAGAATCAAGTTTGAAATTCTTTTATTATCAAATGTATTTTGCACATGTTTTGATTGTTTTAATAAAACCGTTTGCTTTAACGAAGGAAAAATTTTATTGGCCCGTTTTATCATTTTTTCACCGGGAAACATCAAATCATCTTTCGCTGCTATCAATGTTATTGGTGTTTTTATAGAAGCAGCGTCCCTATTATGTATTACTGGAACTGGGGTGAAATCCATTCTAAAACACAATAATACCTTAGAGAGAAATGCTAATGCAAAATCATCTTTTTCACTAAAAAGGGCATTTAAAAACCATTCAACATATTTTGTTTTTCTTGTTTTCATGTAGCGTTTCATCGGTATGAAAACTTTGAACAATGCCTTTAATGGGTTCCCATTGACAATATAGGCAGGTGCCGTTAAAAACACCTCTTTAATATTGCTGTCTTTAAATTCAAGAGCTTTCAGAATTATTAGTCCGCCAAACGAAAATCCTGCAAGCGTTGGATTTACAAGTTTTAAGTGGTCAATAACCTCATGTAGCCACTTTCCATAATCATCATTTTGCATTGATAATCTTGTTTCAGCACTTTTATTGGGTTGCGCCAATACGTCCACAGCAAAAATTTGAAAATCCGATGCCAGTTCAGAATAGGTTTCTAAGGCAATTGGTGCGCATCCATTTGATCCGTGAACAACCAATATAGGTTGTTTTTTGGCATTTCCTGAAACAATAATATTGGTTTTACCAAAAGCGGTTTGCACTTCTATATAACTATAATTAATGTTTAAATCCTTTAATTTTTGATTATAAAGATTTAAAATTTCAGCTTTACCAGTTTGAGGTTTATATAGTGATTCCATGTTAAAATATCGCATTCATAAATCAAAAGCATTTATGATTGTCCTATGTGTTTTAGTTAAATCTCTATTTTAAATTTAGTTACAAATGGTATTTATGTCTTGGTATTCAGATAAAGATACGGTTGGTATATTCTGCCCATTTTCAATCTTTATGCAGGTTAACTCTGGATTTCTATCTACCCGCAAATCAATTAATTGTTTATTATTACTTACATCAAGACTGGTTAGTAAATTACTGGAACTGTAAAGATGCGTTAAGCGCGTATTATTTTCAAGATTAATATTTTGCAGTTTGTTACCTGAAATAACTAAGGTTTCTAAACCTATATTGGAGCTAAAGTCTACGCCTGTAAGTTGGTTGGATATGGCTAATACATTTTTTAGATGTAATGCATCTTGGGTATCTATAGATTTTAATAGATTATGTGTAATAAGTAAAACTTCTAATGATGCATTGTTTATACTAATGGTTTCAAAATTATTAAAAGATAAATTTGCCTTTTTCAGTTTTTTCGATGTTGCCAGTCCCTGGATTGTACTGATTGCATTGGCCTGAAAATCTATCAAGATAAGATTTGGATTGTTGCTTATATCCATATGAGTGAGATGGTTTCCATTAAGATATAATGTATCCAACTTGGTATTAGAACTTAAATTAACAGCTTTAATTTTTTGTCCAGCAACAGATAGAAAACTTAAGTCTGTAAACCCCTCTATACCTGTTAAATCCCTAATTTCTCCGAAATGAGCCGATAGGTTTAAATCTAATCGTTTGATATTTTCAGCATCTGTTTTTAACATTTGTTGATTAATAGTACCATCTGAATCTATACCTTGCTCTATCAAAATGGATTCAAAATGTTGGTCGGGTATCTCTAAATAAAGCGTGTCTTGAGTATCTCCATCATCATTACTACATGAAAGAATAAAGGCAGATGATAGTATTAAAGCGAGTATATTGAATTTTATATTATGCATTGTTTGTACAATTTAAATTGTTATGTTTTTTAAAGAAAAATAATTGATTTTAGAACGACGACATTCTAGATGGATGAACTATAGATTACAGGCATTTGTCCTTTCCATTTCCCCCATAGATGGTCATCATTAATTAAACTTGCCATAAAGTGACCAACATTTATCCGACTTACTTTGCCTGCATTAAAAATGGCACTTCGCGTTGGTGATTTATGTATTTCATAATCGCTAACTTCTTCATCGTTTATTAAGCCATCTGGTCTCACTGCTACCCATTCAATAGAAGTATTATTTTGCCCAATCTCTGTTCGTAAATAATCTGCTGCTTTCTCATTATCTACATGCGGTGGTAATAGTAAACGAAGCAAACCAATCACACATTTTTGAGCAAAAGAAATAGGCTCTTTTAAATCGCGATTACGATTACCTGTAGTATTCATTAACACAAACTTTGTTTTACTTTTACTCGTGTTTGCTGTTATAGCATTACACAGTCGGCTTGTCGCATCTTTAACTAACCGCCGTGGTTTACCATAGATCCCTTTAAAAGTCAGGTTATGTCCAAGACATGACGCTATGGCGTCACAATCGGTAACCATAGTGCGCATTTCTGCATCGCTTAAATCTAAAACGCTTGCTGTGATGATTTGTAAATCATCATTATTTTTCCATGAATCTGGTAACCTTTCTGGCGATCTTACAATGACCTTAACTTTGTTTTTTTGAATTAGTAGTTGCTCTACTAATTGACTTCCTGTGGCACCACTTGCGCCTACTACTAACACTGTCATATTGATTTTTTGATTGATTGATTGATTGATTGATTGATATTTTCGTTTAACTACAAATTCTCCTTATTGGCCTTCCTCCAAAAAACTATAGCAAAAAGACTCGTTATAACAGGAATCATTAAGCCATATTCGTCTAACCAAAAGGAACTAATTTCATTGGTAGCTGTTATTGGTGTGAATATTTTTTGAATAAAAATGTTATGCACAGAATGAAAAAGCGCTGCTGGCCACAAACTATTCGATTTAAATGTATAATATGTCATGATAACAGAAATAGCCATAATCATTAAAGTAAATGCTGCCATATGAAAGAAAAGCAAGCCACTTCCATTATAAATTAACCAAATTATTGGCCAATGCCAGATCGACCAAATTAATCCACTTATAATCGATGTGCCTTCAAAAGATAATAGTTTTCTAAGTTCAAAAACAAAAAAACCACGCCATCCAATCTCTTCTCCTAGAGTAGCCCCTATATTTTTAACAACGCCAACAATGGCTAACAGCAAAATCATAACTGACGCTACCATGGGTGTATTAAACCCAGTCATGCCTAATTCATCTGACCAAGCTGCGATTGTATTTTTATTACCAAAATTCCCGAAACCAAATACCCAAATTAAAATATATGAAATAGTAATATAGCATGCTGGTAACAGATAAGAATATCTTAAATACTTAAGGCTTTTTAGACGCCATGGCAAACTTGAAATAGAGCGATTCATAAGCTTTAATGTAATAAGCGAGGCTATTGCCGGCGATAACATTAAAGCACCAATATAAATACTCGTTGGGTTTAATTTCAATATAGCATAATAGCAAATGCTACTTAGCAGGGTTAGAATACCTAAAAACACAATTATTGTTTTCCAGGTTTTATGATTCGTTTTAATTGATCCAGTCATGATTTGTTGGTTGTCTTTACGACGAGAGTTCATGAAAGTTGTTACACTACTCTACTAAAATTTCATAAACCCTTTTGTTTTCGCAATATTTTAACAACACGACTATGTGTTATCTGAAGCAGATTCCATTGGTAGCCTTCAAAATCGGTTGTATTCATAAATTGAATAACAACAGCATCAATATCCTTATGGTATTCTGCCAGACATTGGTAGCCTGGAGCTAATCCGCCATGATTAAATTCATAAATAGAGCTATAGATCTCCATTTCGTCTTTATTAAGTAATGATCCGTCATTTAGGGCTCTTAAAAAGATGCCAACGTCTTCTGCCGTAGCAATCATCATACCTTCATTCTGGTTTTTGAAGTCTTTATCAATTCCAACATAATAGCCACTCATTACATCGTCTAGATTCACATCACTGATTGAGCCATACGTGTTTTTAAGCCCAAGAGGCTCTAAAATATAGGTCTTGAAATAATCTTGACGACTACCTCCGGTAACCTTCTCTATAACTCTTGACAGCAATAAATAATTTGTATTTGAATAACTATAATCTTTATTTGGCTTGAATTCTGCTGGTAAATCAAGTGCATATTGAAGTACATCTACATCCGTATTGGGTTGATTTTTCCAAAAGTCTGGATTGTCCGTAAAATTAGGAATCCCGCTACGGTGTTGCACCAACATGCTAAGGGTGATTTCATCTGCATTTTCAATTCTTCCCTTGAGTTCCGGAAAGTATTGCGTGAGCTTTTCATCTAATGACAATTGATGGTTATGGGCTAACTTAGTGATAGCAACCGCAACATATAATTTACTAATACTTGCTATTTTGAATAAAGCATTTGGCTTTGCAGGTATTTTCTGTTCTTTATTATGATAACCAGCCGTATAGAAGGCTGGTGGTTTTCCAGTTTCATCAACATATACAATTACTCCATCAAAACCATAACTTAAGGTTTGATCAACTTGCTCCTGCACGGTCTTTGGTAAAGGCAATATCCAAGCTTTTACTAAAATCCAAGGTACAAACCATAAGGAAATAAAAGTTCCAGAAAATAATATGATTCTAAAAATTTGTTTTCCTCTACTGGTCTTCTGTTTAGCACTTTCCATTGTATCCCTTGTTGGTTTTTTTGATTATACAAATGTCCTTAGGATTGCTTTCAAAATATAATGTAAATTACTGAATTGTTAATTATGATGGATGAACTGGTTTTATATATTATCAAGACCACTATTGAATTAGGGGAATACGAGTAACTTTAAGAAGCTTCCAGATAAATTTACCCTTACATTATTTAGAAAATAAGCTTTTTACAACAGCTGATACTTATTGAATTTAGATTATGGGTTTAACGAATTAAAAAAACACTAAAACCTCAGGTCTTAATGATCCTAAGTTTAACGTTAAAGACTACTGCTAATTAAATCCATTATTAAAACATAAGTGACCTTTTTTAACGCAAATTCTTTAATCCATATTAAGATTTAACGCTTTAAGGTAAAATGGCCATTTATTCTTTTTCCATTTTTTAGTGTCATGGAATACCAATAATCATCAACAGGCATATATTGATTATTGAAACTACCATTCCATCCATTTTGCATGTTTCTAATGGTTTTGAGTAATTTTCCATATCGACTATAGATATAAACAACTTTAACTTCATCTAGGGGATCATTTATAAGCCAAACGTCATTATAACCATCATTATTTGGCGTAAAAAAATCAGGCACAAAAATTGACTCTCTTTTAGTTGTAAAACTTTCGGTAGGACAAGCCTCTCCTTGCCCTGAAGAGTTATACGGTATCAAGCTTACATAGATTTTAGTATCGAATGGAAAATTATCGATAAAATCAAAAGCGTTGACATTTCCTAAATCTCGATTATTAACTAATTCTGTTCCAAAAGGCATAAGGCCAATAGATAGTATGTAACCTGTTGCCTTTGGCGTTGCGTTCCAATAGATGGTAGCATCAACATCTACATCTATTGAGCCATTTATTGGGTTTATTAACGCCGTACAACCCAAAGATTCTGGTTTTGTAAAAAATACTTCTTCATTACAATCAACACTATTCCCTGCAATATTATACGGCGTAATTGTAGTGAATATACTTGCATTCTCGGGAAGCGGGCTGGAAGGCCTATATGACGTCCTATTTCCAACATTAAAATTATCAAGAATATCCGTACCTCCCGAAAATGTCCCTAAGGAAATAAAATATCCGGTAACATTTGATACCGCATTCCAACTGATACTTGTTGTTATTGGAACATCTCTTTCACCATTTTTAGGGTTAATCAAAGCGGCACATTGGGGAATAAAAGCCTTAGTCATAAAGCTTTCTTCAGAACAACATTTAGCCTGACCTAAATCGTTATTGGGTTTAATTTTTACAAATATTTCTGCGTTTTCAGGTAGATTGTTAGGCAGTATATAGGTGGTTATATTTCCTACATTTAAATTATTAATTATTTCAGTGCCTTCAGAAGTAGTTCCAATTGAAATAAAATAACTCGTGGCGCCACTTATCGCTTGCCAAGAAATATCAGCATCTAGCTCCACATTTGTAGCGCCATTTTGCGGACTAACTAAGCTCGTGCAGGATACTCGTTGAAAAGGAATACAATTTGAGGTGTCAATCTCTGATTCTGAATCACATCCTGATGCATTATTAGTAATCCTTTTTAATCCTATTATACCATTGGATTCCAAAAGATTACATAATGCATTACAATCGGATAGCTGTGGATTGTCATATATTTCAAAAACCAAGGCAGCCTCATACCCCGGTCTAGATACTTCTATTAAATTTTGCAGTCCGTTTAATGATAGTAGAGATGTATTATTTCCAATTGAAAAAAACCGCCCCACCCGCTCCAGACTTGATAATCCAACGATGCTCTTTAATTGTGGATTATCTTTAATTGAAAGATCAAATTCAATATTTTTCAAACAATTAAAACCAGAAATAGCACCTAAATTCTGATTATTACTTACCCCAAGTCCTAAGGTGCTGTTAAGACCACCAATAATAGACAGATTATCAAACCCCAAAAGATCTGTTAAACCTGTATTGGTAAACTGTATAGTCCTTCCAACGGAATTCATGTTATTAAAACTTGGTATACTTTGTAGTAAGGGACTATTACTTATGCCTAATAATTTATAAACCCTGACCAATTTGCCAAAGCCCGATATGAATTGTAATGATGTATTACCGTTTATCCAGAGATCCCCGAAGGCATCAGTTGCACTATTAAATCCATCTATCCTGACTAAGTTTGGATTGTTTTCTATTATAAACAAATTCCCTAAATCTATAAGCGCATTAAAACCAGTAATTTCTACCAACTTCTCATTATTTGAAATTTCTAATTTGTTTAGAAATAGGGTTAAACTGGAAAAATTGGAAATTGATATCAATTCTGTATTTGCAATAACAAAATCACCCTCAATAGCATCTATATAATCAAGTGCGCTCAAATCAGTAATAGGACCATCAATAATTAAATCCCCAGAAATGTTATCACAATTAGGGTACATGGCAACAAAGTTATTGACATCAGATTGAGAATTTAAAGTAACAGCTCCTGATGGACATTGCGCCCACAACAGATTTACAAAAAATAGTAAACAAGCTAATAAAATAGTTTTCATAGACAATCAAATATACGTTTAATCCACTTATATATTTCACTATGCGTGCTTTTTGATGTAGAGATAAAAGGTGGTTTGATTTTTTGAAATTGTCCATTTATCACATAATAATAAATACTTTTCTACCTGTTAAAAGAAATAAGTCTTGCCTTTATCTTGTTTTCTGCCATTTTGGGTTAAATTTGAGCGTATACCAGCATAATTTGCAACGTTAGGTATTGTAACGATTTATTACTTTTAACTTTTGTATTTACTAAATGTGAAAATTGTTGAATGACTAAGAGCATAAAAAAAAACACTAAAAAGAAAAAGCGCATATTCCTTAAAATAGGTGCTTTTATTGTTCTTATCCCTATTTTACTAAGTGCCTTTGGCATGTTCTACAAAAAGGATGTTCTTATATTCATACAAGAATTCTATGAAAAGAACCATAACGGCACCTTAAAAATAGAAGACATTAAAGTAAACGCAATTAAAGACTTTCCGAATCTAAATTTTAAATTACTTGGTCTTGAACACACTAACTTTGATACCATTTATAATAAAAGAACGGACTTAAAAGCAAGTGAAGTAGAAATTATTTTAACACTTGCAGATGTCTTCACAAAACATTTAAGGCTTAAAAAAATAAGATTAAAAGACATGCAATATGTCTCTACCATTGAAAAAGGAAAACCCGAATCTTTTTATGCCGATATAAAACGGGCAAAACAAGAAGCTCCAAATATGCCGTTTGTTCTACCAAGTTGGCTTCATGAAAATAAATTAAAAATTCAATTTAAGAATATAGATGTTCAAATAATAGATTCTGTTTTAAATAAAGCATTTCATTTCACCATTCATGATTTTAAAAGCACTGTTAAGACCAATGACGAAATCATCACTGGAAAGAATAATATGGAAGTAAGCATTCATAAATTAGGGTTTAATCTAGACAAAGGCACATTTTTTAATGGTGCTTTAATTCAAGGAACTTATGACTTTAGATTTAATTTACACGAACAAACTATAGCCCTTACCCCTTTTGATTTATTTATTGACGATCAAAAGTTTTTATTAGCCGCAGATTTTAATTTGAGTAATGGTGCTCAATATAATTTTGATTTAGTTAACGACAACACTAACTTAAAAGCAACAAAAGCTTTATTACCAAATAACATTTCTAAGAAATTAGTAGACTATCAACTTGATAAACCTTTAAAAACGCATTTAAAACTTAAAGGTCAATTTGCTTATAAAGACAACCCTGTAGTTAAGGTGGATTTTTCAACAGAATCAAATACATTCATATTCAAAGAAGCGTTTCCCATTTCGGATATTACATTTACAGGGCACTTAACCAATGATATTTATAAGAATGACAGCATTAGAGTCTTAAAGAAAACGCCTAGAGATTTTCAATTAAACTTAAAAAGCCTATCCGGAAATTTAAAAGGTATAGATGTTAAAATTAAAGAATCCTTTTATAGAAGTACCCCTGAAACAAATAATTATGTAAAAGCAAATATTGACTTACAAGGTAAAAACGAAGACCTTGCAGCCGTATTAAATAATACAGATTTTTATTTTAACGGTGGGCAATTTAAACTTGAAGCATTGGTTGACGGTGATATTGATAATCCTTTGTTATTGTTGAATCATGCCCAGGGGAATTTTAAAATGGATAAAACGGAAGTGTTTTTTAAACCTACTAAATCTCAATTACCTATAAACCAAATTGATTTATCCTTAAACAATGAATTCGCTAAAATAAACACCATAGAAATTCCCCTTTTAGATAATGAAGTTATAACCTTAAGAGGTCATTTAAAACACCTTTCCAGTTTAATTGAAAATATCCCAGACTATCCCCTTGAGAGCTTTGTAGAATTTGAAGCCAACACCATACATGTAAATAATTTCATGGACTTATTAAACAAGTTCGCGCCTAAAAATAAAACGGCATTAGACACGAGAAAGGATTTACATACCACTTTAGCTAAAATACACAATCAGTTTCATCCTACCGTTAAAATGCGATTAGGGAAGTTGATTTACAATGGAAATGTACTAAATGATGTAATTACTAATATAGGTTTTCTTAATGAGGAAACCTTAGATGTAAAAACCTTTATTTTTAATCATAAAGGGGCTCAGGTTGGTCTTGATGGTGAAGTAAAAATACCCAAACCCCTAGGGGAAACAAAAGATCCTATTTTTATTGATTTTAATGTGAATATGCATGGTGCTTCATCGGCATTTAATAATATATTTAAGAAAAGCCTGTTGCAATTTACCGCTGGCGATTTTTCATTTTCTGGTCATATTAATGGCAACATTCATAAATTCAATGAACTTTTAAGTAATGTTTCTGGCAATCTGAAAATTAATAAAAACACGTTGTATTATGAACCCGTGCATTTAAATATCGAGATTAACGAAATGCTTCTTAACATAAAGCATTCAACAGCGTACCTTGAAAAATTTGAAGTGGAGATTGGAGAAGACCACAAACTACAAATATCTGCAATGGTAGAGCATTTCCCTGGTTTCTTAATCCCTGAAGATAAAAACCCAAATACCTATTTACAAGTAAAGAGTAAATATATTGATCTAGATAAATTATTAATATTACTTGAAGATTTTAAAAATAAAGCGGAAGAAACTAACTTACAGAAAAAGTCAAACTTATATCAATCTTTTAAAGACATCTATGGTTTTAACCCAAATATAGAAATAGATATTGATACACTTAAATACAAAGATTTAGTAACTAATAATATTGTTGCTCAATTCTATTTTGAAAATGAATCACAACTAATATTAGAAAATTTAGGCATTGATTATAAACAATCACAGGCTCAAATACATGGACAAGTAAATGCTTACAATACAGCATTGTCAATTAATAACACGGCAAACTTTGATATTAACTTTAATATTCAGGCACAGGGTGAGACCAAAGACTTAAATGATTATTTTGGAAATTCAAATTTTCTATTTGATTCAGGACAGTTTAAATTTAAAGGCAATTACGAAGCTAAATCTGAAAACTTTGTTTTATCGACATCTGAAGCCACAGGGCGTTTACAACTAACGCCATCGGTTATTGAATTTAAAGCGGCTGAATTATTTATTCCTATAGATACGCTAGACTTAGCCATTAAAAATAATAAAGCAACCATTAACAGTTTGCAATTACGTTTAAAAAGTAATGACTATATAAATGTCTCTGGAAACATTGACAATTTTTCAGGCTTGGTTAGTAAGAACTCTGAAGACCAAATTCATTCAAGTCGTTTTCTAATTTATTCCCCTAATTTAGATACCGATGATATAGATGAAATATTATTAGATGCCCGTATGGGAAAGCCTAAACCCTCCAATGAAGCAAAGAAGGATTTAGCCTTGCTAAAAAACTCATTATTGGATTTAAAAAAGTCATTTCATCCCGAATTGGAAGTAAAAATAGACACTTTTAGCTATCAAAAATTCAAGATTACCCATTTAAAATCAAACCTATTTTTTGATCAGAAGGATAATATACATTTAAAAAATACTGGATTTAGATACCGAAAAGGACGACTGGATTTAGACATGTTACTCGCTTTAGCAGAGATAGACAAAACATCTTTTCAGACTTTAATGACAACAGAACAATTTGATATTGGCCAAGCGGCTCAAGACTTCGATTATTTCAATATAGAATCACTACGAGAGGCCGAGAAATTTGAAGCCATATTTAATTATGACATGGCCATTAAAGGACAGTTTGATGCTAAAGACAGTTTAAAAGTAAAAAGCTTAAATGGTCACATAGACTTTCAAATTGATAGCTTAAAACTATTTGAATTCAAGCCCATTGTTGACAACATAAAAGTGCTTAAAAAAGAGCGGTTTAAAGCTATGTCCTTTCAGCCAATAGTTGAAAAAATTAGTATTAATAATGGTGTGTTTTCAATTCCAAGAACGGAAATACAATCGTCAGCGATTGACTTTTTTATTGAAGGAAAAACTGAACCAAAAGCTTTTAGAGATATTTGGATATCGATTCCTTTAAACAACTTAAAAGCAAACGACGGTATTGTCCTTTCAGAAAAAGTAGGCTATGAAAATACAGGATCTAAAATCTATATTCAAATGGTACAAGATTTTCATCATAAAAAGGCAAAAAAGCGTAAACTTAAAACCAAAATCCGCTTTAGTAATAAAAAATTACGAAAAGGAAAAACACCAGCAAGTGCAATAGACTAATTTTAAAAACAGTATTCAAGTTATTGCGTTTTAATACATTTTGATTTCTTTAATTCTAAGAATACTATCTTTCTCTGGACTATAAATAATAATCCCGATATCTACTAATTCTTAAGCTTCCCTACGCAAAACTTCCAATGGCGAAATCCGTAAAACATCACGCATATTAATCAGGCCAATACCTAAGGTCAAAAACGATATTGTGGGCAGAAATATTAGAAAAGGTATTACCGAAGGAACAAAAGGCTCTTTAAATAAATAAAGTCCCAATAAAAATGCACTGACGAGAGCCAGTACTACCCCTACCAAACTACCTATTAAACCCAGTAAAAAATACTCTAAACCAGATATTTCTAATATTTGTATATTTTTTGCTCCTAAAGTTCTTAGCAATGCATTTTCCCTAATCCGTTGATGTTTGGTATTACGTACAGAGCCTATTAATACAATAATACCTGTTATAATACTAAATAAGGCCATGAAGTTGATAATCCAGGCGACCTTATCTAAAATATCCTCTATTATTGTGTATACCTGTCTCAAATCAATTATGGTTACACTGGGATATTTAGCCACCAATACACGTTGTAACTGGGCAGAGCCAACGTTATCGGGGACATTAGTAGTGAGCACATAAAATTGTGGTGCTTTTTCTAAAACACCCTTTGGGAACACTACTGAAAAATTAAGTTGCATTCGCCCCCAATCTACAGATCGGATACTCCCAACAACGGTCTCCATAATGACGCCTTGAATGTTAAATTCCACCTTGTCACCAATGTTAAGCTGAGCATCTTTAGCTAAATTCTCAGAAATTGAAATAGGAATAACGCCCCCGAGGCTAACCGCAGGGGTCCATGTACCTTCCAAAATAGTTTCCGAGCTTATTAAACTGTCCCTGTAAGTGGTTCTAAATTCATGGTTGAATACCCAACGCCGAATATGTACAGTAGTATCTGCTTTCGCTTCATGAGACACCATGCCTTTAATACTTTGAATACGCATGGTTACCAATGGAATGTTGTCTACAAGTTCTAAACCATGTTCAGTAATAGTTTTGGAAACATCGTTAGTTTGTTCTTTTTGGACATCCAGTAATATTATATTAGCAGCCTTGCCGCTATTACCAACCGCCGTTTTAGATAATAGAATGTCTTTTGTAAAATATAAAGTACTGATTAAAAAAGTACCTAGGCCAATAGCAACTATAAGAACTAAGGTCTGGTTATTTGGTCTAAAAAGATTCAAAAGACTTTGACGTGCTGTATAACCCCAAGATTTTGGAAACCATGCCTTAATCATTTTCATAGATAATGTGGCAATACCAGCAAGAATACTAAAAGTGATGAGCATACCTACAACAAAAGCCAAGGCGTACTTTATATCTCTGAGTAACCAATAGGAAAATAAAAACAAAAAAAGAATAATGACTGAAAACACAGTTATTTTAGCAGATTTAGTTCTTTTTAATCCATTGGACTCTGTAACGCGTAAAGCTTCTAAAGGTGACACATACCAAGTGTTTAACAAGGCCAATAATGCAAACAAAACGGCCATTAAAAACCCAAGTAACACCCCCATAAGAAGTGGTTGTGTTGAAATTGAAATGGTCACATCAAAGGGTAAAAATGCTTTAAAGAAATACGGGAAAGATTCTTGTACACCAATGGAGACTAGACTCCCAATAATACCTCCTATTAAACCAATTCCGGCTATTTGAATGAGGTAAATTAAAAAACTTTGCTTTCGAGAGGCTCCCAAACATTTTAAAACAGCAATGTGTTTTAGTTTCTCCTTAATATAAATATGAACAGAGCTTGCAATACCAACACAGCCCAGTAGTAAGGCTATAAAAGCGACCAGATTGAGAAACTTACCCATATTATCATAACGGCGTCCTAAACGTCTACTGGTACTGGAGTGCGTATCAATATCGGCATTTTCTGCGTTCAACAAAGGATTTATTTCAGCTTCCAATTGTTCTAAATCTGTCTGAGGAGTGGCCTTATAATAAAATTGATATTCTTTACGACTACCAAACTGAAGAAGCTCTGTATCATCAATAAATTGATAAGGAATAACTACTGGTGGTGCAACAGAAGCTGAAATGGCTGAACTTCCTGGAAGGCCATTCAGAGCGCCCAAAATAGGAAGCGTCAGTTTGCCAACCTTAATAGAATCTCCAGCTTTAATATTGTATTGTAACATTAAGGTAGCATCAACCAAAGCACCACCTAAACCCTGATATGTACTTGCAGCCTGTTCAGGGGCGGTTTTTATTTTACCATAAATGGGAAAGGCGCCTTCAAGGCCACGAATACGCACCAATTTGGTGCCTCCATTTTTAGGAAAAGCAATCATAGATACAAAATTGACCTCTTTAGCTACGGGGCTTAAAGAGTCTATAATGGCCTGCGCCCTTGCATTGGGAGTTTCGTTAATATCTATCAGAAAATCGGCACCCATGAGTGCTTTAGACTGGTTTTGAATGTTATCTTTAAGATTATCACGGAATAATTGAATGGATACCACGGCAGCAATACCTAAAATAATAGACGCCATAAACAGCATTAAGCGCACACGACTTGCTCTTGCATCACGCCATGCCATTTTAAAAAGCCAGATTGCGTTGGTTTTGGTTTTTAATTGGGATATATTCACTTTATTACTGGTGCTTGATTGCTCATGATACGTCCGCCTTTTAGACGCAATATTTGTTGGGTACGATTAGCCAGTTCCAAATCATGAGTAACAATGACCAATGTGGTATTGGAAGCCTTATTTAAATTAAATAATAATTCAATGACCTTTTCTCCAGTTTCATCATCTAAATTACCAGTGGGTTCATCGGCAAACAAAATTGAAGGCGTATTAGAAAAAGCCCTTGCCAATGCCACACGCTGTTGTTCACCTCCTGAAAGTTGTGACGGGTAATGGTGAAAACGATCTGCCAGCCCCACTTGTGCTAACAGTTCCATCCCTTTTTGAGCAGCTTGTTTAGAGCCTTGTAACTCTAAAGGAACACTAACGTTTTCTAAAGCCGTTAGGGTTGGAAGTAACTGAAAATTTTGAAAAATAAAGCCCACTTCCCTATTCCTTAATTGTGCTCGCTCGTCCTCATTTAAGGTGTTCAAATTAAAGCCACACAATTCTACATCACCTTTATTTGGTGTATCTAAGCCAGCACATATTCCTAATAAGGTGGTTTTCCCACTACCAGATGGTCCCACAATCGCAAAGGTTTTCCCCTTTTCAACATCGAATGAAATATCGTGCAAAACGGTTAACTGTTTCGATCCACTGGTATAAGTCTTTTCGAGACCATTTATCTTTAATATATTTGACATAGAAAACTATAAATTTATTTCAAGGCTTATGAATGACAGTCAAAATAATAAATTGCTTTTAATTAATACCACTTCTTGCTTACAGAAAACCTTAAAGTTTTGTTATTTTCTAATGCTATGTACTTTTTTGGTATCCTGTAAGGACCAATCGAACAACCAAAGGAACCAGGATGAGAACGATGTTCCTGCTACAACAGCTGAAAACTCAAATACTAATGCGACTAAAACTATTTTATGTTTTGGGGATAGCATTACCGCTGGATATGGATTAGACAGTACTGATGATGCTTACCCAGCGGTATTACAATCAAAAATTGATGCATTGGGTTTGGGTTACACCATGGTCAATTCAGGTGTTAGTGGAGAAACCTCAGCAGGTGGAAGAAGTAGAATAGAGTGGATATTAAATCAGGATATTGCCATTTTTATTTTAGAACTTGGCGCCAATGACGGATTACGCGGCCTACCCTTTTCACAAACACAAACTAACTTACAAGACATTATTGATGCTGTTAAGCAAAAAGATCCCAATACTATCATTATTTTGGCTGGAATGGAATTACCACCTAATATGGGGCCTGATTATACTACGGAATTCCGGACGATGTATGCTTCATTAGCCAAACAAAATAATTTACCCTTTATTCCTTTTTTATTGAAGGATGTTGGTGGTATTCCAGAATTAAATCAAAACGATGGTATCCACCCTACTGTTGAAGGGCATAAAATTGTGGCTAATACGGTATGGGAGGTACTAAAACCATTGTTAGGCTCTTAGTACTTTACTCAAAAGCAAAAAAAAATGGTAATACAATCTGCATTATTGCGTTAGAAGTCTTTCTTAGAAAAAAATGTAGTTTTAAATTGATTCCAAAGATTTTTACCTACTACTGGTATAGGGACAACTCCAATTCACTATACTCTAATGCATTGGATATTTCAGGAACATTTCCTTTATAGGCTTTTCCTCTAAGTTTAGCGACAGTATAGGCGCAAAGTTCTTCAGATGGATATGTCTGAATAAGTTCTTTTATTTGTCTTTTATCCATTTCATTATCCCATTGGACTAACCATTTATCCTCCTGGTCTTCAGCAAGGATTAGAGGCATTCTAGGCCCTTTAATTTTTGGATTATTATGTATTTTAGCCATTATAGAATTTCCAACTGTTGTAACTATAGTGCATGTAATCATTCTTCCTCCATGTTCAGGGTTCACCCATTCACTCCAAAGTCCAGCCAATGCCATAGGTTCATAATCTTTGCGCTGAATAAAAAAAGGATAGGTTTTATTATTAAAATGATGGTGCTCATAAAAGCCATCAATATAGATTATACACCTATTATGCTTGGCGGATTGGCTAAATGCGGGTTTATCAAATATGGTTTCTCCTCGAGCATTTAGGGTATTATTCCATAGTTTTTTCATCTGATCTTCTTGCTTTACCCAATGAGGAATAAGTCCCCAAGTGGCTACAGTAGGAAATTCGGGAGTATGATCTGTATAAATTAAAAGTTCTGGATGATTAAACCCAGAGACGTGATGTAATGGCAGATCTGTTAACGGAATTAGTAGTTCCTCTATTTCTTCAATCGCAGCTAAATCACCTTTTTGCCGAGCACGTTTAAGCTGGGCTTCCGTGCTCGCTTTAATATCGTAACACATATATTCGTTCAATTTTTCATTTAGCCATAGTGGCTTACAAAAACATAACCAAGACACTTCTCTTACCACAAAAAGTAGAATGTTTTTTTTACTTTTTGTGCTAACAGACTTTTGATCAATCTTATAACACATATTGATTCATGGCCTCATCTATTTTTTTCTTAAATGCCATTGTATTATCCACATAAAAGGCTAAATTCTTGTAACTTCGTTTTACACCATAAAGTCCAATTAGGGTATATTCTTTTTTTAAATAGATTATATAATTATGGCTTTCTAATTCTCCTAAAAAGGATAGTTTCCGGGATTCTTTATTCCAATCTAAATCTTTTGACGACACTTCAATGCGATCAATATGATTTAAGTCAATGGTAGTTTCATTCATAATACCATAACGTAAAAACAACTTATCCTTTTTAATTGATATCGGCCTTTTGTACATGGATCTCAAAAACCCGAAAAGTTGAATACCCGAATAAATACTCAAGCCTGTCAAAATCCAAGCTGCTAACGCACTCCATTTTAAGAGTAGAATATGCAGTACAACAGTCTCTATAGCCACAATAAGGATTATAGCAACCAATAAGGTTATTGTCCCACTATTTTTATGATATGTAAATTCATTTTCCTCCAATTTTCTTTTTTTCCAATCAATAAAACCATAATAAAAAACGGCTATTTCCATAACTACCGGTGCAACCATCTTTTGTGGAAGTATTTCATAACACGTTATTTTCATGGTTTCAAAAAAATCAACAGATTCTATAGAGTAGCGTTTAAAATGTTTTATGGCTTTATGTACTTTATAAATGACAAATGAAATTATTGAAAGCTCAATTACAGGAAATATCCAAGTCTTAAAAAGGTTGAGGTAATATTGATTCTGAACAGGTAGTATAATAGAGCCTACTACCATTCCAAGAATAATCACAGGAACAATAGTTGTTTTAGGAATACTTGTTTTTCTGATGAGTAAAAAATATACAAGTGGCATGGTTAAAAGCAAGTCGAATGTTATTCCAACAGAAAGCTTACTTGTTTGCTCGGAAAAAAAGGATGTATTAACAAGACATACCATCATCCCAAGAATTAATAAGGGCATTCCAATGATGACCCCCTTTTTTGAAAGACTTAAAGTTCTATCCATACATATATTCTTCAAATGTTCTGAAAACAGTATAAATATATTAAAAACTAATCATATAATTCTTTAAAAATTTACTGGTAAGCTGTGTTGCTTTTTAACCAAATTAAACGGCTCATTTTTACCGTTATGAACCATTTTATTTTTAAAAATAGGTCTATACTATCATAGCAAATTCATGTGCTTTAATCGTTCTATTAGAAAATTAGGATTATTTTAAAATAAAAAAACCAACAATAAATTCTAAACGATTTATTGTTGGTTTTTAAAGTATGACTTCTAATAAATAGAATATTAAACCTTCATTAATGTCTAAATTCTTTTAAAAGCAACTATAGCAGGTACTGCTATTCATTTATGGCTTTTAAATGCGCATAAACCGGATTTCCTTGTATTTTCAACTCTACTTCTCTTTTGAAAATTTTAACACCTTTAACGGCATTAAGTTTTCCGTCTGGGGCGAATGCTTTTACTGCAAATAATTCACCATTATCATTCACTGCTTTGACATGAATAATATTCCCAGAGCGACTTATGCCTTTAACATCAAGTTTCTCTTTGTTATCCGTAATCGCTTTAATATCATATAATGTTCCATCGGTACCAATAGCTTTTATTGGTGCATATTCGTAGGTACTTTGCATTATTTTAACTGGCAGCTCTCCGCCTTCTACAAGCACTTTAATATTCAAAAAGCTATGTTGCTTAGAATCTTGAGTAGCTTTAACATCAAAGGTATTACCCTCTGGATCAAAGGCTTTTATATCTAAATTATTCCCATCTGGTGTTACTGCCTTAATGTTCCAAATAATTCTTTCAAAATCACTCTTCTCCTTCTCGCCTTTCTTTACTTTTTTCTTTTTCTTTTTAACAGGTATTTCAAGGTCATCTTCGTTGGCAGCAGGATGCATGGCTTTAACATGCGCATGAATATTCAAGCCTTTCAAAGACATTTCTCGATCCTGAAAGTTAATCTTTATACCTTTAATATCATTTAACTCTCCTGTAGGTGAGATTGCTTTAACGCCATAAAATTCACCCTCTTTAGTAATGGCTTTTATCATGACAACATATCCAAATCTGGCCACCCCTTTAACATCCAGTTTTTCGCCTTCAGGAGTTATGGCTTTAAGTTCATAAGTGTCACCAGTATTAGTTATTGCTGTAACTGGCGAAAATTGTGTTTTACTCACCAACAACTTAACAGGAAATTTGTTACCATTTTCTATAGCATTTACATCAAGGAAACTTGTTTGATCAGCGTTCTGAACTGCTTTAATATCTATAGATTCACCCTTCTCATTAAAGCCCTTTACCTCTAAACTTTTCCCATCGGGTGCAATAGCCTTTACATTCCATAAAATATCATTAACTTTTTTAACTTCTTCTGTATCTGTTTTTGTGGTTTTATCTTTTGAAGCACTGTTGTTACAAGCCGTAAATAAAAATCCAAGAATAAACAGATAAACACAAACACTTCTAATGTGTAATAGATTTAATTTTTTCATAATTCATTTAACTTTATAATTCCTTAAAATTATAAAAAGACGAACCTTTTTTTTATGATTTTAATCATGAAAAAGTATAAGACTATTAATTTATTTAAAAGTGTCTAGCCTAAAGAGAAAATGATATCCTTCTGCATCCTAATAAAAGCAATTAAGGCTTAAAATACAGATTTCAATTAAACGCCAAGTGCTTTTAGTTTGATGAATAAACACGCACCTCTTACGCTCTTATAATTCATTAAAAATAATTACCAAATTTTTATGCGTTCTTCAATTGCTTTAAAATTAGCATCTGTATCTTTTACATCAAACGTTTCATAAAACGGTGTAAAGTTCATTAATGGACCATTTACTCTCCAAATTGGTGGTGAATGCGGATCATTTGCTACATAATTTCTTAAGAAGGCTTCACGCATTTTTACGCGCCAAATATTAGCAATCGATAAAAAGAATCGTTCCTTTGGTGTGTACCCTCCTATTTTGGTGGTGTCTTGTCCTTGTTCGGTTAACAGAAAGGCATCGTAGGCAATAGCAATCCCTCCATTATCAGCTGTGTTTTCCCCTACGGTTAAAGCTCCATTTAAATGTACACTATCCAACACTGTAAAGGCATTGTATTGTTCAATAATCTGATTTGTTTTAGCTTTAAATTTAGTATAATCAACATCAGTCCACCAATTGGAAACATTTCCATCTTTATCATATTGAGCACCTCGATCATCAAATGCATGAATAAATTCATGGCCAATAACCATACCTATTCCTCCATAATTTAGTGCATCGTCAGCATATAAATCAAAATAAGGCTTCTGTAAAATTCCTGCTGGGAATACAATTTCATTTAAAGAGGCATTATAATAGGCCGTTACTGTTGAAGGTGTTGTATGCCATTCATCTCTATTTGGTGGCTGATTTAACTGCTGTAATTCATATTGATAAGCGGTACTTCTTAAATTCACCACATTTTCAAAAAACTGCGTCCTATTTATTTCAACATCATACATTCTCCAAACATCAGGGTAACCAATTTTTTTATTAATAGCGAATAATTTATCTTTTGCTTTTATTTTAGTGCTATCGCTCATCCAGTCTAGATTATCAATACGTTTTTCTAGGACTTTCTGAAAATTATTTACCAAATCTAACGCGCGCTTTTTAGCATCTTCATTAAAATAGCGTTTAACATATAGCTGCCCTAATGCAAAACCAAGCAAATTATCTACAAAACGCACCATTTGCTTATCACGAGACTGTTGCTCCGTTTGCCCAGATAATACTTTTGAATATGAAAAAGAAACATCTTGAAAAGGTTTGGATAATATTTGATCATGAGAACTTATTGAATTAGCCTTTAGATATAGTTTCCAATCACTAATAGATACTGTTTTCAGCATATTATCAAGAGCATCATAATATAATGGTTGTGCAACATCAATAGAATCTACCCTTGCTCCCAAAATATGAAGTATTGAATTCCAATCGATATTTTCATGTTTATCATTCAAATCACTTACAGCGACCTTATTATAGTTGGCTTGAATATCCCTTAGTTCAACCCTTGTTTTATGTGATTCTGCTATTTGCTTTTCTATCTGGTAAACAATTTCGGCTTTAGATTTTGCCTCAGTTTCACCGGTAAGTTCAAAAAGAGTGGTCACATATCTTTTATAAGCTTCCTGTATTTCAATAACCGATGAATCTTCATTAAAATAATAATCACGATCCGGTAACCCAATACCTGCTTGACCAAAATGAAGAATATTTAGTTTGCTATTCTTTTTATCCGCTGAAATAGAAGGCAATAACAATGAATAATCTCCCGATTTAATCTGATTGGCAACAAATGTCATAATCGATGACGTATTGTTTATACTAGAAATCTTCTCTAAAATTGGAGTTATCGGTTTTACACCCCGCGAATTTATGGCAACTGTATCCATTCCAGACGCATAAAAATCTCCCACTTTTTGTTCTATAGTGCCTTTAGGGTGCTCCTGTATTGAAACCGCTTCCAGTATATTTTTTAATAATGCTTGTTGTGGGATATTAAGAAACCGATATGCACCAACACCTACTTGATCATCAGCTATGACTGCATTCTCCATCCAATTTTTATTAACATGATTAAAGAAATCATCACCGGGTTTAATTGATTGATCAATATCATCAAATACTACCGCATTAAGAGCGGGGGTGACTTTATTCTCTTGTTTGCATGATAAACATACCAATAGCACTAATGAGATATAACGCAATACATTCATAATATAGCCAATTTTAGTTTACTCAAATATACATCAAGATCAGGAACTGAAATCGGTGGCCATCTAAAAATTTAAGAAATGTGAACTAGCGCTTTAATTAATCTTTTTGATGGCCTAATTATTATCTTATAAAAATATCAGGTTTACAAAAACGTTTTAAGCATTTACAACGTCATCATAGATATTATTTGTGATCGTTATGAGCGCTTCAATTTTGTCCTTATTATATGCATCTGGATGTGCCTTAGCAAAAACACCTCTATCATTATCAAAATACTTACCTGAATCTGACGCATGTTCTTTTTGGATGGCAAGGTCATATAAAATATTCACCCCTTTTTCAGCAGGAGACCAATGTTGTCCATAGGCTTCATTAGCCATTTTAGTATTTAATAGGGACCCCGGATTAACAGCAATAACAGTAATACTGGGTTCTTGTTTTGCTAAATAAAAGCTCCACATGGTTATAGCTAACTTACTTTGAGCGTAGCTTGTACTGGCATCATGAATACTGTTACCTGCCAGTGTTGCATCTGAAACGCTAGTCTGTGCGGCTGAGCTCAAATTTATTATACGTGTATTATATCCTTTCAGTAATACCGGTATTAGGGCTTTTGTTAATATAAAGGGGGCTAAATAATTAACAACAAACCTGATATCAAAACCATGGTACCCAAGATTTTCTGTGGATTTAAAAACTCCAGCATTGTTAATTAATATATCTAATTTAGAACATTTTTCTTTGACTTCATTAGCCATTTTTAATACGGTCTCTAAATTTGAAAAATCGGCAACCAGACCTATTATATTACTGTTTTTTGATTTGTTCTTAATTTCTGTAACCACGGCATTTACTTTGGATGCATTTCTTCCATGTATAAAAATAGTGTGTCCGTCTTGAGCCAGTTTTAATGCTGTTAACTTCCCAATGCCATCGGTACTTCCGGTAATTAATATTGTTTTATTCATGATGCCTTATTTTCTTGTTGGAATGAAATTCTGGTAAAACTTTTTCTGCAATACGCTCTAAGGTTTCGTCTATATTCAAGGCGTTAAAGCGTAAGTTCAATGCTAAATGATTAACACCAATACTTCTTAGTTTGTCTAAATAATCAACTAAATAGTTGACTCCTAATCTATACCCTAATTGAATAGGCTGTGGCCTATAATCATCTTCTTCTTGTAAATCTAAATACATGGGTTGCATAAAAGGTTTATCATACTTTTGCGTTTTAGCAATTAACTCTCTATACTGTCTTATTGTATTGTTTTGATTATAAAGATCACGTGGGTAATTCATCCAACCATCAGCATGGTTAACGTTCCATTCTAAAGTTTGCCTGCTACTACCCGTCATAAGCAATGGAATTTTATGCGATGTTGATTTTGGCAACATATCGATATTACCTTTTAACTGTCCGTAGTTGTTTTTTGCAATGGTTGGGTAGGCATCATGAAGATTCCTAATATAATGAAAAGAATCTCTAAATAATGCACCTCTTGATTCATAATCAATACCCATAGCTGGGTATTCATCAAATCTGTCACCTGAGGCAACCCCTAACAATAATCTGCCTTGTGACAATTGATCTATTGTGGCAGCTGATTTTGCCACATGCAAAGGATGGTGCAGCGGCAGAGCTATACTAGAAACACCCAAAGCTATTACAGAAGTTTGTCCAGCAAGAAAGCCTAAATAAGTAAATGGATCATAGGTTTGACCAGCATCACCAAAATTTGGTACATTAAATGGTATATCCCTCAGCCAAATTGATTTAAAACCTAAACGTTCTACTTTTTTAACGCGTTCTAAATGAGTTTCCATAGTTGGTATAGGACCACTGGTATAACTTTCAATTGGAACCACGACACCAAGACTTAAAGCGTTTTGTTGAAAAACCCTGTTATACGCTTTATTAATCTTTTCGAATTGCATCTTTAGTATTCCATTACAACCTTACCCATTCCTAGTCCACTTTCCAATCTGGCGTGTGCTTTACCCACGTCTTCTAAAGCAAATTGTTGATCATCAAGAATTGGGGTTAATCCACCTTCTTCAATTATTTCAGTAATATTTTTAAGAATTTCGCCATGAGTTTCACGCTTATAATTATGTAACATTGGAATAAGCATAAATACCACATGCAAAGATAACCCCTTAAAATGAGCTAATGAGAGATCTAATTCGCATAAGGATACTGTAGTAGCAATTTGTCCATTTAGAGCGGCAGCATTAAACGAGTTTATAAGGTTAGCCCCTCCAACTGAGTCATAAACTACATCAAACCCATCACCACTAGTATATTTTTGTATATAGGCTTCAACAGTTTCTGTTTTATAATTAATGGCTGAAGCTCCTAGTTTTTCAATAAGTGCCAGTTGTTTATCGCCCCCACCTGTAGAGTAAACATCGGCGCCATAATAATTCGCTAATTGTAATGCTATATGACCTACGCCACCTGAGCCACCATGTACTAATATTTTTTGACCTGAAGTCACCCCTGCACGTTTTAAACCTTCATAGGCTGTAATACCAACTAATGGTAAAGCCGCAGCTTCCTTCATACTAATATTTTTTGCCTTTTTTGCAATTAATTTACTATCGGCGGCTACATATTCTGCTAGAGTTCCGGGTAAATCTGCTAGCCCACCAACACAACCATAAACCTCATCGCCAACGCTAAAGGCTGTAACATCATCTGCAATGGCTTCAATAGTACCGGCAACATCCATCCCTAAAAGCGCTGGAGTTTCTGGAGATAACGGTAAGTCCTTCCCCATTTTTCTTATCATGGTATCCACTGTGTTCACACTCGAAGCTGCTATTTTAATTAATACCTCTCCATTTTTCAATACTGGCATAGAAATTTCAGTCACTTCAAATTCGGCATCTTCACCGTATGTATTAAGAATCATTGCTTTCATAATTATAGTTTTTTTAATGAAAATTTTATACTATCATTTTTATAGTACCAAAAGTATACATAGATTCCTAATAATACAATAACGGTCAAAAAGTATAGTATAGACATGAGATTTCAACTTACTTAATTACAGTGTTTTAAATATGTATATTTTTACTATAAAATTTATAGTTGTATAACTAAGTATAGTAGCTTATATTTGAAGAAATTATCTTTCAAAACATGTATAAGTTTAAAGGAAAAGAATACCCGTGTTGCGCTAGTTTGACTATGGGTATCATTGGAGGAAAATGGAAGACCGTGATTTTATATCATTTATTGGATAGAACGCTTCGCTATAATGAATTAAGAAAAGAAATGCCTACTGTTACTGAGCGTACTTTAAGTTTACAATTAAAGCATTTAGAGGAAGATGGAATAATTAGGCGAAAGGTATATACATCAAAACCACCTTTAAAAGTTGAGTATTCATTAACCGATTTTGGAAAAACGCTAATTCCGTTGATACAATCTATAGCAGATTGGGGTGTTGCAGTGGTTGAGAATAAAGAAAATAGGTCTCAAGTTAAAACTAAAACTTATCAAATTTAATTTTTAGAAACTCATCACTACTTTCCGTTTGTATTTCTATCCAAACAGGTAAATGATCACTCATTTGATTGCGTTTCCAATAGGCATTAAAATATTTTTCGAATTTGGAATTACTAGTCAATGTGTTTGGATTTTCTTTGTGTAAAAGCATGAGATCATGATATTGGGATAGCTCTTCAGGTATATTTTTATACACATAATCAAACAAATTAAATACACCTCCCCGTTCTATACCATTGGTGTCTTTAGCAATTTTAAAATAGTCATCCACATTTAGGAATATCCGATCATATATTTGATTTAAACTGGTATTGGTGAATTCGCCTGTTAGGCCATTACGTTCTTTAAAACCGGTATCCGTAATTTGTTTTACTATATCTCCATCATCATCATACAAATTAGTATCCCCAAGAATAATCATATTTCTATCTTCATAGGGCAGTGCATTTATTTTGTTTTTAACAATGCCCATAAGTAGGCGCACTTCCTCTTTCCTAATGGCTTTATTGGCCGTTCCATCTCCTGGATGCAAGTGAACACTTAAAATTGAGAATTTTCTCCATCCGCTTTCAAAACCAGTAAATATTGGTGTTCTCTTTAATTGACTAATACCTGAATTGCTATTCGCTAATTCTGGAGGAATGACAATTTCGCCGGATAATCCGGACTGATTTATACGGCGTGAATCATAAAGAAAACCAAAACGTTCATTATTTCCATGATTGCCTTCCGTAACATCAGTAATAGTATATTTCCAATGACTTCCTAAAACGCGTAGTACTTTTCTAAAATCATCTAAATCTCTATTAATCTCTTGCAGGGCTACAATGTCAAAGCTATTGATTATTTCCGCTATATAATACAATGATTCAGCTGTCCTATTTTTTAAAGAACCAAAGTTCTTTATATTCCAGCTGCAGAGTAACAGGTTAGAATCTACCGTCTTTCTTGGAATTTTATCCATAATGCCATTTCTCAATCGCATTAGATTAAATAAGGTACGCTTTTTAACATCTTCAGATAATAGACGCTTGTAATTGTCTTCTGAATCTAACATTACTAAGGCATACCTGTCATTTAATAGTTCACTATCTGGTCTTAAATCATTGTACCACATCATTTTTATTTTTTAGTTAATCATACAGATGATTTCACCCATATACAAATAAAATAGAGCTATTAAAATGACGCATTAGAAACTTCGAACTACTTAAGGATTAGGTAAATGTAGAAAAAAATATCAAGTTTTATAGTTTATATTTTTTTTTAAAATGCACATATTCCTATAAATATGTGGTTTTACTTAAGTCGTATTCCCTTGTATAATTAGAAAAAATACGCGCTAATGTACTTCTGAATAAATACATGGCACTTATTAATTAATGGAATAGCCTATTACATTAAAAAACGAGAGAAGTAAAAACAAAAAAAGGAACCTCAAGAGATTCCCGTTTTTGTTCTTTAATGAAACATATGGCAACTAATTACATATCTCCATCAAATTTAAATTTTTGCGTACCTAATGAGGCTTCAGCCATAGCTCCTTTTTCACTCTCAACCACCGCAGCAATACCATCATTGTAGACCATATTAGCAGACACGCCAGATTTTAATGCAACAGCAGAAGCTTCTGAAGAAAATTTAAATTTACCATTAGTAAAATTATCTAACGCTGCTTTATTTTCAAAAAACATCACTTGTGAATACTGTTGTGCACCTGCCTGAAGCCCCAAAGTAGCTTGCATTAATTTGGTTCCTCCAATAACTTGATCATTTTCAAAAACCAATCCTTTACCTCCAGCACCACCAACGCCTAAACCAGCCTTTGTAATTTGAGGAAAAACAGCATAACCGTAAGCCTTTTCAAACTCTGATTCTAAACTTGGGTGATCGCTTATAAGTTTTCTAATGGTGGCATCAACCTCTGCGGCCAGCTCACCGTCTTTAGGATAGTTAACGGTATAGCTGAAACCAGTGTCTTCAACTATTTCGACTTCCTCTACCTCCACTTCCTCTACTTCTTCTTGAACTACTTCTTCAGCTTGAACCTCTGAAATCTCTTCAACTGATTCGCTAACAGCTTCGCTTTGTTCTTCTTTTTTTGAATCTTTACAGGAAATGATTAACGCACAAAAAAGCAAAATGGCAAAAAGGCCTTTTAAAATTTTCATAATAAATTAGGATTAAAGTAAATATTAAATTTCAATTACAGCTTAAATATAGGGCTTTTTTGTCAAAGAACAACGAAGATTTCTTGCTATGCACATATTGTATTTCAAGAACTTAGGCGTAATTATCTAATTAATTCTTGATAGTATCCTAGAACATCTTAAGCGAATCTAAAATTTTGTTAAAAAAAAGAATGAACGTTCATTTTTTAGTAATTTTGATTTGATTTATAAATAAAATGGAGAAACTTCAAAAAAAACTAGACAAACGTAATGCGCTTATAAAGGCAACTATAACCCTAGTTAATAATAATGGTTTTCATAATACCCCAATGAGTAAAATTGCAAAAATGGCAAATGTTTCACCAGCAACCATCTATTTATATTTTGAAAACAAACAAGATTTAGTGAACAAAACATATTTAGAGGTAAAAGAAAAATATACCGATTTTGCATTTGCCACTTATTCCAAAACAATGCCTATAAAACAGGGGTTTGAGATAGTATGGAAGCGAATAGCTGAATTTAAACTTAAGGAATGCGAGGATGCCATGTTTTTAGTGCAATGTGATAATTCACCTATAATTGATGAGCCAAGTAGACAGGAAGGCATTAAACACTTAGAACCTTTATTGGAGTTATGGGAACGAGGCAAAATGCAAGGCATCATAAAGCCGTTATCTGACTACCTACTATACGCCTATACCATAGCGCCTTTATCTTTTTTAATGATAAATCAAGAACGTGGTGTATTTCAACTTAACAAAAAACATATTGAAGAAGCCTTTGACGCGGCTTGGAGTAGTATTAGAGTTTGACACAGCATAAAACAAGCACTTAATATTGGAACAACTGGCTGTCTATTCAAAACTAATAAAGAAATCTTAGACCTGCAGTTTACCGCATTCCTATAGCAGATTGCAGCCATACCAATTACTATGAGAAGCGTTACTAGCTATATTAATTATACAGAACAAATACTATATTAAAGACATAAAAAAAATTGTAATGAATAAATAAAAATTAAAATTATGGAATTATTAGAAAAATTAAATTGGCGTTACGCCGCAAAGGCCATGAACGGTGAAAAAGTATCTGAAGACAAAATAAATAACATTTTAGAAGCAGCCCGTTTGGCTCCAACTTCAAGTGGTTTACAGCCATTTGAAATAATAGTGATTAAAAATCAAGACCTAAAAGAAAAAATAAAACCGGTTGCTTGGAATCAATCTGTGATTTCTGACTGCTCGCATCTGCTTGTTTTTGCTGCTTGGGACACTTATACTGCAGAACGTATAAATTATATGTTTGATTTAACGAATGAAATCCGTGGATTTAAGAACGAAGGTTGGGAAAATTACCGTCAAATGTTGCTCAATTCTTATCCACAAAAAGATACGGAGGAAAACTTTAATCATGCAGCCAAACAAGCCTATATAGCTTTCTCACAGGCCATAATTGCAGCAGCTTTTCAAGGCGTTGATGCGACCCCATTAGAAGGCTTTGATCCTGCAGCTGTAGATGAAATATTAGAACTGCGACAAAAAGGTTTGCGCAGTGCCGTGCTTTTACCAATAGGTTACAGAGAAGAAAAAGAAGACTGGCTAGTAAATCTAACTAAGGTTAGAAAACCTATGGAAGATTTAGTCTCTGTTATTGAATAGAATCATCTAATAATTGGCCTCTAGATTTGGGCTGGAAAAGTATTTAACAACAATAAAAATAAAAACATGAACATATTATTTGTATTAACTTCCCACAATAAGCTTGGGAATACAGGAAGAAAAACAGGGTTTTGGGTTGAAGAGTTTGCCAACCCATATTATACTTTATTGGATAAAGGCGCTAAAATTACCATAGCAACACCTAAAGGTGGTGCTGCACCAATAGATCCTAGTAGTGACTCTCCAGATGCCGCAACCGCAGACACTGTGCGTTTCAACAATGATGCGGATGCACAAAACAACATAGCTCAAACTAAAACATTATCTAAAATTAATGCTAATGACTTTGATGCTGTTTTTTATCCAGGTGGTCATGGCCCTTTATGGGACCTGGCAAACGATAAAACGTCAATTTCATTAATAGAAACATTCAATAATCAGGATAAACCTATAGCTTTTGTATGTCATGCTCCAGCTGCACTAAAACAAGTTAAAGATTCAAAAGGTGACGCCTTAGTAAAAGGTAAAAAAGTAACTGGATTTACAAATAGTGAAGAGGCTGCTGTACAATTAACAGATGTTGTTCCTTTTCTAGTCGAAGATATGCTACAGGCCAATGGTGGCGAATTTAGTAGAAAAGAAGACTGGGCCGCTTATGCTGTTCAGGATGGCAATCTAATCACAGGGCAAAACCCTGCTTCATCTAAATTGGTTGCTCAAAAGTTATTAGAAAGTTTAAAATAATACTTTTGAGATAACCAGTAATTTGATGTTGAGTCTTAAGGCATATACGTCATTACTGGCGCAATAATTTATAACAAAAAAAGCCCATCAAGATTGATGGGCTTTTTTTAATACATGCTTCTTATAGTTTTGTAACTCGTACTTTCTTCTTTTTTAACCGGGTATTATTCAATTTTTGAATTAAGTCCTCCGCCTTCTTTAAGGGTATAGCAACAAAAGCACAATCTTGCTTTAATTCTATAGAACCTAACTCTTCCTTGCTTATTTGGCCTTTTTTTAAAAACAAACCGGCTATATCGCCTTTTGAAATTTTGTCTTTCCTCCCCCCTGAAATAAACAAAGTTTGCCAATATTGCAGTTTAAAATTGGCCTTTTTAGAAATATTAATCCCTTCTGTCTCTTGAATGAAATCCGGTAACAATCGACCTTTCCTTTTCAATACATAAGCAGTTCCATTTGCATGCATTCTAGCTGTTCGACCATTTCTATGTATAAACTCTTCCTTGTGTATAGGCAATTCGTAATGAATGATATATTGCAATTCCGGAATATCAATACCACGTGCGGCTAAATCTGTTGCTACTAATATTTGGCAAGATCCATTTCTAAATTTAATTAGTGCACGTTCTCTATCCTTTTGTTCCATACCTCCCGAAAAACAGGCGTGATTTATGTTTTTACGCTTTAAAAAACGGCTTACTTCATTGATGCTATCTCGTAAGTTGCAAAAAATAATACCGGGTTCATTCCCTATATGCTGCAATAAATCAATCAAGGTGTGTAACATGTTCTTATCTGGAGAAATTACTGTTTTAATATCCAAATTAGACCGTTGTGATTCTTTAAGATAATTAATAATTGTAGGCTGGTTTAACTTTACAAACTCTGGTATTTTAACTCCTTGGGTTGCCGATGTTAACACACGTTTATTTAAATTATTTAATTGACTGATTATGGCCTTCATTTCTTCTTCAAAACCGTCTTCTAAGGACTTATCGAATTCATCTAAAATTAGTGTCTTAATGGCCGTTTTAGAAAATCGCTCTTGGTCAAAATGATCTAATAGTCTTCCAGGTGTACCAATTAAAATTGCGGGATTATGTTTTATTTCAATTTTGTCTTTTGATATAGGTCTGCCTCCATAAACAGCATTTACTTTAAAACCTGAGCCCATACTCCGTATAACTTGCTCAATTTGAATTGCTAATTCCCGCGTAGGCACTATAATTAGGGCTTGAACTTCTTTGGAAGTAGGATCCAGTTCTCTCAACAATGGTAATGAAAAAGCTAATGTTTTACCTGTTCCTGTGGGCGATAATATAACAGTATTCGTTTTGTTTTCAATTACTGAAATTGCTTCCTCCTGCATGGGATTCAGTTCATGAATATTTAATTTAGTGAGAATATCCTGTTGATTTTTAACACTACTTGCCATAGTTTATCTTTTTGAGACCTCTTTCGTTGTAGACTTATCAGCCGTTTCAGCGAGGTAGTTGGCGAGTATCTTATCAACTAATTCCTCTTTTGTGGCGTGATGAAAAATAGTCTTTATTTTTGATTTAAACGCTTCTGAAACTTCCCGGTTAGGTTTTGTTTTAAAGATTTTCCTTGCCCATACCAATGCATTATTCTCGGCAATACTTTGTGCATCTGCCTTAACAAATTCGCTAAAAGTAATACCTAATTCTTCCTCAAATTCTGGAATATCCTCAATTTCTTCTTTTTGAATGATACTTAAAGAAAGGCCTTTTCCTCCTGCCCGTGCCGTACGGCCACTTCTATGAACATAGGCGTCATAAGTATCAGGCAAATGGTAATTAACAACGTAAGCCAGTTCTTTGACATCAATACCTCGAGCTGCCAAATCGGTGGTTACCAGAATATTGATATATCCCGCTCTAAATTGTTCCATAATTCGATCTCTGATGCCTTGTGATAAACTTCCGTGAATAGCACCAGAAGAGAACTTATTTATAGCTAATTTTTTTGCTAATTTATTTACCGCAGCTTTAGTTTTACAAAATATAATACCTCGAGCCCCTTCTTTTGAATTTAAAAAATGAAGCAATATTTCTAATTTTTCTATGGGCTCAACAACCACAAATTGATGATCTATGCCTTGATGCCCAGACGAAGCCATATCAGCTTCAATTTTCACAACATCCTTAGACATATAATTATGTACCAGTTGTTTAATATTTCCTGATATGGTAGCTGTAAATAAAAAAGTTCTCTTAGATTTTGGAATTCCACTAATAATCAAATCAACCTCTGCTTTTAAGGCACTAATCATTTCATCAGCCTCATCTAGCACTAGATATTGCACGGTATTAATATTAATTGCTTCGCGCTTCATCAAATCTACTAAACGCCCTGGCGTTGCCACTACAATGTGCGCTGTTGATTTTAGACGTTCAATTTGTTGTTTTAAAGGAGTGCCTCCGTATACGACAGCTATGGAAACCTCTGGCATATTAGCGGCAAATACCATTAAGTTATCATAAATCTGCCGAGCTAATTCTCTGGTAGGAACCAATATAAGCCCCTGTAAATTAGAATTAGTTTCATTAATTAACTGCAATAAAGGTAAGCCAAAAGCAGCTGTTTTACCTGTACCCGTCTTAGCTAAAGCAACAACATCCTCCTTTTGATTTAAAACAATTGGAATTGTTTTCTCTTGTATCTCTGTAGGATTAAGATAATTTAATTCTGCTAAACTTTGTTGTATTTTTTTAATAACTCCTAAATCGGAAAAACCTTTTGACATAAAAATGCTTTTTTACAAAGGTAATGATACAAACGTTGGAATAACCTATATAACTCGTATTACCCCCTAAATGGTAAGTAGACTTTTTTAAAAAAACAAAGCGCAATTAAAACAGGTGTATCTAGAGTTTACTAGTTTCTATTTAATGACACGTACATTGGTGGCAACTGGGCCTTTAGAACTCTTTTCTATATTAAAAGAAACACGCTTTTTTTCTCTAATTTTATCAATTAGATTTTTAGTGTGCACAAATATCTCCTCCCCAGAATCTTCAACAATAATAAATCCGTAGCCTTTTTTATAGTTAAAAAACTTAACCGTACCTTCTTTTAAATCGGATTCATTATTCAGGTTAAATAATTTATTAATAAAATTCTTAATCATCATTTCTGTTTTTACAAGGCTAACTTAATGGTAGCTATTACTTCAAATTAACAAGGCCACAAAAGTAAGTTAAAAAAAAGAGTTAATAAAAAAACACTAGGAATTATAGCAGTTACTTTATTAATTTCATTTTCATAAATGTTTGAATCCTTATCTTTACCCAGTAAACGCATAGAATTGGAAAACCTACAACAGCTAAAAGGTCATTTAGAGGAAATTGCCCATATTTCTCAAACAGATTGGGCGTTTTTCACCTCTAAATTACAACGCCGTATCATTCCTAAGAAAACCATATTTTTAGAACTTGATGCTATAGAAAATCACATTTCCTTTATTGAGTCTGGTGTGGTACGTCTATATATCCCTAAAGATAACCCAGAAAAAGAAATTACATTTGGTTTTAGTTTTGAGAACCAGTTTGTAAGTGCATATGATTCCTTCTTAACACAAACGCCATCAGCGTATCAATTACAAGCACTTACAGAAACTACTATTTTAAGCATTACTTATGATGACTTGCAGGCCGTTTACAGAACCACCCAAATAGGAAACCTTATTGGTAGATTGACAGCTGAACGTCTTTTTTTATTAAAATCTAGCCGTGAACAGAATCTATTAAATCTTACGGCTGAAGAGCGCTATATGAAATTGTTTAAAGAACGCCCTGAACTTCTTAAGGTGATTCCTTTAAAATACGTAAGTTCATATATTGGCATAACGGCACAAGCATTGAGCAGAATTAGAAAACGTTTGTAATTTTATTGATTTAGGTTCATTGTTTAGCAAAGGAGTGCAAATTATCTTTGCAAAAAAAATTATGACCATAGTTATTTTTGTTTTAGTCCTTTGGTATGGTGGCCTGTTTTTCCAATCCTTCTTTTTACATCGTTATGCTGCTCATCAGGTGTTTATCATGTCTAAAACCATGGAGCGCATTACATTTATTTTGACCTGGATTTTTCAAGGTTCTAGTTATTTAAGTGCTTACGGATATGGTATCATGCACCGCATGCACCACGCCTATACAGACACGGATAAGGATCCACACTCCCCTTCTTATGATGCTAATGTTTTTGCTATGATGTGGAAGACCAAAACTATTTATCAAGACATCAATAAACAACGTATTGACGTAGACCCACGTTTTACCAAAAATGTTCCGCAATGGAAAACATTTGATGCTTTTGCCAGTTCACGTTTTTCCAGATTACTTTGGATTTCTTTGTATGTTTTGTTTTTTGTCTTTTTTACAACGGCTTGGTGGCAATGGTTGCTATTACCTATTACCTTCCTAATGGCGCCAATTCATGGTGTAATAATTAATTGGTTTGGTCATATTTATGGTTATGTTAATTATAAAATGAATAACACGAGTAAAAATTTATTTCGGTTTGATTTTTTGATGATGGGCGAAGGCTACCACAATAACCATCATAAATTTGCAAATCGTGCTAATTTTGGTGTAAAATGGTATGAAATTGATTTAACCTATATGATAATAAAGGTTTTAAACTACTTTGGTATAATTCAATTGAAACACCAAACAGTAAAAAAATAGTAGAACAAATTCTTCATATAATTATATATATTAGCATATCTTAAGTATTATAATTTAACAATATATGTTCAAGCACTTCTTAGTTACTAGATTTAATCTAAAAAAATCAGACTGGAAAACGAATAAGAACAACAAAGATGTGCTTACCGATGAATGGCATAGAAATAGATTTAAGCTATTTACTGATTATTGTTTTCCCAGTGTTGTTGCTCAAACTAATACTAATTTTGACTGGATTGTCTTTTTTGATACATCTACCAAAGAAGAATTTCGAACAATAGTATCGAATTTAGCCAAGGAATTCCCCAATTTTAAACCGATATATATTGACGGCATGGACCTATACCTTCCTGCTGTTCAAGACTACGTTAAAGATTTTGATGAAGATTTTATTATTACAACAGGAATTGATAATGATGATTGTATTAGCAAGCACTTTATAGAAGAAATTCAAAAAAAATTTGATAAACAAGAGTTTATGGCCTTAGATTTTGTTGATGGATATACCATCCAAACACAATCTAATATAAAAGTGGGCAAGAAACTGCATCAATACAATCCTTTTATTTCACTTTTTGAAAGAAATGTTAACCCCAAAACCATTAGAGACCGTTCACATAGAAATTGGAAAAAAGAGAAAAATGTGTTACAAGTAAGAGACGTAAAAATTTGGTCGTCTGTAATTCATGCTGAAAACAAGGTCAATGAGTTTACAGGATACGGTCATGTGAACATAGAAGATTTTTTTGAATCCTTTAAAATATCAAAAGCACAAGAGCATTATATAAAAGAAAACGCAATTCCGGTTACCAAATGGGGCTTTGAAAGCAAAATTAATTTCTTGTCTTCTTATTGGAAATTTAGTTCTAAAAACCTTAAGCGATCTTTAGGTTTTTATACAAAAAAATAGACTTTATAAATATTTTATTTAAACAAAAAGCCCTCAATATTTGAGGGCTTTTGATGTAAATTAGTGAATGTTTCTTTTTAGCGATTTAAAAAATCAATTACTTTATGTTTCATTCAATTACGTTATAAAATTAACTCAAAGAGCTCGATAAAAAAACAACATATTTACCTTAAAGATTATCTATTTTAACCATTTTCAAAAGCGATCACTCAATAGGAATGAAACTGTTACCTTTAAACTAAATAAATTAAAAGTATGTGTCAATTTTTTATTCCCTTCTCACTATTGTAAATTTAATAATTCCGGTATCTACCTCCGACTTTTGTAGCAAACCATTTTTGTAATAGTATTTGCTTTCACTTCCGTTTGGTGCTATTTTTAAATAGATGTGCTCCCCTATTTTCTCAAGGTTATGAAAATCACCATGCTCTTCAGCATATATCGTCCTAACATTTATAGGTTCCTCCAACACAAGTTGAATGACACTATTATTAATAGGCGTATAAATTTCTTTTTTTAATTTTTCATTTGAATAAAACCAATATCTATTATCTTCTTTAACAGTCCTTACTTTTGTTTTATCCTTTCCCCTTAATGTTATATGCGCCTTAGCATCTTTTAAAAGACCATCAATAAAAGTTACATTATAGTTATAAACCAGAGGAACTTCTATTAATAAGTTAAATTCAATTTCAGTATGACTTTGATAATTAATTTCTCCTTCATTTGTGGTTTTAGATGCTTCTAGAGTCCCCAACAGGTTACCGCGATGAATAACGTTAAAACTATGAAACTGAGTTTGAGACGAAACCGTACAACATAATAAAAACAAATACAGTATTATTAGTTTTCTCATATATTTTTTTATTTCCTTAAATATATAAAAATACAAGAGTATTCATTTATTAATCTTTAGAAAACAAAAAAGACTCCTTAAAAGGAGTCTTTAAAGCTTCAAGAATCTATATTCCTTAAATATTTTTTTCTTTTTGGTTTAGTATTATATCTTTCTTAGCTACTAAAATATCATTCTCCTTCTCAAGTGTAAGAATACAATCTACCCCTTGTTTTTTCATACGCTTACGACATATTTTAGATAATTTAGGGTCATCATCAAAAAGATATACTGGCAAATCATATTCCCTTTCATTAGGGGCCTTAATTATTGGATGAATATGTTTCAATTTGCGAGAAGACAAACGTTTACCAGGAACAAAAGTGAAAAAGGTGTATTCTCCATTTTCATTTGTTTTAACCCATGCTCTATGCTGAACATGTCGCTTAGAACCTGTCTTTACAATTTCATAACTACCGTCTTCATTGGGTTGTTCAATATATAGTATAACATCCTTTGCAGGTGTTACGCCATCACTTTGGTATATTGTTCCTGTAATTTTTAATTTTTCTAATTTACTATCATAGTCAGGTATAGTAGCCACATTAGATAATACACTTTCTGAATAATCATAAAATGGATTTTTTGTACTAGACTTAAATGCAATTTCTTGAGCCGAAATTTTAGTAGTAGAAGATAAAATTAATCCGATGTAAAATAAAACTATAAATGGTCTCATGTTGATTTTTAGTTGGTTAAGCTGGGTCGAAATTAAAGCATTAGATAGTTGCCATTACTATAAACCGCATGAACGCAAGAAATAAAACGTCGAAATGACAAGGTTTGCAAAATTCATCGGCAAAATACCTTTGCTAATGGTAATGAGCACATTAAAAGGCCAAACAAGTGTATGGATTTCAGCAAAGCACAATTATCTGTGAACCCAATACTAAATCAAAAATTTAAGGAGATACAATTTTACCTGAATACCTTATGGCTAGTCTAGAACCACCACTTATGGCGATATCGGCTTTTGAATTGGAGAATATAATAATATTTACATTGAATTTTTCGGATTTGCTCTTCGCTTCAAACGACACATCATACGTATTTTTTTTACTTAACTCAGCTTTGTAGTTTTCAACAAGACCATCAAATTGAATTGCACTATCATCCGTACCATATCCTACTTGCATTTGTCGTTCACCAAAATAAGGAAGAAATGATGATATACTGTCTTCTTTGATTTCCAAAAAATTAGGGTTACCTATCAAACTAATTGCATTTGTATTACTTCCTGGTGGCATCAAACCAGAATTCATTACGCTCTGAAGTGCTGCAGTAACCTGAGGATAAGCCATATCAGATTCTATTCGATATGCTCTTTTTTCAATTAATAGATTAAAAGCATTCATTTCTGCTTCAGTCATGACAGGTTTAGATGATTTACACGCAATATGAGTAATCCCGCAAACCATTAAAATAATTATCAATTTTTTCATCACAGTATAAGGTAATACAATTACCAATTAAATCAAAGAATAATAAAACTCTTTACTGTTACTTAAGGATGTTATCAATTGCTGTAATCCAATAATCTATATTTGTCTTATTAGTTTGTAATCCTATGTTTTTAGAACCATAGGGTTTATACATTTCCATATTAGTCACAGAAAAGAAACCTACTGTAGGGGCTAATGACGCACTAGCTAAGTGCATAACCCCATTATCGGCAGCTATAAAGACACTGGTATTTCGAATTATTGCAGCCATTTCCCTTATATCCTGACTGTAAAAATTTGGAGATTTAAAATTAATTTTTGAAATATTCTCTATTGGTAACATTTCAATAATATTATAGTCTGGGTATTCTTTTAAAAGCCTTTCATAAAAAGTGCCCCACCATTCTTCAGAATAACATTTATCTCCTGTAGCATTGGTATAAATACAAATGGTTTCCTTATCTCCAGGTACTACACCATTCAATACTTGTTTTCCTTTTGCTATTTCTTGGTCATTTAATTTTACGTCCAATACCGGCACCTTGTTTTCTACCTGAATGTTAACTCCTAAGTTTTTTAAATATAATCTTAAATTATATACCGGGTATATAGAGATATGTTGATAACCATCAAGATGTTTAAATTCGGAATCGTCAACTTCACCAAAAATTTTAAAATCAGCTTTTGCTATTTGAGTTAGTAATCGACCCGATGACGAGGTTCTATCCCCATTTATTACAAAATCATATTTCCGTTGCTTGATTGACGCCCATGAACTAATATACTTGACAATATGACTCCATGGTCTTTTTGGTAGCTTTATTACATTGACAACTTCTTTGTAATTTTCAAAAACAGGATGTGCCACCCCTCCTTTTACAAATAAATCAATTTCACAGTTTGGAAATACATCGATCACTTCTTGCACAAGTGGTGTTAAAAGTAATTGATTTCCTAATCTATGATTTGGTCTTATAATCAGTACTTTTTTAACTTTTAAAACATCACAAGACCCATAAGCTGGTTCAGTATAAGAATTACCAACTCCTTTTGCTAGGTTCCATATAACAGTTCTTCTAATATGATTAATACGGGATTTGAATGACATTAAAATCGATTTTATGTAAAGTGCTGCAAAATTACATATTTTTCAACTCTCCAACTAATTCTGTCAATGCGGCTTTTGCATCTCCAAAAAGCATTGATGTTTTTGAATTATAGAATAACTCATTTTCAATTCCAGCATAGCCAGCGTTCATACTTCGCTTGTTTACAACAATGTGCTTGGCATTTTCCACATCTAAAATTGGCATACCATATATTGGACTACTTGCATCGTTATGTGCTGCTGGATTAACCACATCATTGGCTCCAACAACCAATACCACATCAGTATTATTAAAATGAGGGTTAATATCTTCCATTTCTACTAGAATACTATAATCTACATTTGATTCGGCCAAGAGCACATTCATATGTCCTGGCATTCGCCCAGCAACAGGGTGAATTGCATATTTAACATTTACTCCTTTTCCAGTAAGAATTTCCTCCAATTCATGAATTACATGCTGCGCCTGAGCAACCGCTAAGCCATAACCTGGAACAATGACTACATTTGAAGCATAATTCATCATTATTGCCGTATCACTTGCCGTAGCATTTTTAATAGAACCAAGTGTCTTATTAGTACCAGATATATCTTTACTTGCCGTAAATGAGCCAAAAATAACAGAAGTTAAAGTTCGATTCATAGCCTTACACATCGCAATAGTTAGGATTATACCAGCCGAACCAACCAAAATACCACCAACTAGCATAACCATATTATTATATAATATACCAGTAATCGCCGCGGCAATTCCAGTTAAAGAATTCAATAATGATATGACCACTGGCATATCTGCACCTCCTATAGGTAGAACAAACAAGATACCATAAACTAAACCTCCAATTAATAAACCATAAAGTAATATAGGGTTATAAACTCCAGTTGAAATCATAAAAATAGCTAAAGCAATAACAGCAATAAAGAATAGGTTATTTATAACATTATGCTGTGGCAGTTTTATAACACTTTTTAATGATCCATTTAGTTTTCCCCAAGCGATTAAACTTCCTGAAAAAGTTATCCCGCCAATAATTATACCGGAAACTATAGTGGTAGCCTGCATCGTATTGTCTACATTTTTACTGAACTCGACTAAGCCAATTAAGGTAGCACTAGCTCCTCCAAAACCATTAAAAAGGGATACCAATTCAGGCATTTTAGTCATTTCAACTTTTACAGCAATAAGCCACCCTATTATTGAACCTATTGCAATAGCGGCACCTATTAAAACATAAATGATTGTAGGCACTTCTAAATCATGAATAAAAACCGTTCCAATTATAGCTAGTCCCATTCCAAATGCGGCAATCAGATTACCTTTTTTTGCTGTTTCTGGATGACCTAGTTTATTTAAACCAAGAACAAAAGTTACTGTGGCTATTAGATATATAACACTTAATAAAACACTCATTATTTCTTCTTTTTAAACATTTGTAACATTCTATGTGTCACGGCAAAACCACCGACAACATTTAATATACCTAATACAACCGCTAAAAAACCTAAGGTTAACGCGATAAAATCGTTTGGATCTGAATGTAGCATCACTAAAATAGCACCAACAATAACAACACCACTAAGGGCGTTGGCTCCAGACATTAATGGCGTATGTAGTACTGCTGGAATACTTTTTATTACCTCTACACCGACAAAAATTGAAAGGATAAGAATGTATGTGATTTGAATATTATCTTTAATAAACTCTAATAATTGATTCATAAGTCTGACTATTTTTTTCTGATTATACCATCCTTGACAATAAGGGTTTCATCTGTAATTTCCTCTTCTAAATCCCATTGAAAAACCCCATCTTTAGTAAGATGAATTATAAAATTGAAGATATTTTTAGCGAATAGTTCACTAGCATTTGTAGAAACACTTTCCGGAGCTATAGTTGTTCCAATGACTTTAACTCCATTTTTTATAACTGTTTTATTTAGTTTACTCACTTCACAATTTCCTCCCTGAGCAGCAGCTAAATCAATTATTACAGCACCATTCTTCATTTGTAAGACTTGATCTTCCGTGATTAAAATGGGCGCTTTTCTCCCGGGAATATTAGCAGTAGTAACTACCAAATCTGCTTGAAAGAGTGACTTGTTAACGGCTGCTTTTTGTCTTTCCGCATAACCATCAGAGGCTTCTTTAGCATAACCTCCTTGAGATTCCTCTCCTTCATTTTTTACGGAAATAAATTTAGCGCCCAGAGATTCAGTTTGTTCTTTAGTTTCAGAACGAATGTCTGTTGCCTCAACTACAGCCCCCAAACGCTTTGCTGTTGCAATAGCCTGAAGTCCAGCTACACCAACGCCATAAACTAGAACCTTGGAAGGTGTAATAGTTCCGGCAGCTGTCATCATTAACGGAAATATTTTAGTCATTTCATAAGCCCCCAAAATCACCGCTTTATACCCCGCAAGATTATTTTGTGAACTCAAAACATCCATATCCTGAGCCCTCGAAATTCTAGGCATAGCATCTAAAGAAAACGCGGTAGCATTTTTTGAAGCGATGGCTTCAATAAGTTTTGTATTAGATTTGTGATAAAGCTGACTTATAAGAACTTGTCCTTTATTAACCAATTTTAAATCATCCTCATCAAAAGGATTTATCTTCAAGAGAATGTCCGATTCTTTAAAAACCACTCCCCTTTTTTCTATAGCGGCGCCGATGTTTTTGAAATCAGAGTTTTTATAAGATGAGTTTAAACCAGCATCTTCTTCAATAAAAACCTCAAAACCTTTAGATATAAATTGTTTTGCTATTATTGGTGATAGTGAAACTCGTTTTTCCCCTTTTCGAGTTTCTTTAAGAATCCCTATTTTCATGTTAGTTGGTTCTGTATTAAGTCATCAAATATATTTAAAAGCCTCTTAAAAAATGTCTGTAAAAATACTTTTGCGGATATTAATGTAATCGATTAAATTCATTGAATAGAAAATATCAATTAATTAATAAAAAGGAAAATACTTCAATCTGATACTGTATAATTCTAGTGTTCTTAGAATAGATAAAGTATATAATCCTGTATTTGTAAAATACTCTCTGATTTTTAAGAAAAGCTTTGAAATAAATAATTCACAAAATGATATAAGATTTTTTACGTATTGACGAGTCCGATTAAAGTAATCTTTATACTCCTAATTAATTATATGTATCATTTTTTCCTATTATTTTTTTTTAAATGCAACCCTTTATATTTTTTCTTGTCTATAATAGTAACTGAAATAATAAAACTATTTTTAAAACAATTTAAAGCTAGCGAATTGTAATTGGAAACCAATATTTTATACACACATAAAGACCTTGTAGAGAAAAGCAAGTTGGGTGATAGAGTCTCGCAGTATAAATTGTATGAACTGTACGTGGATGCCATGTATAATGTTTGCATGCGTATGATGAAAGTGAAAGAAGATGCTGAGGATGTAGTACAAGATAGTTTTATTGAGGCTTTTAATAATATGGCCTCTTTTAGATACGAAAGTACATTCGGGTCCTGGTTAAAACGGATCGTAGTTAATAAGAGTATTAACCAATTAAAAAAGAAGAAAATACCAGTAGTCTCGATTGAAAAAGAAATGTATCATATAAAAACTGATATTGAAGATGAGGACACATCAATTTTAGATATAAAAAAAATTATTAAAAGTATAGCATTATTGCCTGCTGGGTATCAGCAAATAATAAACCTGTATTTGGTTGAGGGATATGATCATGTTGAGATTTCTGAAATATTAGATATTTCTACTTCTACTTCCAAATCGCAGTATCATCGAGCTAAGAAAAAATTAATAAACCTAATAAAAGCGTCATAATGGACAAGTTTGAAAAATATATAAAAGAGAACAAAGGTGCATTTGATGTCCATAAGGCCAACAAAGATAAGCTTTGGGCAAATATTGAGTCTGGATTAGAAAAACAAGCTCCAAAAAGAAAAGTTATAAGGTTATGGAACAGAACAGTTTTTAAAGTAGCTGCCTCTATATTATTAGCTTTAGGCGTATTTACTTTGGCCAATCATATGATTACTAACTCTAATTCTCATGAGAACCAATTCATATCTCAAGAATTACAGGATATAGATTCGCATTATAATGGATTAGTAGCCTATCAAGTAAAATTGATTAATAACACCCCCAAATTAACCGCGAGTCAAAAAAAGGATTTTTTATCCTTCATGGATGACCTTGATAATGAATATGATTTACTAATAGAGGAGTTAAAGAAAAATATTGACAATGAACGCGTTCTAGAAGCTATTGTCATTAATTACAAAAAGCGAATTGAATTAATAGAGAACTTATTAAAGCAAATTAATAGTTCTAAAATAACAAATGATGAAGATGTATACATTTTATAAAAAAATAACATTTCTGTTCGTCATCATGATAAGCAGCACGTTGGTTTCGCAAGAAACACAAACAAAAACAATTGAAAAAACATTTAAAATGACCAATGCTGGCGAGTTACATTTAGATAACAAACATGGGAATATTACCATAACAGGTTGGGCAGAGAATAAAGTACTTATTACGATTGATGTGAGCGTAACCGATAAGAAAAAGGAAAACGCTAAGGCACTTTTAGATCGTATAGTACCCGAGATTAAATCCACAGGAGACTTTGTAAGTATAACTACTCTAATAAAAGAAAAAAGCTCAAGTGTTTTTTCTAATTATTTCAACAAAGTAAACCCTTTTGAATTTGATAAAAGTAATTTAGATATTAACTACACGGTTTATTTACCAGTTAATGCTGAAATTGATGTGACCAATAAGTTTGGCGATGTATTTACAGATAACTGGACTGGAAAATTGAAAGCGAATGTTGAACATGGTGACTTATGGATAAATGATGCTATCGCAAATGCGAGAATTGACATGAAATTTGGGAAACTACGAGGCAATTCTATTGGCTACGGTGTTATTAGTTTGAAAAATGGTGATATTGATATTAAACAATCTGAGAACCTATTACTTAATACAAGTGGAGCGAATATTGAACTGGAAGCTATTAAAGATTTAGAACTTACCTCTAGTAAAGATGAAGCCGTAATTGGCTTGGTTGAAAGCCTTCATGGCGAATTAAAATATTCCAATATTCAAATTGATTCCATCGGTAATAAAGCAGATCTCAAAATGCGCGTGGCCGAATTTCGAGTGGATAAAATAGTAAGTAAGGATGCCGAAATCAATATAACTCAAGAATCGTCAGACATTCATATTAATATTAAAGACACCTCCTTTAATCTTAAAGCCAACCTAGAACAAGGGGTACTTAGATTACCAAAAAGTTTTTCTAGCCTACAAAATAATGTCATTGATAAAGGCAAAAGGATCAGAGAAATTACTGGAACTTATGGTACTGAAGGACTTGGAAGCATTACTTTCATTGGAGAAAAAGGTGTTATTGTACTAGATGAATAATCTATCTTCACTTATACATAAATAGGTGTTTAGTCTACTACCTTTCTCTAAAATTCTACATTCTATATAATTATTTTTAAAATAATTCAGAAAATATGCAACTTATTGATAATTAAGTTGTCTATACTAATAACTACTTTCAAAAAACGAACACCAAATGAAACAGTATTTCACACTTTTTTTAATAGCATTTATAAGCAGCATCAGCTTGTTAATAGCGCAAGAGACAGAACCCGACTATATTGAGTTTAATGATCGAAAAAACACAGTACATGGCGTATACTTAGGTTTAAGCTTGCATTATGGAACAATAGATAAAGCGGATACATTTATTTCCAGCCTTAAAGTGGCTTATGTGGCAAATCAACAATTTGAGATTGGTTTTGTAGGCACTGGGTTTTATACCGATTTAAATCAATTAGGAACTGATAACCCCAACAAGGATTTGGTTGGGTTTTATGGTGGCCTGCATTTAGAACCTATTTTCTTTGGTAAATCCAAATTTAATTTATCCATACCATTACTAATTGGAGGTGGTGCAGCAGGTTTATTAAATGAAGATGTTTTTGATGATGTAACCGTAGAAGATGATGAATGGAAAGGTGTATTTGTTTTTGAACCAGGAGTAAATCTTTTGTACAATATCAATCGGTACATTCAACTTGAAGCAGGTGTAAAATATAGAATGTCCAGTAACCTTAGTTTTAGACCAGAATATAGCCTTAACAATATTAATGGTTTTTCAGTAGGAATTGGTGTTAAGCTTGGTGTTTTCAACATGGGTAGAAATCGATATAAACAAAAAATATAAAAGATGAGAACCAAGAGAAATAATGCCATATTAAACACGATACAAGTGGTATCAAAAAACAATATTGTCTTTTTGAAGTCAAATACAGAAGCTAATTCTTGGAGGCCCATTAATTTTAAGTGGATTCCGGTTTTTAAAATTGAAAAACCTTAGAATAAATGAATAATTCTTTCATCATCAAATAATCAATCATAATGAAAACGAACAGCCCATTTTTAATACTTACACTTTTAATTTTCACCATATTTTCATGTCATGAAGACCGAATAGACGTATCCCCAAACGATCAAATTACGCATAGAAATATTTCTGTAGAGGATTATAACAGCGTTGAAATAGAAAACGGATTTAATGCGTTCATTACTTTTTCTGATTCCGAAGAATCCATTCTAGTTGAAGGCAATACCAATTTACAGCACTTAATTATTGCAGAAATACGCGATCATATATTAACCGTTAAACTTAAGAATAATGTAAAAGTAAAAGGCTCCCCTACTTTGAACGTATACATACAATCAAATTCAATTGAAAACTTCAAAGTTACCGCCGATTCTAAAATAACTTTAGAAAACACTTTAGTATCGAAAAGTGCATATATCAGCATGTCTGCAGATAGTTATTTTACAGGTGAATTGGATATTGATGATTTAAAAATTAAGGCATCAGCCGATGTTAGGGCTGACCTATATGGCCAGGTTGATTTTTTAGACGCAAACCTAACAGCAGATGTAAAGCTTTCAGATTATGATTTAGTTATAAACGATTTAAAATTGAAAATGGTAGCAGATTGTGACGCTAATTTAACCGTAAATAAAAGTATTTATTTGGATGCTAACGCAGATTGTATTTTGACTTATAAAGGCGATGCACAAGTTGTCTATCAAAAGCTAAAAGCTGATTCTAAAATTAGGAAAGTGAATTAAGGTAGACAGTATCTAAGAATAGGAAAACCTAACTTAATAAGGATGCTTGAGAAACTTAAGTGTATTAAAAAAAACACCACAACGACCTTTATTTCGGTTGACTCAGTCGATCTCTTTCTTTAACTTCAGAACTACGCCTATTTTCATTTAATCTGAAATTTCCGAATTTGTAATTAAATCCAAATGTAAACATTCTGTTTTCCATAGTGGAATCAGAGAAAAGATCTTGATTTAAATATTTTGATGTTGTTGAAAAATTCTGGGTGTTAAAAATATCAGTAACACCTACACTAACTGAGGCACGATTGTTCCATAGATTCTTTCTTAATTTTAAATCTACTCCCGCTCTTTCACTAATAACTCTTGGTCCATTTATATATGGAGACATATACACTAAGGATAAATCGGCTGTTAAACTATTATCGCTTAGAAAGCTAAAATAATTTATCACTTGCCCATAAAAGGTCCAATTATCATTTTTAATTAATGTGTTATTATTATCAGGAACGAAAAAATTATTTTCATTATAAAATATAGAAGATAGGATGTATAGATTCCAATGTTTGCTAATAGGAGCATATGTTGTGAAGTCTAAGCCATATGACATCGCATAATCTATATTCACATAAGAATGCCTAATTATTCTATTATCATTTTCTTGAAAAACAAAATCAATGTTAGGGTTATCCTCATACCTATAAAAAACCTCAAAAGTATAATTTTGGTTAAAGGTATATCCTAAAATAAATTGATCATCTATTTGAGGTAATAAGTTTGGGTTTCCAGATAAAATGGTATTATCATTTAAAAAATATTCAAATGGATTTAACTCATTATATTTTGGTCTATAAATACCCCTATTATAATTTAAATATACTTGGTTATTTTCATTGATATTCCGCTGAACATAAAGCGATGGAAAAAGTTTAAAATAATCATTTTTGTTCGTCACTCCTGTAGAAAGTGAATTCCCTATTAAATCGGTGTATTCTCCACGAAGACCTAATTTTAGACTCCACGCCTCCCAATCTTTAGAATAACTTGAATACATGGCATAGTTTTTTTCGTCATACAAAAACATATCCCTTTCATCTATACGCTCGTTTCTTAATTGGTTTTGAACAGTATATTGATTTAATCTACCATCAGAATTTATGCTAGAAAATTTTAACCCTGCCTCAAAACTTTCGCTATTGCTTATGGGTAATATATAATCTACTTGACCCGTATATAAATTCACATTTTGACTTGATATTGTTTGGAACCTGTTATTTCTTATTAAAGTACCGTCTGGGAAAGCATAATCTGTATCAACATCTTGAAACCTAGAATAATCATAACTCGTATGGTGCGCACTAAAAGACAATTGTTCGCCTTCTTTTTTTAATTGATGCACATAATCTATAGTGAACGCTAAATTGAATGTTTCATAAACAGCCTTATTAATCGTTTCAAAAGTTGAATCCAAAACCTTATTGGAATCAAATATTTCTGTTAGTGAATTAACATCATTACGTCCGCCTTCATTCGGCGCTAATAACATATTTGTTGAAAAACTAAGCGTATTTCTATCGTCAATCTCATAATCAATACTTGCATTAATGTTTTGATTTATGGTTTCTCGCGTTCTATTGTAATCGCTATCCCAGCTCGAAACAATTTCAGAGTTCTCAATAAAATTAACCTTATCTTTTAAATTCCTAAAATCCTTCCTTGGACTTATACTATAATTAAAATAAGTATTTAGTTTTTTAGTCTTAAAAAAGTGGCTTGTTCCAAAAGAATACTTTGGATATTCACTACCTTGTTTATAATCCCCCGTAACACTTCCCCTGTATCCTGAAACAATATTTTTAATTGTTTTAATATTTATTACAGCCCCACCTTCTGCATCGTATTTTGCAGGCGGATTAGTTATAACTTCAATGGATTTTATATTATTTGCTGTAGTTGCTTCTAACAATTGTAAAATTTCCTGCTCTGTTAAATAAACGCGTTTATCATTCATATACACAACAGCATTTGACTGTTTAATTTTTATGGAACCATCATGCACAATAACCCCTGGCGTATGTTTAAGAACGTCAAGAACATTACTGTTTGAAAGTGTAGAGTTTTCTACATTAAAGACTAACCTGTCAACAGACCGCGTTACGGTGGGTCTTTTGGCTATAACAATTACGCCTTCTAGTTCTTGCTGGTTTTCTTCAAGAACTATTTCCCCAAAATCGATATTATTATCAACAAAGATGTTTTTTGTAAACGGTTTAAAACCGAGATAAGTGATTTTTATCTCATATTTTTCCGGCTTAATATTTGAAACAGTGAAATCACCCGACTCATTTGTAGTAGTTCCAAAAATTGGATTAGAGTCTTGCATATCCAAAAGCACCACATTGGCATATGCAATAGGTTCATCATTTATGTCAATAAGCTTACCACTTATGCTATATTCTTGAGAAAAACTTAAGAATGAACATAATAATACTAAGCAAGAAATAATTCTAATGATCATGGAGCAATTGTAGTTAACAAAATTAAAATAATTAATTGAAATTTTACTACTGTAAACCCACATATTGTATGGGTTATTTTCCTACAAAATAGTATTATTTAAGGAAAGTTTAATTTTTCAAAACTTTGGTTCTACTTTCAAATATTTATTTGTAATTTAAATTTTTTAAATAAGATTGCACATGTCAGAACCTCTTTCTCCATTTACCAAGCAACAATTACTTCCGCAAGAAGAAACATTGGAGATATTTAAGAAAAAAGGAGAATTATTTATTGGAATACCAAAAGAAACAGCCTTTCAAGAAAAAAGAATCTGCTTAACTCCTGATGCCGTTTACGCGTTGGTTAGCAATGGGCATAAAGTATTGCTTGAATCAGGAGCCGGTAAAGGTGCTAGTTTCAGTGATGTAGACTACAGTGAAGCCGGAGCAGAAATAACTAAAGATGTAGCAAAGGTTTTTTCATGTCCGATCATCTTAAAAGTAGAACCACCTACTATTGAGCAGATAAAACTAATTAACCCACAGACCATATTAATCTCTGCGCTCCAATTAAAAACCCAATCTAAGAAATATTTTGAATTGTTAGCATCCAAACGTATTACGGCGCTTGCTTTTGAATTTATTAGAGATACTGATGGTAGCTATCCCGCTGTAAAGTCACTAAGCGAAATTGCAGGAACTGCATCAGTATTGATAGCTGCCGAATTACTGTCAGAAACTAAAAATGGAAACGGATTAATGTTTGGAAATATTAGTGGCGTCCCTCCATTAGAAGTGGTTATTTTGGGGGCCGGAACCGTGGGAGAATATGCCGCAAGAAGTGCTATTGGACTTGGTGCAGGAATTAAGGTATTTGACAATTCTATTACTAAACTAAGACAGATTCAAACTAATTTGGGTCGTACACTTTTCACATCAACAATTCAACCAAAAAATTTATTAAAAGCCTTAAAACGATGTGATGTGGTAATTGGTGCTGTACGAGGTACAAACAGATCTCCTATTGTTGTCACTGAAGCCATGGTTGAACATATGAAAAAAGGAGCCATCATTATAGATGTAAGTATAGATATGGGTGGTTGCTTTGATACTAGTGAGGTAACTACCCATAAAGACCCTACATTCGTTAAACATAATGTTGTACATTATTGTGTGCCTAATATTCTTGCTAGGTATCCAAAAACGGCTTCAATCTCCATTAGTAATATATTTACCCCTTATTTGCTTAAAATTGCAGAAGATGGCGGGATAGAAAATTCTTTAAGATTTGATAGAGGTTTAAAAAATGGATTGTACTTTTACCACGGAATTTTAACTAGTAAATCTGTTGGTGAATGGTTCGATTTAAAATATAGTGATGTTAACTTACTTATATTTTAATATTCATTATTACAGAAGTACCTAAATCAATTAAATGAAACTTATCCAGCGTATAGGTTACTATCTTGGCGGCTTTTCCTTAGGATTAATTATTTTGGCCTTTTTTCTAAACGGAAAAAAGACATCTTGCAGTTATGGTCCAGAATCAAGAGTTTTAAAGAATATTACTTCTAAAAAAATTATAACGACAAATCATGCCAATAAGGTTATTAAAAGCATATCTATTGATTCGAACTTAATACGTTCTATCATGAAGAAAGGTGATATTGATTTTTCAAAAAGTGATCCAAGAAATAAGCCCTGCGGAATTTATTTGATAGAAGGTCAATTAAAGGAGCAAAACCTATTAATTACTATTGAAAATTGCGATAGTATTGCAACCATTACAGATTTTAAAATCTTAAAGTAATGCTGAAACGAGTATTTGACTTTGTGTTTTCAATACTTGGTTTAGCACTGTTATCACCCATTCTACTCATAATCAGCATACTTATTAAACTTGATTCAAAGGGTCCTGTTTTTTTTAAACAGGAGCGCGTTGGTAAAAACAATATAAACTTTGTAATCTATAAGTTTCGTACTATGCGTATTCAATCTGATAAAAAAGGCTTACTTACTATTGGAAACCATGATTCCCGTATTACAAAAATTGGCTACTTTTTACGACGTTACAAAATTGATGAATTCCCTCAATTGATTAATGTGGTTAAAGGAGACATGAGCTTTGTTGGACCAAGACCTGAATTAAGGCACTACGTTAATTTCTATTCTAAAAGCGATATGGAAATTTTTACGGTGAGACCTGGTATTACAGGATTAGCCTCTCTAAAATATCGAAATGAAGTAGAACTATTAAAGGCAGCTAAAGACCCGGAAAAACTTTTTATTGAAACTATTATACCTGATAAACTAAAATTTAATAAAGAATACATTAAAAAACAAAGTTTCCTTTTTGATTTAAAGCTCATAATCCAAACAGTTTTTAAAGTAATTTCAAAATAAGAATAGCCACAAGCTTGCCATAAAATTGAAATATACTTACATTAGGATTTATTTTGTTTTTAAAATTTATAATGCATTGATACCTTTATTTAAATGAATAATACAACCGCAAGTCATATAGACTATTTAATAAACAACTGTGGTGTATTCTCCTCAAAACTAGATCAAAAAAATCATATATATGATCTGGACTTTTCAAATGAAAGTATACTTATTACGGGAGCGGCAGGAACTATTGGCTCGGGACTTACAAAACAACTCATACATTGTAAATTCAAAAAGCTTATCCTTTTAGATATTGCTGAATCACCAATGTATGCCCTAATTAAAGATTTAGAATTTCACAATACTAATAATATTGAATATATAATATTAAACATTACAGATTACAAAGCATTGGAATGTCTTTTTGAAAAGCATAGGCCTACATTAGTGTTTCATACTGCTGCCTATAAACATGTTCCTTTGATGGAACAAAACCCACATGAGGCCATAAAAACTAATGTTTTTGGCACAAAATTCCTTGCCGATTTATCAATAGAACATAAGGTTAAAAAATTTATTTTTGTCTCTACAGATAAAGCTGTTGATCCTGTTAGTATTATGGGGATTACAAAAGCCATTGGCGAGAAATATTTGAAATTTTTAAATTCTAAAAGCAAAACTTTCTTTGCAATAGCAAGATGTGGAAATATTATAGGATCGAATGGCTCCTTTTTACAAGTTCTAAAAAATCAAATAGAATCAAATCGCACTATTACGATTACAGATAAAGAAGTATCAAGGTTTTTTATCACTCAACAATCTGCCTGTGATTTAATTCTAAGGATATCGACTTTCGAACATACAGAAAATGATACTTTCATTTTGAAAATGGGTGCACCGCTTAAAATTACAGATATTGTAAATAGAGTTTTATTGCATTACGGAAAACCTGATACAAAAGTAAATTTTAAGTATACTGGACTAAGAATGGGTGAGAAATTACATGAAAAACTAATTTCAGAAGATGAAAGTTTGAAGCCTTCAATAAATAAAAATATATTAATTATCGAACACAAAAAAAAGATGGAGTCGAAAGCTATTAAATTTTCCGAATTAGAAGCTATAACTGCATTTGATTTAAACTCTAAAGTTAAAACAATCTTAGAAAATTTTCACAAAACCTTATAGCTGTTTTCTGCGTTTTTTTTCAGCGCTAATCAGAGCCAATTCTCGTCCTGTTTGCCCGGCAACAGATGTATTCTCTTCAGCCCTGCGTATTAAATATGGCATAACATCCTTGACAGGTCCAAATGGCATGTATTTGGCTACATTATATCCAAGATGGCTTAAGTTATAACTAATATGGTCACTCATACCATATAATTGCCCAAACCAGACCCTAGGATCATTATTTAAAACACCTTTTGCCGACATTAATTCCATTAATAGGTAGGAGCTATCTTCATTATGTGTTCCTGCAAAAAGGGACATACAATCTAAATGATCCATTACATAATGTAATCCATTATTGAAATTCTCATCGGTAAGTGCTTTTGTAGCACATATGGGAGATTCATAGCCTTTATCGTTAGCTCTTTCATTCTCCTTTTCCATATAAGCACCACGAACTAATTTGAAACCGAGAAAATAATTACCTGCTTTCGCCTTTTTATACTCCTCTTCTAAAAATTGTAATCGATCATGTCTATACAGTTGAATGGTATTATAAACAACCGGTTTTTCAATATTATACTTCGCCATCATCTGCGTAACAAGTACATCAGCAGCTGGTTGAATCCAGCTCTCTTCGGCATCAATAAGCACGGCTACATCAATAGTTTTTGCTTTTTGGCATACCCTATCAAACCTATCTACAACTCTGTTCCATTCATTTTGTTCATCCTTTGTCAAATTAATACCTTGACTTACTTTTTCATATAGACTGAATCTTCCAAAACCAGATGGTTTAAAAACCGCAATAGGAATGGCTTCAATCGCTTTTGCAAAATCAATAATTTTTAAAACCTTACTTACGGCTGAATCAAACTCTTTCTCATTATCCTTACCTTCTACAGAATAATCTAAGACTGAACTAACGCCTTTAGTATACATCTTGTCAATGACAGATAAGCAATCTTCTTCATTTACCCCTCCACAAAAATGATCAAAAACAGTAGACCTAATTAAGCCCTCAATTGGGAGATGGGCTTTTAAAGCAAAATTTGTTGCAGCTGTCCCAATCCTTACCAAAGGTTCTATGGAAATCATTTTAAACAAAAAATAAGCACGTTCTAATTCTGAATCCGTCTTCAATGTAAAGGCTATTTCAGTATTATCAAATATTAAATCTGTATTCATTTTTACTAAATATAATTATTGCTAAGTTATCATTTTATCCAAAATCTCCTTAATTTCACAGTCTCAAAATTAAAAAAAATATCATGGATTCTATTTCGGCGAATGATAGCTTCATTCATTTCAACAAAAAATGCTATCATGCTTTAAATGAGCATCTTAAAAAAAATAATTTTTCAAAAATTTTCATATTAGTTGATGAAAATACACATCAACATTGTTTACCAATTTTTATAGATAAAATAGAAACAAATGTTGCTATTGAAATTATTGAAATTGAATCGGGAGAAGAAAACAAAAATATAGATACTTGTGTTGGTGTTTGGAATACGCTCTCAGAATTAAATGCTGACAGAAAAAGTTTGATGATCAATGTGGGCGGTGGCGTAATAACAGATTTAGGTGGTTTTGTTGCTTGTACATTTAAAAGAGGTATTGCATACGTAAACGTACCTACAACACTATTGTCTATGGTTGATGCATCTGTAGGAGGAAAAACTGGTGTCGATTTGGGCGTTTTAAAAAACCAAATAGGTGTTATAAGCAATCCAGATTTAGTACTTATTGAAACACGTTTTCTCAACTCTTTACCGGTAAATCAAATGCGTTCTGGTTTAGCTGAAATGTTGAAACATGGTTTAATAACTGGAGAATCTTATTGGAATAAATTTCTTGATCTTTCTAAACTTTCTTTAGATGATTTAGATGAACTGATTTATGAATCCGTAATCATTAAAAAAAATGTTGTGCTTCAAGATCCTTTTGAAAATGGATTGCGTAAAACATTAAATTTTGGTCATACTCTTGGCCATGCTATAGAATCTTTTTATTTAAGTGACCCTAAAAAACCGACCTTACTGCATGGTGAGGCCATCATTATTGGAATGATTTTGGCTTGTTATATTTCGACAGAATTAGTCGGATTTCCTAAAGAATCAACTTTAGCCATAAAAGATTTATTTACAAATTATTATGGTCATACTAATATAGATAAAAATGATTATGCAAGTATTATTGACTTGCTTAAATATGACAAGAAAAATAATCACGGAAATATTAATTTTGTGCTTTTAGAATCAATAGGAAAGTGTAAAATAGACTGTATTGTTCCCGAAGAAGTAATTATTGATGCTTTTAATTTTTATGCTTTAAAATGATAAAATTCTAATTGCAGTAGTGCCACAAAAAAAGAGCCAAAATGATTAAAATCATTTTGGCTCTTTTTTTATTAATCCTAATCCTAATATTCTATTTTATTTCGTTATGACATGTACTTTTTTAAACGTCCAAAAAAAGTTCTTTTTCCAGTATTTTCATAATATCCGTACTTACCGCCATATCCAAAATTTGATTGCTTTACATCATTGACTACAACCATCATATTGTTCAACTTTTTATCAGCATGTAACTCTTTAGCAAAATTCAAAAGTGGCTTTTCAGTATAATCTGCTCGAATCACATACATGGTATAAGCGGCATACTCACTTATTAGCAAAGTATCCGTGACCATCATGGAAGGAGCAGTATCTACAACCACATAATCATATTCTTCCGAAACTGTATCAAACAATTCTTTAATCTTATCACTCAAAAGTAATTCTGCCGGATTTGGAGGAATACTTCCTGAGGGTAAAATATCTAATTGTAAATCATTTATAGAATGTGAAGTAATAGCGTCCTTCAATTGGTAAGTATTATCACTAAGGTATTCCGACAACCCTATTTTTGAAAACTTCTCCTTTTTTATAGTACTCTTTAAAGATGATAATATTTGAGGGTTTCTCAAATCAGCACCAATTAATAATACCTTTTTACCGGTATTTGAAATTGTAAGAGCTGTATTTACACTAGTAAAAGATTTTCCTTCACCATTTATGGTAGAAGTAACAAAAATTATATTCTTGTATTTTTTAGCCTCGGCATGACTTCTACTAATATGTCTGAAATTAGTTCTTATAATTCTAAAGGACTCTGATAAAACAGATCTATCGTTGCGCTTTATTAGTTTAACTTCTTTAGAGGCAAGTTTAGGAATTTCACCAAGTATGTGTAAGTTTTTAAGAGCTCCTTCTATATCTTCTCTATTATGAATCTTAGTATCAAGTAAACTATTAACATAAATAAATCCAAAAGGAATACATAATCCAAATATAATGGCTGCTAGATAAACTATCTTAACTTTTGGAGACACTGGTATCCCGCTAGAATGAGCCATATCGATAATTTTTGCATTAGCCGCTGAAGATCTTAATGATATTGTAGCTTCTTCTCGTTTTTGTAATAGAAATAGATACAGCGATTCTTTAATACCCTGTTCCCGTTCTATATCTCTTGATTTTCTAACTTGACCTGGTACTGAAAAAATTTTAGAACTTAATCGCGCAGATTGATTTTGTAGACTACGTATCCTCAGTTGAACTGTTTCGGCTGAATTATCTAAAGCTTGATGAAGTCCTGCTTTCAAATTATTAATTTCTTGATCCAAATTAACAATGATGGGGTTTTTTTCATTTGAGCTTTTTAATAGACGCTCTCTATCATCTAAAAGTTGATTATATCGGACAGCCATATTGTTTATTGAGGCATTACTCAAACCCACATTAAATGGAATACGCTCAGAAACATTATCATCAATTTGTGCCCTCATGTAATTCACCATATTTAATTCTGTCCTACTAGCAGCCAGTTGCTGTTCTGTTTCAGAATTAGTCCTAATATATATATCTGCTTCTGAGGTGATATCCGTTAATTTATTTCCTGTTTTAAACTGCTCTACTTCATCATCAACAGCGGACAAATCACTTGAAATCAAATTTATTCTTTTGTCAATAAAATCTGCTGTATTGGTAGCCACTAAGGTCTTTTCTTCTATTCCAACTCTATTGTATTCATCTATGAGCGTGTTTAATACCGCTTTGGCACGTACAATAGAATAATCATTCAAAGATAAATTGATGACTTTAGAAAACTCGTCTGCTGCAGTAATACCAATCTTAAATTGAAATGCTGCTGCTAAATTTTCTACTGGTAATATGTTAACATGAACTAATTTTTCCTTTAAACTTATAATATTTTCAGTATTTGGTGTAATCACAATATCACCTATGGGAGTAGAAATACTGTTACCAAAAGAACTTTTTTTAACAATTTCTTCGGATCCATTATAAGGAGCATAAATAAAATTAAAAGTTGTATTGGAGGTTACAGCTAAATCAAAACTAAATTGACTTTGATTTATGATTGAATCGGATTCTATAAAACTTACACTAACGGGTGCTTTTGAATTCGGAAAAAAATGTGTATCGTGCAATCTACCTGTAAGAGAATATTGAATATTCAAATCCAATTTCTCAATAACACCTTTCATCAATTTTCTTGACTGCAATATTTCAATTTCATCTTCAAGAGCCTTACGAGCCGTTACATTACCTTTTCCTAAATCCTGCAATAATGCGCCAGCTGGGGTAGATGATGCATCTTCCATAGTTAGCATTATCTTTGCATTTGCATTGTATTCTGGGGTGGAATACCTTAATTTAAAGAAAGCCAATACTATGAAAACAAAACAACTTAAAACAAACCATTTCCATTGTCTCGCATAAGGCTTAAGAGTTTTTTTTAAATCAAACTTTTCTTGGTTTAAATGTCTCATACTATTTTATAGATTAAGGCAGGGATGTGCGTAAAAAGTAATTTAAAATTATTAATTTCTAGTGTAAATTATTACAGCTGAAGTTATAAGCAAGGATATAAACGAAACAATTACGGCAGTTCTACTATCCATATATGAAGCAGTAATCGCAGATTTATTAGGTTCTATATACACCACATCATTTTGTGTTAAATAATAAACTGGTGAATTAAACAACTCCTTAGTTCTCAAGTCAACTCGAGTATATGTTTTAGTCCCATTAAAATCTCTAATTACCAAAACGTTATCTCTTCTGGCCTTTATCTTTAAATCTCCTGCTAAGGAAATGGCTTGTAATAGCGTCATTCTACCTCCAGCCACAGCATAATTGCCCGGTTTATTGACCTCACCAAGTACAGAAATATTGAAATTCAAAATCCGAATATTAATTACTGGATCCTTAAGATAGTCAGAAAGCTTATCTTTCAATAATTCTTTGGCCTCTTCGACACTAAGACCTAAAAGCTTTATCTTACCTAAAACAGGATAATCAATGTTTCCCTCCTCATCAATTAGATAATCAACATATTCTAACCTTCCAGTATTTGATTGTCCTTTCCTTAAATTAAACGCCTCGACAGCAGAAAGATCCAAGGTAGATACAAAGATACTTATGACATCATTTACCTTGAATAGAGGAGTAAAAGAATTCGTTTCAACTGTTGTTTCAAAATTTTCAGCATTTTGAAAGTATACCACTTCTTCTGAAGAACCACATGAAGCCAAAAAGGCTGAAAGTAAAATAATACAAAATTTAAAATACTTTGTTATAAATATTTTATTCATTTTTTAAACTATTTGGGGAGGGATATTACACATAACAGAATACTAATATGTCAAATATATATGATTTCGTTAAAATAACGGCTATAAATACTTTGATTTATATTCGACTGTTAGCTTTGGTAGTTTTATTTAAAACTCCTTTCGCTTTTTTATAAGCTTTCACACGTGAATCAAATTTTTCATATTGAGAATTATTAGATTTGTATTCTGGAATTAAACTTTTCATTTTCATTACAATATTATTGTTTTGAAAACGATTAGTTAAACACAATTCCTCTATACTAGACTTGACTTTAGCATACTCCAAGTCTCTAGTCTTACTAATCAGGATTTTCTTGTGATATGTAGATAAGGTATTCTCACCGTTAGCCAACAACTCTTCGTATAGTTTTTCTCCTGGTCTCAAACCAGTTATTTTAATATCAATATCTTCAGGGTATCTTAAACCTGAAAGCTTAATCATATTCTGCGCTAATTCAAAAATCTTTACAGACTCACCCATATCAAATATAAAGATTTCTCCACCTTTACCCATAGTTCCAGCCTCAAGAACTAGTTGAGAAGCTTCCGGAATAGTCATGAAATACCTAGTTATATCTTGATGTGTTACCGTTAATGGTCCTCCTGTTTCAATTTGTTTTTTAAACAAAGGAATAACAGAACCATTCGACCCTAAAACATTACCAAATCTTGTTGTTATAAATTTAGTCTTACTTTCTTTTTGTAAACAACTAATATACATTTCTGCAATACGCTTGGTTGCCCCCATTACACTAGTCGGGTTAACCGCTTTATCTGTAGAAACAAATACAAACTTCCTTACATTATATCGAGAAGCGGTATCTGCCAACAACTTTGTTCCATTCACATTTATTTTTATCGCTTCATAAGGCGTTTCTTCCATTAGTGGTACATGTTTATAGGCTGCCGCATGGAATACCATAGTTGGTTTGTGCTTCTGAAAAATAGCATCTATTCTTAATCCGTCTCTTAAATCAGCAACAATAGCTTTGAAATTTTGCTTTCCATCGCGTCTTAATTCTTGTTGAACATCATATAATGGAGATTCAGCTTGATCCACCAAAATTAAATGTTTAACATTAAAATTAGAAATTTGTTTTACCAACTCACTTCCAATAGATCCCGCAGCACCAGTAACAAGAACGGTTTCTCCGGCAAATTCACTTATTAAATTTGGGTTGTCAATCTCAATGGGTTGGCGTCCTAATAAATCTTCTATTTGAACTTTCTTGATTTGTTTGGTACTTAATTCACCTTTAATCCATTGCTCCATAGCCGGAATTTTAGTGATTTTCACATCAGATTCCCCGAGTCTATCTACCAATAACAATAACCGTTTAGCTTCTATAGTTTGTGAAGCAACTATAATTTCATCAATACTATTTCTCTCAATGTAATCGTTAGTTATAAGCTTACTTGACAAAATTGATATCCCGTTTATTATTTTTCCTTCTTTCTTTTTATTGTCATCTATAAAAGCAACAACTTGAAATATCGTATTTGTATTACTAACAAGGGCATTGTAAGTTACAATACCGGAATCTGCGGCACCATAAATCAAAACACGCTTAGTCTTTTCATATTTAAATTTCAAATATTTAAATCCTATTTTAAACACCAATCTACTAGCTGCTAAAATAACAAAACTTAAAATTGAATGCATTACAATTATAGATAAGGGAATAGTAAATCCTGGTAAAAAACCAGCTGTTCTATTCAATAAAACAAAAGCTACACATATTGCTGAAAACAAAGCAATGGATTTAAATAAATTGACAATATCAGTGAAACCTGTATGTCTTATAACACTTTTAAAAGACCCTATTGCGATAAAACTAAATGATGAAACAACAATTAAAAACGGGACTTGAATTATGAATTTTTCAATATCAAAATTAAAAGTAAAGTTAAACCGAATTAAGTAAGCTGTTAAAAAAGCTAAGAGCATTATACTTAGGTCAATACCAAAAACAAGCCATTTAGAAGCATATTTTTGTGAAAGTTGGGAAAAGTAAATTTTTATCATAGGTTTGGGGTTTTAACAATTACGTCAATAATTCTATTTAGTTCTTCTTGTTTTAAATTTGATCCACTAGGCAAACAAAGACCTTTGTTAAACAAATCTTCAGAGACACCATTTGTAAAATGTAAGACATCTTTAAATACAGGTTGCATATGCATAGGTTTCCATAAAGGTCTAGATTCAATATCATCATCAAGCAAAGCCAATCTAATTTGTTCTCTAGTTTCAAATGACTTAGTTTTGATGCATGTGATCCATCGATTAGAATAGAATCCATCAGGTTCCTCCAAAAATTCGATGGAATCAAATTTTGATAAGTTCGCCTTATAAAATTTATAATTATTTCTTCTAGCCATTACTCTTTCATCTAGTACCTCCATTTGCCCTCTTCCGATACCGGCTAAAACATTACTCAATCTATAATTATAACCAATATGTGAATGCTCATAATGAGCCGCGGAGTCCCGTGCTTGAGTTGCTAAAAAAACAGCCTTTTCCTTAAGTTCTCTACTTTTTGAAATTAAAGCGCCGCCACCAGAAGTTGTAATAATTTTATTACCATTAAAAGATAAAACTCCTAAATCACCTAGTGTTCCACATTTCATAGAATGATACTTACTACCTAAAGCCTCTGCACTATCCTCTACTACAGGAATATCATATTTTCTTGCAATTTGGTTTATTTCATTTGACATATATGGCATACCGTATAAATGGACAGCAATTATGGCCTTTGGCTTCTTGTACTTTTCAATTCTATCCTTTATGGCAATTTCCATCAATTCTGGACTAATATTCCAAGTATGTTTTTCACTATCTATAAAAACTGGACTAGCACCTAGATATATTATTGGATTAGCTGATGCAGAAAAAGTAAAACTTTGACAAAGCACTTCATCGCCTTTAGATACACCTAATAATTTTAAGGCTAAATGAATAGCGCCTGTACCTGAACTTAAAGCTGCTGTATAACAATTGCCACCCAAATAATCATTGATATCATTTTCAAATCCATCCACATTAGGACCTAAGGGAGCAATCCAATTCGTTTGAAAAGCCTCAGATACATATTTCTGTTCTGAACCACCCATGTGAGGTGATGATAAGTATATTTTAGTTTTTGTCAGCATTATTTTACTTTTAGAAATAAAATTTAAGCAAAGCAATCTTATCACGATTACATAACCATGTCATCAATTGTAATAAAATGTTTTGAAAAATTTCGACTTAATCATAACAACAAAACGAACTTTATATTAATCAACTTGATAAAAACTGTATTTTCTTCTTACTTCAATATAATTATAAGTTTGTGCTTCTTTGTTTCGATTCTTATAAATTATATTTTTTAACAATAAATACAATTAAACTAATCATGCTATTAATCAATTCAATTTTGTGTTTTGCACGTTGTAAATTTAGTCATTGTTTTCATGTAACAAGAGTTGAATAAGATTATTTCGTCAAAACAGTCCTTAAAATCGGTTAAATACAAGCTAACTGTGCTATACCTGTAAGACCTTGTCTTTTATCGATACCCGTTATTGTAAAATAAGTCGCTAAAGATAACCATTACAGTTTAGGTCCAAAAAGGTGCTTAATTACAATAACTTACAGGTTAAATTCAAATATTATCTAACAGTTTTCACCCTTAAATAAAACATATTAAAAATTGAACTAGCTATATGCATACACAATACAATCAAAATTTAATATTATCCATAGGATTGTAAAAATTAAAACAGACTTACCGGGTTTTATTAATACAAGTAGAACAGATAAAAAGCAAAAAAATAGTAAAGGTATAGTGCATGAATAGCCTTAAAAACATTTATACCCTTAAATTACAATTATGTAAAAATCATTAAAAAACTTCAATAAATAACATTTCCTGATTGGACATTCAAATACAAAAAAAAACATTCAAAATATTTTTTGAATGTTTTTTGTCCTTATAAATAATTTATATCAGAAAATAATAAATACCTTAATTCATCTATTATTTTTTTACCACTTTAAAATTATTTATCTTATTCTTATCCAAAACCTGAACTAAATAAATTCCGCTAGGGTAACCACTAAGATCTAAAGTCGTTTCGTAGTTAGAAACTTGCAATGATTGCAAAACCTGGCCTGAATAAGAAAAAACTGTAATCGTTTTTAAATTATCAATTCCCTTTATTGTTAGCCTATCGGATGTAGGATTAGGAAAAACAACAATTTCTTGAACTTCATTAATAGTTTTAATATTATTGTTTTTTTCCAAATTGGAAGGCCGTGTTTCATTTGAAATTTTAATATTACTCGAACCTCCAGCTGCCGCAATACCAGTTATACCATTAGAAACCTTTCCGGTTATTTCTATAGCAGAAACCTTTGGCTGATCTCCATGATCAGATTCCAAAGCATCAAAGGTCAAATTTAACACTTCATCCGTTACATTGACCGTAAAGGTCTTCGTTACCTCAGTCTGAGAACCAACATCCTTATATATATCATAGTCGTTAAGTACTGTAACTCCTTCTATGTCGGCATCAAATATACGTACTCCAGTAGCTCCTGTCCCACCGCCATTAGCTCCCCAGTAAATCTCAGCTAAATGTAGGGTAACATCATAAGTCCCATTTTCTAATGGTATGTCATAGCTAAAAAAGGCCTCATCGGAACTACGCTCCGTTTGATATAAGCTAGCCACAGTGGCGTTAGTATTCTCATAAGTCTGACCACCCGAAAAGTACTGATCAGCTATAAAAGTTTCTCCCTTAAAATCTACGGTAGGTCCCCCGGCATTTATGCGCAAATCAAAATCTTGTATTTCTGATTTCTCTAGAATTTCAATTGCAGAAAGTTTAGGTTGATCCGTTCCATCTGATCCTTGTGACTCAAAAGTCATATTTAATTCTCCATCGGAAACTATTATATTAAAGGTCTTAATTATCACAGTTTCTGTTCCAACTTCTTTAATAATATCATAGTTGTTTAGCTCAGTTACACCTTCTATATTAACATCAAAGATTCGGTCACTCACACCTCCTGAACCACCGCCGGTAGCACCCCAATAAATCTCTGCAAAATGCAATTTTAACTCATACGTACCATTTGCTAAAGGAATATTATAATTAAAAATAGCTTCATCTGAACTACGCTCAGTCTTATACAAGTTCGATACTTTAGCTTGTACATTCTCATAAGACTGTCCTCCCACAAAATACTCATCAGCGATAAAAGTATCTCCTTGAACCTCAATTGTTGGCCCGCCAGAATTAATTCTGAGTGGTAAGGACGTTGATGGCGTTTCAGGCACTTCCTCAGAAATCTCAAAAGCCGAAAGTTTCGGTTGATCGACACCATCTTCACCTAGGGTATGAAATTTCATGTTTAATTCCCCATCAAAAACTTTTACCTTAAAGGTCTTAGTTATTGCAGTCTCAGGTCCAATTTCGTTATTTAAATCAAAATTATTCAATACACTATCACCTTCTATCTCAACATCAAACACTCGTTTGCCTATGTCAGCGGATGCCCCCCCGGTAGCTCCCCAATATATTTCGGCAAAATGAAGGGTTATTTCGTATGTCCCATCAGGTAATGGAATGTTATAATTAAAAACAGAATCATCTGAACTACGTTCTGACTGGTATAACTCAGCTAAAACAGTACTTGAGTTTACAAAAGAATCTCCACCTTGAAAAAACCTATCTCCAACAAACGTCTCTCCTTGATAAATAGCTGTTGCTCCTCCAGCATTAATACGCAACGGTAGTTCAATTTCTTCTTCGGGGACTTCTGCTCCTGATTCGTCGTGTATTTGAAAAAACAATTCGTTTTCACTACTTATTGTGTAATGGGAACTCGGTTGTAGACTTAAAGAGAAGTTCTCAACATTTTCCGAAACCCCATCTTTTCTTGGATATATCTCCATTGGATTAACAGAAGCATTAGAAGGAATTATTATTGATTTTGAAAGCAAACCAAAATCATCTCCAGAAATGGCTTCACCCTGAATATCGTAGCTCACAGCCAGAGGAAAGGTAGTTGACCCCGACCTGTTTACTTCATATTCTATAGGCTTTCCTATCGATTCAATAGCAATGTTATTTTTCTTACTAAAGGATACTTCAGACAATGGCAGTTTTGAAACAATGTCATAGGAAAAATCAACATCTATGTCTTTTGAAGTTCCTATATAGAGCGGATCAACATTAATTTTTGGATTGATTACTTTAAAACTACCCACAATATCATTTACACCTTTACCACTGAAATAACCAGCTTGCAAAAATGGCTTATCGGAAGTATATGAAATTAATACATTATCAAAATCAAAACCACCTATAAAATGACCCCTATTTTTACCGGTTCCATCACCAGCCGTTTCTAAATAAATTGGATTGTATTGTCTTTCTGTATTTTGAGCAATATCCTTAAAAATACAGTCTTTAAAAGTGGTATGATATGCATCACTTCCCTTTTTGGAAGTAACAGCCCTCCACTGACTATTTTCTATGAGAACCCTTTCGAAATTAACAAAACCCTTTATAGGATTTTCCCAATTCCTACTTGATCCTAATTGTATTTCAGTAGCGGTATATTTATTAGTATAATCATGATTATTTGTTAAATAACAATCTCTAAAATTAATACTCATGGGAGGGGAATTACCATCTATATTTTGCAAAGAAAGAAATATCCCTGAATGATTATTATTAGTGAAGGAACAATTTTCAAAATTAACATTCACTAGCCTTTGATTTGCAGTATTGGGTTCAATACCTAATCCAGCCTCTGGTAAAGTACCTTTGGTTTCTGTAATGAAACAATTTTTTGCATAAAAATTCTCTACAGAAATAATAGTCAGCCCCATCCTGTATGCATTGGTGATTTTTATGTCCTCAAGGTAGATGTTTTGGGAATAATCAGTTTCCATGTCAGGCCCTGAGCCTATATATATACCATCTCCACATGCATCCTTTATGTTCAGACCTTTTATAGTAATATTATCTCCACCTATAATCGAAATAGCATGTCGATACTCACTTTTCACTGTGTCTGGCAAGTCTAGCTCATATTTATTCATAATAAACTCCGCACCATAGCCTATTATCGTTAAATTTTTCGGGTAAACATGCCAAAAGAGACAGTTATTACCTGCGCTAAATTCATTTGGTAAAGCCCTTAAAACGACACCAGGTTCAAAAATAATTACTTTGTCTTCGATATTAAAAAACTTGTTGGGCTTTACATTCCAATCGGAAGCTTGTTTGTCAATAATAATCGTATCGTAATCTGCCTCGATGGCCTCTCTAAAAGCATCAGTAGCATCGGTAGCATTGAAACCGAATGAAGAAGCTTTAATAGACTGAGCGTTGAGTTGTAACGTGCTGATAAGCACAGTAAAAAAAAGTGCTAATTTAATTGTAGTTTTCATGAGAGATTTTAAAATAATTCTGCAAATATAAACAAAATACACAAATCCACTTTTTATAAAAAAAAAAACACACTATAAAATGCTAACAAACTTGTTAACATTAATTAATAATGATAAGTCGACTTCTATAAATCTATATGTGCCCTATATTATGTAGTTTATAGTAAATGAAATGCCTCGTAAAAATTTTAATTATTCAGTTATGCCAAATATTATTATACCAAATAAAGAGTCAAAAATAATTTTATATAACAACCAGCACAACCAAAATACTATCTATCAATGGAATCTTCAAACTCTGGTGAAGTTATTAATTGTTTTCATAATAAGGCTCTCGAATACCTATATTTCGATAAACGATTTAATACTGTCGGTTAAACACATTTAAGTTTATACTTCATCCCCAATATTTTGATTTTTATCTAAATCCCTAAAACACCATCCTTAACTCAAAAAAATACTACATATTACTTCGTGAGCCTGAATAATTTATTATTTTTTTTAACACCAAGAATAAAGTGTAAAAAATATTAATAATTTTAAGAATTATTTAATTAAAAAATTATGATTTATAACAAACTAAAAGCAAGGATAAATCTGGACTTGAGTTATTTCAATTAAAATCATAAAGACAAATAAATGTGATATCAATGAGATTCTTGCGTATAATATAATCTGATTTTTCATTAATACCTTAGAGATATATTTTTATTGTTTTTTTAATAAAAGATAACTCCTGTAAATACTTTGAAAAATTCAAAGTATTTACATTACCTTCTAAGTTCTAATTAATTTAATCATTAGTTAAACCTAGATCTATCCAATTTGAATACGAAGAATCTTAAAGAATTGCACACCCACCTAATTCAACAGGAGACTTAATTTCATTAATGTAATTACTACATAAAACCACATTATTTTAAACATAGTTTTCATTAAAGGTCAAAATGTTAAAACTTTTATTGAAGACAAGTACAGCTGCTATAATTTTAAAACATTGAATTTGGTTCTTCAGAATATGACCCTACACAGGTTATTCTATTTCTTTAAAGTATCGAATTCATGGTTTTTCAAATAAACAGAAACTTGCTGGGCGGCTTGCCGATGACCAAAGCAAGTCCAATGTTTATCATAGTCAAAACACCAACTTTTATAATTCTTTGATCTTAAACACATTGTTCTAAAACCTTCCTTAATACACATATCAATTAGTTTTTGGTTCGTATTAGGATGAAAAACTAAAATATTATTATTCATATTATGATTATTTTTAGTATACTTTAATAATGCTAAAATTTCTTCCTCAAACTTTAAATCAATTAACTTAGTTGCATCTTGTTTGTTTATATTTTTTTTACTCTTTGAAGGCGTAGTCTTAAAATTAGTGTACAAGTAGTATAACAATTTCCAATTATATAATATTTTTTTTAATCCTGGAGATTTTATTTTTCCTGAAACAATTTTGTTCGTTTCAATACTCCACTGAGTTATACTTGGCCTTTCTCTAATTTCTTTAATACTTTCAAAAAAATCATTTGTATTTACGTAAATTAGGCTAAGTTTAGGGTTCAAAGTGTCAATGCTTTTTGAAATTTCAAATGCTTCAATAAAAGACACACCAGACCTTCCTGCTTCCATAAAATTGTACTTAACAAGTTGTTCTTTTAGCAAAACTGATTGTCTACAATCATCAGGATTCATTAAATTTTCCACAAAAGAATCCCCAATAATAGTAATTAAATTGTCAAAATTTCTGGGTAAATCCCCCGGCCATCCAAGTTTATTAATAGTCCATTTATGTCCACCTCCTAACCAAAACCCAGTTTGAAAAGGGATATGTTTTTGTATTCCAAATTTATCGATTTTACGATGAGGAATATCAGACACTGAATGCGTTACTCTTACAATTACCTCACCCACTAATAATGATAAAATAAGAAAAATCAAAATATTTTTTAGAAACTTAATCATAGTTAAAACTGAAAATAAATGAATGCTTGTTCTTCGCCCGTAAATTTAAACATGAGTAAAATCAAAATAATATAAAGGGACCACCTTATTGGCCTATTTAGAAAATCAATACGATCAATAGCGTACTCTCCTGTTCTTCCTAACCACTCTGTTATCACGAATATGACTACCAAAAAAACAATGTGAATTGGAAAAATTTCTGGAATAGAGAACAATGATTTAGAAAACATATGACCGAGAAAATAAAATGCCTGTTCAACAGAATTTGATCTAAAAAACACCCAGGCTATTAGAGTTATAAAAAAAGTAATCATCATTTGAAAAAACTCTTTGATCTTAGGAAAGTAATAACCTTGTGCAATTATATCAGTATTAATTCTATTTCTATTTGTTAGCAGAAGAGGTAAAAAATATAAAGCATTTAAAAACCCCCAGATCACAAAGGTCCAATTTGCACCATGCCAAAACCCACTAACCATAAAAATAATTAAAGTGTTTCTAATTTTCATCCATAAGCCACCTCGACTTCCCCCTAAAGGAATATATAAATAATCTCGAAACCAAGTTGACAAAGAAATATGCCAACGTCTCCAAAACTCAGCTATGTCTCTTGAAAAATAAGGAAAAGCAAAATTCCTTTTTAGATTAAAACCAAATAATCTTGAAACGCCAATGGCAATATCTGAATAACCAGAAAAGTCACCATATATTTGAAAAGCAAAGAAAAATGCTCCCATAAATAAAACACTTCCTGAATAATTTTCATAATCATTGAATATTAAATTAGCATATTTGGCACAATTATCTGCTATTACGATTTTTTTAAATAATCCCCATAATATTTGCCTGCAACCGTCTACAGCGGACATATAGTTAAACGTTCTCTTCTTATAAAATTGTGGTAATAAATTAGTTGCTCTTTCTATAGGACCAGCTACTAGTTGAGGAAAAAAACTTACAAACGCAAGAAATGAAATTAAATTTTGCGTTGGTTCTAATTTTTTTTTATAAACATCTATTGTATAACTCAGCGTTTGAAATGTATAAAAGCTAATACCTACAGGAAGTATAATATTTAGAGTATTAAACTTTATTTCTGCATCAAAAAATTTAAAAGTATTTATAAAACTATCTATAAAAAAATTATAATATTTAAAAAAACCTAAAAAACCTAGATTAACAAAAATGCTCAACCACAGCAACATCTTTCTTTTAGATTGCTTTTCTTCCTTTTTTAGTTTCAATCCTATGCTATAATCTAAAAGCGAGCTAAAAATAATGAGTGATAAAAAACGCCAATCCCACCAACCATAAAATAAATAACTAGCAAATACAACTAGTAGATTTTGGATATTCAAATTTCTATTAACAATAAACCAATAAACAATAAAAACTGAAGGAAGAAAAACTAAAAATTCAAATGAATTGAAATACATATTTTAATTTAGAATATATTATTTTAAAATTGCCCAAATATGCACTATCAATAAGTTATAATCAAATAAATTCCTTGAATTACCGATATATCCTATCTACGAAAACATAAGTTTTGAATAATCGCTAAACTAAAGATTAGTAAATTATTTATCAACCTGATTTAGATAGGTTTCTAGGTTATCATAACCGTCACCATTAAAGTCCCCTCTATAGCTTTGTTCTAAATTACCAAAGGTCCTCATTTCCCATGCATCGGCCATGCCATCATTATCCGTGTCATAGGATTCTGGTCTTGTGTTTTTTGGAAGAATAGGCAACACCCAATTACTAGCTTGCTTACCCTTATAACTAACATCATTATTTTCTACATAATTCAATTGTGAAGCATCAAAAGAATCTCTAAAAACTTGAACCAGACCATTATCATCTAAATATTTAGAGGCACCAACATCTCCTTCGTTTATCAAATTCCTAAAGGCATTTGTAGCAGAAACAGCAACGTATTTGTGTGTAATAGAATTAGTATGTGGAGTGTTTGTAAAGAATTGAGATTGCCCTCCAAATTTAGGTGGAGAAGTAAACTTATCTATATAATTACTCCACAACACTCTATCATTATTAGCAGGATTACCATCCAGAACTATGGAATTATCACTTCTTTTTAGATAATTACCATCAGTGTATATTGAAGGCCTCGAATCTGGTTCAGTAGAAGAGGTGCCAGCACTTATGATTCTATTTCTAGCAAAACTAGAATTTATTCCTGACCCTTGCTTTTCACCCGTATAATAGTTCCCTATATGGTTTAGTTTAAGATTCCAAAAAGCAGTTGTATATTTATAAGGCACATCAAATATAACATTATTCATTATTTCCCCATAACCACCATAAGCCATGTTTGGATTTCTATTTGCTGAGGTCATAATATTATTGATAACTGATATATTATCAGGTACATTATGAGAACCACTACCATCATCGTTTTGCGCAAAATACATGTTTGTTCCTCCATCGGCCACCATATTATTACTAAAAGTCCAATTCTGCATTATATCAGATGTATCCCAAATAAAGCCTCCCATGTTTTTGTCGGATGCAAAAGAAGCTGAGCAATGGTCTACTATTATTTTCTCTCCTCCAGTGAATAGAAAAGCCCAAGTATAGGCATCATCACCCACACCGCCTGCTGATTTTCCCGATTCTAATCTAAAATCTGTTTTAAAAGCAACATCTGGAGTATATCCGTATCTTGAAAGAACAGGTCTGGATCTAAAATATCTGAATGTTAAATCATGATTATCACCTGACGTATAATCAAATTTAAACCTCCCTCCTGTTATAGTAATTCCTCCCTTTGGGGCAGATTGCCCATAAATAGTTTTATTAGAGACTCCCGAAAATGACGCCCCTCCAATTGGTAATTTAATATTTCCCGACACATTAAAAACAATATGGCCCACATTTTTATTTGTAATGGCCTCTTTAAGCCCCCCCGTATAGTATTCATCATTTGAACCATTCGAACGGTGATAAGTTAACGGCGTATCATAATCTAATGTATTTACTATGCATAAAACCTTTCCACGTCCTCCAATACTTTCAGCACCACCTCCATAGGCATTAGGAAATGCCTTTAAAACTGATTCACGATCCATAGCATCTACGGTAATTGTAACTATGGCCGAACCACAATTCTCTGAATTTGTGGCATCACATACGGTATACTCAAAAGTGTCCATGCCAGAATAACTTGGATCAGGTGTATAAGTAACAAAATCATCCATAAAATCTTCAGGGGTATTATTATCACTTAAAACAATTTTTCCATTGCTAGGTTTACTTCCTGAAAACGTTATTGACTTAGGCATGTTCAAATCATTAGAATATAAAAACAAATCCACTGATATATTTTCACGAGTTCTACTTGCATAATCATTAACTTCAATTAGCGAAGATTCATCAGCATCTTCATTTCCATCGGTATCTTCATTTCCATCAGAATCCTCCTCATCGTTTTTTTCATTGGCAAGAACATATGATTCATCAATGAATAACTCTTCATTATTGCATGAAGGTAATAGGGCTAAAAAAAATAATACGATAATCAAAATTTTTGGTTTTAAATGTAGGTTTTGCATTCGTTATAGATTTGTTGGGGGTAACAAATATATAAGCTTCAAATTATTTTAAAAACAAACAACGTCTTTTTTTACTTTTTATCGATTATTGCAAACAAAAATTAAGACATTAATGCATTTCAACTGTATTATGTGCGTTTAATCTATTATTTGTAATAATTATAAATAAAAAATGATTTACAGCATAAATATATCCTTTTTTTCTGTCAAAGAAAATATTCAAAATACCTTTTATAAAACAGATTAGCAGTAATCCTTTTTATTAATAACAATTTAGGATAAATTATTTTAAGTGTTATCCGGATAATTAAATATTCACATAATACACGGGAAACTATGCGTAAAATACGTAATGCCTTAGGAAAATATTGAATAAATAAAAAGTAGATTTTTTGAAAAACAAAGCAGTAGCCCTTTTCCTATCCTTAAAAGCAGAATTCGAAAAAATCTCAAACACCTGTCAAGATCACTTCTGAAACATCAATCTTTTCTTGGATTACAACTTGTCATTACATAAAAAATACATTTCATTTTGAGAATTGAAATATTAAATAATGATGATACAGAAATATCTAACCACAATACAAATGCACAAACCTCGTAACTAAAAGCCTTATTTATTATTCAATGTCCTCTTCATAGAAATCAAGTATGATCAACCCGGAAAACCGTTCCAAAACAGAAGAACAGAACGTTTTTATCTCTTTTAAAAAAGACCTATTAAATGCCCTTGTTTTAACGACATCTGTTAATTTCATAATATAAAATGACTATCGAAAAGAAGATTATAATTTTCATCATTTCTTACCTTAATAATATTTTTTTTATCGATTTAATAGAGGTTTTAGTCATAAAAAAAACAAAATTAAATATAGGGTTTTCAATATTATAATTCTCAATAATAAAACAGAATATTTATCATTTATTTAATTCTTTATCATTTGAATTTTACATCTTTGCCTTAGATAATGTTATTCTTTATGAAAACAATCAGATTTCTGACATAAATATATTTAATCATATTATAAACATGAAAATACTTGTAACCGGAGCCGCTGGATTTATTGGCTTCTATACTTCAAAAGTTTTATTAACTAACGGTCATTATGTTGTCGGTCTTGATAATATTAATGATTATTACGATGTCAATTTAAAATATGACCGACTAGAGGAATTAGGTATAAATCAAGATCAGGCCTCAAACTTTAATAATTTATGCAAAAGTGAAAAAAATGAACAATTTTCATTTGTACGTATGAATGTAGAAAACCGTGAGGACTTGCCTAAACTTTTTGAAACTGAAAAATTTGACATAGTTTGTAATCTAGCTGCTCAAGCGGGAGTTAGATATAGTCTAGAAAATCCTGAATCATATGTCGATTCCAATCTAGTTGGATTTTTAAATATCCTTGAATGTTGTAGGAATTTCAATATTAAACATTTAGTGTACGCCAGTAGTTCTAGCGTTTATGGATTGAACAAAGAAATCCCCTTTTCAACAGATGATAATGTAGACCATCCAATTAGTTTATATGCTGCAACCAAAAAAAGCAACGAATTAATGGCCCATACTTACAGTCATTTGTTTAATATCCCCACTACAGGCCTGCGGTTCTTTACGGTTTATGGGCCTTGGGGAAGGCCAGACATGGCTATGTTTCTTTTTACAGATGCTATAATTAATGGTAAACCAATAAAAGTATTCAATTACGGAAAAATGGAACGTGATTTCACCTATATAGATGATATCGTTGAAGGTGTTGTAAGAATACTCGAGGGGTCTTCTAAAGAGCGCATTGAAAAAAACGAATTATACAAAGTCTACAATATTGGGAATAATAATTCTGTAAAATTGTTAGAATTTATAAAAGAGATAGAAATTAATCTTGAAATGGAAGCTCAAAAAAATATGCTTCCTATTCAACCGGGAGATGTAGAACGAACATGGGCCAACGTAGACGATTTAATAAATGATTACAATTATAAACCAAACACCTCAATTAGTCATGGTGTAAAAGCTTTTGTAGATTGGTATAAAACTTATTACAAATAACTTATGTCTAGTTGTATACCGCATTTATATCGATTAAGTTCATATAAGAATTAACATCACGATGTTTATCGTACAAAACGGCAACTTCGTATAATAATTGTAGGTATTTAAATAATATTTTACATATTTGCCGTGCTATTAACAAAAAACCCAAATTGAATGCTAGAAAATTTAAAAAACAAGACTGTTTTGGTTACTGGAGGTGCAGGTTTCATTGGTTCTAACCTATGTGAAACACTGCTCTCAAACAATATAAAAACTGTATGTCTAGACAACTTCTCAACTGGAAAACGTGAGAATATAGATCCTTTTTTAAGTGACAATAACTTTAAACTTGTTGTGGGTGATATTAGAAACCTTGATGACTGTCACAAGGCATGTAAAGATGTTGATTATGTATTACATGAAGCGGCTCTAGGTTCTGTTCCAAGGTCTATTAATGACCCCATAACAACAAATGATGTAAATGTGTCTGGTTTTTTGAACATGCTAGTTGCTGCGAGAGATGCAACCGTAAAGCGTTTTGTTTATGCAGCTAGCTCATCTACCTATGGAGACCACGAAGCCTTGCCAAAAGTTGAAGACGTAATTGGCAAACCTTTATCACCGTATGCCATTACTAAATATGTTAATGAACTTTATGCCGATATATTTCAAAAAGCATATGGACTAGATACAATAGGATTGCGCTATTTTAACGTTTTTGGGCAACGACAAGACCCTAATGGCGCTTATGCTGCTGTAATACCACTTTTTGTAAAACAATTTATTAATCATGAATCGCCTATGATTAATGGAGACGGCAGTTACTCCAGAGATTTCACGTACATAGACAATGTTGTTCAAATGAATATACTTGCTCTAACAACAAATAATGAAACTGCATTGAATACGGTTTATAATGTAGCTTATGGAGATAGAACCACACTATTGGAGTTAACTTCTTTACTAAAAGAACATCTTTCAGCATTTGATAATGAAATTAAAAACATTGAAATAAAACACCGTGAAAACAGAGTTGGCGATATTCCTCATTCTTTGGCATCTGTTGATAAAGCAAAAAAATTATTAAACTATACCCCCAAATATAATATAAATGATGGCATAAAGGAAGCTGTTAATTGGTACTGGAAAAACTTATAGGATAATCTTTTTTCTTTAAAAAAGGTTAATTCTGTTTTTAATTAATAAAAAGTTGAAATTAATTTAATTATAGTTGTATTATTTGTCGCCAAAATTAGCATATGTTCTACCAACTATTATTATCGACGAAACGCTTGTTTTACACGATTAATTGCGTAAATTTGGCGTAAACGCCAAAACATATAGTCCCAAACATGAAAACATCCCTAATTCAGAAAAAAATAATCTTAGCATAACTTTAAAAAAAGCTATTAATTTATAGAGAAAACATTTATACCACAAGAAATGAAAGTAACAAAGATTTGTTGTATTGGAGCGGGTTACGTCGGCGGTCCAACAATGGCCGTAATTGCCAAGAATAATCCCAATATTAAGGTAACCATTGTAGATATTAATCAAGAGCGAATTAATGCTTGGAATGATTCAGATACGTCTAACCTTCCTATTTATGAGCCTGGTTTAGCCGGGATTGTCGAAGAAACTAGAGGAAAGAACTTATTTTTTTCTACGGAAATAGATAAAGCAATCGACGAATCTGAAATGATTTTTATATCCGTAAACACCCCGACCAAAACATATGGTAAAGGAAAAGGGATGGCTGCAGATTTAAAATATGTAGAACTTTGTGCAAGAAATATAGCCAAAGTTGCTAAAACAGACAAAATTGTTGTTGAAAAATCAACCTTACCAGTGAGAACAGCTCAAGCTATTAAAAGTATTTTAGACAATACTGGTAGTGATGTTAATTTTAGTATTCTATCCAATCCAGAATTTTTAGCTGAGGGAACAGCTATCCAAGATTTATTAAACCCGGATCGTGTTTTAATAGGTGGAGAATCAGAAGAAGCTATAGAAAGTTTAGCAAGTATTTATGGAAGTTGGGTTCCAGAATCACAAATTCTAAGAACCAATGTTTGGTCTTCTGAGTTATCTAAACTTACAGCTAATGCCTTTTTAGCACAGCGTATTTCGTCAATAAATGCCATTTCAGAATTATGTGAAAAAACAGAAGCAAATGTTGATGAAGTTGCAAAAGCAATAGGCATGGATTCTAGAATAGGTTCAAAATTCTTGAAATCATCAGTCGGTTTTGGCGGATCCTGTTTTCAAAAGGACATATTAAATCTTGTATATATAGCAAGAAGTTATAATTTACAGGCCGTAGCAGACTATTGGGAACAAGTCATTACTTTGAATAATCACCAAAAAAGACGTTTTGCAGATAATTTAATAAGTACACTTTACAATACCGTTTCAGGTAAAAAAATTGGTTTCTTGGGCTGGGCCTTCAAAAAAGATACGAACGACACTAGAGAATCTGCAGCCATATATGTAGCTGACCATTTATTAAATGAACAAGCGCATATTGCAGTTTATGACCCAAAAGTATCTTCTGTGAAAATCCAATCGGATCTTAACTATTTAAACACGCGTTCTGAAGATGAAAATAAAAGACTAATTGAAGCTAAGGATTCTCCCTATGAAGCTTTAAATGATGCTCATGCTGTGGCTATCATGACAGAATGGGATGAATTTAAAACATATGATTGGCATAAAATCTATACTAAAATGAAAAAGCCTGCCTTTATTTTTGATGGTCGAAATATACTTGATCAATCAAAAATGGAAAAAATAGGTTTTGATTATTATTCAATTGGTAAATAAAATACTTTAATAAATAGAATATTATGAATACAGAAAAACTAGCAATTATAGGATTGGGTTATGTGGGCTTACCTCTCGCTCGATTATTTGCTACAAAATATTCAGTTGTCGGTTTTGATATTAATGAAAATCGAATTGCTGAATTACAACAAGGCAAAGATACAACTCTAGAAGTAGAAGATGATGTGCTGAAAGCTGTACTTAAAACTAGTTCTGACAATAATATTGGATTGTATTGTTCATCTAATATGGACGATATAAAAGATTGTAATTATTATGTCGTTACCGTTCCCACACCTATTGACAAAAATAATAGACCAGATTTAACACCTTTATATAAGTCTAGTGAAACAGTTGCTCAAGTTCTAAAGAAGGGGGACATCGTAATATATGAATCCACGGTGTACCCCGGTGTTACTGAAGATGAGTGTGTTCCTATATTAGAGCAAAGTAGTGGCCTAATTTTTAATACGGACTTTTTTGCAGGCTATTCACCGGAACGCATCAATCCAGGTGATAAGGAACATACTGTTGATAAAATATTAAAAGTAACTGCCGGATCTACGCCTGAAATTGGAGTAAAAGTTAATAACCTCTATGCTAGTGTTATTACTGCAGGCACACACCTTGCCCCTACTATTAAAGTGGCAGAAGCTGCCAAAGTTATTGAAAACTCACAAAGAGACATCAATATTGCCTTTGTTAACGAACTCGCTAAAATATTCAACCTAATGAATATAAATACCCATGATGTTCTTGAGGCGGCAGGCACAAAATGGAATTTTCTTCCTTTCAAGCCAGGTTTAGTTGGTGGGCATTGTATTGGTGTTGACCCATATTATCTGGCTCAAAAAGCACAAGAAGTTGGCTATCATCCCGAAATCATATTGGCAGGTAGGCGTGTTAATGACAGTATGGGGCAATATGTAGCCAGTGAGGTAGTAAAAATGATGCTCAAAAATGATTTAAAAGTAAATGGAGCAAAAATTTTGATGCTAGGCATCACTTTTAAAGAAAACTGTCCCGATATTCGAAACACCAAAATAGTAGATGTTATAAAACATTTAAAAGAATATGGTCTTGACATCACCATTTATGATCCTTGGGTAAATTCAGAAGAAGTTAAAAAAGAATACGATTTAGAGGCTACAAACACGCTCCCTCATGAACTTTTTGACACCATAGTGCTTGGTGTGGCCCATTCTGAATTCCTTAAAATGAATTTCACCGATTTATTAGTTGAAAATGGTTTAATTTATGATGTAAAAGGAATTATAAAAGAAAATGTAACTGGCAAATTATAAAGTAAATACTGAAATTAAATAGCTGAAACTAATTTTACATTCCTTTGATTTTGTGTTAATTTAAAATATCAAATATAATCTTGAAAAATTCTAGTTGAGATTTTACAGCAGTGGATATTGGCACTTTCTTTAATTATTTTCCATTACCTCTATTTGTGATGATCCAAGTGAGCATACTTTAGTTGATAATGATAGGAGAAACCAAAAATGGTAACTTTTTATTTTTCGTCTATTTATTAATCTATTTAGAATATGGGACTAATAATGTAATTGAATAAAATTGTTAAAAGTATTAAACTATGAAAAAAGGTATAAAAGACATAGCTAATTTAACGTACTTAAATTCTATTTTGATTTATTCATCTTTGAAGGCCTATAACTATTTTACGAAGTTATCACATGCTGCAAAATGGAAAAACAAGTCAAAAAAATTAATTGACATAAGTGCTGCCAATAAATTATCAAGGGAACAGGAAGATAAAATTATTGGATATTATAAAAATCTGGGTTTTGGCCATATTAACTTTAATTGGCATAGGTTTTATACGAATTCCAATAAACAATTTTCTGTCAGTTATGTTCCTGAGGATTTATTTTATATGAAAATTGAACCACGTTTAAATAAAACCAATTTAACCAAAGCTTTAGCTGATAAAAACTTACTGGACACTATTTTTAAAGATATAAAACAACCTAAAACCGTTATAAAAAATATTAATGGATTTTATTACGACTGCGAAAATCTAATTACTAAAGAAATAGCCCATAAAAAATGTGAAAATCAAAAATTAATTATTAAACCAACTATAGAAGCTGGAGGCGGTAAAAATGTTAATGTTTTTTATACTCATAACGGTGATACTGATTATAAGGATTTTAGTATTGACAAACTTTTTAAAAATTATGATAAGGATTTTATTGTACAAAAAATAGTAAAACAACATCCTAAAATGAAACAGTTAAATAGTACTTCTTTAAACACTTTTAGGGTAATGAGTTTTTTAAAGGGCACCTCTGTACAAATTCTATCTATTGTAGTACGTATGGGTAAGGAAGGCTCTATAACTGACAATTCAGCGACAGGAGGTATTGCTTGTGGTGTTAATGAAGACGGCACACTTAACGCTATCGGATTTGAAAATAATACTGGAGGCGCTCATACAAGTACCGATGCTGGAATTCCATTCAATCAAATAACACTTCCATTTATTAACGAAATTAACACTTTGGTTAACAAAATGCATAAAAAAGTGCCCTATTTTCGATTGATTTCTTGGGACTTGGCCGTTGATGAATCGGGTCAATTAGTCTTTGTCGAATATAATATACATGGGCAAGGTGTAAATATTCATCAGTTAAACAATGGTCCTGTATTAAAAGATATTCTTGAAGAGTCTAGCAAAATAAAAGACTAACCTGATGCCTTTGTAAAGAACCCATAACTGTTCTAGCACATTAAAATTATAGTCAAAATTAGTTATGCAAACCAATTATCATAACCTTTAAAATGATCAGTTACTATGCTATTTAATTCTATAGATTTTGCAATTTTTTTGCCCATTGTTTTTCTCCTTTATTGGTTTGTAACACAAAGAAATTTAAAATCACAAAACCTATTAATAATTATAGCTAGTTATCTATTTTATGGTTGGTGGGATTATAGATTTTTGGCTCTAATTATTTTTAGTAGTTTGCTAGATTACTCCATAGGTTTAGGGCTTAGTAAATATGAAGAAAAAAGAAAGCGTAAAGCTCTATTACTTTTAAGTTTGTTTGTTAATCTAGGTTTTTTAGGTTTTTTTAAATATTACAATTTTTTTCTTGAAAATTTTATAGATGCATTTAGTTTATTTGGCAATAAGATAAGTATTCAAGGACTTAATATCATTTTGCCTGTAGGAATTAGTTTTTATACTTTTCAAACCCTTAGCTATACTATTGATGTTTACAAGAAAAAGTTGGAACCAACAAAAGACATTATATCGTTTCTCGCTTTTGTTAGTTTTTTTCCTCAGCTTGTTGCGGGCCCAATAGAAAGAGCCTCAAATCTACTTCCGCAATTTTATAAAAAAAGAAAGTTTGTCTATTCTCATGCCGTAGATGGAATGAGACAAATTCTTTGGGGTCTTTTTAAAAAAGTAGTGATCGCAGATAACTGTGCAACTTTTGCCAATCAAATTTTTGATAATTATTCTGATAATTCGGCAAGTACCCTATTTTTTGGAGCTATGTTTTTTACTTTTCAAATTTATGGGGATTTTTCTGGTTATTCGGATATTGCCATTGGAACGTCTCGTTTGTTTGGTTTTAATTTGATGAGAAACTTTGCATTCCCCTATTTTTCTAGAGATATTGCTGAATTTTGGAGGCGTTGGCATATATCTCTATCTACTTGGTTTAGAGATTATTTATATATTCCTCTTGGTGGAAGTAAGGGCGGGTTAGTAAAAAAGGTTACAAATGTATTTATAATCTTTATTGTAAGCGGGTTTTGGCATGGAGCCAATTGGACTTTTATCATCTGGGGAGCTCTAAATGCTTTATACTTTATTCCTATAATGTTAATGAAAAAAAACAGAGTTAACACCAACAATGTAGCTGAAGGACGCTTGTTTCCAACTTTTGTTGAGTTTAGGCAAATTGTTTTTACTTTTTTACTCACAATGATCGCATGGGTGTTTTTTAGGGCGCCTAGTGTTGCGGATGCTTTTCTTTATTTAAAAGGGATTTTTAATAATAGTATTTTTACTGTTCCTGATAAATTTAATAATTGGTTAATAACATTATGCTTTATTTTTGTTTTGGTGTTCATTGAATGGCTCCAAAGAGAAAAAGAACATACTTTAGAATTGCAAAACACTAATATTCCAAGTTACCTTCGTAGGAGTTTTTATTTAATTATATTTTTTACCATATTTTGGTTTGGAGGTTCTCAGCAAGATTTTATTTATTTCCAATTCTAATAATTCATTATTGTCATGAAAAATTTCTTTAGTAATTGTTTGAAGTTATTAGGACTATTTTTATTAATATGCCTGAGCGCTCTAATATTTAATTCCTTCCTGATAAATCATTTCTATAATGGTTACAAAATAAACAAAGAACAAAATATTTTAATATTAGGCGATTCTCACACAGAACACGCTATTGATGATAATATTTTTACAACAAGTCTCAATTTATCACATAGTGCCGATTCTTATTTTTACTCATATTTGAAATTAAGAAAAATAAAAAAAGAAAATCCACAGATTGATAAAGTTCTATTAGGATTGTCAAATCATAATTTGTTTATTGAATACGAAGATAGATGGCTTTTTAATACTTCCCGTATTAAAAGTAAATTAAGAATTTATATGGATTTAATGAATTTCTCTGAATTTTTGTTTTTATTTAAATCAAATCCTTCAGGAGTCATACAAGGTTTTATTGAATCTCCAAAATATTCAATAAAACTGATAATTAAGGGAGGTGCTTTAAAGGAAAGAGATTTAGGAAGGTTTCAATCTTCTCAAAGAAATAGCTTAAAGGAAGCCATTAATCGTATTAAAAAGAGTAAGAAACAAAGGGTTCTAGAATATTCAAAAATAGAAACTGAATATTTGTTTAAAATTGTTGATTTCTGTAACAAAAACAATATTGAACTAATCTTTGTTAGTACACCTTTACACCCTGAATACACCAAAAGAAAAGAAAACGAATTTCAATTATTAGATGAATTTTATAGTTCAAGCCTATCTCAGTTTAAATTTTTTAATTGCTCTAAATTTGATCTTTCTGATGGTTATTTCCAGGATTTGGACCATTTAAATGACAAGGGAGCTAAATTATTTACATCATACTTAATGAAAAAATTGGATGATAATTAATGTATTTCTGAATGTGTTATAGTTCCTTTTACCTCAAGTTTGACAACAACCAGATTTTATATATAATCCAAAATATCTTAAAAGGAGCTAACTAGAATGGTAATCGGTATGCTTCAATAATTTTAACAGGATTGGAATAACGAACCTCCAATTTATGAACACTATTTATGAATTTGAATTTTTCATATGTTTAAGTAATTAATTATCATGTAAGTCTTCCGAAGGTTCTGAAGTATGCCATTTTATCGAATTCTGTTATACCAGAAAAAAAAATGTAACAACAAAATTTTAATAACATATTGCAAGTTATTCGAGATATGAAATGTCCCTTAATATTATTTAAAAACTTACGAGACATTAAACCGAATATTTTAATCGATTGACGAAAAAATAAGTAGAAATTTACCTCTTTTTTCATCTTTACAAAAGATTTTCGAATTTAGAATTGATTTTAATTAAATAATAGTCATAGTTTCACGAATTAATTTCATTGCCCTCTAAAAAAGAACACTGATCAAATATAACCATGAGTAAAAATAAAATTTCGTTTATTATTGGAACACTGGGTGCAGGAGGTGCAGAACGTGTAGTCACAACACTTTCAAATGAACTTGTAGAGAACTACGACGTTCATATTATATTACTCACAAAATGTGAACCTTTTTACAAGCTTAACACTCGAGTTAAGTTGTATTTTTGCCGGGAAGCATATAAACCAAGTAATAATATTTTTCAAGCATTAAAAGGCAATTATTCTCTATATAAAACTATATCTGGTTACTTAAAAAAAGAAAAAATAAATTTAGCCATAGGTTTTATGACGGGTGCGAATAATTTAGCGATTTTAGCGTCTCGAAAAAATAATATTCCTTGTATAATTAGCCAAAGGATTTATTCGAAAAAATCAAGCACTAAACTTTCAAACCGGGTTATAAGAAATTTCTTATACCGAAAGGCAAGTTTTTTAGTCGTTCAAACTACTGAAATTAAAGCTGAATTTGAATCCATACTTGAAAGCAACAAAATAGTTATTTTAAAAAATCCCATTTCACCAGAACTATCTGAAGCTCGTGATGTCGAATTTAAGAAAGAAAACATCATTTTAAACATTGGACGATTATCAAGTCAAAAAGCGCAAGATGTTTTGATTAGAGCTTTTGCCAATATAGAAAATGAAAATTGGAAATTAATAATAATTGGGAAAGGAGAAAAGCAAAAAAACTATGAAGCATTAATCGATGAGTTGAATTTAAAGAAAAAAGTAGAGCTAATGGGTCGTTCAAAAGATATAGCTCATTATTATAATAAATCTAAAATATTTGCTTTCACATCCATTTTTGAAGGATTCCCAAATGCACTAACAGAAGCTATGCATTTTGGATTGCCATGTATCTCTACAGACTGTCCCACAGGTCCTTCAAAATTAATAAATAATAATCATAATGGCTATCTAATACCAATGGGTGATCAAAAACAGTTGGAGCATTGTTTATCAAGTCTCATTCAAAATAAAAACTTAAGAGACAAGTTTGGAAGCAATGCTCGTAAAAGCGTGCAATCCTATAAAGCTGATGCTGTTACTTTGGAGTGGATTGGTTTATTTGAAAAATTACTAAATTAGAAAAAACACCAAAATGAATTATTTTGATTTGAAGAAACAGGTGCTGAATTACTCAAAAAGCACTGTGCTAAAAAATATTCTTTTAGTAGGAGGCTTAACTATAGTTGTTAAGTTGCTAAGTTTCTACAAAGAAACGGTTGTGTCTTCATCTTTTGGATTATCTGAATTATTAGATACTTATTTTATTGCAATGCTTATTCCAGGTTTTATTAATAATGTATTTATTGGTGCTTTTGGAAGTGTTTTTATCCCAAACTATATTCAGGCATCCAAGACTGAGACCGATTTAAAAGCTTTTCAATCAACTGGTTTTATAATTACATTATCTGTATCCAGTATTTTTACCTTAATAGCCGTATTATTTACTGATTTTTTTCTTGAAAATTTTTTCAGTGGTCATTCAGCTTCCTACTATGAATTAATTAAGTTACAATTTTATTATGTAGTTCCATGTATCTTTATTTGGGGATTGGGTTCATTATTAAGAGGGTTATTATACGTTAATAATGAATTTAGTAAACCAACACTAATTGGTGTTATCACTCCTATAACATTTATTGTTTGTATTTATTTTTTTAAAGATCAATTAGGACAAAAAGTACTAGCAGTCAGTTCACTAATTGGCGCTTTTATCAATTTTCTATTTTTACTGTATATAGCGTACAAAAAAAATATAATTAAATTATCTAAACCTGATTTTAATAATCCAAATATAAAAACAATGTTAAAACAAGTCCCAGCAAAAGTTTCTTCTGGGTTTTTAACAGGTCTTATACCCGCAACAGATCAATATTTCGCAGCGAAATTAGCTATTGGTTCCATAGCTGCTTTAAATTATGGGCTTAAAGTCCCTCTTTTTCTTACTTCTATACTAATAGTATCGCTTGGTAAAGTTTTACTCCCACATTTTTCAAAGATCGTTATTGAAGATAAAAAATCGGCCTTTAAAAAGCTTTTTTCGGCTTTAAAATACCTGTTTCTAATCACATCATCTGCAGCCGTTCTCCTCATTATTGTAACTCCGTGGATAATTGAACTGCTATTTGAACACGGGGAATTTACAGCAGAAAACACAAAAACAGTTTCTCAAATACAAATTATATTTTTAATTTACACTCCCTTTGCTGTATGTGGTATGGTTATAGTAAAATTCTTAACCAGTTTGAATGAAAATAATTTTATGGCATTGGTATCGTTAATTGGTGTTTCCCTTAATGTCGTTTTTGATTTAATTTTTATGAAATATTATGGCCTTTACGGCATTGCTCTTGCTACTACTGGGGTTATGATAATAAGAACATCAATATTATATAAATACACTTTAAATCTTAAACACAAAATAAATTAGTTTGAAAAAAATATTAAGAATACTCATACTTATCTTTGTTTTGTGGAATTTCGATACGTTTTCACTTTTTTTTATAAGCCCGGTTATAGGAGGTATTGTTAGTTATTTAACAATTTTTTTATTACTAGTTTATTTCATATTATTTGTTGAAGATTATGGCAAGCCACTTTTCCCTTTCTTACTCCTTGGAATTTCATATTACACTATAGGTGGACTTAATTTTACACAAGTTAGTATTGACGATTTTCTTAAAAATTATATTAAGTATATACTGGTTGTATTATGCTTTACAGAATTGGTCAAAGACACTAAAATAGAAGAAATATATATTCTCTTTCTTTTCGGGGCAGGTAGTATTCTTATTCATGCTGTTTTTTTTTCAAATACTTTTATAATGGGCACAGAGAACTATGGCAGGTACAGTGGTTTCTATTTAAACCCGAATGCAGCAGGTTCTATTTGTCTTTATGGCTTTAGTCTAAGCTATATTATAAAAAACACTAAACTCAAACTATTTGGTCAACTTCTTTTTTCTTTAGCGGGACTATTAACCATGTCCAGATACTTTATTTTAATTTGGGTACTTATCAATATTATTGCGGTAGTTATGAATAGAAAAAATTTAGTTACGCCTGTTTTGGGTTCAATAGCTCTTATTTTTGTTCTGGTTTCAGGTACCATATCACTTAATTCATCTAGATTTGGTGCTCTTGAAAGTCTTTTTAATGATGAAAAAGTTAAAACAAAAGTAATAAGTAATGATAGTAGAACCGAGACTTGGGCCACCTACACTGACATTATATTGGACAAACCTTTTTTTGGAAATGGGTATCCTAAATTGCATGGTAATCATTTTGGGTTAACAGCTGGAGTTCATAATTTTTATTTACTCATACTTGGTGAAGCTGGTATAATTCCTTTTTTCATTATTTTATGGATTGTCTTTTTCCTAATAACCAAGGCTATTAAGCATTATAAAAATAATTTATCTTTTTTATTTTTAACAATTACTATTACATCAGGTTTACTGGTGGCGCATACTGGTTTTGATAATTTTAAGCTGATATTTATGATGATATTTTTGTATTTAAATTTTCAGAATCTAGAAAACAGACAGATTAATGTAAATAAACCAACCTTATTATCTTAGAAGAAAATCATATTTATTTGTTGCTAACCTTAACCTTCATATAATTGTCAACGTTTAATAATTTTTTATGACAGGCGAAGAGTTACTTGATCTTGGAAAAACAAACTCATCAAAAATTTAATGAAATGAAAAATTCACTAAAATATTTATACAAAAAAACAACAGTTGGACATTATATTATATCAAAACTTATTCGCGTAAATACTTTTTATTTACACTATATTAAACCTGAAAAAAAATACTTAACAGATATTTTTGAGCGTAGATATGGTAGAAAAATAGATTTAAACAAGCCAAAAACGTTGAATGAGAAGATTATCTGGTTAAAACTGTATGACAGGACACCTTTGCACACTATTTGTGCTGATAAATATGGTGTAAGGGCTTACATTGAAGAAACGATTGGCGATAATTATTTAGTACCACTGTTGTACATGACTAAAAATGTGAAGGACATAACTCCTGAGAATTTACCCAACTTCCCATTAATAATAAAAACTAATCACGATAGCTCTGGTGGGGTATTTGTTTATGATAAGACTAAAATTGATTGGAATGAAACTAGATCTAGTCTTAAAAAACGATTAAAAAAGAATTATTATCCACAAAGTAAAGAATGGCAATACAAAAATATAGATCCTTGCATTATAGTGGAAAAGCTTCTGATAGATAAAAACGGAAATATTCCTAATGACTATAAAGTTCATTGTTTTAATGGCAAAGTTAATATGATTTCAGTAGATGTTGGTCGTGATTCAGATGATCATTATAGAAATTGGTACAATGCAGAATGGCAAAGAGAACCATATGCATGGTCTTCTTCAAAAGGAGAAGGAAAAAAAACTGACCCTTCAGATGAAGACGTTGATAAACCATTAACTCTTGATGAAATGATAGTTCTTTCTGAAAAATTATCTAAACCTTTCTGTTATGTAAGGGTTGATTGGTATGATGTAGATGGCAAATTATATTTTGGAGAATTAACGTTCCATCATGATGGGGGCATGAAGCCTATTCTACCTGAAAAATATGATGAAATGTTAGGACAAAAAGTCATTTTACCAAAAAAACAAATGGACAATCATTAAATCATGACTAAATTATAATACTTGGAACATCTGTTTCATTAATAAGATGTATGCTTGCCCTATTGAGAGCCTAAGTAAGAAAGAACTTCCTGTAGAGAACAACAATAAAAATTATGATTATAAGAATTATAAACGCATTACTTTTGGATATTACTATTTCAAATCCCAAGTCTAAAATATGTAAAAAACATAGAGATTATTAACTACTTAATTTTATAGATTAAAATGAAAAAAATTATAGATAACATAAAGGTTGCATATTATGCCATAAAAAACTCCAAGATTGGATATTATCCAATATCCTTATTATTAAAAATATATTACTTTCCGAGTTATTATCTTTTACCTGAAAAAATGGTGCTAAAAAGAAGGTTTAAAAAACACCATAAACGGGAAATAGATCTAGATAATCCAAGAACTCTCAATGAAAAAATTGTTTGGTTAGAACTTCATGATAGAACACCTCTTCATACCATTTGTGCAGACAAATACGCTGTACGCAACTATATTAAAGAAAAAATTGGCAATAAATATTTAGTGCCCTTATATTATCAAACAAAAAGACCTGAAGATATTGTTCCCGAAAATTTACCAGAACCGCCTTTTATTATCAAAGCGAATCATGATAGCGACGGTGGTGTTTTTGTAAAGAACAAAGAAAATATTGAATGGCATAAAGTCAGAACTAGTCTTAGGAGAAGACTAAGTAAAAATTATTATCCACAAAGTAAACAATGGCAATATAAAAACATTGAACCCTGTATTATTGTAGAAAAACTTTTGTTGGACAGAAACGGAAATATTCCTAATGACTATAAAGTTCATTGTTTTAATGGTAAAGTTAATATGATTTCGGTAGATGTTGGTCGTGATTCAGATGATCATTATAGAAATTGGTACAATGCAAAATGGCAAAGAGAACCATACGCTTGGTCTTCTTCAAAAGGAGAAGGAAAAAAAACTGACCCTTCAGATGAAGACGTTGATAAACCATTAACTCTTGATGAAATGATAGTTCTTTCTGAAAAATTATCTAAACCTTTCTGTTATGTAAGGGTAGATTGGTATGATGTAGATGGTAAACTTTATTTTGGAGAATTAACATTTCATCATGATGGAGGTAATAGGCCGATACTTCCCGAAAAATATGATGAAATATTGGGACAAAAAGTTATCCTACCTATGAAACAAGATGAAGATAAATAAACCTTAAGAGGAACAAATACTATATAAGTTCTTTCTGTTTAAGAGTCTATGCATCCAAAAAAAGAGAAGCTTTAAATAATAGTATTCCATTCTCCTATTTTAATTTTTAGGGAATAAGCATTTAACATTAATAAAAAAGATGAATAATAAATTTAATTATAGAAAAAAGGTATTATTTGTTTTACCTACACTTACTGCTGGCGGCGCCCAACGTGTTATTTCTTTTGTCGCTCAGAATATTGATAATAAAAAATTTGAAAGCACTTTATTAATTATAGGGTCTAAAAAAGATGCTGCCTACAAAATTGAAAAAACACCAGTAATATATTTAGACAAAGATCGTGTTCTAAACGCTATCCCAGCACTTTTTCTGTTTTTATTAAAACATCGACCTCATATAGTGTTAAGTTCAATTAGCCATTTAAATACCATTATGGGAATAATGTCTCTCTTTTTTTTAAAAACTAAGTTTATAATAAGAGAGGCTAGTGTAGTTTCCTTTATGAGTAAATTTGGATCCAAACATAAAAACTCTAATAAACTACATTCTTTTTTACCTCATTTAAGTTACAAGTTTATTAATATCATTGTGTGTCAGTCTCGGGATATGGCTGATGATTTCATGAATATCTATAAAATAAATAAAAATAAGATCGTAATTATAAACAATCCAATAACGCAAAATTACCCCGTTAAAAAAGAAACTAATAGCAATACAGGAATAACCAGATATATTACTGTTGGCCGACTTAGCAAAGAAAAAGGGCATAAAAGAATTCTTAGAATATTATCCAAGTTGAAATTTCCTTTTCACTATACTATTATAGGAGATGGTCCGTATAAAGAGGAGGTTTTTGCTGCGATCGATAAGTACAATTTAAATGAAAAAATAACTTATATTCCGTTCACTTCTGAAGTTTCAAAATATATAGCCTTAAATGACTATTTCTTACAAGGTTCTTATGTTGAAGGTTTTCCAAACACGGCACTTGAAAGTTGCTTAGTTGGAACTCCAGTTATAGCCTTTAATGTTCCTGGAGGTACAAAAGAAATAATAACTCATAAAGAGAACGGATATCTCGCTGAAAGTGAAGAGTATTTTTTAAAATGTTTGACTTCTTCATCGACTTTTATCCCAACAAAAATTAGTGAATCCGTTAAATTTAAATTTAGCAAAAATAAAATAATAGATCAATACGAAACATTATTCAGCAAAATTACTCCTTAATTCTTACTTTCAAAAAATTTTGTGTGAAATTCATGAGATTAATTCCATTATATTTTGTTAGTAAAATTTTCTCAAAAATTACAACTTGAAAAAAGTTATGTCATTTATAAAATAATTGTGTAGGCTTTCCTTTTACAAAATACCTCGAAAATTCTGTAAATAAAAATAAAAGCCTCTTTTTGCGAGCAATCCCCAAAACTTTACAGAAAACAATTTTAAAACATACTAAATTTAATTGGCACAATCAAAACCAGCAAATAGAGTTGGTAATAAAGTATCTAAAAGTCTAAAAACATAATAATAGACCCTAACATTTTAACCTATTTCGACTTATGCAAATAATATTTCTTTAGTTATCGTAAAACCATAAAAATATTCTAATATAGTAAGAACATACAAAAGGGCATTTTAATTTATAGTAATTTAGGTTTAGATTTGAATAAACTAATATAATTTGCTGCCATAGTTTTTATGTTGAATTTTTTAGATCTTTCAAGACAGTCATCAACAGTTTTCTTATAGAAAACAGCATTTGTGCTTAATTCAATAATATGATTAGCCAGTGTTTTCTCATCATTATCTTCAAATAATAAACCGGCACCTTCTACAACTTCTGTCAAACCTGGCACGTCTGACGCAACAAAAGGTTTCCCCGACGCTAATGCTTCAACACTCGATAAAGATAAGCCTTCGTAATGTGATGAAAGTACAATTACATCGACAGTTTTTAATAATTTTGGTACATCATTCCTTATCCCCAAAAAAAGAACTCTATCTGCTAAATCTAGTTCTTTGGTAGCTTTTTCACATTCGGATCTCAAAGGACCATCACCAACCAATATTAAAGTAAAATAATCAGGTAAATGTTTTAAAGATTTTATAAGTGTTAGTTGGTTTTTTTGAGGCGTAAAGCTTGAAACTTGTAATATTAATTTTTGATTATCATTGAAATTAATGTCCTTTCTTGAATATGCTAGGGCCAAATTAATTTCCTCTAAATCTATACCGTTATATATTTTGGAGATATTTCCAAACCCCTTTCCAAGATGCTCTTTCAAGCTTAAATCAACTGAATCGGATATACTTATTATATTATCATACCTATGATATAGTAATTTATCAAAAAACGTTAAAATTTTTGAACTTCGTCTTCTATTCGTCGTATTGTGTTCCGTGAAAACTAATTTATATTTTTTTTTAGAAGAAGTTAACATATCTGCTATCGCAACCCAATATAATGACGGAAACAAATGAACATGTACAACATCATAATGCTTAATATACTTCTTTATTTTCCAAATATTTTTTATTGAATAGACATTATTTTCTTCTCCTAGGGAATAAATTTTTATATCATTATACTCTGAAAGTATTTCTAAAAAAGGTGAATCCCCGCTTCGCAATAACAATATATCCACCTTTAAACCCTGTTCTCTATATTTTATGACTGCATTTACTAAAAGTTTTTCTGCTCCTCCTGCAGTAAGCGAATTAATTATTTGTAGAATTTTCAATTAGATTTTATTTAATTATTTTATAATTTTGACCTAAATTCATTCAATATTTTTTAAAATCTGCTATAAAGATTTTGTAAAATCATTTTTTCAAAAATACGTTTTATTTTTGTTAAAAATTGAGGCTTAACAGCCGTAATAAAACTCTTTATTTCATTTTAAACAATTTCAATAATTTCTCCTTATTTTCAAATAATAGAAGCTAAGTGTAGGAACGCTTTTCAGGCGATTGTTTTGGCCTCTAATAGTAAAAAACTACTTGAGTATCCCATTGTTCAACTTCAAAACTGTTAGTCATGCCATTATTAAAATAAAAATCATCTTAATAAACGTATTAATCTAACAATAGCTTCATTAATTAAATTAAAATCACTCCTTCCTAAAAGCATATATACTAACTATCAATTTGTCTAGAACAAATTCCAATTATCCTCTCTAAAAGACTGAGAAAATTTTACACACTGTATTAACCAAAAGAGCTTTTTTGCCCTTTAATCATTCGCATTTAAGTTTCAGCTAAATAATAGGCAAAGATTTCAAAATATCCCCTATCCATTATTTTTAATTTCATTGAGCAAAGGCGCCAAAACTGGTCCGTTGTTCAGCTGATGAATATTGATACCCTGGCCATCAATATTATATTCTATCAAAATAACATCTCCCATATTATCTATCGCTAAATCCCATGAAATAATTTTAAAAAAAGGAGAGATTTTGTGAAGGGTCTTAACGGTTTGCTTCATTTTTTCTACAAAAGGTACTTTTATATCGGCGAATTTTATTCCTGAATCGGTTTCTAAAATACTTTCTCCCGATAATTGAAAACCTACCTTGTTCAAGCTACCGTCACTTTGAACACCACAAGAGATACCGCCTGTAGTACCATTATCGGTAACTGAACCGGTCTTTCCCATTCTAACTATAGTCGAAAGAATAGTAACTTCATTTTCGTTCAAGTATGACATTATCCTAAAGGTATTCAAAGATGTTGCATTGAGAGCAGACATAGATTCGTGTTGTATGACTTTTTTCTGAACTATATAATTTTTTTTATATTTCGCAAAAAGTTCCTCTATCCCATTTCCTTTATCAGTTATCCCCTTTTCAGAACTGAACGACCTAACATTCTTACCTCCCCATGTTGCGGTTGTCGGCTTTATAAATAGTGTTTCAGATGTATTACACAATTCTATTGCTTCAGACATCGATATAAGTTCATTATTATGATACAAAAAACCGTTCATGTTCTTGAAAATAGTTTCTGGTTGTTTTGCAGCTCCGAATAATATATCCAGCAAATTTTTATCTCCTAATGCAGATACGTAATTCTCCACACTTGTTTTTGGTTCTATGTTTATATAAAATAGATTCTCCGGTACATACGCCGGGGAGAATTGACCATTACACCCTGAATAGAATCTATGCCATGAAGTGTTTATTTTGTCAATTCCCAGTTTTTGGTAAAACAATGTGACTTCTTTTTGTTGTGAAGCCGACAAACGATTTTGGGGTCTTATTTTCAATAGTCCCTTAATCTTTTTTCTTAATAAACCTTCTTTATGCCATTTAGTAATAGGGGAGTAAATATGGTCAACAAAAAAATATTTTGCATTAAGTAATGTGATTTTTTTCATAATAATTTGAGAATAATACTTTTAAAACAGTTTCAAATTTCTTTTTTGGAAAGAAAATATGCTACTTATGAATTTCAGTTAAAATTAGATTTATAAGGGTATCAAAACTAAATATGCAACAAAAATAAGTTAAATATTAGTAAACAGAGAATATTTTTGAAAACTGAAAAAGTGAAAGAGAAGTTAAATAGTTCAACAGTTGTAAAAGAAAAATTTTTCCTTAAATTTCTTTTATTGTGTTAAGAAAATAAGAGGTTATTTCGGCATTTTTGGTTCTAGTAATAACCACTTGCTTTTTTTAAAATCACTAATTACTTATTAGATAAAAAAAATACAACTATGCTTAATAAATCGAATATTAAAAAACAAAATATTACAAATTACTAAAAACATAAACACCCACATAATATAAAAATATAAAACTATATTTGTCTCCAACGAAACTAGATAAAAAACTTTCATTTTTATTCTAATTTAAAAACCTTAAATTAAGCTCAATATAATGACGCTAATTATTAATTTTAACTATACGATTTTAAAAGAAGGTCTTCACTTTTTTATTGATGCTCCTCATAAAATAATGGAAAGTTTAACTTGAAATGATAATGTTACGGCTGCATCCGTTTCTAGTGAAATTGAAAATATTCGAGATCTAACTTTTATCCTATATCATGTTAATATAAAACTTGAGCATACCAAAATTCAAATATATAAAAATGCTATTACCGAAAACTGACTAATATAGTCGATAATTAGTAATTCATCTATTAGGCAATGAAAAAGAAAATTATTAGAATCACAACAATTCCCGGTTCCATGGGTGGTCTTTTAAAAAATCAATTAAAATTCATGGCCAATTATTATAATGTAATTGGTGTTTCTTCAAAAGGAGAAAATGACAGACTAAAACAGGTAGGCATTGAGCAAGGTGTTCGAGTTACTAATGTTGAAATGACAAGAACTATTTCTCCTATTAAGGATTTAAAATCACTTTATGCTTTATATAAAATTTTAAAATTAGAGAAACCACACATCGTACATACACATACTCCAAAAGCAGGCACCATAGGCATGATAGCTTCTAGACTAGCCAATGTACCGCATAGGTTACATACTATTGCTGGCTTACCTTTGGTTGAGGCAACAGGTTTTAAACGATTCATTCTTAATAATGTTGAAAAATTAACCTATTCCTGCGCGACTAAAATTTATCCCAATTCTTTTGGTTTGAAAAAAATTATTTTGAATGAAAAATTCACAAAAGAATCTAAGCTAAAGGTTATTGGTCAAGGTAGTTCTAATGGAATAGACACAAGCCATTTTGATCCAAATCTTTACGATAAAACTTTAAAAAAACAGTTGAAAGAAAAACTGAATATAACAGAAAACGATTTTATATTTATTTTTGTAGGACGCTTAGTTGGAGATAAAGGTATTAATGAACTTGTTGAAGCATTTTGTGAAATTAATAAAACTTTTAATAACACTAAATTACTCTTAGTAGGTGCAGAAGAAAAAAAGTTAGACCCACTGCTGCCTGAAACTACTAATAAAATAAAGGCAAATAGTAATATTATTGAAACAGGATGGGCCAATGATGTACGACCATATTTGGCAATATCCGATGTTCTTACTTTTCCCAGTTATAGAGAAGGTTTTCCTAATGTTGTAATGCAGGCCTGCGCTATGGAATTAGCATGTATTGTTTCAGATATAAATGGGTGTAATGAAATTATTAAGCAAGGATTAACGGGTTTTATAATACCCAAAAAGGATACTAATTCTTTATATGACGCTCTAGTTTCTGTTTTATCAAAGAAAGAGCAAATATTAGAAATGGGTTTACTTTCCAGAAAAAATATAATAAAAAATTACGAACAGCGGGTCGTTTGGAAAGCTATTCTAAAAGAATACAACCAGTTAAATTAATATAATCAATTTCTCAATATAAATAAAATCAATTACAAACAAGGAAATTAGACAACCCATACATGATTCCTATAGCACATTTTCAACTCCTGTCAATAATTAATTCCTACTAAAGGAATACGCTTATTTATGACTATTAGGCTATTAATAAACTTTAATAATTACATATCAAAAATATCCTTTAGCATTCTCTTTAATAATTTGATTTTAAAACATTTCAATAATCAAGCCCTAATAACTATTATTTGAATTATAATACAATAAAAAAAAATCATTACTTATTTTTAAAGAAAAAAGACTACCGTTTATAGAATTAAAAAAATATTGCTTCTTTAATCGGCAAAATAATAGAGAAGAACGTAATAATATTTCGAACGGACCCTTTGATAAAAGGTAATACTATTTTAAAAGAAAATATTGATCTAACAAATTTATGATCATATAGATTAGATAAATAATAACTTATTAGTTATTAGAGATGATTTATATCCTGTATTCGGCGGAGAGAATAAAGGGTGGGAAATGGACTTAATTGGACCATTTATTTTAAAACAAAAGTTTAATGCTATTGTAAGTTCTGGAGGTGTACAATCTAATCGTTGCCGAGTTGTTACCATATTTTCGGCCATGTATAAATTGGATTGTACACTTGTTTTGCACGGCGATAAAGAAAGCTTTTTTTCACAATCAGGTAATGCCAAAATAATTAGAGATACAGGAGTTTCTCTTTTTTTTTGCGAATGAAGTTCTATTGGAGCAGAAATGAATAAAGTCATGTTAATGTATAAAGGGGAAAAATTAAATCCTTATTACTTACAAGGCGGTGGTCATACTCTCGAGGGTGGTAAAGCATATATTGATGCCATTTCTGTGTTTAATAATGAACAATCATTATTCCTGATTATATTTTTTTGGCAACTGGAACAGAATCTACACAAGCTGGAATAATGACCGGCTTAGACAAGCATCATTTACCGTCCAAAGTTATAGGTATTTCAGTAGGTAGAAACAGAGAAAGGGCTGAAGAAATTGTTACAAAGTTTTATAAGGAATTATGTGTACGATTCAATATTGTATATCAAAATAGAAACACCATAGTTCTTGATGAATATATGTGTGAAGGTTATCAAAAATACAACGATGAAATATTTGAAATTTCTAATGAATCAATTGCGCAATATGGGTTTGCTTGAGATAGCACATATATAGCAAAGGCCTTTTATGGAATGGAAAAATATAAAAACAAATAAAATAAAGGGTAAAATTCTATTCTGGCATACTGGCGGAATTCTTAACTACCTGGCTCAGTAAAAACTAAACAATGATTACATTAATTGAAAATAAAAATGAATGGGATTCTTTTTTAGAAAATTGTCAATTTTGATTTTTATCATACATATGAATACCATAATATTTTAAAAAGGAAGAATGAATCTCCCATTTTAATCACTTATGATGACGGTGATATTAAAATTGGCTTTCCATTTTTTAAACGAAGGATATTTGAAACTGATTATTATGACTTAACTACTGTTCACGGGTACTTAGGTCCTGTTTTAAATAAATTATATAATTCAATTTTTGAATCAGAATTAAATAAGTGTTTGTTTAAAAATAATTTTATTTCTGCGTTTTGCAAGTTGAATCCTTTTTTGCCTAGTCAAGAAGAAATATTACATTCTGTTGGAGAAATAATGGATGTAAGTGTTCTTGTTTATATTGATTTAAATTTAACTTTAGAAGAACAATTTAATAAGTATTCAAAGAACCTGAAAAGGCATCTCAAAAAAGTTAGAGAAGCCTGTTATATTAAAAGGCTGAATCAGAATAAGAAATATAAGGTTTTATTCAGGTGTATTATGAAATTATAGATAGATTAGAAACCTCTAATTCGTTTTATTATTCAAGAGATTATTTTAATGCAATTTTAAATAATGATTTATTTAAAAGGGAGATTTACATTTCAGTTTTAAAGGAAACAAAATTGCTGCTGGAGTATTATTTGTTAAAACTAAGAATTTAATACAAGCTGAGCTTATCGCTACATCTTCTGAATTTTTGCACTTAAGTCCATCAAAAATCGTAATTGATGAAATGAGAATTCTTGCTACAAAAGAAGGCAAACAATCCATTATTAATCTTGGAGGTGGATCTGATGGTATTCATGGAAATATATTATAAACCATAAAATTTATAATCATTTAGTTAAAACAAATTTAAATGGTAACGCTATCAATAAGGACTTCTTTCCGTTATACAGAAATTAGAATTTAAATATAGATTAATGATTTTACAAAATAAAATTGGTATTTGTAAAATCTAAAAAATTATTTTTTTTACAGTAGGGAATAAAATTAGGAGATTTATATTGATTTTATTTTAAGAAGAGCACTTAATTTTAATATTTTATCTAACTTAAAAATAGAATAGAAACTACTCTAGATACTTACTTAACCAAAACTAAGTAGGAATACAATAATTCACGTTGTATGGATATTTAGTACTCTTTATGCTACTAACTAGATAATATTCCTAATAAAAGACTAAGAAAAAGCTTTAAAATATAATTATAAAAAACAATTTGCGTTCTTAGGTTATCAAAGCTTTATTTACGTTTCAAACATCGTTATATTTTTCTTACTAGAAAAGCATTCTATTCTAGAACTATTTATAGTTAAACAATTTATAATGGCCCCACCCTAGAGCTAATCTGACGTGTTTTATACTGAGTTATCACATAAAGCATAGACAAAAACAAGTTATTTTCAAGAATAAAACTACGCTTTGTCGTATTTTTTTAAATTATTATTATTTCAACGATAAAAAAAGAGATAAGAACGTATTAATGTTTTTAACCTATCATATTAGAAAAGATAATATTATTTTTGATAAAAACTAATAAACAGAATTATTGAATAATGTACCGTAATTACTTCAAAAGAATTTTTGACTTTCTTTTAGCATTAATAGGATTAATTATCCTATTACCAATCGCACTAATTGTTTATTTTACTTTGGTATTTGTTAATAAAGGGAATCCCTTTTTTTTCCAAGAAAGACCGGGTAGAAATGAAAAAGTTTTCAGCATAATGAAATTTAAATCTATGACTGATAAAAAAGATGAGAATGGCAAGCTATTACCTGATGCAGATAGGGTAACCAAATTTGGCACCTTTATAAGAAAAACGTCTTTGGATGAAATTCCGCAACTAATAAATATACTAAAGGGAGACATGAGTTTGATAGGTCCGCGCCCACTAAGAGTTCATTACCTTCCCTATTACACAGAAAAGGAAAGTATCAGACATAGCATAAGACCTGGGGTTACTGGCCTTGCGCAAATTTCAGGGAGAAACCTTTTAAGTTGGGATGATAAACTGGCTAAAGATGTAGAATATGTAGAAAACTTATCATTTTACAATGACCTTTTGATTTTTTTCAAAACAATACGTAAAGTCTTTGATTACGATAATACAGTATTCGACCCTAATATGTTAGATTTAGAGGAATTGCGTCGTGGAAACTTCAATAAGGGATAATATTCGATATTAATCTTTTTAAATTCAAGTACTTAAACCAATTTTTTAAACTAATTTTGATTTATTGATATTAATAAAGAAATAAAAAACACTATTTTTCTGAAATAAGATATCAGAAAAAATCCCTCGAAAAATGAAAGAAATCAACATACTTTTTACCTGCGCAGGTCGGCGAAATTACCTCATAAATTATTTTAAGGAAGCCCTTAAAGGAGAAGGTAACGTCATAGCGGTGGATGAACAAATGATTGCTCCCGCCATGTATGACGCCGATATTGCTATAAAAGTACCAAGTATATATGCCGCTAATTACATAGAAGAATTATTAAAAATTGTAACAGCGCATTCAATTTCAGCTGTTATCTCTTTAAACGATTTAGAACTTCCAATTTTATCAAAATGCAAAGAATTATTTAAAAATCAAGGTGCACAAGTAATCATTTCAAATTCAGATATCATTGATACATGTTTTGATAAGTGGAAAACATACAACTTTATAAAGGAGTTAGGTTTAAATACGCCTAAATCTTATATAAAATTAGATGAGGCAATTGAAGATATTGAAAAAGGTGAACTAGAGTTTCCTATAGTTTTAAAACCGCGCTGGGGAAGCGGCTCCATAGGCTTAGATTTTCCAGAAACAATTGAAGAATTAAAACTTTCTTACCTCCGCCAAAAGTTAGTTCTTCAGAAAAGTCAGCTGAATAGAATTAATAAAGTTGATCCAATATTTGATATTATAATACAGGAAAAAGTAACAGGTAATGAATTTGGAATTGACGTCATAAATGATTTTAATGGTAATTATTTTGGAACTTTTTCCAAGCAAAAATTAGCAATGCGTTCAGGAGAAACAGATAAGGCCAAATCTATTATAGATAAGCAATTTGAAAAATTAGGTAAGGAAATTAGTAAAAACCTTAAACATATTGGGATTGTAGACTGTGATGTCTTTGTTGTTGACAACCAACTCTATTTACTCGAAATTAATCCAAGATTTGGTGGTGGATACCCCTTCACACATGAAGCAGGACTTAACCTAGCCGCAATTTATATAGCTTGGTTGAAAGGAGATGGTAATGAAAGTTTATTAAAATATAATAATTATAAAGAAAATTTAATCTTTTCAAAATGTGACAGATTAATGCAAATGGGAAATTAATTGCTGTTATGCTGAAATTAAAAAAATGATTGAAATAATAACCACCAAAGATAAATGGCAAAACCTATTGGCCAAATTCGACACTTACGATGTATATCATACTTATGATTACCATATGATTACGAAATCGGAAAACGAAAGACCTATTCTGATAAAGTACACGAATAACACGACTACAATAGGAATTCCCCTTTTATTAAGAAACATTAAAAATACGATGTACCGGGATGCCACCTCTGTATATGGTTATAGTGGTCCATTGTCTAAAGGTGTAACAAAAGATTTTGACAACAGCCGTTTTGTAGAAGTATTAACACAATATTTTATTAAACATGATGTCATTTCAATATTTTCTAGACTAAATCCCTTTATTCCCAACCAAAACAAATTACTAAAAAACTTTGGCGAAATATTGCAGTCTGGTAAAGTTGTCAATATAAATTTAAAATTAGATAAGGTAATACAAAGGCAGAATTATCATAGAAGATTAAAAAATCATATAAATAAATCAAGGAAAAGCTGTACTGTAATTAAATCAAATAGCTTGGATGATATAGATGTTTTTATGGATATCTATAATGAAAATATGGCTAGGGTAAATGCGCAAAAAAACTATTATTTTAAGAGAGAATATTTCGTAAAACTTTTAGAAAGCAAAGATTTTGAAACTGAGATCTATTTTGCTTTAGAAAATACTACTAAAAAGATTATATCTGGTGCCATGTTTTTTAAAACTAATTCTATTATTCAATACCATTTATCGGGTACAAGAGAGGAGTTCTTACACCTTATGCCAACAAAACTACTCATTGATGAGATGAGACTAAATGCACCGTGTAATACCTTTAATTTTTTAAACCTAGGAGGAGGTTTAGGTGCTAGTGAAAATGATTCTCTATTTAAGTTTAAATCATCTTTTTCTGATGAGCACCATTCTTTTTATATTTGGAAGTTAATTACAAATAAACGGGCCTATAATGAAATTTGTGCAAACAATAACACCTTAAATACAGATTCGACATTTTTCCCGTTATATAGACAAAACGAAAATGTCACATAATTAAACAGCAATTGAACTTTTTATGGTTTACGACCCTTTTGTAACATATCCATTTAGAGGGAATTCATAAGGATCTTAAAAAAACAATATTTCTGTTTTTAGCTTAATTCTTAAAAATAGAAATTGGTCTTATATAAGACCAAAAAAGTATAATATTGCTAAAACTTAAAACAATTTATTTTTAGTTCCGATAAAAGGCATAATCAACAATAAGATGGTACAAAATACAATAATGAAAGGCGAATAAATGCTTAGTTTTAATTATTTTTGTTCACAGTATATTTTATTAGAAATTGGAAATATTAGTCCTATATTTGTAGGAAAATATTTAACCCAAATTTCATTCAATTAAATTACTAATGGAAAAAAAAAATAGTCCCTTTTCCTCTCGTACTTTTCAAGATATTTGGAAAAAGAAGTTTATTCCGAATAAAACGATAAACACTTTTAAGTTTCTAGACGGCATCAGTTTTTATAAAAACAATCCTTTTATTTATTGTAACGTTGGTAAAAACTTAACTAAGGGTAATGCTTATACATTGGGCGACTACGCCGATTATAAAAATAAGACTTTTATTATTTATGATGTGATTCCTCATTTGAATAAAGAATGTGAACATACACCTCCAAGTATGGGGCTATTAAAAACCATTCAATATCCTGGGTTCTTAATTGATTTAGATAAATTCAAAAATATAGACGACTATCTTTTAAATTCTTTTAGCAAAGGGACAAGATCAAAATTACGTAAATATATTAAGCGTTTACATGGCTGTTTTGACATATCTACTAAAATGTTTTATGGAGATATTGACACACAACAATATAATGACTTATTCGATGAATTCAAGCTTTTATTAGAGAAACGATATTCAGAAAAACAGATGTATAATAATAATATGCAGCCCTGTGAATGGAATTTTTATAAAGAAATTGCTTATCCTTTAATATTAGAAAAAAAAGCATCTCTATTTGTAATATATAATGGTAAAAAACCCATAGCAATAACACTATGTTATCATTCAAAAAACGCTTTGATAGATGCTATAACAGTATTTGATATTGACTATGCAAAATTTAATGTCGGATACGTCAACAACCTAAAGCTTATGCAATGGTGTTTTGATAATAATATAACCGTTTTTGACTTCTCTAAAGGCGCATTCCAATATAAAGAAAGAATGTGTACGCTTCAATATAATTTTGAATATCATATCATTTATGATAAAAAATCAATTATATCAAAACTAACAGCCTATACTTATTATAACTATCTGGAATTTAAAACATATTTACGTTCAAAGCAAATGGATGTAAAATTACATGCGCTTAGCTATCGTATTTTATATAAGAATAAATCACATCAAAAAAGAGACTGTGAAATAACTAAATTAAGTAAGTTGCCAATTACAAACGCTTTAGAAAAAATAAATATTAAAAAGGATCCTAATTATCTAGGCTTATCAAAATCTGTGAACAACTTTCTTTATTTAACAGCTAAATCATATGAACATATTGAATCTTATAAAGTGAATGACCAGAAGGACACCTATATTCTTGCCAGTGATTCACTTATTCAACAATTAAAATATACCGAGTAATCTTATGAAAAAACTTTTTATAAAATCTGCTTTATATATTATTCTCATCATATTCACTCTGGAAATTCTTGTCAGGGTCTTTCATCTCTATAATGAAACACCAACTAGGTATATAGATGATTTTGGGGTGGAAAAAAGTTTACCTAACCAAAATGGCTATGCCGTTACAGGCAATAGAAGGCAAAATTTTTCGCAATATCATATAAATAAGTTTGGCTTTAATTCATACAGAGAATTTCGTCCTACTAAAGAAAAGGTTGAAATTGCGATTATAGGTGACTCCTTTATTGAAGGAATGCATCAGGATTTTTATAATTCTACTGGAAAAAAATTAGAAGAAAAACTTGATAATGTTGAGGTTTATGAATATGGTTATGCAGGATATGACCTAGCAAACCAATTGGATCTTATGAGTAAATACAAAGAAGATTTTGAATTAATTGATCATATTGTGATTTATTTAAAATACGAAAATGATTTAAAAAACTCAAGTTACACCCCAAATACAGAAAGAATAGCACTATTATCTTCACCAATATTCAAAATAAGAAACGAATTCAAATTACTTTCATATGCTTCGGCAATCGGTGTTCTAGATCCTATTAAAGACTTTGTAATTAATATTATGAAGAAAAAGGATGCGAAAAAATCTTTGAAGGAGATCGAAGAAACCAAAATATCCAACGATTTATTATATTTAGAAAATTTCAAGAAATTAGTGGCTACCTATGGTTTTGATAAACAAAAAGTTTATTTTTTGTTAAACACATCAAAAACAAGTCCTATTTTTCTAGACTATTGCGAATCACATGGATTTCAAATTTTTGATTTTGCAGAGGCTTTTGAAAATTCAAAAAAATCACCTACCCTTATTTATGATAAGCATTGGAATAATCATGGCCGAGAATTAATTGCAGAAGTGATTTACAATAACTTAAAAGATAAGCTATAATTAATCTTGTTATAAGGCTTTCAAACAAATTCGTATGAAAGCAGAACTTCTCATATTTCTAAACTTAATCGTCTGACAAATTAATACATCTGGCATGCGTTAATATTTGTTAAGCTTTTCTTCATTCAAAAAGATATCTAGATATTTTCGATACATTTGTTGGTGTTAAAATATTAATAGGATTGCCGTTTTATCGGATCATTAAAAACCATTGACCCTTATGAAAAATACAGCCTTATCATCAACTCATGAAGCCTTAGGCGCGAAAATGGTACCTTTTGCTGGTTATAACATGCCAGTACAGTATGAAGGTGTAAGCATAGAACATGAAACAGTTAGAAATTCGGTTGGGGTTTTTGACGTCTCTCATATGGGCGAATTTTTAATTGAAGGCGAACATGCCCTAGATCTAATTCAGCGTGTAACCAGTAATGATGCCTCAAAGTTAAGCATTGGTAAGGCACAATACAGTTGCTTGCCAAATGATGACGGCGGTATTGTTGATGATTTGATAATATACAGAATTAAGGACAATACATATTTATTGGTAGTAAACGCCAGTAATATTGAGAAAGATTGGCTTTGGATACAATCCAAAAATAATGTTGGTGCAACCATGCGTAATTTAAGTGATGCCTATGCTCTACTGGCCATTCAAGGCCCCAAAGCTATAGAAGCCATGCAAAGCCTTAGCAGTCATGATTTATCAGCTATTAAATTTTACAATTTCATTGTTGGTGATTTCGCAGGAGTTGAGCATGTTATTATTTCTGCCACTGGCTATACCGGAAGTGGTGGTTTTGAGATTTATTGTAAAAACTCTGAAGTAAAACAGATCTGGAATCAAGTATTAGATTCGGGTGCCAAATTTGGTATCAAGCCTATAGGACTGGCAGCTCGTGACACCTTGCGACTAGAAATGGGTTACTGCTTATATGGTAATGACATTAGCGATTCTACCTCGCCTATTGAAGCTGGTTTAGGTTGGATTACAAAGTTCACGAAGGAATTCACCAACTGGGAAGCCTTAAAAGCAGAAAAAGAACGTGGCCCTGAACGTAAACTTGTTGCTTTTGAATTAGATGAACGCGGTATACCACGTCAAGATTATGATATTGTTGATGATAATGGCCATAAGATTGGTATTGTAACCTCTGGCACCATGTCGCCTTCAATTGGTAAAGGTATTGGTTTGGGCTATGTATCTATTAAAAACACACAAATAGGGACTAAAATTTACATTAAAATCAGAAAGAAAACAGTCCTTGCGTCTATTGTAAAACTGCCATTTTATAAAGGATAATAGGTGTACCAAACCTAGTGTAAAACTTTGAATGAGGCAGGCAAGCAAACATAAAATTTTAATCCTTGGTGCCAGTGGCTTTATAGGTGGCTCTATTTATAAAGAACTCTGCTCTTATTTTAAAACATTTGGTACGTACAATATTAGCAATAGGACTCTAGAAAAGAACAAACACTTTTTTCAGTATAATATTGAAGAAAATGATATTTATGAGATTCTGGATATTGTAAAACCTACTATTGTCATTTCTGCCCTCAGAGGTGATTTTTCTAAACAGGTTTTGATGCATCAGCACTTAGCTGAATATGTGTTTTCGAAAAAGATAAAGTTACTCTTTTTATCTTCAGCAAATGTTTTTGATGGCTATAGTAAATACCCTAGTTACGAGCAGGATAAAACATTTAGTAATAGTGTTTTCGGACATTTTAAGATCAAAATTGAAAACTTATTATTACGCTTACCCAAAAAGCAAATCGCAATTCTTCGCTTGCCAATGGTATTTGGAGCTCAATCGCCCCGTATTCAAGAGATTGAGCAGCAAATAAAGGATAAAATACCCATTGAAGTATTTCCAAATTTAATAATGAACGTTACCACAGATTCAAAAGTAACTCAACAGATACATTATATAATAAATCGAAATAAATCAGGTGTTTTTCATTTAGGAAGCCAAGATTTAGTGCATCACGATGATTTTATCAAAGAGATTATTGACTCATTAGATTTAAAGGATAAAACACTTTACAAAAGGGTATATACCACAAATGACGATAGATATTTAGCGGTTTTACCAAAATTCAATAAACTACCTAATCATTTACAATTAAACAGTCAAGACATTCTAACGGAATTAAAAATATAGTTGATTATAAATAGGCAATTCATTACATTGTACATTCTTATTCTTTGAAAGACTATGGGTAAACTAACAAAAGAAAACATAGAAAAAAAACTATTAAAATATCCTGATTGGGAATATTTTGATGACGCCATTCACGCCGAATTTGAATTCGAAAATTTTAAGGATTGTTTTAGTGCGATGAGTAGAATAGCTTTTGAGTGTGAAGCTTTAAACCACCACCCTAACTGGTCCAATGTATATAATGTTTTAAGTATTTCTTTGAATACCCATGATGTTGGTGGTGTTACTGAAAAAGATTTTAAATTAGCTGCTGCTATAGAGCATATTGTTGAACCTGAGGAATAATTTGCAAATACCCTACAGGTTTTTAACTTTGTATGTCAAAAAAATATAAATCATAAAATAAGTTTCGCTATGGCGAAAAAAATAAAATAGATAATTATGGGAAGAGCTTTTGAATTTAGAAAAGCAAGGAAAATGAAACGTTGGTCTGCTATGAGCAAAGCCTTTACGCGTATTGGTAAAGATATTGTTATGGCTGTAAAAGAAGGAGGCCCAGACCCCGATAGTAATTCCCGTTTAAGAGCCGTTATACAGAATGCTAAGGCGGTTAACATGCCTAAAGATAACGTAGAACGGGCCATAAAAAAGGCTAGCGAAAAAGGTCAAGGAGACTATAAAGAAGTTATTTTTGAAGGCTATGCTCCACATGGTATTGCTATTTTAGTAGAAACTGCAACAGATAATAATACTAGAACTGTGGCTAATGTTAGAAGTTATTTTAACAAATGTGATGGAAGTTTAGGCACCTCGGGTTCTGTTGTTTTTATGTTTGATCATACTTGTAATTTCAGAATAAAGGCGGAAGGATTAGACCCTGAAGAACTGGAACTTGAATTTATTGATTTTGGTGCTGAGGAAGTTTTTGCTGATGATGACGGTATTTTAATTTATGCTCCTTTTGAAAGTTTTGGAGCTATTCAAGCTGAACTTGAAAGTAGAGATATTGAGATTTTATCATCAGGTTTTGAGCGTATACCACAAGTAACAAAACCCTTATCAAGTGATGCTGCAGCCGATGTTGAAAAACTATTAGAAAAATTAGAAGAAGATGATGATGTACAAAACGTATATCATACTATGGAAGAAAGTACTGACTAGTTAATATTAAGTAAAGAGAGTAATTTTACTCTCTTTTTTTTATTTTATACAATGGGAAGAATACATCTTTTTGAATTTGAAGATCAAGAGTGGTTTCCTTCTAACATTAGAAATTATGGCACTGATTTCTTGCAGTATCTTTCAAACAAAACAAAATTATATAAACCTGTAGTTCCAATAATTTACAAGGCCTTAAAAGAATTAAAATCCAATACCATAATTGATTTGGCTTCAGGCGGTGGCGGTGGTTTGCTTTGGCTAAATGCCGAACTGCAAAAGACCATTCCTGAATTAAACATAGTATTGACCGATTATTTCCCCAATATATCTGCTTTTAAATATACGGTAGAACAATCTGATAATTTTAGTTATTTAAGTAATTCTGTTGACGCCAAAAAAGTTCCTGAAGACTTGAAAGGGCTAAGGACACAATTTTTATCCTTGCATCACTTTAGGCCTAAGGATGCATTAAATATATTGCAAAATGCGGTGAATTCTAAAAGCGGCATTGCTGTTTTTGAAGCACAAGAGCGTAGTGTTCAAAGCTTAATCCCAATGATTTTTTCACCTATAAGCGTTCTATTTACAACGCCGCTTATTCGTCCATTTAAATGGGGACGCCTCGTATTTACTTACTTAATTCCTATCGTTCCAATATTCGTGCTATGGGATGGCATCGTATCGTGCTTAAGAACTTACTCTGTAAAAGAAATGCATGATCTTGTGAACCAATTGAAGAACAAAGAACATTTCAATTGGGAGATTAATAGATTAAAATCAGGACCTAGTATTGTACTATATTTACTTGGAACACCAAAATCAAATTAAAAAATGAGCGATTTTGTTAAAACCATGAATTGGGGATTTATTGGCTGCGGCAGTGTAACCGAGGTGAAAAGTGGGCCAGCATACCAACAAACTAAAGGCTTTAATGTATATGGCGTTATGCGCAGAAATACTGAGAAACTAAACGACTATGCAAAACGTCACAATATTCAACATATATATACTGATGCCGATGCCCTAATCAATGACCCTAACATTGATGCCATATATGTAGCTACCCCTCCAGATTCTCATAAGCATTATGCCTTAAAAATTGCTAAAGTGGGCAAACCTTGTTGCATTGAAAAACCATTGTCACCAAGTTACAAGGATAGTTTAGAAATATATAAGGCTTTTAATAAAAAAAACACACCCTTATTTGTCGCATACTATAGAAGGTCACTTCCAAGGTTTTTAAAAGTTAAGGAGTGGTTAGATTTGGGCTATATAGGCAAAGTAAGGCATATTAGTGCGCATTTAAGTAAGCCCGCTAGTGAAAAAGATTTATCGAGAATAAACCATTGGAGAACAGATTCTAATATTGCTCCAGCTGGATATTTTGACGATCTTGCAAGTCATGGTCTAGATTTATTTACATTTTTATTGGGAGATGTAAAAACAGCACAAGGCATTAGTACTAACCAACAAGGTTTGTATTCTGCTAGTGATGCTGTAGTGGCTAATTGGATTCATACTAATGGAATTACCGGAACAGGTACATGGAATTTTGGTTGTGATACTCATTTAGACCAAGTTAGCATTTATGGCAATTCTGGAACAATAGATTTTTCAGTATTTCATGAAAAGCCCATTTGTTTAAAAAGTAACGCAAACAATGAAAAGGTTTTTATTGAAAACCCAAAACACATTCAACAATTCCACGTTGAGAATATGTTAAATCATTTGAAGAATGACAATTATTATCATCCCGCTACAGGAAAAACAGCGTTACATACAAGTTGGGTTATGAGCGAAATTTTAGGTAATTAGCATCTAACTACCCTTGTTTTCAATAATCCGTTCTTTATACGTTAAGGTTATAAATCATTTTTAATATCTTTCATTTCTAAACTTAAGGCCTTGTCTTCATTATGAAAATTCAATTACTTTTAGCTTGTATTATACTTTTGTCTTTATCAGGTTGCAAATCAAATACAGAAAAATCCAAGCCCATAGAAAAACTAAAAGTACTTATTATAGATGGCGAAAACAATCATGGCATATGGCCGAAGACCACATTCATGTTGAAGGATTATTTAGAAGATACCGGCTTGTTTGAAGTTGATATAAATAGAAAAAAATACACCTGGATTGGTCCGCATTATAATGAAGTAGGAGGCATTTCGGATATTAATGAATTACTTAAAATCTACCCATTAAATGATGAAATTAATCACATTCCAGTAGATTCCACCAAATATGACCCCGATTTTAGTCCCAATTTTGGCGCTTACGATGTTGTTGTTTCTAATTTAGGTTGGAAGTCCTCAGAATGGCCTGAAGAAACTAAGAAAAATTTCGAGAACTACATGAATCAAGGTGGAGGCTTTGTTTTAGTGCATGCCGCAAATAATGCATGGGGTAACTGGACTGAGTATAATAAAATGATTGGTTTGGGAGCATGGGGTGACCGCGATGTAAACTCCGGTCCTTACATTTTTTATAATGATACGAATCAAATTGTAAAAGATCCATCAGATGGAATATGCGCTTCACATGGACCACAATATGAATTCCAACTTCAAACAAGAGCCCCTGATCATCCTATAATGAAAGGGCTTCCTAAATTATGGATGCATACTAAAGATGAACTTTATGATCGCATGAGAGGACCCGGAGATAACATGACGATTTTGGCTACGGCCTATTCTGATATTGAAAAAAATGCACCACCATGGAAAGAAGACGTGTCCGGAACGGGGAGACATGAACCCATGTTGATGGCCATTGAATATGGAAAAGGTCGAATATTTCATTCTGCCTTAGGCCATATGGACTATTCCTTCGAATGTGCTGGCTTTATTACAACGTTCCAAAGAGGCGTTGAATGGGCAGCAACAGGAAAAGTTACTCAAGAAATACCTAAGGACTTCCCTACTGCCAATAATTCAAGTTCACGTAAGTGGGCTAAATAAGGTTAATGTTTGTTTTTTACATAAATCAATTTGAAGCGAGCATTAGGCTGATCCCGTTGTTCGAGTTCAAATTGATTAAGAGACTTGAAAAGTGGTGTTAGTTTTTCAAAGCCAAAATTTCTAGAATCAAAATTAGGTTGTTTTTTTAATATTAGTGAGCCGACATCTCCCAAAAAAGCCCAGCCATCGTCATCAGCAGCATCTTCCACAGAATTTTTTAATAAACGAATAATTTTAGGCGTTATATTATATAAATGCTGCTTTTGTTGATTCTTTGTTCCTTCCTGTTTTTCAGTATCCTTTTTCAGGATTTCTAAATAAATAAACTTATCACAAGCAACAATAAATGGGTCCGGTGTTTTCTTCTCTCCCATGCCGTAAACCACCATTGCAGCTTCACGAAGTCTTGTGGCAAGTTTGGTAAAATCACTATCAGAAGATACTAAACAAAACCCGTTTACTTTTTCTGAGTATAATATATCCATGGCATCAATTATCATGGCCGAATCAGTAGCATTCTTGCCAGTTGTATAGCCGTATTGTTGAATGGGTGTAATGGCATTTTCAAGTAACACATTTTTCCATTTTGACAAATGAGGTTTGGTCCAGTCCCCGTAAATACGCTTTATTGTTGGAGTACCGTATTTTGCAATTTCTTCCATCATTTCAGAAATATACTTTGATGGAATATTATCTCCATCAATGAGTACGGCAATTTTTGTGTCTTTTATCATATTTGATAAATATAGGTTAAAAAGACTAATGTTTTAGTCAATAATAATTTAACTTTTTATTAGATACATTGAATTTTTAATCTCAGTATTTTTGAAATGACTAATTTAAATAATTAAGGAATCTCCTTAAAAAATCGATTTATAGTATGAAAAAAAGAATAAGCTATGGAAGGCTATTTGGCCTTATCCTGTTATGCGCTTTAGTTTTAACCCCTATTAACATTGAAGCACAAAGGAAAAAAAAGAAAAAGCAAGAAACTGAAACTGAATTACCAAAAAAGGAAAAGACAAAAAGTACAATCGCTGATTTAACAAAATCAAGCAAGAAAATTGAAGGTCTATTTACGATCTATCAAGATACTGTATCCGGTAGTTTACAAATGCTCATAAAAAAGGACCAGTTAAATGTTGAATACATTCACTTTGCACAAATAACGGATGGCGTTTTAGACGCTGGTAGAATAAATAGAGGCTCCTACAAGGGTTCGAAAATATTTAAAATTGAACGTTATTTTGATAGAATTGAGTTTGTAATACAAAATACTTCTTTTTATTTTGATCCTGAAAATCCATTATCAAAATCCAAAGATGCCAATATCAGTGAAGGTGTTTTATTAAGTTTGAGTATAGAAGCTGAAGATAATAAAGAAGGGCTTTTTCTTATCAAAGCTGATGATTTATTCCTTAACGAAACGTTTAAGCAAATTAAACCTGCAAGTAAACCTGGCGGGCCTCCTACAGCTTTTAAACTCGGAAAATTAGACAAGAATAAAAGCAAAATAAGAGCTATTAATAACTACCAAGAAAACACGAATATTGAAATTGAATATGTCTATAATAATCCGTCTGTTTTAAATAAAGGATCTAAAGCCGTTTCAGATGCTAGAAATGTGAGTATTAAGGTACTGCACTGTCTTATAGCGCTTCCGGAAAATGATTATGAAGTTAGATATGACGACCCCAGAGTTGGCTACTTTACAACACAAGTAGACGACCAAACTTCAACCGAAACAACTGCATATAGAGATTTAGTTCACAGATGGCATTTAAAAAAGAAAAATCCGGATGCGCTGTTATCAGAGCCTATAGAGCCTATTGTCTGGTGGATAGAGAATTCGACACCCTTAGAATGGAGAGAAACAATTAAAGATGGTGTACTACAGTGGAATGTTGCATTTGAAAAGGCTGGGTTTAAGAATGCCATTCAAGTAAAAATTCAGCCAGATGATGCCAATTGGGACGCTGGTGATTTAAGATATAATGTATTGAGATGGACATCTTCACCACAGCCACCATTTGGAGGTTATGGCCCAAGTATGGTTAACCCTAAAACGGGTCAAATTTTAGGTGCTGATATTATGTTAGAATATGTGCACTTTACCAACCGTGTATTATATGACAAAGTATTTAATGGAGATGTGTTAAACAACACGGAAGAGTCCTATCATAATCACCAATGTTCTTTTGGTAAAACCATGCATGAAGAATTTATGTATGCAAATGCCACTGCCATAGCATCTGGTGCAAATAAATTGGAATTAGAACTCATAAAATATGAGTCAATGAGAGCGCTTGTTATGCATGAGGTTGGGCACACTTTAGGTTTAAACCACAATATGAAGGCAAGTCAATTATTCACGCCTGAACAACTTTATAATCCTGAATTTATTAAGGGCAAATGTTTAACAGCCTCAGTAATGGATTATGCTACTTTAAACATAGTCCCTGATAGAACCAGGCAGGGTCAATATGATGACGCCACAGTTGGACCTTATGATATTTGGGCAATACAATTTGGTTATATGCCTTTTTCTAATGATGGGCAGCGTGAAGCTATATTGCTGCAGTCAACACGACCAGAACATATTTTTGGAAATGATGCTGATGATATGCGTTCGCCAGGAAAAGGTATAGACCCAAGAGTAATGATTCATGATCAGTCCAGTGATGCCATTACCTATTCTGTAGACAGAATTAAACTCTCTAATGATTTATTAAAAACAGCAAAGGAAAAATTTCTTAAAGCAGATGAATCTTATGAAGAATTAAGACGTATTTATAATCTCTTAGTTGGACAACAAGCAACAGCAGCTGGTGTTATATCTAGATATATAGGTGGTGTTTATATTGACAGAGCAATGGTAGGTCAAGAAGGTGCTAAGCAGCCGTTCACTGCTGTAAGTTATGCCGATCAAAAAAGAGCTATGGATGCTTTAAAGAAATATGTTTTTGCTCCTGATGCTTTTGTAGCACCAAATGAACTTTACAATTTTATAGCGAGGCAAAGACGGGGATTTGATTTTTCTCAAGAGGATCCGCATATTCACAGTCAAATACTTAAGTATCAAAAACGTGTATTAACACATTTATTGCATCCAAATACACTACTTAGAATAACAGATTCAGAATTATATGGCAATTCTTATACACTTTCAAGTGTAATGTCAGATTTGAATAATGCTATTTTTAAATCGGATATATATTCGAATGTAAATTCATTTAGGCAAAATTTACAGCTTGAATACACAAATATGTTAATTGACATACTCAATGGGAAAAATAGTAATAGTTATAGTCATAATGTAAAATCTATGGCGCTATACAACCTAAATACTATTAGAGGTATGGCGGCACCATCAGGCAATATATCCTCTAAAGCTCATAAAGCACATTTAAGAATCTTAATTGATAATGCAACCAAAGAAATAAAGTAATAGCAATTATCTTAATACTTACAAAAAGAGCTACTTCATTGGAAGTAGCTCTTTTTTATTTGGGGCCTCATGTTTCTTTTTAGGGACAATTAATTGTTTACTTTATGTTTCATGTGCTTTCCAATTATAATACAAGTATTATGCCAAAGTAGAATAATTAACTTATGAGTAATTAGGTATTTTACCTTTTACCTCTTTAAAAAAGTTGTACATATATTCAAAATCGGCTTCAATATTATTGGTAGGATAAAACGGTTCAGATATCGTATTCCGTTTATTTTCAAAATCAAGGGTAAACATAATTATTGGAACATTGGCCTTTTTCGCTATATAGTAAAAACCTGTTTTCCACTCCTCTACCCTTTTTCTAGTCCCTTCTGGCGCTAAAGTCATTCTAAACTCCTCATGCTCATCAAACAATTTTGCAATGGAATCAACCTTATTTTCATTAACTTTTCTATTAATTGGAGAACCTCCTAAAGCCTTAAAAAAATAGCCAAAGGGAAAAACAAACAATGCCTTTTTTCCAATAAAATTAGTTTTTACTTGTACAACCGCGCGCAACAGAACACCTATATAAAAGTCGTGCCAACTTGTGTGTGGCACAGCAATTATAACAGCCTTTTTAATTGTATCTTTTGAAAATGAAGTATTACCAATAATTTGCCAGCCCAATAGTTTAAAATAGATAAATTTAGCCAGCCTCTGCATATTACATTTTTTGGTATAAACTTTTAACCTTTTCTCTAGTCATAACCTTTTTCCAGTTTTTTCCCAGGGCATTCTCCCACAGTGGCTCTAAACTTAATGCAACATCAATCATAATATTAAACTGTTCTTCGGTCAAATCAGCACAAATACCCTTAGGTAACTCAATACCATGTCTAGCTTTCATTTCTTTAAATTCCTTAACACCATCCGGGTAAAATTCTTCTAAGTGATCAAAAACAATACAGTTTCCAATACCATGTTTTGTTCCTAATAAATACGATAAACCATAACTTAGGGCGTGAGCAACCCCTACTTGAGAATACACAATACTCATACCTCCATGCCACGATGCCATCATCAAACTTTCTTGAGCCTCTTCCTCTGAAAGTTTATCTGATAGATAAATATCTCTACACAACTCAATAGCCATATCTCCAAAAGTCTCACTAAACTTATTCAAATAAGTACCTGTAAGAGACTCAACACAATGTATATAACAATCCATCCCAGTATAAAACCATTGATCTGTAGGCACACCTTTAGTTAATTCAGAATCCAATATTACCTGATCAAAAGGCGTATAATCTGAATTTATACCTAATTTACGTTCTGGTCCAGTTAGAACGGTTGTTCTTGATACTTCAGCTCCAGTTCCAGATATTGTTGGAATACCAACATGGTATATTGCTGGGTTTTTTACTAAATCCCACCCTTGATAATCTTTTGCAGGTCCTTCATTAGTTAACATAATGGCAACGGCCTTTGCTAAGTCTAATAAAGTTCCTCCTCCAATACCAATAATTCCAGAAGGCTTTTCCTTGGTCATTAAAATAATATCTTCAACCAGTTTGTCTACTTGTGATGTCTTAGGCTCTTCGGCCGATGACACATAAATGATTTTATCATCATAGGCTAACGAAATTCTTGAAGTTAACCATGAATTACTTTTAAATACATCGTCAATTAAAAATATAAATGGTGCTTTAGAACTTAATCTTTTAGGTGCTAGCACATCATTAATCTGACCGAAACTACCTCTGCCAAATATCACATTAGACACCATTGGGAAATTTTTATAACTCATAATTATTGGATTAATATAACAATCAAAAATACTATTAATTTAATAACTACTGGTTTAAATACATCTGAAATTTTTCAGAAAATAAGCCAACATGATAACCATCTACCAGGGCATGATTAACACTAATAGCAACATTCATTATCAATTTGTCGTTAGTTTTCATGGTCTTAGCAAACGCCAATCTTGGGACAGATTCTAATTCGCCTGAAACCGGTTCTTTGTGCCCTGAGAAGTTAACCCATGGTATAGCAGAACAGTGAATACAATCCTGTCCGTTTATAGGTGGATATAAATCAGATGTCGCCATTACTCTTGCTTTCTCTTCTCTAATATTTTCAAGAAACACATTGAGGTCTTCATCATAATCAATAAAAGAGAACCCAAATGTATGGTCTGTGCGCATCATTGTTGCAGATGCATGAATCGTATCATATAAAACTACTCGCTCCTGCTCTATGCGATACCTGAAATTTTCAATGTCGTTAATTGCCTTCATACAATCATGAAGGTATTTACCAAAAAAACTAATATTATTTTCTTTGGTAAACTGATAAGCTTTAGTAACATCAAAAGGAATAGTCAGACCAAAATAAGGATCGCTAAGCCTTGAAAAATGATCAAAAAGCTGTTTTCTTTTCCAAGTATTTTTATCAATGAATTTCAACTTAATTCAATAGGTTTAAAATATCGGTCAATGCATTTAATGTTTTATATGCCTTTCCATTTTTTTCATCTTCTGTCACCTGTTCATGAGCCCAAGTTGTATGAAATGGCACATGAATGGCATGTGCACCAATATTAACAAGCGGTAATACATCTGATTTTAATGAATTCCCAACCATCAAAAACTCTGAAGGTTTTATCTCTAAATGCTTAAGTAATTTGGAATAATTGGCTTCTTTTTTATCACTTAAAACTTCAATATGATGAAAATAGTCATTTAGACCTGACTTTTCCAGTTTACGTTCTTGGTCTAAAAGATCTCCTTTAGTTGCTAATATTAATCGGTATTTTTTTGATAATGTTTTCAAAACCATTTCAACACCTTCTAAAAGATCTACAGGCTTATTCAACATATCTTTTCCAATGTTTAAGATAGCTTCAATAGTTTTAGTGGAAACCCCGTGATTTGACAATTCTAAAGCAGATTCAACCATAGAAAGCACAAAAGCCTTAACACCATAGCCATATAACGGCAGATTACCTATCTCTTTTTTGAAAAGCTCTTGATCAATTTTGTTGGGTGTTTCATATTTCGAAAGGAGTTTGGCAAATTCCTTTTCGGCCTCACGAAAATAGGTCTCATTGACCCAAAGTGTATCATCGGCATCAAAACCAATGACCTTAATATTTTTAAAATCTATTTCCATAGTTTTTTTGCCAGCTCTAAATCCTCAGGAGTATCAATTTCAACATTTTGAATATCGGTCACCACCATTTTTATACGTTTACCATATTCTAAATAACGAATACATTCAATTTTTTCCGATGCCTCTAATGGCAGCATGGGTAACCTATAAAAATCTAACAAAGCCTCTTTCCTAAAAGCATAAACCCCTTGATGCTTATAATATTTTGCACCAACGTTTGTTTCTCTTGGATACGGTATTGGACTACGTGAAAAATAAAGTGCAAAGTTATCTTTATCGACAATGACCTTACAAATGTTAGGGTTATTAATCTCTTCTTCTTCTTTAATTTCAACCATCAGGGAAGCCAAATCAATCTGTTTAGCATCATCATCTTTAAACACATCCATAAGTTCAACTAAAGATTGTTTGTCTGTAAATGGTTCATCACCTTGAATGTTAATAACAATATCAACATCCATAAACTCAACTGCTTCGGCTATTCTATCACTACCACATTCGTGTTCCTTTTTACTCATAATGGCTTTTCCTCCATTATCTACAATCTCATTATAGATAATATCACTATCAGTAACTACAAATACATCATCAAATAAATTAGTAGCAACTGCTACTTCATAAGTATTACGAATTACCGTTTTTCCTCCTAACTCCTGCATGAGTTTACCAGGAAAACGTGAAGCGGCATATCGCGCTGGAATCATTGAAATTATTTTCACAATTTTAGTTTTGATTAATTATTGAATCTCATTCAAAAATACTATAAATATTCGTGCTATTTAACACATGGCGTTTTAAACTTAGTATAAAGTCTATAAATGATGAACAAAATAAATAGGGCTAAGATCCCCGCTAGAATAGGAAGAAAAATAGAAATAATAGACAGAACAATTGAGGTAATCGTTTCTAATATTGAAACTATGGGGTTACCCATACCACCCGTTGTAACTGTAGAAGTTAAACGTGTAGCACCAGAAGTTCCTGCCACTGCTGCTGCTGTTCCTCCACCAGCAATTATAGCCAATGACCAAGTTATTACTGGACTTAAATCAATAACTGTAGAGAGCATAATAACTGTTCCTGCAAGAGCAGCCAATGGCACTGCAATACTATCTAACAGATTATCTATATACGGAACAAAATAGGCAAAAACTTCTACCATTGAAGCTACACCCAATGTTAATAAAGCCGAAGTAGTACTAAGCCATATCCAAGAATCATTAAGTTGAATAACATCAAAATAAGATGCTAAACTTAACACAAATAATGGCAAAAACACACGAAATCCCACTGATGCCGACAACCCAATTCCAAGACAAATACTTATGATTATTTCAAGGGTCATCTGTAATTTAAATAATTATTCTTCAAAAAATTCATCTTTAAAACCAATAAGATACAACTTATCTTTAGCTCTAGTAACCGCTGTATATAACCAACGTAAATATTCCTTGTCTATTCCATTTGGTAAGTATGGTTGTTCAACAAAAACCGTATGCCACTGTCCACCTTGAGATTTATGGCACGTTATGGCATAAGAAAACTTAACCTGTAGGGCGTTAAAGTGTTTATTAGATTTTACCTTTAAAAATTTTTTATACTTGGTTGTTTCATTTTCATAGTCTAGCAACACCTCTTGGTATAACCTATTTGAATCTTCATAAGATAAGGAAGGTGTTTCAGCATCTATAGTGTCTAATATCAATACGGTTTCGAAAGGACGCATTTTGGGGTAATCAACCATTCTAATTTTCACTTCAGCAAAGCGAAAACCATAAATCTCTTGAATACTAAATATTTCTAAAACCTCTATAATATCTCCATTAGCAATAAATCCTGCCTCTGAAGTTGGTTTTATCCAGAAATAATTATTCTTAACGACCATAAGATAGTCGCCAGCAGTCAACTCATTCTCGTTAAACAGAATCCTGCTTCTAATTTGTTGATTATACAGGTTAGCCCGTTTGTTACTTCTTACAATAATAGCCGTTTCTTCATTACCTAAATCACTATAAGCATCATTTATGGCGTCCATAATCTCATAACCATCAATGAGCCTAACGATATCTTTAAATGGTCTTAAATCAAATTTAAAACTATCAAAAAAAGCGTTTGAAATAGCATCTCTAAGCATCGTAGCATTTGCCAAAATACCAGAACCTCCTTCTTGACGCACCACTTCATCAAGTTCCATTTTTTTAACTTCCTTATTAAAATTCAATGCCAAATTATTTTCATCTAAAGCAGGACTTAGCTCTAACCCTACTGGTGGAAGTTGCGCTGTATCACCTATTAAAAGTAATTTACACTGATGACCAGAATACACATACTGCATCAAATCTTCTAATAAAGATCCGTTCTCTAATAATTTAGAATCGCCCGGAGTATCAGGAATCATAGAAGCCTCATCAACTATAAAAACTGTGTTTTTGTGTTTATTGGGTTGTAATACAAACTTAACGCCTCCCCCTCTTTCCTTTTTTGGAAAATATATTTTCCTATGAATGGTAAATGCTTCTTTTTTAGAGTAATTTGCTATGACTTTTGCTGCTCTACCCGTTGGCGCCATTAAAACAGCACTTCTTTTGGCTTTCCAAAGATTAGATACAATACACCCTACAATAGTGGTCTTACCCGTACCTGCATATCCCTTTAATACAAATAGTTCGCGTTTATCATTACTAAAAATAAAATTAGAAAGCTGTTGTAAAACAATATTTTGTTTTATGGTAGGTTCGAATGGAAACTGCTGTCTTATAAGAGAATAAAATTGGGATGCCGTCATTAAACGTTAGGTCTGTTTATTTTTTATTCAAAGATATAAATGATTTTTACTCTCTTTGTTTTTACGATGTTTTTACGATTAAAAAAAAATTGTAGATTTGCTAAATACCATTAATAAACTTTAAATTAAATAACACACTATGTTAACATTTATTCTTATCGCAGTTGCAGTGATATTAGTTACAATTGGCTTGGTCAAGTTGGTTGATAAATTTATTCCTTCAAAGTTTAAACCATTTTTAAACATAGCACTTTGGTTATTAATTGGTTTCTTAGGTTACCAAACATATATGTCAATATTTGAACCTATTCAGTTCAATAAATTAAAGAATAAAAGATACGCCGTTGTTATTGAAAGTTTAAAAGATATTCAATTTTCACAATTAGCACATAGACAAGTAACTGGAAAATTTGCAAAAGATTTTGACGGCCTTGTTAAGTTTGTTGACACTGCTGAGTTTACAATTACGCAACGAAGAGATTCTAGTGTAATAGATGAGGAGTTAACTAAATTATACCAAGTAGACACTTACAAAGATATTTTAATAATTGACACCTTGGGCTTTGTTCCAGTAAAAGATTCTTTGTTTAAAGATTCTAATCGTTACAAGAATATGATGAATATTCCTGTTGGAAAAGAAGGTGCTAAGTTTGAAATGCAAGCAGGATTTATAGAACAAAATAAGATTAATATTCCAGTGTTTGAAGTTGTAGCTAAGAAGGATGTTATCTTATACGACCAAAACAAAGATTTGCTAAATCAAGAAAAGCAAGTAATTGCAGTTGATGGTGTAAACGGAGATGCATTAAAAGTTGGATCGATGAACGAAGTTAAAACAACTGGAAACTGGCCAAAAACATATGGCTCTAACGAATAACAGTAACAAAATAATTAAAAGTCTAGAATTGTCCATTCAAATAAGTTTGAGTGGACTTTCTTTTTGTATACTACAAAGAGACTCTAATACTATAATAAAACTTAGATCTATCAACTTTGAAAAGAGCCTAACTCCTTTTGAAGTTCTAGATTGTTTAAAAGATTTATTTAGTAATGACCCTGATCTTCAGAACACGTTCCAAAAAGTTTCTATAATTCATGATAATGATATATCAGCTCAAGTTCCTAAGGATTTATTTGATGAAACCTATTTAGCAGATTATTTAAAATTCAATTCTAAAATCCTTAAATCTGATTTCATTACGTATGATGCCATTATAGCGAACAATTGCATCAATGTTTATGTGCCCTACATCAATATAAATAACTTTGTTTATGAAAAGTTTGGCACTTTTACATTTAAACATGTTTCTACTATATTAATAGAAGCTTTACATAATCTTGAAAAAAACAAGAAAAGCACTAAGATATACATTAACGTTTGCCGTTTGCATTTTGAACTAGTGGTATTTATCAACGGTGAATTGCACCTTTATAATTCATATAAATACAACACAAGTGAAGATTTTATTTATTACATCCTTTTTGTGGCAGAACAATTGGACTTAAACCCTCAAGTTTTTGATCTGGTATTCTTAGGTGAAATTGATAAAAATGATGATTTATACCAAATATGTTATAAGTATATTAGAAATATTAGCTTCGGAACGGCATTAAATACTTTTATTTTTAAGGATAAACCTAAGACTGAATATTCAGATTTCACTTTACTAAACAGCCTATAATGCGTATTATATCAGGAATTTATAAAAGCAGAAAAATTGTAGCTCCAAAAAACCTACCGGTTAGACCTACAACCGATATGGCTAAAGAATCTTTGTTCAATATTATTAATAACCTCTATTATTTCGATGCTATTTCAGTCCTTGATTTATTTGCAGGAACTGGGAATATTAGTTACGAATTTGCTTCGAGAGGAACCGAAAATATAACTTGTGTAGACCAAGATTTTGGGTGTATTAAGTTTATTAATCAAACTTCGGATAAATTTGAAATGCCTATCCAAACCATAAAAAGTGATGTTTTCAAGTTTTTGGAAAAAACCAGTATGCAATCAAACCTTATATTTGCCGACCCACCATATAATTTTTCAATAGAACAGTTTAGTAAAATTCCAGAACTTGTCTTTTCAAATAATTTATTACTTGAAGACGGCTTGCTCATTATTGAACATTCCAAACATACTGATTTATCACATATTACCAACTTCGCCTATTCCAAAAGTTATGGTGGTAATATGTTTAGTTTTTTTGAAGCAAGTTAAACTACACCGTTTTTTTTATTCCTTTTTTTTTCCTAACTTAGATTTCTCTCTAATTACAACCCAAATTTCACGAATTTCTAACTTGCATTAAACAATCCGTTTATTGCTTATGTATGTGTTTAAAAGTGAAATAAGCTTTATTACCATATATATAATGAATATGCTTTCTCAAGCAGCTTAAAAGCTGTCTTTTTTTTACTTTTTAAAAGTTTAAATTTTACGAATGCAAATTCAATGGTCAGTGACCCTATTTATATATTATTAATTAACCAACCATTTAAAATTATGAAAACAATTAAAACCACATGTATTTCAATTCTAATGTTATGCTTCGTTCTCCATTTTGCTCAGGCACAACAGATGTTCAGAATTCATCAAGATAATGTGAAACCTTCCAAATTAATGGAATATGAAGCCATTGCTAAAGAGTTTAAAGCGGCAGCATCAAAACACAATGTTGATGTGAGTTGGTTTACCGCTATGACTTATGATAATAAATATTTCTATGTGTCGCCTATAGAAAATTTCGCCTCTTTTGATGAGCGTCCTTTTGCTGAAATGGCTAAAGCCATGGGTGATGATTTTACTGATTTGTTTTCCCGTTTCGACAAATGTTATGATTCACACGGAACCTACGTAATTGTAAAGGACAATGAGCTTTCATATATGCCAGAAGGTGTCGATAATGCACCGGCCGATGAGACCTATCGTGAATGGTACTATATGTACTACAAACCGGAAGACGCTAAAAATATAAGAGATGGAATGAAAGCCGTTAGAGATATGTTTAAAGAAAAAGGATCAAAAATGTATTATCGTGTGTATCGCGATGGCATGGGGCAAATGGAGCACTATTATATGGTTTCTGCTGCCTTTAAAAACGAAATAGATGCCGCTCAGAAGAATGAAGAAAACAGAAAACTATTAGGGCCTGATAGAATGAAAACGTTCAGCAAGGTCCTAAATTATGTGTCTAGAATGGAAGAACAAAGGGGGGTAATGCGACCAGATATGGATTATTCCCCAAAAACAGATTAAACCAAAGAGTTAGTCACTTTTTTTATTGATAAACCCCTCTTTATTAGTTTAAAGAAGGGTTTATTATATTTAAGTAAATCTATAAGCCGAATTCTGTATGTTCTAAATTTGTTTCAGACTTGCTGACATAAAACAAAACATCCTTATCATTTATCTGAGTGCATTATTACTAAAACACTTTAGCTGTCTACCCTCCAGCATCAAGCGTGCCGCCTTAAAAACGCTGGTTTACATGACATTGCACCACATAGAGTTTACCTGGTTTCACTACAGCATGACCTGTACATACTTTCTGTTGCACTATTCCTAACCTCACGGCTGGTGGTTATTAGCCACTATGTTGCACTATGGTGTTCGGACTTTCCTAACCTTAATTGGTTCGATAAGGCGATTTACTTGTGCGCAAAAATACAATTCTAATGCATCATATTCACTTATTTATACATTCAAAAATACCGGAGTGGCATGTTTTTTAATTACATTTCAAAAAAAGGTAATGTTTTTATCACAATAGTGATTAAGAATTCATATTATGATGGTCTCGTTGTTAATAACTCCTATTAAATTCTTTGCTTAAAATTTATCATTCAAAACTGAATTTTTAAATTTGTTTCTCTAAGAGTTATCAATGGAGCATTTTGTAGTATCGGCCAGAAAATATAGACCTCAGACGTTTAAAGACGTTGTTGGCCAGCAGGCTATTACAAACACCTTGCTTAATGCCATTGAAAATAATCATTTAGCTCAAGCCTTGTTATTTACAGGTCCTCGTGGTGTTGGAAAAACAACTTGTGCTCGAATTTTAGCAAAAATGATTAACAGTGATGGTTCTGAAGCTGCCGATGAAGATTTTGCTTTTAATGTATTTGAATTAGATGCTGCCTCCAATAACTCGGTGGATGATATTAGGAGTCTTACTGATCAAGTCCGAATACCTCCTCAGGTTGGTAAATACAAAGTATATATTATTGATGAGGTACATATGCTCTCTCAAGCGGCTTTTAATGCCTTTCTTAAAACTTTAGAAGAGCCTCCTAAACATTGTATTTTTATTCTAGCAACTACAGAGAAACACAAAATTATTCCTACTATTTTATCGCGCTGTCAAATATTTGATTTTAAACGAATAACGGTAAAAGACGCAAAGAATTATTTAAAGTACATTGCCGAAGAACAAAACATCACTGCTGAAGATGATGCCTTACATATCATTGCTCAAAAAGCTGATGGGGCTATGCGAGACGCCCTTTCAATTTTTGATCGTGTTGTCAGCTTTTCAGGTAAAAATTTAACAAGACAAGCGGTTACAGAAAATTTAAATGTCCTGGATTACGATACTTACTTTACAAGTACTGACCTTATTTTAGAAAACAAGATTCCAGAATTATTACTTCAATTTAATAATACCCTTTCCAAAGGTTTTGATGGCCATCATTTTATTGCCGGATTGGCATCTCATTTCAGAGATTTACTGGTAAGCAAAACTCAAGAAACCATAGAACTACTGGAAGTTGGAGACCAAACTAAAGCAAAGTATCTTGAACAGGCAAAAAAAGCCTCACAAGGATTCCTGATGCAGGGTATAAATATGGCTAATGATTGTGATCTGAAATACAAAACAAGTAAAAACCAGCGTTTACTCGTTGAACTTTGTCTAATGCAGCTTGCCTCTATCACTTTTGATGGAGAAAAAAAAAAAAATAGCAGACATTACATAATACCGGCATCCTATTTCAGGAAGAAAGGAATAAAACCAATTCCGGTTTCCACACCTAAAAATCAAACACCCGCGACTACAAAAGCCACAGAACAAAACGAACAAGGTGGCTTGTCCAAGTCTACGAATTCAACCGTAGAAAAATTCCAAAGAAAAGAACCGCCAAAAATAGAATTAAAACAAAATACTAAGCGTACTTCAGGACTTTCATTAAGTAGTATAAGAGCAAAAAAAGAACATCTCATAAAACAAATGGATGTTGTGATTGACGAGGAAGAACTTCCAAAAGAACCTTTTACTCAAGCAGAATTCTTAGCGGTATGGAATGCGTTTATTGTAAAGTTACGTCAAGATGGCAAACATAATCTAGCTTCTATTCTATCTATTGACACCCCAAAAATAAAAGGTACAATTGCTCATTTAGAATTTCCGAATAGCACCAACAAAGTGGAAGTTGAAAGACAACAATACGAACTTTTAAGTCATTTGAGAAAAGCTTTAAAAAATTATGATATTGGATTATCCATAACCATTAATGAAATTATGGAAAAACAATATGTTTATACTGATGCTGATAAATTTGAAAAGCTCAAAGAAAAAAACCCTAATGTTGAACTGTTAAGAAAAACTTTTGATTTAGATGTTTAAAACACTAAAAATAAACGCAATACTAGTCATTGCTATTCTTGTATCATTATCTTTTTTTAGTTGTGATGGCAAGTACCGAAGGCTACAAACGAATAGCGAAACTTTTGATGAATCAAATTTTAAAAGTGACCTTAAAAAGCAAATACATTTCGTACCTAAACAGCCCGTTATAATCGAAACAGACACCATTTTAGCAAATGGCTTCAACGTAAAAATTAACTACCATAGCTTGAATGACAACTACAGTCAAAGCAAGACTGCCTACTCTAATGACAAGGATAAAACAACCTACTATAGTAATTTTGAAGCTGCAATCAGCGTTTATAAAAACAATGAATACTGTAATGAATTTATATTAAACAAGTCCTTTTTTCATGATTTCGAATCTCCATTGTTTTTGGAAAAGGCCATTATGCAATATGTTTGGGTGGATTTTACATCCAGTACCAACCAAACGTTACGTTTAAACACGACATTTAATATACCTGATACTGAAATTTATAAAGATTTTATCATTGAAATAAGTAACCTTGGTGCCGTAAATATTAGACGAAATAACTTTAGTGCTAATACCATTTAAATTATGCTAGGATTAAAACTACCAACAGATCCGCGTTGGGTTAATATTGTAGAAAAAAATATAGAAGAAATACTTACTGACCATGCCTTTTGTGAACAAAAAGCGACGAGTACGGCCATATCATTAATTGTCAGTTTTCCAGAATACACAGAATTAGTTCAAGAAATGGTGGCGTTGGTTAAGGAAGAAATTAGCCACTTCAAATTAGTACATGATATAATCATAGAACGCGGTTGGACGCTTGGTAGAGACAGGCGCGATGATTATGTGGTAGAGCTATTAAAATTCTTTCCAAAAGGTGGTAGCAGAACAACACAACTTGTGCATAGATTGCTTTATGCCGCACTTATAGAGGCCAGAAGCTGCGAACGCTTTAGATTACTTTCGGAAGAACTTAAAGACAAGGAATTAGCTCAATTTTATAAAAAACTTATGGTAAGCGAGGCAAATCATTATACCATGTTTCTTGGTTTTGCCAGACAATTTGGAGATACCGATGAAGTTAACGCTAAATGGAAAGACCTTTTAGAATATGAAGCAAAAATCATAAGCAATTTAGGTACATCTGAAGCTATTCACGGTTAAAGCTTATAACCTATCCCTATTTGGAAGTTTCTGTTTTTGGCAGAAATTCCTAAGCTATCATCAAACACATTTCTAAATCCATAGGTATATCTAGCATCTACAAAAAGTGCATAATTTATACGATATTCAACACCAACCACTCCCGAGTAGCCTAAATTATTTGCTTGATCTCCTTCTTTATGAACCTTTAATCCAATTTGAGGACCAACAAGTACGTCCACCTTATTACTTAATTTAAAACCAATTAAGATGGGCATTTGAATGTAATCTAATTGAAGTGGTTCTGCTTTTGCCCCTTCTCCAGAAAACTGCAATTCTGGCATTAAAGACATCGTTTTTGAAAATTGTATGGATGCAAAAGCGCCAAAGTAAAAACTATTTCTATGTTTATTTTCAAAATTAATTTCTTCATCAAAATCTAAATTTGAAATATTCAATCCACCTCTTACTCCCCACTTAACACTTTTAACTAGGGATGTATTAGACGGTTTAGGGGCAACCGTTGTAGTCTGTTCTGATTCTTTATCTTGCGAAAAGCTAAAGATTGAAAAACTAAGTAAAACTGAAAGAATTAGTGATTTTTTCATCTGTTTAATCTTTTAATAAATCTATCAGATGCAAATAGCCTATGATTTGTAGATAAATCCGACTTATTCATTATTAATAGATTTGGGTATTAATTAATAACAATATTGTACTTGCGAATATAATTTATAATTACAAAAACAAACAACTTTAAAAGCTAAACTGCAAATTACTACTGTGTATTACTGGAAACGGTATCATAATAGATACTTTTAATAATACCATCTGCCAATCCTATTTTGGGAACATATATGTTTTTGGCTCCACTCCACTTCATTGCTGACAGATAAATACGCATAGCGGGAATGATTACATCAGCCCTATCTTGATTCAAATCTAATTCGGTAATGCGTTCTTCATAAGAATAGGATTGCAAAGTATTATAGTAAGAGGTCATATAGAAATAACTTAATGGTTTTCCCATAGATTTACCCGATATTTTGAAAATCTTATTAATATTTCCACCAGAACCTATTACAGATATTTTATCATAACCTTGGGCATTTGTTCCTATCCATTCCCTTAGTTCTTGCCATGCTTCATTTTTCACCATGTCATTAAGCAATCTTACAGTACCTATTTTAAAAGATCTTGAAGCAACTTGATTTCCTTGATCAATCACTGTAAACTCAGTACTTCCCCCCCCAACATCAACATAGAGGTATGTTTTATTAGGATCAATATATTTATTTAAATCAGTTGCTGCTATTATCGCAGCTTCCTCTTCTCCACCTATAACATCAATACTTAAACCAGCATGTTCCTGAACCAAATCTACTACTTTCTGCCCATTAGAAGACTCTCTCATTGCTGATGTTGCACAAGCCTTATATTTTACTACTTTATGCGATTTCATTAGTAGTTTGAAGGCTAGCATAGTATCTAAAATACGCTTAGTATTCTCCTTTGATATTTTATTCTTTATAAAAACATCTGCTCCCAGACGAATGGGTACCCGGACTAAGGAATTCTTTTTAAACTGAACTGGTCTTCCTTCTTGCTCTATTATATTTGAAATTAATAATCTTACGGCATTAGAACCAATATCAATGGCTGCATACTTTTTTATTGAAAGCATATTAATCTTCTAATTTTTTTAAATAATAATCATAAACGGCATATTGAGACCTTACCTTTTCTTTTTCATTAACCCGATACTCATTCTCTTGAGAATCATTTAGCAGTCTTGCTTTTACATTATCATTCCAGCTAATATCAAAGGTTTCAATAATTTCTTTTTTAATATCTTCATCATATATAGGGCAACTTACCTCTACTCTATTTTCAATATTTCTAGTCATCCAATCTGCTGATGATATATAGAGCTTAGTATCGCCGTCATTTCCAAAGATATAAATTCTAGAATGCTCTAAAAATTTATCTATAACACTAATAACTTCTATATTTTCACTCATACCCTTAACACCAGGAATTAGACAACAAAGCCCACGTACTATCATTTGAATTTTAACACCTGCTCTGCTGGCTTCATAGAGTTTATCAATCATTGGGTAACTTGATATACTATTCATTTTTAATCTGATTATACCTTCTTTTCCATTTCTTACATTTTCAATTTCATTATCAATAAATTTGAAAACAGATTTTTGAGTATAATGAGGTGAAACTATGAGATGTTTGTATCTGTTTATTTTGTAGTTAGTCAGAAAAAATTCAAATATTTTACTAACGTCTTTTAATATTTTTTGACTTGCAGTAAAAAGGGTATAATCCGTATATATTTTTGCCGTAGATTCATTAAAATTTCCTGTACTTATAAAACCATATCGTTTTAATTTTTTACCTTCCTCACGTTCAATCACGCACATTTTACTATGCACTTTTAGCCCTGCTACACCAAAAATTAAATTAACCCCTTCTTCTTCCATCTGTTGGGCATAATCAATATTTGCTTGTTCATCAAATCTTGCACGAAGTTCAATAGATACGGTCACAGCTTTACCATTAATAGCGGCGTTTATTAAAGAACTTGCAATATGAGATATTTCAGCTAATCTATATATGGTGATTTTAATGGTTCTAACCTTAGGATCTAAAGCGGCTTCACGTAAAAACTTAACAACATATGCGAAGGTTTGATAAGGCGCATACAGCAAATAATCTTTCTTAGAAATAGCTTTAAATATACTGTCTTGTAAACTAAGGCCTTTAATTGGCAAGGCTTCAATTTTGTCATACATCAAATCTGTTCTTCCCAAACTCGGGAACCCCATATAGTCTCTTCTATTATGATATCTACCACCAGGAATGACACTATCCGTATCGTCAATACCCATTTTAGACATCAAAAACCTTAAAGTTTCTTTATTTATGGTTTTGTCATAAACAAATCTAACGGGTTCACCTATTTGCCGATGCTTTACGCTGTCAGAAATTTTTTCAATGAAACTTTTACTTAAATCACTTTCAAAGTCTAACTCGCCATCCCTAGTTATTTTTATCATGTGAGCCGATATGCTCTTGTATTCAAAGATGTTAAAAATATCACTTAAGCAATGTCTTAATAAATCATCAATTAAAATTATAAAATCCTTATCACCTTGTTTTGGCAATACTACAAAACGATTTACAGATTTGGGTATCTCAATTAACGCAAATTGCTTCTTATCACCAGGCATAAGCATTCTTACTGCCAAATATGCTGCACTATCCTTTAAATTAGGCAATACAACAGCATCATTTAAAATGATTGTTACCAATGCCGGACTTACCGTTCTTAAAAAGTATTTTTTAATGAAATCGTGTTGGGCATCGTCAATTTGAGTCTCATCAATGATATAAATATTTTCTTTTTTCAGTTCTTCATCAATCTCTTTAAGGATAGCCACACTTTCACTTTGCTGATTTATAACTATTTGTGTTATAATCTCAAGAAGTTCTTTAGCCCGAATACCTCCTAATTGATTCTTACCTCCTTTACCTGCTTGAACAATACGTTTTACGGTAGCATATCTTACCTTAAAAAATTCATCCAAATTATTAGAAAATATCCCTAAAAACCTAAGACGCTCAATTAGGGGTACCGTTTCATCTTGAGCTTCTTGTAAAACTCTTGCATTAAATTGCAGCCAACTAATTTCTCTGTTTATATAGCTATTATTTTGGGAAACTTCAGGTTTGGTCATTTAAGGAGATTTAATATTACTTGCTTAACAAATATATTCTATTTAGGCTAAATATTACCCTCAAATCGGTTGAAGAATTCTTAAAAAATTATGAAAAAAATTAACAAGTATAATAATATCTCTTTATAGAATCCCCTACAAACTATATATTCCTGCCTAACTGACTTTATCCTCACACAAATTAAGAAAGCATTCAATTACTTTATCTGTTTTGGAAATATAATTTGAATCGTTTCACCCTTAGTTAAATCACTCCAATCTGAAATATCAAAATTTATGATTACCACGCCACATGTAGGCACATTCTCAACATATTTATTTCCAAACTTATTTACAAAAAAGGTTATGGCATGATTGTGGCCAAACACCATTAAATTATTTGTTGAGGGGTCACAATTTTTAATAACGTTTTCTAATGAACGACCATCAAAATCATAAAGGTCATGATTAAAAACAATCTGGTCTGAGTCAATACTCAATTTGGATATAAAAAAATCTGCGGTTAGCCGTGTTCTTTGAGCATCACTGCATAGCAATATATCAATTTTTGGATTTGATTCGACTAAATAGGTTGAAACCAAATCAGCGTCATTTAGGCCTCTTTTATTTAAAGGTCTCTGGTGATCAATTACATCAAAGTTCCAAGAAGATTTTGCATGCCTTATTAAAATGAGTCTTTTCATAAATATCGATTAAACGCTATTTTTATCGACAAAATGTTGTTTATATCGATAAAATTCAAGTTATTTGTTATACAAACTTAATAATATAATACATATACCAATCACATTTAAGCAAATAAAAAACTGATTTACAATCAATTAAACCATAAAACACAATTAAACATAGATATATCTTAAATAGTCAGAATAGCATTCTTTTTTACATTTTAAAGAATAAATGTGTGATTTGACTAATTTATTAAAATATCCAAAAACATATACTTTACTTTGTTCCACCTACTAAAATTGAAATTATGCCTCAAAAATTAAAAACTACACGCAAAAATAGTAATAGCAATTACTATCCTCTAATTTTTACAAAACAGATACTGCGGTAATTGGCATTGACTTAGCCAACCGAAAATATATTGTCTTTTAGTAACAAGGTAATAATTTTTAGGATTATACAGCACTCCATTAAACCCTTTAGGAAAACTTCAGACCATGAAAAATAGACCTTTAATAAAAACAGCTTTTATACTAATCATTTTATGTTTATGCATATTGAGGCCTGATTTGACCCATGCTCAGGACAAAAACATTCATGAGATTTCTAATAGTACTAATAAATCATCTAGTACCAATAAATCATCAGAAGATAGAAAGGATTTTTATGACATTGCTTTTAATTTAAAAACCACTTTGTACCTAAAGAATAACAAAATTCAATCAATCTATGGTGAAGGTTCTGTTGTAAAAATCACAATGAAAGACACCAAGTCTTTGGCATTTTTAGAAGCAAATCAAAATCAATATAACCAAGCGGAAATAATTACTATCAAAGTAAAAGATTTGAACGAATTAAGGAATAACATAGATTTAACAACTTTGACCGCACTAAATAACTTAAAATATGTTTTTATAAAATGTGCATTTAAATGTGAATCAAAAGACATTGAAAATTTTATAATAGCAAATAGTAATATTAGGGTTTTCTACAATGCGGAAAGCCCTTCATAATTTGTATAATGAATTTTAATCATTAACACATGAAAAAACGATACAAAACAAAAGATATCATTAAAAGTCACCTGAATGAAAGGACTGCTTTTGTCTTTTTTCTTTTACTAGGTATTCTGAATGGTTATAGTCAAGTTAAGGTTCCTTTTGCCCCTAGATCCTCAAATACAACGCCAGGGACTACTATCTATAGTGTTAAGGGGGATTTTTCTATGATAGGAAATACAAATCTCACCTTAATTAATTATGATGAAACAGCTACCAATGATGATGACATGATCTATGTGGATATAGATGACGATTCAGACACTTGGAACTCATCCTCATCAAACTTAGTGTTTTCAAATGAAAATGGTGCTATGCCAGAATGTTCCAACGTACTTTACGCTGGCCTATATTGGTTCGGAAGAACAGAAACAGGAAGTGACGAGAATAATGACAATGATAACAATCCAAATACTTTTTCTGTTACAAAGAATAATATCACCAAAAACTTTGACAAAACGAGAGTATTAATCAGTGGTCCTGGCGCTACTGGTTATGAAGCTGTTTTTGCTGATAAATTAGTAAATAACAATGATGAAATTCACTACCCTATTAACGGGTTAGAAAGAAATATTTACACGGCTTATGCAGATATCACTGCCTATGTTAAAGATCCGGAAAAAGGAGGCATTGGAGAGTATTTTATTGCAGATATGGCCGTAAGAGAAGGAAGTGAAGACATTACCGGGTTTTCTGGTGGTTGGGGAATGGTTGTTGTTTATGAAAATTCAAAAATGAAATGGAGAGACATAACTGTTTTTGATGGTTACGCCTATGTTGACGATGACAACCCTTCTGATTATGTCATTAATATAGATGGCTTTAACGCCACTGCTAGTGGAGACATTAATGTTAAACTTGGTATTATGGCCAGTGAGGGTGAATTTGGATGGAAAACTGACTTTCTTGAAATTGAACAGTTGCAAACAGGTACTTATCAGCCTTTAGCACATACCAATAATACTACAGATAATTTTTTCACCTCCTCTATTATAACACATACTAGTCCTAATATGAGAAACCCAGAGCTCGTAAATAATAGTGGTGTAGACATTGTCATGTTTAACATAGATAATGCTGGAAAGAACATTATTGATAACGGCCAAACCAAGACCTCTTTTAGGTATGGGAGTGATGAGGATGCATATGCTATTTTTAATTTAACATTTGCTGTTGATGCCTATATACCAGAACCTGTTGGTCTTTTAACCAATACATCAATAAATGGCAATGCTAATCCACCAGTTTTAAGTTTACAACCCGGGGAGTTTGCAGATTTCAAACTAGAGTTAACAAATGCAGGTACAGAGGCTATTAATAATACAAAGCTTACTATTCCTATTTCAAATTCTATTGACCCCAGTAATATAACAATGTCCTTCAACACATTTTTCACTACTGGTACTGGTTATTCACCGCCGTCATATGACGCTAGTATTGGTACAAATGGAGCCATTGTTTGGGAATTGGGAGAATTTCCGAATCCATCTAACCCTGATTTTGTCTTGGCAGATATTAGCTTTAAACTAACAACTACCAAAGATTGTACTGTATTAAATGATCCTGGTTTTAGTACCACATTGAATATAAACGGAATGCTTAGTGGAACAGGTGCCACTTCTCAAATTACCTTTTCAGAAGATTTAATACTAGGTTATGAAGAAAGTGGAACATGTCAAAATGAACCCATTCCAGCGCCTTTAACTATAGAAATAGAAAAAGAAGGCTATGTTGGTGCACCTCCAACGGCAACAGCCCCTGCAGCTATAAATGTAACCTGTTTAGCCGATGTTCCAGCTCCAGATCCGTTAATAATTACTGACGCCACTTCAGACACTGGTAATGCTCCAATTATTAGCTTTGTCTCAGATACTTCGAACGGCAATAGCTGTCCGGAAATTATAACAAGAGTATATAGCGTTGTTGATGATTGTGGTAGCACTATTTTATTAAGTCAAACTATAACAGTAAATGATACTATAGCTCCTATTATTAGCACTGCAGAAAAAAGCTTAGATTCTACTTTAGAATACAGTGATTCGATTGGCATAAATACGGCTTTGACACTAACGCCTTCAGCTACAGACAATTGTACAACCAGCCCAAATATTAACTTGGTAAGTGATATTAACACACCAGACCCAAATTGTGAAAACGCATATGTAAGAGTGCGTACTTGGAATTTTACTGATGATTGTAACAATACCAGCGCTGACTTTGTACAAACTATTATAGTACAAGATACCACAGCACCAATTATTGACAATACAAATACGACTAACATTGAAATTGAATGTGGAGTCGACGATTTTAATGAATTAGAGTTATGGTTAACTAACCATGCAAATTCGACCGTAACTAATTCAGGCGACAATATTACTTGGAGCAATGACTACAATTCAAATGATGCCGTGCAATGTGAAAACAGTCCTATTACGGTAACCTTTATCGCTTCAGACAATTGCGGTAATTCAAGTAGTACTTCTGCTACCTACCTCATAAAAGACACCAATGCACCGGTTATAGACACCCCTATAAATAGTTTAGATGTAACACTTGAATGTAGTGCTTCAGATGATATTACGGAGGCTTTATTATTAGCACCAACAGCTACCGACAATTGCTCAGCTAGTCCTACATTAGTATTAATAAGTGATGTTAGTACTTTAGAACCAAACTGCTCCAATGCTTATGTTAGAGTACGAACTTGGAATTTCACTGACGACTGTAATAACACAAGTGTTAATTTTGTCCAAACAATTACTGTTCAAGATAACACACCGCCTACTCTTGTTCTTCCAGAAAATGTAACTGCCGTGTGTAGTGATGATCCAGAAACTATTAATTTTGGAACAGCAACTGCTACCGATGATTGTGACAGTGATGTACAAATTTCATTTAACGATGTTCGTACAGATGGCGCATGCGCTGGAACTTATACCATTACGCGTACATGGACCGCTACAGATATATGTGGAAATACGGTTAGTGCAGATCAAACCATTTCAACATCTGACACTACCCCACCATCTTTTGATCAAACCCTTCCAGAGGCTAACATCACAGTTGAATGTGATGCCATTCCAGAACCCATTGAATTATCGGCATCTGACGATTGTGGGACCGCATCAGTGACGGTTAGTAATATAAAAACAGAAGGAGATTGTGACAATTTTTACAGTTTAGCCCGCACTTGGATTGCTTTAGACGAATGTGGCAACACCACTACTTTCACCCAAACAATTACGGTTCAAGACACTAAAGCTCCAGTATTTGTCGAAGCACTTCCTACAGACATTACCGTGGAATGTAATGCCATTCCTGAAGCCGAGGATATAACTGCCGTTGATAATTGTGGTACTGTAGCCGTTTCAATTATTGAAACAAGAGAGGATGGTGACTGCCCTTTCAACTACATTTTAACACGTACTTGGACAGCTACTGATTTATGTGGTTTAACTACCTCCCACACTCAGAAAATCACCGTAGAGGATAACTCCGCTCCGGTTCTATCAAGTTCCTTAGAATCATTAATAGACGTCAATTGTTCTGCAATTCCAGAAGCTCCTTCTTTACAATTTACAGATAATTGCTCAACAAATATTAGCGTTGAATTTGAGGAAATGAGCACCTTTGAAGATACCGTATTAGAAGATTATGAGATTATAAGAACCTGGACGGTTAGAGATGAATGTAATAATGAATCAATTTTTACACAAACATTAAATGTTACCCTTGATGAAGTATTTACCGAAGTTATAGCTGAAGATAGATGTTTCGAAGATGGGATTATTAATCTTGATGACTACATTCCAAATTCTCAAAATAATGAGGGCATTTGGGAAATCGTTGAAGGTGATACAACAGCATCTTTGAATGGCAGCGATTTTGATCCTACTATTCTTGAAATAAATGATGAACTATCCCCTCAAAGTGGAGGCATTAATTATGTATTTAGATACACTACTGTTGACGCAGAATGTATTGCAGTTACTGAAGTTAGAATGAATATTCACGCAGATTGTGTTGTTTTACCTTGTGGTAATAACAATGTAGTTATATCTAAAGCAATTACGCCCAACGGCGATGGATACAATGACACTTTTGATATATCAGGAATTGAACGCTGTGGCTTCAGAGCCGAAGTGAAAATATTTAATCGTTGGGGCGCTTTAGTTTATGAATCTAATGATTATCAAATAGGTACTTCAGAAACACTCTCTCCTGGAGATTGGGATGGATCATCATCCAAAGCCTCTATAGGAGGTTCTGGTAAACTACCTAATGGAACTTATTATTATATCGTTCAAATTAAAAATAACGGCAATTCTGGAAATGTAGGTTTAGATCCTATTACGGGTCCAGTATACCTAGGAACCAAATAAAAAGCTAACCTATGAAACTTATAAAACATCAAATATTAATTATTGCGTTGTTGAGCTGTACGGTTGGAATTGCACAACAATTACCCCAATTTACGCAATACATGTACAATACAATCTCTATAAATCCTGCATATGCAGGTAGTAGAGAAGCTTTAAGTATTGTTGGACTACACCGAAGTCAGTGGGTTGGCTTTGAAGGTGGACCAATAACACAGACACTTTCTATACATACACCTCTTAGAAATGACCGAATAGGCTTAGGCTTATCATTTATAAATGACGATTTAGGTCCACAAAATTTTTCATATTTGTATTCAGACTTTTCGTATTCAATTCCAACAGGGGCTGATGGTAAGCTCGCCTTTGGTGTAAAAGCCGGATTTACACAGTATAGTTTTGATCAAGCTTTTATTAATGATCCTTCAATTACTGAGGATCCGTTTTTTAACGGAACGGAAAATCGATGGTCTCCCAACATTGGTGTAGGCGCCTATTGGAGCACTAATAGATGGTACCTTGGGCTTTCAGCCCCAAGATTGTTAAATACTAACATAGCCCAAGAAAATGGATTTGAAGCCCTTGAGCGTATTAGCTATTACTTTACTGGTGGTGCCGTTTTTGACCTTAGTCCAAGCTTTAAATTTAAGCCTGCTTACTTAATTAAAGCGACCAATGGAGCTCCATTGTCCTTTGATATAACTGCTAATTTTTTATATAATGAAAAATTTTGGCTAGGAGCTTCATATAGAATTAATGAAGAAACCGCTGCCATTGGAGGAATTGCCGATTTTCAAATCTCAAAACAATTACGGATTGGCTACGCTTATGAAAAACCTATCTCCGACATTGCTAGATATAGTTCTGGCACTCATGAAATATTATTAATGTACGAATTCAAATTTGTGAATTCTAAACTGAAATCTCCTAGATATTTCTAATACCTGTTTTCTATGAAATATAAAATCCACATACTAGTTTGTTTTGCATTGATACTAAGTTTTTCTGGGTATTCTCAACAGGGAAAACAAAAACGTGCGGACACATTATTTAATAAATTTTCATTTGTTAAAGCTGCTGATGTATATAAAGACCTTATTGCAAAAAATTACAATAAAGACTATGCTACTAGAAAATTAGCGGATTGTTATGCCTATTTAAGAAACTCTGAAAAAGCATCTCGATATTATAAAAGTGCTGTAAAACAAGAAAATATTCCAATAGAATATTACTACAAGTATGCACAATCTCTTAGAGGAATAAAAAAATACAAAGAATCTGAAATTTGGTTACAGCGCTATAAAGATTCAGGAGGTGTAGTTCATGCTAATGACTTCTCCAAAGACGTCAATTTTATTTCTAGTGTTTTTGGAGCCAAACAACAATACTTTTTAGAAAAAGTTCCTTTCAATTCAAAATTTAGCGATTTTGGAGCCTTTGAACATGACGGCAAGGTGTATTTTGCCTCGGCTAGAGATGAAGGTGTTGGAGTCAAGCGGGTATATGGATGGAATGAGCAACCCTTTTTAGATATCTATACAGCCGATGTTGATACAGAAGAAAATGTTGACCATTCCAACAAGGTAAAAGGTGATGTTAATTCAGTATTTCATGATGGCCCAGCAACAGTTACTAAAAATGGTCAAACCATGTATTTTTCGAGAAACAACTTCACGGACGGTATGGAAGTTAAGGATGGCCAAGGATTAACAAATATGAAAATCTATAGAGCCACATTAATTGATGGGGAATGGACCAACATTGAAGATTTATCCATAAACGGTGATGATTTCTCAACCCAACATGCAGCCTTAAACAATGACGATACTAAGTTGTATTTTACTTCAGATAGACCAGGCGGCTATGGCGGTTCGGATATTTGGTCAGTCAATATTGAGCCAGACGGGTCATTGACAGGTTTAGAAAATATTGGTAATATTGTTAATACCGAAAGTGCTGAAGGATTTCCATTCATTAATAATGAAGGTGTACTCTTCTTTTCCTCTGATGGACATACTGGACTGGGGCTCTTAGACATTTTTGCCACCATTAAAGGTGAAGATGAGCAAACCATAGTAGATGTAATAAATCTAGGCGTTCCTGTGAACTCTAATAACGACGATTTTGCATTCACCATGAATCCTGATGGGATTACTGGCTATTTTGCTTCTAATAGAAAAGGGGGTAAAGGCAGTGATGATATTTACGCGTTCCATAGAGAGCCATTACTTACTGTTGAAGGTGTTGTTAGTGATGCCATTAACACCAAGCCTATTGCTAATGCTAAAATCACATTATTTGATGATGAGGACAATCAAATTGCCTATATGGAAACTGATGAAAATGGGTTTTATCAAATAAATATAGATAGACATCAAGACTATAAAATTGTTGCAAGTCAAGATAAATACATTGATGATTATAGAATGTTTACGTCAAAAAACATACAGACAGAGCTTACTTCTATAACAGCTAACCTCCTACTAAACCCTAAACCTAATGTTGTTAAACTTGCAGAATTGAATACTATATACTTTGATTTTGACAAGCATAATATTAGAAAAGATGCGGCTTTAGAATTAGATAAAATTGTAAGTTTAATGCAAAATGATTACCCAGAAATGGTTATTCGAATTGAATCTCATACAGACTCTAGAGGTAAATTAACCTACAATGATAAATTATCCATTGACCGCGCTAATGCCACCTATGAATATTTAACTTCAAAAGGCATTGATCCAACTAGAATTACCGAACACAAAGGTTTTGGTGAACGTAGGCTAACGAACGGTTGTGAGGATGGATCTACTTGTGAAGAAGCAGATCATCAATTAAACAGACGTACACAGTTTATTGTTGTACAAATGGAATAATACAGTTAAAGAATTAAGAATATAATTTACTGAGAAACCACCAGAATAATTGATTTTGGTGGTTTTTACGTTTAGTCTAGCTAGGAAATTCATTAAGCATTCTTTCTCACCCCTTTCCCTATATATCTGTAAAATCGAATTCACCTTTGAGATTAGCAATAATAAACGGAGTTAATAGACTATATTCCAATTGATTGTAAAAGAGACTTTTAATAAAGAAGTGTTTAATGTTTAGAATAAAAAAGATTGAAATAGTAATTTATAGGTTTCAATATAGGAGTCTAAGACCATTGAATAGTTGTATAGATCTCCTGTAGTTTATAAATGTAAATCAGTAAAATCTAAGCTTAATAGACTGAAACAACCAAAAATTGAAGTGTTTTGCATAGCTTATTACATATAAATAAATGTATTCTATTAATTATCAGAAATCTGAAATAACTTTATGGAATATTATTATTTCTGTATAATCAACTATAGTCAATACACCCAACTCTATATGTTTTATTCAAGATGCACTGAAAACCCAGTAATCAATATATTTATAAAGATGATAAAAAAAGATTAACACTCCTAAGGAGATGAACTAAAGAAGTCTTTAGAATATTATAAACTGCCAGCACTATTTATTAAGTAGATTTTGGTGCTATCTATAATCAGTTATTTTTTTATAAATATGTTGGTAAAATACCACCTACCTTCGATGCTTTTTTCAGCGGATATATCAAAATTAGTATAGTCACCCTCAAGGTTAGCTTTGTGATTTTCACTTTTAATCCATGCATTAACAACACCCTGAGCTGTCCCAAAGCCGTAGGCCACATTTTCAGATACTGTCTTGGCGCCAATATTAGATTTTAAATAGTTACTTCTAGCAAAAAAGTTATCATGGGAAACAACATCATTATCAATCATATAGTAGGTATGGCTATTTGCAACAGATTTAATAACACTCATTTCTTTCAAAGGGTCCAAATCTAGAGAAAGCCTATAATCATTAATAAGTCCCAGAATTTCAATTTCAATAGCTTTCGCTTCGGTTTCTACTAAATTAAGTTCTAGACTATTGGCATTATCATCTAAACTATCTGTACTACATGAAAGCAATGTCATAACAGTTAATAAAGCAATAAAGGGCCATTGGAAAAACAGCTTCATAGGATTGTTATTTTAGATTTGGGATTATAAAATTAACCCCTCAACCTAAAATAACTGTTAATGAAATGTTAAAATCGACCAAAAACATGCGTTTTGTCGATATTTAATGTTTTTAACCGATTATTTATTATATTTAACAATCCATATCCTACATAAAAATTATGGTGCTAAACGACTAATCTTCCAGTTAAAATCTTCCTGAAGTTGATAACGAACACGGTCATGCAAGCGATTAGGTCTTCCTTGCCAAAATTCAATTTCAACAGGCTTTACTATATATCCGCCCCAATATTTTGGCCGTTCTATTTCCTTTCCTTCATATTCCTTTTCCAACTCCAAAAGTTTTGACTCCAGAAACGCTCTATTTTCAACAATGTCACTTTGATTTGAAACTATGGCTCCCAATTGACTACCTCTAGGTCTAGATTCAAAATAGCCGTCACTTAAATTCTCTGCTATTTTCTCAGCCTTACCTTTAATAATAATTTGACGCTCTGCGCCATGCCAGAAAAAAGACAAACAAACATTTGGGTTTGCTGAAATAGCCTTGCCTTTCTCACTATTGTAATTCGTATAAAAAATAAAACCTTCAAACGTATATTTTTTCAATAACACCACCCTACTTTTAGGATAACCATCTAGTCCCAATGTAGATATAGTCATAGCGTTAGTCTCATTGGCTGCAAAATACTTATCAACTTCATAAAACCATTTTTGAAATAACTCCATGGGATTCTCAGGAATTTGCTTTAGGAGCAACTCCCCTTTTTTATATATTTTTCTGTAATTGCTTAAATCTTTCTCCATATGATACAAAATAACAATAAATTATTATTTTAATTAAAAAAGCTCAAACAAAACAATGTAAATTTGTATCATTCTAAATTATAATAATATTAATGAAATTTGAAAGTTCTCCACTCAGTAAGACCTATGATTTTCATAAAGTAGAAAAGCCATTTGGTAATTTCTATTTTTGTGAGAAATTTATTGTTGCAGAATTAAATGCTGGCGTCCATTTTAACTGGAGCAAAATTGAATCTATACTTTTTGAAATATCTAATTTCTATACGGAAGGAATTTCTCTAGGCTATATTACAAATAGAATTAATTCTTATTCTATTAATCCACATGACTGGGCTAAAGTTGAAAGCCGAATGCGAGGTTTTGGAAATATGCTAGGAAGTGCTATAGTGTATTATAATAAAATGATGTTTATGAATGCTTCTCTAGAACAACGTTTTAGCAAAGCTGTGAAAATCTACCCTACCCAATCATTAGAAGAGGCTATAGAGTGGGTTTTATCTTTAGAAAAAGATAAATAACAAACTAAATGTAAGTATTTAATTAAAATTTAAAGGATTTTCCGTCTTCAGCTAATTCAACATTATCAAATAGCTCTTTAGCTTCATCTTTAAACTTACCGATATCATTGTATCGTGTAGAATAGTGCCCCAATAAAAGTGTACCAATATTTGCTTGTTTAGCTATACTTGCTGCTTCTTTAGCAGTAGCATGTTTTGTTTTTTTCGCTAAGTGACTGTGCTGTTCTAAAAACGTAGATTCATGGTATAACACATCTGTATTTTGTATTAATGGTATAATATCTTCTTTATACATGGTGTCACTGCAAAAGGCATAACTTTTTGACTTTGCTGCTGCTTTAGTTACCAATTCATTGCTTATCAAAACGCCTTTTTCATTTACAACATCAAATCCTTGCGTTAATTTTCTGAAGTATGCTTGATTAATTTCCGCCTTTTCAGCAGCATATACATCCAACTTCCTAAGACCTGTTTTTTCCTTAAACAAAAATCCATTGGTATACACACGATGATTTAATGGAATGGTATACACTTCCACTTTTTCATCCTCAAATATCAATTCAGAATCGTTTGAAGTCAATTCATGAAAATACAGGTTATAATTTGTCCAAGAATCAGCAAGTTTCATTTGAAGAATTACAACCTCCTTTATCCCTTTTGGTCCATAAACGTGTAAATCAGCCTCTCTTGTTAGTAATCTAAAAGTTGAAATTAAACCAACTAAACCAAAGAAATGGTCTCCATGCAAATGAGATATAAAGATGTGCTTAATTCTATTAAACTTTATCTTATGTTTTCTCAACTGCACCTGAGTTCCTTCACCACAATCAATTAAGAACATATGATTATTTATCTCTAATACTTGGGATGTGGTATTATTAAGAGTTCTTGGAGTCGCGCTATAACAGCCTAAAATAGTTAAGTTCATAGTTTATATGGACTGTTTATAGTTTATACTATCTTCAGGTGTAAATTTACTTCGAAAAGAAAATGCATAAGGGGTGTCACCGTTAATATTCATATAATCTAAGCGTTGTTTAGCATCCTTAAATGTTGGTTGGTAGCCTTGTTTAACATACCAAAAAGCCATATGGACCATTTTCAATTTAGAAAACCATTCCTTTTTACGTTTAAATACATCTATATGCCCTGATTTATAGGTATACTCATAAAGTGCTTCTAAATTCTCCCAAACGGATATATTTATCACTAATGAATCATCTTGAAAAATAATGCTACCTTCTTCTTTTTCTTCATCTTGCATACGCCATTTAAACCCTTCACTAGAATCTGCAATAGCATTAATACGCTCAACATTATTTAAAAAATCTTGCATAATAGGATCGTCAAGTGGCGCTAATCTCCTGGCAATATTAACTTGAGCAAGATGTAGGTCACTCATACTAAAAGCCTAAATCACGTTCCATATCTTCCATTTCAACAATATCAAACCCTTCTTGAAGTGTCGGCGCCACAATGATTTCATCTGGAACAACAGCTAAATCAATTTTATTTGAAACAATAACGAAAGAATGCTTGGCATTTCTATGGTTTTTTGACAATTGCAAAAACTCTACAATATCCTCTCTTCCAAAATTATCTATAGCATTAAGCGCAACAATAATATTATTGTTTTTAAATTTTGGGTATAAAGCTTGAATTTTTTTTACTAATTCTATCACTGTAACTGTTTCCTGAGTGATAATAGATGTATTCCCTTTTTGGTCTAAGATCATAAGATTATTGTTTTATTTTAGAAGCAAGCAAATATATCACAGCCATTCTTACGGCCACCCCATTTTGGACTTGATCAAGAATGATAGACTGTTTTGAATCGGCTACGTCGCTAGTAATTTCTACACCTCTATTTATAGGTCCTGGATGCATAATGGTAATCTCTTTATCCAAAGAATCTAATAATTCTCTATTAACGCCATACTGTTGTGTGTATTCTCTAGTAGATGGAAAATAACTTATATCCATACGTTCATTCTGCACACGAAGCATGTTTGCTACATCACACCAATTCAATGCCTTAACTAAGTTTGTCTCAACCTTTACTCCAATCTTATCTACATACTTTGGGATTAATGTTTTTGGTCCACAAAGCATCACCTCTGCGCCCTGCAGTTGAAGTGCAAAAATATTAGAGAGAGCCACTCTACTATGTAAAATATCGCCTACAATCAACACTTTTTTTCCGCCAACTCCTCCTAACTTTTCTCTTATTGAATACGAATCTAATAAGGCCTGCGTAGGATGTTCATGCGCCCCGTCGCCGGCATTTACGATACTTGCATTTACGTGCTTAGATAAAAAAACTCCAGCCCCTGGATTAGGATGACGCATCACAACCATATCTACTTTCATAGATAAAATATTGTTTACTGTATCAATTAAAGTTTCTCCTTTTTTAACAGAAGATTGTGCCGAAGAAAAGTTAATAACATCTGCTGACAAACGCTTTTCTGCAAGTTCAAAAGACAACTTAGTTCTTGTTGAATTTTCAAAAAACAAGTTAGCTATGGTAATATCTCTAAGCGAAGGTACTTTTTTAATGGGTCTATTAATCACTTCTTTAAAGTGATCAGCTGTTTCAAAAATAAGTTGGATATCTTTTTTATTAAGATACTTAATTCCTAATAAGTGATTTACACTTAATTCGCTCATTATAATAGTTTATTTTTCAATTAAGTAAACCGAATCCTCACTATCATGTTCCTTCCAGTTCACTTTAACTTTTTCATTATTTATTACATCTACTTGACGTCCTCTATAATCAGGCTGAATGGGCAAATGTCTACTAAAACGCCTATCAATTAAAGTTAATAGCTCAATTTCATTAGGCCTTCCAAAGGATTGTATAGCTGTTAATGCGGCTCGAATACTTCGCCCGGTATACAAAACATCATCAATGAAAACAATATTCTTATCTTCAACAATAAAATTGATTTTAGTGGTATTAGCTTCAAGAGGCTTCTCACTTCTTCTAAAATCATCTCTAAAGAAAGTAATATCTAAATGTCCTAATTCTATATTTTTTACCTTATAATCTTCTCTAAGTATTTGGGCTAATCTATCAGCTAAGAAAACGCCTCTTGGCTGTAAACCAATTAATACCGTGGAAGAAAAATCGTTGTGCTTTTCAATTAGTTGACAAGCCAATCGATGAAGAATGATGTTTACCTCTTTTGCGTTAAGTAAAACTTTTTGACTCATATACTATCCAAACATGTTTGGAGAACAAAGGTAATGCAAAATATTAGAAGTAAAAACCAATAAATATATTCTTTATTTGAATGCAATGGTGACCAAAGCCATAACTTATACCAAAACCTCATATTGAAATTTCTATTGGGTTTCAATAACTTTTATTAATCCTCTTGTAATACAAAATACCAATACTACTTAGGGAATAGGAATAAAAAAGCCTCCAATAAATTGAAGGCTTTTTAGTTTTATAAATGTTTTAGAAAATTATTTTTTTCCATCCATTTTATCTTTAAGAGCTTGTAAAGCATCATTAGCATCACCTAAAGTAGGTTTAGCTTCGGCAGCTTGAGAAGCTTGCTTCTTAACTGCTGCTTTTACATTCTTAATTTCTTCTTCTTTGAAGATAGCTGTATGAGAAGCTACAACACGTTTAAATTCTTTATTGAATTCAATAATTTTAAACTCTGCTGATTCACCTTTCTTAAGTTTGCTTCCGTCTTCTTTCTCTAAGTGACGAGAAGGTACAAATGCAACAATATCCTCATTAAACTCAACAGTAGCACCTTTATCTACTATTTCAGAAATAGCTGCAGTATGGGTTGTTCCTAAAGCAAAGTCAGTTTCATACTTATCCCAAGGATTAACAGTAGTTTGTTTATGACCTAAACTCAATTTACGCCCTTCAACATCCAATTCTAACACTACTACATCTAACTTATCACCTACAGCACAAAACTCAGATGGATGTTTGATTTTCTTAGTCCAAGATAAATCTGAAATATAAATTAAACCATCAATACCTTCTTCTAGCTCAACAAAAACACCAAAGTTTGTGAAGTTACGCACAATACCTGAATGCTTAGAACCTACTGGGTATTTACTTGTAATATCTGTCCATGGATCTGGCGTTAATTGCTTAATTCCTAGAGACATTTTACGATCTTCTCTATCTAAAGTTAAAATTACAGCATCAACTTCATCTCCAACAGAAACAAAATCTTGAGCAGAACGTAAATGCGTAGACCAAGACATTTCAGAAACGTGAATTAATCCTTCAACACCATCAGCTACTTCAATAAAAGCACCGTAATCAGCAATTACTACAACTTTTCCTTTTACTTTATCTCCTACTTTTACTTCTTCAGCAAGTGCTTCCCAAGGATGCTTAGATAATTGTTTAAGACCTAACTGAATTCTAGATTTGTTTTCATCGAAATCAAGAATTACAACATTTAATTTTTGATCTAATTCAACAATCTCATTTGGATGATTGATTCTAGACCAAGATAAATCAGTAATATGCACTAATCCGTCGACACCGCCAAGATCGATAAATACACCGTAAGAAGTAATATTCTTAACAATACCTTCTAACACTTGACCTTTTTCTAATTGACCAATAATTTCTTTCTTTTGTTCTTCAATATCAGCTTCAATAAGTGCTTTGTGAGAAACTACTACGTTTTTAAATTCGTGGTTGATTTTAACAACTTTGAATTCCATAGTTTTGTTTACGTACTGATCGTAATCTCTAATTGGTTTTACATCAATTTGAGAACCTGGTAAGAACGCTTCAATTCCGAAGACATCTACAATCATACCACCTTTAGTTCTGCATTTAACAAAACCATTCACGATTTCTCCTGTTTCATGTGCTTTATTAACACGATCCCACGCTTTAATAACACGTGCTTTTCTGTGCGACAACACTAATTGACCTGTAGCATCTTCACGTACGTCAATTAAAACTTCTACTTTATCACCAACTGCTAAGTTAGGATTGTAACGAAATTCGTTTAATGAAATAACACCTTCAGATTTAGCGTTGATGTCAATAATTGCATCACGATCTGTCATATGAACAACAGTACCTTCAACAACTTCATCATCTAAAGTGTCAACGAAATTTTCTGCCACTAATTTTTCAAATTCCTTCAATTGTAAATCATCAACTTCATCAATTCCTTCTTGATAATTGTGCCAGTTGAATTCTTTTAAGAATTTTTCAGGGTTTGCTTTTGCTTCAGATACTACTGGAGCTTCTACTGCTGGAGCATCAGTTGCTTCAACCTCAGCTTGTTTTGCGTTTTCCGCCATTTAATATTAAATTATAATGCTGACAATTTACCTTTGGTTTAAATGTCTTAACATTATGTTTTGTATTCTATATGCCTCAGGAGATTTAAGCGATTAACACATAGAAGAGTTATCTTGTTTTATATTTCACTTCCTTTATCTGCCTGACGATTCGCTAAAAGGAGTGCAAAAATACATATTATCTACTTAATTACCTAAAAATGAGAAAATAAAATAATTATAACCCTATAGCATACTTACCCCACTTGAATTAACAGTATAATTATATGAATATGTTCATTCAAATAAGAAAATTCATTATATTGTTAGTATTAAATTTTATAAAAACAAACACATTAATATGACTACAAAAGCAAAATATCAAGCTGTATTAGAATTAGGTGAAGCATTAAACATTCAAAATGGTAATGTTACAGAGGAAAATGGTGTTCTTAAAGTAATAGGAACTGCTAAAAACCCCTATGAAAAAAATATACTATGGGATAAAATCAAGGAAATTGGCGGGGAAAACCCATCTGATATTATGGCCAATATTTCAGTTGCAGACGACAGTGTTTATGCCAGACATATTGTTAAAAGTGGTGAAACATTAGGTGGAATAGCAAAAAAATATTTTGGCAACCCTGCAAAGTATCAGGATATTTTTAAGGCGAATTCTGATATTTTAAAGAACCCGGATTTGATTCACCCAGATCAAGAATTAATTATTCCAAATTTATAGAATTTTAAAGGTTAGAGGTTGTCCAAATTATATTGCCATAATATTTAAATCTTTAAACAAAAGTGTACGTTTACAAAAAATTAATTTAAATTTGTAAATAATACCCCATAAATTTACACACTCTTAAATTTCTTTTATTATGAAAAAATCACTTTGCTACTAGTTATGTTATTTACAATGGAGTCTATATCTATAGCCCAAGAAATAAAACTTATTGATTTTGAGAATACTAGCAGACAATAGAAAACACAGGGCTTAACCAGTATTGAACTAGGTCTGTTGTACTATAGAATCAATTTGTTTTTTGCTGCTTTAATAATTTAATTAACAAAAACTTTAATACTATGAAAAAAATTACACTTTTAATAATGTTCTTAGCAACATTTAATTCTTTATGCTCTGCACAAGAAATAACTCTGATTGATTTTGGACTACTCGGACAAATTTCTGGAGGAAACTGGAATAATGTAACTGATAGTGCTACTTTAAATACCAGTACGTTTTTAATAAATAGCGAAGGCGAAAGTACCGGTGAAATCATTATACTGACAGACCCCTTTGACGATGAGATAAATGGTTTCGGAACTACAACCCCAGATGCTGCATTACCATTTGGAGCCAAAGCCACCAGGGATAGTTTCTTTGGAGAAAGTAGGGAGTTTACAAATAACACGCCTAGTCTTGAACCAACAGGAGGTTTTACCTTTACAGGTTTAGATGTAAATGAGCTTTATTCGTTTAAAATTTTTGCATCTAGAATGAATGAGCTGGGCGACAATAGAGAAACATTATACACCATAACAGGAGACGGCGGTGCTCAAACTGCTTTGTTAGACGCTTCTAATAACGAAACTAATGTAGCTGCTATTTTTAATGTTAAACCTTCTGATATTGGTGAAATAACTTTTCAAGCGGAGAAAGGACCTAACAACGACTCTACTCAAGACGGCATTGATTATAATTTTTACTATTTAGGATCTATAGAAATGACAAAAACGGAAACTAGTTTGTCATCAGACAGTTTTAGTACTTCAGGTTTAATAAACATATATCCTAATCCTTCTGCTGAAATGGTAAATGTAAGTTTTAGCCTTAAGGAAAGTGCAAGGGTAAAAATGGACATTTACGATGTAAATGGTAAATTTGTAAAAACAATATTAAATGAAGAAAAGGCTGCCGGTAGTTACATTCAAAAGTGGAATAGCACTTCTATGGCTGCTGGATTGTACATTCTAGAAATAAGTGCAGATAATAAAAAATACCGCTCAAAATTAATTCTTAAATAATTAATAAAGCAGGTGAACTTCTGTTTTTATTAATTTGACTTTTCCAAATATAAATACAGATTGAAACCGTCATAAATATTAAACCTCCAAGAATCAAGATTCTTGGAGGTTTTTTTTACGTTTATACTAGTCATCTGGCACGACTGAAATTGAAAAGACTTCTTTTTATTCGCTTTTAAGCAGCCTAAAGAGCTCTAAACTTTAATTAGAACTTTTAATTGCCTTTTTTGCCAATTCCAGAACTTTATCAAACTGCTGCTCTATCGATAAGAGCGAATTATCAATTTCAATAGCATCAATAGCTTTTATTAAAGGTGAATCTTTTCTAGTTGTATCCAGATAATCACGATCTGTGACATTTTTTAAAACTGCCTCATATTTTACCTCATCACCTCTAGTGATAAGTTCCTTATACCGACGCTCTGCTCTAGTTTCAGCAGAAGCTACCATAAAAAGTTTCAACTCCGCATTCGGAAAAACGATAGTTCCTATATCTCTCCCATCCATAACAACCCCCTTATCTTCGCCCATTTTCTGCTGCTGTTCTACCAATTTTTTGCGTACTTCAGAAACCGTAGCTATTTGACTTACAAAACTAGAAACTTCAAGCGTTCTAATTTTCTTTTCAACATTAATACCATTTAAATACACCTCTGCGTATCCCAAATCTCCATTAAATTTAAAACTCAGCTCGATTTTTGGTAGCTGCAATATAAGGGCCTCCTGATTAAAATGATCAGCACTTATAAATCCATTCTGTAAGGCATATAAAGCGACAGATCGATACATAGCACCAGTATCAACATAGACATAAACTAAATGTTTTGCCAGTTGTTTCGCAATTGTGCTTTTTCCTGTAGATGAAAAGCCGTCAATGGCTATAGTAATTTTGTTCATGATTCTAAAATAGCAATTTCGTTTTTATTAAAGTATACTGGTTACAAATTTATGTGCTTTATATGTTCAAATTGGTAAAAAGGAGTAACTAAATGCAGAAAATAAAATTATGATTTAGTTAATGTTTTAGTTTCAGACATATGTAATAAAAAAAAACATATGTGTCATACGGATTACTTTGAAATAACTTTTTTTTTGTTGAAAACAATAATTATGTACAAATTAGAACAACTGTATTTATTCTCTTTTATTTTAATCTTTAGCAGCTTCCTTAATGCTCAAAACATTTATGTTGCAACAAATGGTGATGACACTAACGATGGATCATTAAACAACCCATATAAAACATTTAGCAAGGCTATTTCTGTTATGAATGCCGGTGATGTTTGTATTATAAAAGGGGGGACATATGAAGAAGAATTATCTATTAACAAAAATGGAACCTCAGATAATTATTTAACATTTAAAGCTGCACAAGGAGAAAGAGTTAATATTAAAGCCACTCGTGTCCTTAATGGTTGGCAACCTCATAGTGGTAATATTTTTAAAGCAGCTGTAAATATGACAATTGAAAGTCGATTTAGATCTGTTTACCATAACAATGAATACATGGACATAGCAAGATGGCCAAACAATACAGACAATAATCGTTGGACGGTAGATTGTACACCAGTTAATGGCGGTGATGGCTCTCATTTTCTTGTTAGCAACATTCCCGATATAGATTGGACAGGAGGTTTAGTGTATTATTTAGGGGCTCATTCTGGTACTAGCTGGACAAGAACTATTACTTCTAATTCCACAAATAGAGTTAATTTTACCGCTGTTAATATCAACAAATGGCCATTTACCCCTCACAACCCAACTGTTTGGAGAAACAACCCTGGAAACAATAGAGGTCAACTCTATTTATTTAATAAACTAGAGGCTTTAGACTACGCTAGAGAATGGTATTATGACAGTACTTCTAACATGCTTTATTTTCAAACAGCTAATGGTAAGATACCAGCGGATGGTACTGTAGAATATGCTGCCAGTAAATTTGCTGCTCAATTAAGAGGCGATTATATAAAACTAGAAGGTATTAATTTCTTTGGAGGGAGTATAAAAATTCACAATAACGCCGATAATAACCAAATAATAAATTGTAAAATTACTCATGGTAGTGAAGGTCATGACAGCTTAACAAATACTTCTGCTCAAGTTGGAGAAGCCGCCATAGAGGTTTTAGGAGATAACACTCTTATAAAGGACTGCACTATAAATCATAGTTCAGTTAGTGGGGTCATAATTGCAGGATGGGCAGCAGCAAATTGTACCATAGAAGGGAATCTTATTAGTAATATAGACTACATAGGTATACATGCATCCCCCCTAAGAAGCAGTGGTAATAATGTTAAAATATTAAAAAACACCATTATCAATGCAGGAAGAGATGGTATGTATGTAGCTGGTAGCGATTGCGAAATTGCCTACAACGACGTATCAGGATCACAACAAATTAACAGCGATTCGGGAGTTTTCTATACTGTGGGTAATGCCAACTTGAAAAACAATAACATTCACCATAACTGGTTTCATGATGCAAGTGCTCCTTCCTATTCCCATAATCCAAATGATCCCGGAAAAGCAGCAGGGATCTATCTAGATAATAATAGTAAAGGGTATACCGTTCATCATAATGTGGTATGGAACGTATCTTGGAGTGGATACCAAGTAAACTGGAACAATACAAACCTTGATTTTTTTCATAATACTTTTTGGAATGCAGAACGCGCTATGGATTCTTGGGTAAACGGTTACCCTCAAGAAAATAATAAAATTTATAATAGTTTTTCCAATACGGGTGATTGGTTTACTGGAAATGGCCCTCATGAATTTGATATTCAAGATAATTTAATTACCGCTACATCACCTTTTGAAGACCCAGAAAACAATAACTTTATGCCAAAACCTGGTAGTGCTGTTGTTGATCAAGCTCAAATAATTTCTGGATTTCCTAAACCTTATAAAGGAAGTGCTCCTGATATTGGAGCTTATGAATTAGGGGGCACCTCTTGGACTGCTGGAATCAATGCTATTGAAGATACTGGAGAAGCTTTAAGTATTAATGAAGCGGAGTTATCTAAAATTAAATTGTACCCTAATCCTACAAATGATATTTTAAATATTGTAATACCTTTTAATTTAGACAAAAAAGACACCTTTATAACTGTCTATTCATTTCTCGGCCGTCCGGTTACAACAGTAAGTTTAGATGAAAATTCATCCCATATCAAATTGCAATTACATGATTTGGCTTCGGGGCCATATATAGCAAAAATGACCTTTTCTAATGGAGAAGTGTTCACCTCTAAATTTATAAAAAAATAGCACTTTAATTGGCTAAAGAATACAGGTGCGTCAATATTGGCGCACCTTTTATTATTGTAAATCAATTTGTAATCCAAAGAAATTTGAATTTCCTGCACTGGTATATTTGGCATGCGTATAGCTAAAACGCATTTTGTTCATCTTAACAGATATTCCCGCTGACAGCCCTGAAAAATTTCTTTGATCAACAATACGTAAATCTTCACCTCTTCTGAAGTTATATCCTAAACGTATATTAAATCCGCCTTCCGGAAAAATTTCAGCGCCTACAATAGTATGTCGGATAACCTGCCCCAAGAAACCTATTTTTTCAGAAGACTGATTGCCTGATAAATCACTTGTGGTACGCGCAGGGTTTGGAACAGCTATGGGCCATTCCTGTAAATTTTCTAAGGTGACATGCCATCTTATCGGTACATTCTCTAGTTTTTGAGACATCCCAAAAGCTATTTCAAAAGGTAGCCGTTCATTCAAATCGGCATAAGTTGTTATCTGTGTACCTACATTTCTTACCACCAAAGCAGCATTAAAACCAATATCCTTGTCTAAATATATTAGACCTAGATCTAAAGCAACTCCAATAGAGCTATACTGTTCTAATTTAGATGAAATTAGTTTTAAATTGGTACCAAAATAAAAATCAGAGTACCCCACTTGTAATGCATAACCAAATGATAACGCAACTTCATTACCTGTAAAGGTTCCGGTAGAATTACCGTCCTCATCATAACCATTAAAAGAACCATAATTAATATAACTAACCCCGGCATGAAATGTTTGCGTGCGCCTATCCAGTGTATAAGCATAAGCTGCTGTCCCGTAACTTATTCCTCCTAAATAACTTGTATAATTAACAGCTAATTGATTATCCATTTCAACATTTATAGTTGCCGGATTAAATATGGCCTGAGTAACGTCATAATCTACATTAGTAAAAACCTTTCCTCCTAAAGCGGCCTGACGCGGTGAAGAAATGAGATTAAGAAATTGATAGGTAGTCTCACCCCCAACTTGAGCTGCTGCAAAAGCACTTATAAACAAACAATAAAGTGGGACAATTTTTCTTAGCATATTTACACCGCAAAGTAAATAAATCTATCTTAAAACGATAGCATGTGTTATTTATTTTAAATCATAAAAAAACCTCGTATAAATAACGAGGCTTTTTATCAATTTTTAAAAAAACTATATATTCTTTGCGTTTTTAACTTTTTGATTTGTAATTGCTATTTTCACAACATCAATCATATCAGTTACGTAATGAAATGTTAAGCCTTTTAAATATTCTGGCTTTATTTCTTCAATATCCCGACGGTTATCTTCACACAATAAAATCTCTTTTATTCTAGCCCGCTTAGCAGCCAAAATCTTCTCTTTTATACCTCCAACCGGCAATACTTTTCCACGAAGCGTAATTTCACCTGTCATTGCTAAGCTTTTCTTAACCTTTTTCTGAGTAAATAAAGAGACCAAAGAGGTCAACATCGTGACTCCCGCACTAGGCCCATCTTTTGGTGTTGCTCCTTCCGGAACATGAATATGCACATTATACTTGTCAAAAACTGCGCTATCAATACCTAGTATTTCGGCGTTAGATTTAATATACTCCATAGCAATTGTGGCAGACTCCTTCATTACCTTTCCTAAGTTACCGGTAATAGTCAATGCACCTTTACCTTTAGATAATATAGATTCAATAAACAAAATATCACCACCAACACGGGTCCACGCTAAACCAGTTACAACACCAGCGACATTATTATTTTCATATTTATCGCGTTCCAATTTTGGTCCTCCTAAAACTTCAATAATATCATCATTATCAACTTTCACATTATAAGCCTCTTCCATGGCAATATTCTTAGCTGCATAACGAACCATTTTAGCGACTTGTTTCTCTAAACCACGTACTCCAGATTCACGCGTATATCCTTCTACAATTTTTTCCAACTGTGGCTTCCCTACTTTCAAATCATTCACGGTCAAACCATGCTCTTTAAGTTGCTTTGGCAACAAATGACGCTTGGCGATCTCAACCTTCTCTTCAATGGTATAACCGGTTACATTAATTATTTCCATTCTATCGCGCAACGCAGGCTGTATGGTAGACAGACTATTAGATGTAGCTATAAACATCACTTTAGACAAGTCATACCCCATCTCTAAGAAGTTATCATAGAATTCGCTATTTTGCTCAGGATCTAAAACCTCTAACATAGCAGATGACGGATCACCTTGATGTGAATTCGATAATTTATCAATTTCATCTAAAACAAAAACAGGATTTGAAGTACCAGCCTTTTTCAAACTTTGAATAATACGACCGGGCATAGCGCCAATATAGGTTTTTCTGTGACCTCTTATTTCTGCTTCATCTCGTAAGCCACCTAATGAAATACGAACATATTCCCTTCCTAAAGCTTCAGCAATGGATTTGCCTAATGAGGTTTTTCCAACACCCGGAGGTCCATATAAACATAAAATTGGTGACTTCATATCATTACGAAGCTTGAGCACTGCCAAATACTCAATAATTCTTCGTTTCACATCCTCAAGACCAAAATGATCTCTATCAAGGATTTTCATTGCACGTTTAAGATCAAACTTATCTTTACTAAATTCATTCCATGGTAACTCCAGAAACAATTCAAGATAGTTTCTTTGAATAGAATACTCAGCTACCTGAGGATTCATTCGTTGCATTTTAGCAATCTCTTTATCAAAATGTTTGGCTACTTTTTCATCCCAAAGTTTTTCCTTAGCCTTAGCTTTCATTTCGTCTATTTCCTCATCATGACTAACTCCGCCCAGTTCCTCTTGAATCGTTTTCATTTGTTGATGCAAGAAATACTCACGCTGTTGCTGACTCATATCCATTTGAACCTTAGACTGAATATCATTCTTAAGTTCTAATTTTTGAAATTCAACATTCATGTATTTCAAAGTAGCAAGCGCCCTTGTTTGCAAATCATTAATTTCTAAAAGCTCCTGTTTTTCAGTAACAGAAAGATTCATATTAGAGGACACGAAATTCACAAGAAATGAATTACTCTCAATATTCTTTATAGCAAAAGACGCCTCACTAGGAATATTTGGGCTTTCCTTAATAATTTCTAAAGCCAAATCTTTTATAGAATCTATGATAGCTCTGAATTCCTTGCTTTTGACTGCGGGTTTAGCTTCAGGGATATCTCGTATTGTTGCATTCATATAAGGTGTTTCAGTTAACACCTCCGCAACTTTAAAACGCTTCTTACCTTGAATAATAACTGTCACATTACCATCAGGCATTTTTAAAACACGCAATATTCTTGCAACGGTACCTGTTTCATGAATATCCTTAGCTGTAGGTTTCTCCACAGATTCGTCTTTCTGAGCTACAACACCAACAACTTTTCCGCCTTTATTGGCATCATTAATTAATTTAATTGAAGCATCTCTGCCTGCAGTTATAGGAATAACAACACCTGGAAATAGCACAGTATTTCTTAAAGATAAAATTGGCAGTGTCTCCGGTAACTCCTCATTATTAATCGCTTCTTCATCTTCTGGAGTCATCAAAGGAATTAACTCTGCGTTTTCATCAAACTCCTGTAATGACAAACTGTCAAGGGTAGTAAATTTTGATTTCTTCATAAATATATTTAGGTCAAACTGTCATTAAAACGAGCCTGATCATTTTTTAAAACTTTAATAAATAATAAATAAAACACTATATATCATATGCTTAATAGCGTAAAACAGACCTATAGCAATTACATAAGTTCAATAGCTATGCCAATTATCAATTATTACTAACAAATCAAGATGTCCCCTAGATTTTCCCCATTCGCTTGAGCACAAATAATAAAATAATGGGCAATGCTAAAAGGCCAATCATAAGTAAATTGGTTTGAAATAACCATGGCGATAGGAATAATGTAATAAGGTATCCGCCTATAGCCCCTCCAAAATGTGCATCATGTCCTATATTTCCAATTCTATTTTTCATGCCGTAGATAGAATATAATAAATAACCTATACCAAACAAATATGCTGGTATTGGAATAGGTATAAAGAACAAATATAAATTCATTCCTGGCTGTAATAATATCGCTGAATAAATAACCCCGCTTACAGCACCACTTGCTCCTACGGCACTATAGCTGTATTCATTTTTATGAAAATAGAGCGACAATAAACTACCCACTAACAGACTTCCAATATACACAAAGAGAAATTGTATAGGACTTAATAAGGTTATAACAACATCTGCGAAAAAATAAAGTGTTAGCATATTAAATAGCAAATGCTGCGTATCTGCGTGTAAAAATCCAGAACTAAATAATCTAATTTGTTCTCCGCCTTTAATCGATCCGACATGAAATTTATACTTATTAAAAAAGTTAAAATCACCAAAGCCCTTATAAGATATAAGAACATTTGCTGCTATTAGTATGCCGGTAATGATATCTAAATTGCCCATAAAGGAAATATCGTTTAGTTGAATTTAATATATATTTGCAGGTACAAATCTAAAATTAAATAATGCAATTACTAGCTTATATTATTCTTTATCCATTTTTATGGTTTATTTCTATTTTACCTTTTAGAATTTTATACATAATATCTGACTTTACTTTTTTCTTAATCTATAATATTTTTGGATACAGAAAAAAGGTTGTAACAAACAATATGAAGCTGGCTTTTCCGGAGAAAACGGAACAAGAAATTGCATCTATTAGAAAAAAATTCTACCATCATTTTTGTGATATGCTTGTAGAATCCATAAAATCAATTACGGTTTCTGAAAAAGAAATTATGAAGCGTTACACCTTTCCCAATGTAGACGAAATTCATCAACTTGAAAAAGAGAACAGAAGTATTGTCTTAATGATGGGCCATTACGGCAGCTGGGAGTGGATATTTATCCTTCAAAAACATGTAAACTACTTAGGCTATGCCGTTTACAAAAAGTTGAGCAATAAATATTTTGACCGGCTCGTTAAACGAATTCGTGCTAGGTATAATAGTTATTTAATTACCACTAAAGAGACCGTACCTACCTTAATAAAAGCAAAACGCAATAAAGAATTAACTTTTAACGGTTTTGTTTTTGATCAGTCTCCTAAATTAGACAAAGCCATGCACTGGCAAAAATTTATGGGAGTAAAAGTTCCTGTTCATGTGGGCGCAGAAATCCTTGCCAAAAGATTAGATATGGTCACCCTATTTTTAAAGGTTAAAAAAGTGAAACGTGGCTATTACGAGGCGACGTTTACCGATATAATTAGAAACCCAAAAGAATATAAAGATTTTGATATTACTGACCTGTCACTACAGCGGGTTGAGGAACAAATTCGCGAGGCACCTGAGTTTTACTTATGGACCCATAAACGCTGGAAGCATGCAAAATTTGATTAGCAAATTATTTAACTGATGTTTCTACAAAATCAGGATTGAATAAAATAACACCCTCATCTTGAGCCTTAAGATACATGGCTTTTGACGGCCTAGGGCGAATCCTATATTTTGTTGGCAAACCCGTCTCTCTTGAAAAATCATCCGGTGTTCTTTCTTTTGGTAAAAAATCCTTTGTTGCCGTTCTTGTAGTTTTTAAACGACTTCTCATTTCCTTTAAATCCAACACATTATTAGGGTTTGAGGCCAAATTATTAAGTTCAAAAGGGTCTGTTTTAATATCAAAAAGTTCTTCAATATCTCTAGGCTTTTTGAAGCATTTTAATTGAGCTTCGGTGAGCGTACCTTTTTTATATTCTTCCAACATACTTTGCCAACTTCGACCTCTATTCACATCTGCAGAAGGCGTGTCTGGCAAATCTGCGTAAAAATTCCTCACATATTTAAAGGTTTTGGTTCTGACTGCTCTTGTGTAATCTTCATAATCATGAAAATGATCTTCAGCATAGATTTGATCTCTAATTTCTTTTGACGAATTAGTTAACATTTCGGAAAAATCAAAACCTTCAAATTCATTAAGTGGCTCGATGCCGGCCACTTTCATAAAAGTTGGAGCTATATCTATAGAACTAATCAAATTATTGTTCACAGAACCAGCTTTAATTCTTGCTGGCCATTTAACAATCCATGGTGTTTTTATCCCACCATCATAAAGTGTTGTTTTATCTCGTGGAAATGCCCTGCCATTATCTGCAACAAATAGAATCAGGGTATTATCGCTTACACCTTGAGCCTCTAATTCGTTCACAACCTTACCAATGTAATCATCCATTCTTGAAATTTCATCATAATACAGACTATAATCTTTTTTTACTAATTTCGTAGCTGGAACATAAGGCGGTAAAGTTACATCACTTAAGCTATGAACTTTAGGACAACTGTTATCATCATAAAAAGGCCGATGTGCATCAAATGAGGCTAACCACGCAAAAAATGGCTTATCCTTAGGCCTCCCCTTTAAAAGACTAATCCACTCATCACAACCACTTCCATCACCTTTTAATCTTCTGTCTAAACCAATAGGCGCATCTAACCACTGCATTTCTAAAAGAGCATCAAAATCATCTCTAACCGCATCTCCCATATGATACTTCCCAGCTAAACCAGTCCAATAACCCGCGTCTTTCAACTGCTGAACAAACGTTCTCTTATTTTCGGGTAATGGCCAAGATAATTGTTCTGCATCTGTATTATGTGGGTATAATCCCGATATAATGCTCGTTCTACTAGGACTGCATGAACTTGTGGTTAAATAAGCTTCTGTAAAAAGCATTCCCTCCCTTGCCAGTAGATTTAAATTTGGTGTTTTTATGTTTGGGTGACCGTATGCACCAATATCATTCCAACTAACATCATCAGCTATTATGAAAACTATATTAGGTCTTTTATCTGTAACTCCAGGTTTTTCTTTTTTCACCTCTTTTTGAGATTGGCAAGAAAGCGCAATAAAAAGTATTGGGGTTAATAGACGGATTAAAAATCTCATTATCAAATGAATTATAGTTTCGTTTAGTTAAACATAATAATTTTGAAAATAAAAAATGTTAACAACTACGAGAAATGACCATATGTTACTTCCATTTGATATTAAGTTGCACTATTAATTTGAGAGCATCCAAAAAAATCGTATTAGAACTTATAAAAAAAAAGGCGCAATTACATTGCGCCTTTTCTTAATCAAATATATTCTAGCTATAAGTTACCCATTGGCAATAGCACCTATTTCAGCAATAAATTTATCACCTAAGGTATCAGCCTCTTCTTGAGATTTGGCTTCGGTATAAATTCGAATAATAGGTTCAGTATTACTCTTACGCAGATGTACCCAGCTTTCCGAAAAATCAATCTTTACTCCATCAATAGTAGTTAGCTGTTCGTTTTTGTAACGCTCCTCAATAGATTTCAGAATCCCATCAACATCCAATCCTGGAGTTAATTCAATTTTCTTTTTACCCATAAAATAACTTGGGTATGTTTTCCTAAGTGCACTAACACTCATTTTCTTATCGGCCAACAAACTTAAGAATAAAGCGACTCCAACCAAGGCATCTCTCCCGTAGTGTGAATCTGGATAGATAATACCACCGTTACCTTCACCGCCAATAACAACATTGTTTTTCTTCATTAAGTTAACAACATTAACCTCACCAACTGCGCTGGCCTCATACATGCCGCCGTGTTTTTCTGTCACATCACGTAATGCTCTTGTTGAACTCATGTTACTCACTGTATTACCGGGTGTTCTGCTCAACACATAATCAGCACAAGCTACTAAAGTATATTCTTCACCAAACATGTCACCATTTTCATCCATAAAAGCCAGACGGTCAACATCTGGATCTACTACAATACCAAAATCTGCATTATGTTTTTTAACCGCATCTGACAAATCAGTTAGATGCTCTTTTAACGGCTCTGGATTATGCGGAAAATGACCGTTTGGTTCACAATACAATTTTATAACTTCCACACCCAGACGCTCAAGCAATAAAGGAATAGCAATACCACCTGTTGAGTTTACACCATCTACAACAACCTTAAAACGCTCCTCTTCTATAGCCTTTACATTTACTAAATCTAAATCAAGCACTTCTATAATATGTAAATCAATATACGCTTTGTTCTTAGTAATACGTCCTAAACTATCAACATCAGCAAAATGCATTGCATCACTTTCAGCAATATCCAATATTTTTCCACCTTCAACAGCGTCTATAAACTCTCCTTTTTCATTTAAGAGTTTTAAAGCGTTCCATTGCTTAGGATTATGACTTGCTGTTAAAATAATACCGCCGTCAGCATGTTCTAAAGGCACAGCAACTTCAACTGTAGGTGTTGTTGACAATCCAACATCTACCACATCAATACCTAAGCCAACAAGCGTATTCATAACTAAGTTCTGAATCATTTTTCCTGAAATACGGGCATCTCTACCAACAACAACCTTATGCTTTTCTTTTTGACGCTGTTGTTTTAACCAAACACCATAGGCAGCCGCAAACTTTACGGCATCAATAGGTGTTAAGTTTTCTCCAACTTGGCCTCCAATAGTTCCTCTAATTCCAGAAATAGATTTTATTAGTGTCATAACTTTTTTTGTTTTTTATCGAGCAAATATAATATTTCAAAGTTGGAATTCTTAAAACGGATTTCGTAAATTTCACAAATGAACTATTTAGCCCATATTTATCTTTCCGGCGATAATGAATTAGTGACAATTGGAAATTTTATTGCTGATGGTATTAAGGGAAAGCGTTACAAGGAACATCCTCAAGAGATTCAAAAAGGGATTCTACTCCATAGACATATTGACACCTTTACAGATTCTCATAAGACGGTAAGACAAAGCACCAAGCGACTTCATAATAAATACGGGCACTATTCTGGCATCATTGTAGACATTCTCTATGACCATTTTCTTGCTAAAAATTGGAAAAAGTACTCAGACACACCTCTTGAAGATTATGCTGATACCTTTTATAATTCTCTCAAGAAACATTACGACCTCCTACCTTTACGTATTCAAAATATGATGCCCTACATGTTGGCAGGCAATTGGCTTTTAAGCTACGCGTCTATTGAAGGCATTGGCGAGGTTTTAGATGGCATGAATAGACGTACCAAAAATCGTTCAAGTATGAACGAAGCCGTAGAAGAACTTAAAGAATTTTATACCGAATTCGAAAATGAGTTTACCATTTTCTTTGAAGAATTAATGGCTACTTCTAAAGAAAAACTAAATGAACTAAATAATATTTAAATGCTCAGAACTCTTTTTTACTGTTGTTTGTTTTTTCTGATTTTTACTACTTGCAAAAAACAATCCCACCATAAAACAGGCTTAATTTCCAAAAATGCAATGGTTGTTTCTGCACGTATTGAAGCTTCTGAAATAGGGCGTGACATTTTAAAAAAAGGTGGAAATGCTTTTGACGCCATGATTGCTACAGAACTTGCTTTAGCTGTTGCATATCCTTATGCAGGTAATATAGGTGGTGGTGGTTTTATGGTTTACAGAAAAGCAAATGGCACTATTGGCGCCCTTGATTATAGGGAAAAAGCACCTTTGGCAGCTACTAAAAACATGTACTTAGATGAATTCAACAAAGTCATACCAGAAAAAAGTACGCTTGGCGCTTTTGCCATTGGCGTCCCTGGAACCATAGCTGGAATTTTTGCCGTTCATGAAAAATTTGGTTCCCTTTCATTTAAGGACATTTTAAAACCTGTCATTGCATTGGCCTATAAAGGTGTTATAGTCACTCAAAAGCAAGAAAAACGTATTAAGGATTATCAGCCCTTATTTCTTAAGGTTAATAAGGATTCCATTCTTTTTGACAAACCTTGGAAAGCTAATGATACCATAAAATATCCTGCACTAGCAAAAACATTAGAGCGTATTTCAAAGCATGGAAAAGACGGGTTTTACAAAGGCGAAACTGCAAAAATACTTGCTCAATTTATTCAAGATAATGGTGGTATTATAACAGAGGAAGACTTAGCTAAATACCAAGCCATATGGCGGGACCCAATCACCTTTAATTACGATGATCTAAAAATTATTTCTATGGCACCACCCTCTAGTGGAGGCATATGTTTGGCTCAAATGATGAAAATGATCGAGCCCTTCCCTATTGATGAATTTGGACACAACAGCGTAAAAACCATTCAGGTTATTACTGAGGCAGAACGACGGTCTTATGCTGATAGAAGTTATTTCCTTGGAGACCCTGATTTTGTAGATATCCCTAAAAAACATTTAATCAGTTCAAAATATGCAAAACAAAGGATGGAGGACTTCTCGTTTAAAAGAGCCACATTGTCGTCTGATGTTTCTCATGGTGACATTCAAATCACGGAAAGTGATGAGACCACGCATTATTCAATTATTGATCAATATGGAAATGCAATTGCTGCAACTACCACATTAAACGGGGCTTTTGGTTCTAAATTATACTGCTCTGAATTGGGATTCTTTTTGAATAATGAAATGGATGATTTTAGCAGCAAACCAGGAACCCCAAATATGTTTGGACTTATTGGAGCTGAAGCCAATAGTATTGCTCCAGAAAAGCGTATGTTAAGTTCAATGACACCTACAATAGTAGAAAAAAATGGCGCCTTGTATATGTCTGTAGGCACCCCTGGTGGATCCACTATTATAACCTCTGTTTTACAAACCATACTGAATGTTCATGAACATAAAATGTCTATGCAAGAAGCTGTTAATGCGCCGCGTTTTCACCACCAATGGCTTCCGGATGTCATTTTTATGGAACCAAATGCATTCGATGCCAATCTCATCGGAGAATTAGAATCATTAGGTTATAATACCAATGAAGAGCGCAGTCCTGTTATAGGAAAAGTGGATGGCATACTCGTTTTAAATGACAAATCTTATGAAGCCGGTGCAGATCATCGAGGAGATGATGCCGCAGCAGGGTTTTAATTATAATCTTTTTTTAAAAGCACATAATTTATTTTTTTGTTAATTATATTGTAACCCCAAAACCTGCAAATGAATAAAAAATATAAAAAAATACTAAAAATATGCGCGGGAGTTATTGTCTTTTTCACACTTCCAAGTTTACTTTTATTTGGTTTTCTCTACTTTAAATACAACCAAGAATTGCCAGAAGGCATTTCAGGAAAAGAAGCTGATGCACTGGCAGTTCAAATGTTGGACGCCTTAAATTATGACGCCTATAAAAACACCAAGCACATATCATGGACCTTCAAAAAGAGAAGACACTATGAACTTGATAAAGAGCGTAACATTTGTAAAGTATTTTGGAAAGGCAACAAGGTTATTTTAGACTTAACGCATACTGGTAATAGTAAAGTGTATATTCATGGATTTAAAAATGAAAGCGCGCTGGCTGATGAGCTTATTTCAAAAGCACTAAATTATTATAATAATGATTCATTTTGGTTATTGGCACCTTACAAAGTTTTTGACCAAGGCACAACGCGTCAATTAGTTAAAATTGCAGGAAACAAAGACGCCCTATTAGTAACCTATACCTCAGGAGGCTCAACACCCGGTGATTCTTATTTATGGATTCTTGATGAGAAACATAAACCAATAGCTTTTAGAATGTGGACTTCTATACTACCTATAGATGGTATTGAAGCGTCTTGGAGTAATTGGACAACAACGGATAGCGGTGCTCAACTGCCAACATTCCATAAGCTCTTTTTCATTGGATTGGAAATAACGGATATTAAAGGAACTGAATAAGTTTTCTTAAGGCGACTAAGCCCCTAATAGCTCCTACTGTTATTTACAATGCCGTTTGTCTTTAAAAAATTAAATATCATCCAATTCCATTCATATTATGAAATTGTTGCATCTAATTTCAGTATTTTTATATTACCTCAAATATATTGCGACTACCTTCTTATTTTAAGAAGTTTACAATGACCAAAAACATCCTAGAAAAAATATTAAATTCATCCAAAAATACGCTTCTCGCACTAACCACTCTAGCTACCGTAGGCACCGCCTCCGCTCAAGAGTTCGGCAATGGAAATATCATTCTTAATACTGCAGATAACCAAACATCAGCATATACAATTACGGGAGAAAAAATTGGCGACACGTTTAGTGAAACACGTAATGGAACTCTAGGAACTCCAACATCATATGCTCAATGGCCAGTAACAACTCTAGGTGTTGAAGATGATCGATTAGAAGCATCTTTATTCAAATCACCCTTATCTAAAGATTTCACCGTTTACGCAAAATTAGACGACACAAGACATATCAAAGCGCAAATGATTGATATGCAAGGAAGAGTAGTTGGAAACATGCAACCAACACGATCCCAAAACGGATACACTCAATTATTTTTTGATGGAAGTCAAGTTGCAGATGGAATTTATATCGCTCAAATCACTGCAGGAAATCAAAGCAACGCATTCAAAGTTCCCCTCCAAGGTCAATCAAATGGCGTATGGCAACCAAGATCATTTCAAAACAACACATCCAAATCAAGTACAGCAAAAGGAGCTTCCTCAAAAGAAGTCCTTGCAAACAACTATACCATCCACGTAGAAGGAGAAGATATTAACAATACATCCTTTGATGTAGAAGTAGTTGCAGGAACCAACCCAGATATTGTGTATACGGTTGTTCCAGCAAATGGCGATGTAGCTTTTGAACCAATATTATATGGACGACCAATTGCAAATACGACAATAACCGTGGAGAATCAAAATACTCCAAGTGAAAAATACACGCAAACAGTTTCAGGAACACAAGCTATTTTTGAAAATGTATTTGTAACTTCCCCAAATCATCCAGATACATATATTGTTACCGTGACAAGCAACGAAGGGAAATTTCTTCCGACAACAAGCATAGAACATGTTAATCAAGATATCGCAGGAGAGAAAAACGGTTCAAATATAATAAACGTAAATACGATCCCAAACAAACAAGATGTAACTACATACGTTTACGATTATAAAACTCTTGAAAAAGAAGCAGGCGTAACAGTTCAAGTATACAAATCATCTGACGATAGTCTTGTCGACACACAAGTAAGTGACGCAACAGGAGCAGTAACTTTCGATAACTTACCAGGAGAAACAGCTCATTATCTTAAAGTTTCTAAATCAGGACATTACACGAAAACTAATGGAGATTTTACAACCCCTTTAGTAGATTTAATTTCAGAAATGAAAGATACCATCAATGTAACAACTGTTCCTAAATTTGATTATTCAAATGGAACTCAAGCAACAGCAGAAGAAATAAAAGAATACATGAAATCCACGTATAATACGGAATTACTAAATGGACATTGGAATATTTATGTTCCAGAAGGATCAAATAGAAATACAGTAATAACTGAATTAGAAAACTATGCATCACAAATCGGTTTACCAGGAGCGATCATTATACATAATACGCCTTTTGCAGAACCGAGCCAAGAAATAATAGACAACTATAACCCATACCAAGATGCAAACACATATCCAGGACAAATTGGAACAAATATAACAAATCTTACTGCAGGAACAGACACAAATCCAATAATCAGAATACTGCCAAACGGAAATCAAATTACATACAACACGTCAATTTTCGATTTAGGAAATACAACTGAAAAAAGAGAACATTAGTATTCAAATGCTAGTGGAGAGCCATTAATTAGTGCAGGAGTAGTCATTAATAATACAATAAGAGATTCTACTAACCCATCAACATTTTCTACATGGGACGAAAACATAGCAGTAACAACATTATTTGGAGTTAACCATTATGTTAAAACAGATACTCAAAATAGAAACATCGAATATGCTTTAGTAACAAATATCGAAGAGTAAAATTCTCACTACGTCATTGCCAACACAGTGAAGCCATCTGTTTTTAACGTCACTGCGAGGAAGTATGACGTGGCAGTCTGTTTGTCGTTTCCGTCATTGCGAGGCACGAAGCAATCTGTTTAATTGGAGTTTAAATCGTGAGATTACTTCAGTCGTACCTCCTTCGTAATGACGGTTTCAATTTAAGAGATTACTTCATTTGTACTCGTCATTGTGAGGCACGAAGCAATCTTGTTAATTGGAGTTCAAGTCAAAAGATTACTTCAGCTGTGCTTCCTTCGTAATGACGGTTTCAATTTGAGACATTACTTCAATTGTACTCGTCATTGCGAGGCACGAAGCAATCTTATTAATTGGAGTTCAAATCGTGAGATTACTTCAGTCGTACCCCTTTCGTAATGACGGTTTAATCAAAATAAAATAGCCAACCATCAGACAGATCATTCCATTCTGGATTCATAATATTTATTAAATCATCTTTTCGTTTTCTATTTCCGGCTTTAAGTTGTTTTTCTCTTGAAATTGCTACATTGATATCGCTAAACTCTTCATAATACACCAATATGTCGCAATTGTATTAACTGGTAAATCCTTTATATTGTTTGGTTTTATGCTGATAAACGCGTTTTACTAAATTACTTGTAACGCCAATATAAACTACCGTTTTGTTTTTGTTAGTTAAAAAATAAACGTAGGATTTCTTCATAATTCAAATATAACAATTACACGTCACTGCGAGGAAGTATGACGTGGCAGTCTGTTTGTCGTTTCCGTCATTGCGCGGCACGAAGCAATCTGTTTAATTATAGTTCTAATCATGGGATTACTTCAGTCGTGCCTCCTTCGTAATGACGGTTTCAATTTGAGACATTACTTCATTTGTACTCGTCATTGCGAGGCACGAAGCAATCTTGTTAATTGGAGTTCAAGTCAAAAGATTACTTCAGCTGTGCTTCCTTCGTAATGACGGTTTCAATTTGAGACATTACTTCAATTGTACTCGTCATTGCGTGGCACGAAGCAATCTTATTAATTGGAGTTCAAGTCAAAAGATTACTTCAGTCTTACCCCTTTCGTAATGACGAGAATGGATGGCAATACTACACGGCATTGACAACAAAGTGAAGCCTTCTGTTTTTTACGTCACTGCGAGGAAGTATGACGTGGCAGTCTGTTAGTCGTTTCCGTCATTGCGAGGCATGAAGCAATCTTATTAATTGGAGTTCAAATCGTGAGATTACTTCAGCCATGCTTCCTTTGTAATGACGGTTTCAATTTGAAACATTACTTCATTTGTACTCGTCATTGCGAGGCATGAAGCAATCTTATTAATTGGAGTTCTAATCATGGGATTACTTCAGTCATGCTTCCTTCGTAATGACGAGAATGGATGGCAATACCACACGGCATTGCGAACGCAGTGAAGCCATCTGTTTAATAGTACCCCAACATTCCATAAGCTCTTTTTCTTTGGATTAGAAATAACAGATATTAAAGGAACCTCAAATTAAAAGGAACTTTACTTACTACGTTGCCCAACAAAATTATGACTCTTTGATTTAAACAGTATATTAAAGCTAGTTAGGCTGCCATATATTCTTGTTATATATTGCTGTAAATCAACCTTACCTTGTTCATCCAAATCACTAGAATTAATACGCTGTTCCATAACCCGCAATCGATCTCTTACCATGGTGATTTTATGAAAAAACTTATCAATAGGAAGTTCATATGGTTTTAAATTTTCATCAGCCGGTTGAAGAATAAGCGTGCCGCCTCTAAACTTATCTGAAATAGGCACAATCTCACTAGCATCGCTCCATTTTTTCAAAATAGTAACTAGGCTGTTTTCTACTTCAGAAAAGCTTATGGCATCCACGTCTCCATCAGCAGCTTCAATAATTTCAAATTCGCTATCTAAATCAATTGTTTCCAATCCATTATCAATAAAAGTTACCCAATAATGCTGTGAGGTTACGTTTGTTACAACACCTTTACCGTATTCTGAATGATTTATTCTTGATCCTATTCCTAATAATTTCATTTCCTGTTTTTTTTATTTTAAAGACAACGAATCTTAATTTCTTACCTACAATAATAATAAAACTGGAATAAACCTTCACAAGAATTTAACATCTAAAATTGTACCTTTGCACTTTTGCCAATTTATGAGCCAATTCGACCATTTTATTGAAGTTAAAGGAGCAAGAGTCCACAATCTTAAAAATATTGATGTGTCTATTCCTAGGGAGAAACTTGTTGTTATAACGGGTTTGTCAGGTAGTGGAAAATCATCATTGGCTTTTGATACCATTTATGCTGAAGGGCAGCGTCGTTATATTGAAACTTTTTCAGCGTATGCTAGGCAGTTTTTGGGCGGATTAGAACGTCCGGATGTTGATAAAATTGATGGTCTTTCTCCGGTTATTGCTATTGAGCAAAAAACAACCAGTAAATCTCCGCGATCAACGGTAGGTACTATTACAGAGATTTACGATTTTATGCGTTTACTATTTGCTAGAGCCAGTGATGCCTATAGTTACAATACTGGAGACAAAATGATTAGCTATAGTGATGAACAAATTAAAGCACTCATTAATAAAGATTTTCATGGTAAACGTATTAACGTATTAGCGCCCGTTGTGCGTTCTAGAAAAGGACACTATCGTGAATTATTTGAGCAAATTGGCAAGCAAGGTTTTGTAAAGGTGAGAACCGATGGTGAAATACGTGATATTGTAAAAGGTATGAAACTAGACCGGTACAAGACTCATGATATCCAAATTGTAATTGATAGATTAGTGATTAATGATAGCGTTGATAATGACAAACGTTTGAGCGAAACCATTAACACTGCCATGTACCATGGTGATGATGTGCTTCTAGTTATTGATCAGGACACCAATGAAACTAGATATTTTAGTCGGAGTTTAATGTGTCCCAGCTCTGGAATTTCATATCCCAATCCGGAACCAAATAATTTTTCATTTAACTCACCTAAAGGCGCTTGTGATCATTGCAACGGCATTGGTGATTTATATCAAATCAATGAAGAAAAAATAGTTCCAGACGATAGTTTATCTATCAAATCAGGTGCCCTAGCGCCGCATGGGAAAGAAAAAAACAGTTGGATCTTCAAACAGTTTGAAATAATTGCACAACGTTTCAATTTTAAATTAACCGACCCATATAAAGACATTCCTTCAGAAGCAAAACAAATGATACTTTATGGCGGTAATGACAAATTTTCTGTTGAAAGCAAAACATTAGGTGTTACCAGAGACTATAAAATTGACTTTGAAGGTGTTGCTAATTTCATTGAAAACCAATACAACACTGCAGAATCTGCATCTTTAAAGCGCTGGGCAAAAGATTTTATGGATAAGGTAACTTGTCCAGTTTGTGACGGTTCAAGGCTGAAAAAAGAGTCACTTTACTTCAAAATAAATAATAAAAACATTGCCGAATTAGCAAATACTGATATTGCTGAATTAGCGGATTGGTTTAATGACCTAAGCAATCATCTTTCAGAAAAACAATTAAAAATTGCTGAAGAAGTAGTTAAAGAAATAAAAACTAGGTTGCAGTTTTTATTAGATGTGGGATTGAATTACCTGTCATTAAATAGAAGTTCCAAATCTTTATCTGGTGGAGAAGCACAACGTATCAGGCTTGCTACTCAAATAGGCTCTCAGTTGGTTGGTGTGCTTTATATCCTAGATGAACCTAGTATTGGATTACATCAACGGGATAACGAAAAGCTAATTAATTCGTTGGTTTCCTTGCGCGATATTGGTAATTCAGTCATCGTTGTAGAGCACGACAAAGATATGATTGAACGAGCAGACTACGTGATTGATATTGGGCCTAAAGCAGGAAAACATGGTGGTGAAATTATTAGTATTGGCAATCCTGATGAATTAAAAACGCACGACACTTTAACCGCCGACTATTTAAATGGTAATAAAGCCATTGAAGTACCTAAAAAACGTAGAAAAGGAAACGGGAATTTTCTAGAACTTAAAGGGTGTACTGGGAATAATTTAAAAAATATTTCTGTAAAGCTTCCTTTGGGAAAAATGATTGGAGTTACTGGCGTTTCGGGTAGCGGTAAGTCAACCCTTATTAATGAGACCCTCTACCCCATTCTAAATGCGCACTATTTTAATGGCGTAAAAAAACCAATGCCCTATAAAAGCATTAAGGGCCTTGAACATATTGATAAAGTTATTGATATCAACCAATCCCCTATTGGGAGAACCCCAAGAAGCAACCCGGCGACATATACCGGAACATTTAGCGAAATAAGAGCATTATTTGCAAAAATACCTGAAGCAATGATACGCGGTTATAAAGCAGGTAGATTCAGCTTTAACGTCAAAGGTGGACGCTGTGAAACTTGCAAAGGTGGAGGTTTAAGGGTGATTGAGATGAATTTCCTTCCAGATGTTTATGTAGAATGTGAAACATGTCAAGGCAAAAGATTTAATAGAGAAACACTAGAAATAAGATACAAAGGCAAATCTATTAGTGATGTATTGAATATGACCATTAATGAAGCGGTTGACTTCTTTGAACACATCCCTAAGATTTACAGAAAACTAAAAACTATAAAAGATGTTGGCTTAGGCTATATAACCTTAGGACAACAAAGCACAACGCTTTCTGGAGGTGAAGCCCAACGTGTTAAATTAGCCACAGAACTCTCTAAAAGAGATACCGGTAACACCTTTTATATTTTAGATGAACCCACTACAGGATTGCATTTTGAGGACATAAGAGTATTGATGTTAGTACTAAACAAATTAGCCGACAAAGGCAATACGGTTCTTATTATAGAACATAATCTTGATGTTATAAAAACCGTAGACTACATTATAGATATAGGCTATGAAGGCGGAAAAGGCGGTGGTCAAATTGTTGTTGAGGGGAGCCCTGAAGCCATTGTGAGTCACAAAAAAAGTTATACCGCTAAATTTCTAAGTAAAGAACTATGTTAGCATTTAACTTAGAGTAAATACCTCAAAACAGAATAAAAAATAAAACACTATGAACAAAGAAACACGCCATAAAGGTTGGAATGAAATAAAAACAAATGACTCTTGGGCCATTTTTAAAATAATGGGTGAATTTGTCAATGGTTTTGAGAGTATGAGTAAAATAGGACCCTGTGTTTCTATTTTTGGTTCCGCACGAACAAAACCTAATGATAAATATTATAAACTCACTGAAAAAGTTGCTAGAACTATTGTTGAGGCTGGATACGGCGTCATAACAGGTGGGGGCCCTGGAATTATGGAAGCAGGAAATAAGGGCGCCCATTTAGGTGGCGGAACTTCAGTTGGACTTAATATTGACCTGCCTTTTGAACAACATGATAATCCATATATAGACTCAGATAAAAGTCTTGATTTTGATTACTTTTTTGTTCGTAAGGTAATGTTTGTTAAATACTCGCAAGGGTTTGTGGTTATGCCCGGTGGATTTGGTACGCTTGATGAACTCTTTGAAGCCATAACACTTATTCAAACCCACAAAATAGGTAAATTCCCAATCATTCTAGTTGGTACTGATTTTTGGGAAGGATTACTAGACTGGATAAAAAACACCCTTTTGGATACTTTTTCAAATATAAGTGCCGAAGATTTAGATTTAATCCATTTGGTGGACACTGAAGACGAAGTTATCGATATCCTTGAAAGCTTCCACGAGAAATCGGGCCTAAGTCCCAATTTTTAGAAAAACCGGAAGTTTTTAATTAATATACCATGTTGTAACAAGTAAACTCTAGAACAACTATATTTTACTATATTGCAACGCCTTAAATTAGTACATTAACCCTATATGCTCTTGAAATTGAAAATACGTTTTTTTAATTGTATTATTTTCTTTTTAATATGTTATGCAAGTTTCAGTCAAAACAAAATTGACTTACAAGCTAAATTTGATATTGAAAATAAACAGATTAAAATAACTCAAACTATTCAATATCATAATGATTCACAAGAAGCATTAAAATCAATCTATCTAAGCGACTGGAACAATAGTTATTCTACAAAGAAAACGCCTTTAGCAGTTAGATTAGCAGAAGAATACAACAATACTTTTCACCTTGCCAAAAACAAAGACCGCGGTTTTTCGGTCATTACTTCAATAAAACAAAACAATAGTGATGTTACTTTTGAGAGACTTAAAAACCAAACCGATATCATCAAGGTTGAGTTAAATGAAACATTACAGCCTAATAGTAGCTACACTTTGCAGTTAGAGTATTTGGTTCAGGTACCCAATGCCAAATTCACAGGCTATGGCCTTAAAACTAATGGCGATTTAAACTTAAGATATTGGTATATCACCCCTGCTGTTTATGACGGTACATGGCACTATTACAGCAACAAAAACTTGGATGATTTATACATACCAAAATCGGATGTTTCGATAAAATTAGAATATCCCACAAATTACAAATTGACTTCAGATTTAAATTTAAGTAAATCTACACAAATTAATGATAATCAAGTAGTTGTTTTAAGTGGAAAAAACAGAAATACCAACAAATTATTCTTAAGCAAAAGAACTCAATACAAAACTATTCAAGGTGATGAACTACAAATTGTTTCAGACATAAATTCAGAAGGTATAAGCCTCATAGATAAGGTTCTAATATTAGAAAAAACGACTAAATTTATTACTAATAACTTTGGTAAATATCCACACAAGACCTTATTATTATCCCAGATAGATTACGAAAAAGACCCCATTTACGGATTAAATTTTCTACCTAAATTCATCAAACCCTACCCTAACAATTTTCAATATGAACTTAAAATATTAAAAATTGCTTTACATAACTATTTGGAGAATACTCTCCTAATAAACCCTAGAACAGAGCAATGGCTCATTGATGGTATTCAAATATTTTATGCTATGAAATATGTGGAGACCTTTTATCCGGACATGAAGTTTTTAGGATCCATTTCAGACACATGGTTAATTAGGTCGTTCCATGCTGCCGAGATGGATTTTAACGATAAATACATCTTAGCCTATATGATTATGGCTAGAAGCAATAGAGACCAAAAACTCACAAAGCCAACAGATTCATTACTAAAATTCAATAGGAATATTGCCAACAAATATAAGGCTGGAGTTGGGTTACGATACCTTGATGACTTTGTTAATCAAGATATTGTAGAAAAAGGTTTGGAATCTTTTGTTAGAGACAATAAGCTAAAGCCAACATCAACACAAGCTTTTGAAAAGTATTTAAAATCGCTTACAGAAAAAGATATCAATTGGTTTTTCAATGACTATTTAGATACCAGCAAAAAGATAGACTTCAAAATTAAGGATGTTATCAAAACTGAGGATTCTATAACAATTACCATAAAAAACAAGCGCAACAATAACATGCCTGTTTCTTTGTATGCCTTAGAAAACGACAGTATAGTTTCTAAAGTATGGGTTGAAAATATAGGCAATGAAAAGACCGTTACAATAGCAAGAAAAGAGGCCAACAAACTGGTGTTAAACTACAATAATAAGATTCCGGAAATCAATTTAAGAGACAATTGGAAATCACTGAAAGGATTTTTTTTCAACAACAAACCATTGCAATTTCGCCTTTTTAAAGACCTTGAAGACCCCTATTATAATCAAGTGTTTTTAATGCCCATTATTGAATTTAATAATATATATGACGGTCTAACTTTAGGTGTTAAAGCTTACAACAAAACCCTACTAAAAAAACGCTTTAATTATAAAATAGCACCTAAGTATTCTATTGGCTCTAATGCTTTAACGGGATCATTATCAGTTTTAAACACTCATTATTTCGAAAATCAAGATTTATATAGTATTAGATATGGAATTGGGGCTGGTTATAGTTCATATGCTGAAGATTTGTTTGTTAGAAAAGTAACACCTGTCTTAACATTTCAGTTTCGAGAAAATGCCGATTACAGATCCAATAAGAATAAAACCATACTATTTAGATACGTTGACATACATAGAGACAAGGATATTACCAACGTTCTTACATCAGACGAGCCTAACTACGGGGTTTTTAACGCAAGATATATACACTCCAATGACAACCTGATTACATATAATAGATGGTATACAGATTTTCAATTGAGTAAAGAATTCAGCAAATTAGCATTTAACTATGAATACAGACATCTGTTTGAAAACAACAGTCAATTAAACTTGCGCTTTTATGCTGGCGCTTTCTTATCAAATAAAACAGACCCTAATTCAGATTATTTCAGTTTTGCCTTAGACAGACCTACAGATTATCTTTTTGACTATAATTATTTAGGACGTTCAGAATCTTCAGGTTTATTTAGTCAGCAATACATTCCGGCAGAAGGTGGATTTAAATCAAAATTAGACCCTGGATTTGCCAATCAATGGATGTCAACACTTAATGCTAGTACCACACTTTGGAGGTATATTTTACTTTATGGCGATATTGGTTTAGTGAAAAACAATACGGTATCACCAAAATTTGTGTATGATTCAGGTATTAGAATCGATTTGGTAACTGACTATTTCGAAATCTACCTGCCTGTTTACTCTAATCTTGGATGGGAAATGGGGTTACCCAATTATGCCCAGAGTATCAGATTCCGTTTTACCCTCGATCCAAAATCGCTTTTAGGGCTATTCAGACGTCGCTGGTTCTAGCTCCAAAAATTGACAATTATTAGTTTTTATACGTTTTAACTGAAAATTCTTCAATTAAAACAGGGTATTTAGTGTAATTTTAAATTATTACTAACTATTTAAACAACCATATAATTGTAAAAAAGCCAAACTTTACCTACTTTTGCATGAGCAAAAAAAGCATCTCCAACTATGCAAACCGTAACTAACTTGAAAGACAACTTATCATTCGAAGATTTTAAAGCAGAAGTTATTAATGATTATAGAATTGCAGTTATAAGTAGAGAATGCAGTCTCCTTGGCCGACGTGAAGTACTCACAGGAAAAGCCAAATTTGGAATTTTTGGAGATGGTAAAGAGGTCCCGCAATTAGCCATGGCAAAAGCCTTTTTAAAAGGCGACTGGAGGTCTGGTTATTATAGAGACCAAACGTTTATGTTGGCCATAGGTGCTTTGACTCCCGAACAATTTTTTGCCGGTTTATATGCCAATACCAATCTAGAATTAGAACCTATGTCTGCTGGAAGACAAATGGGAGGTCACTTTGTTACGCATAGTTTAAATGATAATGGTAGTTGGAAAGACTTAACGGCGCAATACAATTCTAGCGCAGATATCTCTCCTACTGCCGCCCAAATGCCAAGGCTTTTAGGATTAGCCCAGGCTTCAAAAATTTTTAGAAATGTAAAAGGTATTAACAAGACTAATTTTTCTAAAAAAGGTAACGAAGTTGCTTGGGGAACCATTGGAAATGCAAGTACCAGTGAAGGTTTATTTTTTGAGACCATTAATGCCGCAGGGGTACTGCAAGTACCTATGGTAATCAGCATTTGGGATGATGAATATGGTATTTCGGTTCATGCCAAACATCAAACAACTAAAGAAGATATTTCTGAAATTTTAAAAGGCTTTCAACGAGATAAAGACCACAAAGGTTTTGAAATTCTTAGAGTCAAAGGATGGGATTATGCCAATTTAGTTGAAACCTATCAAGAAGCTTCAGCTATTGCTAGAGAAGAGCACGTCCCTGTGATTATTCATGTTTTAGATTTAACCCAACCTCAGGGTCATTCTACTTCTGGATCTCATGAGCGCTATAAAAGTGCTGAACGCTTAGAATGGGAAGCCAACCATGATTGTAATAAAAAAATGCGGGAATGGATTATTGAAAGCAATATTGCAACTAATGAAGTACTTACCGAAATTGAAAGAGCTGCCAAGCGTGACATAAGACAAGCTAAAAAAAATGCTTGGAATACGTTTATGCGGCCTATTAAAAAGGAGCAACAGGATATCATTCCATTATTAAAAAAGGTAGCCAAACAGAGTGTTAACGGTGTGTTTATCAACAAAATTGTAGATCATATTACTAAGATTGATGAGCCTACAAGAAAAGACCTTTTATCTAACACTAGAAAAATATTAAGATACACTATAGGCGAAACGTTTGAGGACAAGATAAAACTTCATGACTGGGTAAACAATATGTTTACCATCAATCAACCTAAGTTTAGTTCTCATTTATATTCTGAAACGCAGCGTTCTAACATACGTATTCAAGAAATAAAACCAACGTATAATGATGATGCTGAACAAGTTGATGGTCGTATAATAATTCGTGATAATTTTGATACTATTTTTAACACCTACCCAGAAGCTTTAATTTTTGGAGAAGATACGGGTAATATTGGCGATGTCAATCAAGGATTAGAAGGTTTACAAGAAAAATATGGAGAATTAAGAGTTGCTGATACAGGCATTAGAGAAGCTTCTATTATTGGTCAAGGTATAGGCATGGCATTACGTGGTCTAAGACCCATTGCCGAAATTCAGTACTTAGATTACATCCTTTACGCCATTCAAATTATAAGTGATGATTTAGCAACAACGCATTATAGGACAAAAGGCAAACAAAAAGCACCATTAATCATTAGAACTAGAGGCCATAGATTAGAAGGCATATGGCATTCTGGTTCTCAAATGGGAGGTATTTTAAATTTAGCAAAGGGAGTTAATTTATTAGTTCCAAGAAACATGACTAAGGCCGCCGGTTTTTACAACACGCTTTTATTGGGTGATGACCCTGCAATAGTTGTAGAATGTCTTAATGGATATAGATTAAAGGAGAAAATGCCTAACAACTTAGGTGCCCTAAAAACGCCTATAGGTGTAGTAGAAACGATTAAAGAGGGATCAGATATTACAGTGGTTTCCTATGGTTCTACACTGCGCATAGTTGAAGAAACTGCTAAGGAATTATCAGCTGTGGGTGTCAATATTGAAATTATTGATGTGCAATCTTTAATACCTTTTGATTTAAACCATGATATTGTAAAAAGTATTTCTAAAACAAATCGGGTAATGATTATTGATGAAGATGTTCCTGGTGGGGCGTCTGCATACATTTTAGATAAAATATTAAACCAACAAAATGCGTTTGAATATTTAGATAGTGCACCTAAAACCCTTACTGCAAAATCACACAGGCCGGCATATGGAAATGATGGTGACTATTTTTCTAAACCATCGGCAGAAGACATTTTTGAAGCCATTTATGATGTGATGCATGAGCTTAATCCTAGTAATTATCCTAAACTGAGATAAGCTTTTATTTAAAAACTTGGTAGTGGTCACAAATAATAATATCCTTTTTATCTAGAAACAAGAAAAATTCATGAAAGCTGTATCGTTAAGGGAAATTAAAAAAGAACTAAATACACTTTCAACCACAGAAATCCAAGAACTCTGTCTTAGGCTATCCCGCTTTAAAAAGGAAAACAAAGAACTACTCACCTATTTACTTTTTGAATCATATAACGAAACTGGTTATATAGACGGCATCAAAGTCTATATGGATGAAGAGTTTGAATCAATAAATAGAGCTAGTTATTTTTACATAAGAAAAAGTGTGAGAAAAATTCTTAGAAACGTTAAGAAGTTTATACGATATTCCCAAAATAAGGAAACTGAAGTAGAACTTCTACTCTATTTTTGTAAAAAGCTCAAACACTTTCAACCTAGTATTTCAGGGAGTACACAATTACAAAACACCTATCAAAGACAAATAGTACTTTCAAAAAAAATCATTAATAACTTACACGAAGATTTACAATACGACTACAATCTCATTCTTGAAGATTTATAACTATAATTAGTACGCCATTGTTTGAATGCTTGAAGCAATATTTTATCTTTGCAGGCTATAAATAGGATAATAATTTATGAAGATTTCATACAACTGGTTAAAACAGTTTTTAAAAACAGAATGGACACCAGAACAAACGAGTGAATTACTTACTGATTTAGGTCTTGAAGTAGAAGGTTTAGAGCCATATCAATCCATTAAAGGGGGATTAGAAGGCGTTGTTGTTGGAGAAGTACTTACTTGTATTAAACATCCTAATGCCGATAAATTAAAGATCACTACCGTTGACATTGGTGAAGAATCTCCATTGCAAATTGTTTGTGGGGCACCAAATGTAGCAGCTGGACAAAAAGTTCCTGTAGCTACTGTTGGAACTACCCTATATACTGACGAGGGAGAATCATGGACCATCAAAAAAGGAAAAATAAGAGGAGAAGCAAGCCATGGCATGATTTGCGCCGAAGATGAATTGGGTTTAGGAAATTCTCATGAAGGTATTCTTGTTTTAGATAATAAGGTTAAAATAGGCACCTTAGCCGCCGATCTGTTCGATATAGAAAATGATTATGTTTTTGAAATAGGCCTAACGCCTAATAGAGCTGATGCCATGAGTCATCTAGGTACTGCTCGTGATTTAAAAGCTGGTTTAGTTCAAAAAGACATCAATTTAGAATTAATCACACCCTCGGTAAGTGCTTTTCAAGTTGAAAACAGAACCTTAAAAATGGATGTTAACGTCATTAATAAGGACCTCGCACCACGCTATTGTGGTTTAACAATTACCGGCTTGAAAGTAAAAGAATCTCCAAGTTGGTTGCAAAATAGACTAAAAGCTATAGGCTTAAGTCCTATAAATAATATTGTAGATGCGTCTAATTATGTATTGCATGAACTAGGACAACCCCTTCATGCTTTTGATGCCTTTAAAATATCAGGCAATAAAATTGAGGTAAAAACGGTAGAAGCGGGCACTAAGTTCACTACGCTTGATGGCGTTGAGCGTGAATTGCACGAGGATGATTTAATGATCTGTGATGCTGAAAAACCAATGTGTATTGCAGGTGTTTTTGGTGGTGAGTATTCGGGAGTTTCTGAAAACACGACTAATATTTTCTTAGAGAGTGCCTATTTCAATCCTGTTAGCGTTCGAAAAACAGCAAAACGTCATGGCTTAAATACGGATGCCTCATTTAGGTTTGAACGCGGTATCGATCCTAATATTACTGAGTATGCCCTAAAACGTGCTGCTTTGCTTATTCAAGAAATTGCTGGTGGAGAAATTACCAGTGATATTATTGATATTTATCCTAAAAAAATTAAAGATTTTGAAGTGCGTTTAAGTTTCGAAAACGCTAAGAAGTTAATAGGAGAAGAAATACCTAGAGAGGTTATAAAGAGGATTTTATCTTCATTAGATATCAAAGTTAACAATGTTACTGAAGCAGGTTTAGGATTAACCGTTCCTGCCTACAGAAATGATGTGCAAAGAGAAGCAGATGTTATTGAAGAAATCCTAAGGGTTTATGGTTATAATAATGTAAAAACAACTAAAAAGTTAAATGCATCCATATCAACTACATCCCGCTTTGAGGATTATAAAATCCAAAACGTTGTTGGAAATCAATTAGCTTCCCAGGGGTTTTATGAAATTCTTTCTAATTCACTAACAACACCAAACTATATAGCGCTTAGTGAGCAACTAAAAGATGAGCATAATATAACTATGTTAAACCCTTTAAGTAATGATTTGTCCGTTATGCGTCAGTCATTACTGTTTTCTGGTTTAGAATCTATTTCTTTTAACATTAACAGAAAACGGGCTGATTTAAAATTCTTTGAATTCGGAAAAACGTACCATAACTACAAGGATAAACGTGAAGAATTTAAACACCTATCGCTTTTTGTAACGGGTAATCAAAATTTTGAAAACTGGCACACCCAAAATAAAAAGAGTGATTTCTTTTTAATGAAAGGCCATATTGTTTCGATTCTTGAACGATTGGGTATCTCAAGATATAGTGAAACTCCGATAAATAATGACTTGTTTTCTGAAGGCTTGTCTATTGGCTTAGGTAAAAACAATTTAGTTGATTTTGGTTTGGTAAAAAAGCCTATTCTTAAACATTTTGACATCAGTCAAGATGTGATTTATGCAGATATTAATTGGGATGGTATTTTAAATATCATTAAACATCATAGAATAAAGTTTAAACCTATTTCAAAGTATCCTGAAGTACGACGTGATTTTGCTTTACTACTGAATGAGGACATTGCTTTTGAAGCTATCTACAAAATCGCGAAACAAAGTGAAAAGCAATTACTGAAAGACGTAAACTTATTTGATGTTTATCAAGGTAAAAACCTACCAAAAGGAAAAAAGAGTTATGCCGTTAGTTTCTTATTACAAGATGAAAACAAAACGCTTAATGATAAACAAATTGATAAAATCATGACCAAGCTTCAAAATAATTTTGAAAAACAGCTTGGAGCAGAATTGAGATAAGATATTGCCTTATAACTATATAAAAAGACCTGATAGTTTATTGCTAATCAGGTCTTTTTCATTTTTAAAATTCGTATATTTAAGTAAACTTTAAAGTCATGAAGGATTCTAATTATGTAAAAATTTATACGGGCGAACTCATAATTGTTCAACGTATGGTGGCTGAACTTGAAAAAATAGACATTATACCTGTCCTTAAAGATCAAACAGATTCTGGTTTACTGCCTATATTTGGAACATCAAACTCACTTTTTAAGCAAGTTTATATTCATAAAGATGAACTAGAAAAGGCGACAGATGTGATAAATACTTTTAAATCAGAATTACAGGAATAGAAAGTCATTTTTTCTACTGAAAAAAAACACTCGCAGGAAAATAATAGACCTGCGAGTGTTTTTATTTAGGCTGTTACGGCGTACATCTTATCACGTAACTCCTTTATTTTTTTGTCTTGCATATATTCATCAAAAGTTGTGTAACGATCAATAATTCCGTTGGGTGTTAACTCCACGACCCTATTTGCAACGGTCTGTGCAAACTCATGATCATGCGTAGTAAACAAAATTGTTCCTTTGAAATTTTTCAATGAATTATTAAATGCTGTAATACTCTCCAAATCTAAGTGGTTTGTTGGTTCATCTAGCTGCAACACATTAGCACGCATCATCATCATTCGAGATAACATACATCTCACTTTTTCCCCTCCTGAAAGTACGGAAGATTTTTTAAAGGCCTCTTCTCCACTAAAAATCATTTTTCCTAAGAACCCTCTAATATTAACCTCTTCACGTTCTTCTTCGGTGGTAGCCCATTGACGCAACCAGTCAATTAAAGTCAATTCATTATCAAAAAACTCACTATTATCAAGTGGTAAATACGATTGCGTTGTAGTGACACCCCACATAAATTTACCTGAATCTGCTTTTTCTTTATTATTTAAGATTTGATAAAATGCAGTGGTAGCTCTGGAGTCTCGCGAGAACACAACAACCTTATCCCCTTTAGCTAAATTTAAATCAATATTTTTAAATAATGTTTCGCCTTCAATAGAAGCAGCCAACCCTTCAATATTTAATATTTGATCTCCGGCTTCTCTTTCTCTTTCAAAAATAATAGCAGGATATCTACGACTGGTTCTTCTAATATCAGCAATATTTAGCTTATCAATCATTTTCTTTCTACTGGTTGCTTGTTTACTCTTTGCAACATTAGCAGAAAAACGACGAATGAATTCTTCTAATTCCTTCTTTTTCTCCTCAGCCTTTTTGTTTTGTTGTGCATGCTGTCTTGCTGCCAACTGAGAAGATTCGTACCAAAATGTATAATTACCAGAAAAGTGGTTAATTTTCCCAAAATCAATATCAGAAATATGTGTACAAACAGCATCTAAAAAGTGTCTGTCATGCGACACCACGATGACACAATTATCATAATTCGCTAAGAAATTCTCTAACCAAGAAATGGTTTCATAATCTAAATCATTGGTAGGCTCATCCATAATAAGTACATCAGGATTACCAAACAACGCCTGAGCTAACAATACGCGAACTTTTTGTTTACCATCCAAATCAGCCATTAATGTATAATGAAACTCTTCCTTAATACCTAAATTGGACAACATTGAAGCGGCGTTACTGTCGGCATTCCAACCATCCATTTCTTCAAATCGAACTTGCAGCTCCCCTATCTTATCAGCATTCTCATCAGAATAATCTGCATAAAGTGCATCAATCTCTGTCTTAATCTCAAACAAAGGCTTATTCCCCATTAGAATAGTTTCCAATACAGTATGCTCATCATATAAATTATGATTTTGTTCTAAGACTGACATACGCTTACCGGATTCTAAAGAAACATGACCTGAAGTTGGCTCTTGTTTACCAGATATTATCTTTAAAAATGTAGACTTACCAGAACCATTGGCTCCAATAATACCATAGCAATTACCATTATTAAAAGTAGTATTGACTTCATCAAATAGTACGCGTTTACCAAATTGAACAGACAGATTAGATACTGATAGCATATTTTATATTTATTTTTTGCAAAAGTAATTAAATCATATGGTAAGACGAAACATAGAACATCAATTTTTTGAGTACGATAATTATGAGATTATAAGTTTTAACAACGCCTTAACAGGAGTTTTTAATTACAACGTATACTTTTGTTTATATAATTTTTCCTAACAGAACCAATGAAATTTTATCTCTCATTTATATTGATTATAATAACGTTTTTTAGTTGTAAAAAAGACAACAAAACGGCGGTTAATTATGCCTACATAGGAGGAGAAATTATAAATCCAAGCACAAATTATATTGTATTATCCAAAGATAAAACCATAATTGACACTATAAAACTTGATGGAAGAAACAGATTTCATTATAAAATAAAAAAATTAGATGAGGGCATGCACACCTTTAGGCATGGTGGTGAGTTTCAAATGATTTTAATTGAACCAGAGGACAGTGTGCTTTTTAGATTAAACACTTTAGATTTTGATGAATCATTAGTTTTCTCAGGGCATGGGGACAAAAAAAACAATTATCTAATTAATGATTTTCTTGAAAATGAAAAAGAGGAACGCCATATAGTGCGATTATGTCAGCTGAACCCAGAAACATATCAAAATCATGTGGACTCTATAAAGGCCAGAAAGATTAGAGATTTTAACAAGCTGATTAGTAAGCATGAGTTCTCTCCTCTTTTCGAAAAAATTGCCTTATCCAATATTAATTACAGCTACTATTCCAATAAAGAAGTATATCCTTTTGTGCATTATGGCAAAAATAAAGCGGTTATTCTAGCGTCACTACCTAGTGACTTTTATGATTATAGGAAAGACATTAATTATAATGATGAATCGCTAAGTAGTTACCATAATTACAACTCTTTTTTAAGACACCATTTTAGCAACCTTTCTTTAGAAACACATGATGAACATGCCACTACGAAATCTTTTAACAGAAAGTCTTTATGTTATAATTTAGACCGATTGCAGTTAATAGACAGTTTGGTAAGTAATGAAACCATTAAAAATGATTTATTATTTCACTTTACAATGAAGTACTTATCGCGAAGTAAAAATGAAGAATTCAATAATGCGATTTTACAATCTTACATAGATAAGTCTTCTAATGAAGATGGAAAAAAAATGATGACCAGATATACTAAATCAATTAATAGTTTGAAGGAAGGGGCTGATATTCCAATGGTTAAACTGATTGACTACAATAAGAATGAACTGGATTTAAGTTCATTAATAAATCAACCTACCGTAATCACGTTTTGGTCAAACACCTACTACGAGCACTTCAGGGAAAGTCATTACAAATTAAAGGAGTTAAAAGAGAAATACCCCGAAGTAAGATTTCTAGTCATTAACGTGGACCAATACGGTGTAAGTAAGTCTAAAAAAATATTGGAAGGGCATCAATTTGATCAAACAAATGAATATCAATTCAAGTACCCTAAAGAAGCCTCTGAAGTTTTTGCAGTGCATCCCATGACGAAAACTTTAATAATTGATAAACAAAAGAAAATAGTTAATAGTAACACCAATATTTTCTCAATATATTTTGAAAAGCAACTTCTTGGTTTAATTAATAGATAATTTTAAAGTTTATAATGATTCATCAGAAGTTTTTCATAAACTTTACTAGGCAATATGCGTTTTAAAACAATAGAAAACTTCTGCATAAATTCGCCCACCTTATAATGCACTTTAGGCTTAGGCGTATTTATCACATCGTACACCGCTTTAGCCATGAGGTTTGGATCACTACCATGATCAACATGGGTGTTCATTAAATCCAGAGTATTACCATAGGGTTTCTTATACGGAGAGTCTTTTAGTAATGGTGCATGATATCTACCCGCTGCAATATTGGTTGCAAAATCGCCTGGAGCAATATTAGTCATTTCAATGTTAAAATCTTTTAGTTCCATTCTAAAAGCCTCAGTAATCAACTCTAGGGCACCTTTACTCGCACTGTAAACACCACGATATGGCAATCCCATATACCCAGCAATAGAGGTTATATTTATAATAAGTCCGGAATTTTGATTACGCATTTGCGGCAGAACGGCCTTTATAACATTAAGCGGTCCAAAGAAATTGGTTTCAAAATTATTCTTAATCTCTTCTTCTGGAATTTCTTCTATGGGTCCTGTTATTCCTGCACCCGCATTATTTATAACAACATCTAGCCTACCTTCTTTTTCAATAATGGCATTTACTGTACTAATAATAGTAGTATTAGCTTTAACATCTAATGGTAATATGGGGAATTTACTCCCCTTATATTTTTCTGGATTTCTACTGGTTCCGTAAACGATAAACTTTTTATCTACTAAAAACTCGCCTATAGACTTACCAATTCCTGAGGAACCGCCTGTAATTAAAACCACTTTAGACATAACTTAGATATAAATATTAAATTGTTTAAAAATACGTTATTTACCTTTAGGTTAGTACGAATTAGAACATTCAAAAAACTAAAAAATCCTGATGCTTAAAGGCATTCAAGATTTGAGTTTATTGTATAAAAAAAGGCAAGCTACCTACATCACACCGCTACGACCATTTACCTTTGCTTCGTTCCCGACCTGGAGGATTCAACAGGAGCTGGTTGTGTAGGACTTGCCGGCTGCAAAGATACAATCTTTTAAAATTATCACAATGATTTTTTAAACCGATTTTAAATAAATATATTGCTTTAAACTAAAAAACAAAAATGAATACATTCAAATATCTAGCAATCATATTTTTAGGAATATTTCTTTATTCATGTGGATCAAACTCTGGCCAGAAAAAAAGTGATTTTTCCATTAAAACTAACGCTACTAAGGGGAATATTTCTAATAATGAAACACTAAAACTGAGCATTGAGAACAAAAAAAATCACAAAATTGATTCTATCAGCTATATTTTAGATGGCAATAGAATTGATGAGCAGGCCTCTTTACAAAATATGAAGTTAGGAAAACATAGTATTGAAGCATCTATCTATTTTAATAATGAAGTCCAACAAACCACTACGGCCTTAACCATTTTAAACAGTGCATTGCCTAAAGTATATACCTATAACATTATTAATGAATATCCTCATGATATTACTTCCTACACACAAGGACTAGAATTTTATAATGATACGCTTTATGAAAGTACCGGACAATATAAAGAATCTAAACTCCGAAAAGTTAATTATAAATCGGGTGAGGTTTTAAAAAATATCAATTTATCAGACGAATACTTTGGTGAAGGGTTAACCATACTTAACAATAAAATATATCAACTTACATGGCAAAAAGGTACCGGCTTTGTCTATGATGTGAATACTTTTGAGAAGCTTAGCAGTTTCAAGTATGGAAATAGCAAAGAAGGTTGGGGCCTATGTAATCATGATAACGTGATTTACAAAAGTGATGGCACCGAAAACATATGGTTATTAAATAAAGATACTTTGGTTGAAGAATCATATATTCAAGTATATACAAACAAAGGTAAAATTGTAGGTATTAATGAAATGGAATGGGTCAATGGAAAAATATACGCTAATCGTTATCAAAAAAATGGAGTAGCTATTATTAATCCTAATAATGGCGCTGTTGAAGGCGTCATTGACTTTACTCCATTAAAATCAAAAGTTACGCAACATAAAGGCCTAGATGTATTGAATGGTATTGCTTACAATCCCAATACTAAAACCATTTTTATTACTGGTAAACGTTGGGATAAATTATTTGAAGTGGAGATTATAGAAAAATAGATTGAGAACTTAATTTAAAGTTTAAACCAATCTTGTATGATGCCTTTTTCAATGTTGTCGTTACCTTTATGAATAAATTCATTTTTTGCTCCATTATATTCATAATCAGTCATCCAAAGTTTATAATTTGAAGCAACCTCTTTTATGGCATCGCAAATAAAAATTATCTCATCATTAGTCATAGTAGGGTGAATAGACATTCTAATCCAGCCTGGGCGCTCTATCAGACAGCCTTCTAGAATTTTTTCTTCTATTGATTTAGAAGTTGACTCATCAACATTCAACAAATAATGACCATAGGTTCCTGCACAAGAACATCCCCCTCGTGTTTGTATGCCAAAACGATCATTCAGCAGTTTCACTATTAAATTATAATGTACATCTTCAATAAAAAATGAAAACACTCCTAACCTATCTTTATGATTTGGAGCTAGTATTTTAAGGTTTTCAATTTTACTTAATCTTTCAAAAATTATTGCATTCAATTCATGTTCTCTATCCAGAATGTTTTGAATACCCATTTTCTCTTTCAACTCAATAGATAGAGCTATTCGTATAGCCTGAAGAAACCCTGGAGTTCCACCATCTTCTCTTGTTTCAATATCATCAATATAATCATGATCTCCCCAAGGGTTTGTATAATTAACCGTACCCCCTCCTGGATTATCAGGTACTAAGTTTTTATATAATTTTTTATTAAATATTAAAACGCCTGAGGACCCCGGACCTCCCAAAAACTTATGTGGAGAAAAGGTTATGGCATCTAAATATTCATCTTCATCTTTTGGATGCATATCGATGGATACATAAGGCGCAGAACAAGCAAAATCAACAAAGCATAAGCCGTTATTTTGATGCATAACTTTAGAAACATCATGGTAATTTGTTCTAATACCAGTCACATTAGAACAACCAGTAATAGCAGCAATTTTTATGGGGCAATCGTTATGTTGATCAATTAGCTTCTTTAATCCGTCAATACATGGTAAGCCATTTTCATTTGATGGAATGACTTCTACTCTGGCAATCGTTTCTAACCAAGAGGTCTGATTAGAATGGTGCTCCATATGAGAAACAAATATAATAGGACGTTTATCTTCTGGAATTACCGTATTGTCCTTCAAGTTTTCATTTAACTTAATCCCCAATATACGCTGAAACTTATTTATAGCTCCAGTCATTCCAGTACCTACCGTAATCAAAACATCTTCACTTGAAGCATTCACATGATTTTTAATAATATGTCTGGCATCGTGATAAGCATGAGTCATCACACTACCTGTAATTGAAGTTTCAGTATGGGTATTTGCTACATAAGGACCAATTTCATTAGTTATTTTATCCTCAATAGGCTTGTAGAGTCTTCCACTAGCCGTCCAATCAGCATATATCACTTTTTTTGTACCATAAGGTCCTTCAAAATATTGATCAACCCCAATAATATTAGTCCTAAATGAACTAAAATATGTTTCTAAATGTGATACCTCTTTATCTAATGAATTCATATATCCTAAAAATGGTGTTTTCCTTAAATGTATGAATTATTTTTTATTAAAGGCTTGCAATCCTTTTTCTAAAAATGCGGCGTACTCGTCTTCATCAGGAGTATATCCAACAGGCTCAGTTAAAACTTCATTAGAATTAGCGTCAAATAACACATAATAAGGTTGGGAGTTTGACTTGAAAAACTGCGTTTGAAAATTCGCCCACTTATGCCCATAATCAATGAGTAAACGTTTGCCCCCATTAACTCTGTTAACTTCAACTTGCTGGGTCTCCGGAAGATCTTTTTTATCATCCACATATAGAGAAATAAGCACATATTCGTCTCTTAGATATTTATCAATCCTATCAATGGACCATACATGTTCCTCCATTTTTCTGCAATTTACACAAGCATAACCTGTAAAATCAATCATTACAGGTTTATTAACCTTTTTGGCGTAAATCAAGCCTGCCTTTAAGTCTTTAAATGTATTGAGATTATTGGTTGATTCACTTGGATAAAGCCAACTATAACCCACGGGAGGCGCCAAACCACTCAATAAAGTTAAAGATGAAAAGGTATTGGTTTCCTTATTAAGGCGAAACCCAGAAATTAAATAAATAGTGAATGCTGTCACAAGAATAGCTCCAGAAATTCTAAAAAAAGAAAGCTTAGTAACAGGCGAATCATGAGGAAACTTGAGTTTTCCAAAAAGATATAAGGCCAATCCACCAAAAATAATAATCCAAAGGATTAAAAATGGTTCTATTTTTAATAAACCCCAATGCTCTACTAAATCGGCATTTGAAAGGAATTTGAAAGCAAGTGCTAATTCTAAGAAGCCTAGAATTACTTTTGTAGTGTTTAACCAACCCCCTGATTTTGGTAGGGCATTCATCATGTTCGGAAACATTGCAAACAGTGCAAAGGGCAATCCAAGCGACACGCCAAAACCAGCCATTCCCGCAGTAAGTTGCCATGCACCGCCATCGGCAGTTAATGACCCTGCTAATAATGACCCTAAAATTGGACCTGTACATGAAAAGGATACAATGGCCAGAGTAAGCGCCATAAAAAAGATTCCTATAAGTCCGCCAGCGTTCTCGCCTTGAGTTGTTTTAGTAGTCCAACTCGCAGGAAGCGTAAGTTCATAGTACCCGAAAAAGGAAAAAGCGAAAAACACGAATATCACAAAAAATATTATGTTTAGCCATACGTTAGTTGAAATTTCATTCAAGATATCCGGATTAATAGAATCCAGTAAATGGAAAGGAATACTCAAAATTAAATAAACCAATAATATAAAAAAGCCGTAAATAATGGCTTTTGAAATTCCTGAACTTCTATCCGTTCCCCCTTTCTTAGTAAAAAAACTAACGGTTAGAGGAATCATAGGAAATACACAAGGTGTTAACAAGGCCAACAAACCTCCTAAAAACCCTAATCCAAAAATGGTCCATAATGATTTCTTCTTAACTGAAGTCTTATTGGTTAATTTAATATCATTTGGCACCATACCATAAAGCAAATTATTTATTTCATCATTATCGGCATCTGAAATTGTATGTTGCTCCTGTTCCAAATCATTTGAAGAACCCGAAGTATTCAATTTAAAAACCAAATCAACTTCAGTAGGAGGCAAACAGCGTGTATCATCACATACCATAAACTCTACGGTGCCCTTTATTTCATTAAAATTATCCGTTCCTTCCACGACCTGTTCAAAAGTTGCAGAATTTTCAAAAAATTTAATTTTCATTTGAAATACAGGATCATCAACGGTATGGCCTTCCTCTTCTATTGTAATTCCTGACCGCGTAAACCCTTCATTTAACTGATATGTAAAGGTGGTAGGGATAGGTCCGTCTAAGGGCACATCTTGGGAATACAAATGCCAACCCGTTTCAATGGATGCCTGGGTTAATAGTTTGTATTTAGTATCAGAAATCTTCTCTACAGAAGTGGTCCACTTTACTGGATCCAATATTTGTGAAAACCCCTTAACACCAAAAATTAACATGACTAATAACAATAACTTTTTCATAATGCTTTTTAATTTAACAGGGTTCCAATTTTATAGGCCAATACAGGGATTTTACTTCGCGTATTCATTAGCTGGTTATAAACCATATAATAAAAAGCAAATGTAAAAATAAAGATTGTTTTGCCTTTGATAAAGAGTCAATAAAAGGTCATTTTCCCAACGAAAAATATGTTAAACTTTTCATAATCTAAAAGTTTTATTACCCCCCCAAATAAGCTTAATGAAGTATCTTTGTGTAACCACATTAACGCCTTAATTATGGATAATTTAGATGCTGCTAGATTACAAATGGCATTTACGCTTATTTTTCACATTGTTTTTGCCTGTATAGGTATGGTCATGCCTTTTTTTATGATTATTGCGCATAAAAAATGGCTTAATACAAGGGATCCCATTTTCTTGAAACTCACAAAATCTTGGCAAAAAGGTGTTGCTATTTTTTTTGTGGTAGGTGCCGTTTCAGGAACGGCATTATCTTTTGAATTAGGACTACTATGGCCAGAATTCATGAAACATGCTGGTCCTATTATAGGTATGCCATTTTCATTAGAAGGCGCTGCATTTTTTGTTGAAGCCGTAGCACTTGGTTTTTACTTATATGGCTGGGGTAGAATTTCTGAGAAATTTCATTGGTTTACAGGTATAATAGTAGGCCTATCAGGTGTAGCCTCTGGTATATTAGTGGTTTCTGCTAATGGCTGGATGAATGCGCCTTCTGGCTTTGATTATGTTAATGGTGAATTTTTAAATATTGATCCGGTACAAGCCTTATTAAATCCTGCTTGGTTCACACAGGCCTTGCATATGACCTTAGCGGCTTTTACAGCTACAGGGTTTGCTGTAGCTGGAATTCATGCTTATCAAATTTACAAGAAACGTCAAGTAGCTTTACATAAAAAAGCCTTCAAAATAGCCATTACATTTGGAGCAATTGCAGCCATTTTACAACCCATTAGTGGCGATCTTTCTGCAAAAGATATTGCTAAGCGACAACCTGTAAAGCTTGCGGCTATGGAAGCGCATTACGAAACAAAAAAAGGAGCACCACTTTACATAGGTGGTTTAGTTGATGACGAGAAGGAAAAAGTATCCTATAAAATTGAAATCCCCAAAGCCTTGTCTTTTTTAGCATTTGGAGACTTTAATGCCGAGGTGAAAGGCTTAAAAGATTACCCTAAAGATGTTCGTCCTAAAGTATCTATAGTGCATTACGCTTTTCAAACAATGGTTGGTGTTGGCACATTGTTGATGCTTGCTGGGTTTCTATTTTTTATCAGTTTAAAAAAAATGAGTTGGTGGAAAAACAAAAGCTTTTGGTTGTTATTTTCAATACTTGCTCCTATGGGTTTTATTGCTCTTGAAGCTGGATGGATTGTTACTGAAGTTGGAAGGCAACCTTGGATTATACATAATATCATGAAAACAAAAGATGCTGTTACCCCTATGCCGGGAATGATATATAGTTTCTATATGTATATAATACTTTACGGGGTACTAACGGTTGCGGTCACGTGGCTTATGATACGTCAGATTAAATCACTTAATCAAGCAAAACTAGCCTAATATGTTAAACGTTGTTTTATTTTTTCTAGCTACTTCTCTAGTACTCTATGTTATTTTAGCCGGCGCTGATTTTGGTGCGGGTATTGTTGAATTATTTTCTACAAAAAGCAATCAAGCACTTACGAAAAAAACAATTTATCGCGTGATGGGTCCTGTTTGGGAGGCTAATCACATTTGGATTATCATTTTAATAGTTATTTTATGGGTAGGGTTTCCTGATTTCTATAATGTTCTTGTTGTTTACTTGCACATTCCGCTTACCTTAGTATTGCTTGGCATTACTATGAGAGGTGTTGCTTTTGTTTTCCGACATTATGATGCTTATAAAGATAAGTCCCAAATTTTATACGATTGGTTGTTTAGAATTTCTAGTCTTTTAACACCAATATTTCTAGGAATGACAGCCGGTTCTATGTTATCAGGTAAACTTGTTATAACCGATAGTTACGAGCAGTATACTTTTTATGATCTATTTATAGCGCCATGGTTAAATGGGTTTTCTATTTTGGTTGGGTTTTTCTTTGCAGCACTTTGTGCATTTTTAACTTCTATATTATTAATAGGTGAATCAGATATTACAAACAGAAAAATTTATGTGAGAAAATCAAAATATGCTACTCTAATGGTTATTGGTCTTGGCTTTTTGGTGCTTTGTTTTGGATTTATAAATGACATTATATTTATTACTGATTTTATTAAAAACCCCTATACCATAGTTTTAATAATACTTTCAGCGTTACTAATCTTACCTTTATTACGAAGTATAAAACAAGCAACAAAAGTATTAAGCAGAACCTTAGCAGGCTTGCAAGTTATTTTAATCTTATTTGCTGCTATGTTCGCACATTTTCCATATTTAATTATTGCTTCAAACACGGAAATGAGCCTTCTTGAAACCGTTGCACCAGAAGCCGTAATAAAAGTTTTAGGTATAACGCTTATTATTGGAGGTCTTGTTATTTTACCAGGACTTTTTCACTTATTGAAGTCTTTTAAAATGATTAAAGTCTTAGAGTCTTAGTAATCTTTTTTCTGGCCTGTATTTAAATACATAATATCCAAGTTTAAAAAAATAAAAACACACCTGAAAATCAGGTGTGTTTTTATTCATTGGAAAAATGTATACTAAATCCTAAAAATTAACCGATATTTTTCCTCTCAAAAAAAATGGTGTTCCTGGTGTAAAATGAATTTCTTCAACCGGATTAGGTTCATTAAACAGTCTACTTTCTGTGGCAAACTGAGTTTCATTCCATTCGGTATCAAATAGATTTTCAATAATTAAACCAAAAGTCCAATTTTTCAGGCTATAATTTAAGTTAAAATCTGTTACAAAATAACCATCTGCAACAATGGAGTTATCCTCATTAGCCGGTCTGTCATTAACAAACCTGTAACTAATTCCTCCAGAAAAATTATTTAAGTTTTTAACAAAAAGCCCCCCTGTAGATGTGAAATCTGGTGCTAAAGGAATATAGTCTTGCCCTTTAGGTTCTTCAACACTTCTAGCATGTGCATAATTAATATCGGTATTTAAAAATAACCAATCTGTAAATTGATAACGCAATCCAAAATCAAACCCATAGCGTTCGGTCTTTCCGCTTGGTTCTACTATAGCTGCATCTCCCACATACACAAATTCTTGCTGCAAGAATAAGCTCCAGAATGCAGCATTGATCACCAATCTTCCAAAAGGTTTATAGATAAAACCTAAATCAGTTCCAAATGCCGATGGTAATATCTTTTCTCCACTATTAGCAACGACTACGCGGGTATCATTGGAATGAAACCCTAAACCTGATTTGGCATACACTTGAACTTTTGGAGAAGCGGCAAAAATAGCATTAAACTTTGGGCTCACCTTTATTTTATCTTCACTCTTATTGTCATACGTAGTGGATAGCAAGTTCTCATAATCAAAATTAAAGTAATCTACTCTTAACCCCGGAATCAATGTCCATTTGTTCTTCTTATAAGTTAGATCGGCAAATAAAAAACCATTTACTTCGTCAATATTTCCAAATGCTAAACGCTCTAAAATGGTCTGCCGGTTTAAGGTTCTTGATAACTGAACGTTGTTGGCATCATCATACCTAAACCCTATACCTGCTTTATACTTTAACTGCGTATCATGGTCTTCAACATGAAATGAATGCTCATAGACAGACTGAGCTCCTATAATCGTTCTATCTTCCTTTTGTTGAATTTGATCACCGTTTACAGGATCTTCTAAAAAGAATGTAAAATTAGAAAATAATTCAAAATCATATTTTGAGAGATACGCTGATGTCTTTACGGAAGAATGTTCATCCAATAATTTTTTATGATTAACCCATATGTTACTTCTACTAGTATTACCGCCTTCAGTATCGTCTATAGCTCCCCATCTGGTAATTAATCCACTATCCACAGCACGTTGAGGAATTTGGCCAGAAGCATCCCATTTACTCTGAAAATGCGAAATAGAAATATCAAATTCTTCATCGTCATAATTATTATAATTATAACGCCCCATAATATTTAATCTGTTAAAGTTTTGAGGAGATTCAAAATAGCCATCTGTAAGCATAAGTTCAGTAGCCACATAAGCAGAACTAAAATCTTCATCAATAAGCTTAATCATACCTAGTGCCCTTAAAGAGTTAAACTGTCCTGCCTCCAAAGAAATCAAACTCTTGTCAATACTCTTTTTAGTATTAATATCAATATAGCCTGCCGTATTAAAATTGCCTTTGTCGGCATAATAAGTACCCTTACCAAAATCAATATTATCTATAGTTTCTGGTATAATAAAATGCATGTCTGCATATCCTTGGCCATGGGCATGAGATACCATATTCACTGGCATTCCGTCAACATTTATGGCAATATCTGTTCCGTGGTCTATATCAAAACCTCTTAAAAATATTTGCTCAGCTTTACCTCCTCCAGCATGTTGACCAATAATTAAACCGGGGATTGTTCTTAGTATTTCTTGTGAGCTTTTAACAGGATTCGTTTTTAAATCTACAGCAGCCAATGTGCTTAGGACATTCACTTTTGAAACAATGAGTACCTGATCTAATGAGGCCGGAGATATTCTTAAGACCACATCAATACTGGCATCTAGATTGTTTTCACTTATAACTAATTCATAGTTTTCGTAACCTAATCGATAAAAATAGATAACGTCTCCTACCGAAATATCATCCAACTCAAAATAACCTGATATATTAGTGTATGTATAAGCTCCTGTGTTTTTATTATAAACACCAACACCCTCTATGGGCTTATCGCTTTCTTCTGCGGTAATAATACCATTAAGTTCATGTGCATATGTCATGCCTGTAATTGAAGAAAACAACAGGATTAAAAAAATATATTTTTGCATAATAATAAAATTAAAATTTAACATAATTAAGAACAACCAAGATGTTGTCTAATCATGACTTATTATTAATAAATAATTTTTGAAAATAAATTTCAGATAATGTCCTTAATCTTAAGAACACAAATCAAAATATGCTATTATGCTAAAATTGGAGGTTCTTTTAAATATTTTATAAAACCTTTACATGGCTTATCTTTTATCAAAGCATAGTTAGTCTCCAAAACCCTAAAAAATGCAACAAACTCATATTTTCTATTGTTTTTACGCTTTATATGCTTATCTATTTTAAAAGTTATATCATGCTTACTTAAGGGATCTTTATCCTTTTGAGAATTCTTGAAAACCCCTGCAAACCAATCGATAATTTCATGGCTATGTGTTTCTACCTTAACATTGCTTAACTTCCCTTTATTTTTGGCTATTAAGTTTTTGTAAGTGCGATTGTCATGAACCGAATGCGAAATTACAAAAGAAGGTTTTTGTATATGGTGTGAAAAAAAGTGAAGCACTTTTTTTACTTCAAGATGTGCCGGACCAAGCACATAACAAGTACTTAAAGTTACAACAACTAACTTAATAATAAATGGCTTAAAGCCTTTTGAAACCCCGTTATACATTAATTATCAATTGAATAGGCAATTGCTTTTTGTTAATTTTCTAAATACTCCAACATCGTTTTTTCAATGTAATTTGAATATTCTTCTATTGTTGGTAAATTAAAAACCTTATTAAGTGGAATTTCCATTCCTAATTCTTCATTAATTCTAGAAGTAACCCTTATGGCGGCAAGGGAGTGCCCTCCTAGAGCGATGAAATTATCTTGAATCCCTATTTTTTTTAAGCGCAATACCTCTTTCCAAATACCTTCTATGAGTTCATCTATTTCGTTTCTAGGTGCTAGATATGATGTTTCCAGTTCTAATTGTTCTGAATTTAAACCCTGCAAAGTTTTTTTATCAACTTTACCATTTTTAGTAAGTGGCATTTCATCTAAAAACTTAAATCTAGAGGGTATCATGTAGGCCGGAAGTTTTTGCGATATATATTTTTTTAAATCTTTTGAGGAGATTGAATTATCACCTGTATAATAGGCCACCAACCTATCCTCATTTTCAAACGGATCGGACTCTTCATAACCAATCTCATTCATAATACGCTTTACTTCCTCTTCATCTATATATTCATTTATTTCCTCTAAACTTTCATCTCTAGTTTTATGTCCTAAACGCACATCCCAACTGTATGGAAAAGAATAATTACTATATCCTTTTTCCTTTTTATGCACATAAATACCTAGTTGATTAATTAAACAATTTGTAGAACGACCTGTGTCCGTAGGTCTGACCCAGCCTACCTTATCTTCAAGATATTTAAGCATGTCTTCTAAACTTACATCCGAATATCTGTAGAAATCTACAAACTGAACCTTGTCAAATACTTCATCATCCTCAAACATAGAAACTTCGAGTAAATCCTTTACCGCATCATCCTCTCTATGATAGAGTTTTCTAACCTCTAATATGGTCTCGTCTATTTTTTTAACATTTAAATTTTCATTCCAAAATAGCTCTTCTGTTAAACGTGTTTCAAAAAATTGACCACGAGATAAACCTGTCACAATAAAGGGTATTTGTTTATCCATAGCAATTTTGGTACTCAGAGTATATATTGTTTTAAAGCAGCCATTACATACGTTTTGGTGCCTATTTAAACTATCAATAAAAATTTCATTCATGTGATTTGTAGCACCATAAATATGATCAACATTCAGCTTTTTAACTATCCGATCAATATTGGCTTTAGCCTGATTGGATATATAACTATTATCAAGCGTAAATGCGAGTACTTTCAGCCCCATACCAACCAATTGAGCCAAAATATACGTACTATCTTTACCGCCACTTAATAGTGACAAACAATCGTAAGATGGGTTGTTTTCCGTGTTTGTGGTTAGTATTGATTTAAGTTCCTCTTCAGTTTTAAAATATTTTTGAGCCTTGTCTTTATAACCTTTAAAAGCATTACATAAATTGCAAACCCCATACTCATCAAAATCAGTTTGTGGATAATTTGAGGGCAAACCACATTCTGTGCAGTTAATTACGCTCTCTTCTGGAATGTATTCTTTCTTGTTCCTAACCAATACCACAGCGCATTCATTCACGCCTTTGAAATGCGTTAAATTTGATTCTATATCGGCAAGTTCTATTCTATAACCTCTAAGTTTTATTTGCTCATCTACTCTACCTAAATACTCATATTCTCCATGACCATTAATTCTTGCTAAATCACCCGTGTGGTACATTTTAGCATTTTTCACAAAAGGATTCTCTATGAATTTATTTGTAGTTAGTTCTTCTAATTTTAAATAGCCATCAGCTAAGCTAGATCCACTTAAATATAATTCACCTACTACACCATTAGGGACTAAATTTTTATATTTATCTAATATATAAGCATGCATATTAGCTATAGGTGTACCAATAGGAATAGATCCTTCTTGGTGTTTTTTCGGATTGTACTCACTTACAATACAACCTACTGTAGCCTCGGTAGGACCATATTCATTATAAAGGGTCACAGCTCCGCTAAAAGCTTTTGTTATGGCGTGACCAAGACTTGCCTTAAAATCTTCACCTCCAACTATAATTTTATCTATAGAAGAATAGCGCATATCCTTGTCTTGAAACAAGCTCAAATGAGATGGTGTTAGTTTAATTGTATTGACTAAATTTTCGCCTAAAACCTTCATTAATGACATATCTGGTCCAAATTTAGGTTCTGTATAAAGAATCAACTTCCCGCCAGTAATTAATGGTAGTAAGGTTGATGTTATTGTCAAATCAAATCCAATTGATGTAAACAGTGGCAATATGGTTTTTTCCGATATACCATAATAATTTTTTGCCCAAAATATATAGTTTGTCAATGCTCCTTGAGAAATAATAACGCCTTTCGGATTTCCTGTTGATCCTGAGGTATACAAAATATATGCTGTGTCATTAATTTTTGGTTGGTTTTCAAAAAGCTCGGAAGACTCATTCTTCAAGTTCTCTCTAATGGCAATCAGGTCTATGCTAGGTGTCTTTATTCTTTCTAAATTCTGTTTTAAGGAACCTTGTGTTAAGACTAATGAGCAATCAGAATTAGTTATAATATATTCTACTCTTTCTTTCGGTTGGTCAGATGATATAGGAATAAAAGTCCCTCCTGTTTTCATAATGGCTAATAATCCGATTATATACTCTGTATTTCTATAATTGTAAAGAGCAATATTAACACCTTTTACAACACCTGTATTAATCAAATAATTAGCTAATTGATTGGCTTTCTTATTCAATTCTCTGAAGGTTAAAACGCCTTCCTCTGATTGAATAATAACAGCATTAGGTCTACTTTTAACAAAACTATTGAAGACTTCTAAAACATTATTGGGATATATATTTTCAGTTAAACGCAGATCTAAAAAACTATTAACCTCTTGAGGCCCAATTATACTGGTTTGAGCAATGGGATTATTCACATCCTGAATAAATGCATTATAAACATTTCTAAAATGTATCGGTACCTCATTCAACCTGGAAGACTTAACAATATCATCATTAAAATCAAAAACAAGTTTTAAAACTCCTGTCCTATTAAAATCAAATACGTGAAAGCGTAATTTATGTTCTGAATCAGCATAATTAGGATGAATCCATTTTACGGTTGTGTTGTAACCATTAAAATTAGAAAAAGAAACGTTTATATAGTTGAATATTGTGTTATAGCTTCTATTCAATTTTGGTGAAGAAGTACCGGTAATCCCAAACTTCAAATAATGATTGGTGGCATCTTGAACCTTTTTGTACAAGGTATAATAAGTATCATTTTCATCAATATTAACAGAGATAGGAAACACTTCTATAAACAAACCAATTGTACTTCTAAAACTCTTTCTTACTCTACCATGTATGGGGGCTCCAAAAGTTAAATTTTCTTCACCACTTACCTTAAAAAGATAAGAAAACAATAACGTTGCAAAAGCATTAAATATATTTAAATTATCATTCCAAGATTTAAAACCAGGTTGATTTATCACTGCTTTTAATTCATTAAATTCACTTCGGCTTAATTCAAGCTCTACTCGATTTGATTTTGTTGTAGGTTCCTGTTTAGTCTTTTCACCATAAAGCTTGGGCTTTTCAATATACTTATCCGCCTCAGAATTCCAATAATTTATAACATTTTTGTTTTCAATTCTTTCTTCAATTTCAAAATCAATAAAATTTTTATACGCATAACTGGGTATATTTTGAGTAGAAGTATTATCTATTAAACAACCGTAAATCTCAGATAATTTATCAAAAAGAATCACTGTACTAGAAGCATCAGTTATAATATGATGGAGATTAAGATACCAAATAAAGCGATCAGGACTTAATTTAATCAATACAGAATCAAAAAGTTGCTCTGATTTATCAAAAATACGCTCACTTCTTTCTTGAAGCCAATTGTCAACATTAGATGAAGAGATATCAGAAAATTCAAAATACTGTAACCTAAATGGAAAAACATCTTTAATTAATTGCTGCGGAGTTCCATCTTCTTCTATAATAACTGTTCTTAAAACATCTGTAGTATCTATTAACTCTTGAAATGCTTTTCTAAAAACACTAGGTTCTAATGTTCCATCAATATAAAACGCATATGGTACATTATTAATTGGTTCATTGGGGTTAAGCTTATCAACAAGCCATAATGACGTTTGACTCTTCGTTAATGGTAACAAAATATTTATAGAATTATCCATATAATAATGGGTGCTAATTTAGTTTTCCTCGAACATAATATTCTATACTATGAATGGACCTAAAGTTTTCTAGTGTTATGTCCTCAAAAGGAATATCTATTTTGAATTTTTTTTCCAAATATCTAACCGTCCTTATTAAATTTACGGAATCAATCAATCCAGTTGTTAATAGTTCATCCTGTTCACCAATACGTATTGATTCATCTTCAAGTATATCTTTTTTCAAAAAAATAAGCACATCTCTTTTTACGTCCATAAATTGAATTTTAACGTACTAAATAATCAATAAAACAAGTTTCATTTATGAAAATAATGATATAAAAAAACTAAAAAATAAAAATGTTTTTAATAGCATAAGTATAAGTCATAGCAATTCTTATATACCCTTCACTAACTTGAATAGTAAATATATATCATTAATAAATAGAAGTAAAATGTATTATTAACATTTTAACAGGGAATTTGCGAAACTTATCGAAAAAAAAACAAACAAACTATAATGATATATCAATAATCACGATATTTAAATAAAAATTATATAAAACAATGAATATAAATTCATTTGTTTTCAATCTAATTTACAGTCGCTATGAAAAAAATCTTTGTAAAGGTTTTAATACTTTTTATTGTCTCTAACTTTATTAGTAAAGCTCATGCACACCACCCTGACAATAGCCTTTTGTATTTAAAAATATATGAAAACGCAAATATTGAAGGAGACTTTCACATAAATATTAATGAATTAAATGATGTACTTGGTCTTAATTTAAGTAATCATACTTCTCTAGAAGAGGTGGCTCCCTACTTAGATAAAATAAAGGCATACCTCAAGAAAAACACTTCATTTGTTAATGGAAATAAAGCGTATGAAATTAAATTTACCAATAATAATGACATATTAGCTGTAAGTTATGGTGATTTCATTTTGTTTAATTTCTATTTGGAAGACTCTTACAATGTACCTGACTCTATAGGTGTTACTTACAAAGTATTTATTGAGGAAGAACCACACCATTCAAATTTATTAGGTATCGAATATAATTGGAAATCGGGCTTATTTAATAATGAAAGCCTTATTGCACTAGATTTTAATAATAACGATTGGACGAAAACTCTTGATTTGACGCAAGGTTCTGTATGGACCGGGTTTAAAGCCATGATAAAACAAGGTATTTGGCATATCTGGATTGGTTTAGATCATATTCTTTTTATTTTAGCCTTAATCTTACCTGCTGTAGTTAGAAGAAAACCGAAGTATGCAGATACAGGTTCTGAAATTTCATCTAATATTTGGAATTGGTATCCAGTTGAAAAATTTAAACCTGCTTTTTTTTACATTATAAAAATCATAACCTTTTTTACAATTGCCCATACCATTACCTTAAGTTTAGCATCCTTACAAATTATTGTACTACCTTCTCGATTAGTGGAATCTATCATAGCCCTCTCTATAGGTTTGGCTGCATATCATAATATAAGGCCCATATTTAAGGGAAAAGATTGGATGATTGCTTTTATTTTTGGATTATTTCACGGTTTTGGTTTTGCTAGCGTTTTAGGTGAACTTGGTTTTAACGGAGAACATTTATCATTATCCCTATTAGGTTTTAATATTGGAGTAGAAATAGGTCAAGTAGCAATAATTGCTGTAATATTCCCTATATTATATTTTATAAGAAAGCTTAAAGTGTACCCAAAATTCTTGGTTTACTTATCAACCCTTCTAATTATTATTTCCATATATTGGTTAATAGAGCGCGGTTTTGATGTCAATCTCCCCGTTGATGACTATATCAGAAGAGCGGGCTATAAACTTGCTGTCTTTTTAGGACTGCGATAATTGGTTTAAAAGATGAAAAAAGAAACTCAATCAAAATCCCTCCTTGACAGATGGAAAAATAAGAGTAAACAAAGTACTCATATAAATCTGATTGAAAAGGCTCCTGAAGAGGCATTGATTCCATTATCTCCAGGACAGAAAAGACTATGGTTTTTACAGCAGTTACATCCAGAAAACGCATTTTATAATTACTCAGAAACTTACACTTTCAATGGAGCATTGAATATAGGACATCTTGAAAAAAGCTTACGTTTTGTTTATAGAGATCATGATATTTTAAGAACTACGTACAAGATAAAAAACGATACTCTAGTTCAGGAAGTAGATAATACGGCCTCTTTAAGTATTAGTAAGCATGATTTAACTCATTACGAATTTCAAGACGCCTCGGAAGCATCTAAATCTATAATGAAAAATGATGCTACAACTTATTTTAGCTTAACTAAAGGCCCGTTAGTTAGAGCATCAATAATTAAGCTATCAAATACAAAGCATATTCTTCAAATTACATTACATCATATTGTTACCGACAAATGGTCCATGGGAATTTTTAGGGAACATTTAGCAGGTTATTATTTAGATTTACAATCTAATACTGAAATAAAAAACAGAAAAACTTTGCTTCAATATTCAGATTATTGTTATTGGATAAACAAGCAAGACATCAATAAAAACGACTTAGAGTATTGGAAACAAAAACTTTTACACCCTAATCCAAGTTTATCTTTACCTTTTGATTACGAAAGACCTTTACACCCTTCGTTCAAAGGTGCTGCCTCTTTTACCCAAGAATATAATCAATCACTATCAAGTCAACTATTAAAGCTATCTAAAACATGTGCTACCACACCTTATAATTTAATGTTAGCTGTTTTTTATTTGTTTTTACATAAATGTAGTGGTGACACAGATATTCTTGTAGGGACGCCTCTTACTAACAGAGATCAAAAAAATCTTGAAAGTTTAATAGGATTCTTTAATGACACCATTGTTCTCAGAACACATATTAATTCTGAAATGTCTTTAACTAATTTTGTAAAACATGTAACTAATAATACACTAGAGGCTTTTTCTCATAAAGATGTACCTTTTAACACCTTAGTTAAAGCCATTAACACAAAACGGTCCTTGGCCGTAAATCCATTTTTCCAAGTGATGTTTTTATATCATTCTAAACCTGAAAACCCATTTTTTGGTAAAGATTTAGATTTGTCACATACTTGGTTTGATTCTGAAGTTTCAAAATTTGATCTTACCATATACATTGGTGAAGAAAACGGAATTTTAAGTTCGACATTCGAATACTCCTCAGATTTGTTTGAAGAAAAAACCATTAATCGTTTTCAAGAATATTTTAAAATTTTATTAGAATCTATTGTAGCAAACCCTTTTCAGAAAATTGCAGATTTAAAAATATTAACCCCATCCGAAAGAGACTTATTCTCTCAACAAAATACTCTAAAAGAAAGAGTTTTTAAAGATAAAGGCATTCATAATATCATAGAAGAAACAGTCTTAAAAAACCCGAATAAAAAGGCGGTTTCATTCAAAGATGAATGTTTAAGTTATCATGACTTAAATTCTAAAGCTAATGCTTTAGCGGGCCACATTTTAATGTCTGGCATAGTAGAAAACGCTGTAATAGGCTTATGCTGCGAGCGCTCTACTGATATGATTGTAGGTATATTAGGCATTTTAAAATCAGGTTGTAGCTACTTGCCATTAGATCCTGAATACCCAAATGAACGCATAGATTTTTCACTTAACGATTCTAAGGCTAAAATTATAGTGACTCAATCTTTCCTTATCGATAGATTTAACAACGACAATTTCACTTGTATTTCTATAGATACCATTGATGAAAACATTAATTCTGAAATAATTCTTCCGCAGTTAAAAGAAACAGATTTGGCATATATTATTTACACATCAGGAAGTACTGGCAAACCCAAAGGAGTCCCTATTTCTCATAAAAACATCATAAACTCTACAATGGGGCGATTGGATTTTTATGATTCCAATCCTGAGGTCTTTATGCTAATGTCCTCTATTGCTTTTGATAGCTCAAAGGCTGGTATTTTCTGGACACTCTGCACTGGAGGACATTTAGTAATTACGGAAAAACGCATCGAACAAGATATTGATAAAATTGGCGAACTAATTAATAATTGTAATATTACGCACACCCTAATGCTGCCATCGCTTTACAATTTAATTTTAGATTTTGTAATTAAAGATAAACTGAAAAGTTTAAATACGGTTATTGTTGCTGGTGAAGCTTGTACAGTTTCATTATGCGAAAAACATATTAAACACTTTTCAAAAATTGGTCTGTATAATGAATATGGTCCTACCGAGGCTTCAGTTTGGTGCATTGCGCATAAAATAGACAGTAGCGATTTAAATCGAAAAAGTATTCCCATTGGAAAACCTGTAGCTAATGCAGGCGTTTATATTTTAGATAAAGGGATGAACATCTCTCCTACCGGCGTACCTGGAGAATTATTTATAGGAGGACAAAGTATTTCTAAAGGTTACATTAACAGAGATGATTTAACTAAAAAAGTATTCATAAAAAATCCATTTAAAGCAAATGATATTTTATATAAAACTGGAGATTTAGCAAAATACACCAGCGATGGCAAAATCATTTTTTTAGGAAGAGCAGATCAACAAGTTAAAATAAGAGGGTTTAGAGTTGAATTAAGTGAAATTGAAAACGTTATAAAACAATACGATGAAAACATCACTGATGTTGTTGTACAAGCAGAAGAAGGATTTATTGATACAGATTTTAATTTAGATACGATAACAGAAGAGAAACTTGCAGAACTTCTTACAAACGTTGATGACAATGAGTTTAATATAATTTTAAATTCTATAAAATTCTTAAGCACTGAAGAAAAAGGCTTTTTACTAAACCAAATCTAAGTAAACGATTCATGAAAATAATAAAACGCTCACTATCGTTAGAAAATAATATAACTATTTCCAACGAAAATTTTATGGCACCTACAAAAGACCATCAGAGAAACATGTTAATAAATCGAGCACTTAAAGAATTTGTTGGAAACTTAAATAGCCTGCATGAACAAACAAGATATTTTTACTCGTTAAGTATTAAAGTATTACCACAACATATGCCGGAAGATGTAATAGACACTTGGTGGGCAAAATCCATTGCAGTTTTAAAAGCAATAAAATGATGAAAGAAAACATTTTAAAAATTATACAAAAGCTTTCTTCTGAAGAACAAAAACTACTTGCTTTAAAAATTAAGGATTTGTCACAATATGGTGCCTTAAAAACTAGATCTGAAAACCCTAAAAAGTTAGTTGCTTATGTTAATGAACAAGAAGTAAAAGATAGTGACGGTTTAATGGTATATTTAAAGAGTAAAATCCCAGGTTATATGGTGCCTTCAACCATAAAAAAAATTAAACAATTTCCTACGTTACCTAATGGTAAAATTGACAAAAATAAGTTACAAGCTATTACCGTTAAAAAAGAAAGTAAAAACAATAGATCTTTAATTAAAAAACAACCACAAAGTGATATAGAAAAAAAATTAGTAGCTATTTGGGAGACTGTTTTAGGCTTCTCACCTATTAGTGTAGAGGATAATTTTTTCGAAATTGGTGGCGATTCTATTTTAAGTATTCAAATAGTAGCCAAAGCACGCAATGAGGGTATTTATTTAAAAGCAAATCAGTTATTCGATAGCCAAACTATAGCAGAACTTTCTGTGTTTGCAACTGAAGATCAAGAATTTTCAAATACAACAAAACCTTATATAAATATTGAGGGTCAAACTCCACTTACCCCAATACAACATTGGTTTTTTGAATCTCATAAAAACGCACCTCATTTTTGGAACCAAATTATAGAACTACAAAATATTGATTCTATTTCTAATAAGATGTTCGAAATAATTGCAGAGGAAATTATTTCTAACCATGAGGCATTGCGACTAAGTTTTAGGAGAGCTAATTCGGTATGGGAAGCCTCGGTTTTATCGGTGAATCAAATTAAGTGCTTTCATTATTTTAGTCTAAATAAAGTTGAAAGCTTGAGTGTTCAAAATAGCAAAATTAATACTACATTATTAGATATTCAGAATAATTCTGAGCTTGAAAAAGGGAGCCTATTCAAAATAATATATTTTGAATGTGGTAATTTACAACAAAATAGAGTCTTTTTAGTAGCTCATCATCTGGTTGTGGATTTAGTATCTTGGAATATTATTTTTAATCATATCGTTTCAGCAATTAAAAACGGTTCCAAGGACTTTATTCCTAAAATAAATAAAAACAAAACATCAACTATAAATGATTGGTCTAGCTACCTAGAAAATACCATCAAAACGAATGTTATTGCAGATGAATTTGAGTATTGGAAATCTCAAATAGTTGATGTTAAAGAATTTCCAGTAGATAATTTTATAGATTCTAAGATATACCTTGAAAATTCGATTTTCACATATTCTTCAGAATTAAGTTCTACATTTACAAAGAGTCTTCTACATGATGCTAACACAGCCTATGGTACTAAAGTAGAAGATTTATTAATTGCTTCGTTAATCACCACACTTTGCGAATGGGCCAATTTAAGTGAAATTTTATTAGGTCTAGAAAGACAAGGTAGAAATATTGAATCTCAGAATTTAGATTTTTCTAATACTGTTGGATGGTTTACCGCTTTTTTCCCAATTGCTCTAGATTACAATTCATCCCAAGATTTAGGATTTCATATTAAAGCTGTAAAAGAAAAGTTAAGAAGAATTCCAAATAACGGTTTAGGCTTTGGCGTATTAAAGTACTTAACTGATAATAATAAGTCTGATTTAAATGAGTTACACCCAAAAGTTGTGTTCAACTACCTTGGGAATTCCAATTCTATAAAGAATACCGGTGACTTGAACTTTGAATTTGTAAAACTAACTTCAAGAGACCCGCGCAGCGAACGTAATTATGAAATAGAAATAAATGCACAAATAATAAACAATAGTTTAGTTGCTAACTGGAGTTTTACAAAAGACCTTTATAAAGAAGAAACTGCAAAAACCTTGGCCAATACGTTTAATAAAAATTTAGAAGCAATTATTAACCATTGCAAAATCCAAGATAATGTTACATACACACCTTCGGATTTTCCTGAAGCTGATATTAATCAAGATGATTTAGATAATCTTTTAAGCCAATTTTAAATTTGATTTATAATCTATGACTAACAAATCAAAATCAACGGTAGAAGCCATTTTTCCTTTAAGCTATATGCAACAAGGGCTATTATTGCATCACTTATCTAGTAAAATTGATCAAGGTTTTTTAAATACTGAATGTGTTTTAACAGGTGATTTTAATATAGACTATTTTAAAGAGTCTTGTGTTTTAATTGCAAAGCGGCACGACGTTATACGCTCAACGATACATTGGAAAAATATTGAGAAACCTGTTCATGTTATTCATAAATCAAAGGACATTGAAATTGAATATTATGATTGGAAAGACTTATCTGAAACGGAAAAAAAAGAAAAATGGGAAACACTTAAAAAAAACACCTTAGAGGCTGGGGCTCCATTAGAATCTGGTGCCTTATTAAAAATTTACATTATAAAATTTTCTGATGAGACACATAAATTATTGTGGCCCATGCACCATATTTTATTAGATGGATGGTCTGGAAGTAATATTTTAAATGATCTTTTTACCATTTATGATGCCTTATATAATAACAAATTACCTAAACTAGATACTTTACCCAATTATAAGACTTATTTAAATTGGATAAATAATATACCAGATGAGAACGCAAGATCGTTTTGGGAAAATTATTTAAAAAATTACGATACAGCATCACTTTTTAGCAAACAAGGTGCTAAAAATTCAGAAGAAACTTCTGTTACAAATAGCTTTAAATTATCTAAAACTGAAACCGATAGAATTAAAACCTATTGTAAAAAAAATAAAATAACAATAAACACCTTAATACAGTGTACTTGGTCTGTAGTGCTTTCAAAATATTTTAACACAAAAGACGTCATACATGGAACAACTGTTTCTGGTAGATCAGGTGATTTTCCTAATATTAATTTGTTAACTGGCATGTTTATGAATGTGCAACCTGTTAGAGGAAAGATTGATGAAACTCAAGATTTTTCAAATTGGTTTCAGGATATGCAAAAATTTCAGTTTGAAGCAAGAAAATATGAATATTTAAGTTTAGATAAACTCTATTCGTATATAAACTGGTCCGAGAATTCTTCTCTGTTTGACAGTTTACTAGTTTTTGAAAACTATCCAAATGTTAAAACAGAAGAAAATACTATAAAAGTTTCAAATGTAAAAAGTGGATTAACTTCAACATACCCAATAACACTTGCTATTCTACCTAGTGACGAAATTAAATTTATACTTACAACGCTTTCTAAACAAGTTGATTCATATTCTGCCAATTGGATTCTTAATACATTAAGAGATATCATAGAATTAATCACTTCAGAACAAATTAAAAGCTTTGCATCATTAAATAATAAAATAAGCCATTTTACGCCTACTAATTCAGAAGATATCGAGAATGATAATATTGTAAGGAAATCTATTTATCAAGCGCCAAAAAACAAAACAGAATTAGAATTACTAAAAATATGGGAGACACTATTAGATAAAAATAGTATTAGTATTCGAGATAATTTTTTCGACATAGGAGGTAAATCTCTGTTAGCTATTAAAATGTTTACCTTAATAAAGAAAAAACTGAACGTTAGTTTATCTCCAATTACCTTATTAGAACACGCTAGTATTGAAGATTTATCTAAATACATAACTGAAGAAAAGAGTAAAGATCCCTGGAAATACATAGTACCTATAAGAGCTAAAGGAAATAAAACGCCTATTTTTTGTATACACGGTGGCGGGGGATATGTGTTTTTTTTCAATCCTATTGCCAATGCTGTAAATAAAGATAGACCAGTTTATGCTTTACAACCTGCAGGTTTAAATAATAACATGAAAATGCATAAAAACATCCAAGAAATGGCTATCGATTATGCTAAGGAAATAAAAGATATTCAATCCAATGGACCGTATAACTTACTGGTTTATTGTTTTAGCCCTGCTGTAGGTATTGAAATTTCAAATACTTTTAAAGAAATGGGTGAGGAAACCAACTTAATTGTAATAGATAGCATTATAAAGATGGAAGATTTCACAGATCCCACCCGAATAAAATTGCGTATTTCTGGTTTTTTAAGTCGACTGAGGAAGACGCCAATAAGTGCATTAAAATTAATGATTTCAAATAATTACGAACGTTTTTTAGAGCCTAACATAATTCGGTTATTTGGATCAACTAATAAGAAGAATCTAGAAAAAATAAAGCAAAACTTAATTAGTATATACAAACAATATAAATGGAATAAAAAACATCTTGGGTCTACCACGCTTATATTGACTGACAAACCTGATGAACATTTAAATCCAGCATATATTGATTCCTGGAAAAACATAACAGAACAAAAGGTGAACATACTATTTACAAAAGGTCAACACCACCAGCTTTTCAGTTCTCCTTTTGCCGATGAAATGGCAATTCAAATTGAAAAGTCGATTATTGAGCATAGTTAGAATTTTCATTTAACTATAAAATTAAAAGCACAGATAACATGTTACATTTGTCTTGAATAGAATAATAGACCTTTTAATACTAATCAAAATTACGAAATTCTTAAAAAATATTAATTTGATTTGTAAGCATGCTTGGTTAGGTATATTCCTGCATAAACATGAAATCCATATCAATCGCTTTTTGAGTTGTACAGATAAGTATAATAATTCTTTATAATTAATTAGAAATAAACGATTTTTATCAAATATATAGGAAAGAGCAACGTCTGCCCAATATGGTAGTTTAACTTTTCCTTGCTCAACTCAAAAGGAAATTTAATATATAATGAACTTCTTAAATGATAAGACATTTCACATCTTAAATACCGAATTACATCTTTGGTATATAAGTCTTAATGAAACATTTAAATATATTAATTTTTTTAACAATATTCTATCCCAAGATGAAATCATAAAAGCTTCAAAATTTCGGTTCGATAAAGACAAAAATTGTTCAATAATAACACGAGGCGCTTTGCGGTTATTATCAGGCATGTATTTAAATATGAGCCCTGAAAACATATTATTTAAATATGGTGACTATGGCAAACCAGATTTCGACATTGAAACTGAACTAAAATTTAATGTTTCTCATTCAGGAAATATGGCCATTATTGGTTTTGTTTTGAATAAAGATATAGGTGTTGATATAGAGAAGATTAAATATGATTTTGAAGTTATGGATATTGTTGACAATTACTTCTCTCAACTTGAAATTGAATCGCTTAAAAAACTTCCTATTCAAGAACATAATCAAGGCTTTTACAGGTGCTGGACACGAAAAGAATCATTTATAAAAGCGAAGTCACAAGGCTTATCTTTTGCCCTTGATTCCTTCTCGGTGTCTTTAGATTCTGATGATAAAGCCCAACTATTAGAAACCCATTGGAATTCAGATGAAAAAGAATCATGGGGTCTTTTCTCTTTTTCACCCGATACGGACTACTTAGGTGCGGTTACTGTTCAAAGTACGATAGAACAGATAGAATACTTTAATTTTAACAGCTATTTGAATAAGCTGTCTAATTCCTAGTCTTACTTATGTACGGCACTTTGTGTACAGGCACAACCACTTAAACCTTGTAAAAAGTTTAATCCAATAGTGACAACATGCGTCCCTGAGTTATACGCAGCTAATTCATTAGTAGTGATTTGATAGGCATAACCAAAATAGAATATTGATTTTTGAAACCCAACCATAGGACCAATATTAAGTGGTTTCAAAAATTGATCATTTAAGAATCGGTAAGATATACCTGCCCATAAATAATCTTCTTTTCTATTAAATTTCCTCACTTTAAAATTAACATCAGTGCTTGATCTTTTATCACTACTAAACATTTGATAGAAAATAGAAGGTTCAAATTCTAAACCGCTTTTTTTAGGACCATTAAAAACATAACCTGTATATACTTGGTAGTTTAAAAGTAGTCTTGGCTCTGACACTCTTATAGCTTCATCTATATCCTTCTTAAGAAGGTTGTTGATATTAAAACTTAAAAAATACCCCCTATTTCTGTATAAAGCCCCTATATCAAAATTATTATTTGAAGATTTTCTGTCATCTGTGATATAAGGGTTATTGATAGGTGTATCATCTCCATTCGTAAAATTATTAATATCAATTCTAAAGTTATTGATGTTATAGGATATTCCAAAAGATAAGTATTGCTCGGAATAATAATCTAATGTTAGGTGATGCGCAAAAGAAAACTTCATTCCCGTTTGAATGGTATTTCCATTTCTATCATTATAAAATGATGCACCTACCCCTGTCCTATTTGAAATTCTGGCATCCCCGTATATAGATTGATTATCGGGAGCTCCTTTTATACCAACCCATTGGGTAAGCCCATTGGCTCTAATTTTTATATTATCGCCAATACCTGCAAATGTTGGAGAAACAACAAAACTATTATCAGCAAGATACTGCGTAAAAACAGGTAGGTTTAACTCTTGAGCGTTCCCTTTTGATAGTATCAAAAGTAGCAGACATATTAATATTTTTCTCATTCTCATAACCTGCTTATCTATATAAAGTAAAATGTCCAACAAAATCTCGATTATCTGTGGCATCATTCAATTTAACAACATACCAATAGTCTCCCGTTGGTAATTCTGCTCCATTATAAGTACCATCCCACTTATGATTTAAATCTAAAGTGGCTATTTTTCGACCATATCTATCAAAAATATCATAGGTTAATTCTCGGTATTGATCTGCACAACCTGGCCCCCATTTATCTCCATTACTAGGCGTAAAGAAATTTGGAATACAGATGTCTATATATTCAAAATATCTCGTTACCTCTGCCGTACAGCCATTACTATCCATCACTGTTACGGTATAGTTTCCTGACTCATATATGATGAATGTATTTTCCTCTCCTTGAGGCACGCCATTAAGGCTATACTCATAGGGTTCTGTACCCCCTGATGCTTGTGCCACAATTTCATTAATACCACCATCTTTTAAATCAAGCTCTAGAGGTTCTATGTCATTAATATCAAAACTTAGAGTAGATTGTTCACAGCCATTAGTATGTCTTACTGTTATACTATGTCCTATTCCGGAAACTATATTAGTAAAGACATTACTTGTTTGAAAAGGTCCATTATTTAGTGAATAATCTACATCCGTTGCATCGGTGCTTGCATCTATAGTTACCGTAACTGTATTGCCTATACTATTATTAACACAACCATATTCTACTAGGACTTGTGGATCTAGTAACACAGGGTCTGGGAAGGTGATATTCCACTCAGACTCACAACCTTCACTATCTCTCACATAAACAATGTGATCACCACCATTTAAATTATCAAAATCAAATACGTTTTGCGTGAGGTTACCGGTAAAATATGTTCCAGCAATATCATCTAAGCTAACACTATAAGGTAAAGTTCCTCCTGAAATTTCAATGCTGAAAGCGGCATCTAAATCGCCTGAACAAATTTCTGACACCATTGAATTAGGCACTATACTTAACAACACTGGTGTTGGCTCAATAATAGTGAAATCAAATATTACAAAACATCCTAATTCATCTTGCGCAATGGCCTGATAATCACCTGCTACTAAATTGTTAAAAACAGGCGTGTCAAAAAATTGATTAAGTTGTGGGGATATAGCATATTTAATAATGCCTGTTCCTCCCGAAGCCAAGATTTCTATCATTCCATCATCACCGCCATTACAACTTACATTGTTCACTGAAAAATCTGCAGTCAATGCTGCTGATGGTTCTGTAATAGAAATTTGAGCAGAAACCGCTTCGCAATCTAGACCACTTGTCACACTAACTTGATAGGTTCCAGCTGGTAATTCAGTAAACACACCTGGTGTTGTCTGTACTGGTGCTGGTGAAATATCTGTTCCAGAAGCATCTTGTAATGTGTAATTATAACTACCTAAACCTCCTTGAGCTAGAGCTACAATAACACCACTATTATCACCTGTACAGTTAATAGTTGCGTTAGTAGCATCAATATTAACCTCTAAAGTTGGAAGTGGATTAATTGTTATTTCATTTGAGCTGACAGAAACACATCCATTAGCATCTCTTACATAGTATACATAGGTACCCTCAGAAACGTTTAATGTTGTAGAAGCGGTGAATGACCCTAGAACATTTGCAAAACTTGGAGAATCACTAAAAGTGTATGGTCCTACGCCTCCTGTAGCACTTAAGGTAAGTGTCGAATTTGTAAAACAAGTTTGTGATGTTTCTTTTACCAATAAAGATTCAATCTCCGTTGGTTCAGTTATACTTATACTTGTTGTTGTAAAATCACAATTATAACCATCTGAAATCAGGACATTATAAGTACCCACACCTAACCCTTCAAATAAAGGTGTCGTTTGTGGTCCAGAAGAACTCATTGTAGGAGACAATTGATTTAACGTATACGTATAGTTGCTTCCCTGTCCTCCTGAGGCCATGACGTTAATACTTCCATTAGTATCACCGAAGCATGATAACATATTCGCATTGGCTGCAATTGTTCCATCAATAATGGTTGGAAGAATAAGGGTCGTATTAGCTGAGGCAATACATCCACCAGCATCCAAAACATTTACTGTATACATTCCCGCTGCTAAACCTGTAAAAGTTCCACTAGCTGAATACGCTACTGTAGCAGCGCCTGTTAATTCATATTGATAATCTCCCCAACCACCATTTGCTGAGGCGACTATGGTTCCTTGATTATTATCACAAGTAACATTTGAAGTTTCAGATGCAACAAGTGATAAGGCTTCCGCAGGAGACTCAATTATAACATTGGTGCTACCTGTACAAAATGGACTCAATGTTTCTGTTATTACAACCGAATAATTACCGGCCATTAAAGTATTAACTTGTTGAGGATTTAAACTTGTATTTCCTGCCCCAGTTAAAACTGAAACACCAAGGCTATTAAAAACCTCATAGGTATAAGTACCAGAATACCCCTGGACATCTATATCAATAATACCGTTTTCATTAAAACAAGTAACCGGACTAGATACTGCTGTTACTATAGGTCCTTGTGGTTCAGATAAAAATATAGTTGCATCTTTTTCACACAAGGTTAAGTCATCTATTATGGTGACTGTATAGCTCCCAGAAGGAAGTCCAGAATAAACATTACTGCTTAAAATTGCGCTCGCTGGATTAGGGCTTATCTGGTATGAAAAGGTACCTGATCCTCCAGTTGCTGTTATTTCAATTTGACCATCATTATCATTACAAGTCGGTAAGGCTACCACTGCAGGCATGATATCAATAGGTGCTTGTACATCTATTGTTGCTAAATTACCACATCCATTAGCGTCTAAAATCTCAACAGTATGCATTCCCGAATTTAAATTTGTAATCGTAAATGGAATACTTCGTGTTTGGAATACACCGCCATCTACACTATAACTGTAAGGTGGGATACCAGGTGTTGTTAGAGCTATATCTATAGCAAAATTACCTTCGGTCACCGTACATTGATTATTAAGTGTCGCTGTTATTTCGGGTTGCGTATCCTGAGATATTATCAAGGCAGATGGTATAGTCCTGATGCAACCATAAGCATCTTGAACATGAACAAAGTAAGAACCAGCGTCCGCATTAAATACCTGAGTACTGCTCCACATGCTATCATCAGCCAATGGTGGAATAGCATTAGTGCTTAATTGATAAACATAAGGTGCGGTACCATTAGTAGCAACAGCACTTATCACACCAGAGTTAGGATTACAATTAGCATTCTTATCTACGCTTGCTGAAATGCTTAGTTCTCGAGCTGATTCTGTTATATTAAAAGGAGAAGTAACCACAGCACAACCGGCATTAGAGCCTGAAGTTTCTCTAACAACCACAAAGTAATTACCATAATCTAACGCCCCTAAATTACTCACAACTAAAGAACCACCGGCTCCAACTGATCCTGAACTTGAGACCCCAGTAGGTGTTGATGTTAATGCATCCCAAACCTCATAATCAATATTTACCGAACTACCGTACGAACTGTTAACTGTAAAAGAAACATTCCCGTCTGCACTGCCAACACAAGTAATATTATTTGATGCAAGTGCAGTAACAGCTAACATTGAATTTGATGGTATAGGATCTTCAGCTGTCTGGTAATAACTACATTTTGTAGAATCATCATAGACTATAAATGTATAAGTAACACCAGGTAACAGCCCTGTAAAAGTTGCCGATTTACTGTTGACAGCATCTTCAGGAACCCAGTCCCCAACAGGGTTAGGATACACTGTAGACCCGCCTTTGTAAATAGCGAAAAAGAATGGACCTGGACTTGCCAATGTAGTACCAATACTTACTGTGGCTTCGCCTCCAACGATACAATCTGAAGTCGTATTAATGTCAATCAATAAATCTGTAGGCGGCGATGCTACTAATAAATCTTCAACGATTATTGAACAACCATTAGCATCAACAACATTTATTTGATACAAGCCAAAATCAACAACATCAAATGTTGTAGAGGTAGTACCCGAAGCATTTAGTTCAGATCTTGCATATCCGTTTGAACCTGTAACATAATAATTGTAAGGCGCCGTTCCTCCTGTAACACCATCAATAATTACAGAACCTTGAGACACACCTAAGGCCCCACAAGTAATAGGCACTGTACTATTACTAACGCTAATGGCTAAAGGTTCCGCGATAACAATTGATTTTGTATCAGTACAAAACTTAGCATCTGTAATTGTTACTTCATAATTTCCTGCAGGTAATCCAGACGTTTGAGCACCAAAATTTGATCCTAGTGTTGTATTAATAACGTTTATTTGGAATGGCGGTGTACCAACGGCATTGTTGATAATAACATCAAATGCCGCATTAGTATCTCCATGACATAAATTTGATTGTGTTTGTGCCAAGCTTATCTCTGGTGGAGAGATTGCATTAATAAATTGTAATCTTGATTCAGCAGAACAACCGTTAGCATCGGTTACCTGAATTTGGTAGGTTCCGGGATTTGCTGCTGTATAAGCAAAAGTTGAACTTGTTGGTACTGGTGCGCTGTAAGCTCCCCCATTATAAGACACTGTATAACTAAATGGTGCTACACCACTGGTTATGGTACCGGTAATTACAGCCTCAGGTGATAAGGTACAATCCAAATCTTTTGTGAGCACCGTGTTTAAAGTCACCGGTGGTAAAGGAGCAATCGTGTATGATTCAGAATAACTACAACTGAATTCATCTGTAACTTGAAAAGTATATGTGCCTGGCATTAAACCAGTAAAAATTCCGTTAGAGGCTCCACTAATATTTGAAGTAGCACTAGCCGGTGCAATTATTTCATAATTAAGCGTTCCATTTCCTCCTGTTGTGGTTATACTTACATCAGTTACATTTAACGGACAACTCAAAGGCGTATTTACAAAAGATAAATCTGTTGGAGGGCTTAAAGCTTCCATTTCTACAGGTGCTGAGATAAACACACAAGTACTAGCATCTCTAATATAAACGGTATAACTTCCATCCGTCAATCCTGAAAATGATGAACCATTTTGAAAATTAATGCCATCAATACTATAGGAATATGGTGCAGTTCCACCAGTAACCCCAGAAACCGATATTTCACCATTAGAAATACAAGTGAACGGCACGGTAACTACAGCTGTTCCGAATAAAGGATCAGCAGTATTTATACTAACTGTTTGTGGTAAAGAAGTACAAACATCTGAACCAATTCCATATTGTATCACTACATTATAAATACCAGCAGATAAACCGGAAAATACAGGAGAACTAACAAAGGTGGTCCCATTATCAATACTATACTCAAGACTATTTCCATTAGCATTAGTAACATCTATTTCTATGAGCCCAGAATCACCAAGACTTGTACAAAGAATATCACTTGTAATAACATTAAAATCTGGCTCTACTACGGGTTCAACTGTAATTGATGTTTCAGCTGTACAATTGTTTGAATCTACAACGGTAATATTATAAACACCCGCTGATGTTACAGCAATTAATGGTGTACTTTGAAAAACTGTAGTACTATTTACAAAGTAATAATACGGAGGCGTTCCCCCTACTGGATATACTGTGATTTCTCCGTCTGTACAGGTTAAAGGGGTAGTAAGTGCTGATGTAGCTTCTAATAGCGGAGGCTGAATAATTTCAATATCTCCTGAAAAGACGCAACCATCATCCGTAGACACGTCAAGGGTATATGTACCCGGATTTAAGTTTGAAAAGGTATAGTTATTTTGAGAAATTGGTCCTACCTGATCAATCAGCGTAGAGCCTTCTGAGATTGAAAAGTAATACTGCGGTCTGGCATCATTAGCCGCCACTGACACACTTCCTAAATCGCCATAACACAAAGGTTGCGATATGATTGAAGATACCGTAAAGTCATGGTCTACAATTTGAACATCTGGTACTTCAAAAATACAAGGATTAGGTGTAACACCAATTTGTCTCAGGTATATAGAATACTGTCTGGCCGTTGTTATAGAAAATGTATTACTAGTTTGATAATTTACACCATCAATACTGTATTCATAGCCATTTGGAACCCCACCCACAACAATTTCACCTGGAGTGGCACAATATATATCTCTTTTTGTGACTGTTGGTACTAATAAGTTAGTGTATATATTAAAATAAAACTGATTAAAACACCCACCTGTATAATTCATGGTCAGTCTGTATTGACCAGCTGTATCCGCCATAAAATCAGGCCCCGTTGCTACCTGATTCCAAGTACAGGCTAAATCTTCATTGGCACAATCTTGATTAACAACTGCCGTACAACTGGATTCATCTAATTTTTCCCATATCATGGAAGTGGTATCTGAAATATTAGTTTGAATGAGTCTTGCTCCAGTTGTACCACATAAAAAGATATTGGGTAATTCTTTACCATCATTAGGACAAGTCACCACTTCATCTGCAAAAGGTATTACAGGATTGGTAACATTGGCTCCGAAAGTAATAACTTCAAATATTTGGTCTGTATCTTGACATGGCGCCACAGCAGTGTTGTGTACATAGTATGTACCGGTTGATGTGACTGTTATCGTCTGACTTGTTCCAATAACAGGAACCCCTGTTGGACTTGTTGACCATGAATATTTATCATAGCCATTACCAGCTGTTAACTGCACATTCTCACCACAAAGGATTACTTCTTCCTCAAAAGTACAATCATTGATATCTGCTAAAAAGTTTGTTGCCCCTGGTGTAAGTAAACAACCTGAACTACTGTTGAAACTAGGATCATCAGAAATCACAAAATCAGGATTAATAGTTCCTTTATAAGTAGCGTACGCCTGATTATCAATATTATTTGAACAAGCATCACTCAATAAGCTACATGTTGAAACAACTGTAACTTTAAACTTTAATGATGACACAGGGTCATTTTCCTCTACAACATCCCTATCTACTCTAAAAATAAGTTCTCTAGTGGTTGGATTATAGCTCTGTACAGTTACTCCCGGTGGTAGATATTCTATATCCTCTGGATAATTAAACACAATATTAGTAGGTATAATATCACGTATGGTTAAATCAGTGGCATCATCATTTCCTGTGTTTTGAAAACCGATGGTATAAAACAGCTCATCGCCCAAATCAACAATCTGTCCGCCAATATCATTACCAAATTCATCTTCAACAATTTTGGTTAAAACAATATTTGGCGCTATAATTTCAATAGCGAACGCATTAAAATAAAAATAATAGATATCTAAATTACTACCAAGACTTATTGTAGCTGAGGTTGCACCATTGGAAATCAAAGTATTACCAGCATTTGGGACATTTATTATACCCGAATCAAACCCCAAAGTATTTGATCCATCAGGAAGTCTGGTGGTCATAATCTCCGGTGTATTGGTAAGTGGATCTATAATAGAAGATGTACTATTGAAAAAGTTATCTTCTTCCCTTATGATTGTACCTGCATTATTTGTTGCACTTATTGGCGTTCCATTAAGTAGTAAGTAATCTCCAGTCCATCTTCTATCTCCTTCAATGGTACTAAAAGCATACTTTGCTCTTACAGGCCCAGTCGGAATAGTTTCAAACCCAGAAACTGGAATGGTTTCATTTATTGTACTTGTAATTTTAGTAAACCCATCAAATGAGGTAATATATTTACTTGGTAAAAGGGGATCTTCATAAACTACGAAAAGAGACCATCCTGCAGAAAGTCCCTCGCTATTTGGTTTCGGTCCAACCATTGAAGATATGTTAGCCACCGAATAAGTACCTTCAGGGTCTGGTAAGGCTGTTAACATATCTGTCACATCATGGTAATAGGCATAGGTATTAGAATAACGATCTGTATCTGCATCTTGAAAATATATTTCGGTTCCAGAAATATCTACATATGAACCTCCAGGGGTTTTAAATTTAATATCGGAAATTGGGGTATCACCATCCACCACGGCACTCCAATACAATCCGGCATAAACTACTCTATAACATGTGACATCATTAGGAACATCTAAATCTGCACTACTAGAATTAAAGGTGCTAGGATCTCCATCAATATCTACAAATACGGCTGCATCCAAGCGGTCATTGGTATCTGTTCCGTTATATGGGTCAGACACGTGTAGACCAACATTACTATTTCCTATAAGAAGTATATCACCCTTAATGGCTTGGTCAAATCTTGGATTAAAAGGAATAAGGTTCTGGCTAAATAATTGCATACTTAGCAACAGCAAAGTAATTACAAACACGTAGTTTGAACACGTAGGTTTTTTCATGGCGGTTATATTTGGTATTTCTTTTCTACTTGGGGCTTTCAAAAAGAAATATTAATCATTCTGCTGGTTTAATACATTTGAAATTTTAAGAAGTATTATCTTTCTTAAAACTAATGTCATTTACACTTTAGCATTTAGACTTTTTAAATATCGTTAATTTTGGTAATAAACTAAAAGGGTTTTCTTAAATATTATGTATTAAATCAGATTTATATGCATTTCGTCGATAAAAATTTACTAATTGTAGGTTTTTACATCTTTAATGTAGTGTTTTTTATACCTACTAGTGAATGACAAAAATCAATAGAAAAAACCACCCTAAAACTTTAAAAATTCAGTTAAAACAAGCCTGAAAATAGAAGAAAAGATTACTTAGTAATAGCTTAAAAGCAGTAACTAAGAACATAATATTTAATGAAGTAAACGTAAAAAAGATGCGCTATTTAAGCATAGATTTTAAGAAGAATCCTTCCATTTCTACAACTATATTAGTGTCTTATGGGGCTTTGAGTACAAGGACAATTACTTATTCCTTGTAAAAAATTAAGACCAATAGTAACCACGTGTGTGCCTGAATTATAGGATGCCAGTTGATTTGTTGTAATTTGGTAGGCATAGCCAAAATAAAATAATGACTTTTGAAAGCCAACCATTGGGCCAACATTTAAAGGCTTAAATAATTGATCATTTAAAAACCTATAAGAAACCCCGGCCCATAAATAATCTTCCTTTCTATTATATTTTCTAATCTTAAAGTTTACATCTGTACTTGAGCGACTATCACTACTAAACATTTGATAAAACAATGAAGGTTCAAATTCTAAACGACTCCCCTTACGCCCTTTAAAAGTATATCCAGAATATACTTGATAATTAAGCAACAATCGAGGTTCTTGCACTCTAAGGTTTTCATCCAGGTTCTTTTTTAAAATATTGCTGGCGTTAAAACTAAAAAACAAACCTTTATTTCTGTATAAAAAACCGACATCAAAATTATTATTAGACATACCTCTATCATCGGTTACAAATGGGTCCAAATTGGGGTGTTGTGTTCCGCCGTCAAAATTTTCGTAATCTATTCGAAACGTATTAATGTTATAGGAAATTCCAAAGGATAAATATTGCTTTGAATAATAGTCTAAGATTAGGTGATGCGCAAAAGAAAATTTTATCCCCGTTTGCCTTGTGTTTCCATTCTTATCATTGTATAAAGACAACCCAACTCCAGATCTATCAGCTATCCTAACATCGCCATATAAAGATTGATTATCTGGAGCTCCATCAATTCCTGCCCATTGCGTTAATCCGTTGGCTCTAATCTTTAAATTATCGCCAATTCCAGCATAAGTTGGTGATATTACAAAATTATTATCCGCTAAATATTGAGTAAACACAGGCAAATTAAGCTCTTGACCATACCCTCTTGTCAAGACTAAGAGTAGTAGATATATGATGAGTTTTCTTTTTTGCATAATCATAATTTTTAATGGCTTACCCTGCTTATCTATACAATGTAAAATGTCCAACAAACTCACGGTCATCCTTAGCATCATTCAGTTTAAGAATATACCAATAATCTCCTGAGGGTAATCTATTACCATTATAGTTCCCATCCCATGTCTCGTTTACATGCAATAGGGTAATTTGGCGGCCATATCTATCAAAAACTCTCACCGTTAAATCGGTATATTGAGTGGTACATCCGGGGCCCCATTCATCCAGCGTTCTGTCGCCGTTTGGTGTAAAATAATTAGGTATACATACATCAATGTATTCAAAATATTGTGTTACCGAGGAAACACATCCTTTAGCATCGGTTACCTCTACGGTATAATCACCTGAAGCATAGATAAAAAACTTATTTTCATTTCCATAGTCTTCACCATTAAGGGTGTAGTTATAAGGCTCAACGCCTCCAGAAACAGTGGTTACTATTTGATTTAATTGCCCTTCTCCTATACTTACAGCCAAAGGTTCAATAAAATCTATAATAAACGGTGCACTTTGTTTCTCACAACCATTGGTGTGTCTAGCTGTTATAAAATGATCTGTCCCTGCTGGAACATCTATAAAGACATTACTTGCTTGGAACGGGCCGCCATCTAATGAATAATCTACTTGTGTAATATCAGTAATACTGTCATCAATAGAAACCGTAATTGTATTAGTTGATATATTACTGGTACAACCATAGTCAACTGAAACTTGTGGATTTAATAAAACGGATTCTGGCAATGAAATATTCCATTCCGATTCACATCCTGCACCATCACGAACATATACCACATGGTCTCCACCACTCAAATTATCAAAATCAAATTGAGTTTGTGTCGCACCACCAATAGTATAAGTACCTTCAATATCATCTATACTATAACTGTAAGGTAACGTCCCTCCGGTTAATGTCACACTAAAGCCAGCATCAAGATCTCCTGAGCATAACTCTGGTACAATTGAATTTGGTACAATACTCAACACAACTGGTGTGGGTTCATCAATTTCAAAATCAAGAACAACAAAACAACCTAATTCATCTTGAACAACCACTTGATAAGTACCGACTGATAAATCTTCAAAAATTGGGGATTCAAAAAACTGATTCAATTGTGGAGAAATCGCATACTTTATAAGTCCAGTACCTCCTGTCGCCACTATTTCCAATACACCATCACGTCCTCCAGCGCAGGACACATCTGTTGTACTAAATGTTGTTTGTAACGCTAAGGCAGGTTCCGCAATAATTTCTTGACCAGAGATAACCTCACAATCATTTCCACTACGCACCATCACTTGATAGGTTCCAGCCGGTAAATCTGTAAATACACCTGGACTATTTTGCGTTGGCATTGGATTAATATCTCTGCCTGCTCCATCTTGTAGTGTATAAATATAATTACCTAATCCTCCCTGAGCTTTTGCCACTATAATACCTGTGTTTCCACCAGTACAATTTATAAAGGCATTTGTGACATCCATTTGCACAACAAGTGGTGGTAAAGGCTCTATAGCTATTTCATTTGATATACCAGAAGCACAGCCATTAGCGTCTCTGACATAATATTTATAGATACCTGAAGTGCCTTGAGGAAAATCTAATGTTACTTGAGCTGCAAAACCGCCTAATATCGAAGAGAAGTCCTCGTTATCACTATATTCATATGGACCTGTTCCTCCAGAAGCACTCAATGTTATTGAAGATCCAGTAGTACATGTCTCATTTGTAGATTGTACCAATAATGCACTAACTGTACTAGGTTCAGTAATTTCAACCTCAGCAGTAGTAAAGGCACAGCCGTATCCATCTTGAATGCTAACACTATATGTTCCAGCCCCTAACCCAGTAAAGATTGGTGATGTTTGTGGCCCGGAAGCTGTTACTACAGGGGTAAGTCTATTAAGAATAAAGGTATAATTGCGTCCTTGACCTCCACTAATATTAGTCACCTCAATACTAGAATTTGCATCACCAAAACATAAAACTGGAGACAAGGTTGTATCAATTAGACCAGAAATTGGTACAGGGTTTTCTAGCGACACATTAATACTCGCACTACAGCCTTTACTATCTCTAACACGCACCGTATAATCACCGGCTAGTAATCCAGAGAAATCAGATGCAGTACTAAAAGGTGACAGCACTCCTGATGTTGTTGATTCCAATTGAAATTCATAACCACCAGGCCATCCACCAGAAGCAATCGCTGAAATTAATCCATCATTAAAACTGTTAGAACAACTAATTTCTGTATGATTCTCTGAAATACTTAAGGCTTCTACAGGCCTAGAAATTGTAAAGTTTTTACTAATTGAGCAAAATGGTGTATTTGTCAAACTTGCCGTTAAAGTATAAGTCCCTGAAGGCAAACCAGAAACATTCATTGGTCCTGCATTCAGTGTAGTACCTGATGAAACTATATTGTTTTGAGCATTTACAATTGTATAATCAAATGGTCCTGATTCATCTGATGGTATTGGTGTTCTATCAATAAAAGTAAAATCAATACTACCATCTGAGTCATTAAAACAAGTCACGTCTATTACATTATCAATAGTGATATCAAATGTATTCGGATCATTTACATAATGTACGGTTTGTAACATACATCCTGTATCCAAATTTTCAACTGCAATCGTATAATCACCAATTGCCAATCCAATAAATTGTCCAGTTGTATTGACTTGACTCGGACTCATTCCATCTGTGCGTTCCAAAGTATATTCTAAAGATGGTATCCCGCCTATAGCAGTCACTAAAACACTAATATCTTGATTCTGGTTACAAGTGATGTCATTATCAATAACTACTTGTAAAGCTTCTAATTCAATATATGGTTGAATTTCTGCTGTTGTAATTCCAATACAACCATTATCATCATACACATTAATGGTATAAGTACCTCCTAACAAATCCGTCTCGGTAAATGTATTACTCGAAGTTCTTTGAACAACAGTGCCACCTTTCAAGAACTCATAAATGGTATAATTTGAACTTCCTCCAATCACAGCATCAACCGTAATACTGGCAAAATTTCTTGCATTAGATTCCGGAGCACACCTATATTCAACTACTGTAGGTAATGCCATCGTAATTTCATCGGGTTCAATGACTGTTTCAGATTGCGTTAAAACACAGTTTCTTCCAGAATATACACTAATATTATAGGTCCCTGCAATTAATCCCGAAAACACATTTGATGTCTGCGTCGTTAATCCTCCATCAAGACTATACTTGTAAACAGGATTATTATTAGCGGCTGGCAGGTTAACTGTTATAGTACCATCATTACCTCCATAACAAGTTACTGCAGTAGGTACCGTAGTGAATGTAACAGGACTGGCGGGAACTATTGTAACTGAAAACGCCGTAGTACATAAGGTTACGGTATCTTCAATGGTAACGATATGTGTTCCAGCTGGTAAATTAGAAATTATATTTCCAGATATTGTTGCTCCCGTTGTATTTACTGAATAGGTATAAGACCCAGATCCTCCGGCGCCTTCTATTGTAATTTCTCCATCACTATTGGCACAAGAAGGATACCCTGAAATTCGAGGTGATACATCTAATTCTGGATATACTGTAACTACGCTTGTACTTGTTGCTGTACAACCATTGCCATCACCTACTGTTACAAAATAGTTACCTGGTTCAGTAACACTAAATGTTGGACTGGTTTGAAAACCATTACCAATAGAATAGCTAAATGGTCCAACACCACTAACACCTGTAACCGTAAAATTGAATGGGGCTCCAGAAGCGTTACATTGATCAACCGTAATTGCAGGAATACTAAAACTTGGTAAAGCATCTCTACTAATAACAACATCTATTGATTCTATACATCCATTTGAATCGCGCACATAAACATCCCAATTGGTATTTAATAAATCATCAAGAACAGCACTAGCATTTGGCGTATAATCAGCTGAATTGGGAGTAACACCATCTTGAACAAAAGCGTATTCAAAATTAGGTGTGCCTCCAGAAGCTTCAACAGTTACTCGCGCACCAAAATTACAAGAGGCATTTATATTCTCAATTTCTGTCAATGCTAAGGCATCTGGTTCATCAATCGTTACTATAAAAGAAGCCGTACAGCCTGTAACCTCATCAGTTACTACTATACTTTGATCTCCTGCAGCTGCTCCCGTAACCAAAATAAATGGTAAACTATACCCCGTAACCGGTGTACCGCCATTTATAACATAACTATATGTTGACGTATAATTACTAACTCTAAATCCAACGGCGCCATTTGAATCGGCATTACAACTTACATTATTTGCCAACTGACCACGCACAGCAATATTCGTCACAGGGGCAACAGTATAAGATTCTGTATAATAACATCCATTTCCATCGGTCACTTTGAATATGTAGGTATCAGGTGTTAATCCTGTGTAAATACCTGAGCTATTACCAGAAGTGTTGCCTGTTGCACTTGCAGGTGCTATTATTTCATAGGCCAATGGAGCAACGCCTCCTAAAACACTCGTTATTTCAACATCTGTAGTGGTGTTAATACAGGTTATTGCATTACTAGAAAACTCTAAATCTGTAGGAGGATCAAATTTTGATATGGTCACTACACCGTCATAAGTACAACCATTTGCATCTTGAATACCATAGGCAATGGTTTGATCTGAACCGTTATCATAGACCACAAAAGTATTACTAGCAACGTATGCAGAACCATCAATGCTATAAGAATATGGCGCTGTTCCTGTAGTTGGTAAATCAATAGTTATTGTAGCGCCTTCTGATGTATTTGCCGCATTACAAGTAAAAGGTGTTGCACTTGCGGCGGTAACTAATATTGAAGGTTCTGTAATTTCAATCTGGGTAGCCGCTGAAATTACAGATTCACATCCCTTACTATCTCTAACAATAATATCATAAGTTCCCCCAGGTAAATCATTAAATATGTTTGAATTTTGAAAGTCCACTCCTGTTCCATCATCAATGCCATACTCAAACGGACCAATACCAGCAGTTGCTGTTATCACAATACGTCCATTATCATCACCATTACAAGTTACATGAGTATGTGTTTCAGTAAACGTTGGGATTTCAGTGGGTTCAACAATCACTGCCGCAGACTCTGCTTGACACATTTGAGCATCTGAAACCCTAAATTGATAATTACCTGCAGTGCTTGTGGTATATGGCAGGCTTATGCCCAAGTATGGGTTTCCGTCTATACTAACCTCATAAGTATACGTGCCATCTCCACCATTTGTAGTAAATGTGAATTCAGCTGGATTTATAATACAATCTAATGCTGTTGCAGTAACGTCTAAAGATAAAGGCGGTTCCACAATATGCGTATAAGGCGTTGTATTGGTACACCCATTACCGTCTTTAATAGTAACTGAATAACTACCAGCCGTTGCTAATGTAAAATTAGGACTCTCTTGAAAAGCACCTCCAATACTATAGGTAAGTGGTGCAACTCCTGTACCTCCTGTAATTTCAATATCAAATCCTGAACCATCAAAACAAGTGCTTGTTTCTGTGATTCCTGTGAAGTTTGGCTCTTGGTCTAAATCAATAGTTACATCCACATCTTGAATACAACCATAGGCATCTTTAACATAAACAGTATACTCCTGTGCCGTGCCTTCAAAAGTATTTGCACTAATCCAACCTGCATCAGTTGCTAATGGGGCCGCATCTGTTTCCAGTAAAAATTGATATTCATAAGGCGCAGTTCCATCTTTGGCCACAGCCGAAATCACTCCTAATTCACTACAGTTTTGGTTTCTTGTAGCTGAAGCGGTAAGGTTTAAATCAACAGCAGATTCTGAAATATTAAATGGAATTGTTGCTATTCCACATCCTTTAAAGGGACCTGAATCTTCTTCTATAACAACCACATAATTACCGAAATCTAATGGACCTAAATTACTAACCGAAAACGTATTGTTGGCTGGCACAATACCAGTTCCAGAAATTGCTGTAGGTGTAACCGGGGCAAGTGATTGGGCATCAAAAACTTGATATATAATATTAGTATCAACGTTATAAACACTAGTTACGTCAAAACTCACATGACCATCTGAATTTCCTCTACAAGTAATATCTTGCGATATTAATCCCGAAATACTAAGCGTTGAATTGGTCTCAATAGGTGTTGTTGCCGTTTCATAATAATAACATTTCGTATCGGCATCGTATACAATAAACGTATATAAAACATCTGGTAACAGGTTGGTAAAGGTTGTTGATACTGGAGTCCCTGCTCCTAATTGCCATGCTGGACTGCCATCATAAACCATCCCGCTTCCAGTGTATATAGCGAAATAAAATGGCCCAGCTCCAGTAATACTCGAAGACGCTCCAATTCTAACTTCAGCTTCACCTCCATTGGCACAATCAACTGTTGTGGCAATTTCAATATCTAAATCGTCAGGTGGCGAAGCTACCTTTATATTCTGTTCTAACAAAGTACAGCCATTAGCATCAGTAACTATAATCTCATATAAACCAAAATTCACGACCTCGAATATCTGAGTACCCCCTGTTTGGTTCAAAATTTCATTGCTATAATTAACACCAGTAACATGATACGTATAATTAGGAGTCCCTCCGGTAACCGAATTAATAATTATTTCACCTAAAGAAACACCACCCGGTCCACAGGTAATAGGCGTAACATCAAAATCTAAAGTTATTGGGTTTGGCTCACCAATAGTAATTGCTTCTGATGCTGTACACCCTTTAGCATCAGTTACGGTAACGGTATAACTACCTGCATCTAAACCAGAAGTTTGCGTACCATAATCCCTACTTTCTGTATCATTAAACACATTAATAACAAAAGGCGCTAAACCTTTTGTGGTATCAATTGTCACTTCAATCTCGGCAGTTTCTTCACCATGACATAAAATGGATTGTACTAAAACAGGATTTACTGAGAACTCTGGATTTATTGTATTAGTTACCGCAATTGTATTCGTTTCCTGAATACAACCATTAGCATCCGTAATTTCAAATTGATAGATTCCAGCTACAGCGGTATCAAAAGTAAAATTTGATCCTGTTATACTTGTTGAAGGGCCATAAACGCCCAAATCAACTTTCACTTTATAAGTATAGGGCGCATTCCCTCCAGAAACTCCAACATCTATAATGGCATCTTCATTTCCTATTAAACAAGTAATATCCTTGGTTAAGACTGCACTCGTAGTTAATGGTTCATAAATCTCTATGGGATTTGAACTATCAGCAATACAGCCATTAGCATCTTGAATTCGCACAGTATAGGATCCAGGCGTATTTACAACAAAGGTCGGACTTGATTGATATGAAGACCCTCCATTAATGCTATAAGATAATGGTGCAATACCCGTTCCTACTGCGGTAAATGAAAAACCATCTGAAACATTACATTGGTCTAAAGATACGGCAGGCACTGTTACTGTTGGTTCATCATCTAATACGATAGCGAGTCTTGTAAAACCAACACAATTATTTGAATCAATGACATAAACACCCCAGTCTAAATCTGTACCGCCATTAGTATCTACAGTAACTATATTACCATTATTATTATTATTACCAAATCCTGGTACTGGATCCCCAAATTGAACTGCTACATATCGGTAACCCGGTGTCCCACCAGATGCTGTTATCGTGATTTCAGAATTATCTTCATTACAATGTACATTTGTTGCCACCGCACTAGTGATTACAACCGGACTTGTTGGTTCGGTTACCGTCACTGTTTCTGTATACGTACATCCTGTAGCATCATCAGTCACTACAAAGGTTTGAACACCCGCAGGTAAACCCGTAAATAGTAAACGTGGGTTTGATTGTCCAGAAACTAACGGTCCTCCATTAAAACTATAACTGTAAGTTGTTGTAAAACGATCAACCCTTACGCCTATAGCTCCATTTGATCTTCCATTACATTTCACATGATTGGCTACCTGTGCTGTGGCTACTATTTCTGTAACCGGGTTTATGGTCATAGATTTTGTAAAATAACAACCATTAGCATCGGTCACTTTAAAAAGATACGTTCCTGCAGTTAAACCTGTAAACACATTTGAAGTTTGTTTCGAAACTATGATTGGTGATGGTTCAATAGTTTCAAACTCTAAAAGTCCCGCTCCATTTGTTGCGATTACATTTACAGTTGAGGTATTATTATCACAGGTAATAGCCGAAGCGTCAAAAACTAAATCTGAAGGAGGATTAAGAAAATCAATGGTAATATCTTGGGCTATCGTTGTACAACCTTGGGCATCTTGTACAACATAAGAAAATAATTGATTGGTTCCATCATCATTAACCGTTAAAGTATTGGACGCAGTGAAGGAAGCCCCACCATCAAAACTATATCTGTATGGTGCCGTTCCAGTTGTTGGAACCTCTATGGTAATAAGCCCTGCTTGACTGCCATTTGAAGCATCACAACTAAAATCTGTCACAGTAGCGTTTGAAGTCAATATAGAAGGCTCAGTCAATGTTATTGAACCGGCACTTGAAATACACGCTTTGGAATCTCTAACTTGATAGGAATAATTAATACCTGCACTTAGCCCTGTATATAAGGAAGTTGCATTAAAAACGCTGCCATTAAAACTATATTCATACGGTCCGGTGCCTCCAGAAGGGATAATCTGTACAGATCCATTAGCCGATCCATTACAACTCGGATTTAAAGTATCAACAGTTGCCGTTGGTAATTCTATAGGGCTGACCGTAATAACATTTGAAAAGCTTTCACAAGAGTTTACATCAGTAACTCTAAATGTATATGTCCCCGCTGTTGCCGCAGTATAACTAAATGATGTGCCTGTGTTACCTAAATCAACATAAGCTCCTGAATTTATTGAAACCGAATAGGTATATCCTAAACTATCATCTGGATAGCCATTGGAAATAGCACCCGTAATTATAGCCTCTGGTGAAAGCGTACAATCTAATTCTTTTATTAAAACAGTATTTACTCCAACCGGCAGTGCTATAGATTCCGCTGGTGATGTAAATACACATCCATTGGTGTCTCTAACGCCTATTGTATACGTTCCCGGTGTTAAATTTGAAAACACAGGGCTTTCTTGAAAGGCGCCTCCATTAATGTTATATTGATATGGTGCTAGACCATCTGTAGCTTCTACTTCTAATGTGGCGCCATCTAACGCATTATAGCAATAATCTAAATTAATAATACTTGCCGATGGTGGCGTTGGGTCTACTAATACTAATGGCGTTGTTTGGGTACAGTTATTTGCATCTGTTACACGAATAATATAATCACCTACGCCAATATTAGTTAAAACGCCACTTGAAGGAAAATTGGCCACTAAATTAAAAGCCGTATCCAATAATTCATATCCATATGCCGGAGTACCCCCTGCTGCATTAGCACGAACCTCTGCCCCCTTAAGACAGGTTATTGGCGTTGCCGTAGCTGTTACAGTTAACACTTCTGGCGCCATAATACTTTGACTAAAACTGAAATTACACGCCGTAGCTATAGCGTCATAACGAACCCCAATATTATACGTGCCCACATCTAATCCTGTAATAGTGTGTGGTGAATTATTAGCCGTAATCCAAGTAGAACCACCTAAAGAATATTGAAAGCCATTGTTTGCATCAAAATTTTCTGCTACAACTGTTATAGTGCCATCTGCAGCACCTTCGCAGCTAACATTAGTTGCGCTCATAATTCCTGGTGAAAATGCTTTACCAGATTCAATGTTTATTGGAAAATCTCTTTGCGTAGTGCATGCTGTAGGCAATTGAAAAACTTGGATATCATCAACAGCAAAATCTATACCATCAGTTTGTGACACTTCTAGTCTTAAAACAAAATCAAGCGTTGTATTGTTACCCGGATTAATCGTTCTATTATATTCTACCCATCCGTTTGTTTTTGGTATTCCTCCTGTGGACTCTGAAGATAATGGCGTACCATTGGTATCTTGAAGTTCTACAGTAAGTGATGCATCAGGCTGAGTATTACCTAACTTTAATAAATTTGTGGCATAAAAACGTACTTGAATGGGCTGATTTGGAATTATATCTCCAATTGTTTTCCTATATAAAACGGCATTATTAGGTATTACACTTCCAGCATCTACTGCCAAATATCTGCCTTGTGCACTTCCTGAAGTATGATCGATTGGATTATGCCAACCTTCATAAATATTACCTTTGAGTCTATTCGTAACCGTATACTCGCCATTACCTAAACGTTCATCTCCATTACATTTGGTAGCCTCTACTTGACGTTCAAAACAAAATGCAGAATTAATACCTGGAGAACTAACATCAGGACCAGAACCAAAATCTTCAAATAATAAATTACTATAGCTAGGTACAGTTTGTAACTCATACTTCACACTAATTATATGGTCACCATTAGGAACATCCAGAAAAACTGTAGGATCTGTTGTATTTGGGTTTTCTACATTATCAAGTAAATAGGTGTAAAGAAATGCATCACCTCCTGAATTTGTAATCGTGACTGTTGAATTTCCAGAGCCATCACAATTAAAATCAGGATCTGATATAGCAATAGTTGGGGCTATTGGTTCTTGGTCAATGGTAACATCTGTCATTGGGAACACACAACTATTGGAGTCTCTAACATATAAAGTATATGTTCCTGGAGCTAAAAATGCTTCGTTTGTTGTTGTCCATGACCCTTGACTATCAAAACTATATTCATAAGGTGGGACACCGCCTTGCGGATTAGTTATACGCACAGCACCTTCTCCAGAAGGTCCACAACCTGCCAATTGCGATACGCCAGCTGAGGCTGTTACTGCTACTGGTGGTTCTGATACCGCTACAACCTTAGATGTACTAATACATTGAGTAGTATTTAGGGTATATCGAATCAATGCTTGATACGTTCCCGAAGCAAGATTTGAAAAAGTAGGATTGGATGTATAAGTTACTCCATTGTCTATACTATATTCAATGGAATAACCATTAGCATTAGAAACGTTAAATTCTAACTGGCCTGAACTACTTCCATAGCACAAAATATCGGTCTCAACAATATCAAAAGCAGGCTCTGCTATTTGATTAATTGTTATAGATGTTTGAGCAGAACAGTTATTAGAATCAAATACTTCTATATTAAAAGTTCCAGATGCCGTAACAGGAATTACTGGCGAATTTTGAAAAACAGTTGTACTATTTACATAATAGAAATATGGCGCTGTTCCTCCTACTGGATAAATGGTAATTTCCCCATCTTCACATGTCAAAGGTCTTGTTATCCCTGAAGTTGCCTCTAAATTGGCTGGTTCGATAATCTCAATATTCTCACGAAATATACAACTATCATCAGTTGATATATCTATGGTATATAATCCTGGATTTAAATTTGAAAAAGTATAATCCGATTGATCGGTAAGCCCTGAACTATTTACTAGAGTGCCGCTAAGCGAGATAGAATAATTGTATTGAGGCAAACCATCGTTAACCGCGACTGATATAGTTCCTTTATCTCCAAAACATTGTGGTTGTATAACATTGGGTGTAATAGAAATATCTCTTAGTCTTACATACGCACTTGGCGTTTCAAAAACACATGGATTACTATCAACACCTAATTGTCTTAAATAAATCGTATAATATCCCGGTGAGCTCACTGCAAATACGTTCGATGGCTGGTAAGGTCCCAATGGATCTAAACTATATTCGTAATCGGTTGGCACACCTCCTGCTGTAACTTGTCCTTGGGTATTACATATAATATCTTTAGCGGATATGGTTGGTGCTAAGAGATTCGCATAAACGTTAAAATAATAAATACTAAAACATCCTCCCAGATAGTTTATTACGATTCTGAATTGACCGGAGGTATCCGACACATAATTTGGTCCAGTGGCAATTTGATTCCAAACACAACTAGAATTCTCATTAGCACAATCATCCACACCAACAGCAGAACAACTTGATTCATCTAATTTTTCCCAAATAATAGATACTGCATCTGCTATTCCTGTATTAATTGATCGCGTAGCATTTACACCACATAAATATATATCCGGTAATGATTTTCCGTCATTCGGACATATATTAACTTCATCGGCAAAAGGAATAATAGGGTTGGTTAGTGTACTACCGTATGGTATCACACTAATTTCCTCATTAATTGAAGTACAAGTTGATAATGTTGTATTCGTTACGTAATATGTTCCTAAATTTGAAGCCGTATAAGTTTGATCCGTTCCAACTACAGGGGTTCCTGTTGGGCTTGTAGACCAAGAATAACTATCATAGCCGTCTGCAGCTACTAATTCTACACTAGATCCACATAAAACTTGATCTCTTTGATAATTACAGTTTTCAATATCGATTAAAAAATTAGTTGAACCTGGAATACCAAAACATACCGTTGTTGCAAAACTTCCCTCATCTACTACTAATGTATTATTGATTACTCCACTGTAAGAAGCAAAGGCCTGATTAGTAATCTCATTTGAACAAGCCTGACTTAAGTCATAACAATCTGATACTACCTGTGTTGCAAGCCTTATCACATATTTTGGATCGCCAATTTCTACTGAACTGTTAGGAATATTAAATATCAGTGTTCTTGTTGCATCATCATAAGATTGAAGAGTGGCACCCCCGGCATTACTTAAATCAATATCTGTATCTGGATCAAAAAATATATTATCAGGCAACACATCTTTCAATGTGAAATTAATTACATTGTCATTTCCAACACTTTCATAAGTTATTTCATAAAACAAACGCTGTCCTAGCACAACATCAGCACCGTCTATTTCGGCACCCGTATCATCCGTAACTATTTTAGTTAGCACAATGTCTGGCGCTATCACATCGACTGCAAATGAATTTAAAAAAGTAAAAATCGGATCTGCTTGCCCTCTTGCCACTTGCAATGTAAATCCTGATGTTGTATCACCATTTCCTACATATTCTGGCTCTGCATTTTTAATTTCTAAAAAGCCTGTATCATAACCCAAAGTATTAGCACTATAAGGGTTTCTTGGATGTGCTACACCATCCGAGTTTTCAATAACCGATCCAAAGAATTTGTTTGCTGGTCTAAATGATGATGTAACACTCTTTCCATCAATTTCCATTTTGGTAGCACGCTTGGTTCTGTCTCCATCTAAAGCCGCATAAGCCATTTGAATGTCAATTGAGCCCGAAGGTGGTGTGTTAAAACCAGAAATAGGAATTGTCTCGGTGTGAGAATCATAAATATGACTAAAGCCATCAAAAACAGTGAATGATTTAGTATTCAAATTAGGGTTCTCATAAATCATGACCAGCGTCCAACCTGCTGCCAATCCTGTAGAAAAGTTGGAACCAAGACTTGAGGTAACATTTGCTAATGTATATGTACCTTCTAAATCACTTAAACCGGATAGCAAGTTACTGACATCGGCATAACAAACATAAGGAGTATTGTCAGGTTCTCCTGAAAAAGATGGAATTGGATCCACAATGGCATCATAAACTACTTCACCAACCACATTATTATAGCTCGTACTATTAGGTAATTTAAATTTAACTTGATTTATGGACGAACGATCTCCACTCTGTAAAATGGCACTCCAATACAATCCAGCATAAACCGCTCGGTAACATGTAGTTGAACTTCCATCAGGTTGATCTGGTAAAACAACATCTGCACTACTTGAACTAAATGTAGTGCCGTCGCTATCAATATCAATATACTGCATTGATATGTCTTGATTATCCCTACTCAAATCATTAAAAGGAGCATTATCTTGTCCTAAGATATTATTCCCAATAACAACCATATTTCCCTTTAATTCTATGTTTTTTCTAATAGAAAATGGCTTATAGTTTTGTGCGATTCCTGAAATAGAAAATAAAGAGAACAGTATAACAAACTGCAAAGTAGATCTATTCATATTGGTTAGTTTTGGCTTTTCTCTTTTATTTAGGGTGTAAAAAGAAATATTAACCGTTAACGCTTTTTAATAAAACCAAATTTAACGTAAGATTAAGACTTCAATATTTCGCACTTAAACCGATTTTATTGTTATTTAACGGCATAAATATCGGGAATTATTTCGAAGTAGGAACAAAATTTACTACAAAATATGCATTTTATCGGTATTTTATTTTATTTCACCGTAAAATTTATTGAATATTGAATTTAAAACAGTTATCACGTGTAGATTATAAACTAGCCATGATGATGTACATCAAAGAAGACCGTAAAATCCTGATTAATTATATTGCCCTTTTGCTATAAGCGTATTTTTTACCCATAAACTATATAAAGAAATGAGCCTTCTCGTTTCATGAATTTTGAATTGAATAAATTTTACATAAAAATTTAAAATAAGCTATGGTACGCAATCTGCGTGCCTTTCTAATTCTCAATTTTCACCATTGACATATTTCCATTAAAAGGTTTAGTCCCTTTTGACTTCATAGCATTTTGAGCCTGATTTATACTAGCATGTTTTTCAGAATAAATATAATATTTACTAGTATTTACGTCATAGAAGAAGTTAATGTTACTTTCTCCAGCTGCAACAGCTTTTGTCAAAAATTCATCTCTCTTATTTAAATCTGTATGGACGGCAACTACCAAATAATAACCTTTCTCAATTTTTTTCACATCCTTAAGAATTTGAATATTACTCAGTTTTTCACCATAATCAAAATCTTTAGGTTCAAGAACCTTGGTACTCAAAGGCGTATTATTCCTAATTCGTTCAAGCGTTGATCTGTCCTTTTCATACCTGTCATCCTCATTATCATAAAGTGCACGTTTTATTCTGCGTTTCTTTTCTACTTTTATGTCTTCTTTTAATTGTTTGATTTGCATAAGTGAACTCTGTCTTAATCTTATGGCCTTCACCTGTTCAGATTTTAAATCCTTAATTTTTTGCTTATAATATCTATTCGTACGATCCTCTTCATTTGGAACCTCGGCTAAACGCTCTTTATATATATTATCTAAGCGTCTAATATTATCATTTTGAGATTGAATAACCTTATCAATTTCTTCGGTTAATTCTTCTAATTCTCTGTTCTCAGCACTAACACTCTTAAATGGTTTTGGAGCCTTTACTATACCCTGCTCACTCAAATCATTTTCCTCAATTAAATCATCAAGGTCCTGTTGTTTGTCATTAACCTTTTCTGTTAGTTTTGACAATAGCTCTTGTTGTGCTTTATTGGATTCTATTGCCCCTCGAGTAATCTCATTCATTAAAACCGTAGCTTCATCGGTAGGAACTACAGGCGCTTCAATTTCCTCATTCTCCACCAAAGCCTGCGCCTCTTGTTCGGCTTTCAAGCGATTAGCTTCAGCTAAGGCTATGGCTTCTTGTTCTGCTTTAAGTTTAGCAGCTTTCTCTGCCTCTAACCTATTGGCTTCTGCTAAAGCCTGTGCTTCTTGTTCAGCTTTCAAACGATTGGCTTCAGCTAAGGCTATAGCGTCTTGTTCTGCCTTAATTCTAGCAGCTTCCTCTGCCTTTAACCTATTAACTTCAGCTAAAGCCTGCGCTTCTTGTTCTGCTTTCAAACGATTGGCTTCTGCTAAGGCTACAGCGTCTTGTTCCACCTTAATTCTAGCAGCTTTCTCTGCCTCTAACCTATTGGCTTCTGCTAAAGCCTGTGCTTCTTGTTCTGCTTTCAAACGATTCGCTTCAGCTAAGGCTATGGTTTCTTGTTCTGCCTTAAGTTTAGCAGCTTTCTCTGCTTCTAACCTATTGGTTTCAGCTAAAGCCTGCGCCTCTTGTTCTGCTTTCAAACGATTAGCTTCTTCTAAAGCTATAGCGTCTTGTTCTGCTTTACTATTATCTACATCCTGCTTTGTTTTTTCTTCTGTTTCTTTTTCCTCTGCTAATAAGGCGGCCGTAGCAATTGTAGCTTGCTGTTTTTGAGCATTAGCACCACTCTTCCTTGGGTCCGGTTTTGAAGACGTTCTGCTACGAGATACTCTACTTCTTCTCTTTTCTTGTATGATTAAGGCTTGCTCATCGTCATCACCGTTATAGTAATATCTAGTATTGTTTTTAAATTTATAAGCCAGGGTAATTTCATGTGAATTTCCTAACACGGACAAATCACCTAATGATTTTTCATAATTATACTCTATGGCAATTTGAGAACTGATATTTAGACCAGCCCCAACGGACATTCCATACAATGTGTTATAGCCTACTTGAGCCCATATACCTTTTGGAACCGTTACCATCATGAGTCCAGATATGACAGTCTGTTCTTGTTTAAATTCAGAACGAATCAATCCTGAAAACTTACTTTCATCAAAAAAACCGCGACTATCAAAATAACCCGTATACATAGCATGAACTTGAATACCTTGTTCTGGATTATCCTCTATCATATTTGAATTGGTGATATTAAAGGCCACAAGATTATTTATGGAGAGTCCAAAATCAAAAAAACCCATCCCGTAATTTATTCCAGGGTTAATAGTTACTATCAAATTAGATGGTATATTATCTAAAGCAGGATCAGAAAAATTTGTAACCACCTTGCCTTGATTTAAGCCGCTATTATAAACCCCTAAATTCATACCAAAGGTTAAGTTACTTTCTCTACTTAAACCAACATTATATGCGAAGTTTGCTACCCCACCAAAAGTAGTAAGGACCCCATAATTTTGTTGAAAAAGGCTTAAACCGCCTCCAATGTTTTCTTCAAATCTACCGGCATAACCAAATAAGTAGGTTTGCGGTGCATTATCAAATTGAGTATTTTCTCGTTTATTTGTGAAACTAATGTATTTATTTTGCTCTCTAACGAGACTGAAGGCTGGATTGATTATGTGCCTATTAAATTTTAATGAATTTCTTACAGGAATATTATAGGATACAACGCCGCCTTCGTCTTGCGAAAAGACCTGTAAACTTAAACCAAGTATTAAAACAATATGTAGGATTTTAATTTTCATACTATTATTTAAACACTGTTATAGTTCCTTTTAAAGTTTGGCCATTTTCAGTAGTAAGGACATAATAAAAAAGAGGATTCACACTTTTAAAATCTAAATCACTCTCGGGCCAATTATTTAAGTAGTCATTGGTTCTAAGCGCAATCTTACCATTCGAACTAATAATAAGAACTTCAGTATTTGAACCACTACCATAAACTTTTGGGATTATCCAAGTATCGTTGATACCGTCACCATTTGGACTTATAATGTTTGGAATTTCGGCAACATCAGGAAAAGGCGTACTAATTCTAAAGACTAATTCAGTAGTGGATAAACATCCTTCTGTTTGTGCCACACTCACCTTATACTCACCAATCTCACTAGCAGTATAACTGTTACTAGTAGCTCCGGCAATTATAATATTATTCAAATACCATGTGAATTCAGGATTATTGGCTGTTGTCTCTACTTCTACAAACAAGCTTTCTCCATCATTTATTAGATTATCCTCCAAAACATTTAAACTGCTTTCAAAACCACTAGTGTCTAAATCGATAGTTGCACTAGTAGCACAACTTCCTAAGTCAATGTTTACCGAGTAGGTTCCAGATTCATTAGTTTCATAAGTTTGTTTGGTAGCTCCTGAGATTTCCTCACCATCTTTAAACCATTGATAACTATTACCATTAGTAGTGCGAAGAATTGTTGGACCATCATTAATACAGTAAGGGTTTCCTAAACTTGATGTAATACTACTTGATCCTGTCCCTGACGCAATTTCTGAAACGGTAACACGATTTGAAAATGAATTAGAAGTACAAGTACCATAGTTAGTTTCCACAAAATAGGTACCAGAACTGATCACAGACAAACTTGGACCTTCTGCCACAAAATCGGCAGTTGTTGGACTTGTTTCTCTAAACCATTTAAAAGTTAAAGAAGGATATTGAAGCGGTGAATCATTATCTGGTGCCCCTGGATTATCTATAGTTAATAAATAACTGCCACCAGAACAATAGGATGCTGTACCTATTAAATTATTAATTGAAAACGGTGTATCCTGAAGTTTGTAATACGCAGGAAACGCATTTGAACTCGTACTTGTTGCTGCTGGAGCGGTGCTTTTTATTCTTAATTTATAAGCTTCACCAGATATGTCTGTAGGCACAGCAAAGGTTAATGTAGCAGGTGAAGAAGTCACACTTCCAGCCTCAGAGGTAAAAATGACTTCTGGATCTGAAAAACTGCCTGCATTGTCTGATAATTCTATTATGAATTGATTGGTTGAGCTCAATAATTCTTCTGGCGAAAATGAAAATCTTACATTATAGGTGTTAAAAGATGGACTCGCACATGCTTGAGTAAACTCAAGATTTGGTTTACCTATCACCACTTGTCCATTAGCAAAGTGCGCTACAAACAAGACAAAAAATACGATAATATGTGATTTTAAAAATAGCCTCATTTAACAGTGTTTTTCCAATCAGCGGGAAGAATTCAGTAAAGCAGTACAATAGTAATTGCTTATAATAGATATAAACAATTAAACACATACCTTAAAAAGGTATCCATTTTCTTGTATTAAACTGGTAAAATTATTCTTGAAAGGTTAATAAATTAGTTATCTCTCAATTCTGAATTCACTTCATTTGAAGCTATAATTTTATTGATACGCAACCTGTAATCTGGTCTTCTAGAATTACTAGCAATGTCAATAAATGTTTCAGCGTTATGACTCTTAGAATATACATTAGAAAAGGCATGGTTTCCGTACCAGTTTTCTAAGTCTTCATTATTGGAATTATTTTCAATAAAAATGTTACCATTACAATTATTAAAATACATATTAGAAAATTTAATCTTATCTAAATTTTCCTGATTAACAACAATTTTATCAGCAAACAAAACGGCTGGATTAAACCCAGAAATTACACTTTTAGTCATATCCAATGAGGCATTTTCTGAAACGTATACAGCTTCTCTAACCAACCCCATTTTAATATCTTCCCTAATATTATCACTAGTATTATATAGTGTTAAATTGACTGCTGTTACGGATGTCAATTTTTTAGAAAAATCAACTTCGTCCATTTTTTCGTAAGACTTAACCTGCAAGCATCGTGCACCACTACTATTAGATACATAAGGTGATCTAAGCACTAGTGAATTAGATATTTTACTTTGGGCTCCATAGTTAAATTTAAAATCATTGTAGTTTGCTTTATAGGAAACCATTTTGTTTAAAGATACATGACCACCCCATACTTCAATTGAATTTCCTCCTGAAAAACTTACCATAACATTATCAACTCCTGTTTCTCTTCCAACACCTGCCAATAACAAGCCATTAAAATAACCGCCGTCTTTTTTACGTTTCCCCGCATATTCAATTCTCACGTAATTTAGTACACCAGAATTAGAGTTTATATTATCACCTCCATAATTTGTATTCACATAATTTGACGGATCAAGTTGATCATAAAAATTAGCAACAGAACCATTTCCAAATTTGTTTGTAGGCGCATTACCCAGTATTATAATACCTCCCCAATCACCTGCTCTTTTAACACTTCTATTAGAAGTAAAAACAATAGGATCTGTTTCAGTACCCTTAGCAATAAGCGCTGAACCTTTTGAAATGGTTAGCGATGCCTTAGTATCATAATCCCCAATGATAACCGTTCCTGGCTCAACTGTAACTGTTGCATTATTAGTAACAAAAACATTTCCAACCAATAAATATACATTTCGCTTTTCCAACTTAATATCCGATGTGATATTACCAGTTAAGATTTGTCTGGGTTCATCATAATTCTCTTCATTTGGATGAAATTCAGTCCAATTAGACAACCAGTTGTTTGCTCCAATGATTCCTTTTTCCTGTTGGGCAAAAACACTTGACAAGGCAAAAAGAAATATGAAACCGATTTGGGTAAAACTTTTCATAATAAAAACATTTTAATGTTAAAACCTAAGTACGTTAGAATAAAAATTAATTAATAGTCAAATTTAATAAAACTCATCCATGAAATACCGATTATTTCGACAAAATGCATGTTTTATTTAAAATTATTAAGTTTTTTATCGATGAAATACACATATACAAGATAAAAAACTCAATAAATTATCACCTAAATCTATGCTTATGCGTGTTTTACATCACTTTTTTAGGTGAAACACATATTTTCGAGGTTATTAAAATTCAAAAAAATACCATATCAAAGCACTAGGCTTGATATGGTATTTCACTATAATTGAATACCAAAAAAGTTGGTTATATCATTTTAACGAAATTCGTTGTATTGGTGTAAGGACTTCATTATTTCCTCATAAAATAATATAGCGGCAATAAGATTTTTTGTATCACCATATGGAAGAAACTTTCTTTGAAATTCTAAAGTATTTTCAAGATAATCATCTGTATTATCAAATTGTTCATCCAAAGCTTTGGTATTGTCATTATTGTCTGGAATACCCAAAGCAGTCATAGTCACACCAGGTTTAGTAGCAAAGGCAATATATGGCAATGTACTTGTTAAAACTTGATTTCTTTCCTCGTACAATTTTATTAGTTCCCCTTTTTGCATGCGCTCTAAGTCTTGCTTATTGTGATATTTACTTATAGTCACTTTATCACTAATAATGCTCTTTGGCCCTTTATTCTTTTTTTGAGCAAAACCTATACCCGCTACTAAAAAGAGACTAAAACTTAATAAAAATATCTTTAATTTCATGTTCAAGATTTAAGGATTCAATAGACAAATTTATGTAATTAAACGAAAAAAACAAGCGTTTTGTCGATTTTTTTAATGTTTCACATTTATTTGTAAGCTATAACTTTCAAATAAAATAAATACAAAATCTTCTTCATCTTATTATCTCCTTGAATATCAACACCTATCGTACAAAAACTATTTTAAATCATACATGAGTATTTAGATCTCTATTTTTTTTATAATACGCCAAAATTGAGACAAACACCACTACAGCTATTAAAACATATATAAATTTCGGGATTGGCAAAGGATCTCCGGCGGCATAACTATGTAGGCCAGATAAATAATAATTTACACCAAAAGAAGTCATTATTATAGAACCAAAAGCAAATACACTTGCCATATTTAAAATATACGCCCCCTTTAATTTAGGAATTAGTCTGAGATGTAAAACGATGGCATAAACAATAATACTTATAAGAGCCCAAGTCTCTTTTGGATCCCATGCCCAATAACGTCCCCATGATTCATTAGCCCATATACCACCTAAAAATGTTCCTACAGCTAATACAAACAAACCAATTGTCATTGAAATTTCATTGATATAGGTTAATTCTTTGATTCTAATATCTATTTCTTTTCTTGATTTTTTCGTTTTAAATATCATCAATATCAAAGCCATAAACCCTAATATCGCAGAAAGCGCCAACGGCGCATAACTACTAACAATGGTTGCCACATGAATTTTAAGCCAGAAAGATTTTAACACAGGCATTAAATTTGTAATCTCAGGGCTTAACCAATCTAAGTAACTAACAAATAACAAAGCACCTGCAAACAGCGTTGAGAGCGGCAAAGCAAAATCTGATTTTCTAAACGTTAACAATCCACAAAGCAGTAATACCCAAGAAACAAAAACTAACATTTCATAACCGTTACTCCAAGGTGCATGCTGAGCTATATACCATCTTAATATTATATTCCCCGTAAACAGGATAAAACAAATGAGAGTTATTACTATAAAACTGTTCCACGCAAATTCTACAATTCGTTTCTTAGTAAAGATTTTAGCCAGTGCGATAATCAATAAAACCCCACCTAAAGTAAAAAACACTTGAAACAACCAAAAGTTTAAATTCAATTGATTATACCATAACTCAGCTTCAATGCGCTTTCTACTTGGAATAATTTCTTTTCCCAAAACATCTTGAAAGGTTTTTATATATTCGAGCTTCTCGCTGGCATCAACCCAATTTCTACTATTTACATCAGAAAAATAATTAGGAATAATTTGTTGTGCAAATTTCGCGTCCTCCTCTGGAAAATCATTAAAATGATGTGTTTGACTATGCCATTTATTATTCTCATCATTACTATTAGGAAATACCTTTAAATAATTCCCTGAAAAAACATTGTACAAAATATTAAAACGTTCATCAACCTTCAACACTTCCTTGTCAAACTCACTGCGTTCTGCTGGCTTCTTCTTATTTGCTTTTTCAACAACTTCACCTAACATATACTTGCCTTTATCATCCAGTAAACCAATAAAAGACACTAAACCATCTTCACTTATTTCAAGAGGCCTAAACAACTCCCCTCCTTTTTTAGAGTCCACTTTAATTAGCGGAATATACTGCCAAATATTTGACGCAGACTGCATAGCCAGAAAGGCCTGATTTGCGCTTAGTCTTATACTTTCTCCATCTTTTGTAAACTTAAAATAAGGTTTTCTTGACAGTTTTCTCAAAAACTCTGAAGCCAAGGTATTCATGGGCTTTATACGTCCGTCTAAATCTTGAACCATCAGTCGTCCAAACATATCAGCATGTTGCTCATCTATGGTCAGTTGCTCGATAGTTTCTATAGTAATACTTGGTGGACTTTCTTGACCATACATAGATAAAGAAGAAACACATAGATAGATTAAGACGGTGGCTGCGGTCTTTATCTTTAGCTTTTTTAAATTCTTATTCACCAAAGTAAACCGCGAATGCTTACCAAAAAGGGTGAAAAACATACCAATCATCATTAGGAAATAACCTAAATATGTAATATTAGTACCTAAAGCATCATGATTTACAGCTAAAACGGTCCCTAATTCATCGGTATCATAACTGGCTTGAAAAAATCGATACCCCTTATAATCCAAAACATTATTCATAAAAATTCGATGTGGTATTTCCTCTCCATTATCCATGACCCTCACTTCACTGGCATATGCTGAAGGACTTGTAGACCCTGGATATCGTTCCAATTGAAAATCATCTAAATGAATAGAGAATGATGTGGTTATAGGCTCGGCGCCATAGGATAAATTCGCTTTAATACGATTAACTTCTATATCATGCTTTGTAGGAAGAAAGCCTTCCCTATACAACAAGGTCGACTTTTTTATTTCATCACCTACCTTCACATTTACAATCAAGGCATCATCTTTCTGTTCATCATTATCCTTAGTCTTTTCTGAAGTACTTATCAAGGTAATTTCAGCATTTGGGTGATAGCTTAAAGGCACAAAAGATGCATCACCATCCCTATATAGCGTTCTTAATTCTATGCTATGTAAACTATCTTTTTTTATTGTTCCCGCCGTTTCTGTTGCCATAACAAAAGTGCTTAAGTTTCTTGGTGACAGAATAGAAAAAACACCGTTATGTTCTGTGATATTAATAACATCATCTTGATGAACATCAAAGCCCACCTTATGATGATGCGCTCCAATACTTTCAACCTCCCCCTTTTCTAAAAAAACGGTTTCCCTCCCATTACCGGCAGAAACTACCATTTGAATCAATGCTTTTCCGTTTTTTACGTCATCTTTAATTTCAGGAACTGCATCTGCAATAAATTCATTGTATGAAATAGTTATAGGTACCCCATTAAAATCATCATTAATTTGAAAATCATTATTGCTTAATGGTGAAAAATCGAGTTTCTTTCGAATCGTTTTAGTGGTATTTCCATCAGATAAATGAACATGTAAATAATTATTATCTGAGATGATAAGGTTTGAAGCGGCCCCTTCTCTAATGCGCATAATACCACCATAAGATACATATCTGGTTATACCGGCCCCTAATAAAATAACTATAAAAGCCAAATGAAACATTAATAATGCCCATTTTTCTAATCGCCATAGATTATACTTGAAAATATTCATAACAAAACAAACTCCAAGTCCAAGCATAACTAATTCAAACCACCATGCGTCATAAATCATCTTCCATGCAGTTGATGTGCCAAAATCGTTTTCTACAAACGTAGCTATAGCCATTGCCGTTCCAAAGGTAAATAAAAGGACTACCGCTAATATTGGAGATGCAAATAATCGAAAAATTCTATTCATTATAATCTATATGTCTATTAATGAAAAAAGATACCTTATTAAAATAATAGGGTATCTTTAGTTTATGGTTTTATTTTTAAATTGTATTAATTTGTCGCAGAGACTGTATTAATAGGCATTTTATCTTCACGCGCTTTGGCAGCTTCAAGCCATTTTGGTAATACGTTCTTTTTAAAATCAGCTTTTTCGGATTCTAGTTTCTCCATATCTAAACCTATAAATTCCTGAGCCTTTTCTTTAGTTGAAATATCAGGCATTTCTATAGGTTTGTTATGTCCTAATTCCGCTAAAAGTCTAGCTAATTTCACACGTGCTTCTTGAGCAATTACTAAACCACTACCAATAACTCTTGCAGTCTCAACAGGAGAATGAAATGATGCTCCGTGCGCAGCAGCCGAATAATCCCAGCGCCATTGTCCATGACGAATATCAGTTAATATTGGTTTCATTTGTTCTTCTGTAGCTCCCAAATCCCAACATGCTTTTGCCTCTAAATGAGCAGATACTAATAATGTTTCTAGTTTCAATCTATTCTCTGTCGCTTTTCGTTGTCTGTCATAAACATTAGCAATTAACTTTTGCGATTCTTCTCTATGACAAACCTGACAAGCATTAGATGTATTATTTAAAGGTGATTGGATGTGGTGATCAGTGAATTTCTGTCCACCTTCACTTTTATAAGGCATATGACAATCAGCACAAGATACGCCCCTATCAGCATGCACACCTGTTGTAAAAGTCTCATAACCTGGGTGCTGCGCCTTCAACATAGGAGCTCTACTTATTTTATGTGTCCAATCCTTAAATTCCAAATTGTCATAATAATTTTCCATGTCTTCAACCGTCATACCATCTTTCCAAGGAAAAACTAAATAAGGCACACCTTCTTTTCCAGGAAGATTTTTGTTGAAATAATACTCCACATGACATTGCGCACATACTAATGAACGCATTTCATTATGTGTTGCTTGATTGATATCTTTTCCCATAGAATCAAACGCTTCAACCAATGCAGGTCTAGTAATTCGTAATTTCATTGATTTAGGATCATGACAATCAGCACAACCTATAGGGTTTACTATTTCTTCTCCTTTATCAGCCCACTTGCCGCTGTAGAATTCTTTAACCCCAATTTCATTCATTAAACGCGGAACATCAGGGCTTTTACATGTCCAGCATGTTGCAGGCATAGGGCCATCACCCTTTCCTTTAGGACCACCAGTTCTTAATGTATTATGTATATCTTCAATGGCATAAGCATGTCCTCTACCTTGATTATAATCCTTCGAAAAACCATACCCTGCAAACAAAATAACCAATCTAGGGTCTTCTTCAAGAACATCTCTCATAGCCGACCCGCCTTGCATAGATGCAAATGAAGTATCTAACGTTTGCATATACGATTGATATTCCAATGGAAAATTCTCCCCCCAAACCTCATTTCTTGGTTCATTTTCAGAAATATTTACCTGAGGTACATATTTGTATTTTGCTTCAGATTTTCTATTGACAATACTTGAAGCTAAAAGCCCCAATAGAAATACGACAATAATGGTTACGATAAATAATACTTTGTTTTTCATCTGGTACTAGTTTATTGGTCTTTTAATTCTTTTTCCATCCAAGAAGGAATAACAAGTTCATCTTCTTTATCTGTTGGTAATGGTGCTATATTAAATTTTATTGTAGATAATCCATGTACTTTGCCATGCGGAACAAGTTTATGACAACTCCAACATTGGCGTCCTGTTCTATTCCCTTCATGGTCATCAATCCAACTTTTATATTTAGTTTGTGTTACTTGCTGTATATGACAACGAATACAATTCTGTTGAACTACCTCTTGTGAAGCTTCTTTCATTTCAATCACATCAGGCTCTGCACGCATTGTAAAAACAGATGCATGATACAAACCATCTTTTGCCTTAAAATAATATTTATTAAATATGTTATTGTGGGGTACGTGACAGTCATTACATTTAGCCCATTCACGATGTGAACTATGCATCCAACTGTTATAAACAGGTGTCATAACATGACAATTCACACAAGCTTGGGGGTCATCAGACATGTAAGAGAGCACTTTAGACTCCTTAGCCATAAACAAACCTAACCCTATAATTACAGCAATAAAAAAGATCGCTGTTGGTCTCCATCTTGATGTCTTAGCTGGTAGAATTTCTTTTTTACGATTCAAGGTGATGGTTTGTTAGTTTATTAAACAGATAATCCAACCTAAAAACCTCTGAGCCCAATACAGAAATACAATGAACACAAAAAGAAGAATAGTTTTTCAAGAAGGTTTGGCTTTAGTTAAGTATAAATATAATACTTTTATTTCTACTTCAACATACTACAAAGTTAATTCTTCAACAAGAGGACAAAAGTGATAAATATCATAGTTTTATAATAAATAAAACAAAGCATTAGATTCTTTAGAATTATAGGATTGTCATAGAAAACGTATGTTAATAGTACATACCCTATGAATGCTTAATTTTCAAAACTTTAAATCAGATTATTCCATACTTTCGTGTAATTCTAATGGAATACACGAAATAACCTCAAGAAATATACCCATATAACTTACCACAATCCCATTGTCAAGGCGGCCCTTTTAATAAGCTGAGCGGTGTTTTTTACATGAAATTTTTCAATAAGATTTTTTCTATGAGAAATGGCAGTGTGATTACTAATAAAAAGTATTTCTGCAATCTCTTTTGATGAAAACCCATCAGCTACAAGATTCAAAACCTCTCTTTCTCGTGGTGAAATTAAAGCAATTCTATTCTCGGATTTCGACATATTTTTATGATTTGCTAACTGAAGGTATTCCTCAATTTTTTCTTTTTCTGAAATATCAAAAAAATAATTAATTGCAAGCATTTGATTTTCTATATAATGAAGCAATATTTCATGCCTTAAATAGACCTTTACTCCGCATTCATTGAGTATGTGATATTTCAAAACAAGAGGCTTTTGAAAACGAGGTTCAGATAAAAACAAACTAATTTCACTTTTTACATATTCTAGTTCCTCTACTTTAACAATTGAAAATAATTAGTTTTTTCTATTGCTGAGACTATGGAAGGGCAATGCAACGTTTTTATATAATAGAATCTTTTATTAGTCGCTTTGTCTTTTTTACTAATTCTAAATTATATGTAAAAAAAAAGAGGTGAGTAAACTACTCACCTCTTTCCAAATAATTATGTTGAAATTAATTTTTAACAAATTTAATCACTTTACGATCTTTATCAGAAACAAGATTTAAAAAATAAACGCCACTTGAAATATTTATTTTATTTAAATCAATTTCAACTTTATAATCTGTCAACCTTAAAGACTTAACTATTAATGCTCTACCATTAATATCTATGATTTCTAATTTATAATAACTATGATTACTGCCAAGTAATAGGTTTAAATAATCCATAGCCGGATTTGGATATAATTTAGCATCTTCTTGATTTTTATCTAAATCATGGTAATCTAATGTGTTCTTATTTTTTGTGCTTTTGGAAGTAGTCCCAACTGTAAGGTTTACTTTAGGTCCATCAGTCCAAACAGTACCAGATTTTGCATACACAAAAATTTCATGTGTGCCATTTGCAATACCAGATAAGCTAAAATTAGCTGTTGTACCGGCGCCAGAACTCGCTACCCAAACATTATCTACTTTTATAGACCATGAATCAAAATTGGTTGTACTTGTTGCTGATACCTCAAAACTTGACCCAGAATTTGTTGGATAAATTATTGTTATTCCTCCTTCTGTTGCGGTTTCAGTTGTAGGAGGAGGATTGGTGCCATCACCAGATCCACCAGCTAAATTAACATCAATAATGATTTTTTCGGTAAAATATTTAAAACCATCTCCGTTACCATCATCATCAACTCCATAAAACTCAAGTTTTGTAGCACCCGTAAGGACATTCGGTTTTTCTGTACATTCAAAAGTACCAGAATTATTTGTTCCAGTAGTACCTCCAACCCAAACTTTATCTTGTTGAGTCTCACCATTAGAATTCAACATTACTACGCTCATTCTGTACCCAGGAGAAACACTTCCTGTTACATTAAAAGGAAAAGTTAGATTTGCTCCATTTGATGGATTGGTTAAATTGGCAAATGAAGTACAATGAGAACCTAAACAGCCATTACCTGTTGGGCTAGAACCTATAGGATTTGCAGATATTCGCAAATCATCAAGTCTTAAATGTTGTTCTTTTGGAGACGTGTCTTTACCTCCGTGATAAAAATTAATCCAGTATTTGTCAACTGTAGCAAATTCTCCTCCAGCGTTGGTAAATCTAATATCTGTTTTTTCAAATATTAGAGCTCCATTATTCCATGCTCTTAAAATACCATCATTTTGGCCAGGCGTATTTACTTTTATGTACTGATCTATGGTGTACCATTGTCCTGTATTCATAGTAGCCGCTGGCCCCTCCCAATACCAAGAATCTCCAAATTCTTGTTCTGCAGGTAATTCTGTATGATATACATAATATTTGTTTTTCACCTTACCATTAATTTTATCCAAAGAGCCTCTTGCAGACCATCCGTTTTGCCCAGAAATTGGGTAGGTACAATTTCCCCATCCACAAACATTTCGAGTACCATCCCATCCAGGAGACTTTCCATAAAAATCAGTAAAGTCACTTTCATAAAACACTTTATACTGCGCATATGCTTCTTGCAAATTTCCAATTTGTTTTTTAAAATCTGCACCATAAAATCCACCGTTTTTTATGGTAATTCTAATACCACCGGTACCATTAAATCCTCCTGTAGGTAAATGTTCAACTTCATTTGAGTTCACATTTGCATCGCCAGCTGGTACAAGTTCGTATTTAGAACCCCAGTCAGCACATTCAAAATTATCATTAAAAATACTGCCTGGCCCAGAATCTTCACCACAATTACCTGAAGGCGGTGTACCACCATTAGAACATTCAGTTCTTGGCGTAGCACCATCATTTTCCGGTACATTGTTTACTGGATAGAAAGATCCTCCTGTTGGTATGTTAGTATTCGTAGTAAATGCGCCTCCTGGATCTCTTTCATCACCAACAGGTACCCAAACTTTAGAAGCGTCACAGAATGATGAGATACCACCATTGTTATATTCTATACCGTCATTACCCCAAACTACATTGTTTGGTCCTGGGTCATTATGCTGTACAGACCAAATCCCCATCACTGCATGCCATTCATTACCTAATCCCGCCGGTAAGCGGATTACATTTTTCTCTACCAAGTTATCTCCAGCATCAGCGTTATGAAAGTTAACATCTTGTTCAAGATTATTTCTATAAACAACATTGTGATGAGCTCCTTCTCTTTGTATGGCTAAGTGCCTCATTTTCTTTACCGTATTATTGAAGAAAAGAATATAAGAACCTGAGAGTTGCACATAGCCATGCCCTCCACCGCCTTTGTTCCATGACCTTTCAATATAACAGTCACGAATGGTTATATTAGAACAATTCCATGTAGTTATACCACCATTACCACTATTGATAATTTTCACCTTGTCCAACCAGCAGTTTTTCGCTCCACCACTAATATATACTGAATGAATCAAAAAATTTGGTTTTGCATCAGTCATATTAAAATCATTAGGTTGACCTTGACCTCCTTGAATAGTTAGATTATCAATCCCAGCATTCTGAACACCGTAGGTACCAAATTCAATTGCACTTCCACTAGTTCCAGTCATAGTAATATTAAGTATAACCCCATCCTGACTTTGTCCAGCTATACGTACATTATTTTTCATTTTTAAGGTCGCATCAATAGTATACGTACCGTCATTTAAAACGACCTGTCCTCCACCTGCTGCGGAAGCAGCGTCTATAGCTTGTTGTATACCAGCTGTGTTTGTTGCACTAATGGTGCTTGCTACTGTAGTAGTAGACAAGTATGGAATACCACCTTCTACACCGGCTTTTATCCATTCTGCGGTCTGGGCATTACCACCAGATGCAAAAGTTACACCTGCATCACCCACACGGATTGGGCAACTTGGGCAACTTCCCCCTATATCACCACCGCCACCACCAGTGTTGGTGTTAACTATAACATTAATGATTTGATTTTTCCATGTTCCTGACTCAGTGTCCTTTCCATATACTTTAATAGAATGTGTACCTGCGGAAAGTCCAGCAAGCGCAAAGCTATATGGTGCAGTGGTATCGTCTAAATCTGATTGAAGAACATCATCTACTTTTATTCTTAATCTTGTATAAGTACCCACTGCGTCTGCAGTAACTTCAAAAGATGCACCAACTGTCGCACCATCTGATGGACTAGTAATGGTAACACTTGGATCGCCAGAAGACCCTCCACCAGTTACTGTGATGTTAGATGTATCGGTGAAATTGCCATCATTGGTCGACACAGTTATAATTGCCGTCCCAACTGACACGGCTGAAACAGTACCACTAGAATTGACTGTTGCAACCAATGAATTACTTGATGACCAACTTACGGATTTGTCGGTTGCATCACTTGGTGACACGGTTTCTATTAAAGATGTAGTTTCACCAATGGCGACTGATGTAGTCGTTGGACTTATAGACACTCCTGTCACCGCTGTGCTACTAACTACATTGACATTTATAACTTGATTATGCCAAGTACCACTAGGTGTATCTTTTCCATAAACTTTTAGTTCATGTGAGCCTTCACTTACACCAGATAGCGCAAAACTATAGGGTGCTGAAGTGTCATCCAATTCAGTCTGAGTGACACCATCAAGTTTAATTCTAACCTTATTGTATGTACCCACCGCATCGGCCGTGACATCAAATGAAGTACCAACAGTGTCTCCATCTGAAGGACTTGTAATCGTAATACTTTGCCCTTGGGAATAAGCTATAAAGGCTAAGGCAAAGAACATTAATACTAAATTCTTTCTTGTTTTTCTCATTTTAGTTTTGCTTTAATTAGTTAATACATGACTAAATTATATTTTTCAATTAGCAACATAGTGGGGCTATAGTGAAAAAAAGAGGGGTGTAAATGCTTTTTGATTTTTACTTTTTTAAGAATTCAGCAAAAAATGTTAAGACGTCGTTCAAAAAGCAAACTTTAAAAGAATAGAAAATTATTAGGATATCTATTATAATATATACCTTGAAGGTGTTTTTTTAAAAACCATTAAAAGGTTATGAAGGGTTTGGAAGGGACACCTATATTTATCAAATGGAATAAACCAAGGCTTCTAAAAAAGATGTTTTAATATTAAATTTAAGCATGGCAGTTTACACAAGCCTGAGGGTCATCAGACATATATGACAATATTTTAGATTCTCTTGCCATAAACAAACCTGATCCAATAATTACGGCAATAAAAAAGACCGCGGTAGGACGCCTTCTGGGTGTCTTTGATGGAAGTATTTACTTTTTTCGCTTCAATAGGATTAAATCATGGTTTTATAAAAAAAATGAATTATTTACAATAGTAACTCCTTAGTTCTAAAATATTACCAATGAAACCCTTAATTCAAAACCTCTAATTCAACTAACTTGCACCCCATATTAGTACGTTGGAGTCCACTTACTTCAAATAATGCGTTAAAACCAATCACTTTTTCAGGTAATCTTTCATAAAATTCACTAAGCCATTTGTTATCCGTAAATAATCCTAGTGTGGCAAGAACCCCAATATCGTTATTAGAGACAAAATAAAATGAATTTTTGCCCGAATCTAACCATTTACATGAAACCATGGCATATTCAATTTTACTTTTTGAATTAAATATTGTGTTATATTCCTTTTCTTTGTCATCTTTTTTGTAAATAAATCCATCTTTATAAATTGAAAAAACATGACTATCTTTTAGAAATAAAGCACTTGAAATATTCATAGTTTTAAACTGACCTATAAAAACGACATTGTTATTCTTAATGTCATCCATAGTCAAAGTACTTTCTAATCTTAGAGCAAAATTACTGTTGTATTTATTAAACCAATCATTAAGAATTTTAGTGCCATAAGGTGCCATTTTTGACATTAAAGTAAAGTCCGTATTATCAAATTTACCTTGCTTATTTTTATTTTTAAAATTAATAAGATCTGCATCGCTATTTATATTACCAAACAAAGTAGCATGACTTTTACCATCCAAACCCTCAGACATGACCACATACTGATCTGAAATTACAACTAGGTTATTTGAATTTGATTTAAAATAATTTTTCCACAAGCTTGAAGGTTGATTAAAAAAATTCACAAAACTCCAAAAACCAATAAGTAAAATTGGTAGAAAAAGAAAAGCTATTTTTATTTTTTTCAAAGGAATGCTAATTGAACTACCATTTTCATTGTCTTGATTAAATTCTTTTGGAGATAAAAAACTTAGATTGTATTGCCCTTTTTTTATTTCGAATATCACATCATGCTGAACCGACTTATCAGCATAATAAGCAGTTAACTTTTTTCGAAGTTTATACATTTGAGAACGAACAGCACCATCATTTTTATCATCTAAATAGTTCTTAGACAAAAGATCATACCCTATAGTAAACTCTTTTACATCTTCATTCTTAATAGCTTTATCAACTAAATACCTTAGTAGTCTAGTATAATTGATAGATTTTAAAAATAGTGAATGCTCACATATTTCCTCTAGACTAGCTTCAACAACCTTAATATCAAAGTTCATTTTCATGTTTTCAAATATAAACCTTCTCTCTCAAATTTATTAGAATGCGTTGTCCCGTTTTTAAGAAATAAACTCATGTTTTTAACTGCAATGACACTGTGGCAACAACAGTTTACACTCAGCTTTTTACTAAATTATTAATACCTTTTATTTATTCTTGTAGCACCTATTAGGTTCTTATTCAGTAATAAATTAAATCATATAAGTATAAAACTAATTAATAAAGTTCAAAATGAAAATCCTTCCAAAATATTTTATTATTCTATTTATACTCATAATTAATACTGTTAATTCTCAAGTCTGGAAAAATCCAAATGAAAGTATTGAAAAGCGAGTTAATGACCTAATATCAAGATTAACTTTAGAAGAAAAAATAAGTTATTGCGGTTCCAAAATACCAGGTATTGAAAGATTAGGCATACCAGAATATGAATGGTATGGTGAGGCTCTACATGGAATAATTGCTTGGAATTGCACACAATTTCCACAAAACATTGCCATGGGAAGCACATGGAACCCTGATCTTATGTATGAAGTGGCAACTGCCATTTCAAACGAGGCCAGAGCCCTAAAAAATATGGGACAAAAAGAAGTGATGATGTTCTCTCCTACTGTTAATATGGCTCGCGATCCCAGGTGGGGTAGAAACGAAGAGTGCTACAGTGAAGATCCGTTTTTGATGTCTGAGATGGCACGAATGTATGTGAGAGGTATGCAAGGAAATGACCCCAATTATTTAAAAACAGTGACTACTGTAAAGCATTACGTAGCTAATAATGTAGACTATAAAAGAGAACAAATATATTCTTATATCAATAAAAAAGATTTATATGAGTACTATTTTCCCGCTTACAAAGCATGTATTGTAGATGAAGAGGCTGCAGGTATAATGACAGCATTAAACGGATTAAACGGCATACCATGTTCATCTCATGATTGGTTGGTTAATGGGGTTCTAAGAAAAGAATGGGGTTTCAAAGGTTACGTTATTGCAGATTGGGCAGCTGTTCAAGGGATTGAAACCAATATGAACTATGCAAAATCACAGCCTGAGGCAGCTGCTATGGCTATAAAAGCAGGTGTAGATCAGGAATGCTTTAGAAGTGTAAAAAGAAATGCTCCTATGGTTGATGCATTAAAACCAGCCATTGAGCAAGGATTAATAACAGAGGAAGAATTAGATGTTGCAGTAAAGAGACTTTTAAGATTGCGTTTCAAAACTGGTGACTTTGATGATACAAATCTAAATCCTTATTCAAAAATTCCTAAAAGTGTTTTAGAATGTGCTCCTCATAAAGAATTAGCCCTAAAAGCAGCAGAACAATCCATAGTGCTCCTTAAAAACAATAATGTATTACCATTGAATCAAGATTTAGAAAATCTTGCAATCATTGGTCCTTTTGCAAATAGATGCTGGATGGGGATATACTCTGGTATTCCAAAAAGCAAAATAAGTCCGTTGGATGGCATTAAAAAATATTTAAACACAGAAGTAAAGTTTGCTGAAGGTTGCACTGTAACTGGGAGCGCCGATGATGAAATAAAAATATTAGAAGCTGTAGCCTTAGCTAAAAAGTCTAAACAGGTTATATTAGTTGTAGGAAATGACGAAAGTACTGCAACTGAAAATTTAGACCGTACATCATTAAAACTCCCTGGTAACCAGCATAAACTTATTAAGGCGGTTCAAGAAGTAAACCCAAACATAATTCTTGTTTTAGTACCTAGCGGCCCAACCGCAATCACTTGGGAAGAAGAAAACATCCCAGGAATAATTTGTGCTTGGCCAAACGGACAAGAACAAGGAACAGCTTTGGTCAATGTGCTGTTTGGTAAAGTAAACCCCGGTGGGAAATTAAGCTCTACTTGGTTTAAATCTGATAAAGATTTACCTGATTTTTACGATTACAATATTCAAACTGGACGCACTTATATGTACTATCAAGGCGAAACATTATATCCATTTGGATATGGTTTAAATTACACCTCTTTTAATATTGAAAATTTAAATTTAAATAAAAAAAAACTAGCTCAAAATGATCAGGTATTAGTATCTGCAACCATCTCAAATACTGGAAAAATGGATGGAGATGAAATAGTACAAGTATATATTCGAGATTTAAAATCTACACAAAAAAAACCCATCAAGGCACTTAAAGGCTTTAAGCGTATTTCAGTTCCTGTAGGGAAGGCAAAAAAAGTAGAAATAACAATTCCGTATGAAGCTTTCTCCCATTTTGACACTGCCAAAAATAAGTTTATTGTTGAAGAAGGAACATTCGAAATAATGATTGGCAATTCTAGCGAAAACATAAGCGAAGTAACAAAAATACAGGTAGAATCTGGAGAGATAGCTTCAAGAAAAGTAGGACAAAAAAGTGGCTACTTTAACGCTAAAAACCCTAATCGCCAAGGGAAATGGGATGATATTTACAATGATAAATCTTTTTTAACAGGAACTACAATTCACTCAGAAAAAGAAAAATCTGGTATTATCTTTAAAACCACCTTTAATGACCCAGGGTTTTATGTAAACACTTGGGACGCAGAAATACATTTTGAATTAAAAAGTAAAGAGGCCCAATTTTCAATAATGATGTTATCTAATGAAATAAACACTTATCATATTCATGAATCAAACAATCAATTAGGTAGCGTTTCAATAAAAATCCCTATTCCTCCTGAATATGGCAAAAACGTTGTTTTGAAAGCTATTATTAATAAGGGGGATATAAAAATAAATTCAATAAAAATAATTCCTCCTGCCAACATAAAACCGTATTACATCTATCCAGAAAAAAACAATTAATGATATTTATATGAAATCTAAACTATTAGTATGCGTTATAATTTTGGTAACCCTTTCTCCAAATTTCATTGAGTCTCAAGCTTTAAACTATAACAACAACCGTATTGCCATTAGCGCAGATGGAAATAATCAGGCTGATAATCATCCTGAAGCCCGTTGGCCACGTGCTGACCCTGACGATTGGGGTGGCACCCCAGCGGCTCTAGCCATACTTGCAAAAGTATCAAAGCAAAATAAATTAGTACATTTTTCATATAACAACTTTATTGATGCACCTAAACATACTACAGAAACAAATTATATGGCTGATGGTGTAAATGGAGCTATAAAGCGATGGAGCTATGATGCTTCTTGCTTTTTTGATGTACCTGAAAATCCAGATGCAGCTATTACTCATTTAGCCTCTGAAATTTCTAAATCAACAGCTCAAAACCCACTTTATTTCATTCATATGGGACCCTCAGAGTTTTTTTATTTAGCTATTAAGCAAGTCATAGGGCAAGGAAACACAGAATCATTAAATGACCTATATGTAATCTCACATAGTGGTTATAATGACAATCATTTAAGGCGAAAAGCACACCATACCATGAAGGAGGCAATTTCTCTTAGTGGTAATCGTATTAAATACAAAAAAATCAAGGATCAGAACGCTTGTGACATTCCTGAAAAACTTTGGTGTTCTGGCACTAACTTTACCCCTTTTTACTGGATGCGTGACCACAATGACGAAAGCATTCAATGGATTTATAGTAGAATGCACTTTCATCCCGATAGAAAAGGAGCGGATATTTCTGATGCCGGAATGGTTTACTATCTTCTTTTTAATGATGAGAACGGAAACTTGACGAAATTAAAATCATTGTTTAGTGATGGCATAACTATTAAAAACCAAATTGAGGAAAAAAATGGATTATTAGTTTTTGAAGCAGAACGATTTAAACTTAAAGGCCAATGGAAAATGGGTTACAATTCCAACGCTTCAAAATCAAAATACATTTACTATAATGGCCCAAATGCTTATAAAAAAGTAAATATGGATAATAAAATATCATATTCTTTTAAAATAAACAACCCCGGAGAATATACTGTAAAATGGACAATGCGTCAACCAGAAGGAGAAAGAGGAACAGATAAAGGTAATGACGCTTATATTTATTTATCTGATGACATGGGCTCTGCTGGTGATAAAAAAACATTGTATTACGAAAAATTTTACGGTAGAAGTGGTAATGAATTTGTTCTAAACGGCCTCTTAGAAGTCCATGATTTAGGACATAAATGGTTAACAGCCAAATTTCCTTCTGCGGGAGAATATACCATTAATTTAGTGGGACGTTCAAAAGGACTTCAAATAGATAGAATAGTGATGTTTAAAGACATTGATATTGAAGAAGTTGAAGACATAATTAAAAACATATCAGAAACCGTCAAGTAATTTTAAATGTGTTAATGAAACAGGTATAGTTTTATATGAAATAGAAAGGAACGTACATAATTAAAAAATCACTTTCCAATACAAAAATTAGCAAAAATATTACCTAATAAATCATCATTGGAAATTTCACCTGTGATCTCACCAAAATGATATAAAGCCTGCCTGATATCTATTGCTAATAAATCTCCCGACAATCCTGACTCTAGACCTTCTCTCACCCTTTCAACCTCTTCAAAAGCTTTAATTAACGAATCATAATGTCTTGAATTAGTGATTATTGTGTCATTATTTCGCAATGCACCCGTGTTAACATAACTTAGCAGCTGCTGCTTTAGAGCATCCACCCCTATGTTCTGTTTGGCTGAAATAAACATGAATGAGGATCCCTCAATTTTACTTAGCGTATCGTCCAGTTTTAATTGTTGATTTTCAGAAATCTTATCGACTTTATTTGCTATAACCAAAAGTGGTTTTAACGGGTATTTATTTCTTATTTTTTCTATTTCAACTCTAATAGTATTAGATTTCATATGATCATTTGAAACAACATCAGATTCAAATAAATACACGACTACCTGTGCTTGATCTATTTTTTCAAAAGTCTTTTTAATACCAATACTTTCAACAACATCCTTTGTTTCTCTAATCCCTGCGGTATCAATAAATCTAAAGCCAATACCCCCTATTGAAATTTCGTCTTCAATCGTATCTCTAGTAGTTCCTGCTATTTCTGAGACGATGGCGCGTTCTTCATTCAACAAGGCATTCAATAAAGTTGATTTACCAACATTGGGCTCTCCAACAATGGCAACAGGAATACCATTTTTAATCACATTACCAACAGCAAAGGAATCTATTAATCGCTTTAAGACAAACCGGATACGCTCAATTAATTCCTTAAATTGGGTTCTATCTGCAAACTCAACATCCTCTTCGGCAAAATCAAGTTCCAATTCAATTAATGAGGCAAAGTTTAAAAGCTCTTCACGTAGTTTTGCTATTTCAGATGAAAATCCACCACGCATCTGCTGCATGGCAATTTGATGACTCGCTTCATTATCACTTGAAATTAAATCTGCCACAGCTTCTGCTTGTGATAAATCTAATTTGCCATTTAAAAAAGCTCTCAGCGTAAACTCCCCAGCAGTTGCCATTCTGCACCCTTTTCTTAGAAACAGCTGAATTATTTCTTGCTGAATATAATTAGACCCATGACAACTAATTTCAACGACATTCTCGCCGGTATAAGAATTTGGGTTTTTAAAGATAGACACTAAAACCTCGTCAATAGTCCGTCCATCTTCAACAATATGTCCTAAATGGATGGTATGCGTCTTTTGGTTGCTTAGTGTCTTTTCACTTTTTATGGATTGAAAACAAGTGTCAGCAATTACAATGGCATCATCGCCAGACAATCTTATTACTGCTATAGCTCCAGCTCCAGAAGGCGTAGCCAAAGCAACTATGGTATCATCATTAATCATTTAACAAAAGTACTAAAAATGAAAAGCTAAATATTAGAATACAGAGACAACATTCACTGTTTAAAAACAACAATTAAAATTATTAAATAGCTTTTTCTTTTTTATACCTGATTTTTGAGTTTTTGCACTTGACAATATATTGACATAAGACATTTGTTCCATTATTTTAATCAAATTACTAAAGGCAGCCTTTTCAATCCATATATTTTTGATTATTCTAAAATTATAAAGCATGCCAAAAAACAAAATTTCCTTTTTATCAATAGCAAGTATTATTCTTTTATTCAATACCTGTAGTAGCAATGATGCGCCTCTAGAAGAACAAACTATAGACATTGATACGACTATGCCAAGTATAACATGTTTGGATAATATTACCGAAACAATAAGTCTAGAGAAAGCATTTACCACCGTTATCTACAAAGCCCCTGCGGGTACAGACAATAAACCTGGAGCTATTACTAAGCAAATAGCAGGATTAGCTTCTGGATCCGAATTCCCAATAGGAACAACCACAAATACTTTTGAAGTTACTGATACATCGGGCAATAAAACGACCTGTAGTTTTGACGTTGTTGTATCATACCCTTCTGCAGACCAACCCTATTCTGTTGATGGACACAATTATGCTCCTGAAGGTAAAAAATGGACAAAGATTGAAAATATGACTGATGAGTTTAATGTGACGACATTTGATGATGGCAAATGGCATAGGAATCCAGGATCCGACCCTTTTGGATGGTACGGAAGGCCTCCTGCGCTATTTGAATCGGATAATGTAACTGTAGCTGATGGTAATTTAAATATAACGGTTGAAAAATTTACAACGCCAAAAACAGTTAATAATCAATCCTGGACTCATGGTGGTGCCATTATTAGATCTAAAGAAAAAGCTAAGCAAGGCTATTATTATGAATGCAAAATGAAGGCGAATAAAACAGTAATGTCTTCTACATTTTGGATTGCTTTTCCGCAAAATTGCAATACAGGTCCTATTAGAAAGTTAGAATTAGACATTCAGGAATGTGTTGGTAGAACACATAGCGAAACACATGCTTGGGCTAAAAAATGGGATGCAACCTATCATTCTAACACCTGGAGACATAAGCGCTCTTGTGACACAGAAATAAATGAGTCTCAACAATCACCGGGGAAACTTGATTTGAACGAAAAAAATCATTCTAGATATTTTGTTTATGGATGTTGGTGGAAATCACCCACTGAAATATTATTCTATTTAGATGGTAAATACGTCTATACCATCACACCAACAACAGACTTTGATTTAGAAGGTCATATTACAATGGCTATAGAAACATATGATTGGAACCCTATTGATTCTGCAAATATATTTGAATCTGGCTCCTTTGATGATTTAACCACAAAGTATGATTGGGTAAGAACCTGGAAATTAGAAGACCAATAAAAAGGGAATTAACGAAATCAAAAGAAGCCATATTTATAAAAAAGCCAATAATTGATATTTTCAGTTATTGGCTTTTCATTTGTTTAAATATGTCTTGGAAATTATACTAAATAAATACCATCAGATTTTATCTCTATCAGGCGCTTCTTATAAAGTGTACCTACAGCTTTTTTGAAGTTTTTCTTACTCATTTGAAGTCCCTCTTTAATCGCCTCAGGACTTGATTTGTCAGTAAGATTTAAAAAACCGCTATTATCTTGAAGTTCTTTCATTATACGCTCTGCATTGGGCTCAATATTTCTATAACCTACCTGGCCTAGCGATATATCCAATTTATTTCCTGGTCTTATCTTTTTAACGATTCCCTTTAGCTTATCACCAACACTGATATCCTTAAAAATACTGTCCTTATAAATTAAACCTGAATGTGTTTTATTTACAATAACATTCATACCAATGTCTGAGGGATGCGACACAATCAAATCCACTTCATCAAATTGATTGACTGTGAGATTCGTATTATCTAAAAAGCGATTGGTTTTACTTGAAGCCACAAGTCTATTTGTCTTTTCGTCCAAATAGCAATGTACCAAATACCATCCTCCAGGCTTCATTTTAAAAGCTTGTTCCCCAAATGGGCAAAACAATTCTTTTACCAATCCCCAATCTAAAAAAGCACCATAATCCGTAACTTGATTACAACGTAATAAGGCAAAATCATCACAGACGATATAGGGCATATCCGTTGTGGCTACAGGACGTTCTTCATTATCAAGATAGACAAAAACTTCAATTTTGTCCCAAATTTTAAAGGCTTCAGGCACGTACCTATTAGGAAGTAAAACCTGGTTATCTTCATCATCAATTAAATAGGCACCGTGATCTGTCTCACGGAGTATTTCTAAAGTATTTACTTGTCCTAATTTTATCATGTGGCAAAGGTAATCATATTAATAAAATTGTTTCATTCTTCTGAACAAAACTCGTAGAAAATACCTGAATAAAAAAAGCAAGATATGATTGCTATACTTTTAATGACGACAAAAAAACCTTTAGTACACCGATTCTTTGCCAAAATGTTTAGTTAGCAAATAGTAGACCACCGCTCTATATTTACTTCTATTGGTCTTTCCGTATTGCGCCATAACCTCAGTAATACCCTGATCTAAATCAGCGCCATCACTCAAGCCTAATTTTTTAATTAAGAAATTATTTTTTACTGTAGTCAATTCTGAAATATCAGAACTTGACACGGTTGAAGAATCTGCATTGTAAATAGACGGTCCGCAACCAATAGTTACTTTTGTCAATAAATCCATATCGGCAGTTACGCCACATTTATCTTTTAAATCTGCGGCATATTTTACAATAAGCTCATCTCTTTTACTCATAATGATTTCTTTTTTAATGATTATAAAATGAATTAAAACGGATTTAAAGATACTATTTTTTAGACTGCAAACTTCTTAAAAACCCGCAAATCACTTGATGTATTGAAAGTAATTCAAAAGGACCTCATCATTGATTGATTTTGGCGTAAAAACTTCTAAAAGCTTAGGCTTTCCATTGTTTACATAGAAGGTGTCTAATGCTTTTAGCAATGTTTCTTCAGTTGAAACGGCCTTATATTTTAAACCATACATCTCACATAATTGCGCTGCTGTTAGGCTGTGAGTAGTTTCAAAATAAGTATCAAAGTTTTTAGTGTTTTTAGGCCCGGGTAAAATTCTGAAAATTCCGCCACCTTGGTTATTTATAACTATAATGCGAAAGTCATCAGGAATATGATCATTCCAAAGCGCATTGCTATCATAAAGAAAACTTAGATCACCGGTTATTAACACCGTGGGTTTATTCCTTACAACGGCGCAACCAATGGCGGTGGCTGTACTACCATCTATGCCGCTAGTACCTCTATTACAAAACACTTCTAAGGTTTTATTCATAGGAAATAATTGGGTATAACGAATGGTAGAACTGTTTCCTGATTGCAGAATATAGTCCTGAGGAATCGACCTCAACACTTTACTAAACACTTTGAAATCTGAAAACGGAATTTCCTTCAGATAACACTCATGCTGCTTTTGCCTCCAGCGTTTAATCTTTGTCCATTTTTTTTTATAACCACTTGCATCTTGATGAATCACCTGAGGTAAAAAAGCCTTAAAAAACTGATTTGGACTAAGTTCTAAATGTTTGTTTAAACTAAAAAAGGTATCATAGGCCATTTTAGGGTTAACATGCCAATGCTGTTTTGGTTTATAGCGACGTAAAAGCTGTTTTATTTTCTTCGAGACAATTAACCCGCCAAAACTCAATAAAATATCAGGACAAAAATCCTCTTGATCGTCCTCAGTTAACGGTGCTATAAGTTGATCTATACTTGAAAAAAAGCTGGGGTGGTGTATGTTTGATGTCGTTTCTGTTAATACAATAACACTGTTATCCTCTGAAATTTCATTCAACCATTTTTGTTCTATTTCATTAGGCTGATTAGCACCTACCAAAATCATTTTTTTAGTGGCTGCATTCCAATCTTTGATGCAAGATTCAAGCACATGGTCTTCAACCTGTTTTGGAGTAACCGTTAAATTAATTGCTTTGGGTGCCACACTTAATGCCTCCACACGTTCATATAAAGGCTCATCAAAAGGGATATTGAGATGCACCGGTCCTTGCTTAAAAAGCGCCACATTTATCGCTTCATTAATGCACTGTTCATTATGAGCTTGTATACCTTTTTGCTCCTCTAATACAGTCTCAAATTGACTTTGCTCATCGAGCCTTAAATTAGCCGATAATAATACATGATGTCCATAGACATTTTTTTGATTAATGGTTTGACCATCACCTATACCAATTAAATGTTCTGGTCTATCTGCCGATAAAACAAGCAAAGGAATGTTACTATAATAGGCTTCAGCAACGGCAGGGTAATAATTTAGAAGCGCACTACCAGATGTACATACAATAGCCGTTGGTGCATTGATTTGTTGCGCCATGCCTAATGCAAAAAAACCAGCACAACGTTCATCTACAATACTATAACACTTAAAATATTTATCGTTAGTAAACCCAATAGTTAATGGGGCATTTCTACTACCAGGAGAAATTATAACATGCTTTACACCCTTGGCTTTACATAATTGAACAACCGTTTGTGCAAGAGGAATTTTTGGGTATATCATTTAAAAATAATCGATCCTCAAAAATAAGAAATCTCATGATTATAAGACCTTTCTAATCACTAAAGATTTTGAAACCGTTTCTTCCCACTCCACTTCAGAAATAGAGCTTTCCGTCACACCGCCTCCAATATAAATAATACCCTTCTTATCCTTAATTTGCATGCAACGCAAATTCACGTAAAGTTGCGAACTATTCTTTTTCATGGCATAGGCCCTGTTTTCAATATTTCTTCTTCCTGACCTGGGCGCAACCTTGGTTTCAAAATTTAATTCACCTAAAAATCCAGAATAATATTCGCGGTTATAATTTTCATTATCTAAAATAAAACGCTGAGCCTCCGCTTTGGGTAAGCCACATACAGCTGGCGTAGGATGTAAGCCATCAATAACATCCTTTAAAATAATGTCTGGCTTTAATTGCGCTGATATCATGGTTTTTAAATGCACGAGGTTCCCAGCTTTAACCGTTTCGGTGTCCGAAATTCGATAAGTTTCAACCAAAGGTCTTAGTTGATCTTCAATAAAATCTGTTACAAACTGCTGCTCTTGCTTTTCTTTTTCTTTCCAAGTCACCTCTAGTGTACCATCATAATTTTGAGTACCCGCCAATGCCATAATAGAAAAACGCCGCCCTTCCTTTTTTATTAAAGTTTCAGGAGTGGCTCCCAGCCATAATCCAACTTTAGGATGATACCAGCAATACACAAATGCCGATTTGTAAGCCAGCAATAAGTGGTTTAATATAGTAATAGGATTGTTATTAGAAAGCGTAACTTCCTCCTTTCGTGATAGGACCACCTTTTTGAAGGCTCCACTTTTAATAGCTTCAACGCCTTTCTCCACAAGCTTAATATGGGCTTCTTTCGCTTGATTGGTGTCACCTGATACCAAGGACTTCGGATTTTCATTTTTTGAAAGCCCATCCCAATGCGAACAACTAATACGTTCAGATTGTGACAAAGGTATTAACACGCTACGTCCGGAATTATCAAAAGGAGAAAACACAAATCCCTGCTCAGTAAATTCTTCAGTAAAAAAAATTTGATCAGAATTTTGAAGCAAACCTGTGACTTTTAATTCATTAGGCTTTCTATAAACAATAAAGGGTAATTGATTTTCATGCTGTGCCTCAAGGCGTTCAACTAAATCTCCTGAAGTCATCTAATTTATTTCGATTTTGGCAGCGCAATAGTAGTTAATTTACATAATGAAACCAAGTTATCATGATCATCTGTAACTCTAATTTCCAATAATTGGGTAGTCCTTCCCTTATGCAAATATGACGCTTTAGCATATACATAACCTGTTCTAACACTTTTTAAATGATTAGCAGAAATCTCAATTCCTCTAACAAACACCTTATCCAGATCCATTAAAATCTCAGCGGCAAAACTGCCAAGTGTTTCCGCTAAAGCTGCTGTTGCTCCGCCATGCAATACACCGTCTGGCTGATGAACCTTAGGTGTAACCGGCATTTTACCCAAAACAAAATCAGGACCAAAATCTACAATTTCGATATCTAAGGTTTCCATTAAGGTGTTTTTACAAACTTCATTAGCCCTAAGCAGAACTTGTTCTCTATTTAATTGCATAGCATCTCATATATGTTAAAAAATATAAAGTAAAAATACAAAACCTAAACATAAGGCTACATAAAATTAACGTTCCATTAAGTCAAAGCCAACTCCAAATATTAACTCATATTTGTTCATAAAAAAAACTATCAAATACAAGTTGTATCTGATAGTTTTCTTAAAATATTATTCTAAATATGTTTTACTTTTTTGAATCGCCAAAAGCTTTAACCACTTTCTTAGCATAAGGTCCTGCAATTGCTGAAGCCGAACCAGGATCTGTAATATTGGAAGCAACAACGGCAACTAATTGACGATCTATATCTCTATCTAAATCATAAATCACAGTTTCTAACTTATAAATTTCAGATTCATAAGTACGCTGTGAACGTGGCACGTAAGACCCTCCATAACCATAAGGTGAGTAAAACGACCCATAGTAACCACCAAAGCCACCATATCCGCCATAGTAAGAAGGATAATATCCACCTGTAGTATATCCACCTGATTCCTCTGTTCTTACTTCTGTTTTAACATCTTTTAAAACCGTTAAGACAATGCCTGAAAATCCATCTTGCTTGAACCGACTTACTAAGTTATCAATATCGGCCTCTGTAATTTTTTGATTATGACTCACCTTAGGATATTTAATATAACTTGAAGTAGCTTTAACTCCTGCTGCATTAATCTCGGCAGTAATTTCTTGCTCCATCAATTGTCTTGATGCCAAATCATCTGTTCGCACTATAACCAAAAAGGAATCATCTGCCATTGTAGATCTCGCATCTGGTGCTGTCCATGAATCTGTTACTTTAATTGAGGGTCCACAATTATAAACAACAGCTAATAAAAGTAGGGCAGCAAACATTTGCATTTTTTTTCTCATAATTCTAAATTTTAAATAATGTTACATTATAGACTAGTCTAAGCCTTAGTCTTAAAAATATTAATTAAACCAAATATAAGGAATATTGCACTACTTTTTTATTATAAACCGAAAACATATTACTTTGTTGGCGTTAAAAATATATTAAAAAAACTACCTCAAATAATAGACAAAACCTACATTTAAATTCAGCTGATTTAAGGTTGTTTTGGTATTATTTGTTAAATCGCCTAGTAAAAAGTTTTCCTCTAAGGGATCTGATATATTAATAATTTGCGAATCGCCTTCGCTCCTACCCGAAACATAAGACAAGCCATAAATGATTTGAAAATGCTTCAAATAATGACTAAAACCTGCCGAAAAATTTATTAAGTCCCATTGAGAAATAAAAGGAACAAAGTCGGTAGCCCTATTTAGCTCTGTATTATCGAAACTACTTTTATCGGTATTAAAACCACAATACACTATTGTTTTTAAACTCAAATCTCGAGCGAGTCCAATACCAAAATTTGTAACCGCTTTTGTCGCTGTTTGTGGAACTCCAAAATCACTAAATTGATTAAGTATACTGGAGTTATCAAATTCTTCTTTCCTTAGCATTTCATATTTCCCAGCACCGGCGTAATGCGCCACTCGAGCAGAAACCTCTGTTTTATCAAACCTGTATGTAGCGCCTAGATCGATTGCAAAAGGAAGTTTGTTAACCGTATTTATTTTTTCCTGAAATGCTATCTGTCTTATATTACTTTCACTAATATTATCGGATGTAATAAACAATTCCCTATTTATGGCGCCCTTTCCAACAAAATCCACGTTAATTAAAGGACTAGATAAGGTAAGACCTAAACTTAACTTTTCAATTTTGTAAGCAAGACCTAGTTTAAACAGCAAACCGACAGAGCGGTATGCAAAGTTTTCATTTAAAGATGTATTCGCAATTGTTCTCACAAATTCATTCTCCTCTTCTACAACAATAGCGCTAGCATTTGTACTTTGGATGTAATCCATACTTTTTGCTACTACAAATGTAGATAGCCCCACCCCAAAATTATCGTTTACCTGATAACCTGTTGCCAGACCTAACCAGTTTTCCTTTAGCTTGTTGTTATAATTATAATTCGCTACATAGGTCTCCGCTCCTGGATTACCTGAAACAACATCGAGCTGGGTTTCATTATATGCGCCTAAACCGAAATCTGAATACGCCTGTGTAATTATACCAAAAGATAAGGTCCATTTACTTTCTTCATTATTTTTTATAACACCATAAGTACTGGTTGGTACAATGCTTACAACAGCTTGTTCTAAATCAATGTTATCTCCAGCTCCATTTTCTATAAGTAGACTATTAAAAAAGAAGGACTGCATATTTAAAGATGCACTGCTATTTTTTACAAAAGGCAGTAATCCGGGATTATAATACGCCGCGGCTTGATTTTTAGCATTTGCAACCGCAGCACCTCCTGTTAATGAAGCAATAGTCCCTTGATGAAAGTTCCAATAATTATTTTCTTGGGCTTGTAATAATATCCCAGTAATAATAAATATAAACGTAAGCCTTAATTTCATGTTAGTTCTTTAACTTAAAAACCTGTTGTTATAATTCATACAAAACAAATGTTTACTGATGAAAGATACGTGTTTGGAGCTAAAATATTTGGTTTTTAAGTTTAAAAAAGACGCAACTCTTTTTCTATAGCTATAAAATGGGTCACTGTATCCGCTTTATTCTTAAGGGGATAAATATGCAATTCACAATTGTATAAACTACCATTCTTTTTGTAATTAATAATTTGGTTGGTAAAGGGAGATTGCTGCTGTAGTCCTGTTTTAATGGTGTCTAAGGATGCCTTGGTTGTTTTCTCGCCTTGTAAAAAACTTGGCTGCTTACCTAAGGCAAACTTTGTTGAGTAGCCTGTCATTTTTGTAAACCCCTTATTAACCCATAAAATCTCACGGTCAATCGAGGTTAATACAATAGCATCGAACGCTTTATTGCTCAGCATATCGGCTATATTAAAGTTCCATTTGTATTTGTCTTTTAAAATAGATAGGGCTTTTATATCTTCTCTAACCTTAAAAGATTTAGATTGTTCAACCAAATGCATAGCGTAAATATCCCAACACTTTAAAGGGCCTTGTTTAATTTTCATAACTACAAAATTATGTGCAGAAGCGAATAAATAGTTACAGATTGTTTAAGATGACAATATGTTAAACCTTTCAACATGAAGATAATCTGACTGCTTCAAATCGCGAAAGCACCGTTAAATCCTATTAATAAAAGTATCTGGCTAATAATAGTATATAACTATTAATTACAGTTGCGCGACAGCTTGTGATTTTAACACAATTCCTTTTATGGTTCGTTTAAATTAAACCTTAATAGCGCCCTAAAGGTAGAGGATAAAAAAGTCCTAGCAAAATTACAGGTCTAACAAATACCTTTTTTCCATAGCCGCACGGGTCTCAGGGTCACCGGCCATGCCCAATTGATCTTTAAGCATTTTCCCCATAGAAGGGAATGTATTTCGGTCCACAAATAAGGAAGGGTCCCAAAGCTTAGATCTCATAAAAGCCTTGGCACAATGTAAAAACACTTCTTCTACGGTTACCACGATACAGGCCTTAGGTGTATGCATTTCAGAAGAAAATAATTGTAAATAGTCCGCATGCGTAGAAAGATAAGCGCTGCCATTAAGACGTAGGGTTTCATTGATTCCAGGAATTAGAAATAACAAACCAATCCTACCGGTTTCAATGATATTTGTAATGCTGTCCAACCTATTGTTTCCAATCGCATCTGGTATTATAAGCTTTGATTCATTTACTATGCTCACAAAACCAGAATGCCCCCCTCGAGGCGAGGCATCTACCTGCCCTAATTTACTGTAAGTAGACATGACTAGAAACGGTGCGTTTTTTATAAAATGTATGGCATGTTTCTCAAGAACGGTTAACACTTTATCCTTGGCGCGTCCTTTTGGTAGATCATATAGCTCTCTAAGGGCTTCAATGCTATTTATTTTCATGACAGTAAGAATTGTTTTTTTTACCCAAAAATCATGTAATCAACCTTTTAATAATCTCCTTAGTTGATAAAATATCCGTTGTATGCTCTATACTAGGTCCAGCCACCCAAACCGTTTTGTAAGTGGCTTTGGTAGCCGCATTTTTTGTGGCATTCATACCAATAGAAAAACGAATCATTTTCACCCACTTTTTAAGCTTTTTGTTTTTATTCAAAACTGATTCTAGCCAAGTTTGTTTAGTACCAATTTTCTTAACGTAAGGTGTATTAATCACGGTACACGGTGTTCCAGAAATACGTTCGGTCATAACAATGTCATTGGCCCCGTAATCCACACAGGCCTGCTTATATTCCTCGGTGACTTGGGCTTCAATAGAAGCTATAAATGGACTCCCCACAGAGACACCATCAGCACCATAACCTAACATGGTATCAATATCCGACTTTCTACCTACGCCTCCCGCAGAAATAATTGGAATATCACAGTGTGCTTTTAGCTCTTCTATCAAATCTTTAGGAGACTTATCGCCACGATGTCCTCCAGCTTCATTATTTACAGCTATAATGGCATCTGCACCTAAACCCTCAACTTTCTTAGCAAACTTTAAATCCACCACATCACAAAATACTTTTATCCCTGCCTGGTGTGCTGACTTAATCGTTTCCTCAGGGCTTCCTAAGGAAGTAATAATAAAATCACAGCCCACTTCACAAATAACCTCTAATTGATTTTTATATTTAATGTTAGACTTATTCACAATAAGATTAAAACCAAAAGCCCCCCCTTCCGGCTTGGCTGCTTTTAAGGTTTTCAAAGCATCTCTCAACTCTTCTAGTGTTCTGTAGTTGAGGGCTGGAATACAACCGGCAATTCCAGAATTCATTGCCTCAGTTACCATGGCAACGTTTGACACTAAAAACATTGGCGCTTGGATAATAGGATATTTTATGTTTAAAAGTTCTGTGAGCTTTGTTGTCATAAGTTTTTTTTCAAATATAAAAAATATTATGCATGCATAATAGCTGAATACCAGATAATTATGTTTGTTCCCCTACAAAAAGACATCTACTTTACTGATATTATGACTTTTATCATTTTTTTATTATGCATGCATAACTAATTTTATACCATAAACTATAGCACCTTATAACCATGAAAATAGTATTGATTACGCTTTTAGCCTGTTTTACCACACCCCTTTTCTTTGCTCAAACCATCGAATTATCTGAAACTTTAATTACGCTTAACTATAAGTATTTAGATAAAAACGAAGTTAACAATCCCGCGCAACGCGTTAAAGACTTAGAATCTGAATTACTAAAATTCAATCATAAAGAAGAATTATCAGATTTATATGATGATAAATATGATACGTACAGCGTATCCTTTCATGTCCCTAAGGGTAAAATAATTGCCGCTTATGATAAAGACGGTAAGATCGTTAGAACCATTGAAAAATATGACAATGTTAGATTACCCCTAGTCGTTATGCAATCGGTATCCAAGCGTTTTCCTAACTGGGGCATTGTTGAAGATATTTATCTTGTAAAATACCACTGTGATCAAGATTCATTAAAACAAGAATATAAGATCAAGATTCAAAATGATGACGAAACCATCACCGTAAGAACCGATGAAAATGGCGTATTCTTGTAAAGACTCTTTCTAATTTAAAAAGCGATAATAGCCACATTTTAAATAGGCTCCCTCAGGAAAACTGACTGGGTGATCCATATCATGTGCACTTTTTAAAACCGTATCAAAGATTCTATTACTGGAAGATAAGATCTCATTATTAATATCGAAAAAATCGTCAGCCAATATTCTAGAAGAGCACGATGCCAAAACCAATAGGCCTTTTTTGCCGGTTAATTGTGCTCCTAGCTTGGCTAATTGCGCATATTTCTTTTTCGCTAAATCTATCTCAGAAGCTTGTTTTGCAAAACTCGGCGGGTCTATAACAACCACATCAAAAGTGACTTTATTTTTTATTAATGCCTTTAATGCTTCAAAAGCATCACCAGCAATGGTTTTATGTACACCTTTATAAGGGTTGAGCATTCCATTTTGAACGGCAATTTCTAAGGCTTGCTTACTAATATCTAAACTTGTTACTTCATTAGCCCCATTACTTAAGGCATGCACAGAAAATCCACCGGCATAAGAAAACACGTCTAAAACGGTTTTACCCTTACTCCATATTCCTACCTGTTTTCGATTCGCTCTATGATCTAAAAAATAACCTGTTTTATGTCCTTTTATAACATTAGCCGAAAAATTAACACCATGTTCTTGAAACACAACAACCTCATTTTTTAAGGTGCCATAGACCACCTCTCCATTAGTTAATTGATGTGATTTAGACTGTTCTAAACTTCTGCTTAATCGAATAACTACCGTTTCTACGTCCGATGTGCTTTGCAAGAGCGGAATAATTGAGGCTAAGTAAGGTAGCCAAATTTCAGAATAAATTTTAACCACCAATACCTTGGCATAAACATCAGCTATCAATCCAGGAAAACCGTCGTTTTCTCCAAAAAGTAACCGATAACTATTGGTTTTCGTTTTTAAAAGTGCTTCTCGCTTACTAAAAGCTATATCAATTTTAGCCTTAAAAAAGGCGTCATTAATGGCTATATTTTTAGTCCCACTATAGAGCATTTTAATCCTAATTGGGGAATTTTTATCATATAAACCTAGACCTATGACTCTGTTTTTATTTTTACTAAAGATAATGGCCAAATCACCAGATTTAGCATCATCCTTAATCTTTATAATATTCTTAGAAAACACCCAAGGATGTCCTTTAACAACAAACTGCTCCCCTTTTGAGTTTAGCTTAACAGCTAATCGTTTAGGACTGTAACTGGATTTAATTTTAGAAGAAAAGGTCATACTTTGTTTAAGTTAAGATCAATAGTATGTGTTTTAAAATTATTAAAAAATTATTAGCGTGAAGTAGCAAAAAAGACTATGCTTTTTTGCCCTTACGGGGTACTACTGGCGTATAAAGGACAGTACAGTTTCAATCAGGCTTGTAGTGGTCACATCGTCTTCAATATCCTCTTCTTTTTCTACTATACCTATAACAAGCTCTTTATTGGTGAGTTTATAGACCCTTACTATACGCTCCTCGCCATCTTCTTCTTCCACGTCTTCTTCAACAACTTCATTGGGATCTGTTATAATCAATTCACTACCCTGTATTTCCCATGTGCCTTCACCCAAAAGCTCAAAACCCTTTATATCTTCAAAAATGACGTCATCATCTGTGGTATAGGAAATAATCATATTTAATTCCCCAGCTGATGCCACTAAATTAGGAGACGGACTAAAAACTAATGTATTGGTTAAATCATAACCCTCACCACTTAAAATGGTGATGACACTTTCACCGCCACGCTCAGTTTCAATTTCCCCTGACACCCTTAGATCTGTACCAATCCAAGTACCTATAATGTTTTCATTCACTGAAGTCTCGGCATCATCACTTGAGCAAGAGGTTATAAGCAAAATTAAGAACACTAATATGGGACTAAACGCTTTCATTTCATTTTTTTTAAAGAAACAATATTACAAGAATATGCTTATATAAAAAAACGCAACCATCTCTAGTTGCGTTTTTTACTTTATTATGATTCTGAAACCTGTTCAGAATTATAGTACTTATTTTACTTCTTCGAAGTCTACATCTTCTACATCACTACCTTCTTCAGATTGTGGTTGCTCACCGGCACCAGCATCTGGTCCTGGTTGTGCACCACCTTGTGCTTCAGCTTGCGCCTTGTACATTTCTTCAGAAGCTACTTTCCAAGCTTCGTTTATTTTATCTAAAGCTGGCGTAATTACCGCTATATCTTTAGATTCATAAGCTTTTTTCAACTCTTCTAAAGCATCAATAATAGGTTGTTTTTTATCTTCTGATAATTTATCACCAAACTCTTCTAATTGCTTTTCTGTTTGGAAAATCATAGAATCTGCTTCATTTAATTTCTGAGCATTTTCAGCTGCAGCTTTATCAGCTTCAGCGTTTGCTTCAGCATCAGCTTTCATTTTCTCAATTTCCTCTTCGCTTAAACCAGAAGATGCTTCAATTCTAATATCTTGTTTCTTACCAGTCGCTTTATCTTCAGCTGATACTTTAATAATACCATTGGCATCAATATCAAACGTTACTTCAATTTGTGGCGTTCCACGTCTTGCTGGTGGAATATCACTTAAATGGAAACGTCCAATAGTTTTGTTATCTGCCGCCATAGCTCTTTCACCTTGTAACACGTGAATTTCTACTGAAGGCTGATTATCTGCTGCCGTAGAGAATACCTGTGATTTCTTAGTAGGAATCGTAGTATTTGCTTCAATAAGCTTGGTAAATACATTACCCATAGTTTCAATACCAAGAGATAAAGGCGTTACATCTAAAAGTAATACATCTTTAACATCTCCTGTTAATACACCACCTTGAATACCAGCTCCTAGAGATACAACCTCATCTGGATTTACACCTTTACTTGGTGCTTTTCCGAAGAATTTCTCAACCGCTTCTTGTACTGCAGGAATACGTGTAGATCCACCTACTAAAATTACTTCATCAATATCACTCTTACTTAAACCAGCAGCTTTTAAAGCAGACTCACATGGCTCTATAGTACGTCTTACTAAATCGTCAATTAATTGCTCAAATTTAGATTTTGTTAAGGTACGCACTAAGTGTTTTGGTCCACTAGCTGTAGCTGTGATATAAGGTAAGTTAATTTCTGTTTGTGCAGAAGATGATAATTCTATCTTCGCTTTTTCAGCAGCCTCTTTTAAACGTTGTAAAGACATAGGATCTTCTCTTAAATCCATAGACTCTTCCGCTTTAAACTCATCAGCTAACCAGTTAATGATTTTCTCATCAACATCATCACCTCCTAAGTGTGTATCACCATCTGTAGATAACACTTCAAATACACCATCACCCAATTCAAGGATAGATACATCATGTGTTCCTCCACCAAAGTCAAATACAACTATTTTTTGGTCAGTACCTTTCTTGTCCATACCGTATGCTAAAGCAGCAGCAGTAGGCTCATTAATAATACGCTCTACTTTTAAACCAGCAATCTCACCAGCTTCTTTAGTTGCTTGACGTTGGCTATCGTTAAAGTATGCTGGTACAGTAATTACGGCACGACTAACATCTGTTCCTAAATAATCTTCAGCTGTTTTCTTCATTTTTTGAAGAATCATTGCCGATAATTCTTGAGGTGTATATAATCGACCATCTATATCAACTCTAGGTGTGTCATTATCACCTTTAACTACATTATATGGTACGCGTTCTGCTTCATTTTTTGACTCAGAATATTTATTACCCATAAAACGCTTAATAGAATAAACGGTTTTTGTTGGGTTTGTAACTGCTTGTCTTTTTGCTGGATCACCAACTTTAATTTCACCGCCTTCTACAAAAGCAATAACAGATGGTGTTGTTCTTTTACCCTCTGCGTTAGGAATAACTACAGGCTCATTACCTTCCATTACAGAAACGCAAGAGTTGGTTGTTCCTAAATCAATTCCAATAATCTTACTCATAATTTTATAATTTATATTTTTAAATAATCATTTTTTATTTCGAGTTGTTTAAGTCAATCATTATGCCAACTCAAAAAGTATGACACAGTGTCATATTACATTCCCTTAATAATTCCTATTTGCGCAAAACAATATTAATAAGGGTGCGATAATTAAGGCAGTCCAACCCTTCTAAGCACTAAAGAATGCCTTACCTTACACCTTCACTACTGCCCCATTTGGTGCTCTAAATACCATAATATGAAGGCCATGTCATAAGCTCTCAATATAATCCTTAGTCAAAGATGGCAAGCAGAAAACTATATTTATATTTGTTGAATCATAATGTTTACGCAATCATGGAAAGTATCTCTGTTTTCGACATGCTAAAAATTGGCATTGGCCCGTCAAGTTCGCACACCTTAGGCCCATGGCGTGCTGCAGAACGTTGGATTACCGAATTGAAGGAAAGCAATCAATTTGAAAACATTGAAAGCATAAGCATTAATCTATATGGATCGTTGTCTTTAACAGGTAAAGGCCATGCTACAGACTACGCCCTGATGCTGGGATTATCTGGCGCTGATCCGGAACGCATTCCCACAGACCAAATAGAAGGTATTATTGATCGAATTAAACATGATCACTGTATTCTTCTAAACAATGAAAAACGGGTACCCTTCAACCCGAGTAGCCATATTATCTTCAATAAACAATTTCTCCCATATCACGCCAACGGATTAACCTTTATTGGACATATAGGCAAGAAAACCATGGCATCTACTTTCTACTCCATTGGTGGTGGTTTTGTGGTAAAAGAAGATGCTAACAATGCCAAAAAGAATTTTGAGATTAAATGTTCCTTCCCCTATCCTATAGAACATGGTGACGATTTACTAAAATTCTGTAATAATCTAAATTCATCTATTTCTCAGGTGGTTTTAGAAAACGAAAAATCTATTCGGTCAAATCAAGACATTGATTTTGAGTTGAAACGTATTTGGGATACCATGTTAGAATCTATGTATGTTGGTTGCCATACTGAAGGCAAATTACCTGGTGGTCTAAATGTCACGCGACGCGCCTATAATATGCACCAAAACCTAAAAGGGAATACAGCCTATAGCACCCCTGTAGAATGGGTTTACGCCATTAGAGATACTGAAGTTAAATTTCGCCAAATCCTTAAATGGGTCAGTTGTTTTGCCTTAGCTGTTAATGAAGTGAATGCGGCCTTAGGCCGTGTAGTTACCGCTCCAACAAATGGTAGTGCTGGAGTTATACCATCCGTTTTAATGTACTATCTAGTGATTGAAAACCACGATGGTAATTTTGAAGACATCAAACGCTTTTTATTAACCGCCGGAGAAATAGGAAGCATCTTTAAAAAAGGGGCTACCATCAGTGCTGCCATGGGTGGCTGTCAAGCAGAAATAGGCGTATCTTCTGCGATGGCGGCAGGTGCTTTATGCGAACTTTTAGGTGGAACTCCTGAGCAGGTTTTAGTAGCAGCCGAAATCGCCATGGAACACCATTTAGGTCTAACCTGTGACCCTATTGGCGGCCTTGTTCAAATTCCTTGTATTGAACGCAATGCCATGGGCGCCATTAAAGCTATAAATGCCGCTGAGCTAGCGCTAGACACAAACCCCGAAAACGTAAAAGTCCCATTAGACAAAGTTGTAGCCACCATGTGGGAGACCGCAAAAGATATGCATTCCAAATACAAAGAAACTTCGGAAGGCGGCTTAGCGGTGGGCGTAAATTTAACAGATTGCTAGATAGACCTCTTTAAAGTTTTAAGATTAATTCATTTAGCGTTTATCGCTTTGAACTAACCTTACCTATCATGCTATTATTCTATAACCAACTTTCCAGAGTACCAATTCCCTGAATGCAATTGGACTCTAATTAAATACATTCCAGATGATAAGGTATCAACCGAAAGCGATTGTTGCTGTTTTGAAATATTTTTAACTGATTTGACTAATACCCCATTAATTTGATAAAGGTCAACTTGATTAATATCTGAATCCGAATCAATAGTTATGTGCTCGCCTCTTTTAATAGGATTATTAAAACCTAAAAACTTTGAAATATTATGGTCCTCTGTAGATAAAACATTCACTCTTTTGTAGGTTCTTATCCAGTCAATTTGAAAAATATTATTAGCTTCGACAGCCAATTCATTCACTGTAGGCCAAACGCCTCCGTTCACTTGCCACTGTTGTGCTGCTCCCGAAAAAATAATCGTTTCTGGACGAGATAATCCATTGCCTCCTAAATGTTCGTTAGGGTCTATAACACTAGGACCAGATACGGTTCTCACCAAAACGCCGTCAATATAATATTCTAAATGAAACGGATCTCTCCAATACATCCCTACTCTATGAAAACTATTTCTCCAATATTGACCATCTGCAACGGGTAAAACATACCAACTACCCGAATCTGTTGGCTGATAATCCTCACCACTTGATGAGAACGTGTGATGGCTTAAATGCATTCGCCTTGCAAACCAATCTCTAGAAGCGCCTTTACTTTCAGAGTAACTTGACCCATAGGCTTCAACAATATCGATTTCTTCTTTACTATTACTGCTTAGCAACCATACGGCATTGGCCATTACCGAATTCATGATTTTCATTCTTGTCTCAATAAACACAGGATATATTATTTCAGACCTTGCATGAATGGCAGCAAAATTATTTGTGTTTAAAGCCCCGTTTAACGAGGTTGCTTTAAGTTCTAAGTTTCCTCCAGTGACTTTAGAATTATTGGGAGACCAGGTGGTATTTCCAAAACCAGGCCAAGGGTTTATAAAACCATCTTCCCATCTTTCATTAAACGTAGTGCCCTTATTTGAACCTGATGGTGTTTCATAATTAAAACTGTCTGACAATTCATCTACTAACTCCCATTTTATATCAGAATTACCTGATTCTGCAGGAATGGCTATTCCCGCCCAATCTTGAGCACCTGAAATCATCGTTGTTAAAAAACAAAATAAATAGCTGAATTGAATACAATACCTTTTCATAGTTTTACATTAGGGGTGTTTACTTATACCTTCATAATTGGTATAATTTTAATCTCCAACAAACCTACAATTAATTGGACTTCTGATTTAAATAATGAACTTGACAAAAACTTTACAGGTATGACAAAACCATGAAACAAAAGGCATTACACCTAAATCGCTAATTGGTATTATGTATTGTAGCGATTTATAAAATGCATTAAATAAAGTAAAAATCAAGAACTACAATGCTCTATTACGTCCCTGAACAGCTCATATCATATGGAAAAAGTCCTGGTACTTTTTAAGTCCATATTAAAAGCGTTACACAAATTGTAATTGGGAGATGCCTAATTATTTTTTCCACGCGGGTAATATCAAATTGGTAAGATATGCCGTAAATAAAAGTTTAACACCATAACTCTTAATTTAGTATTTTTACATGCTTAATTAAACTAAAAAAAATGTCTGTAGCCAAAAAAGAATACAAACGCGTCACTGTTAAAACATTAGTAGATATGAAAGCCAATGGCGAAAAGATATCTATGCTCACGGCCTATGATTACACCATGGCAAAAATTGTGGATGGCGCTGGTGTTGATGCTATTCTTGTTGGTGATTCTGCCAGTAATGTCATGGCTGGACATGAGACCACTTTACCAATAACCTTAGACCAGATGATATACCATGCATCATCGGTGGTACGTGCGGTATACCGTGCTTTGATTGTGGTAGACCTGCCTTTTGGTAGCTACCAAAGTGATCCTAAAGAAGCTTTACGCTCTGCTATTAGAATCATGAAAGAAAGCGGTGCACACTCTGTAAAACTTGAAGGTGGTAAAGAAATTAAAGAATCTATTAAACGCATTTTAAATGCTGGAATTCCTGTAATGGGTCACTTGGGCTTAACACCACAATCCATTTATAAATTTGGAACCTATACGGTACGTGCTAAACAAGAGGAAGAAGCTGAACGTCTTATTGAAGACGCAAAAATGCTAGAACGCATTGGATGCTTTGCTATTGTATTAGAAAAAATCCCTGCGGCACTAGCCAAAAAAGTTGCAGAAAGCGTGAGTATCCCTATTATTGGTATTGGTGCTGGTCCTGATGTTGACGGACAGGTTTTGGTGCTTCATGACATGCTGGGCATGACGCATGAATTTAATCCACGGTTTCTACGCCGCTATTTACATCTGTATGAAGAAATGACAACAGGCATTTCAAAATACGTTGAAGATGTTAAGACGCAAGATTTTCCTAATGAAAGTGAGAAATATTAATTTAGACATTTTAGATATAGAGATTATCAGACCGTTTAGATAATTAGACTTAAGTTTTATGCATAGATTTAAAGAACTTGAAATTTGGAAACGAAGTCGGTTATTTTGTTCTGAAGTGTATGCAATAACATCAAAGTTTCCTGAATCTGAAAAATTTGGATTAACCAATCAATTACGTAGAGCGTCAGTTTCCATGCCTTCAAATATTGCAGAAGGTTCTTCAAGACAATCAAATAAGGATTTTACAAGGTTTTTACAAATAGCATTAGGGTCTGCATATGAAATTGAAACACAATTACTCATAGCTCAAGATTTAAATTTCGTTAAAGATTCAGAATTAGAGTATGTCTTTTCAGAATTACAAGAAATCATCAAAATGATCTCCAAATTTAAATCAACGCTAAAAATTTAGAAATCTAACAATTCTAATCATCTAAAAATCTAACTGTGTCTAAAATCCTTTCAAATAAAAATAATCTCCAAGTCTTATTTGAGGACAATCACATTATCATTGTAAACAAACGCGCTGGTGATATTGTTCAGGGTGATAAAACCGGAGACAAACCTTTAAGTGATGTTGTCAAAGAATATATAAAGGATAAATACAATAAACCTGGGAACGTTTTTTTAGGTACGGTACACCGCCTAGATAGGCCAACATCTGGCCTTGTTATTTTTGCCAAAACCAGCAAAGTGCTACCTAGGCTAAATAAATTGTTTCTTTCAAAAGACATCCAGAAAACCTATTGGGCATTGGTTAAAAATGAACCAGCAAAAAAAGAGGATACCTTAATTCATTGGTTAAAAAAGAATCCAAAAAACAATAAATCTCTAGCCCATTTCAAAGAAGTAACCGATAGTAAAAAAGGCATACTGCATTATAAGCTGATTAAAAAACTGGATACTTATGCCTTACTTGAAATAAATTTAGAAACCGGACGGCATCATCAAATTCGGGCACAGCTAGCCTCTATTGGCTCGCCCATTAAAGGAGATTTAAAATACGGATTTAACCGAAGCAACAAAGATGCAAGTATCAGTTTGCACGCCAGGCATATTACCTTTACACATCCCGTGAAAAAAGAACCTATTTCGGTTAGTGCCCCTGTACCCCATGATCCGATATGGAAGGCCTGTGTATCATAATTTATAATATCTTTATAAAAAACATGTATTGGATACCATAGCAAACATTATTGAACAACAGCGTAGCTGTTTTAAATCGCAACAAACTAAAGCGGTCTCCTTTAGATTAGAACTACTAAAGGCGCTAAAATTCGAAATAGAATCTCAAGAACAGGCTATTTATGATGCTTTACATAAGGATTTTAAAAAATCTCAATTTGAAGCTTTTATTAGTGAAGTAGGCTTGGTGCTTTCGCAGTTAAACTTAGTCATCAACAACCTTGAGTCATGGTCTAAACCCAAACGTATCCGCGCTTCTCTACTAACCTTTCCTTCTAAAGATTACATCTATAAAACGCCATATGGTACTACGCTGGTTATTGCCCCATGGAATTACCCATTCTTGCTGGCTATGGAACCTTTAATTATGGCTATTGCTGCAGGAAATACTGTGGTTTTAAAACCTAGTGAATTAACAGGCCATACCTCAAAAATACTCACTCAAATTATCAAAAAAGTATTCCCAGAAACCATAGCGACTTCCATTGAAGGCGGTGTAGAAACTGCTACAAAACTTTTGAGTGAAAAATGGGATTTTATATTTTTTACCGGTAGTACAAAAGTTGGTCATATTATTGCAAAAGCTGCTGCCAAAAATCTAACGCCCGTTGTTTTAGAACTTGGCGGAAAATCCCCGTGCATTATTGATGATTCCATGGATTTGAAACTAGTTGCTAGGCGCGTTGTTTGGGGCAAGTTTTTCAATGGTGGCCAAACCTGTATTGCGCCAGATTACATTATAGTAAAATCGAATAAAAAAGAGGCACTCATAGCGGCCCTAAAAGCTGAAATAATTAAAAGATATAGCGAGACCCCTAAAACCTCTGCCGACTTTCCTAGAATTATAGACAAAAAAAACACAACTAGGCTTGCCGCACTACTTGTGGATGTCAATATTGTTTATGGTGGTGACATTGATGAAGCCCAGTGCTATATCTCGCCTACTATAGTAGATGAGCCTGCTTTGGATAGCCCCTTGATGAGCGAAGAAATATTTGGACCTATTTTACCCATTTTAACCTATAATACCGAGAAAGATATAGAGCAAATTATTGGACACAAAGACACGCCATTAGCCCTTTATATTTTTTCTAATCACAAGGGCTTTATTGAAAATACCATTAATACCTATAGGTTTGGTGGTGGTGTTGTTAATGACACACTCATTCATTTTGGCAATCATAGATTGCCATTTGGCGGTATAGGAACTAGTGGCATGGGAAAATATCATGGAAAACATGGGTTTGACGCCTTTTCGCATGATAAAGCCATGATGAAACGTGGTAATTGGATCGACCCATCGTTTCGATATCCACCATATAAAGGAAAATTGAATTTACTTAAAAAAGTCTTTAAGTATTTTGGATAAATTTTCTTCAAAAACAGGGATGGTTGATACATCGCATGGTTCATTTTAACTGATGCGCTTTATGTGATTTCTCCTTTAGTCGAAATGACTTACCCAATATAAATAAATCCTTTAGTCATGTCGAAATGAGGTACGATTGAGACATCACATTACAGTGGGCTTTGGAACGTTTTACTCCCTGTATTGTGTGATTTCTCCTGGCGTCGAAATGACTTAACTAATATAAATAAATATTTTAGTCATGTCGATATGAGGTACGATGGAGACAGCGCATTACAGTGAGTTTGCGAACGCCTTGTATCCTGTATTATGTGATTTCTCCTAACGTCGAAATGACTGAACTAATACAAATAAATAATTTTTTTGTCATGTCGAAATGAGGCACGATTGAGACATCTCATTATAGTGCGCTTTTGGAACGCTTTGTACCCTGTATTGTGTGATTTCTCCTAACGTCGAAATGACTTACCGCTTACTAATTAACCGTTTAGTCATGTCGATATGAGGTACGATTGAGACATCGCATTGCAATGCGCTTTGGAACGTTTTGCTTCCTGTTTTATGTGATTTCTCCTTGCGTCGAAATGACACTGAACTCATTAAAATAAATCCTTTAGTCATGTCGATATGAGGTACGATTGAGACATCACGTTACAATGCGCTTTGGAACGCTTTGTACCCTGTATTATGTGATTTCTCCTGGCGTCGAAATGACTTAGCTAATACAAATAAATCTTTTGGTCATGTCGATATGAGGCACGATTGAGACATCGCATTGCAATGCGCTTTGGAACGTTTTGCTTCCTGTTTTATGTGATTTCTCCTTGCGTCGAAATGACACTGAACTCATAAAAATAAATCCTTTAGTCATGTCGATATGAGGTACGATTGAGACATCACATTACAATGCGCTTTGGAACGCTTTGCTGTCTAAATTATGTGATTTCTCCCGGCGTTTAAATGACTGAACTAATATAAAAAATCTTTAGGTCATGTCGAAATGAGGTACGATTGAGACATCACATTATAGTGCGCTTTGGAACGCTTTACTCCCTGTATTTTGTGATTTCGCCTAACGTCGGAATGACTGGCGTGATATCTCTTAAAAGGTTTGGGTGTTTAAATTTTCCCATTTTGGATTAAAATCAGAGATTAATTTATTTTTCTTTTCACGACGCCATTTCTTCAATTCCTTTTCTCTTGAAATTCCTAATTTTGGATATTCAAAAGTTTCATAGTAGACCAAATAAATACAATTATACTTTCCTGCAAACGACTTTTTAGCGTTCTGACTATCAAAATAGTGTTGAGATAATCTGTTTTGTATATTATTTGTAAATCCTATGTATAGCGTTGTTCTATATTGGTTTGTGGTTATATATACATAGTAAGTATTTTGCATAAATGAATATTAAATTTTTCCTGATAATATGTTGTTATTGCTCCTTGCCTTATGTTATTTCTCCTGGCGTCGAAATGACTTAAGTAATATAAATAAATCTTTTGTCTTGTTGGAATGACTTACACAATATAAATAAATCCTTTAGTCATGTCGATATGAGGTACGATTGAGACAGCGCATTACAGTATGCTTTGGAACGTTGTACTCCTTATATTATGTGATTTCTCCTTACGTCGAAATGACTTACCCAATATAAATAAATCCTTTAGTCATGTCGAAATGAGGCACGATTGAGACATCACATTACAATGAGTTTTGGAACGTTTTGCTTCCTGTATTATGTGATTTCTCCTTGCGTCGAAATGACTTAGCTAATACAAAAAATCTTTAAGTCATGTCGAAATGAGGCACGATTGAGACATCGCATTACAGTGGGCTTTGGAACGCATTGTACCCTGTATTATGTGATTTCTCTTGGCGTCGAAATGACTTAACTAATACTAATAAATTGTTTAGTCATGTCGATATGAGGCACGATTGAGACATCGCATTACAGTGGGCTTTGGAACGCTTTGTACCCTGTATTATGTGATTTCTCCTGGCGTCGAAATGACTTACCGCTTACTAATTAACCGTTTAGTCATGTCGAAATGAGGCACGATTGAGACATCACATTACAATGCGCTTTGGAACGCTTTGTACCATGAATTATGTGATTTCTCCAAACGTCGAAATGACTTAACTAATATAAATAAATCCTTTAGTCATGTCGAAATGAGGTACGATTGAGACATCGCATTACAATGCCCTTTAGAACGGTTTGTTCCCTATATTATGTGATTTCTCCTGGCGTCGAAATGACAAAAACGTTTTAATTTAACGGATAATCTAAAACCATTTCAACCCCGGTATCAGGTTTAGAATTTATTTGGAATTGCGCATGAATTAAAGCCGCTCTGCTTTCCATATTAATTAATCCAGAACCCTTGCTTTGCGTTTCTAGATCAAATCCTTTGCCATCATCTTTGGCGGTAATCATTAGAGATTCGGGACGGTAATCTAATACAATACTAATATTTTGAGCCTCAGAATATTTGACAGAGTTAGACAAAAATTCTTGAATAATTCTAAAGAGTATTATTTCATGTTTTCTATCGGAAAAAGGCACCGTATCACCTTGAATTATAAGCTCAGCCGACTTGAATTTCATCTTTTTTAAACGGTTCATTTCAGTTCTAATGGATGGTACAAAACCATTGTTCAATACAACCTCGTGATTTAGCGTTCTAGATAAGGCCCTAACTTCAGCCAAACTTTCTTTTAAAGCTTCAGAGGTGTCCGCAAATTTTTCTTTAACCTCATCTTCAACATTCATTTTTAAAATACTGAGTTGCATACTAGCAAATGACAGCAACTGCCCAATATTGTCATGAAGCTCCCAACCAATATTTTTCAAGGTCTGCTCCTGGCTTTCTGTTTGTGCCTTTGCTATTTCGGCCTCAAAGGCCTTTTCTTGCGCTAAGCGTTCTTCTAATAATTTATTCTTACGTTTTTGAAACACCACAAAAAACACAATAACCAGTGCCGTAATGACCACTAAAACCACGACCATATACACCAATAAATAACGCTCTGCGGCTGTACTCACTAATCGTTCTCCGGTCTGCACCATATTAAAGCAAAGGTAAAGGTTAAATACATGATAACATTAGAAGAAAGATAAATTAGTCTTCTTACAAATACAAAATCTAAATCTTGATTCAACGTTTCTATATCATAAACAAGATAAATATCAAAAAATACAATGGGTGTTATGATGAGCCACCAGATAAAAATGGCTGCACTAATATAAAAATTAATCGATTTATAAAAAGTTAATATGGATGGGCTATTAAGAATTTCTAAAAAATAAAACGTGGTACACAAAAAAATAATGGCAGCACCAAAAACACTTATTGAAGGAAAAAATTTTATAAAAAAATCATTCCAATTGAAGACAATACAAACTAAAGCATACACAAAAAAAGAAATACCAGCAAACTTCACACCGTTTTTTAACCGCTTAGTTTTCAAAATTTTATAATAATAAAAACTAAAAAATAAAATGGCGCCAATTTTCCAATACACTGTTGTCCACCAATAATTTTTTTCAAGCCCAGTGCCTATTAAAAAATGTAAAAACCGGTCTGGATGCGCAAAATAAACATATACATTTAATAAATCGCAAATACTTAAATACCATAAAAACCAAATAAAGTATTTAGCGGGATAAGGTTTAAATTTAGAGTAAAAAAATAATCCTGTAAACGCCGCTAAAAACTCTACAAAATGTGTCGTAATAACATATAATACACCTATTTGCATAACTACATTATTACTTTAAATAAACTTTTTTCATGGGTAACCTCCACTTCCTGTGCCTTCATTTAAAGGTGGTATATTAGGTACTTGAAGACTCATTAGAGGGAAACTACTGGCTTCAGCGGTAAGTTTATGGCCTTTAGGCGCTATAAACATGGTGGTGTAATTCGCTTTCTTTTTTGGTGCTTTTTTGCCATACACCCCAAGATAGACATAAATACTATCCATTGCATAGCCTTGATTTTCAGATTCCGCCTCTGCCCAGTTAAGATAATCTCTAATGTCTTTAACTGCCCAGCCAACAGAACGCCTGTCTATAGCTCTGCCTTCTTTCTTAGAAGCCGAGTCTACCGCTTTTTTTCTAAATTTGGTCCAGTTGTCATTTAATGCTATGGCCTCTTTAACAGTAATCACGCCTCGAGGTTTAACAAGCGCTGGTGCTTCCTGTGCTTCAATGCCTTTTTCCGCAGCGGTTTCTGTAGCCTCAGAATCCTCTGGGCGCGGACAAAAATAATAGGTTAAAAGGGCTCCAACAGCAAAACCTAAAATAATGTAAGGTAATTTTTTCATGGTTAATTGGGTTTAGTTATAGGACAACTAATATAGTATTTTTTTTTATTGTAAGAATACATTCAAACCTTAAGAAGGAAAACCTAGCATATCCCCCATACCAACCGTAAATAGCCAACAGCCATAAATAGCATGTTCTATAGTGACCAATAGCGTTGATTTTGTGTTTTGATAGGTTAAAGCAAATACAATACCGCCTAAAAAAGTAAGCACTAAAACCAACATGTTTTTAAAAAACAAATGCGCAAGTGCAAACAAAAAGGCATTCAATACCACATATAAAACCTTATTTTCAACAAGATTGGGATACCTTTTAAAATAAAACGTTCTATATAATAGTTCTTGGGGATATACAGAAAACACACTATAAACAAACACTATAAACACCCATAATTTGGGCTTATTAACCAGCACATTAAAAAGTAAGTCTTTATTGGCATCCCAAACAAATGCTGTGGTTATTGCGGCGATTATTATAAATTTAATGCAGACCGACTTCACAAAGGGCATCCAATGGATCCGCTTTGCTATTTTAAAGGGTAGTTTTTCTACTGCGGTTATCACATAGATTACATAAACAAATCCTAAAACACCTACCGCCAATTTAACCCAAGGCGAATAGTTAAAAACAAAGCTTATAGGAATGATTACAAAAATAATAAGGCACTCTAGGTTTTTGTATTTGAGTGTATTCATATTATAATGTAATAGCGGTGTCATGTTTTACTTCGTTAATCACAAACATACTTTGGGTACTCCCAATATGATTAATGGTGGTGAGCCGTTCAACCATAAAGGTTCTAAAAGCAGCCATATCTTTAACTATAACTTTGAGTAAATAATCATATTCACCACTAACATGATAACATTCTAAGACCTCGCTAATTTTATTCACTTCCTTTTCAAAACTAATCACAAAATCTTGACTATGTTTTACCAGTTTTATATGACAAAACACCACAAAATTCCTGTCTATTTTTTCTTTGTTAACGATGGCTATATAACCATCTATAAACCCTGCTTTTTCTAACTTTTTTATACGTTCATAAACAGCCGTAACAGAAAGTTCTAACTTATTTGAAAGTTCTTTATTGGTTTGCTTACTGTCCTGTTGTAAATAGGCCAACAACTTTTTATCAGTGGAATCAAATATCATAATTGTTTTTTTGTATGCTGAGACTTCATCAAAGGAAAATTACAATTTTAAATCTAAAGAAATTTACAAATGCCGTTTTATTTTCTACGATAAACAATTATAACTGATTAATATTCAACTTACAATACATTTAAAATCAAATCCAACATTTGCAGTACTTTGATGAATCTGCCAGTTTTAACTGCTCCATATCTAATTTATAAACCCAAACCCTTTTTTATGAGCTAAACCTTGTTTAACCGTTTAAAAAAGGCCTTGTATAAAACAACTTTAGCGTTTTAAAAATAGAACATCAAGCCAAAACTTATACGCATGGCATCTCTTTTTTTAGTCAAAACCAATTGGTTATCATTTACTGTACCATCAATATCTAATTTTTTGGTACCAAAATCAAGCTCCAAACCATAGGTCATTCTGGTAAAATGATCGTACATAATATTAACAATCCCATAGGTATGCACATGGTTTATATTGCCGTTAAGCACAACGGTATCAACATCCTCTATTTGAGCTACCAATACTCTAGAAACATCATCTGTAAAGAATCTAGTATATCCCAGCACAAGGTTTGTGTGTAATTTGGGGGTCCAAAAATGCTCATAAGCCATCCAGCCACCATAAGAAGGTGTTGCATCTAATTCTCCATTAATTGTAGGGAACCCATCATAGCCAAAACCTGCTATACTAGTAATATATGAGGTTATCCCTTTTCCTACAGTGCCTTGGAATTGAAAATTATTTTGTGCTTTAGCCAGTCTACCAGAAAAAGAGAGGCCATATCCAAAAAATGAACTTTTCTCACTATCGTACTCGTAATTGATATGTCTAAAAATAGTTGCCATTCTTAAATGGCCCCAATTTTTTTCATGTTTAATTCCTAAAATTAGGTCGGGGGTGGTTTGATACGCATCCCCAATCAATGGTTCTATCTCATCATATCTATTATAATCTGTTATTGGAGCGTCTAATGCAATTATATAGCGCCAATTGGGATTGCTCCCAAGGGTATTGAAATATTTAATATGCGGGCTACGCACCCAAACCCCAGAAGGTGGGCCTTCCCATTCTAATATATTTGGCCATAGTGCTTCATCTCCAAAAGAGGCCCAACCCTGACCTATTTGCCAATGATTGAATTCTACATAGGCTTTTCTTAACCGCATTTTGCCGTTACCACCCCAAAAGTCAAACTCAACAACCGCATAAATATCATCTCCATTTTTAGTGACTATGGTAGATTCAAATTTCATTTGTGTTTGATACATATCTACTTTGAAACTATCAGAATCATCAGTGCCAAATACATTTATGGCGCCTACATTAAAGGTTTCACTATCCTGTAAGCCCCCATAAACATCATAATACCCGTTTAATTTTATGTTAGCACCAAAACTGCCTTTAAATTGAGCCTGTCCATTTATAGAATCTTTTGAGGCAAAGGTTAAGATCCGCTCTTGACTATATACGCCTGTAAAAAATAAACCTAAAAGGAAAAGAATAGGATGTTTCATAACTATAATTTTAATCAAATTTTAGGCGAACTACACCAATTAAAACCGTTGTTTTATAAAAAGCAAACAACACAATATGTATTCCCCAAATAACAAAAACACTGCGCTTAATGATATCCTTAAATTTTCATTATTAGCACATTAAAAAGGTACGTCTTATTAATAAACCAAACAAGATTGTTCTATCATCGAACAAAATTTATTTAATAATTGTCTTTATTAAAGCGTTCCACATCCATATTCTAGACCCTTTTATAGATAGAATCACACCCCATAAAAGGAACATTTTTCATCAGCAAGGGCCTTATTGGAGCCATATCAGATATTAAATCTAAATTTAATAATAAATTCAGTTTTATTTTCTACAATATAGGATTTGTATTGATTAATATTCAATTTATCACGAATTTTGAATAGCATAAACACAATAGATACCATGGCTTTTAAACCCGCAAACAACATACAAGATTTACAATACTTTGGTGAATTTGGAGGTGTCAACCCGTCCATTTCTGATTCTTCAACCTATACCTTTCTATCAGCAAAAACAATGTTTGATACCTTTGAAGGCAATGCCGACGGTTGTTATTTATACTCGCGGCACTCCTCACCTTCCAATCTGTATCTTGGTGAAGCTTTAGCAGCCATGGAAGGCACAGAAACAGCTAATGTTTCAGCTTCAGGTATGGGGGCTATTACTCCAGTAATTTTACAACTATGCGGTGCAGGAGATCATATTATTTCTAGTCGAACCATTTATGGCGGTACCTATGCGTTTTTGAAAAACTTTACGCCAAAATTTAATATCCACACCAATTTTGTGGATATTACTAAATTGGATTTAGTTGAAGCATTAATTACCGACCGGACTAAAATCATTTATTGTGAATCTGTGAGTAATCCGCTTCTAGAAGTTGCCGATATTAAGGCCTTGGCAGAAATAGCAAAAAAGCACAACTTAAAACTGGTGGTAGACAATACGTTTTCTCCCCTTTCCATTTCTCCAGCGGTATGGGGTGCTGATGTGGTGATACACAGTTTGACTAAATTCATAAATGGAACTAGTGATACCGTTGGTGGCGTAGCATGCGGTACCCAAGACTTTATCAATGCACTGCGCAATGTGAATGATGGTGCATCCATGCTTTTAGGTTCAACCATGGATAGTTTAAGAGCAGCTTCTGTTTTAAAAAATTTAAGAACCTTACATATTAGAATGCAACAGCATAGTAAAAATGCCATGTTTCTAGCTAAAAAGTTTGAATCAGATGGCTTAAAAACGGTGTATCCAGGGCTTCCATCACACCCTTCACATACACTCTTTAAGCGCATGATGAATGAAGCCTATGGTTTTGGAGGCATGCTAACTATTGATGTGGGCAGCTTAGACAAAGCCAATGAACTCATGGAAATGATGCAGGATAAAAACTTAGGATATCTTGCGGTGAGTTTGGGTTTTTACAAAACCTTATTTAGCGCACCAGGAAGTTCTACATCTTCTGAAATCCCTAAAGAAGAGCAACAAGACATGGGATTAACTGATGGGCTTATCCGTTTTTCCATAGGTCTAGATGCCGATATTGAACGTACCTATAACACCATAAAATCCTGTATGCTAAGCATAGGTGTTTTAAAAGAAACTATGGCATCTCATGTACAATAAAAAAACCTGCAAAAGGTATTGGATAGCTTGTACATAACTCACGTTAAATACCTTTTATCCGCTTCCAAAGTGTGGCCAGAGCATCACTAAGTTTACCAAATTTGGGCTTAAAAGGTTTCATATTCAATCTCTCCTTTTCTTTATAAAGGATAAGACTAAATACCGATGAATCTGGGTCATTTAAATCTAAAAGCGGGTAGCGTAAATCATTATAGCGATAGGTCTCGTCATCCAATTTATAAACACTGTAGTAATCATTACTAAACCAAGCAAGATTTGCAACATCTTCAAATTCAGCTGGCTTTAAATCACGATGTTTGGCTACTTTAGTAAATGTTGAAAACTTTGTATCGGTATCAAATAAGGAATAATCTGCTACATAATAACTGTTTGCAGTTTCCGCAATGCCATACCACAATATGTTATTAAAAATAGAAGGCTGTGCACTAAACCGGATATAATCTATTTGACTGTCTTCGGCTGATGATTTAAATAAGGCGTCAATATAGAGTTTGTTTCCTACCGTAAAAAGCATATACAGCGAACTCATAGTCAGCCCCAATTTTAACCAAATTTTCCGCTTAGGTGATGTCCTATTAAAAAACATCACGGCAATCATACAGATTAAAAAAGGCAACGTATATAAAGGATCTACAACGGCTATATTATTAAATGCCACTCTATAATGACTTATAGGCGCAAATAACTGGGTGCCATAGGGTGTAAAACAATCCAATATGGGATGGGTAAAAAGCGACCAAAAAAACAGGGCAATCCAATCCTGCCTTGTGGTATTACCCCGCCTCTGCCGTGTATTGTATAATCTATGCACCACCCAACCAAGTAACAAAGCTGCAATAACAGAAAAGAATATGGAGTGCATAAATCCACGATGAAAAAGCATGGCATCAATGGCATTACCATATAACAAATTCCCCACATAGACATCTAAGTCCGGTATGGTTCCCCCAATAGCACCAAATAGTAATGCCTTATTTCCTATTTTCTTTCCTAAAACCGCTTCTCCACAAGCCGCGCCTAGAACAATTTGGGTTATTGAATCCATCCTTGATTTTTGATGAGCAGCAAAAGTAAGGAACTATTTTCATTTGCATACATTGCTTGAAAATCGTAACATTACGAGACCAATTTATTTCTAAATGCAAGATCAAAAGAATATTTCTGAGTTCAAGGCTAATCAACAAACTATTATTGAAAATAAAGCGCTTAGTTTCTCAGAAGCCCTATTGCCAGTTGTCTTATTAATGGGCCTCCTATTTTACAATATCATGTTTGCTGAGGGTGCTTTATTAGGCGATTATTCCAATCAATTTATTTTACTCATTGGTGGTGCCATAGCAGCGGTTGTAGGTTTTTATAATAAAGTACCGCTAACCCTCATGGGTTCTGAAATCTGGGAAAACTTAAAAAGCGTTTTTATTCCCATACTCATTTTGTGCTTAGTTGGCGCCTTGGGTGGTACTTGGTTGGTTAGTGGCGTTATTCCGGCCATGGTTTATTATGGCCTTCAAGTGTTAAGTCCGGAGATATTTCTGCCAGCATCGGTTATCATCTCTGCTATCATTTCAATCGCAACAGGTAGTTCATGGACCACATCGGCCACCGTAGGTATTGCGCTTATTGGTATTGGGAATGCTTTAGGTATTAATCCCGGTATGATTGCTGGAGCAGTAATATCTGGGGCTTATTTTGGCGACAAAATGTCTCCTTTAAGTGATACTACAAACCTGGCTCCTGCAATGGCTGGCACCGATTTATTTAGCCATATCAAATACATGACCATTACTACGGTTCCAACGATACTGGTAACCTTGGTGGTTTTTTCTGTTTTAAGCTTTACCATTGACACCTCAGGCAGTGCAGATTTAAGTCATTTATTAGACACCATAGATGCCACTTTTAATATTTCACCTTGGTTGTTTTTAGTCCCCCTATGCGTGATTGGTTTAATTCTTTTAAAAACGAAACCACTTTTAGCCTTAAGTGCGGGTGTTCTATTGGCAGCTCTATTCGCTTTTATTTTTCAACCTGAGATTTTAAATGCTTTAGGAGATTCCCAATTATCTGCTGTAATAACATCCATTTTTACAGATACCCAAATAACTACAGATAATGAAAAACTGAATGATTTGTTTGCCGCTGGCGGCATAAAGGGCATGCTTTGGACCATCCTTTTAATTATTTGCGCTATGGTTTTCGGCGGTATTATGGATGGTATTGGTGCCCTTTCTAGAATCACAAGCGCGCTATTGGCTGTAGCCTCTTCTGTTTTTGGATTATTTGCTAGTACTGTAATTAGCTGTTTAGGACTAAACGCTATTGCTTCCGATCAATATTTAGCTATTGTTATCCCAGGTAAAATGTTTAAAAAAGCCTATGAAGATAAAGGCCTAGCCCCAGAAAACTTAAGTAGAACCCTTGAAGATTCAGGAACTGTTACTTCTGTATTAATTCCTTGGAATACCTGTGGAGCCTACCAGTCTGGCGTATTAGGCGTAGATGTGGGCGAGTATTTTATTTATGCCATATTCAATTGGTTGAGTCCTTTTACAACCTTATTATTTGCCGCCTTACGAATCAAAATCAAACTCATAGTATCAAAATAGAATAGCTATTAACATGTTTCATCGTACACCCTTAATATTAAATATTTTAAACAACCCATCCATTCTCTTTGATAAAAGCTAAAATAAATGTCTGATTATATTTTTATTTTTTTCGCAGGTTTCGCCATTACCACAGGGATATCCTATTTATGGCTTGGGTTGGTTGAACGCAATTATAAGTCTACTTTATTTTTTGGCCTGTTTGCTATAGCTGCTGGGGTCTATTTCATACTTAAATCTACAGAGATATCCGGTAAACTCACATTACTTATTGCGGTTTGCATGTTTGTTTTATTTCCCTGGTATTTTAGTTATGAAGCAAAATATAGAAACAAACCCCTGCTTTGGGGCATCACCTTTCTCGGGCTCTGTTACTATATCACCACCTTTTTTGGTATCCAATTCGGATGGTTTCGCCTTCAATATGTATTCAGTTATACGGCCTACATATTAACCATAACATGTTGCTACCTCGCCTTAAAAAACATGCTAAAAACCACAAGAAAAATAGTATACCCTCTGGTTTTTGTAACCATTTATTACACCTTATTTGTTACCGAAGAAATACTCTATAATTATTTTGGTAATGCTTTACCTTGGCGCGAGGTACTCAGTTTTACCTATTTAGACTTGTTTCCTGTATTTATTATTGGCACGCAATTGGTTATTTTGGTTTCTCATGACTTGGAAAAAACGAAGCTTGAAAAGTCAATACAGTTTTATAAAAACAATCTAAATTGCATCCTAGATCAAACCAATACCATAGTGGCCTCTATTGATCTCAACGGAAACATCCTGTACGCAAATACATTTTTTAAAAGTTCTTTCCTTACTGAGGACCTTATAAAAACAACCAACTTCAAAAAACTCATTTCTAGAGATACTAGCGATGCCTTTGAAGCACAGGTGTTTAATGAAAACAATATCACCGGCAATATTATTTCCAAATGCACACAACAGCATAAAGAAGTGTCTATTGCATGGTCCTTTGTAAAAGTGAAAGCTTCACATACTTCAAAAGCACACAGTTATATATACTTATTTGGTCAAGACATCACCTCTCTAGTAGAAACAGAGGAAAACCTGCGTATTGCTAATAAAGATTTAGAAATCTTAAAAAACAAACTGCAGGAAGAAAACATTCAACTCAAAAATGAGTCAACCTTCTTAAACGATTCAAATCAACTTATTGGAGAAAGCCCGAATTTTAATTATGTCATGAACCGTATAGAAGATGTCGCTCCATTAGATGTCCCTGTACTTCTGGAGGGCGAAACAGGTGTTGGAAAAGAACTCTTTGCCAATGAAATTCATAAAAAAAGTAAACGTAGTGACAAACCCTTTATAAAAATAAATTGTTCTGCCATTCCCAAAGAATTAATTGAAAGTGAATTATTTGGTTATGAGAAAGGAGCATTCACTGGGGCAGACAAATTAAAACGCGGCATGTTTGAGCTGGCTGATACAGGCACCTTATTTCTGGATGAATTTGGAGAATTACCACTGGCACTTCAGCCCAAGCTTTTAAGGGTTTTACAAGAAGGTGAAATACAACGTCTGGGCGCTGAGAAAATTATTAAAATTGATACGCGTATCATTGCCGCCACTAATTTGAATTTAGCAACACTTGTTGAAAAAGGACAATTTAGATCAGATTTATACTATCGTATTAATGTATTCCCTGTTACAATTCCGCCACTAAGAAATAGAAAAGCAGACATTCCATTGCTCATTGACGCATTTATTAATTTGTTTAATAGAAAATATACAAGGCAGGTTAAACAAATATCACAAACATTAATGGACGACTTGACCAACCATAGTTGGCCGGGGAACATCAGGCAATTAAAAAACATTATTGAACGCGCAATAATCACTTCCGATGGCAGCAAATTAAAGCTAGCTGAAGCCCTACCAAAACATAAGGACCATGTTGCCAACCAAAGCTCTAATGAAAATGCAACGCTGGACACTCTAGCAGATTGCGAACGCAAGCATATCATACATGTCTTAGAACACTGCAATTGGCAAATTTCAGGTAAAAATGGCGCTGCTCAAATACTAAATCTTCCAGCCAGTACATTGCGATCTAAAATGAAAAAGTTAGAGATTATGAAACAAAGTTAAACCGCTTTTATCGAATACCAAAACATCCATCACAGGCCTTTTTAGCTTCGCTTAGCGCATCAATACTAAACATAAATCCCCCGAGTTTATAATACCATTTGCACCGAAAAAACACGATATAAAGTCACGATATGTCGTGCTAAACGGTATATAACAAATCTCTAAAATTGATAAAAATAAAAATACAAATTATAAGCAGCTAATTATCAGATACTTAAAAATTAACATTCTTTAACATTTCGTCTTGGCACGCAACTTGCCATTGAATGGCCATAACCAAACCATCAACCAAGATGTACATGCTGCTTTTACAGTTCGAAATCCACAAAGACAAGCTTTACGAGTTTGATATTGCCATGGGCAGGTTAGTTAAATGGCCCATGTTTACACTTTACGGTTCGCGTATAGAATCTCCCACCAAATCTTTTGAGTTCGTCAAGCAGTGGTCTAATAAAACCGACATGCAGCAAGACCTAGACAGTCCTATTTATGAGAATCTCATTGGGGCTGTAAAAGTATTAGGCCATTTAAATGAGGCTGTTATTTATGAAACCAAACCATTTGACGCCCCAAACACTTAAAACAGGAACAAACTATTAAAATCAAACAATAAACAACAACAGTATGAAATCATTTAAACTATTTCTTCTTATTACTGGGCTTTTAATTTTTAGCAAAATTGATGCTCAGGATAAGGAATTTAAAGGTAAAATTGGTACCACTCTAGCCGATTCAGAAGAATATTGGCCAGATCCAGTGACGGCTCCAGAAGGAGCTCCAAATGTATTAATTTGGTTAATTGACGATATGGGCTACGGACATTCTAGTGCCTTTGGCGGATTAACACCCATGCCGACAATAGAAAAATTGGCTAATAATGGCTTGCGCTATAATAACTTCCATACTACGGCATTATGTTCGCCCTCAAGAGCAGCCATTGCTGCTGGGCGTAATCACCATAATATTGGTATGGGATCACATTCCTTAACAGCTATGGGGTTTCCAGGGTACAATGCCCACCCACCTGAATCGGCTAAAGGATTTTCAGAAATCTTAAAACGAGAAGGTTGGTCTACCATGTTTATTGGTAAATGGGATCACACCCCGCAATGGGAAAGTACCTTTGCAGGACCATTTGACAGATGGCCTTCTGGTGATGGTTGGGAACACTTTTATGGTTTTATGTCTGGTGACATGAATAATTTCAATCCCATCATGTGGACAGACCACACCCCTATGCAACCCAATTATGACCAACCCGGATACCACGTCAATGAAGATATGGCGGATACAGCAATCAATTGGATTTCAATGTTAAAAGCATCAGACCACAAAAAACCTTTCTGTATGTTCTGGGCTACTGGCGCAGTTCATGCCCCACACCAAGCACCAAAAAACTGGGTAGAAAAGTTTAAAGGTAAATTCAGTATGGGATATGACAAGGCAAGAGAACTGATATTGGCCAACCAAATTGAAATGGGTATTGTACCTAAAGGCACTAAATTGTCGCCTCGAGACGAAACCATTCCTGCCTGGGAAACGCTTAATGATCAAGAAAAAGCATTATATGGCAGACAGATGGAAGCTTTTGCTGGTCAGTTAGCCTATACTGATTATGAGTTTGGTCGTGTTTTAGAATATCTTGAAAAAATTGGAGAGCTTGATAATACCGTGGTGATTTTTACATCTGATAATGGCGGCTCTGGAGAAGGTGGTTTACACGGTACCTTTAATGAAAATGGTTTCTTTAATGGTGTCCCTAATATTCCTTATGAAACCAATAGCCAATATATCAATGAATGGGGTAATAAAGTGGGTGTTTGGCACGTCACTGCTGGATGGACCCAAGCGGGAAACACGCCATTTCAATATTACAAACAATCTGCTCATAGAGGTGGTAATGCAGATGCCATGGTTATTTCTTGGCCAAAGGGTATTGACAAAGAAAATAACGGACAAGTAAGAGAACAATACCATCACATTATTGATATTGCCCCTACCATTCTTGAAGCTGCAGGTGTTGAAGCTCCAGAGGTTATTGATGGGGTAAAACAAATGCCTTTTGATGGGGTGCCTATGAACTATTCGTTTAATAAACCAAAAGCAAAAGACACCCGCAATGTGCAGTACTATGAGCTATTTGGTAACCGTGCTATTTATGCCAATGGTTGGACAGCAGTAACGCTGCACAGAGGCAAAAGACCATGGGTACTTAATGCCACGGGATCTATAGAGGATGATAAATGGGAGCTTTATAATTTAAAAGAGGATTTTTCTCAAAGTCATGATGTTGCCGATAAGTATCCTGAAAAACTCGCTGAACTTAGAGCGCTTTTCAAAGAAGAGGCACTCAAAAACAATGTATTACCTATAGATGGCGATGTAGGGCCGCGTTTAGCAAAAATGCAAGCGCAAGCAGCTCCTCAAGAAAAAGAATTGGTGTACTGGCCGCCTGCGGCAATTCGTGTGCATGAGTCGGTGGCACCTCCAGTGAAAAACAAATCTCATGAGTTAATTGCAGAAATGGAAATTCCTGCCTCTGGTGCAGATGGTATGCTAGTCACAGCTGGCGGCCGTACGTCTGGATATGCACTCATGATTTTAGATAATCAATTAATATATATCTATAACTATATAGGGCACAGAACGGTACTCATGTCCTCTGAGAATGTTCCTGTTGGTAAATCAGAATTAAAAATGGTATTTACAAAAACAGGTGAGTTTAAAGGCGATGCCGAACTTTTCATAAACGGAAAAAGTGTGGGGAAAGTAGAAATTCCTAAAACCATACCGGCCACCTATAGTATAGAGGAAACCTTTGATGTTGGTCAAGACACAGGATCTCCTATTATAGAAGATACCTACGCAGTACCATTTAAAAACACGGCCTTACAAAAATTAACGGTCTTGGTTGGAGAATAAAACAACTAAAAACAGCCTGCTTTTTAGTAGGCTGTTTTCAATGGCATTTATATTATGAAAAAAAAGCTCATAGTTATTATTACCCTTGTGTTCACCATGTATTGTATACCTCATGGCAATGCACAGGATAAGGACAAATCTAGTGAAGAAGGCGTCTGGCTTAAAGACCCCATTACCGGCTGTAGTATTTGGAATTCTTCACCAACAGAAAACGAAAGCATCAGCTGGTCTGGAACCTGCGATGACAAAGGTAAAGCTTCTGGGAACGGTGTACTTGTTTGGCTTGAAAACGGCAAAATAGTAGGACGCTTTACAGGAACTATGGCTAATGGCAAAGCAGAAGGTATGGGTAAACTTTATTTTGAAGTAGAAGATGGTTTTGCGCAATACAACGGTGATTTTAAAAATAGTGAAATGCATGGTCGCGGATTACTCATTTTCCCTGACGGGAGTCGCGCTGAAGGCGACTTCAAAAACGATCATATGAATGGCTACATAAAAGCAACACTTGCCGATGGAAGTAGTTATGAAGGCGAAGTGAAAAACAACCTGCCTCATGGCGAAGGTCATCAAATAACGCCTGAAGGCGAAGAGTATTATGGTGATTTTCAAAATGGCAAGCGCCAAGGAAGAGGCACACTGTTAGTTCCTAATGGCGATACTTATATAGGCCAATTTAAAAATGAACTGGCGGAAGGTACTGGAACGTTAAAAACTGTTCAAGGTGATCAATATGAAGGTGCATTTAAGGCCGGAAAACCTAATGGAAAAGGTGTTTTTACTGCATTTGATGGTGACGTTGCTACAGGTCAGTTTGTTAACGGAGAGCCAGACGGCATCATTGTTTTTAATCTTAAGAATGGAAAAACAAAAGAAGAAACATGGAAAAACGGTAAAAAGGTAGCACCATGAAAACAAAACAAAAAAGAATCATTGTTACGTTAACCTTCCTGCTTTGTGGGGTTATATTTCAATCAGCAGTACAAGCTCAGGCATTAGGTAGAGCTTTTGGAGGTGCCTTAGGTGGTGCCGCACTTGGCTCACTAGTTGGAGGACGTGATGGTGCTCAAACAGGCGCTATAATTGGTGGTGTGGTGGGGCTTGCACAAGGTGCTAAAGAGAAAAAACAACGCGAAGCACAACAGGCAGCTTATGCGCGACAACAAGCTGAACGTGAAAGACTTCAAAAAGCCCAGCAAAAAGCCGAAATGGAACGTTTAAAAAAACAAGAGGAACAGCAAGAAAATTTCGAATCTGGCACGGTACTAGAAATACAAAAATCATTAATGCGCATGGGGTTTGATCCTGGCGACATTAATGGTAAAATGCAACCCGCCACAGAAAATGCCATACGCCTCTATGAAAATAAGTACGGCCTACTAGAAACGGGCAGGCCATCACAAGAGCTACTCAAGCATATGCTTCAGCATGGTGGTTAAGTACATAATCGTAGCTAACCATAGCTAGTGTTTCAACTAAAGCAATTTAAAACTATCAATAAAGAATAACAATAAAATGAAAAACTATATAATCTTACTGTGTAGCGCATTTTTGGTTTTCTCTTGCCAAACTAAGCAAGAAACCTCAAAAGAAGAAGATCCAAGAATGGCGGGATTCAAAGGAAAAATTGCGAAGACCTTTGAGGACTCTGTAGAAGACTGGCCTGAAGTGGAAACCTTTACAGGTAAAGACCCTAATGTCCTTATCATTCTTTTGGATGATGTGGGTTATGGGCAGCTAGGCCCTTACGGCGGTTTAACTGAAACGCCTAACATAGACAAGCTTGCTAAAGGCGGTTTGCTTTACAACAACTTCCATACCACAGCACTTTGTTCACCTTCGCGAGCCGCTATTCTTGCGGGACGGAATACACATTCCATCGGAATGGGCTCCCACGCCCTAAGTGCTATGGGGTTCCCTGGTTATGCAGGTCGTGTGCCTATGGAGGCACAAGAGGTCACAAAAATCGCTCAGAAAGGCGGATGGACAACCTATGCTCTTGGAAAATGGGACCATACCCCAGGGTTTCAAACCCACCAGATAGGTCCATATACGTATTGGCCAACGAATGACGGTTTCGATCATACCTACACCTTTATGGCTGCCGATGCCAATAACTTTACCCCAGTGATGTATGCCGGTCATGAGCCTATAGAACCCTCTCGTGGGAATCCAGATTATCACTTATCTACAGACCTTTCAAATAAAGCAACACATTATTTAACAGGACAAGCTTCTATTGATCCAGACCGACCATTTTTTATGTTTTGGGCGCCGGGAGGTATGCATGCTCCGCATCATGCACCCAAAGAATATATAGAAAAATACAAGGGCAAGTTTGACATGGGTTGGGACGAAGCCAGAAAAAAAATACACAAACGCCAGCTTGAATTAGGGGTGATACCAGCAGGGTCTGCCCTAACAGAACGTAATAAAGAAATCCCCGCTTGGGATTCACTGACCGCGGATGAAAAACGCATGTATGCGCGTCAGATGGAAGCCTTTGCTGGCCAACTAGAACATCTAGACATGGAGATTGGCCGCATGCTAGCTACTCTAGAACGCATAGGGAAACTAGATAACACCCTCATCATTCTAACCTCCGACAATGGCGCTAGTGGTGAAGGCGGCTTATCAGGTTCGCATAACGAAATGCTCATTGTTAACAGCCAACAAACGCGCCTTGAAGAGAACCTAGACCGCTATGACGAATGGGGATCAGAAGCAACAGATAATCACTACCACGCAGGTTGGGCATTGGCAGGAAACACCCCATTTAAGTATTTTAAGCAAACGGTTCATAACGGTGGGATTAAAGATCCATTAATCGTTCACTGGCCAGCTGGAATAAAAGGTAAAGGAGAAGTTCGCAATCAATACCACCATATCATTGATATTGCACCAACCATCTTAGAAGTACTAGATCTTGATTTCATGGAAGAGATTGATGGTATTAAGCAAATGCCTATAGACGGTGGCAGTTTTGCTTATTCCTTTAATGCACCAGATGCCCCAGACCAACACACCACCCAGTATTATGAGATGTATGGTAATAGAGCCATTTACAAGGATGGTTGGAAAGCAGTAACCATTCATGGCAATCGTATGCCTTGGGATTTTGCGGGAACATACCCTTTTGATGATGATGTTTGGGAACTTTACAATGTGAAAGAAGACTTCACAGAGTCCAACGACTTGTCCCAAAAGTTTCCTGAGAAACTGGAAGATTTAAAAGCGGCATGGGAAGAAGAAGCTTGGAAATATAATGTATTCCCACTATATGATGATTTAGGAGCGCGGTTTTCTAATGTGGCCAAAATATATGCTCCTCAGCGTAAAGAATTCATATTCTATCCTCCAGGTGCTGTTCGAATTTCGGAGCCATATTCTCCTCCTGTGAAAAACAAAAACCATAGCATAACCGCCTATGTCGATATGCCAAAAGAAGGTGCAAGTGGCGTACTTGTGGCTGCTGGTGGCCTTTATGGCGGTTATACGTTATATGTAAAAGACAACCGCTTAGTTTACGAATACAATGCCTATAACGAGGACAGATTCACTATTAAATCCAATACTGCCCTTCCAAAAGGTGAAGTGGTATTAAAAGCTGTTTATGAAGTTAATGAGGATAAGACCGCAGTAGTAACGCTATTTGTAAACGGTGAACAAGTGGGCCAAGGTCCGGTAAACCGCACACACCCCGGTCAATACTCGCTTTCTGAGACTTTTGACGTTGGACAAGATACAGGCACGCCTGTTTCAAAGCACTTCACCCGTGAAAATAAATTCACAGGTAATTTAGACAGGCTTGTTGTTTCCTTGAAATAGAAATGAATATACTCTAGAAAAATATGAAAAATATGAAAAATAAAACTATATTAATTTACATTTCAGCAGTTATCTTTTCGTTACCGATTTTTGCTCAACAAAAGACAAGTGTTATTCAAACAGAAGAAGAATTCCAAAGTTTAATGCCAGTAACAGGAACCGTCGAAACTTTTTTCGGTGATTATGAGCTTGATCACAGTTTTCCAGCAGTTGGGGAAGGCGATAAAATATTTAAACTTATGGATCATCAGAGAGCTTCTCAACTGTATCTATGGGGTTTACCAATTGTCGCTATGACCACATGGATTGAGGGTAATAGAGAAGTTTATGGCTGTGGTTATAATGATCTTCTTTCTGTAAAAACATTTAATGAACGACGAGGACTTCTTACAGCAAACGAAACTACTGATTATTATTTTGGTGCTTCCAATACAAAAGATGGTGCTGTTATTGTAGAAATACCTGAAGGACTAGCGGTTGGTTTGGTAGATGACATGTGGCAGCAGGGAATAACAGACCTTGGTTTGTTTGGGCCCAACTCAGGTAATGGCGGTACTCATGTATTCATAGGGCCAAATACACCGCCTGAATTAATTCCCGAGACAAAGGACGGACAGATTCTACATAAAGTAAATACCAATCAGGTTTTTTATCTTTTGAGATTGCTCGGTGCACCAGATCAAGTTCAGAAACTTATTGGCAAGGTTGAAATTTATAATTATGGCAGTAAGAAGCCAAAAAAAGTAATCCAAGGAAATGACAAATTTCTTGCGAATTATCAACAAAGAGGTCTCGATTTTTGGAAAGTGCTACATATGGCAATAAATAATGAAGAAGTTCAAGATCGCGATCGATTCTTTATGTATTGGTTAAGAAATCTGGGAATTGAAAAAGGAAAACCTTTTAATCCTAGTCCTGAACAAATTGAAATCCTTGAAGATGGAGCTAAGGTTGGTGAACTAATGGCAAAAACGTTGGTTTACGATGAGAGACTTGAAGGTGTTTTACGTCAGAATAACTGGAGAATGATTCTTGGCGGAGAATGGGGCGATGGTATAAAGAACACTCAGAGAATGAAACATTATGACACATTTGATCCTAGAGCAAGGTACAATTATGAAGCTGTTACGACCTCTCCCGCTATGACCATACCAACGCCAGGTAAGGCGCAGGCTTATATTGGGAAATTTGAGGATGAAGAAGGCAACCGTCTGCAAGGTGGAAACAATTATATTATAAAAATCAATGGACCAGTACCGGCAGAATTATTTTGGTCGACTGTGATATATGATACAGATACACGATGTCTCATTGATAATCGCAAAGGAGCGCACGGCGGGAAAGCAACAGTAGGCAGTAAAACAGAAGGATTGAGAATCAATGAAGATGGATCGTACACCATGCTTTTAGGTCCTGGAGATCCACCAAAAGGCTGGGAAGCCAATTATGTACAAACATTGTCAGGTAGAGGGTGGTTTCCTTACATGAGAGCCTATGGAGCTCAGAAAGATTTTTTTAATGATGCCTATAAATTTCCAACTATTAATAAAGTTAAAGACTTTTCAAAATTAGATTAAAATGAAGAAGAAGTTTGCTAAAACTGACCTCTTCTTGTATCAAGCAATTAGCAAAAATTAACAACTTAATAAAAAAAATGAATTCAAAATTTAACAAGTACTTATCAGTAATATTACTTACTGTAATAATCACTTTTATAGGTTGTAAAGAACAACAGAAAAAAGAAAAAAATGAGAGCGGTAAAAAGGTAGAAAAAGTTATAGAAAATACTTCAAATGAATTGAGCTATCAACTCCCTCCTACTAATCCCTTCTTAATTGCGAATAGTAGTTATCCGTCAGTACATTCAAACCCTGCCCAAAGCGACGTTACCAAATGGGCAACTTGGAATGAAAACATAGCCATTAAGGCAGAAAACACACAATGGTTACCGTGGGTAACTTCCATAGGTACAGTACATCGTCCTTATGGTAATGGTGAGGAAGCTTTGTTTGTTTCTGGAACCAATAAAATTGGAAAAATCAAAATCACTAATGGCGCTTTTGAATGGGTTGATGAAGTGGTGGTGCCTGGCTATGACTATGACGTACCCTCTGAGAACGAAATAGAAGCAACCGTTAATGAGATGATCTCCGGTGGAACCGATGAATCTAAATACCTACCGCCCTATGCAAAACATGTTAAAGCGATTAAGCAAAGTTCGGCAAATATTGGAAATGGTATATATACCATGATGGACCATGAAGGGAACTATTTCTGCGGATTCGGAACCTCTATATTCAAGGTTAGTGATAAAACACCTGGAGATATCAATTCTAAAATTGAAATTGTAAAAGCATTTGATGTCAAAGATGGTGTTACACCAGAAGAAGCCAAACAAATAAGTAGAATATTTGCATTAGGGATGACCTATGATGGTAATATTGCTGTGGCGATGCCGGGTATTATAGCGGTTTTAGACAGAAACCTTGAAAATATGCAATATGTTATTCTTGAAGGTGAAGCAGTAGATAATGGTATTAGTATCGATGATAAAGGGGGGATTTATTGTGTAACCTCAAAGTACATGCGGAAGATTGTATGGGATGGTAAAAAAATATCGGATAAGGAAGAAGATGGCGCATGGAAATCAGAATACGATTATGTTCCCAATCCAAAAGCACTTTCAAGAGGCTCAGGAAATACACCATCTTTAATGGGGTATGGCCCCGATGAAGACCACTTAGTTTTTGTTGCCGATGCTGGAGATGATATTAGTGCGGTAGCATTTTGGCGCGATGACATCCCTGAAGATTTCAAACAAAAAGAAGGCACCAAATCAAGACGAATTGCAGACCAGATAAAACTTAAAATAGATGTTCCTGCAACTATTGAGTGGTCGCCACATATTTACGGAAATGGCGTGATGATGATGGCTTCTGCTTGGCCAGACCCTGTCTATGATGAACATGGCAAACTAGCAATTTTTGAAACGGTTTTAACTGCAGGTGTGACTAGACAACCTCCTACTGGCGTAGAAAAATGGAGTTGGGATAAGGAAACCTACAGTCTAAAAAGCGATTGGACAATACAACGTGGGTTGCAATGGGCACTCTATCCTGTTTCTGCTTCGGCCAATACGGTAACACTTACTATTGCTGAAGAAGGAAATTATTCCTTACAAACCGTGGATTGGGATACCGGTAAAGAAATCTCTACTACTAATTTGGGTAATAATCCAATTTTTAACACGGCTGGAGGATTATTTATCCCAATTGATGAAGATAGAATATACATTACTGGGGTTATGGGCCCGGTTATGATTACCAAACCATAAATTGCAACGAACTAAAATGTCAAAAAAATATTAAGGTTATTAGCAAATAATCACATTATATAATTTATCTTAAATCATATTAATATTAAAAATCAATTTTATGAAAAAAACAAGTTTATCTATGGCCATGCTCCTTTGTATGGTTTTTGGATCTTTTGCTCAAAAAAACAAAAAACCTAATATCTTGGTGATATGGGGTGATGATATTGGGCAATTTAACGTAAGTGCCTATAATATGGGTATGATGGGCTATAAAACACCTAATATTGACCGTATAGGAAAAGAAGGCGCTGTATTTACCGATTGGTATGGCCAACAGAGTTGTACTGCTGGTCGTGCTGCTTTTATTACAGGGCAATCTCCTATTAGAACAGGACTTACCAAGGTAGGTTTACCAGGAGCGCCAGAAGGGATGCAAAAAGAAGACCCTACTATTGCCACATTATTAAAAGCTAGAGGGTATACAACTGGGCAATTTGGAAAAAATCATTTAGGTGATTTAGATGAAATGCTTCCTACAAATCATGGTTTCGACGAGTTTTTTGGAAACCTTTACCATTTAAATGCTGAAGAGGAGCCAGAACACCCTGATTACCCTAATGATTTTGTTTTTCCGGATGGCACACCATTTAAAGAAAAATTTGGACCACGAGGTGTTATTCACTCTTACGCTGATGGTAAAATAGAAGATACAGGACCATTAACAAAAAAGCGTATGGAAACTGTGGATACAGAAGTTACTGATGCAGCTTTGCGTTTTATGGATGAGGCGGCAAAAGCTGATAAACCATTTTTTGTGTGGTGGAACAGTACACGTATGCACGTAAACACGCATTTAAGACCAGAATCTGAAGGAAAAACGGGATTAGGTGTGTATGCTGATGGTATGGTAGAACATGACGGTATGGTAGGTCAATTATTGGACAAACTGAAAGAATTAGGTATTGAGGATAACACAATTGTTATGTATTCTACAGATAATGGTGCTGAAGTTTTTACATGGCCTGATGGAGGAACAACCATGTTTAAAAGTGAAAAAGCAACACAATGGGAAGGTGGTTTCCGTGTACCAACGGTTATTCGTTGGCCTGGGGTGATTGAACCTGGCACAGTAATTAATGAGATTGGAGCACATGAAGATATGCTGGCTACATTATTAGCTGCTGCTGGAGACACGAGTGTGAAAGAAGACCTATTAAAAGGTAGAACAGTGAATGGTAGAAACTATAAAGTACATTTAGATGGTTATAACTTATTACCTGCATTTAAAGGTGAAGCTGAATGGCCACGTAAAGAGTTTTTATACTGGACTGACGATGGTAGCTGTGCTGCATTTAGATATAACAATTGGAAAATTACATTCTTACAACAAGATGCTGATGGTATTGATGTTTGGAGAAACCCTTATACGGCACTTAGAGCACCAATGGTAGCCAATTTAAGAATGGATCCTTTTGAAAAAGCACATGAAGAATCTATTGGTTATGAGCAATGGTGGGTAGATCATATGTTTATGATTGCACCATCGGCTGCTTATGTGGGCCAGTGGCTTCAAAGTTTCAAAGAATATCCACCAAGGCAAAAACCTGGAAGTTTTAGCCTAGACAAGGTGATGGAAGCCGTATCAAGAGGCGCGGGAGATAAATAAGTCACATTGCTAGAATTCTAATCAAGAATATAACAAAAACCGGATATTCTCTTATTCGGTTTTTGTTTCAATAACAACGGTGTGGAAACAAAATTTTATAGCATTAAAAATACAGGAGTTATGAAAGGCTTTAAGTTATTTATTTCTGTTTTCTGTTTCCTTTTTGTTTGGACACCACTGCTAGGGCAAGATTTAGAACCCCGAGCGATTACTAATTTACCTGTAGGGACTAATTTTCTTTTAGGCAGTTATGCATACACGAGCGGTAATATCCTATTAGACCCTTCCCTACCCATTGATGGCTTAGACGCTAGACTAAACAGCTTTGTTTTTGCCTATATAAGATCCATTAAGTTTTTTGGTCAATCGGCTAAAATTGATGCTGTACTGCCCTATGTGTTTGGGGATTGGAATGGTGAAGTGGTTGGATTACCAGATCGGTTTTCTCAAGACGGCTTTGGTGATTTACGAATTCGTTTATCCTTTAACTTTTTGAATTCGCCAGCCATGTCTGTAAAAGAATTTGCGAATTATAAACCTAACGCGGTTTCTGGATTTAGTGTACAAGTGATTATACCAACAGGAAAATATAACCCTAATGAATTGGTAAACTTAGGCTCCAATAGATTTGCCTTTAAACCACAGTGGGGTTTTGCAAAATCACTTGACCAATGGAATATTGAAACCTATGCCAGCATATGGCTATTTACCAACAATAACAACTATGTAAATGGGAACAAATTAGGACAAAAACCATTATACACATTTAAATTTCACCTCATTAGAGACCTACCCAATAATATGTGGATATCGGCGAATATAGGTTATGGTATAGGTGGGCGTGTTATAGTAAACGATATAGATCGCGATTCAAAAATATCAGCCATGCGCTTTGGCTTACACTATGCTATACCATTTAATCAGCATGCCTTTAAAATAGGTTATGTATCTGGAATACGATTTGAAAGAGGCAGTGATTTTGACGCCTTGACACTAACCTATCAATACCGATGGAATAAATCTGCAAAACAACTTAAAAATTAACGCTTATAATTATGAAACATTTTTTACTTACTTTCTTACTTTGTTCATCTCTAATATCATTTTCGCAGGAAGAAAATACCGAAGAAGCTGGACAAGATGACACGACCAAAGCTTTAGATGCTACCGCCACACAATGGAGCTTTCAATTTGCTTACCAATCCATGCCCGATTATCATAGTGATATAGTAAATGGTGCTCCTAGAACAGCGGGCTTAGATAATTATGTCCAATTGCGTATTGTAGCACCAATTCCATTAAAAAATCTAACCATTTTACCTCGAGTGACGCTAAGACATTATGAAAATGTAAACACGGGTGATAATGGTTTTGGAAACACAGAAATATTTGCTTTAATCATACCTAAAAGCTTTGATTGGGGCACAGGACGTACCGGTATTGGTCCCATGGTTACCTTACCTGGTAATAAAAAAGTTGCCAGAGATGAATGGGGATATGGGCTTTCAGGCGCCTTGGTTAATAGTTCTGGACGTTGGTTTTACGGGGTATTATTAACGCAATCATGGCGGTCTATTGACCCACGTACTTTACCAGCAGGCTCGTCTACTACCAATCCTTTAGGCATAGCGCCCTTTTTGAACTATAGAATTGGAGATTCTGGGTTGTATGCTGGAAATGGAGATATGGTAGCCCAATATGACTGGAGTAGCAAAAGCTTCTATTTACCCATTGGGTTGCGTTTTGGTAAGGTTTGGGTTTTAGATAAAGGCTCTATTAATGCCTATGCCGAATACCAAACCAGTGCCATATATAATAGTTGGGAAGGTCCAGCCGTTCAAAATTCTTTCCGCTTAAACTTTACGTATACCATGCCATTTAGTAGTGGAAAAAAATAAGCTTTTTATATTTATATACTGGATATAAGGCAAAAGCATAATGCAAACCGAACACCAATGAAAACTTTCCAATCCATTCTCCGATTCCTTTTTTTTCTGTTAGTATCTAGCTCATTTTTGCAGGGCCAAGAGGAAAACCATGAGATAGTACATGATGCGCATGAAAGTAACCAACCCATTTATAAATTAGACTCTCAGCGTACATGGCCATTTTTCAGCTTTCTAAATGACCCAGGAGATGACGCCAGCACTCTGGGTTTAGAATTTGAAAGCACTTTAAAAGTAGGCAAGTATAATGTAAAGAACATCTCTTATTTTGAAGTCAATCAATATCCAAGACCCATTCCTGGACAACCTGTTGGTAACCCTATTGAAGGCGGAAATATCAAGGCCGTAGATGGTATTAATGATTTACTTATGGGCTTTTGGTTTACCAAAAGGGAGGCACATCATGGTAAACATCATTTAGCCCTAGGTTTTGCGGCTCAGTTACCAACCGCTGCCGACCCAACACTTGGAAGTGGGCAATGGTCTATTGGGCCTAGTTTTGATTACGAATATGAAAATGGCCGATTATTTGCCGGAGCAATTGCACTTCAACTTTGGTCTTTCGCCGGTTCATCTGAACGTAAAGATGTAAACATGCTCATGATTAAACCCTTTATAGTCTATAACATAGCTAAACGTTTTGATTTGATTTATATGCCTTATGGGGTATCAGTATATTGGAATAAACCATCAAGTGAAGCGGTTTACCTTCCACTAGGTGGTGGTGGTCAGTACCAATTTCCTTTAGGAAAAACAACTACCCTTAATACGGGCGTCCAATTTTTTAAGAATGTGATAAGACCAACAAAAGGAACGGTTTACGATCTGCGCTTTTTAGTAGAATTTGTGTTTTAGACGTATATAGAATAGAAATTATAATAATAAATATTATGGTTAACCAGCTACAAGAATTACCAGACAGCATTTACTTAAATCGATTAAGACGATTTATTGATATCGTTTATGCGGTTATTTTTTTTCATATGATAACCAATTATCTTCCACTAATAGAAGATATGGAATGGACGCATAAAGAATATGGCCTATTATCGCATATGGCAGACAGTTCCAATGAACTTTTACGGATTTTTATTGGTGCTGGCCTCGCACTGATGTACTGGAATCAAAATAACGGCTTATTTAAAAATTTAGTTAAAACTAACGGTACCCATGTGGCGCTTTCACTTATTCAACTATTTTTAGTTTGTCTCTATGTATTTTTCGCCATTGCAGACCCCGATTTAGAAACACATTCATCACCGGCACTACAAGCAGCAAGTTTGGCATTAGCTGGTTTTATTAGCGTTTGGTCTTGGATTTATGCCTCAAAAAATAATATGATTAATGAATCTTTGACTGAAGAGGATATTAACAATATCACACGCAGTAATTTTATGGAACCTGCCACTGCTGTTGTTAATATAGGATTAGCTTTTGTGGGTCCTATGGTTTGGACTTTGGCCTGGTTTGTACTGCCACCATTTTTCATATGGATACTAAATAAAAGAAAAAAACATGTGGATTAAAGCAATCAAATGACCACCTTTGTAATATAATTTAAGAATTCATTTCTGATGAAGGACATGCGTGATATAATAAATAACAAATCCATATCCTCTGTGCTATTGTTACTATGTCTTGCTGTTTTTATTTTTTTGATACCGCTATTTACTTTCCGAGCCCATATAATTTCGGTTGTATTATTGTCAGCAATCATTCTCTTAGCCGGTTATTCCATAAGCACAAGAGTGACACAGGTTGCTATTGCCACCATCTTGGTTGAACTCTCTACGAGTGCAACAGATTTTATTTATCTTAATTATTTTGCAGAACTTTTTACAAATATTTTTTTTATTTATATTGTTATTCGGGTAATCTTGGATTTATTGCACCGAAAAGAGGTGGACATATATGCCTTAGTCGATGCTATTAATGGTTATTTGCTCATAGGCTTAATGTTTTGTAGCCTTGTTGCTTTTGTTGACCTTTATGCTCCAGGGTCCTACAATAGCACTGCTGATTCTAAAATGGAACTGGTATACTATACTATGATTACCTTAACCACAGCTGGGTATGGCGATATTACCCCGCAATTGCCATTGGCGCAGTCCTTATCTATGCTTATTGCGGTAACAGGCCAATTTTATGTAGCCGTTATTGTAGCTATACTAGTGGGGAAATTTTCAAGCTTAAACACCAAAGAAAAAAACTAACGCTTAAACTTAGATTCAAAAGTCTAAATACATGAAATTACTGATATTAAACCAAACAAAAACTTCAATCATGAGAATATCATTAGCTTTTATATTTGTCTTAACCATAACCACTGGTTTTGCACAATATGCCGTAAGCCCAAACCATGCCAATAGTTATGCTTCTAACTACCGAAGTGTAACTACAAATGTACTACCTTCCCCAAAGGTAAATTTCTCTCAATTATATTTAGATGAAAATGGCAATTACCAAAACAACGATCTTAGCGCCGCTAATTCAAACTTAAACACATCATCTCACAGCTACATGATGTATCAAGATTCTACAGCGGTTAAGAAAAAATGGTACAAAACAGATACAGGAACGTCTTTAATTATAGCAGGTGGTTTAATTACTGCAGGTACTATTATGCACTTTAATACCGATTTTAAAGTAGGTGTTAAAGATGAAATCAATCGCTATTTGCCAGATTTCCATAATGCGATTGATGATTACACCCAATACATCCCTTACGCTGCAGTATTTGCTCTAGATGCTGCTGGTATAAAAAGTCAACATAGTACATATAGAAAAATATCAACCATTGGTACGGCAATAGGTATAAATTTAATTGTAGTACAAGGTTTAAAGTATAGTATTGCAGAGCCAAGACCAGACGGTTCTAGTAATAATTCTTTTCCTTCAGGACATACAGCAACTGCTTTTATGGGAGCGCATATCTTTCATAAAGAATATAAGCACAGAAGCCCATTTTATAGTATTGCAGCCTATACCTTAGCAACCTTTACAGGTGTTATGAGACAATTAAACGACAGACACTGGATTTCTGATGTTTTTGCTGGTGCAGGTATTGGTATTGGAACAACAGAACTTGCCTATTTTTTGAATGATGGCTGGTGGAAAGAGAAAGGTATTAACGAGATTGAAGAAACCAATAGAGTCATTAATGAATCCAAACCGTCTTTCCTAGGGGTTAAAGTAGGTTATGCCAGTTTAGTAAATTCTACCGATGGAAATGAACCTGGATTAGAAGCCAAAGAAGGTTTTAAAATATCATTTGAAGGGGCCTATTTCTTTAATAGAAACTTAGGTGTTGGTGGTGAGATAGGGTTTCAAAGTTTCCCCAATACGATAAGTGACGCTTTAAAACAAGAATTTGCTGATGAAGGTTTTGAGGTACTGCCACAATCCTCAGGTAACAGACTGTATTACTTTGGTCCGTATTATCAAATTCCATTTGGTAAGAATATCGTTGGAACAAAACTGCATGCTGGGCTAATTTCAGGTCCTAATACCAAAATTTTTGTTAGAGAAAACCAAGAAACTTTTGACTTGAAGGAAGATGCACCACAGGAATATGTTTATGCAGATTATGACCCAAAAAGTTCATTTAGTTACGCCACAGGTATTTATTATAGACGCGTACTGAATAAAAACTTATCTGTTGGCGCTTATTTTGATTATGCTTGGGCTGATGTAAAATATGATGTAACCTACATGGACGACTTTAATAATGGAAATCCAATTTATTTTCCTAAAGAAAGTAAAACCACTAATTACGACTCCTATTCATTTGGTGCCAACGTGAGTATCATGCTTTGGTAATATAGAACGTATTAATTAAATCAGGCCTTCATAACATACTTTGGAAGCCTGATTTTTTTTGAATTATTTTCAAATGTCTTGTGACTCGAACATAACATCAATTTTAAGTAAAATGAAAATTTAACCCCATTATATTGACAGATTATAGAATTATTTTAAGAATCAATTCATATTATTCAATCCTGCAATCATGATAAACAAAATCTATGGATTAATAAGAAATTAAAATTTCTATTTCTGCCAAAACTAACACTGAGTTCTATATTTGCATTCGAAATTTACAAACATTAAAAAAGATATAAAAATGGCATTAGTAGGAAAAAAATTTCCAGATTTAAACGTTGACGCAATGAATGATATGGGCGATACTTTTAAAGTAAACGTTCTTGAAGAAGCTGTTAACAATAAGAAAAAAGTAGTATTGTTTTGGTACCCAAAAGATTTCACTTTTGTTTGCCCAACTGAATTACACGCTTTTCAAGCGGCTTTAGGTGAATTCGAAAAAAGAAATACTATTGTTATAGGTGCTTCTTGTGATACACCAGAGGTGCACTTTGCTTGGTTAAGTACAGCAAAAGATAATGGTGGTATTGAGGGTGTTACTTATCCAATATTAGCAGATAGCAACAGAAATTTATCAAGTGTTTTAGGTATCCTTGATATTACAAACGAAACTTTTGATGAAGAAACTGGTACAGTTCAAGTTGAAGGCGATAATGTAACATACAGAGCTACATATATTATTGATGAAGATGGTGTTGTACAACACGAAAGTATAAACAACATGCCTTTAGGAAGAAACGTTGGAGAGTACCTTCGTTTGGTTGATGCTTTAACGCACGTACAAGAAAAAGGAGAAGTTTGTCCAGCAAACTGGGAAGAAGGTAAAAGTGCTATGAATGCAAATGCAAAAGCTACGGCTGAGTATTTAGCAGCTCATGCAAACTAAAAACCTAAAGGTCATTGCGGGCAAAGTGTGGCAATCTGTTCAATTTTAGTAAGATCGCTTCATTTCTCTCGCAATGACAATAAAATATAAGTTATGGTTAAAGAATTAAACGAAGACAATCTACAAAGCTTAGTCGCTGATAATGATACGGTTGTTGTACAATATTCAGCAACATGGTGCGGTAATTGTAGAATCATGAAACCAAAAGTAAAAAAGTTGGCGTCTGAGTTAGAAGACGTAACTTTTATCATTGCTGATGCGGAAAAATTTCCTGAAAGCAGAAAACTGGCTACGGTAGATAATTTACCAACTTTTGCCACTTTTAAAAATGGGGCATTTGTAAACCAAGTTCAGACTAATAAATTTGATGTTTTAAAAGACTTAGTAAATGAAGTTACCAGTAATTAAGCATTTAACGCAATTTATTGACGATAATGACGAAGATTTTGTAGTTGAAACTATTGAAACTCTGGAAGCATTAACAGAAGTATCATCCCTTAAGGATGAAGAATTAGACGTTATTGGTGAGCTTATCTCTAATATGTATGGCGCCATTGAAGTTAACAAAATGACTAAAGATGGTACGCCTAAAAAAGAAGCATTAAATAGTTTTATGGGCAGAGTTATGGGCTCAATAGATACATAATTGAAAAAGAAAAATGGATCTTAAAAAAACCACTTTGTGTATGCAAAGTGGTTTTTTGTTTTTATTATCCATAACTTTCTCCAGAATAGATTCTATTGCACTGATAATACACACTTGGAAAGAATACTATTAGGACAATAAATACCACGGAACCATGACACACAACAAACACCTTAATCCATTTATTGTATGCTTTTTTATACTTGCTTTCATACATTCTTGTAAAAAAACTGCTGATTATGAGCAAGCGTCCAAAAAAAGCAAAAAACCTAATATCCTATTTATCATGTCTGATGACCATGCATACCAAGCTATCAGTGCATATTCAGATAGGTTAATTCAGACGCCAAACATTGACCGAATTGCTGATGAAGGCATCTTATTTACAAATGCCTGTGTTACCAATTCCATATGCGCGCCATCGCGAGCAACGATTCTTACCGGTAAACATACCCATTTAAATGGAAAAATTGATAATAAAATGCCATTTGACACTACCCAAGTTACGTTTCCGCAGCTCTTCCAAAATGCAGGATACGAAACGGCTATGTATGGTAAATTACATTTTGGAAATAACCCGAAAGGTGTAGATGATTTTATGATATTACCCGGGCAGGGTAATTATATAAACCCTAAGTTTATTACTAAAGATGGTGATACTACTATCACGGGCTACGTTACGGATATAATTACGGATTTAACCATTAACTGGCTCGACAAAAAGCGAAATAAGGACAAGCCTTTTATGATGATGTATTTACATAAAGCACCACATAGACCTTGGTGGCCAAGTCCTGAAAAATTTAAAGAATACACCCAAAAAACATTTCCTGAACCTGCCACACTTTTTGATGATTATTCCAATAGAGGGACTGCAGCTAAAACTGCTGAGATGAATTTACTCACCCACATGACTTACGGACATGATTCAAAAATAAGACCAGAAACCATTGAAGCCATGGGATCGGTTCAGCCATACGTAGCGCCAATAAAATGGGGTAAAATAGATGGATTTACAGGACCTTATGGTAGAGCCAATAAAGAACAAAAAGAATTATATGACCCTATAATTGATTCCATCAATAGCCGGTTCAAAACCCATTGGCTTACCATGAATGATAAAGAAAAAATGAAGTGGAAATATCAGCGCTATATGCAAGATTATCTCGGTTGTATTTCTTCTGTAGATGATAATGTTGGTCGGGTTTTAGATTATTTAGATGACAGTGCGTTGGCAAAAAACACCATCGTTGTATACACCTCAGACCAAGGCTTTTATCTTGGGGAACATGGTTGGTTTGATAAACGTTTTATCTACGATGAATCTTTTAAAACACCATTATTAATTCGTTGGCCAAATGAAATAAAACCAGGAACTACGAATGATGAAATGGTACAAAATTTAGACTTTGCCCAAACCTTTTTAGAGGCCGCTCAAATAGAAGCACCTGAAGATATGCAAGGAGAAAGCTTAATGCCTTTACTGCGGGGCAATGACAAACAGTGGAATCGTGACGCGGTCTACTACCACTACTATGAATATCCTTCGGTGCATATGGTAAAGCGTCATTATGGCATGGTAACCAAAGCATACAAATTAGCGCATTTTTATTATGATGTTGACGAATGGGAGCTATACGATAGAAAGAAAGATCCACAAGAAATGCATAATGAATATAATAATCCTGCGTATGCGAATATCGTTGCGGAATTGAAACATAAATTAAAAGACTTAAGGCTAAAATATAAAGACGCTCCTGAGTTAGACGAAAAATATATTGACCTGTATAAAAATCATAGTCATTGAATTTAAAAAAAAATAAACTAGCCGGTTTTATTCTAAAAGACCAATAAGTTTTTGATATCCTTTATCTTTTGCATAGTCCACTGCTATTTTACCGGACTTGTCGGTCACTGTTTTATCTGCACCATGTTTTAATAATAAGGCTACCATTTCAGTTTGGTCATACATGGAAGCAAAAATTAAGGGGGTATATCCCAGATTGTTTTGTGCGTTTATTTGGGCTCCATGTTCTATCAAATATTTGGCAATTGGGAGATTCCCTTTAAAAGACACACCTATTAAAGCTGTATTACCCATAGCATCTACATCATCTACAGGCGCCTTTTGTGCTATTAAAATTTTGACTATGGCTTCTTTATCAAAATAAGCAGCAAAAATTAAAGGAGTAAACCCCCTTGTATCTTTAACCTTAATGAGTCCTGAGGTCTTATCTAGTTGGGCTTTAAGTTGTTCTAGACTTCCAGATTGTATGGTATTAAAAAAGAGAGCGCTATCGTTCATAAAGTCATTTAAATAAAACAGGGATGCATATATTAAACCTGCACCCCTTTTTATTAATCTATTTATTTTAAATCAAAACGGTCTAAATTCATAACTTTAGTCCACGCCGCAACAAAATCATTAACAAACTTATCTTGTCCGTCGTTTGCTGCATATACTTCGGCTACTGCTCTCAGTTCTGAATTCGAACCAAAAATCAGATCAGCACGTGTTCCTGTAAATGCTAATGCCCCCGTTCTTCGATCACGACCTTCAAACAAGCTATCATCTTCTGAAGTAGCACTCCAAGTATATGTAAAATCAAGAATATTAACAAAGAAGTCGTTTGTTAAACTCCCCTTGTTTTGTGTAAATACACCATAATTAGAGTCATCATAATTTGTCCCTAAAACACGTAGACCACCAAGTAAAACAGTCATTTCTGGAACAGAAAGCGTCATTAAATTGGCCTTATCAACCAATACATCTTCTGCCGCCACATTTAGATTAGCATTCATATAATTCCTAAAACCATCTGCTATAGGCTCCAAATAACCAAAAGATTCTATATCGGTTTGTTCCTGTGAAGCGTCTCCTCTTCCCGGTGTAAATGGCACTTCAATGGCATGACCGGCATTTTTCGCTGCCTGTTCAACACCAACAGATCCTCCTAACACAATCAAATCTGCTATAGATACTTCCCCGCTAAATGCTTTCTTTATGCCTTCATAAACTTCTAAGACCACAGCAAGCTCTGACGGGTTGTTAACTTCCCAATCTTTTTGTGGCGCCAAGCGAATGCGACCACCATTTGCGCCACCACGCATATCAGACCCCCTAAATGTTGATGCTGATGCCCAAGCTGTTTTTACTAACTGAGAAACACTAAGTTCTGAAGCTGAAATCATCCCTTTTAATGAAGTTATATCGGCGTTAGATAAAGCAGCATTACCCGCAGGAATAGGATCTTGCCATAATAATTCTTCTTCAGGTACTTCTGGTCCCAAATACCTAGAGATAGGTCCCATATCGCGATGCGTTAATTTATACCATGCTCTGGCAAATGCATCCTCAAGCGCTTTTGGATTCTCGTGAAAATGCTTTGATATTTTTAAATATTCAGGGTCTAATTTCAAAGCCATATCTGCGTCGGTCATCATTAAGGCTTGTCGTTTTGAAGCATCTCCAGCCGCTGGAGCCATTTTAGCTTGAGAAGCTTGCGTAGGTGTCCATTGACTGGCACCTGCTGGACTTGTTGTTAATTCCCAATCATAATTCAGTAATACATCAAAATAATCATGATCCCAATTTGTTGGGTTTGGCGTCCAAGCCCCCTCTAGTCCACTGGTAATAGCATCATCTAATACACCAGAGCCATAACTATTTTTCCATCCTGTACTCATGTTTTCAATAGGAGCACCCTGAGGTTCCGCACCCACATACTCATCAGGATTTGCTGCACCGTGGGCTTTCCCAAAAGTATGTCCGCCAGCCGTTAATGCCACCGTCTCTTCATCGTTCATTGCCATTCGGCCAAACGTTTCACGCATGAGTTGCGCTGAACCAAGCGGATTGGATGATCCATTAGGACCTTCAGGATTCACATAGATAAGACCCATATGTGCCGCACCCAAATGTCCTTCTAATTCTTTTTCCTCAAATCGATCTTTATTTCCTAACCATTCTGTTTCTGACCCCCAATATACATCCTGTTCAGGCTCCCAAACATCCACGCGTCCTCCAGCAAAACCAAAGGTCTTAAATCCCATAGACTCTAAAGCACAATTACCCGCCAGTATCATTAAATCTGCCCACGACAAATTTTTACCATACTTCTTTTTAATGGGCCACAACAGCAAACGCGCCTTATCTAAATTTCCGTTGTCTGGCCAACTATTAAGAGGTGCAAAACGTTGATTTCCTGTATTTGCTCCTCCTCTACCATCTCCTACCCGATAGGTTCCGGCACTGTGCCAAGCCATACGAATCATAAGCGGTCCATAATGACCATAATCAGCAGGCCACCAATCTTGAGAATCGGTCATTAAATCAATAACTTCTTGCTTTAAAGTATCAAAATCAATACTATTAAAAGACTGAGCATAATCAAAATCTTCCCCCATAGGATTAGAACTTATATCATGCTGTCTTAAAATATTAAGTTTAAGCTCATTGGGCCACCAATCTCTATTTCTTGTTCCACTACCTGCGGTTTCCTTTTGTTTACCAGAAAAAAAAGGACATTTACTTAAATCGCCATTTTGGCCGTTATGTTTATCATCCATATCTTATAATGTTTTTAAATTTCTTAATGAACTAAATTTAATCATTTAATAGTCACGAATAAACAATTCTCTATTTCTTAACATTATTTGCCAATTGATAATATTTATGAAATAAAAAAACAGACTATTACTAAACCTAAAAAAAGTGCTACCTATAAAGTAGCACTTTTATAATTTCAATTTTAATAGGTCTTAGATATCCAATATAATAACCTATTCTAAGGATTCTCTATTAAATTAACTTGATTGTATTTTCACAGCTATGGTATACACTTTCATTTTTTCAGAAAAATCAAAATCAAGTTGATGATAATTAAGTCGGTCTTGAACAAACTTTTTAACATCTGCATTTTCAGTTTCTATGCCTAAAACAATAATTTGGTTAGCAGAGTTCACCGTTAATCTCACTTGACCTTTAGAATTTTCATCTACAGCAAAATCAGGATTACGAAGCAACTCACCAATAGTTTCTGACAAGTCTTGTTCGTCTTTTTTGGCACTATCAGACATGCTTGCTTTAGGCATTTCCTTAATTTCAGAAACTTGCTGCACTTGTGCTCTGTCACTCTCTTCGCTTCCAGCGCTTGCGGAATTCCCAGAAGATGCACTTGCCATTTTTTGCATAGCGGCAATAACCTCCGAACTATTCCACATGCCTACTTGTCGTACAATCTTGCCTTCGGCAAATCGATATGTTAAATGTACAGGAACATCCACAACCTGCTCACTTCCTTTTAATTTACATTGCCAATCTAGCCAACAATTTACCCAGGTCTCACCGTCATCTGTTACAACCATTTCATATTCCTGATCCTTATCTAAAAATTTACGACTTGAATAATTAGCTTCATTGCCTTTATGATATGCCAATAATTCGTCATTAGACATGGCTTTGGTTTTTGAATTGAAGTAGGTTTTGCAAGTATCAGCCATTGCACTGAAATCGTAATTCTTGGCGTTATATTCGCTTATAAGCGTTTTAACAACATCTATTTCAGGTGACTGTTGCGTGTAACGTTCTTTTGGCTGCTGGCAAGCGGTTAGAGCAATTGCAAGCATTACTAATACTAATTTTGTCTTCATAATTTAAAAAATATTTATTGATAGTTGGTTAAAATACACGACTAATAATGCAAAAACATAATCAATAAGGTCAAGAAAACCTGTTTACATTAATCTCAAAAAAGTAGAAGAAAGGGCGAGCTATCTGCTTAAAAATAGTTAAATCTCTGTTAATTAAGAAATTATTGATAAACTATTTGATTCCGAAATATCTAATGAATTTATATCCAGCTTATTAGACATCCAAGGGCTATTTCCAAGATAACTTTAAATCCTAATCTTGGTACATTTTTATTGCATTCAAAAAAGCAATTGCTGCTTTTCGATGATTAACTAGCCTTAAAATCAAAGGCATAACATCTGTTTTTTAATCCAAATGGATATTCCAATCTTTTAGTCTTTAAAGGAAGTAAGCCCAATGTTAAAAAAAACAATCAAACTATTCTTAAATTATTTTCGAATCAAATAAATATTGCTACTTTTAAAATCTTAAAAAATATACTATGGCTAATATCACATTGGGAGGAACACCCGTAAAAACATCAGGAGAATTACCTAAAATAGGCTCTGAATTACAAGACTTTGAATTGGTTGCTATTGACTTATCTACCAAAACACTAAAAGATTTTGAAGGCGGTAAATTGCTTTTAAATATTTTTCCAAGTGTAAACACTGGAGTGTGTTCGGCATCGGTAAGACAGTTTAATACAGAAGCGAGTGAATTAGAGAACACTAAAGTACTATGTATTTCGAGAGACCTGCCCTTTGCTCAAGATCAATTCTGTGCTGCCGAAGGCTTAGATAATGTTATCATGCTATCTGATTTTAAAACTGGCGATTTTGGAAAAAACAATGGTTTAATTTTTGAAACCGGTGGTTTTAGCGGTTTGCTTTCAAGAAGCGTTATTGTTGTAGATGCCCAAGGCAAAGTAATCTACACAGAACAAGTTCCCGAAACTGGTGAAGAGCCAAATTATAAAGCTGCCTTAGAAGCGCTTTACAATGCATAAAAAAGAACCTTTTTTTGTTAACCGATTAAAAAGTGTAGGGTACGCCTTTAAAGGTGCGCTTTTGCTTTTAAAAACTGAGGCCAGCATTAAAGTGCAATTGGTTATTTCACTGATTGTAATTACTGCAGGATTTTATTTCCAAATTTCTTCAAATGAATGGATTTTACAACTTTTAGCCATTGGTTTGGTGATGAGTATGGAAGGTATGAATACCGCCATTGAAGAAATTGCCAATTTTATCCATCCAGAACGTCATAACAAAATAGGTTTAATCAAAGATATAGCTGCAGGGGCTGTTTTTATAGCCTCTGTATTTGCTTCAATCATTGGGCTTATTATATACCTCCCCAAGATTTTTTAAAATACTATTACTTTAGGATAAACGTTTGTAATTTGTATTTTTGTTGCATTGTGAAAACAATTCAATCAAGAACATATTTTATGCATCTTAATTTGAATCAACAATCCATTAATGGCCAAGCGTAAACCCAAAACTAAAAAAGCACCTAGAAAAAAATTAAAAGCACCTAGTTTTAAGCTATCAAGTCAACAAAAACTTGTAATGGGTAGTTTTTTAGTGCTTGCTGGTTTACTACTCTTTATATCCTTCATTTCCTTTTTATTTACAGGCGAAGCCGATCAAAGTACACTAACGGAATTTGGTTCGCGAGAAATTAAAACTCAAAATTGGCTTCGTAAATCTGGAGCTTGGTTAAGTGATTTTTTCATACAACGTAGCTTTGGTATTGCCTCTTTTATATTTTCGGGACTTATTTTTCTATCCGGAGTTTATGTTTTAATGAATTTAAATAAAGCCAAATTACTCAAACATTGGTTTTGGGGAATTTTGATTATCATTTGGCTGTCTTTGTTCTTTGGCTTTTTTGGAAATCAAAGTGCTATTCTTGGTGGCACTATTGGTTTTGAAATGAATACCTACCTGCAAGACTACGTGGGCAAAATTGGAACCGCACTATTATTATTGTTTGGTCTTATTACCTACTTGGCCATGCGTTTCAACGTTACGTTTGACAGTATCATCAAGGTTTTTAAATCGACTAAAAGAGAAATTAAAACAGATCTTACAGAGTTAAAAGATGACCTTATTGTTCCCCTAGACAACAACTTATCTGAAGAAGCTGAAGCTATTAAATCAGCATTTGAAATCCCATTAGATAAACCAGAAGTAAAACAGGAAAATAAGGAAGTAAAACCCAAAACAGAACCTGCTCCTGTAAAAATCACGGTTGAAACACCGCAAATTGAAATAGAACCTGAAATTGAAGCGGAGCCAGAATTAGAAATTAAAGTTGAAGATGTTACAGAGGAAACTTCTGAAACTAATAATCTAGCCAATAAATTGGTAGAAGATTTTGGGCTATTTGACCCCACGCTTGAATTGGCGAAATACCAATTTCCCAACTTAAACTTATTAAAGAAATACGATACAGAAGGCATAAAAATTAATCAAGAGGAACTTGAAGAAAACAAAAATCGTATTGTTGACACGCTAAGCAATTACAAAATAGGTATTGCGAGTATTAAAGCGACTATTGGGCCAACAGTCACTTTATATGAAATTGTACCTGAGGCCGGTATCCGGATTTCGAAAATTAAAAACTTAGAAGATGATATTGCATTATCATTATCGGCATTAGGTATCCGTATAATTGCGCCTATTCCAGGAAAAGGAACCATAGGTATTGAAGTTCCTAATAAGAATTCTACTATTGTATCCATGCGATCTGTCATTGCTTCTAAGAAATTTCAAACTTCTGAAATGCAATTACCCATTGCCTTAGGAAAAACCATTAGTAATGAAACTTTTGTAGTAGACCTTGCAAAAATGCCCCACCTGCTAATGGCCGGTGCTACTGGGCAAGGTAAATCCGTTGGATTAAATGCGGTCTTAACCTCATTACTTTACAAAAAACATCCGGCGGAAGTTAAGTTTATTTTGGTTGACCCTAAAAAAGTTGAACTTACGCTATTCAATAAAATAGAACGTCATTATTTGGCAAAACTACCAGATAGTGAAGATGCTATTATTACTGACAATACTAAAGTAATCAATACTTTGAATTCCCTTTGTATTGAAATGGATAACCGTTATGAACTGCTTAAAAATGCCATGTGTAGAAACATTGCGGAATATAACGCCAAGTTTAAATCAAGAAAATTAAATCCAAATGACGGGCATCAATTTTTACCCTACATTGTACTTGTAGTTGATGAGTTTGCAGATTTAATTATGACCGCTGGGAAAGAAGTAGAAACGCCTATTGCCCGTTTAGCACAATTAGCTCGAGCCATTGGTATTCATTTAATAATTGCAACCCAGCGTCCATCTGTTAACGTTATTACTGGTATTATAAAAGCGAATTTCCCTGCCAGAATAGCCTTTAGAGTAACCTCTAAAATTGATTCTCGCACCATTTTAGACGGCTCAGGGGCAGACCAACTTATTGGCCGCGGTGATATGTTGTATACCCAAGGCAATGACTTAATTCGTGTACAATGTGCGTTTGTTGACACACCTGAAGTTGAAAAAATAACCGATTTTATAGGTTCACAGAAAGCTTATCCAGATGCCTATTTACTCCCTGAGTACGTGGGTGAAGAGAGTGGCACAAGTCTTGATGTAGACATTTCTGATCGCGATAAACTCTTTAAAGATGCCGCTATTGTATTGGTTACCGCGCAACAAGGGTCGGCGTCCTTATTACAACGGAAATTAAAACTAGGCTATAATAGAGCTGGACGCTTAATTGACCAATTGGAAGCTGCAGGTATTGTAGGCCCTTTTGAAGGCAGTAAAGCTAGACAAGTTTTAATTCCAGATTTAATAGCCTTAGATCAGCATTTAGAAAATGAAATTTAATTTTAAAAACATGAAAAAAATACTAACTCTATTATTAATCATTGCCTGTTCTGCAAACCTCATGGCTCAGGACAAGGCTAAAGCCCTTTTAAATGAAGTTTCTTCAAAAGTAAAAAGTTATGATAATATTGCTTTAGACTTTAAATATACCTTGGAAAACACCGCTGAAAATATCAAACAAGAGACAAAAGGCGATGTGGTCATGCAAGGCGATAAGTATAGGCTAAACATTCTTGGTATCACAAGACTTTTTGACGGCAAAACACTGTATAATATTAGTACAGAAGACGAAGAAGTTAGTATCACCACGAATATTGATGAAGACAGCAATGCAATAACACCAAGTAGCATGTTATCATTTTATGAAGATGGCTACACCTATAAACTGGATATAGAACAGGATATAAAGGGCAGAAAAATACAATATGTCAAACTTATTCCCATTGACTCTAACTCTGAAATCAAAGAACTTCTATTGGGTATAGATGCGCAGACCAAACACATTTATAACTTAATTCAAATTGGTAAAAACGGTACCAAGACAACATTAACTGTTAATTCTTTTGAAACAAATCAACCGTTACCTGAAACTTTATTTACTTTTGACGCGAATAAATATGCAGATTATTACATTAATAATCTTGACTAAATTTAGGTGTGAAAATCTTAGACCGCTACATACTAACCTCTTACCTTAAAACATTTATCAGCGTATTTTTAATACTTATGCTGATATTCATTTTGCAAACCATTTGGTTGTATATCAAGGAGCTTGCGGGTAAAGATTTAGACATAATCGTTATTGTAAAGTTTTTGGTTTATTTCATGCCAAAACTTATTCCTTTAGTTGTGCCTTTAACCATTTTGTTGGCCTCCATTATGGTATTTGGTAGTTTTGCTGAGAACTATGAATTTGCCGCTATGAAATCTACCGGCATCTCATTACAGAGAGCCATGACGGGTCTAAGCCTCTTCATTGTTTTGTTGGGTATTGTCACATTTTTCTTTTCAAACAACGTCATTCCTTGGGCTGAACTTAATTCGTATAACCTAAGACGGAATATCGCCAAATTAAAACCAGCTATGTTACTCGCTGAAGGGCAGTTTAATGAGGTGGGCACATATAACATCAAATTTGCAGATAAAAGCGGCGATCGAGATCAATTTTTAAAAGATGTCACTATACACGTTAAAGGTGCCGACGGCAGAACCAATACTACCGTTATTAAATCTAAAACCGGTGAACTGGCAAGTGAAAAAGACTCCAATGTTTTAAAACTTATATTACTTGATGGTTATCAGTATAGTGCGTTAGTGCCTAAGAAAACAAAAGACAAAATCAAAAAACCCTTTATAAAAAGTTCGTTTGAAAAAAAGATTATTAATATCGATTTATCAAAATTAAACGACGTCGATTTCGATGAACAATCTCAAACCGATAAATACAATATGCTGAGTGTTGTAGGGTTAACTTACACCATAGATTCCTTGGTTAAGCGCAGTGAAAATGACCATAAATCTGTTTCTAAGAACTTGTTTCAACGGTCTGGCTTTTTAAGATTTAATGCCGAATCTCCAATAAGCAAAAATGAAAAACGAAAAGCCATTGAACCCAAAAAAGACTATTCCGGTGAGCTTATTGATATTTTTAAAACTAAAAACAAAATTGAATTAGTAGACCTTGGTCTGAAAAGTTTAAAAAGTTCAAAACAAATATTACAATCTAAAGAAACATCAACTAAAAATGCTAAGGCATGGCTTAACCGTCATATCATTTCTTTTCATGAGAAATTTGCTTTAGGTTTTGCTTGTATCATTCTATTTTTTGTGGGTGCTCCTTTAGGCGCTTTAATTAGAAAAGGTGGGATAGGCCTACCAATGGTTATTGCAATAGTTTTATTTTTAACCTATCATTTCATTGGTATTTTTGCCACCAATAGTGCTAAAAGTGACGGATTCAATCCTATTCTTGCCAGTTGGTTCTCAACATTAATCATGCTCCCACTAGGTGTGTTTTTAACGAAAAGAGCAACTGCCGATCGTGGATTATTTGAAGGACAAGGTATTTTTGAACCGCTTAAAAAAGTGTTGGGATTGAAAAAAGCAAGTATCGATCCAGATGTTTCTTTTTACCAACCAGGAACCGAATACTATCTGGAATTAGATAATTTTGACAATAACAGACTTATAGATATCATAAAAAACTATAGGGAATATGATTATTCAATAACCTATAAAAATACAGCGTTAACAATACTAAATAGCCGAGGAATAACGAACCAACAGTTAAAATTTGCTGGACATTTTACAAACCAGAAATACGAAGAAGCCTTAAGGTTAAAGAATGTCTTCATGGAGGACTCCCAACTTGCCTTAATCCTATACACCATTTTTGCAATACTGGCTATCACTGGAAAAATTCTAGAAAACAATTATTATGATTCTTTTGGCACCCCCTTATTTAAAGTAAGCATCGGATTTGGCGTAATATATTTCTTTGCCTTTTTAAGATCGTTTATAAGTGGCTCTATATTCAACAAACATATAGGTCAAGATTCCTTAACAAAATCAGTTTTGTTTATCGTGATTGGCTTGCCATTAAATTTTGTTGTGTATATCATCCAAATGAGAAAAGCAAACAAAAACATTCATCTAGCTGATAAAACGGAAAGCTAATACTTAAGAAGACTAACAACGTCAAAAGAGTCAATTAAGGCTTATACAAGGAAGCACTGCTCAAAACTAATTTCGCCATTTAGAATCTGTAACCAGACTTGTTCTTAATGAAAAATATTAAGGAAGACTTAAGAGTTAATTATTAAGAATGTTTTAAAATAAGCAATATCTTTGCAACATGATAGCAAATACTATGATTACAAAAAGCACTCAGGAGTTTAAACTAAATACCATTAGCGAGGCTATTGATGACATTAGAAACGGTAAGGTTATTATTGTTGTTGATGACGAAAACCGTGAGAATGAAGGAGACTTTTTAGCAGCCGCTGATAAGGTAACCCCCGAGATGATTAATTTTATGGCCACGCATGGCCGAGGCCTTATATGTGCTCCTCTAACGGAAAACCGATGTAAGGAGTTAGAATTAAACATGATGGTGCGCAACAATACCGATCCTATGGAGACTGCTTTTACCGTGTCGGTAGATCTGAGAGGTAATGGTGTTACTACAGGTATTTCAGCCAGTGATAGAGCTAAAACAGTAAAAGCTTTAATAGATCATGGCACCAAACCTTTTGAATTAGCGCGCCCAGGTCATATTTTCCCTCTAGTAGCGAAAGAAGGTGGTGTTTTAAGACGTACAGGACATACTGAAGCGGCTATTGATTTTGCGCGTTTAGCAGGATTAAATCCAGCAGGCGTTATTGTTGAAATCATGAATGAAGATGGTAGTATGGCACGTCTGCCTGAATTATTTGAAGTAGCTAAAAAGTTAGATTTGAAAATTGTCTCTATTGAAGATTTGGTGGCTTATAGAATGCAACACGATTCCTTAATTGAGAAAAAAGAAGATTTTGAAATCAAAACACGTTTTGGAAGCTTTAGATTAAGAGCCTACAAGCAAACCACTAATAATCAAATACATATAGCTCTAACAAAAGGACAGTGGCGTGAGCAAGAAGAAGTACTTACGCGTATAAATTCGACCTTAGTAAATAATGATATTCTTGGCACTTTAACCAATAATGCAGATAAGCAACTTGATGATATGTTTCAAGTAATCAATGATGCAGGCAAAGGCGCTATTATTTTTATCAACCAGGAATCTCAATCTATGAATATCTTAAGTAGACTGGCCTTTTTAAAAGATAATCAATCTGCTCATGACATAGTGAAAGCCCCCAAAATTAATATGGACAATAGAGATTTTGGAATAGGTGCACAGATTTTACATGACCTTAATATCCACAAACTTCGTTTAATATCTAACACCAAACAGACAAAGCGAGTTGGTTTAATAGGTTACGGCTTAGAAATTGTAGAATACGTTAATTATTAACGGGGAAAACCTTATGTATCTCTCTATGCATTCGAAATGCAGTATTTCTAAAGTATAAACATACAATAGTTATATACTTAAAAGTAAAAGCCCAAATAAGTCTAAAATAATAGACTTATTTGGGCTTTTTTATTCCTTTACTAATGTGCTTTCGGGTTACAAACTACTTTTAATAGCTTCTACCATTTTAGCAGCACGCTCCTTTACCTGTTCTTCCGTCCAAGATAACTTTATTAAACAAGAAATGTTTCTTGCAATATAGTCGTCAGATTGTGGATATTCAGCAGTTTTAAGATAGGCCAACCCGTCTTTAACTTCCTTACTAATTGGGAATAAGGATTTCAGTTCTTTTAAATGATCCCAACGTCTGATATAATGCCAGTTATTATTATAATAATGGAAACAGGCATCTACCCCACTGTCTTTAAACGCAGCTGCAACTTTATTTGTGGTCTCTAGATCTGGCAGAAAGAAACTTAAAAACCCATAATTTTCAACGCCGCCTTCAGGAACCGTTCTAAAGGTTACTTCAGGAATTTCTGCTAATGCCTCTCTAATTATCATGAAATTCTTTTCTTGAATACTAAGAAATTCTGGCAATCTTCTGGCTTGCGCCAAACCAACAGCTGCATGCAGTTCTGAAATTCTGAAATTATAGCCCAAAAATGGGTGCGTCTCTGCCCCCCTATCATTGCCAACATGGTCATGACCATGATCGGTATAATGATCGGCATTCACATAAAAGTCCTCGTTATTTGTAATCACGGCTCCACCCTCTGCACTTGTAATCGTTTTTACAAAATCAAAAGAAAAACACCCTACGTCACCAATGCTCCCTAATGGCTTACCGTTATATGTGGCCCCAATAGCTTGACAAGCATCTTCTATGAGCAATAAATTATGCTTTTCAGCAATGGCTTTAAGCTCACCCATTCGTCCCATACTACCGCACATCTGCACGACCATAATGGCTTTGGTTTTGGGCGTGATAGCCGCTTCTACCGCCTTTGGATCTAAACCTAAGGTATCATCAATATCTACTAATACAGGTACGCCGCCAAGAATCATTATAGATTCAAAACTAGCCACAAAAGTAAATGTAGGCATAATAACTTCATCACCAGCACCTACTCCAGAAGCTGCCAAAGCAACAGTTACCGCCGCCGTTCCATTAGACACTAACTGCACATGTTTAGACTGCAATTGCTTGCCTATTTCAGCCTCTAGTTCTTTAGCTTTCCAGTGACCGTTACGCATACCATCAAATCCATAGCGCATAAAAACACCATTATCTAACACATCGTTTACTTCTTTTCTTTCTAAATCTCCAATTAACTCAAATCCTGGCATAATTTTTATATTTTATTTTAATTGTATCCTTTTTAGCGCTGACCTTAATGCTAATTTATGCACTTTGCTTGAAACACACCGGGCACCTAAATTGGCTCTAACGCTTTATTAATTATATTTTAAAGTTCAATAACCGCTTCTTTTAAGGGTTTTCTAACCTTTTTAAAATCGGCAAACATATCATCATCAGCACGATACCCTATAGGCAAAAGCAACACAGACTTCAGGCCTTTATCCTCCAAATGAAGTATCTCGTCATACTTAGAAGGCACAAATCCTTCCATTGGACAAGAATCAATACCTTCAAAAGCACAGACTGTCATTAAATTACCCAATGCAATAAAAGCCTGGTTGGTGGACCATTGCTGACGCTGTTCAAGTGTCATACTCGTCATCATTTTAATTAAATCTTGTTTGTAGGGGTCTAATATGGCAACAGAAGTTTGTCTAATTTCCTGAATATTATCATAGTAGGCCTCTACATCTTCCTTAATGACGTCATTTTGAATACATAATACCAATAGATGCGACGCCTCTAAAACCTGTTTTTGATAATAGGAATGAGGCACCAAACTTTCCCTAATAGTCTTGTCTTCAATAATGATGAGCTTAATGGTTTGCAAGCCAAAAGAGGTCGCTGTCAAATTAAATGCCTGTTTCACAACATCCAACTGAGTTTGTGAAAGCTTTTTATCAGCATTGAATTTTTTTGTAGCATAGCGCCATTTAAGCTGCTTGATGGTATCCATTGTTCTTTTTAATTTTACCCTGCAAAAATAAGGGATGTAAATTGGATTCTAAGTAGAATGAAGGAAAAAAATAGACCGTAGCTAGGCTACCAAAATTATTTACAAAAAAGTGAAGATTTATTTGAATGAATTAAAAAAGGGTTTTATATTTGCACCCGCATTCAGGCAAATAGCCTGATGAGGCACTCAAGGAGAAATGGCAGAGTGGTCGAATGCGGCAGTCTTGAAAACTGTTGAGGGTCACACCTCCGGGGGTTCGAATCCCTCTTTCTCCGCAAAAAAACCTACAATGAAAATTGTAGGTTTTTTATTTTTATATATGTGCAGAGCGTGATTTTGCCAATAGCTGCTCACAAAAAAATATGCAGGTTTAACTTCCTTGAAGTGCAATACTTCTTCGCGATACGTATTTGGGTATCTTAACATTAAATCCCTAGCACTACATGCCATCAATAAAACCGTAATATACAGGCAACTACATTGAAACTTCACAAAACTAAGAGGTTCTACCCATTAAGAGCCCTTAAATTCAACGAAAGTACATGAAAACAACAGTTGAAACCAGTTCGCTTTATCCTATATAGCTATTCAGAAAATCATTTGTTCGATGAACGGTACATCACCTCAAATAAACGTAAGAATAATATTAAAAAACATGGTAATTGGATATATTTGGGCATGTAATTTAACCTAATGTCGAAGTACCTTTTTGTAATTAGATAAACCAAACCCTGATTACGTTTATCTGGAAACTGACGCCGACAAATAGTATATTATGTTAGGATATAACCAGTTAGCTTGCATTTAAAACCAACATCGAGAATTGAACAATATTAAAACAAAACTACAAGAAGTATATATTCCATTTTTAATAGTTTCGATAGGAACTATTCTTTTTTACAACATTTTTCGTTGGACTTTAGATATCAAACTCGGAATTTTACCCTTAAAAGAAAACTTATTGAATTTTTGGATTCCTTTCGCTCTTCCTTGGATTCCAATACTTATTTGGTTACGAAGAAGAATTCGAATTTTAAATGTTAGAGGCAAAAGAGGTAATGGGTATTTTGGATATCAATTTGCTATGGCAGCAGCAATGGCTGTACCAATAATAATAAGTCAAAACTACATTGAGAAAAGTTCTTTTGACTTAAACGAAATATCTTCAATCTCAAAAATTAAAGAATTAAAAAACGAAAAATATTTTAAAATAAGCTCATTTAATATTGACCATAACTCAAGTCTTCCTTATGTAACTGCTAGAACTTCTGGTCGAAATAATGATAATCTGAACTTTTACTTATATCTCGCTTGTCCGTTTGAAGAAACGAGCTCTGTTTGGTACGGAGTTGAGTATAAAAAGAATTTAAGTAATCGTATTAATGAACAAAGGAAAAATTCAGAATACAGAACTTTTTTAAACAAATCAGAACAAGAATTTAAAACCTATAATTTTCAAGATGTAGAATATTTTGAACGGCTAGGATATTCAGACGACAGAGATGGATTTATAGAAGCAATAAAAGAAAGAAACGCTAATCTAAACGAAAAGGAACAAATAATACTTGTACCTAAAAATGATGTTTTTGAAGAAAGACTCGGCAATTCATTTCCTTGGATTTTTGGGTCTTTTGGAATTGGAGCATTAGCTCTTTTGTTAATGGTAGTAATTCCAAAAATTGACGAAAAGGAATTAAACGATTTTAAAAAGAACAAACCACTAAAGGAAGATGATTTAAAAGATATGATTGGCTTTTTAAATCCAATGGGCGAAAATAAAGCCACAGCAATTTTATTGCTTCTAAATATTATTGTTTTTCTAATTATGACATTTGACGGACTAAACATAGTTTCGCCTACACCAAAAGAATTACTCGAAATTGGAGGTAATAGAAGATTTGAAGTTATGAATGGCGAGTATTGGAGGTTATTTTCTTCTATGTTTATTCACGGTGGACTTTTACACTTGTTTATGAACTTAATAGGTCTTGGGCTTGGAAGTAGTTTATTAGAAAATGTACTCGGTTCAGTAAAGCTGATAGTTATTTATGTTATTTGCGGAATACTCGCGAGTTTAGCGAGTATTTATTGGCACGAAAACACAGTTAGTGTCGGAGCATCTGGAGCAATTTTTGGACTTTATGGACTGATTTTAGCGTTTACAGTTTTCAAAATTTACCCAAATTATATGAGAGGAATGACTTGGATGTTGTTGGGACTTTATGCAGGAGTAAGTCTATTATTCGGGTTTTTAGGCGGTATTGATAATGCAGCCCATTTTGGAGGACTAATAAGCGGATTTATTATTGGAGGAGTTTTGATTTTAGTAAATAAAGAACAGCTGAAGAAAAACGCAAGCTAACAATGTATATAAAAAATAGGGCAAAAAGTGCTAAACCAAAGGTTTGTGCTGATTTGCAAAGTTCGCCATATTTTTAATTTGTATTTTAGAAAACGAAAAGATAAAAATAAAATGAAAAGTATGGCTACGTACAAAACTGAAAGTAATTGCTTATCAACCGCCCTACTTTTCATATACTAACCGTTGGCAGTAAGTGTGAAGGAAAACTCCGAAAAACATTGACAAACGAAAAAAAAAGTAGAATACTGATTTATCTTATTGCAGCCATTTGGATAGCGAACGGGCTTTTTTGCAAAGTGTTAAACCTCGTTCCCCGACACGAAGAAATTGTTGCCCGAATTTTAGGAAACGATTATTCTAGACTACTAACAATTCTCATCGGACTTGCCGAAATTGTAATGGCAATTTGGATTTTGACAAAATTTAAATCAAAACTAAACGCCATATTTCAAATGGTAGTTGTTGCAACAATGAACATCATTGAATTTATTGCTGTTCCTGACTTGCTTCTCTGGGGAAAACTAAATATTATTTTTGCTTTCCTATTCATCGGACTTGTTTACTACAACGAATTTGTTTTAAACAAAAAACCTAACTCACCTATCACAATATGAACTTCCTAAAAAACCATCCGTTTGCCGTTGAAGCATTTTTTGAAAGTTCGTTGGTTATGACTTTTGCCGTGCCCAAAGAAAAACTTCAAAATTTCATTCCTAAATGTTTGGAATTAGACACTTTTCAAGACAAATGGGCTTTTTTAGCAATTGCAATGGTTCAGACAAAAGGGCTTAAACCAAAGGGCTTTCCAAAATTTATGGGTAATGATTTCTTCTTAATCGGTTATCGAATTTTTGTCCGCTACACCAACAACGCGGGAAAACGATTAAGAGGTTTGTACATCATCAAATCGCAAACTGACAAAAAGAAAATGGAATTATTTGGTAATATATTCACACATTACAATTACACTACAACTGACATCACAAAAACAACAAACGGAAATTTACGAACCATTAAATCCGAACAATCAAAATTTCAAATTTCAGTTGAACAAACTAACAACGAAATAAAAATCCCTGAAAACTCCCCGTTTACCGACTGGAAGGATGCTCGAAAGTTTGCAGGTCCTTTGCCTCATACTTTTACCGTTAACAAAAAAGATAAAACCATACTTACTATTTTGGGCGTTCGACAAAATTGGAAACCCGAACCTGTAAAAGTGGAAAGTTACCATTTTGATTTTCTGAACAGTTTGAAACTTCAAAACATAGTTCTGGCAAATGCTTTTGAGATTAAGAATATACCATATCATTGGGAAAAAGGTAAAATTGAAAAATGGAAATAAGCAGACGAAAATTTCAGGGAGTTCTTAATATCTTAAGTTTCAACAGGCATTTTTACGTGTTTGGACTAATTGCTTTGGTGCTAATTATTGGAAGCAAATATATTTTCAACTGGAATAATAACTTGTTTTGGTTGGTCATTTGTGGGTTTATCTACGGTCTTACAATGCCCTTAATCGTTTCCGCCTACGTTTACGATTTTTCAGGTTTCTATCATTTCGACTGGCTAAAAAAAATAAATCTTGACGATTCAAAACAAAATCTTAATCTAAATATCAATGCCGGTTTTGATGAAACAAGCTATATCATAAAAAACGTTTTGCCTAAATCAGAATTACAAGTTTATGATTTTTACAATGCCAAACAGCATACAGAACCTGCAATAATCAGAGCAAGAAAAGTCAGTTTGGTCTATCCAAACACCGAACAAATAAAATCAAATACAATTCCACTATCAGACAATTCGGTTAACAACATTTTTTTACTTTCAGCTATCCACGAAATACGGAAACAAGACGAAAAAATACAGTTTTTAAAAGAATGCAGAAGGGTTTGCAAACCCAATGGAAATGTAATTATGGTAGAACATTTAAGGGATTTACCTAACTTTTTTGCTTTTACCATCGGCTTTACACATTTCTTTTCAAAAACAACTTGGGTTAAGGCGTTCAAAGAAGCTGGTTTTACATCAATCAACGAAACAAAATTCACACCGTTTATGTCAATTTTCGAGTCTAAATAACAATGGAGGTACACTTAAAAATTATTGGAGTTTTATTAATGGCTTTAGCGTCAATTCACGTCTTTTTTCCAAAATATTTCAGCTGGAAAGAAGAACTAAAATCCTTGAGTTTGATAAACCGACAAATGATGACAGTTCATACCTTTTTCATTGCCTTTGTGGTATTTCTAATGGGCTTACTTTGTCTGACATCTGCAACAGACTTAACTCAAACCAAATTTGGAAGAACAATAGCACTCGGACTTGGATTTTTTTGGGCAACCCGATTAATTTTTCAACTCTTTGTGTATTCAACAAAACTTTGGAAAGGCAAGACCTTTGAAACAACAATCCACATCGTATTTACGATATTTTGGATATATTTAACAAGCGTATTTTTATGGACTGGATTAAAATAATAAACCGCGTTACGGTAGAAAAACTCCAACTGCCAACACCGTACATAAAAAATTGCTAGTTTTAGCTAAACCAAAGTTAGTTGCTCGTTTGCTTGCTTCTGATTTTCCTTCGGAAAATCCTCGCACACAAACTCGCAACTAACTCTACAAAAACACTTTACAAGCAAGTAAAGTTAAAGAAAATGAAAAAAATTATAATATTAATTATAGGAGTGCATATTTGTATTTCCTGTAATAAAAAAAAACGTCATACAAATGAGTTGTTAGACCCTATGCAAATCGTTAGAGATTCTCTAACAACAGAACTGGAAGATATTTATGCACAAGGACTCACAAACGGTTTTGGAGTTGCTATAGTTAATGAAAAAGGAACATTGTATAGCAATGGATTTGGGTGGGCTGATAAAGCAAATCATATTGCTTATACCGAAAATACAATTCAACATATTGCTTCTATTTCTAAAACCTTTATCGGATTAGCATTAATGAAGGCACACGAATTAGGAAAATTAAAATTAGATGACCCTATAGACAAATACCTTTTATTTGATGTGTCAAATCCTAATTACCCCAATGAAAAGATTACGATACAACATTTAACTACTCATACGTCAACAATTGTAGACACAAAACATTATATGGAAAATGCTTGGATAATAGCACCTAATCAAGATTTATCAAATGTCTATGAAAATTATCCATATCAGCGTTTAAATCCTTCAACTACAGAAATATCAATGGAGCGTTTTTTGAAAGACTTTCTTACGGTTAAAGGCAAATATTATGATAAAGAAAATGGTTTTTTGAAGAACAAACCTGGTGGAAAATTTGAATATTCTAATATCGGAGCAACTCTGGCTGCCTTGATTATAGAGAAATCAACTGGGATACCGTTTAATGAATTTACAAAGAAATACATTCTTCAACCCTTAGAAATGAACGCTACAGGTTGGGCATTAGAGGACGTTGATATATCCAAGCATTCAAGATTGTATTATGATTTGAATATACCATTACCATTTTATGCGGCGATAACTTATCCAGACGGAATGCTTATTTCTTCCAGTAATGACATGGCAAAATATTTAACAGAATTAATTAAGGGATACTCAGGTAATGGCACTCTGCTCAACAAAAAAAATTACAAAGCATTATTTACGCCCTATTTAAGTGAAGATAACTTCGATACCCGTAATGAACAAAACCCTTATAACGATGAGTATAACACCGGCATTTTTATGGGCTTTAGTGCCAAAGGGTATATTGGTCATACAGGAGGAGATGCTGGAGTTGTATCTTTTATGTTTTTTGATAAAGAAACCAAAACAGGGAGATATTTAATACGAAATACAAATAGTGATGATGAAAAAGGCCCTGGTCAATTTTATGATATTTGGAAAAAGTTAGGTGAATACACCTTTAAACTGAATTAATAGTACGTGCTGCCGGTAACAAAGTGTATAAATATTGCTATTTATAGCTTGTTTACAAAAGTTCTCCCGGTTTTTTTATCTCTGATTTATTTGCTAATTTTAGTTTTTAAACCATGTAACAGAACCATACATAAGACGGTTGTAAGTAGTTAAATTAATCTAAGAAATGAAAAAAATCATGAATATTTTTTCCGTATTACTATCCTTAGTATTTTTAAGTACTTGTAAAACTGAGAAATCCAAGGAAATAGGACATGATTCTTTGAACATACAAAATCCTTATCTTGGTCAAAAACCACCAGGATTAAAACCTATACCATTTGCTCCAGGTCTTGTATGTACAGAAATTTATGAATACGACGGTGCTTTCACCCCTGATATGAAGGCGTTTTATTTTATTAGAAGAGGAGAAAAAAATAAGGAATCAGCTTTTTATGAATACAAATACAATGAAATTAATAGAACATGGGAAAAATCAGAAATAGCATCTCCTTGGATAGGACGACCAGTAATAGCTCCTGATGGAGAAACAATGCATTTAGGTGATAGATTTCTAAAAAGGACAGCATCTGGATGGTCTGAACTACATAATCTTGCCCCACCTACTATAAGTAATGATTCTATGTACATTATGCGTCTTTCGTCATCTGCAAATGGTACATATTATTTTGACACTTATAAAGAGAATGATTCAACTTTTCCAATTCGCTATTCACGGTTGATAAATGGACAGCATGAAGAACCTATAGCTTTACCCGAGGCAATCAACACAGGAACTTTTTTAAGCCATCCATTTATAGCTCCTGATGAATCGTATTTATTATTTGATGCTGAAAGGGAAGATGGTTTTGGTGAATCTGATATTTATATAAGTTTTAAACAAAAAGATGGCACTTGGGGTAATGGTATTAATTTGGGAGATAAAATAAACACCAACGCTTGGGAAGCTTCTGCAAGCATAACTCCCGATGGCAAACACCTTTTCTTTAGTAGAAATGTAGGTTCAAAAGATTTTGAAAATGTAGATATCTTTTGGGTAAGTTCAAAGGTAATAGAAAATTTAAGGTATTAAAACAACAACTACTTCCAACACCGTTTAAAAACAATTTCTTGGTTATTGCCTACTCGGAAAATCCTGCGGATTTTCCTCTGGTTCGCTCTATTTTTATTAAGTTAGTTCCTTAATCACGCAACTATCCTTACACAAACACGTTAGGTTTCATGGTTTTTCACCTTAAAAACATGCCTCATATTACAAACAATTTTAATTACTATACGTAAACTAACTTTATAGTCAATGTTATAACATATATTACTATTCCGATTAATATTGTTTTGGGAAACTTAGGAATTTGAATAGTTGATAAATTTAAACAAGCAACAAGAAACAAAAGAAGATATAGAGCTTCTGGAAAAAAACTAAATCCAAAAAAACTTTCAATTAAAAAAAATAAGGACACTACAAGTCCATTATAGTCGACCGCTAATCCGGTATAGGTCTTTCCATCAGTAAGTCCGTAAATGTTGAAATAACTAAGCCGTATAGCACAAGCTGAAATAATAACAAATGCTCCTGGTATATACCAAGGGTTATAATCGGAGTAACTCATTAAAATAATGGCTGGTAAAACACCAAAACTAACCATATCAATCAAAGAGTCTAATTGAGCTCCAAATACTCTATGAGCATTTGTTCTATTTTTCATTTTACTAGCGATTAAACCATCTAACCAATCGAACACTACCGACCAAGCACCAAATACAGCAGCTATATAAATCTCACCTAATATAGCAGCATAAATACCTAACAAAGCACTCAATAGTCCTAAAAGAGTAACTATATTTGGTAAATCAAAAATAAACCTGAACATACTTAATTGACTAGTTGCTAAAGCTTCTTTAAGTTTATGAGCCTCTAGTGCGTTCTTATTCTCCTTTCTAGTTATAATAGTATTATCCGATGGCATAGGCTGGTTTTATATTATTAATTTCTCCTAATAATCTCTTTATAGGGAATAACTTCATCGCTTCTGTTAAATCTTTTAAAGTATCTATTTCATACCATGGTTTTTCGTCAAAAGAAACAGCCTCTAAAGAAAGAAGATCTTCATCAACTAATTCAGAAAAAACAGTTTCATAGTATCCGTTTACCTTTTCTTCTTTAATATGTGTATCTAACCTTTCACTTATAATTTTCCATGAAGACAAGGAAAAACTATATATGTTAACAGTCTTGTATTTTGTAGCATCATTACTAAAAGTAGTGTCAGTCTTAAAACCTAATACTTTTTTGTCTTTATTCATGGTAACAGTAGTTCCATTCATCCAATCCTTAATTCCAGCAACCGCCATTCTATCAGGATACATCATTTCATTTAAAAGTGAAGGCTCAAAAACAAGGTCACTTTCTATTAAAATAAATGGTTCCTTCACAATTTCTCTAGCCATCCACAAAGAATATATATTATTGGTTGTTTTGTAAAGTGGACTATGTATATACTCTATGCTAATATGGTCATATGTATCTCCTAGAAACTCCTCTATAGAAGTACTAAGATGTCCTGTAACTACAATTAACTTTTTTATTCCTTGAGAGGATAAATTTTCGACAAGTCTAGCAAGTATGGAAACTTCGTTTACAAGTGTTAAACATTTTGGAGACTCATTGGTAAGCGGTAAAAGTCGACTCCCACGCCCTGCTGCTAATAATAATACTGTAGTGATACGGTTTTCACCCTGTAGAGTGTCTGAATTAATCTTCATATGTTTATATAATTGAAATAATGAATAGCGCCATAAGTTTTAATAAAACACTTATGTGTTCTAAAAAAATATGCGTCCGAGGAGTGGTTACTGATAACTCAACTATAAGTATGATGTCCGCTAATGAATAAAAAATATGCTTTGAAAGCTCATCAACAAAAAAAGATAGTGAAAGACAAACTTAAGATGTATAAAAATAATTGCTACATTATGCTTAATCAAAGATCGTTGCGGTTTTGTTACGTCTGATTTTCCTTCGGAAAATCCTCGCACGGAAACACGCAACTTTCCATATATAACAACGTTACCCAACATTACCAAAAGAACGTTACGAATTCAACTTTCTAGTTTTTATTATTATAAAATTCAATTTCTCTTTCAAAATAAACTTCTTCTTTTTCTTCTGGATGATTATATACATCACAATACTATACTTTTCTTGCAAAAATTCTAACTTTTAGAGATTTTGTAGGATTAACTTTTGCACACACTATATCACCTGATTTAAATAAATTACTTATCTTTTTTGATTTTGCTCTATGGCTCTAAATCTTCATAACCACTTTTTAAAATAATTGAAAGCATCTTAAATCTTTCATTTGCTTCTATTGTATATAAAACATGACCAGGAATAATAATAGATTCATTCTTTTGTAAATATGTAGATATGTTGTCTACTACAATTTCTGCTTTTCCTTCAATTACATTTACAAATGTTGAAAAAGGTGTTTGTTTAGGCTTATAAACTTTGCCATAATCCAACGCTAAGGCCATTATATTGCCTGTTTTTTCATTTAAGATGTGTCTAACAATTATAGTATTTGAAACATATTTCAGCTTATCGCTAATATTGAATGCCTTAAGGTTTTCAAATTCATAATTCTTCATAACACAAATTCTATTTACTCGTTATTTTTGATTCGTCTCTTTTCTGCTTTAGCTTGTTTCTTTTCTTTAGCTGTCCTAGTTGGTGCTGTTTTGCTGTTTTTAGCTTTACCACTTTTTTCTTTTGACATGATTATAATTTTTAAATATTAAATAATAACAAGTAATAGTTTATTTAATTGACAAGGACAGTTTTATGCATCATTTGTTTAACCAAAACAAGAAAGCAGACCTTTAAGTCTGCTTTTCTAATTCCAGATAAATAAATCATCTGGACTTCCCTGACTGATTAATAGCCTTACAAAGATAACTATGAGTTAATATAATTTGTTATACACTTTTTTGCGATAGTTACATAAATCACTGATTTAAAGTTTGCAAATAAAAAAAACAGTTTATTAAAAAACTGTTCTTAATGAGTAGACTCAACTTATATTTTAGAATGCACTTGCAACGCTTTTAAAATTTGATTTCAAGATACCTATAACTTCATTTCTTTCCTTATGTAACTTGTTTTCTAATCTCTTGATTAAATCTAATTCTTTACCACTTTCAAATTTTACATCTTCAGAAGATAATTTTGGATATTTTACTTTCAATGCTTTTGATTGTTTGTCCCAATCACCACTAAATTTAAATAGCTCACTTGTCTTTTTCTCACCTTCTTTGTTCTTGGTTTCCATAATTATGTATTTAAAGTAGTGCTTAATTGTACTACTATCACAAAGATGAGGACTAATACCCCGAAATGTGTTACAGAACAGACATATATGTTTACACATGTCACAGGTCTTCTAAATTGCTCTTTCTTTTTTTTCCTATTTTTTTATAAAATGAAGGTGTGTGTCCAGTAACTTTTTTGAATTGGTTAGACAAATGAGCTACACTACTGTAATTTAATTTATAGGCAATTTCAGTGAGATTAAGTTCATCATAAAGAATCAATTCTTTTGCCCTTTCTATTTTGTGCTTAATAATAAAATGCTGAATCGTAATTCCTTTTACTTCAGAAAACAAGTTTGATAGATACGTGTAATCATAATTCAATTTTTGTGCTATATAATCTGAATAATTAACTTTTGGAACTTCATCAGAATAATGAATCATTTCTATAATCACGTTTTTTATTTTATCTATAAGAATACTTCGTTTATCATCTATTAACTCTAACCCTGATATAGCTAAATTTGATTTTAATTCTTGTTTTTGAAGTTCAGAAATATCTTCTTTTATTTCTATCATTCCAAGCTCAACACTTGTATGATGTAAGCCCAGTTTCTCTAACTCATATTTGACAAAAAGCTTACATCTTAAGCTTACCATATATTTTATATAGAGTTTCATTAATATTTACGATTTAAAAAGCATTCTTATTTAGTTAAAGATAAACTATATAAGTCATCACGTATGGAAAGTTGACTGAAATAAAAAACGTTGGATAACAAAGAACTGAGTTAAAAACAAGTGATTTTAAGCTATTCTTGAAACTAAGTTTTCATCATAAGGCAAACCGCTTTTTGCAATTGCAAATGCCTGTTTCAATAACTTATTTGCCACGGCTATTAAGGCTAATTTTTTACTCTTTCCTTTCGCCACTAATCGTTCATAAATTTCTCGGTAGGCCTTATTATGTTTACAGGCCGAAAAGGCACATAGAAATAATAGATTCCTTAACTTCTTATTACCTACTTTACTTATCCGACTGCGCCCTCTTACGCTGGTACCCGAGGCTCGTATGGTTGGTGTGATTCCTACATAACTACATAATTGTGATGCTGTTTCAAACTTCTTAAATCCATCGGTTACAACTATTAAAAACAAGACTGTTTTAACACCCATACCAGGAATACTGACCCGTCCTTAATAAAGGCTACATAATTTTAGACATTATGTACAGAAATGACAAAGTAACAAACAGTATTCAGAAGCTTTCAAACTGAAAATCTTTAAAAGATAAGTTTGGTAAAGCGAAAGTTAAAGAAAATTATATATGTATATTATAAAAAAATTAGGCTATATTGAATAGCTTTTGACCTGGGGCTGAATACCATAGGATAATACTTAAGTGAAGAACGTGTTAAGTTTCACCAATTATGGAACTGTCCATGAATTGATTATTTAATTATGAATAAAATATTACTTCTGATTTTTTGCTCAATTCTAGGTTGTGAAAGTTCAAAACACGAAAAACGTCCTTTAATAGAAAAACCAAAACTAATTATTAAGCTAGACAATACACAACTGCTTGTAAGTGAAGTTATGCGTGATTTAGATGAACCTTGGGAAATAACCTGGGGACAAGATGAACATCTTTGGTTTACCGAGAAAAAAGGAAATATCATGCGTATGAATCCTATCACCGGAGTTGTCAAAACGGTACTTCATATAAAAGAAGTTTATTCTGAAGGCTTAACCCCTGGTTTATTGGGCATGGTGTTGCATCCAGATTTCAAGAACAGCCCACATCTATACTTGCATTATACATACATAGACTCAACTGATACAAGTTTGTTGGATTTTAGAGGGAATACTAATATTTACAGATCTACGGTCATGCGGTATGAATATTCTTTTCAGAAAGACACGCTTATTAATCCAGAATCAATTTTGCCAAATATTCCAGGTTATAGAGCCCATAATGGTTCAAGATTAACCATCAGTAGCGATAACAAGTTACTTTTTGCATTAGGCGATTCTATGGATTTTAAAAATGCGCAATCCACTTCTACCCTTCCAGGAAAAGTCCTTAGAATAAATCTTGACGGCAGTATTCCGGAGGACAACCCCATTCCTGAAAGCTACCTCTATTCAATGGGACACAGAAACCCGCAAGGCCTAGTAGAAGCTAATGGGAGAATTTATGCGTCAGAACATGGACCAGACAACGATGATGAAATCAACCTAATAAGGCCCATGAGCAATTATGGCTGGCCATTTGTTGAAGGCTTCTGCGACACGGATAAGGAAAAGGTTTTCTGTGACTCAATAAGGGTTACTGAACCTATTTATACATGGACACCTACTATCGCTCCAGCTGGGTTAGACTATTATAACCACACAGACATCCCAGAATGGAAAAATCACTTAATGCTAACAACGTTAAAAGGCTGTGCGTTATGGCTTCTTGAACTTAATGAAGCCGGTGATAAAATTGTCAATAAAAAAATCTATTTGCAAAAACAGTTCGGTCGTCTAAGAGATCTGTGCGTATCGTCTAATGGAGACATTTATTTGATTACAAGTAACTCTGATTGGCATATTCCTAGATACAAATGGATGTATGATAATGTGCCTGAGGACGGTAATGACCGTATCCTTAAAATTTCAGTATTGAAAGATTATGAAGAGGAAAAATACGCGCATTTAACTGTGTTTACTGAAGATAAAATACCTACTAAGATGCATGTTCAGAGTTCGCCTGAAAAAATCCTTTACCTAAACTATTGTGCATCCTGTCATATGAAAAGAGGTGAAGGCATTCCTAATTTTGTCCCGCCACTAACAAATTCTAAGACAGTCGCTAACAAGAAGAAATTTATAGAAACCGTACTTTTTGGAATGTCTGGAGAAATTGAAGTACAAGAGGTAAAATATAATGATGTCATGCCTGGGTTTGCTGATAGACTTACAAATGAAGAAATAAAAACACTAATAAACTTTATTCGCCAAGTTACTGGGCATAAAGACTCCATTACCATTTCAGATGTTGATAAAATTAGAAAAAGTAGAAGTTTTTAATCATAATTCTTCTTGGATTGGGACAAACCTTTGATACTGCAACAGAAAAGAAACCAGATAGAAAAATGTAGTTAATCGATACAAAAAAAATAAGATTACATTTATCTTTAGACTATAAAACACCTTACACTGGGTTCAAAAAATCGGTTTAATCTTAATTTTATCCTGAAGCCATTTTTCAGGAGTCAACATAAAGAAAATTCAATAAACTTTTAAAGATGGATACAAAATCAGCACTTTAAATTTATGATACAATCATTATTGGTGGTGGTCAAGCAGGCCTATCTGTTGCCTATTTTATGAAAAGAACCAATTTGAATTATTTAATTTTAGACAATCAATCAAAACCCGGAGGCGCCTGGCTTCACACTTGGGATAGTTTGAAACTATTCTCACCTGCAAAATATAGCTCACTGTCCGGCTGGCAAATGCCATCTAGTCAAAATGAATATCCTACAAAAAAAGAGTTGATCAATTATTTATCAGAATATGAAAAAAGATATGACTTTCCCATTAAAAGAGATACTAGCGTAATTCAAGTTTCAAAAGAAAAAGATGTTTTTGAATTACGAACTAATAACGGTAATTATTTATGCAAAAGTTTAGTAAGTGCTACTGGCACAGCAATGTCTCCATATATCCCGAAATATCCAAACTCTAATGAATTTAATGGAAGACAAATACACTCAGTAGATTACTTGAATACTAATGACTTAAATAATAAGAAAGTACTCATAGTTGGTGCGGGAAATTCTGGAGCGCAAATTTTAGCTGAAGTTTCAAAAGTTACAACCACAAAATGGGTTACTTCTGAACCTCCAATCTTCTTACCAGAACATATTGATGGTCGTTATTTATTTGTCCAAGCGAATAATAGTTACTTCAAAAAAGAAACGAAAGAATATCGACAAAAAGTTTCTTTGAGTAATATCGTTCAAATTCAAAGTGTCAAAGAAGGTTTAGAAAATGGTGTTTACAAGGACTATAGACCATTCAAAGCATTTTATAAACATGGGGTTATATGGAGTGATGATACAAAAGAATCCTTCGATGTAGTGATTTGGTGCACTGGTTTTAAGGCGAATTTAAAACATTTACAAAAGTTAGGAATCACCCAAAACAATAGGATTAAAACACAAAATACCAAATCGATTAGTGAACCTGGACTCTGGCTAGTTGGATATGGTAACTGGACTGGTTTTGCATCAGCCACTATTTACGGTGTTGGAAAAACTGCGAAACAAACTGTCGAAGAAATTACTACCTTTTTTAATAATAACTCTGCATAACATCTTCTACAAACAATAGCTTGTTTTAACTTAACCAATGTTGTAAGTACATAAAATAAGATTTAATCCAAACTATTTAGATTCAATACTATTTTAACTAGAATAGCACTTTCATTTGTGTTATCAATATTTAACTCACAGATGGGTAAAAATTTAAAAGTATTAGAAATTAGTTATAAGAAAACTATAAAGAGGCTGTCTAAAAAGGCAGTCTTTTTTTTTATGAATTAATTTTAGCTTTCCGTATCCTAGATGTATTATAAATTATACTTATTTAGGATACGAATTTGGGGTTCTTATCATAAAATTCAAATTTCCCCTCCCCTGAAATTACTCCTAACTAAAAAGAACTATATAGTAACGGCATGAGAATCAGAAGTTTTGTAAAACCTCTTGAAAACCCCTAATTTCAAATAAAGAACAAGAAAAACCATAGTGGAAAGCTATTAGCTTAATCCTACAAAGCTCATCAGAAAATCATTTGTTCGATGAACGGTAAATTACCTCAAATAAACGTAAGAATAATATTAAAAAACATGGTAATTGGATATATTTGAGCATGTAATTTAACCTAATTATGATGACTGTTTTTGCGGTTAGTAAAATCTAATCCCTTATTACGTTTATCCGGAAGCTGAAGACGATAAACAGTATATAATTCTAGGATATAACCAGTTAGCAAACATTAAGAAAATATGAGATTAAGATTTTCAGTTTGGACATTTCTAATTATGTCCTTAAATATTTATTGCCAATCCTTTTTTGTCACTAAAAAAAATGATACCGTATACACTAATTTTTTTTCTATTTCAAAAGGCAAATTTGAGTATAAACCTGTTAACTCAAAAAAAAATATTGAAATCGAACTAGATAAAATAAAAGGCTTCTACAGCGAGAAAGAGAATGCCTTTTATGAAAACAAAAAAGAATTTGCCGAACTTATTATAGAAGGAGATATTAAACTGTTCAGAAGTTTAAAGAATGGCACTTCTTTCATTGCTGCTGGTAATACAACGTATGGTACTGACACTCAATACGCACACTGGTTTATTGAGAAAGATTCTTTATTTGAAAAAGTCTTTAGTTCTGGAGTTGGAAACACTCATTTTGGAATGCGTGAGGTACACTATTCACTCTCAAATAGAGATATTCTAGAAAAAGTGATTTCTGATGACAAAATAGCTCTTAAAAAGTTAGAGAGTATTAAAAAAAAAGGGGAGTTACCAATAGTTTTAAAATTAATCAACGATTATAATTCTAGAAAATTTAAAAATAATTCACAACGTAAAAATAATATCGATGAGGATTCAGCTAAAATTGTTTTATTTAGAGAGTCCAAAAATGAAACAAAAAATGCAATACGGGTAACTGTAAATGGCAAAATACATAAACTAGAAAAGAGTTCAAGAATAGATTTAATAATCCCAAGTACAAGTCAATCAGAAATCTATATTGAAAATAGTACCAACAAATATTCTATGATAACAACTTCTTCTAAGTCTTATATTAAATATTATAGATTAAGATTAAACAAAAAAAATGAGGGATATATTGAAAAAATAAATGGTAACTCTCGATACTATAAAGTACGACTTAGACAATATAATAAAAGCCACTAAAAACCTAAAACGTTTACTAACAATGTATAAAAATAATTGCAAATGTTATGAATGTATACTCTAGTAAAGCATCCATAGAGGCTAATGCAATTAAGGATGCCTTACAGTTCTATAAATTTCACGGTGTAAAATATAAACTTGGAGAAAGCTTAACAGGACAAGTAGAAACCGCAAATAACTATGGAGGAAAACCATTTGAGACCAATGTTCAATACAGTTTGGACGACATAAATGAAACTGATGGTAATTCAATATTAAGATCTAACGAAGTCATAAATTCAAAAGAATTGACTGATGCCACTTATAACTATTTAAAACAATTAGGAACATTTGGTGACAAATTGCCAGCAAGAAATAATTTCCCTTCAATATCAAATGAAACCAATACGGCATCTAGAATTCACGGAGAAACAGGTTGGATTATATATAGTATAGAGACGAAAAAAATAACCGCTGAAGAAATCATAAATATTGAGGAAAGAATAATTGAAATAAAATAACGATTCATAGCTCCATCTATAATTTATTACTAGTTTTAGCCTACTAAGACAAAATCCTCGCTGATTTTCTAATTGGTCGGCATTTGCTAAATTAGTTGTTTAAGCACCAACTAGTCATAACTCAGATGTTAGAGGCCTATAAAAACCAACGCGCTATGAAAACAACAATCTTTAAAAGTCTTCTATTCTCTTTATTCATTTCTACTATTTGCTATGGTCAATACAACTCCCAACAAATTGATTCTATTATGGGCGATGCTATGGACAAATTCAATGTTGCCGGAGTAGCAGTTGCCATAGTAAAAGATGGAGATATTATCCATTCAAAAGGCTATGGTATCACATCATCTGTCACAAAAAGCCCTGTAAATAATCATACTAATTTTGCAATTGCTTCAAACAGTAAAGCCTTTACTACCGCAGCACTGGCTATTTTAGTTGATGAAGGAAAAATAACATGGCAAGACAAGGTTAAGGATTATATACCGGAGTTCAAGATGTATAATCCCTATGTCACTGAACACTTCAATATTCAAGACCTCCTAACCCACAGATCCGGACTTGGTTTAGGTATTGGCGACTTAATGATATTTCCTGACGGCTCAAGTTTTACGCTAGATGATATATTAACTAGTTTTCAATATTTTGAACCAGTATCTGCTTTCCGCACAAAGTTTGATTACGATAACTTATTGTATTTAGTCGCTGGTGAAGTTATTAAACGTGTATCGGGTATGTCATGGGAAGATTTTATTAAAGAGCGAATTTTTAATCCGCTACATATGGATAATTCATACGCCTCTTTTGATCGAATAAAAGATAAAAAAAACTTAGCAAAACCTCATGATGCGAATTCAGGAGAATTAAAGGTGCTCCCCGATTATCAAGAAATGATAAATGGTGCTGCGGGTGGAATTTATTCCAATGTTGATGATATTTCAAATTGGATGCTAATGCATTTAAATAATGGAAAGTATGGCGATAGTCTAGAAAACAAGCTGTACACACAAGAAGCACAACGTGAAATGTGGAAAATACACACGGTAACTGATGTTGACAGAAACCCACGTTACAATTCCCATTTTTCTGGTTATGGATTAGGTTGGTTTCTAACTGATATTAAAGGCAATATGAGTGTTTCACATACAGGTGGTTTGCCAGGCATGTTATCAAAAACAATTATGATTCCTGATATTAAATTAGGTGTTGTTATCTTAACCAACACAAGTGATGATGGTGCGGGTATTTTTAGTGCCGTTTCAAATACAATTGTAGATCGCTATTTAGGTTTAAATGATTTTGGGTGGATTGATAGATATGTTGCATATTTTAAAAGGAGAAAAGAAAAAGGAGATGCTGCTACTCAAAAAGTATGGAAAGTGGTTGACAGTGCTAAAGACTCAAACGTAAAATACGAGGATTATATAGGTATTTATAAAGATGCTTGGTTTGGTCAGGTGGAAGTTTTTTTAAAAGGTGATAAGCTGTGGTTGAAATCACATAAATCTCCAAAACTTAATGGAGAAATGTTTTTTTATAAAGCAAATACATTTGCCGTTAAGTGGGAATATCAAGACATGAATGCTGATGCTTTTGTAATGTTTTCTTTAAATGAAGAAGGTAAAGCGCAACGTATAAAAATGAAAGGGATATCACCTAATATAGACTTTAGTTTTGATTTCCAAGATTTAGATTTAATAAGAATTGATTCTAAGTAATCGCCATCTAACATTCCCTTAAGGTCATGGCTAGTTCTTGCCCTCTTCTGAATATCCTAGCGGATTTTCAGTTTGAAATACGTGCCAAGTTAACTCTGGTATTTACTCATTCCACGGCTGTCAACCATCCGTTTAAAGACATAAAGGCAGTCACAAGTATTATCACAAAACCTTGACTTAAACACTGAATTTGAGGTTAAATATAGATATGAATTTAATAGACATTATTTACACTTGACAAAAACTAAACAGGCATTAAAAAACCAAATTCACGAAGTCTAATTCAATTAATATTCCTTTTCTTGTAACCATCAATTAAACTATTCTAAAAGCTAATGTATTATCATTTGTAATATATATTATTTTTTATTCAGTAATGCTTCTTTATTGCTAAGCATTATTTTTTATGATTTTAATGTTATACCTCACAAAACAATTATTTCTAATGAAAGTTTTAAAAAACACAATAGCAATTATCCTTTTTTTATATAATGCTGTTTGTATTGCACAAGATCAAAGTATTATACGGTTACCCGATAATATTAAGCCAGAAGACCGTATTGCATTTGCAATGTATACCGTGCATGAGAATACCGTAAAAATAACGGCTCAATTTCATCCAATAAAAAATTTCTCCCCGTTTTCTGCAACTTTAGAAATAGAGGAAAATGGAGAATGGGTAAAAAAAGCTGAATCGGATATCATTTACCCGGGTTACACAGCGCCTTTTAGAATCGACAACTGGGACGACACGAAAGCCCAAAAATATCGTATAGCTTATAATAATGAAGCATTTTACGAAGGCATTATCAAAAAAAATCCTGTTGACAAGGATGAATTTGTTTTAGTGGCTTTAACATGTAATTCTATGTACCCAGAACATGGCGGTGATTTACCTAAAGACGATATTGTAAAAAATATTCTAAAATTAGACCCCGACCTAATATTCTTTTCTGGAGATCAGGTATATGAACATAGCGAGCATTATTTAGCTTGGTTAAAATTTGGCAGAGAATTTTCTGAAATTTTTAGAAATACGCCTGTTGTAATAACGCCCGATGATCACGACATTGGGCAAGGCAATTATTGGGGAGAAAATGGAAAAAAAGCAGATTCTAGAAGAGGAATTTCTGGAGGTTATTATATGCCTATAGAATATATTAAAGAGGTAGAAAGAGCACAAACGAGTCACCTTCCAGACCCTTATGACCCAACACCAATTGAACGTGGAATTGGAGTTTATTATACTGATTTGACATGGGGTGGTATTAGTTTTGCTATTATAGAAGATAGAAAATTTAAAACAGGTTTAACAAAACTTGCAAAAGCGCATCCCGATGTTTTTCCTAAAGGCCCTTATGAAGCCATTTTCAATTCGAAAGTAGACACAAAACAATTTGACATGGAAGGCGCTAAATTACTTGGAGATAAACAATTAAAATTTCTGGAAGCATGGACGACCGATTGGGAAAATGCAGAAATGAAAACGGTATTATCTCAAACTGCGTTGGCTATGGTAGATAATTATACCGGTAAATATGATAGAGAGCTTATTGCTGATTTTGATTCAAACGGGTGGCCACAATCAGGACGAAACAAGGCTTTAAAAGTTATAAGAAAAAGTTTTTCACCAACAATTACTGGAGATACACATTTAGGTGCCGTTACTAAAATGGGAATTGATAATTGGGGTGATGCTGGATATAATTTTACAACTCCAGCAATAGCAAATTATTGGTTACGTTGGTGGCAACCAAAAATACCGGGTAAAAACAGAGCGAAAAATTCACCAACCTATACAGGCGAATTCTTAGATGGTTTTCATAACAAAATAACGGTTAAAGCCGTTGCAAACCCAACATTACCAGAAATTAAAGAAGGAGGCTATTTATCTACTAGAGCTGCAGGTTTTGGAGTTATTCGTTATAATAAACCAAGTAGAAAAATCACCTTTGAAGCCTGGGCAAGAAATGTTGATATTCATGCACCAAATGCTCAACAATATCCTGGTTGGCCTATAACAATATCCCAAGAAGATAATTTTACAATTGCAGATGGTTTTCAATTACCAACTTTAAAAATATCCAAGGAAGACCAAGTGGTAACAGTAAAAGACAAGTATACTAAGGCGGTTATTTCGTCCATTAGAATCAAAGGAAACACCTATCAACCTAAAGTTATTCATAACGGCAATTACCTCATTGAAGTTGGCGAAGGGTCTCAAAAAGTAATAGTAGACTCTATTTCAATAAAAAAGAAAAACAAACAAGTTATACAAGTTGCCCTATAGCCTAAAAACATAGATTTGCCCAATTATCATAATGCTATTATTAATAGATATATTGGGTTTTAGATGTGTTCTAGCTGTTCTCAAATTAGCCCCTTACTTATACCCCTAATCCTCTTCTTTAGCTTGTACTTTTTCAAGATGTCAAGACGTATTGATTAAAACCTAATCTTTTCTGCATGTACCTTTGAATTAGAGGGAACTAAATAAAAAGAATAGTCATAAGTTCCTGGTTTATTTGTGAATTCCTCGTAAGCTTGTGCACGTTTAGACCAAGTATCGTCTCCGCCTACACCCTGCTGTTTTAAATCAATGTTCACTGAGTAAATATCCCGTTCAACAAGCTCGTTAGTAAAATTAGCTTCTTGTAAATTATCAATACTGTAAGACACCACACTAAAACTTAGTGGCTGCTCCCCTTTTACAAGAATTCCTTTATTAGCAGTATTGGTGAGTTTAAACCAGCTTGTTTCTGTATGGTTCCCATATTCTTCAGGAAAAACATACATGTAATTAAGAACTTCCGGCTTTCCTGAATATAGCCCGATATGCGATCCGTAATTTCTGTCGGCATAATTGGAATGCGGCCCTTTTCCTAAATAAGTCAGTTTACCATAAGTTTTAGCGATGTCAAACTGCATACCAATTCTAGGCGCATTAGGTGCGCTTTTATCAATAACGGCTTTACAATCTACTTTCACTTCCCCACCCCCTAACAAGGTGTAATTTAGAACAATTTCAGTTTTCGGACTCTCAATATGTCCTTTAACCGAAACCACCACTTTGCCCTTTTGCTCAGTGTTCACTGAAAAATCATCAACCTTCAAATGATCACCGGCATGCCTCCATTTTAATTCTGATTGTAATTTTAAAGATTTTCGGTAGGCTAAATCATTTTCTGTTTCAGCTCTCCAAAAATTCAATTTCAAGGTTGACTCTAAAAGAGAAACCCCTTTATGCTTATAAGCCATAATATAGCCCGTTGACTTGTCTATTTCCATTACTACAGTCTGGTTGCTGATAGCAATTTTATTATTGCTATCTATGACATTTAAAGCCTTACTGCTCTTTAACAAAGCGGGGGATTCTATATTGTAATTCAATTTAAACTGTTCTTCAAAAACGACATAACCTGAATTGGCCCATAATGTGTTTTTGTTTAGTTTTCCTGTTATGTTTAAATAATATATACTTCCAGCCTTGAGTTTAGGCGTTTTAAAATTAGGATTAAATTGGCTTGTTTCAAATGGTTTTGTATTTAATGAACCTAAATCCCCTTTTTGCACAATTTTACCATTTTCTGTCATGTTCCAAGATATATCATATTGAGACAAATCCGTAGCATGATGACGATTTAGAATATCAAAGACCCCACTTAACGGATCTTTTGTGGATAAAACTACGGGCTGATTTACTTTTTTACATTCATAAATAGCTGGTTTTGGTGTCCTATCAGAGGCAATAATCCCGTTAATACAAAAACTCCCATCATTTGGTGTATCACCATATGAGCCGCCATAAGCCAAAAACGTTTTGCCATTCTTATCAGTCTTGATTAGGCCTTGGTCAATCCAATCCCAAATATAACCACCCAAAGCTCTGTCGTTTTTATAAATTATATCCCAATAGCTTTTCATATTCCCTGTTGAATTACCCATAGAATGTGCATATTCACACATGATAACCGGCCTATTATCAACTTCCCCTGTCTGATCAATTAAACTCTGGTATTCTTCGGTACTTGGGTACATTTTACTCACCATATCCACCCATGGTTTATCAGAAGGATTTCCTGTGCCATGACTAAAATACCCTTCTTTATAGTCCGGGTGAGTAGGCATGCCTTGAGCACCTTCATAGTGTATATAACGTGTGGGGTCAAAATCTTTTATCCATGCCGCCATCGCAGCATGATTTGGCCCAGTACCAGATTCGTTTCCTAAACTCCAGAACACAATACTTGGGTGATTTTTATCTCGTTCAACCATTCTTATGGCCCGTTGTAAATAGGCATTTCCCCATTCTGGAACATTTGACAATTCCCCGCGAACACCATGGGTTTCTAAATTAGCCTCATCCATAACATACAACCCATATCTATCGCATAAATCATAGAAAAAAGGATCATTTGGGTAATGTGACGTTCTCACCGCATTAAAGTTAAATTGTTTCAATAGTTTGACATCTGCTTCCATGTCAGCTCTTGATAGCGCTTTTCCATTGGTTTGATGATGGTCATGACGATTGACACCTATCATTTTTACAGGATTACCATTAACTAAAAACCGACCTCTATCATCAATTTCTAATTCCCGAAATCCCACCTTAGTACTCGTATACTGTATTGCCTTTCCTTTGTCATCTTTAAGTTCAAATAGCAAGGTGTACAAATAAGGGGCATCGCTAGACCATTTTTTGGGATGCTCTACAATGGTCTTCATAAGACCAAACCGCACATTATCACGCTGTGGATATTTCTCTCCTAAAATCGCTCCTAATGTTATAGAATTTTCTTCACCAACAGGAGTTCCATTTGCATCAAATAACTGTGTAGAAAGCGTCCAATTATCAACTATTGTTTTCAATGGGGCATTTCCAAAATGGCCTACTTTCTCTATATATTTATCAGTAATATTCACCATTATCTCAGGACGTACTTGGAGCGATGCATTTTCATAATTTTTATCTAAATACGTTCTTACAGCAAAATCTGAAATTCTAACTTTTGGTAGGGCTTGCAGATAAACTTCGCGTTCTATACCACTTAAACGCCAATGGTCTTGCGCTTCCAAATAACTACCATCCGCCCAGCGATACACTTTTACAGCAACCGTATTAGTCCCTTCCTTAAGATGATTCGTTATGTTGAACTCTGATGGCAACCGCGTATCTTCGCTGTAACCTACAAACTTCCCATTCACCCAAACATAAAATGCCGAAGACACCCCTCCAAAGTGCAAAGTAACGTCCTTATCCTTCCAAGCTTCTTCATACTCAAAAACTTTTATATAATGACCTACAGGATTATCATTATGATTTATGTATGGAAAATCACTAAAAAATGGATATGTAGAATTCGTGTAAATGGGTTTGCCATAACCTCTCATTTCCCAATTGGATGGTACATCTATCACATCCCATTTTGAGGCATCAAAATTTTCGTCTTGGAAATTATTAGAAGCCTCTTCTGGTTTTGCAACCCAATTAAATTTCCAATCCCCATTTAAGGATTTATAATCACTTGTGTTTTCTCTTATGTTAGCTAGCGCTAATTCCGCAGAATTATAGGAATAAAAGGTAGCTCTTGCGGGAAGTTTGTTTATTTGATTTACATGGGGGTTTTCCCAGTCATTAGTTTGAGCACATAAACTTATGGAAAACACTATGATAATAATAGAAACTATTTTAGACATTCTAATTGATTTTTTAAATTATACCCGTCCCAACCTATAAGTTAAGAAGCAATGGTCATGTTCCTTTTTTATAAATTTTGAAATAACTGGTTTAGATCTAACGGATCATCCATATCTTTTTGCAGTTGCAATAAATCCTTAAACAATGATTTTAGGCGTTCCTTATGTTCAGGTAATTCTGAAAGATCATGCATTTCCTCGGGGTCATTATTCATATCAAAAAGAAGCGTTTTATTAATGGCTGGATAAATTAAGAGCTTATAGCCATCTTTTCTAATCATACGTTGTACGTTTAAATAAGCGCCATAAATAGCGTCATAAGAACTTTCTTGTGATTCGCCTTTGGCCAATTTCAAAAAACTATTAAATTCAACATATTTAGGTTTTTCTATTCCAGCGAGTTCCAAGGATGTTGCCATAATATCCTGTAAATATACATCAGCATTAATTTTTTTGTTTTTAGGAATATCCGGTCCTAATAATATCATAGGAGGTCGCATACTATGATCAAATAAACTTTGTTTCCCTAATAAACCGTGTCTTCCCATAGCTAAGCCATGATCGGCAGAGAGGAAAATATATGTATTATCCATTTTTCCAGATTGCTCTAAAGCCTCAAGAATTAAACCTATTTGTGCATCAACATGTGAAATGCTGGCATAATATTCCTGTTTATGCACTTTTATAGCAAATTCAGTACGGGGAAATGGGGCTAAGGCTTCGTCTCTCAAATCATTTCCATTGGCTATATCATGTCTAAATGGATATTCAGGCACATAACTCTTAGGAACAGTTAAGTTTTCTAGTGGATACATATCTATATATTTTTGGGGTGCCTGCCTAGGATCATGTGGCGCATTAAACGCCAAATACATAAAAAACGGTTCTGCTTTAGTTTTGGCTTGGTCAATGAAGTTAATGGCATCATCTTTTAAAACTTCACTCCAATGCTTACCTCCTTCCCAAAAACCGCCTTTGGACATGTCAGTAGGTGACCAAGAATGGTCATCCTTGCTCTTTGGTCTATTATAACCATTGGGCATTATGGCTTCTGAATTCGCATTATTAATTTCAGGAAGGGCATCAAATTTGGCCACCATTGTTTCATGATCCCAGGCATCACTCGGCATTCCTGGTCTAATATGGACCACATTTTCAAACACCTTATCCGCCGGAGCATCAACATGCCATTTACCAGTCATGTAAGTATCGTAACCGTGCTTTTCAAGAATTTTTCCCCATGTCTTATCAATAGAATCATTTTTAATCCAATTTTGCCGAAATGCATTTGCGCGCCATACATATCGGCCTGATATCATCATCGCTCTTGAGGCAGCGCATACGGCACCACTCCAAGACCCCATATTATAGGCATGGGTAAACGTGGTCCCTTCATGAACAAGTTTGTCTAAAGTTGGTGTAATGATTTCATTATTACCTAAGGCATGTATCGAGGAATAAGTCTGATCATCAGTAAAAATGAACACAATATTTGGTGGTGTATTCTTCGTTTCTTCCTTTGTTGAAAGACAGGAGCAAAAAACAATAAATACAAGAACGATATAAAACTTATTAATCATATTTTAGAAATTACACTATGGTGTTTATTTAATCTTTAAACTTCATGTTTTGATTAATCAAATATCTGACTTACCTCTGTGTTTTATTAATACTTATGACTTATTCATTAAAACATATGTTTAAACTAGAATCTTTTAATAACAAAGGAGCTTGAAAATTAAAGGGTTACCAATTAGTAAAAGAACCGTCATTTCTTTTTAACCTTGGTATTTCCACAGGTTTAAAAACTTGAGTTTTAATATACGCTTCATCTACTTCAACACCAAGCCCTGGAGTATCTGGTACTGGATATCGTGCCCCTTCCAATTTGGGTTGCACGGGATAAAATTTTGGATCATTGGTGTTAACATGCGCCCCAGTATTAACCTCCTCTAACCAGCTAAAATTAGGACAGGCAGCCGCAATATGAATCGTTGCAGCTGTGCATAAGGGACCTAATGGGTTGTGAGGCATTAAATCAATATAATGAGCTTCAGCCATGGCTGCTACTTTCATAGACTCTGTTATACCGCCAACATTACAGACATCAATTCTAGCGTATTGGGTAATGTTTTTTTCTAAGAAAGGTAAGAACTGCCATTTACTAGAAAACTCCTCACCGATGGCGAAAGGTACATCAATAAGCTTTCTCAATTCTTGATAGGCTTCAGGGTTTTCATCGCGTATGGGTTCTTCAATAAAATCTATAGTACCAGGAGCCATGCGCTTAATAAACGAATAAGTTTCCGGAATACTTAACCTTGTATGATAATCAATACCTATAGTTATTTCTGTACCTACTTCTTGACGAAGTTTTGTCACCCAATTGGCTATTGTTGAGATGGAGGTTCTTGGATTAAAAAGTGTTTTGTTGCCTGTTGCACTTTCAAATTCAGCTGGTGCCAATCGCAACATGTCCCATCCCTTACTTACAAGGCCTTTAGATAAATCAATCAACTCCTCAAGCGTGGTAAATCTTACGGAGGCAAAGCATTCAACATAATCGCGTTGCTTGCCACCTAGTAAGTCATAAACAGGTACATTAAGATCTTTACCTTTAATGTCATACAATGCGATGTCTATAGCGGATATTGCCGCAGTAAGGACCCGGCCACCTTCAAAATACTGACCTCTATATAAGTCTTGCCAAATGGCCGAAATTTGTCTGGCATCTTTGCCAATTAAAAAACGCTTAAAATGATTGATAGCGCCAACTACAGCAAGTTCTCGTCCCGATAATCCTGAGGCGCCCCAACCATAAATTCCTGAATCGGTTTCTACTTTTACCACTAATTGACTTCCTGAGCCCACATTAATAGGATAAGGAATAATGTTAGTAATCTTCATATTGTATACTATTTAAACCTGTTATTCTTTTATTTCAATGCGTTCAACTTTCCCAACAACAAATGTATAGGACAAAAACCCTAATAGGGCAATGGCCCCTACAAAGAATAAGGCTGGTCTGAAATCGCCATCTTCAACCAAAAATCCAATAACTATAGATACCACAACACCAGAAAGTCCACCAATAAAATTGAACGTACCACCTATTAGCCCTAAATGCTTTGCCGGTGCTAGTAACGACACAAATACCCAGGCAATACTAGCTAACCCATTGCCGAAAAAAGCAAGGGCCAAAAACAGTATCACAAAAAAGGTATCACTGGTATAATTTGCACCAATTATAATAGTGGAAAGCAGCATCCCAAATATGATCGGCACTTTTCTGGAAATTTCGGCAGAAAATCCTTTTTTTACTAAAAAATCAGAAGTAAAACCAGATAAAAGTACGCCAAAAAAAGCGGCTAGAAATGGAATGGAACCCAGAAATCCGGTTTCTAAAAAATTTAATCCGCGGTATTCAATAAGATAGGTTGGAAACCATGTTAAAAAAAACATAGTTGTTGCACCTAAGCAAAACTGACCAATATAAATACCCCATAGCTTTCTGTAGATAAAAGCGTATTTCAAATCACCCCAATTAAATTTTTCAGCGTTTTGATGCTTTTTGTTCGTTTCTGTAATCCCTCCACCCTCAAGGATAAGATTTAACTCTGCTTCACTTACAGATTTATGATCTTTAGGATCTCTATAGTAATAATACCAAATACCCGCCCATACAATACCTATAATACCTGATACAATAAACAAACCTCTCCACCCCATATAATTTTGAATTGCCGCTAATAGTGGTGTTAAAAAAGCTAAACCTAAAAACTGTCCCGAGGTATAAATAGCAATTGCAGAAGCACGTTCATTTTCAGGGAACCACCTACTCACAACCAAGTTATTAATGGGATAGGATGGAGCCTCAAAAACACCTATGCTTCCTCTCAAACCAATGAGCAAAACAAAAGAATTAGCAAAACCTTGTAGTAGAGTTGCTATGGACCAAAAGGTTAATACAAAAGCATATAATACCCTTGATTTTATTTTATCAGCTATAATTCCTCCAGGTATTTGTAACAAAGCATAAGTCCAAGAAAAAGCAGCAAAAATATAGCCCATTTGAATGGTATCTATACCGAGGTCTTTTCTCAATTCTGGGGCTGCTATAGAAATATTACTGCGGTCTAAATAGTTTATGACCACTGTAATAAAAAGCATGGCCAAAATATTATATCGCTTTTTAGTGTGTAATTTTTTACCCATGTTTATTCTATATCCATTTAAAATTTATTGCTTTATAAACTAAAAAAACAACCTGTTTAACAATGATAAAGATAAAATGGATTGCTGCACTTAGATAGAACAAAAACACTAAATCATAGGACTAATGGCCAAAATCACCTTCAAACTAGTCTGGTAAGACTTATTGATTTTTTGAATTATTGATTATCGTTTTGAACCACGCCAAAATTGAATGACAGTATAGCCAAATTCTAAGAAAAAATAATTTAGGATAGCAATGTTCTATTTCTAAAACTTCAGAATGACATTATGAATTCGAAAAAAAATAGTGTGTAGAAAACAGATTAAAGGCTAACCTTTCCCAAACGCCTAGTCTTATATCTAAGTCCTATATTTAATTAGGTTGCCTCTTGTCCAATAACAAGTTCTACCTCAACATTGTGATATTTGTCCCTTAGTTTTGTTAGAATAGAACGTCTTACGGCATCTATTTTAGTTACGGAAACCATTTCTGAATTCGGGTTTAAATACATCACTACAAAAAATCCACTCCCCGTCTTACTTATGTATTGGGCGGTCATCTCAAACTCAGGCGGTAAATTATGTTCTAGTACATTCAAAATATCCAATTTAATAGCTTTATCTTGAATGACTCCACCTCCCATTTCAACAAAGGCCTCTTTAATCACCTTTACGGGAATGCCCAAAAGATAAAGTGCCAAAATAAGAACGACTATGGCATCTCCAATGTATAATAAGAAACTAAATTGTGATTCTGCTGGAACTAATGTTGTTAAAAACAGAGCAATACCTACCGCTATTGAAAGAAAACCATCAATCATAGCCGTTTTACCTTCTACATTTAAAATAGAACTCATCCCATTAAGTTCTTTGTTTTTCTTGTTGTAATAAAACGCTAGGATAAAACAAATAACCCCCATTACAGCACTGTAATATAATATAGGTTTAGGGTTTAAGGTTTGAAATTTTTCACCATTTATATAGTCAATGATTTTTATGGCGTTTTGAAATAAGGCACCAATAGTAACTCCTAAAATAAGTAAGCCCTTAAAAAACACAAAAAAGGATTCATGAAAATATCTACCAAAAGGAAACACATGAGTTTTTTTATGTTTCATTTTTACAATCAAGATGGCGACCCAAGTGGAAATAGCTGCGATAAACGAAAAATTACCATCCAGCAATAAGGCTTCTGAATTGGTAATAGAATAGGCATACCAACCCGCAACAGACATCAATATATTGGCAAAAACACCAGCCCTTAGTCCTTTTATTTCAATACGTTCTAATACTTCCCTCTGTACAACCATACTATCTAAACCAATTACTGCCAATTGTTAAATTCCATGCCCAAATCTCGGGTCCTCTTGCAACATCTATTCCTACATGTAAGCCATAGTCTTTCGCCAAATAATACCTAAAGCCACCCCCTCCAGCGGCTTTAATCTCCTTACCTAAATCACTAAAATCATTTAAAGCTTCACCCATCCCTACAAAACCAATGAGACTCCAACGTTTATAAAAATTCCAACGCCATTCTGTTTCAACGGTATATGTATTGGGCCCTTGGTACCTTAACATAGGTATGCCTCTTAAACTTATATCTGGTAGAGCGTAAAAAGGAACATCACCAGACTTAGACTCAATACTTAAACGGTATCCTGAAAATAGTTTATTTTTTACAACTGGCAAATACGCGTAGGTTCTTGAGGAAATATTCCAAAAATCAGTATCACCGCCCAAGAAAGTCGCAAACCTACCCAGTTCCAAACCACTCATAATCCCTTTTGTAGGGGTAAATGAATTATTCCTACTATCCCACAAAAATGAAGCATTGATGCCTCCTAAATTCGTGTCTGTCTCTAAAGAACTAAAGTCAGGGTCATCTATACCTGTTTCAAATGCTATATTATTTGTAAAAAAACTATAATTTAACCCAGCAAAAAATGGCACGTCTTTGTTTATGCGATACAAAAATTCATGCATAGTAGCCAATCCATTCATTTCAAAATCAAATTTACCTTCCAGTATATCATTAGGACCAAAATAAACGGACAGTTTAGGTGCTACATATCCTAAAAATCCTAAATACCGGATTCTGTCTTTAGCATAAGACCCTTGATGCGCTATGGCGGCCAACCAAGTACCATTATCCGTTAATGCACCTGCTAAAACACTTACTGTAGGAGATAAGCCTTTTGCCTCTTTATCATCTCTCTTTTTATGAAAATAGGCTATAGCCAATCCGCCTCCAAAACCTACTGCAGGTTCTGTTATTATTATGGGTACGGGTAGAAAGCCAGTTGTTGAATTCAGAAAGCCGCTCACATCAACGGCCCCATCTTCTTCAGAAATAAAGTTTTCCTTAAACGATTGTGCGGTTAAAGCATTTGAAAGAATACAAAAACACACTAGTAATTGTACTTGTAAGAGGCTTATTTTATAATTTTTACTATTTAAAAACATAACATTAAAATTTAACTATTTTTTTAAAACATAATAAATGATCGTAAACCAAACACGGTGTTGACTTTGTCATTAACAGTACTAATTAATTGAAAATTGGGAGCGACATTAATATATTCATTAATGAAATAACGATAGTAGGTGTCTATGCCGTACTCATAATTCCCAGATTTTTCATTCATGACTAAAGCAAAACCCGCTTGGTCTTGAATTCTATTTAACGGCTTTTTAAAAGTCAGGCCAGCAACAAATGTAGAATTCAATTTATCAATATGACCACTTCCGTTTGACGCCTTTAGCACTAAAATTAAATTATCAGTTAGCCCTTGATTGGCTGTATAAACAAAACCAGACCCTGATTGTTGACCTTCTTTTGCATCCTGACTATAATAAACTAAATTATGACTGGAATATAATCCTTTTCCTGTGCCAATCTTAAATCGTAAAAACCCCATGTAATTCCAAGAAGTATTACTGAATTTTGGTATATACAAATAATTATTTCGAGCATCATTATCTGAAATTATCCCACCAAAACTAAAATTATCTGTGAAATGATATTCTGAATAGATTCCCATGCCTGCACTTATATCGGGAACAGGATCTGACGCCGCACTTTTCATAAAGTAATTGTACTTATCCCATCCCGAATAGTCCGTAAAGGTGGTTAAAAATAAAGGGTCAAATTTACCGAATGAAACATCTAATTTTTGATTAAAAAAGAAGAATTCAGCCATCAATTGTTCAAGGCTCAAATCATGATCAGATTCTGAAGATGCATTGGGTGTGGTTATCATATTCAGTTTTTTAGCAAAATCACTGGTGGTTTCTCCTGCCCAAAAACTTGTTTGTTCTAGCCAACCGTGAATATTCATCTTCCATTTTTCCTTCTTAATAGCGCGCCATTTATATATGATACCTAAATCACTATGCAAATTATTCGCACTAGCTGAAGATCCTGTACCATACTGATACATAGGCGAAAAATACACGAAAGGTGCATGCTTTTTATTCGAATAGGCCCATTTGTCAAAACGATCTTTTAATTCTGAAATTTCTTCTTGATCTTTTTTATCATAAATGGCTTTCATATTATTTTCAACCATGCCTTCTTCCCCTTCTTGAGCAAATACACTAATTAAACTAAACGTTGCTAAAAAAAATATACAATATTTCAATTTCATAGATTAAAAATTCTTTAAGAAAATAAAACGAATAGCCGAACCTTCTGGTCTGTTTACGCCATCATACTCTAAATACCAACGGGTAATAAAAGCCCAATTACTTTTGGTACGATAATTAAACTCCATACCGACGGCACTCACCTCATAATCATTTAAACCTGCAGGTAGAGTTACTCCTTTTTGGTCACCAATTTGTTTGGTTCTATACCCAATAATCCCCATATTAAAAACCTCGTCAAAAGTACGCCCAATACCATATTCCATGACATGAGTAGATGCTGGGTTAATATTAGTGCCTTTTTGTTTTCCGTTAAACTCAAACGTATTCATTAAGCTTACATTCCATGATTTTTTAGCATCTAAATATACAGTACCTCCAAGTCCAATATTGTGTGACCAGAACCCTTTACCTTTATTAGATTTTGAATTCATATCAAAGCTACCTGTTGGTGCCCAAAATGCATATCTGGTATTTATCGCAAACTGTTTAAAATTCCAGGTTAGCATTAAAGGAATCACTTTGATATCACCCAGACCAATATTATCAGGATCTAGCTCTAAAGTTTCGGGGTTCGGCGCTAGATTGGTAAATGGCAGAATAACAGCGGCATTATAATTCGCTTTTATCTTATCTATTTTAGTTCCCCAAATTCCACCACTAATATTGGCGATAACGTTAATAGGCTTTGAAAGTGTTGAAATATTACCATCATTATCTTTCATTTCTGCAGCATAGTAAATATGGGTCACATTCACATAGGACCAATCCATAGGAAACCCATGTGCTGACCTTAATCCAAATAATCCAGGTCCATAATGACCAGAAACCACTTGCGCATCTACTTTAGTAAAACCTATTAATACAAATACAATGATAAAAAGATTCAATTTCATAACTTAAATAGTTTGGTTTTTTGAATGTAAACGCTTCCGAGTCTAATATAACAGGGAAGCATTTTTATATTTTATTATGATGTCATCTGATTAAAAGAAAACGGATAACCCAGCACTTACGGTGTGGTTTTTATCTTCAAATTTACCACTGTAAAAAGCTGTAAGCTGCATTTTTGGATTTAAAGTATAGGCTGCAAAAACTTCTTGCTCAAACCGGTCTTGACGCTCATCATTAAAATTATTCAGCTTAAGGACTGGCGTTACTTGCATAAAAAACTTTTCAGAGAATATTATTGGTGTAATCACTTGAAAAGAAAATCCGTGTGTTGCTACATCAGCCGCAGGAGATGGATTATTATAAGTTGGTTTACTAGCATATTGGTATGATGCTATTGGAAAAAACTGAATCCAATCTGCTGCCATAATACCCACTGTTAGTCCCGGAGATACAATAAAGCGTCCAGATCCTAATCCGTTTTCAAAACTACCTGTTGGTGCAAAAACATCAATAGACGCTCCAAAAGCACCTATAGTCTTATCATAATTTTTATAAGGTAGAAAGAAATATCTTGCTCTTAAATCTCCAAGTCCAAATTTTGAAGTCCTATCGTTATATAATAATGGTGCCTCAACTAATACCATATGTGCCTCAGATAGGGCTAAGGTTAATTTGCCTCTATATCCATATACATTTTGATTTTCTTGACTTGAATATTCCAAAGTATTATCCAAAAAAGAATAAAAGTTTGTGGGTTTAGAGGTGTCTAAAGTTTCAGTGGATTCATTTGTATTTGACTGCTCATCATCCTGAGCAAAGGTTAAAAAGGAGCTAGACATTGCAATTACAAATACTAATAGTTTTAAGTTTTTCATTTTAATTTTGTTTAATTTAATATGATTTTATGGTCTCTTATCTGTAACAGGGCAAGACCTTCATAAAAACCCTAATTAAATTTCAAAAAAAGAGCAAACCACTTAAAAGGTTTGCTCCTTTTTTGAATTGTACTAGTTTGATTTATGTGTGTATTTACCATTCATCATTGTAGACACCACTTTAACTTTAGCAATTTCGTTTGATTGCACATCAAAAAGGTTCTTCTCAAGAATAACCAAATCTGCATATTTACCTACTTCAATAGTTCCTATTTTGTCTTCCATTCGGACTTGCCAAGCAGGAAAGACAGTAACCCCTTTAATCCCTTGTTCTAAGGTAATAGCCTGAGATGCTGGAGGGAAGGGTTTTGAATCTGGATCATTAGGATTCATCCTTGTCATCGCAGATTCAATTAGAAAAAGCGCTCCGGCTTCATTGGAAGGTGTAGAAGGTACATCAGCCGAAATACTAACCTTGAGGCCAATATCGAACGCTGTTTTTATTTGCTGATAATAATTTTCAGTTCTTTCCTGTCCTAATTTATCTTGAGCCAAGGCATAGGTATTTCCCCAATCTGTTCTCCAAATAGGTGTAAGATTTACTGGAATATCTAATTCTCCTGCTCGTTTCATGTCATCAGGATGCACCACGGCGAAATGCTGCAATGAGTTTCTAGCATCTGCGTGTCCTGCTTTTTTGGAGAACTCAATAGCATCAATAGTAGTTCTAATAGTGGCACTGCCATCAGCATGTATTGATACGTCTAATCCTTGCTCATTAGCCTTAACAATCATATCTTGTACAATCTCAGGACTTACTCCATCTATCCCTGCGTAGTCTGGTCTATCTGTATAAGGTTCTAGCATTAATGAAGTATGCGTACCCCAATTGGCCTCTGGGTGAATTTTAATGCCTTGCATTCGGATCATGTCAGAATTATATGTGGCTTGAAATTTTTTCGCTTCTGCAATAATATCTTCTACCGGAATATTTCCATTCTTAAAAAGGTAATGTGCAAATGTTCTAAGCTTTAGTTCACCTTTGTCATTCAAGTCCTTTAAAAGTTTCATCGCATAATCATTATCCTCAATGTACTGCTCAAAAGTTGAAATATTGGGAGTCACTAATCCTATATTCAATACAGAAGTCCAACCTTGGCTTGCAGCATTATCGTATAATTCTTTTTGGCTATTTACTAATAAAACATCTTTGTCCCACGCACCAGCGCTTATGTAGGCATCCATCCAGGAAAGCTCAACAGAGTTGCCTGTGGGGTTCCCTGCATCGTCTCTAACCCAATAACTAAATCCAGGTTGTTTATCCTCAGTTTCTTTTGTAATATTTCCGGCCTCTAACATTTTACTATTCAACCATGCATCGTGTATCGTAAAGTCAAATAATATGGCCTTCTGATTTGGCACTACGGCATCCAATTCGGCAGCCGTTGGTCGTTCACTACCATAAGACGTATAATTCCAACCATATCCATAAATAAACTCCTCATCAGGATTAGCATCTGCATAGGCCTTGATCAATGCCAAATATTCCTCCTTATTTTTCGCAGGAAAAAGATTGACACCGGCTTTGGTCCAGTTAGAGGCGACTAAGTGATCGTGCCCACTTACAAATCCTGGTAACATCATTTTACCAGCAAGATCTGTAGTTTCTGTATTGTCGCCAATATATGCTTCAGCATCAATTGTTGATCCAACAAAAACAATCTTGTCACCTTTTATAGCCACCGCTTCAGCCCAAGGCTGAGCATCAGTAACCGTATAAACTTTACCATTGGTAAAAACCATATCTGCGGCTTCCTTTTTTGCCTCTGACTTACAACCTACAAGTATGGTTATAAATAATACTGAAAGTGTTAATTGTAATTTTTTCATAGTTAGTTTTGTTAATTTTAGTTTGAATCTTAATTACCCTCATTCATAACCGGGTCGTGTTCTATTATAAATGAGACCCATGTTTACAACCTTTTAGCGCTGCTGGCATAGGTACAAAATTCTCAGGTTCTGTTGTCAATACGGCTTGTCTATCATCTGCTTCATAAGTGTATTTACCATCCATAATAGTACCGATAACCTTAATGTCCTTAATTTTAGTTTCATCCACGTCATAAGGACTTGCTTCTAGGATTACAAAATCTGCGTATTTTCCAACTTCAATGGAACCAATTTTATCTTCCATTCTAATTTGCCATGCCGGGTTAATTGTAACCGCTTGAATAGCTTGGGCTACTGTTAGGGTTTTAGCATCAGCTGGAAATTTTTTAGAATTTTCAAAATCTAATGGATTTCTGAAAGTTACGGCGGTCTGAATTTGTGTTAAAGCGCCCACACTTTCTACAGGTGATGAAGGTATATCTGCTGAAATACTCACTTTGTTCCCAGCACCTATTACATCAGCATATCTTGCCACATGCGTACTTGTTCTTTCTTTACCTAACATTCTTAGATAGTCCTTATCCTGACTTGCCCAATCTGTCGAGAAAATTGGAGTGACATTCACAGGGATGTTATGGTCAATGGTTCTTTGTAAATCAGCAGGGGTCACGATTTGAAAGTGATGTAACGCATTTCTTTCATCGGTATTACCGGCTTCTCTTGAAGCAAGAATAGCGTCAATTTTACCAGCTACAGAACCTGATCCTTCAACATGTGTAAATACATCCAATCCAAGAGGATTAGCTGCCAGAAGGACTTCTTTCATTCGGTCTGGAGAAGTAGCCGAAGCGCCATAATCATCAGTACCTTCCCATGGTTCAACCATAAGCACACCTCCTGAACTCCATGTGCCTTCAGGGTGGATTTTAATACCATGAACCCTTAAATGATCACCATTATACTTATTAGCAAATTCTTTAACACGTTTGCAAAAATCTACAGGATCAGAATTGGCATCTTTATAAGCGGGTTGGACGAATGACCGGATACCTAATTTCCCTTCATTATCAAGTTTTGTAAGTATTTGCATAGTAACCTCTAAATCATCAAACATCCCATCCGTATTACTAAAATTTGGGGTTACTACTCCAGGAGTCAGTATTGTAGTATAACCAGCTGCTATGGCTCTGCTATGCAGAAACTCGCGGCTATCTCCTATCATGTTTTCAGGATTCCACATCACTTTCGCATAGGTTGGAAACCAGGCTAATTCTACTCCAACACCTGATGGGGTTCCTGTGGCATCTCTTACCCAGTAGGTTACTCCAGGAACGTCATCAGGTGAATCTTTTGTAATCCCACCAGCCTTCATCGCTGCTGAATTTAACCAAGCATCGTGAATAGTAAAATCGAGGAAAATAGCAACTTTATTAGGAATAATTTCATCCAACTCTTTTGCTGTTGGAAAGCCACCCATCAAGTTTTTATTATATCCCATTCCGGTATAATATTCCATGTCTGGATTATCTTCTACATATTTTTTAATTAATGCAAATGTTTCTTCTTTATTAGTAGCTCCGTTTAAATCAAGGCCTTGCTTGGTCCATTGTGAGGCGATAATGTGATCATGCCCGCTAACAAAGCCTGGCATCATAGTTTTACCTGCCAAATCTCTAGTTTCTGTACCTTCGCCTATATAGGCCTTAGCATCTTCAGAAGACCCTACAAACACGATTTTATTATCTTTTATAGCCACTGCTTCTGCTGAAGGTTGTCCTTCATTAACGGTAATGACATTGCCATTGGTAAAAACCATATCGGCTGTTTCTTTTTTTGTTTCAGACTTACAACTTACAAGTAAAGTTATAAATAATACTGAAAGTGTTAATTGAATTTTTTTCATGATACTTTTTTATTTTTTATCTCTTACTTATAACAGGGCAATTATTAACGAAAAACCCTAAATAAAATAATTACATCCCATCATTATGAGTATACTCTCCATAAAGCATGGTTCCAACACATTTAGCTTCTTCCACTAAATTCTCAGGTTTAATATCTCTAAGACTTTTATTGAACACTGCAAAGTCAGCATACTTTCCAACCTCTATAGATCCAATTTTGTCTTCCATTTGTAATTGCCAAGCTGCGTTAACCGTCATAGATTTAAGCGCATCGTCTATAGTATATGGCTTTCTGTTTTGTGGGAATGCACCTAATTCAGGACGTCCTGGTTGTTCTAGTGTCATAGCTTGTTGAAATAACCAAACCGGATACGCTTCTTCAACTACAGATCCTGGAGGATCTCCACCCAAGGAAACATTCGCTCCATTTTGAGCCATTTCCATATATAATCCCATGGTACGTTCAACCGTTTCTTTTGAATATTTTTTAAGAACAGCCTCACCGTCTTTTCCGTTTTCTACCGCATTTGTAAAAATAGGTGTCGCATTTAAAGGAATGTTGTACTCCATAATTTGAGCTGCAGTCTCAGGATTTATAAAACTAATATGATCCATACGATGACGTGTTGTTGCCTCAGGATATGCCTTTTTTGATGCAATAATAGAATTTGTTGCGGTTTGAATCACTCGGGTTCCATCGGCATGTAAAACCACATTTATGTTTTCTGATGTGGCTTTCATAATCGTAGCATGAATCACATCTGCACTCATTGCTAAAGGTGCTAAATAAGGAAGATCATCGCCTTCATCTTTATTATACGGTTCAGACATGCTCATGGCACGGTCGTTATAATGACCATCTGCATGCATTTTAAGGCTATTAACACGTAGCATATCGTTATTGTATTTTTCTCTCATGCGCACTGCAAATGGCACATAGTCATCAGGATCTGCATCCAGTAATTTCATAAATGGCATGGTATTAATACGCATTTTAGCTTCTCCAGATTCTATTCTAGTGGTTAGAATTTTCATGATATCTTCAAAATCTTGGCGCGTTGCTTCAGAACTAATCCCAAAATTAGGTGTGATAACACCAGGAACTAACACTGATGTCACTCCTTGACTAGCCAAATAGCCTTGCATATAATTCATGGTTTCTGGCACCATAATTTCTGGAATCCATGCCCCAATATCTACATAGGTTTGCATCCATTGCGTCTCAATGGCTGCACCAGTAATGTTACCACTAGCATCTCTTTCCCAATACACTACTCCCGGAACATTATCTTTAACATTATTATCAATTTTAGCCAATTTTAATGCCACGGTATTAAAAACCCCATCATGAGAACTGTTCCCTAATGCTACAACTGGCTTATCTAGTCCAAGCTTATCAAGATCGGCCGCACTTGGGTTTCTACCCAAAGCAGCAGGGCGATAGCTTACAGCCTGTACCACTTTTAAATCTGGGTTTTTATCTGAATATTCTTTAATTATTGCAAGCATCTCATCTATAGATTGCGCGGCTTGAACATTTACTCCTGATGTTGTAAAACTAGATGCAATAACATGTGTGTGTGCGTCAATGAAGCCTGGTGTTACGTATTTACCACCTAAGTCAATAACCTCTGTGTTATCACCCACAAAATCCTTCACATTATTGTTAGACCCTACAAATACTATTTTTCCATCTTTCATAGCGACAGCTTCTGCTGTAGGCTGATCTGGATTCATAGTTTCAATAGTACCGTTTTGAAGCACTTTATCTGCCACAACTATTTCAGCTGCACTAGAAGCACTGTTGTTTTTTCCATCTGAATTACAAGCTATCAATAGGCCAACTAATAAAAAGGAAAGGATGAATTGAATCTTTTTCATGATATCTATTTTTTATTTTTTATTATGAATTTGAGCATTGTGCCCAATATTTTTATCTATTATTTAACCGAAGATGAACCAGGAAAAGACTGGTGCATATGGCGTATTTTCCATGCATTGCCTTCCAGCACGTATACTATGGATATGGCTTGAGGAGATTCTATTAAAAGCTCCCCAGCACTATCGTACTGGCGAAAAAGTCCGTACCCTGCATAAAGAGCACTGGTAGACGACAGCACGGTTATTTCTTCTCGCTCCATTTCAATGTCTTGCTTAGCAACACCGACAAACCCAGCTGCATAACTTTCTGCTACGGCTTCTGTGGTCCACAGCATCTCCCCCTGCATACCATAGGCGCCCTTGTTGGTAGGTATCATGGGTGCTAGCATGGCGTCCAAATCGGCTTTACGAGCATTTTCCCAAGATTCATGTGCCGCGGCCAAAACTGCTGCTTCTATTTGAGCCTCACTCAATGTTTCAACTTTTTCAGAAGTTAATACGTCAATGGCTTCAGCTGTTTCTTTTTTCGTATCCGATTTACAAGCTACCAGTAATGTTACTAATACGATCGTAAGTGCTAATGGTATTTTTTTCATAAGGTTTAATCTATTCGTAAAAGGGTTTAAAATGAACTTAATCCCTAATGACATTTCTTATTATTTTTAATCTGCCCTGTTCATATACTTTCCATCCAAAATAGTAGCCATTATTTTTACATTTTGAATTTCACTTTTGTCTACATCAAAGAGGTTCTTCTCAAGAATCACTAAATCGGCCAATTTCCCAACTTCAATCGAACCAATTTTATCTTCCATATGCATGAATAAAGCCCCATCAATTGCAAATGAACGGATAGCTTGCTCTAAAGTCATTGGTTTTCTATTTGTTGGGTAAGCTACCGCATCAGGGTTTGATGGATCTGTCATGGTAACTGCAGCTTGAATGTTTTGAAGTGGGGCTTGCATACTTATAGGCGTACCTGGGTAATCTGAACCCAAACCAACAGGTAAACCAGCATGCGCTAAATCAGGATATCTACCCATCATTTCGTTAATACGTTCTTTTCCTAATACTTTTTCATAATCCTTGTCTTGATTTCCGAAGGTATTTGTAAAACTTGGTGTGGCATTAACCAACATTTTATTGTCTATAACACGTTGGTGATCATCTGGATGTACTAACATATAATGATGTAATTGATTTCTAACATTTGTATTACCAGCCTTGATTGAAGCTTCAAAAGCATCAATTGCTGCTCTTGTAGAAGCACTACCTTCGGTGTGAATTGCTACGTCTAAACCTTCTTTGTTTGCTGCCATAACTAACTCCATTGTTCTTTCAGGAGTGACCCCAAATCCACCTTTTGAATCAGTACCCTCATACGGTTTTAAAAGCGGCGCACCATAATTAATAATGCCACTCTCTGGATGAATCTTTATTCCAGTTACACCATGCATATCCGAATTATATTTCTCTTTCATGCGCTTAGTAAATGAAATAAAAACATCTGGTGTGGCATCTTCTGTTTTAAAGGCAGGCATTGAAAAGCTTCTTAATGGCATTTTACCATCCTTAATGAGTTGGTCAATGACTTCCATAGCTGTTTCATAATCTTTTAACATCTCATCTACAATAGTTAAGGTTGGACTCAGCAGACCAGGACCAAATACGGATGTAGTACCATAGGATGAGGCTTCACCCATTAATTTAAGGATACTTTCCTTCATCATTGTATCAGGTTGCCAAAGTCCTAATCCTAAATAAATCTGCAACCATTGAAATTCTATAGCGACACCTGTTGGATTACCCGCATCATCTCGTACCCAATAGGTAGTGCCTGGAATGGCATCTGGGGTATCTTTAGTTATATTTTGATCTTTCATTGTAGCTGAATTCATCCAAGCTTCATGACTTGTATAATCAATTAATAAAACAGGACGATCTGGAATAATAGCATCTAAATCTTCAGCTGTTGGCAAACCTCCTAATTTAGGTGTTGCCCAGCCTGCACCATAAATAACTGGCAAATCAGGATTAGCATCAGCGTAATCCTTAACCATTTTTAAAGTTTCTTCTTTATTAGTTGCATCGTACAACAAAATCCCTTGACCAATCCAATCTGCTGCGATTAAGTGATTGTGAGAATCAACAAAACCAGGAAGCATCATTTTTCCTGCTAAATCTGTAGTCTCAGTGCCTTCTCCAATATAGGCTTGTGCATCTGCGGTTGAGCCAACAAATACAATTTTATTTCCTGTTACAGCTACCGCTTCTGCCCAAGGTTGCGATTCATTTACTGTATATACTTTACCGTTAGTGAAAACAGAATCTGCAGCAGTTTCTTTTTTAGTTTCTGATTTACAACCGATTAAAAGGGTAATAAATAATACTGAAAGCGTGAATTGAATTTTTTTCATGATTTTGTTTTAATAATTTTTATTCTTCTTCTTTTAAACTCCAAGTTCCTGGTAAACAGATATGCTCATTTTCAACATAGTCTCCGTATTCAACAGTTGCAGAACTTCCTTCAACTGTTTTTTCAAAATTAGCACCGCCCCAAACAACTTCTCCATTCATTAAAGTTAAGACCACTTTTGTATTGTGAATGTCTAATTTATTGGTTTTCTCTAATTCGAAAATGTCTCTATCTAAAATAATCAAATCTGCCTTTTTACCCACTTCAAGACTCCCTATAATATCGTCTCTAAATATGGTATAAGCACCATTAATAGTCATCATTGGAATCATTTCTTCAAGAGTTAATACTTCTCCTGGAAATACACCATGTTCGCCATTAGGGTTCATTCTTGTAGCACCAATCTGAAAAAGTTCCCAAGGTGTCCATTCTGGCGACGTTGGCCAATCGGCCCCAGCTGAAATCATTAGTCCTGTATCTAACATACCTCTGAAATTATACATACCATCTACTAATTTCTGATTTACATTTTTGAATAAACTGGCCCTGTTATAATCATTTGGTGCAGGCCAATGTGTTTGTACCTGAGCAATGATGTTTAGCTTTTTCATACGCTCAAATTGACCACTATTTCCATGATCTAAATGCGTAATGATATGTCGAGCATTTTCTCCTAAAGGGTTTCCATTGGTATTGGCATATTCTAAAGCTTGTATTGTGCGTTCAATTCCGGCATCTCCTTGAGCATGGAACATCATTCTGTAACCCTGCTCTGTCTATTTTTCAACCTCTTGATTTAAACCCTCTTGAGAATAATTTGCTGGTGGATGTGTGCCATCCAAATAAGGTTCAGACATGAATGCCATGGTTCCTGGAATACCATCTACAGCCCATTTAACTGTTCTTAGGTTCAACATTTCACCTTCATCAAATTGACGACCTTCAAGTGCCTTCGCATTATCTTCATCACTTAAAGGCGATAGGTGTACAGCGTTTACCGAAACGCGTGCGTTTAATTCGCCTTTTTCAAAAACACGTTTATAAACATCATCTCCGCCATCTTTTGTAATAGAAGCCGCTTCAATAATTGAAGTAATACCTTGTTGATTAATTAATTCTATTCCTGTTCTTACGGCTAACTCCTGCTGATCTTTTGTAAACAGCCTTGGCACTTCGCCAAAACCTAATGATATATGTGCTTTTTCAACCATATATCCTGTGGCTTCTCCATTAGCATCACGCGTAATTATTCCGCCATGTGGGTTTGGTGTCTCTTTATCAACACCGAAATATTCTAGAGCTTTTGTATTGTACCAACCGTTATGCTGACTATCATCAGCCAAAATAGCAGGGCGTCCTCCAGTTAGCTCATCTAACTCCTCTTTTGTAGGGTTAGGAAACTGGGCTTTCCCCCAACCTGTTCCTAAAACCCAATCATCTGGCCCTAAAGTTTCAGCATGTTTTCGGATAATTTCTTTAACCACCTCCGGGCTTTCAGTCATGGATTCAAATAAATTTAACATCACTGAATTGGCTTGACCTGCAATACGCAAGTGACAATGGGTATCTATTAATCCTGGTAAAATCAATCGGTTTCCAGCATCAACCACTTCAGTTTGATCGCCAATAAAAGCTTGTGCATCTTCTGTAGATCCAACAAAAACAATTTTATCGTCCTTTACTGCCACAGATTCTGCCCAGGGCTGAGCGTCATTTACGGTATATACTTTTCCGTTAGTAAAAACGGTATCAGCCGCTTCTTTTTTCGCTTCTGATTTACAAGCAACTAGTACCGTTAATAATACGACCGTAAGTACTAATTGTATTATTTTCATAATGTTTAATCTATTAGTAAAAGGGAGTAAAATGAACTAAACCCTTATGAAGTATTAAAATAATATAATCTTTTACGAAATTACCGAAAACAAAACAAAAATCATCTTATTAGAACATTATAATTTGTATTTAAAAACACAATTTAATCTCCTTATTATTAATGTATTAGTAATTATTTTGATTGAATCTTTTTTTTTTGCATTTCAGGCTAGTAAAAGCGCATGAAGTTATGCGTACATAATATTATTTGCAATCGTAATATTTCCCCAAGGAGCTTATAAATTTCTTTCAGAAAACTGATGGCAAAATTTGCAACAAAAAAACCGAAGCTTTACGCTCCGGTTTAATCACTATTAATCAATTTGGGGTTATTTTGTTACTGGCATATCTTTACCTTGAAAAAGTTTTATTCCCAATTTGTTATAGTTAAAAGCCACTTTGAATACCGATTCTGTTTCATAAGGTTTTCCAATAATTTGCATGCCTATTGGCATCCCTTCAGAACTAATTCCTGCTGGTGCATTTACTATTGGCATCCAGTTTAAAAAGTTGAATGGTAACGTATATTGCATTCCAATAAAAGCAGGGTATTCAGTGCCATCCACCGTTAAGTTTCCTTGTGTGAAATCGTAATCGGCAGGAATATGACTTGTTGGCATTGTAGGGGTTAAAATGATATCATAGCCTTTTTCATATACTTGATCCACAATATTCTTATACATTTCTTTAACTTTTAATTCCGCTTGTAACAAATCTTTATTAGTATACTCACCTTTTAACGATTTGGCAATAAAATGACCGCCGTAAGTTGTCATTTCAGGGATTGACTCTTCATATGCTGAGAAACCACCTCCCATTGGACCTGCAATGGCCAAACTGCTAATGGTATGTGCAATTTCATCTGGTGTTAATCCAATATTTAATTTAACCACATCAACTTGTGCACCAGCCTCACGCAACGTTTTTATTGCATCTTGCATAGCATCTTCCACCTCTTGTGTTGGCTCTACAATACCCATACCTCCAACATATGCAATTTTAACACCTTCAAGATTTTCATATTCAGTAGCAAGTGGCTGATGTTTGAATACGTTTGTTGAATATTTTCCTGGTCCAGCAATCACATTATGCATTAAAGTCATATCAGTAAAATTACGTGCCATTGGCCCTGAAGCTGCAAAATAACTATGGGGGTTCCCTGTGTGTAATTCTCCTGGTGTAGTTTTATAACCATAAACCCCATTAAATGCGGCAGGAATTCTAATAGAACCTCCCATATCTGATCCTGTTGCAATTGTGCAATATCCTGCTGCTAAAGCTGCTCCTGACCCTCCTGAAGAACCACCTACTGCATACTCATTATTCCATGGATTACGTGTAGTTCCCCACGCTTTTGTTGAGGTCACAAAATTTAAATACAATTCTGGCACCGTTGTTTGAATCATAGGAATTGCACCGGCTTCTTTAAGTTTTGCAACAATAGGATCGGCATCTTCTGCTCCCGGATCATGCTTATGTACATTAGATCCAAAAGTAACCACCCAGTTTTTGTCGTGGTGCTCATCTTTCACGCCCACTGTAATGCCTTCTAGAGCTCTGTTGGTTCCTTTCTGATATCTTTTCTCTGATACTTTTGCTAATTTCAAAGCATCATCAAAGTGAACAAAAGTTGTAGCGTTTATAGTGCCATTAGTCTTTACCCATTGCGCTTTTTGCGCGTTAACCACATCTACAGGCGAAACGACACCTTGTTTGTAAAGTTCAATTAATTGGGTTGCGGGCATAAATGCTAGCTCTTCATGAGAATAAGAAGGGTTTTGTGCTTTAGCAGCTATGCTGGTTGCTAAAAACAGCACTGCAAATAAAATTGCAATTACATTTTTGATTATTCTTTTTAGTGTTTTCATGATTATTTGATTTTATTATTTAGACTTATTTTTAAAGGTTTTATTTGTTTTCATTTTGTCCTTCATAAATAACAGGGCAAAACCCCTCAAAAACCCCTAATTGTTTTACAACTTTTTTTAATTAAAGCGTTTTTAGGCTAAAATTTATTACACCTAAAAATAACGGCTTCATCAAATGAATGACGAAGCCGTTTATTGCGAACTCATTTATTATTGAATTTTACCAGTCAAGGTCATTATAATCAAGTTCTGGCATGTCAAGATCATACTGTTCGTAATTATCTTGTTCCAAATCCATAGACTGTACATCTAAACCACCATTGTCATACGTGTCATTTAAAGATTCTGGCATATCATAAGTATCCATATAATCCTGCTCAATAAGCTCATAATCATTAATATAATCATCATACAATTCCACTTCCAAATCATCTAACTCTACTTCTAATTCATATTCAATGTCTACTACAGCATCCAAATAACCCCAGTCATAACCACTGTCCCAAGCATAATAGTCATAATAGCTATCAAAAATGACTACGGAAAACCCTGAACACCATCCGCCCATAGGGCCCCAATACCAGTGCCATCCCATCATCCATCCATGCATCATATGGAATGAATGCATCGCCCAGAAATAATCGTGACGGTTGTTTTTTGCATTTTCTAATTCCTTAGATTTTTCGCGCAATTCTTTTACGCCTTTAGAGTTTTTACCCATCTTTTTCTCCATGTCATTCAGCTTAACTTGTAACTCTTTTTGCTTCTCTTTTAATTTTTCCAGTTGCTCACGTTCTTGTTTGTTAAGCGGTTTGTTTGCGTCTTTATCTTGCCCTTCTTTTGAGAAGTTAACATATAGTAATTGAATGGCATCAGACGTTTTTGTGATCCCTTCCTGAATTTTATTATCAGAAACATTGGTCATTTGATAAGCTATTTTTAGCTCCTCAGAGGTGGTTATTGCAGCTGCCATTGCTAAAAAAAAGGATTCATCTTTTAACATAGCACCTCGTTCTGCTTTGTCTAGTTGGCTATTTAAATTTTTAAGTGCCTGCCAATATGGAGCTGCATCTTTATTGTCTGCTTTTATTCTTGAATCTTTACTTTCTTTTGATGCCTTAATGGTATAAGTTAATGCTTTACTGGCACTTTGAATTAAGTTGGACGCATTCAGTTTTACCGGTTCTTTAATATTGCTAGTCGTTAGTACAGGATCCATGTTGTTTGCAAAAACGTTTGATATGTTTCCAATACTTAATACCATCATCATTGATAAGCTTACTATTTTAGTTTTTAAATTTTTTATTGTTTTCATGATTATTATTTTAGTTTTTAGACCTTCTAATGTGCCTTCATATATAACAGGGTACAAGCACTGTAAAAACCCTAATTAAAATTCAAATATTTTTAATCTTAAAACTAGTTTTTAAATTTTCAATACAAAAAACCGCCCAATCTTTGAGAAGATTGAACGGTTCAAACAAACCAACTGTTTTTTAAGTTTTTCCTTAGTAATTGCTCAACACTATCTTCTCAATGTTTCTAGTTCATTCAATAAATGCGTTGTTTCCTTTTGTGCGTCCTTTATGTCTTTTATTTCAGGATCAAACGTGACTATTTTGCTATACTCTTTGTTTGCTGCAACCTCTAGATTTTGATCGGTAGCAATCATAGCTTTTAACCACATCGCAGCTAATCTATGGTTGGCGTCTTTTGAAAGTTCACCTACATTGGCATAAGCCATTGCTTTTTCATAATTACGACTAATTAATTCTTTTAATCCATCAACGTTTTCCTCTCCATAATCTTTACGTAATTGATCCTCTTCCGATTCCGTCTGTTTTTCTGGCTTTTTGGTACGATTATCAAGCTCATTTAACATTGCCGTTTGTGTATCTGCAGTCCTATCATCATTGATGTCTCTTGCTATACTTCCTACGCCATTAACAGCGATGCCTGCTGCCGTTAGCTCCCTGTCTCCAGATAAAACGCCAATGATTGACATGATACCGCCTACCCCACGAGTTACATCTGCACCGTCTCTATTACGCTTTAATTTTTCTAAACGTGCAGAATACTTATTCATATCTCCTGTAAACTCAACCTTTACATGAGAGGCTCTTCTTTGGGTTTTTCTTAATATTTCATCGTAAGCATCAAAATCTGAAGTACTAATGGCGCTAATTTCTTGAAAGTTGATAATACTTCCTTTATCATTTTGCAAACCTTTATTTAAAAGGGTCTTATGATTATATGCTATGTTTTCTGAAGTACCATCACTTTTATTAACAAGTATACTTTGAGCAGTTGCTGTTAGGATGAATAAAAATGCGATTAAAAAGGTTGTTATTCTAGTTTTCATAATTGTTTATTTTAATAGTGTTTTTAAAATTTAAGAACATCATATTTTGTCCTTCATCTATAACAGGGCAAGACCCCCTAAAAAACCCTAATTAAAATTTTAAATATTTGTAATCATACACGTAATTAGTTTTTAATACAAAAAAAACCGCTCAATCTTTTAGAGGACTGAGCGGTTAAACTAACCAAACATTTTATATGAAAAACTTACTATTATTTTACTTCTTGTTAAGGATAAAAGAAGATGAGTACTAATTGTTTTTGATTATTACAAAGCCACTTCATTATATTGGTTTGCTTGATCAAAAATTGAAACCTCTTTGTATTCTGTCTTAGCGAAATCAATTTTTTTCAAATCTATTTGTTGAATACTTTGATTATCATAGGAACGTACATAGTAAATTTTATTTTTTAAATCAACCACATTTGAATAACCTACCATTTGAGGGTTCTCATCTAACCATTTCCAGTACAACACACCTTGTGGAATATCTAACGTATTTAACATAGACCAAGCGTAATTTACAGCTTGAAAATCATTTTGTACTCTTGTGTAATCAGCAACATAATTCAGAGATACTAAGTGCTGAAAACGCCCTGTTGAAGTTCTTGAAAAGGGTCTGAATTCAGTATCGGAATATTTAGCATGAGCAACATCATATGATTCCCCTCCAATAACATCTGAAGCTAGTGCTTCTTGTACTGGATATTCAGGTTCATTAGTCATTACACCCAATTTGTTTTCATAAATTACAGGGTATCCAGAACCGTCAACGTATTCTATTACAATCGCCTTATTTAAATCTGTAATTGAAAAGTGCAAACCAACTTCTATATTGTGCGCCACTTCTAGTTCTGAAGTTTCTACTTTGGTTTTTTTAACTAAAGCAATAGCCTCATCAACCGTTTTAGCATTTGCTAAAATAAAAGGTAATAAATTTTGTTGATTATAATCGCCTTCGCCCGCAGGTAAATAATTAGTAATACCACCGTTTGCTCCAAGGCCTAATGACTCAACGTTTAACCCATGCTCGTTAATTCCTGTAGAAACCCATTCTGTTTCTCCGTGACGAATTCCAACATAACCATAAGGTCCTGTAACACCATTAAAGTCATTATGGTTTCTAGGTGCAATAAATATGTTTTCATCCATTCTAATAGGGCCTTCCATTGTTCTACCTACAATCCGGTTTCCTTGCGGTGTATTGAAAAAGAAAAAGGAGCATGCTGATGCATTTTGCGGCAATAGAATAAGTACAGTCATCATAATTGCGAATACTTTTTTTAAACCATCTAATCGTGATTTCTTTGAGTGTTTTTTGCTAATTGATTTCATAATATTTTTTTTTAGTAATGAATAATTTAATAGTGTTTTTAGAATTTAAGAAGACCAAGTTTTGCCCTTCATATATAACAGGGCAAAGACCCTCGAAAAACCCTAAATAAAAATTGATATTTTTTTGATTAATTGGTAAGAATTGTGTTTTCAGCTATTTACAAAACAAAAAAAGCCTTATATGTTTTATATAAGGCTTTTTTTTATTACTTAATTGATTCTAAAATTTATAGAACAACCCCAGTACGGCTTTGTTTGCTCTTATGACATCATTTGGAGATAGATCGTACACATATTTAGCATTTAAGAATACTTTTTTTCCAATTGGGGTACTTGCATCCAAACCAATTCCGGCTGTCATTGATTTATCGTTTAACAATTCTATTCCGCCAAAGTATTCAGGAGTAACGTTACTATTATAATGCCCTATTAGGCCTGCAGTTTGTCCCTTTTTAAAATGTTTTGAAAAGTTACCTTCTAGTACAAAAGCATTTCCATATTCTCGATCAGCACTTCCCTTTTCTATTCTTACTTCATAAACCATACTTCCGTTTAAAGAATATCCTCCATTTTTCAGATATTGTGTTGCTCTAAGTGTGAAATTGTGTCCGTTTAAAGGTAATTTGTTCCCTAGTAAAAAGGTGTAGTTTCCTTGCAATTTTAATTGATTTAAATCCCATGAGATTTGAATGGGATTGAATCCGGTAGCAGGATTGATAGCTGTTTTAAACTCTGCATCAAAAACTACAGGTTGTGAAATACCCATAGAATATTTTCCTCCTAAAAAATCCCATCCCGTATTCCAAGTTAATACTGCTCCAGTCCAATTATATTTACTTGTAAACATGCCCATAGTACCTAGAGTTACGCCATCGCCTGAATAAACAGCAGCGTTTGCATTTGTACCACCTCCTAAGCCTGGAGGCGTTAGACTTCCCTGCATTTGTGCATGTGCAGAATATGATATTGTAATTAAAATTCCGATTATTAAAGTTTTTAAAGTTCTCATATTATTAATTTTCTCTAGTTTATTATTTGTCTTCATATATAACAGTGCAAAGACCCTTCAAAAACCCTAATTGTTTTTTTAAAAAATTTTAAACTCTGTTTTGTAGTTGTTTAAGAGAATGATCTAAACCAAAAAAAGTCCCTTCAAATATTTGAAGGGACTTTTTAAAATATCCAACTCACTTTTTATTTTCTTGTTATTGGTTGGTAACTACATCTTAATCCTCCGCCAAAGTAATTTCCTTTTTTGTATTGAATTTCGTGTACTTCAATTCCCATGTCTCTTACCTTTTTAGCAATGTGAGGGAAAGCATCAGATAAGATTACTGTTTTCTTATTTACTACCACGCCGTTAGTTGCCATAATTTGTGCTTCTTCTGGTGTAGCTTCAACCCATTCTCTATTTTTTAAACCATCAGGTACATTTTCAAAGTCTACGAAGTCTTCTTTACAAATAATACCTTGCTTTTCATTGATCAACATCATAGCGCAATCTAGGTGTAAAACATTTTTATGTAATGGAATTTTATGAACGGTGTATTCGTTTCCAAGTTCGTTTTGTAACCATGCAATGCCTTTATCATTAGATGCATTTCCACTGACACCTACATAAATATTGTAACCATCTACAAATAAATCTCCGCCTTCTAAGTATACATTGTCTTTATGGTATCCAGGTTTATTTGCTGGCATACTAATCACTTCTCCGTCGTATTTTTTTGCAAGATCTAAAGCAATTCTTCTGTAATTAGCAGATTCTTGTCTACGTTGTTCTGCATACATATTTGTTAATATGAATTTGTTTCCTATGGTTACAATTGGATCGCGAGAATATATTTGTGTTGTTGCGGTTACAGAGAATTCCATCTCATCTGGTCTTCTTACTTTAACACCTAAACCTTCTAATGTTTTAACCAAATTTTCAGTTTCTTCATGATACATTTTATCATCCTCTGGATAGACTTCAGCTAATGGTTTATTTTCTGCTTTTTTCATATAATTAAAAGAGGCGTCTGTTATATAAGGAAAGAAATCTTTTAAATCTTTATTTACTTCAGGTGTGTTAAATGAGTTTTGTTCCCATCTTCCTACTACCACTTCTTCTAATTGATCCCATTCGTGGTTATTACGAATAACGTGTTCTGATTTCATTGTGTTGTTGTCTTTAGTTAAATCTGTTGCGTTGGGTAATGTAAATGCACTTAAAACTCCTACTCCGATTAATGCTGCGATTGATAATTTTTTAATTGTTTTCATTTTAGTTATTATTAAATTTTTATGTTTTGTTTTATAAAGGTTCTGTTTATTATATTTTGCCCTTCATATATAACAGGGCAAAGACCCTCGAAAAACCCTAAATAAAAATTGATATTTTTTTGATTAACCTATAAGACTTTGATAATCAGTACCAAATAGTCCTTTATGAAAATAAATATTTATATTTCAAATGCATTATATTAGTTATCTTGAACTTTAAAATTAAAATGATTTAGTAATAATTATTAAAATAAATTTATGATGAAAACAAAAACTACAATTATGCTGCTACTTTTAGTAGCCTTTTCTTTAAATTCTTTTGCTCAAAAAGATGTTTCAAGCAAATCAGTTGAAGCCATATCAGAATTTAAGAAAACAAACAATAAAATCAACAAATATTTTTCAAGCGCCTATGGTTACGCGGTTTTTCCGTCTATAGGTAAAGGCGGGTTAGGTGTTGGTGGAGCAACAGGAAACGGAACGGTTTATAGGGGAGGTTCAGTTGTTGGAGATTGTAAAATGTCTCAGTTAACAATTGGTCTTCAAGCGGGAGGTCAATCATATTCTGAAATAATATTTTTTCAAAATAAAAGTGCTTTTGATAGATTTACTGGGGATAAGTTTGAATTTTCTGCACAAGCAACAGCTGTTGCTCTAACAGCAGGGGCTTCATTTGATGTTGATTATAGTGATGGGTTATTAATTTTTACTCATGCTAAAGGGGGCTTAATGTACGAAGCTTCAATAGGTGGGCAAAAATTTAAAACAGACATGCGATAATATTTTTTTTGAATGATACATAAACTCTGATCTTCAGTGGTTGGAAAAAAACCTTTTACTAATATTAAAAGGTTTTTTTAAGGCCTACTCAGAACACTAAATAATGCCCTTTTTAAATTTGTTGACGAAAAAAAAGATATACAAATGCTTTTTGTTAGGTTGGGATATGCATTGATTTTACTGTTTTATATTAAGAACTATTTTGTTTATTTGTAATCATTGTGCAGAAGATAAAATTTTTCTAAACCCCTTAAGCAATGTCACAGAGATTGGTCATCTCGTTTTTTATATTATTCTATTTTTTTGGTCAGACTGCTACCTTGGAGGCCCAGGAAAAGCAGGAATTACATTCTAAATCCCTAATATAAAATATTTTTTTTTAAATTCTAATTTAATTGATGGGTATATTTCCCATTAAGCATTGTTGAAAGTACTTCTACCGTTGATATTTTGTTAGGTTGCATGTCAAAAAGATTTTTTTCCAATATTACTAAATCTGCCTTTTTCCTTTTTCAATCGAACGTGTTATATTAGAAATACCGATGGCATCAGCTGCCTCTTTTTTAAATTCAGTTTTGCAACCAACAATTAAGGCTTTACATAAAACTGAGAGTTTTAATTGAATTCTTTTTATAGTTTTAAATTTAATTACAAAGCTTTTGTCTCAATTTAAAAAACCCTTCAAATACTGCCAAATTTCAAACTAGAAAACAATCTTTTCTAAATTTTAAATCACACTCAGAACAAAAACAGATTCCAAAATAGAAAATTCATAGAACTACTTTAGTTTATAGTTTTTTAAACTTTGAGAAAATACAGATATGCCCTATCGCCATAAATTTTCAAATCGTTCTTTATCAAAACGCGCTTACCCTTGTAAAAAAGATTGAAATACAGCTTGTCAAATTTAAAACTTCTGTATATTTACGCGCTGAAAAAAGCGCACGTGGCGGAATTGGTAGACGCGCTGGCTTGAGGGGCCAGTATCCGTTTTAGGATGTGGAAGTTCGAATCTTCTCGTGCGCACTTTTAAATTATGAACACTTTTCATAGCACTGTCATTGGCATACTCTTCACATAACTTAGCTTAATTCTTTTTATTTTTTTATGTTTAGCTAAATCGAGAAATGCAACACCATTTTACCATTTCCAATTTCATTTTAATTAAGCCCTTGCAACCAAATTAGAACAATGGCACTTCAATGCCGTTGGATACATAAACAGGTTCATATTTAATAGAAGTTGTCTTTCTTCGAAAGGGCAATATATTGACAATAAAAACACCTATATGACCCCTTTTAAAATAGTTTTTTTGTAGTCATATTCTTTAATATTACCAATTTTATGAAAAATGTATTTCATCGAGTTTAAGAGTAAATAATAGAAAAATTGCTGATTTCCCTTCTCATATGTATTATCATTGTTTTGTTAAATTATCTTCCCTCAATTAAAATCAATTTGACTTATAATAACAAATTAACAATTGAAACTGTGATTATTATTCATGGCACGAAATCTTGATAACCAACTAATTTGATTATAAATGCACAAATTAACTTACTACGACAGGATTAGTAATTTTCAGAAGAGTTTATTGGATGAATAGATTATAAGTAGAGATGACAAAAATCTTTTAACTGAAGTGAAGAAGAACCCAAACTAAAGTGTTGAAATAATGAACTATCTAAAAAGCGCAGAACGACAACTTCTACTTAATACATTTAATAAAGATATAGCTGAATGTAATGAAGACAGATCAGTTATTGATTTATTTCTTGACCAAGTAAAAAAGAGTCCTGATAACCTTGCAGTGGTCTATGAAAGTTGTGAAATAACCTACGGCGAGCTAGACAGCTGTACTAACCAATTTGCAGATTATTTGATTGACACCTTTAATATTAAGCAAGGAGACTGTATAGGTCTTATGATTGATCGTAGTGAGTGGTTAGCAATAGCAATATTAAGTATCCTAAAAACAGGTGCAGCTTATGTGCCCATATCAACTGATTATCCGCAAAAAAGGAAGGACTATATTAAGCAAGATAGTCATTGTAAAATTATTATAGATAAGGCTGTCATTGATAACTTTAAAACAAAAAAAGATTCATATGCCCAGCATATACCCTTAGACGTAAAACTAAAGGCTAATGACCTTATGTATGTGCTATACACTTCAGGTACCACGGGCACACCTAAAGGCGTGATGATTGAACATAAGTCGGTAATCAATCTTATTAATTATCAAACGCAATTGTTTCAAATTAATGAATCAGAAAGAATATTACAGTTCTCTAACTATTTTTTTGACGCTTCTGTAGAACAATTTTTCCTGTCTTTACTAAATGGCGCAGCATTATATATTATTGGTAAAGAAGCCTTAACAAACCATGTGCTTCCGTCATTTATTGCTAAGAATAAGATTACGCATTTACATGCAACGCCAAGCTACTTAGAAACATTACCCGACCTTTCTGAACTTTCAAGTCTTAAGAGAATTATAGCTGGGGGTGAGGTTTGTTCTGTAAAATTGGCGGCCAAATTAGGAAATACGTGCAATTTTTATAATAAATACGGTCCTACTGAGGCAACCGTAACCACAACTTTACATAAATATTCTGAAGCTGACAAAGACAGAGACACGCTATCCATTGGTACACCCATTGGAAATGCTAGAGTGCATATATTATCAGAAAACCTAGAATTAGTTTCTATAGGTGAGACTGGAGAATTATGTATTGAAGGTCATGGATTAGCACGAGGTTATATGAATCTATCTGAGCTTTCCGCTGAAAAGTTTGTTACCAGCCCATTTGACTCGAAGAAAAAAATATACCGAACTGGAGATTATGCTAAATGGCTAGCAAATGGAGATATTGAGTTTGTTGGACGTAAAGATGATCAAGTAAAGATTCGCGGATATAGGATGGAATTGGGCGAAATAGAATCTGCCCTTAACGCATTACCCAGTATAAAAAGAGCTGTAGTTGTAGCGAGTGACTTTAATGTAGAAGAAAAACGCCTTGTGGCATACATTCAGTATATAGAAGATTACGATGTACAACTATCTCTAAGAGAACAACTATTGGAAGTTCTTCCGGAATACATGGTACCCTTATTATACATTATTGTTGATGAATTCGCGAAAACACCTAATGGTAAAATTGATAGAAAAAACCTTCCTGACCCCATTGTCCTTAGACCTGATTCTTCTCCAATATTAAGAAAACCAAGGAATAAAACAGAAAAGGAAATCGCTAAAATATGGGTTGAATATTTAGGTATAACAGAAGTTGGTATTGACGACAACTTTTTTGAAATGGGTGGAACATCATTATTGACACAAAAAGTATCCGCACGTTTAAAAGCTCAATTGAATTTAGAAATCCCAGTTATAAAACTTTACGAATTCCCTACTATAGCGGATATATCTAAGTTTTTAAAGCTAAAAGAACCCATAGCTGATGTTTTAAAAACGACTAAAAAGAAAGAGAAAAGAGCCGTTAATGATATTGCAGTTATAGGCATGTCAGGCAGGTTTCCTGGTGCAGATTCCATTCAAGAATTGTGGGATATTCTTAAAGCTAGTAAGGAAACCATTTCATTCTTCTCCAAAGAAGAACTTGATAAAAGTATCCCAGAAGTTTTACGTAACGATCCCCTTTATGTAGCAGCTAGAGGCATTGTTCCTTCTGCAAAAGGGTTCGATGCTAAATTTTTTGGAATAAATCCCAAATTAGCAGAGGCCATGGATCCGCAACAACGACTCTTTTTAGAAGTTGCTTGGGAGGTTTTAGAACAATCAGGGTACTTGCCCAAACATTACAAAGGTAATGTAGGGGTCTACGCAGGATGTGGTGCTAATTCGTATTACACCAATAATGTCATTCCTAATAAAAACATCATAAATCAACTGGGAAGCTTTCTAGTAAACATAGCCAATGATAAGGGGTATGTAGCTACACGAGCGGCCTATCACCTTAATCTTAAAGGACCTGCTGTAAGTGTACATTCTGCGTGTTCAACGTCCTTGCTTGCTATTGGACAAGCCGTTGAGGCTATCAGAAGCGGGCAATGTGATGTGGCTATTGCCGGAGGTGCAAGTGTTACTTCTCCAATGTATAGCGGGCATTTATACCAAGAAGGTTCCATGCTCAGTGCTAATGGCAGCTGCCGTTCCTTTGATAAAGACGGCAATGGAACTGTTTTTAGTGATGGTGCTGGTGCAGTCCTTCTTAAAAGTTTAGAAGAAGCAAAAAGGGATGGTGATGTTATTCATGGTGTTATTAAAGGATACGGAATAAATAATGATGGGGGGAATAAAGGTAGCTTCACTGCCCCTTGTGTTGAAGGACAGGCCGGAGCCATTTTTAAGGCTTTCCAAGATGCCGATATTGAACCCTCTGAAATAAGTTATATTGAAGCTCATGGTACTGCAACACCTGTAGGTGACCCCATAGAAATGGAAGGTCTCCATAAAGCTTTCGGAAAACAAGACAAACATAATTATTGTGCAATAGGTTCCATAAAAAGTAATATGGGACATCTTACAGCTGCTGCCGGAGTTGCAGGATTTATAAAAACAATATTAGCCTTAAAGCATAAAAAAATACCAGCTTCTTTAGGTTACGAACAAGCAAACCCCGCCATTAATTTTGAGAACAGTCCTTTCTATGTAAATAATACATTTAGAGATTGGAATTGGGAAGGCAAAAGAAGAGCAGGTATTAGCTCCTTTGGTGTTGGAGGAACTAATGTACATATTGTAGTTGAGGAATTTGACAGAAAGCAGCCCGATTCATTTGATAATAGACCAATACAGCTACTAACTTGGTCGGCAAAAACCGATAAGAGTCTTGATGGTTATAAAGCAGCATTAGGAAAATTCACAGCCTCCTCAGATGACCTTAATATTGCAGATGTAGCTTATTCACTGAGCGCGACAAGAGATGTATTTAATAAACGTAGTTTTACCTTGGCGACTGACTCCAAAAATGCAGCAAAGGAACTTTCTAGTGATGAGGCTGCCTCTATAAAGTCTTCTGATTTAAAGGTTTTACCTGATAATCTTGCATTTCTATTTCCAGGACAAGGCGCCCAATATTTACAAATGGGAAAGGCGCTTTATGATTATGAGGATGTCTTTCGAGATGCGGTTGATGAATGTGCTGAAATATTATTAGACGCTTACCAATATGATATTAGAAACATTATATACCCCAATGAGGAAAATCCCGCTGCAGAAAAACGTTTAAAAGATACGCAATTCACCCAACCGGCCCTATTTGTAATAGAATATGCCTTGGCACAACTTTGGATGAGTTGGGGCATACAACCTACACTTCTTTGTGGGCATAGTATTGGAGAGTTTATGGCAGCTCATTTAGCCGGTATATTTGCATTAAAAGATGCCTTGTTATTAGTTGCGGTACGCGGTAAATTGGTAAGTCAACTGCCTGGGGGTAGTATGTTATCCGTTAGGACAACATACCAAATTTTGACTGAACTGCTACCAGAAAAGTTATCCATAGCTGCCGTAAATTCTGATCAGCTTTGCGTTGCATCGGGTGAAGATGAAGATATTGAAGCCTTTGCAAAAGTACTCGAACAAAAGGAAATTCCTCATAGGATACTTTTAACGAGTCATGCCTTTCATTCTACAATGATGGACCCTGTGATAGATGCATTTGAAGCTGAAGTGAAAAAATTAAAATTACAAGCACCTCGCATACCTATTGTATCCTCAGTAACAGGAAAATGGCTAAGTGAAGCAGAAGCTATTGATCCAAAATACTGGAGCAATCATTTAAGGGCCACAGTACGATTTTCTGAGGCCATGGACACAGCCCTTGCCTTAGAAGATATTGTTTTACTAGAAGTAGGTCCTGGTCGCGCGCTCACAACCTTATCACAACAAAAAAAGAAATCCAAATCAGCTAGTTCTATTTCTAGTTTGGTTATTCCTGGTGATAATGAAAATGCCTTTCATACCGTATTAACTGCCCTAGGTAATCTTTGGCTTAAGGGTATAGAACCAGACTGGAACGCCTTTTATTATAAAGAGTCTAAACGAAAAATAATACTGCCAGCTTATGTTTTTGATCGGAAACCATGTTGGTTAGACCAGCCTCTTGATGACCAGACTTTAAATGGTACTTCTATCCAACATCTTAATAAGTCACAGGCCTCAAATAAGAACCAAGCTTTAACTCCAATGAATAATGTATCTAACCCTAACCGGAAAACCATTATATTGGAAAAAATATCAGAGATTATTATAAACACTTCAGGAATGGAGTTAGAATCATCTGACTACAAAAACAGTTTCCTGGAGCTTGGTCTTGATTCCCTGGTTTTAACTCAAATGGCCATTACTTGTAAAAACGAATTTAAAATACCTATCACATTTCGACAGCTAAATATTGAGTTTAATACACCAGAACTTTTAGCACATTATTTAGACAAAACATTGGCTCCAGAGCATTTTGCACCGATTATTCCGGTAATTAATCCAACGCCCGAAATAGCGAAACATAATGGACATCATGGCGTACCTATTAATTCCCAAGAATTCAATACGACCTCACATAATAATAATTTGACTCTAGATTTAATAGCACAACAGATTCAATTATTATCAAAAGAGTTAGAGCTGATTAGAGCTGCTAACGTAGATTCAAGCTTAATTAAGAAGCCCATAGTTAATGGTTTAAAACCTGTTGTAAATCCAACATCCGAATCAGAAATAAAGAATCGTATAACCCAAGTTGAAAAATCGCCTACAGAAAAACTAAATACCCCACCAGTCCTAGGCGCCCGATTAGGCATGGACGAATCTGGAAATCCAGCTTGGTTTATACCTTGTAAAGAAAACGACGGCGAGTACATTAAAATTGAATTGCCAGAAATCAAACCAATTTTATAGATTAGCAAAACACTAAAACAGCCCTAATAATTCAATTATAAGTTTGAATCATGATTAAAACTAAAAATTTGATTGATCCTTTTGTAGGCCCTTCGATTCAGAAAGTAGTATATACCACTAAATCCCAAGAGGAAATATGGGCAGCTTGTAAGCTAGGCGGAGAGGACGCGAATAGAGCTTTCAATATATCTATTTCTCTAATTTTTGATGGAGACCTTAACCTATTGGCTTTAGAATCTGCGCTCAAACAATTGATTGCACGCCACGAATCATTGAGGTCTGTTTTTAGTGCGGATGGACGATTTATGATTGTTTTTAAAGAGCTTTCGCCAAATCCTATTATAAAAGATATTTCGCAACTCAGCGAAAAAGAGAAACATAAAACCGTAAATACTTACCTGTCTGAAGATGCAAATTCCCTTTTTGATTTAGAAAAAGGCCCTTTATTAAGAATTGGTTTACTAAAACTTTCAAATCAAGAACATAGACTTGTACTTACAGCCCATCATGTTGTTTGTGACGGTTGGTCTTTTGGTGTAATGCTTGAGGAATTGGGTAGTCTTTATTCTGCACATGTAGAAGGAAAAGAACATGTCTTACCTGACGCGGAAACCTTTAGTTCTTTTGCAGATGATGAATTAGAATTTGTTTCAAGTGAAGCATCTAGAGATACCGAACAATTTTGGTTAAAGCAATATAATTCCTCAGTACCCCAGGTAAATATACCTACTGATTTTACTAGACCTCAATTAAGAACTTTTAAGAGTGATCGTTTAGATTTCAGCTTAGATAGTGTCTTAGCAGACGCCTTGAAAAAAACAGGGGTTCAGGCGGGTTGTAGTTTTGTTACCACACTTTTAGTTGCATTCGAAGTATTTTTATACGGTCAAACAGGTCAAAGCGACCTCGTGGTTGGCTTACCATCAGCTGGTCAATCTATAAACGGAAAAAAGCGATTAATAGGGCATTGCGTTAACTTATTGCCATTACGCAGCAAACTTAATACGGAAAGTTCTTTTACTGAATACTTGAAAAAAAGAAAAACAGAGCTATTTGATGCCTACGATCACCAACAATTTAGTTTTGGTCAATTATTAAAAAAATTATCAATAGCGAGAGATCCTTCGAGAGTACCACTAGTTCCCATTGTATTCAATATTGAGATGGGCATGACTAATAAAGTTTCTTTTTCTGGTTTATCCTTTAAGAAAGAAAGTAATCGAAGATCATGTGAAACATTTGAGATTTTCTTAAATGCAACAGGGACAGATGATGAACTCCTTTTTGAGTGGTCTTACAACGCCGCACTATTTAAACCTGAAACTATAAAAAAGATGATGACTTCTTTTGAGGAAGTTTTATCGGCCATAGTGGGTAATCCCAATGTAAAGATTGGGGATATTATAAAAATAGATGATTCCGCTTACCTTGAATTGAATAAAACCGTGGTATCGTATCCGCGAGCACCTTTGCACGCGTTACTTTCAAATCAAGCCCTTGTCACTCCTCAGAGTCATGCCATAAAAATTGGTGATTCTCAAATTACTTATGAAAATCTTGAAAAACAAGTAAACCAATTATCGCTTTATTTAATTGAAAAAGGGATTGGCAATGGTGATTATGTTGGTGTTTCTTTGCCCCGATCAATAGAGCTTGTAGTCACTTTAATTGCGATAATGAAATGCGGCGCTGCTTACCTGCCATTAGACCCAAAGTACCCAAGCAATAGATTAGAGTTTATGTTAGAAGACTCAGATGCCAAATATTTAATTACTGGTAAAAATCTATTGTCTTCGTTAAATACAAATTCCGAAATCTTACTTTTTGAAGAGGTATTTGAAAATTTATCAGAATATCCAAATTCACAACCAAATATAGCGGTTAGTAATAATGACATAGCGTATTTACTTTATACTTCTGGTTCTACAGGCAAGCCTAAAGGTGTACCCGTAACTCATAAGAATCTTGTCAACTTCCTTTACAGCATGATAGAAGAGCCTGGAATAAAGGAATCAGACAAACTGCTTTCCATAACCACCATTTCGTTTGACATTGCTGGTTTAGAGTTATTCACTCCCCTTTTAAAAGGTGCTCTTTTGGTATTGACCAATGAAGAGACCGCTAGAGATAGTCGTCTATTGTTAGATTTAATGAAAGATGAGGCCATAACTATTATGCAGGCTACCCCTACTACTTGGCAAATGCTATTAGATATTGGCTGGGAAGAAGCATTACCAATAAAGGCCTTATGTGGTGGTGAAGCATTACCCATGGTATTAGCAAAAAACATATTACAACGTGTCGATGAGCTTTGGAATATGTATGGCCCAACAGAAACAACCGTTTGGTCTTCTGTGAAACAAATTTCTAAGTCTGATGATTTGATAACCGTTGGTCGTCCAATTGCGAATACTCAAATATATATTATTAATGAACAAAATGATCTGGTTGCGCAAGGCAAGACTGGAGAGTTATGTATTGCGGGGGATGGTGTTGCTCAAGGCTATTGGAACAGGGAAGACTTAACCAATGAAAAGTTCATCAATAACCCTTTTGAACAAGAATTAGGTCCCATACTATATCGTACCGGCGATCTTGCTAAACTATTACCTTCGAGAGAAATACAATGTTTAGGACGTATCGATCAACAAATAAAGATTAGAGGCCATCGTATCGAGTTAGGAGAAATAGAAGAGGCTTTAGATTCCCTACCTGGGGTTCAAACTTCAGTCGTAGTGCTCTATAAAGATAATTTAGTAGCCAACCTCATTCCTTCGGACTTAGAAAATCAAAATGAAGAAAAAATACGGGCTTGGAAGGATACTTTGAAAACACAACTTCCTCCTCATATGGTTCCTCAGCAATTCAATTTGTTAAGCGAGTTCCCCAAGACACTCAATGGTAAAATAGACCGTAAAACGTTAACCAATTCTTTATCAATAAATCAAAAGGAGCAAGAATTTAATGAGGCTGAAACTAATTCAGAACAAATTATTGCTGCTATTTGGCAAGAGTGTTTGAAAATTGACAAAATAGATATTTGCAGTGACTTTTTTGAATTAGGAGGTCATTCATTGTTAGCGGTAAAAGCAATGTCAATATTAGAGAAACAAACGGGTAACAGATTACCTCTAGCTTCTTTGATAGAGCAACCCTCGGTACAAAAATTAGCGGCCTATATGGACAAAAATTTTATTTCCTGGGATTCCTTAGTGCCTTTACATCCCCATGGCACCAAGACACCTCTCTTTATAGTGCACGGAGCAAATCACAACATATTAATTTACAAGAATTTAGCAGAGAAATTGGATCAAGACCAACCTGTTTATGCGCTCCAAGCTAAAGGACTTAGTGGGGAAGACGAACCTCATAGTTCTGTTGAAGACATGGCAGCTCACTATATTACAGAAATTCAAACTATAAATCCAGAAGGTCCTTATGCATTGGCCGGTTTTTCTTTTGGGGGTATTATCGCCTTTGAAATGACCAAACAGCTGCGAGCTCAGGGAAAAACGGTTAAAAACCTGGCACTTTTTGACAGCTATGTTTACCCACACTACTATTACAAAAATACATTAGTTAAAAAATCAATTAGAAAACTGTATAATATTTGCCAATTAAATTTTATGCTTTTTAACATGTTTAGCAGTAAAAAGAATTTTAACAGGAGGTATGATTTGCTAAAAATAAAATTTACAGGTTTGAAATTAAGGTTTAAGCATGGTAAAGAAAAACAGTACCAAATGCAGTTTAATCGTACTGCAAAAATTGATGAAATGCAAAGTTTGGCATTTTCCAAATATAATCTAGATGCTCAAGATATTAAAGTGGATCTATTTCGATCTACTGAAGATATATATTTTGCACACGATTATAAATATTTGGGTTGGCAAAGTGCTGCATCGAAAGGCATTAGAAAGCATATGGTTCCGGGTAATCACTCTGATATGTTTTTTCAACCAGCTGTTGAAGGTTTTGCTAAAGACTTACAACACGTTTTAAACACCTATAATTTAGAGGATTAATTTATTGAGTTATAAGGCACTTTAAGTAAGTCATTTGAAATTACTATTGAGTTTAATTTTTTCAATGGACTATATAATTGTCGTAATAGACTTGTAACTATTACAGGGTTCTTTCTTTGTTGAGAAAGAAGAAGCGTTTTAGAGTAAGAAATTACTACTATGCTTTGATGTCAAAACCTAAATTAACTCTTCTAAATAAAACTTATGACTTTACCCCCCTTAATAACTAAGTTTATTAATTAGCCATATGGTCATTAAATAAAACCCCTATTTATATCATGATTAGCTGTAGTTTTTCAAAAAGCGTTCGCTTTATCAATTCCTTGGTAACACATTGAAATACAAGTCAAAATTGTATTTCAGACGTCTAAATATGTTCCTTTTTAGGACAATTTCGTATACTATATCTAAATATTGTTTAAACAATAAAAAAAGCCCCATCAGACGTAAAACACAGTAAAGTTAAGCATTTAGGGATATTAACATTGCGGATTTAAATATTATACGTATTTTTGTTTAATATAATTCACAAAACCATGAACAATATAAAAGTAAGTTTTAGCATTAAGGATTTAGAAAATCTTACCGGTATAAAAGCTCACACCATAAGAATATGGGAAAAACGCTATAATTTACTCTCTCCAAATAGAAGTGATACTAACATTAGAAATTACAGCCTTGTCAGTTTTCAAAAACTATTAAATATTTCCTATTTAAATAATAATGGTTTAAAAATTTCAAAAATCGCACAATTAAAGGAGGAAGAAATCCCTATTAAAGTGCGGGAAATAGCTTCTAGAGCAAAGATTGAAGACCATTCTATCAATGCCCTAAAATTGGCCATGATTAACTTTGACCAAGTCTTATTTTACAGTACCTATAACAACTTATTAGAAAGCAAAACCTTTAGTGAAATTTTCTACGATGTATTTCTCCCACTACTAAACGAAATTGGATTATTGTGGCAAACCGATACGATAACACCTGCCCATGAGCATTTTTTATCTATTCACATCAAGCAAAAACTTCTCATTAATATTGAGCGCCTTCAACTACTAGAGCCTAAACCCAAATCTAAAACGTTTGTTCTTTTTCTTCCGGACAATGAAATTCATGATATCGGGTTACTTTTTATCAATTACCAATTGAGAAGTAAAGGTTATCATACCATATTTTTGGGAGAAAGTGTTCCCATGGCTAGTCTAACTGATTTATTAGAGTTTTTTGAGGATGTTACGTTCATTTCTTATTTCACAGTATACCCGCTAAAAGATGAGCTTATCGAATATATTAATGACTTTAATGAACTTTTACTTCAGAATACTAATACAAGATTACAAATTCTTGGTAGACAACTTGAAACCATTGAATTAGGTGATTTACCAAAACAGGTTAGTACATATTCATCCATAAAAAATTTGATGGAGCACATCTAACAATTTAAATCCGTTTGCAGTTATCCAGTCAAAATTATTTACTCAATAATATGAAAAAAACAGTGCATATCATAGGATCTGGCTTTTCCTCATTAGCCGCTTCCTGCTACTTAGCTAAAGACGGCTATGACGTTACCATCTTTGAAAAAAACAACACTATTGGAGGCAGAGCCAGACAATTAAAAAAAGACGGTTTTACTTTCGATATAGGCCCGACTTGGTACTGGATGCCTGATGTTTTTGAGCGTTTTTTTTCCGACTTTAATAAAAAACCTGAAGAGTATTACACACTTGAAAAACTAAATCCAGCATACAGTGTATATTTCGGTAAAAATGATTTTATTACGATAGAAGATACGCTCGAAAAAATAATACAAGCTTTTGAAAAAGAAGAATCAGGGAGTTCTATAAAATTAAAAAAGTTTATAGAGGAAGCAAAAAGTAATTATGATATTGCAATTAAAGACCTAGTTTACAACCCAGGACTGTCTCCCTTAGAATTAATTACACCAGCAACCATTAAAAAAATCAATCAATTTTTTAGCACCATAAAAAAAGATGTTCGGAAAGAGTTCAAGAATGAGCGGTTAGTAATGATACTAGAATTTCCTGTGTTATTCTTAGGTGCTAAACCTAGCGATACCCCTTCATTTTATAGCTTTATGAATTATGCTGATTTTGGACTAGGCACCTTTCATCCTAAAAAAGGTATGTATCAAGTCATTTTAGCAATGGAAAACCTAGCTAAAGAGCTTGGTGTTAAAATTAAGACCAATGCCAATATAGAAAAAATAATAGTTGAACACGGTGAAGCTAAAGGCCTTGTGTGTAATGGTGAGGCATATTTATCTAATATTGTTTTAAGTGGTGCTGATTACCATCATACTGAAACTTTACTTGACAAACCTTATCGCCAATATTCAGAGCGTTATTGGTCTAAAAAAACCTTTGCGCCTTCTTCCCTCCTATTTTATGTTGGTTTTGATAAAAAATTGGAACAGGTTAATCACCACACCTTATTCTTTGATGTTGATTTTGAACTACATGCGCAAGACATTTATGATAAGCCAAAATGGCCTGACAATCCATTGTTTTATGCAAGCTTCCCTAGCAAAACAGATTCTAGCACAGCCCCAGAGGGTAAAGAAGCAGGTATTTTTCTAATTCCGTTAGCCCCTGGATTAGAAGATACACCAGAATTAAGGACCACCTATTTTGACAAGATTATCACACGATTTGAAAACTTAACTTCTCAAACTGTAAGAGATAAGATTTTGTTCAAAGAAAGTTTTTGTCTCAAGGACTTTGTAGAAGATTATAATTCATATAAAGGAAACGCTTATGGGATGGCTAACACACTTTTACAAACAGCCTTTTTAAGACCAAAATTAAAAAGCAAAACGGTTGATAATTTGTTTTTTACTGGGCAACTCACAGTACCCGGACCAGGGGTTCCCCCCTCTCTAATTTCCGGGAAATTAGCAGCGAATTTAATTTCTAAATATAATACCGTTACCGTTTAAAATTAATTAACTAAATTTAAAAAAGAAATAAAACAAAATATGAAGTCCTTATTTGATTCAGTATCCTACAAGAGCAGTAAAATTGTTACTAAAACGTATAGCACCTCGTTTTCATTGGCAACAAAAATGCTTTACAGCTCTATAAGGGGGGATATATATAATATTTACGGCTTTGTCCGTTTTGCTGATGAAATTGTGGACTCTTTTCATGATTACGACAAGGAGGCCCTATTTAATAGGTTTTCAGAAGACTTAGATCTCGCTCTCAAAAATAGAATAAGCCTAAACCCGATATTAAATTCTTTTCAACACACCTTTCATAAGTATGGTTTAGAACGAGAATTGGTAGATGCATTCATGCAAAGTATGCGCTTAGATTTACACAAAACGGACTACCTTACTGATGCTGAGTACAAAGCCTATATTTATGGATCGGCAGATGTTGTTGGTCTTATGTGCCTAAAAGTGTTTGTTAAAGGTAATACTGAAAAATATAATGAATTGAAAGATACCGCTATGGCATTAGGTTCTGCATTTCAAAAAGTAAATTTCTTAAGAGATTTAAAAGCGGACTATGAAGGGTTAAATAGAACTTATTTTCCCAATACAGATTTAAAAAACCTAAATGAATCATCTAAACAAAATATTATAGACGATATTGAAGCAGATTTTGAAAAAGGACTTAGTGGTATCAAAAAACTGCCTATTGAAGCTAAATTTGGTGTTTTTATGGCGTACAGGTATTACAGTCAACTTCTAAAAAAACTTAAAAAAACGCCTGCTTTAAAAATAAAAGATTCAAGAATAAGGGTTTCTAACCCTAAAAAAATTGAACTTTTAATGCGTAGTTATGTAAAATATCAATTAAATTTAATGTAAAATTCGACTATGTTCATTCTCTATTGGATACTCATTTTTTTAGGCACATATTGCTTTATGGAATTCATGGCATGGTTTACACATAAGTACATTATGCATGGTTTTTTATGGCGTTTACACAAAGATCATCACCACAAAGACCATGATAGCTGGTTTGAGCGAAATGATGCTTTCTTTATTTTCTATGCGGTAGTAAGCATAGGATTCTTTTTGCTATGGCGCTATACGAGCTTTTGGCCTGGCTTACCTATAGGCCTCGGTATTTTTGCTTATGGCCTATCTTATTTTTTAGTGCATGATATTTTTATACACCAACGATTTAAATTGTTCAGAAATGCTAATAATTGGTATGCTAAAGGGGTAAGACGTGCTCATAAAATGCATCACAAGCATCTAGGAAAAAATCACGGTGAATGCTTTGGTATGTTATTCGTTCCCTTCAAATACTTCAAGAAATAGTTTTTAATTGACTTTATGTCTAATATTTCCTATTACGATTACATAATTATTGGAAATGGTCTAGCGGGTTTTCAACTGGCATTGAAAATGGCAGAAGATTATTTTTTTGATAGCAAAACCATAGCTTTAATTGATCCTTCCAATAAAAACACAAATGATAAAACTTGGAGTTTTTGGGAAAAAGATGATGGACAATGGAAATCAATTACTCATAAAACATGGCAGCGCGCATCGGTATTCACGAATCAAAAAAAAATAGACCTTAAGCTAAAACCTTATTACTACAAATCCATTAAATCTATTGATTTCTATAAGGATGCTAAAGCAAAATTAAACGCTTGTAAAAACATTACTTTTATTAGAGATAAGGTTATTTCTCTTGAAGAATCGCATACGCCTGTGGTTAAAACGATAAACTACCATTTTTCGGCGTCTCATGTTTTTGACAGCAGAGTTCCAGATGCTTTTTCGTTCAACTTAGAAGATAGTATTTCTATCATACAGCATTTCAAAGGCTGGGTAATAAAAACAGAGGACGATGTCTTTGACGAAAGGACGTTGACCATGATGGACTATCGTCTAAAAGATGGTAATCAAACCACCTTCACTTATATTTTGCCGTTCTCAAAAACTGAGGCTTTAGTAGAATTCACTTATTTTACTAGTGATCTCGTTAATGAAAACACCTATGATCATTATCTTAAAGCCTACATAAAAGATTTTCTTAAAATTGAAACCTACCAAGTCATTGAAACAGAAACAGGTCAAATACCAATGACTAATTTTTCATTTGAAAAATTCAACACAAAATACGTTACCAAAATAGGTACTGGTGGTGGTTGGGTTAAAAGTTCTACCGGTTATTCTTTCAAGAATACTGAAAAAAAAGTCAAAATCATTCTAGCAAATTTGAAATCGGATAGACTAGCGTCAAAAGGATTATTCAAAAAAAGATTTCAATTTTATGATAAAATATTTCTTAAAGTCTTAAAGGATGACAATCATAAAGGAGAATGGATATTTCAGCAATTCTATGATAAAAACACAATTCAAACCATGTTTCGTTTTTTAGATGAAGACTCGAGTTTTATTGAAGAATTGAAAATTATGTGGTCTTTATTTTCTTGGAGTTTTATAAAATCCTTTTTCAAAACACTCTAATCTTTCGCTTCCAATAAAGCATCAATAGTTTGCCTTACCGTTTTACTATTCCAGTTAGCTGCCCCTGTTTTATCAATTACTATGTGTCCTTTTGTATCAATTAAAAATGTTCTGGGTATGCTGCTTACATCAAAGGTATCTGGATATTGAGAAACGGGCTGAAACACCTTAAAGCTATAATTTTTTTCCTTTAGAAAATGTGCAATGTTTGCTTTTTCTTCATTGGAAACAAAAACGAATTCAATCTTATCTTTATAGGCATTATAAAGTTTTTCAAGGCTTGGCATTTCAGCAATACATGGAGGACACCAAGTGGCCCAGAAATTCACCAAAACAATTTTACCTTTCATTGTTTTAAAATTAAACTTATGGTCTTGGTTGTCCTTTAAATACCAATTATAATTTGTTAAAATGTCGCGATTTGTCGGGGCAATTGTTCTCGGACTAAACTGAGCTAATCCCTTGTTTAACCAAATTTGAATTGGTTGTCTAGTTTGGGGTATTATGAATAAACCAATAACAATTATAAAGACAATATTTTTAAGTTTTGATTTATTCGTTTTCATAAATAAAATAGTGCATGATTTCTGGTTCAAAATCATGCTCTAAATGTAATAAATAATATGTGTACTATCTAGAAACAATACCTGTAGGTAATGAGGCTAAATTTTTACCAAAATCATGAGTTGCAGGCGCTGTTTCTTGACCTGCTGTGCCTACTAATGGTTTCATTGCAAAAGGCAATGGCGAATCATCTGGTACAGGTTCAACTGAAATAACTACTGTTCTGCCTCTAATATCCAAAGGGAATACTTCACCGGAAGGGGCATTTATAAAAAAGTCCTCTCCAGGAACAGGAGGTCCAGGTTGCAATGTTTCACTAAAACCATCAAAATTATCAGCGGTATTAAAGACCTGAAACGTTCCCGTTGTAATTGGTCCATTTTCACCTACAACCCAACCTTCATAAGCCCAGCCAGGAGATAATGTTGGTAAATCAAAATTGGGTGTTGGCGGGGCTCCTGGAGTGCCAAACCAAACACCATAATGATCATTACCGTTATTCATTCCTGTTTCATCAGTGGGTGTTCTTAAAAAGAATGCTCCTGCGGCCATACTAAAATCACCAACTATGCCGGTACTCACATTGGCTGTACGTCCTGAAAAATCACCAGATAACACTTTAGTGTCTGCCGGCGCTAAAGCCTCAGCTCCCGTTTCACCAGCCGGTTCAATGGATAACACAAAGGTTGTTGCTGCTTCTAACTGAGCGGCATCAACGTTAAAAGATTGAGGAAAATCTATTGAGGAAAACGTACCCGTTGAAACCGGAGCCCCATCTACTATAATCCAGCCCTCATAGACGTAATTACTTCCTAAAGCCTCTAATCCTTCTAAATTTAAACTTAAAGTTGCAGTTGAAGGTGTATTATCATCATCACTACTGCACGAGGTAGCACAAAAACTCAAGGTCAGTGCTACTAAAATCATTTTTTTAATCATGGTATGTCTTTTATATTTTAATACTTCAAAAATATACCAGAATAAAAACGTGAAATGTTAGCTAGCTAACACTAGGCTATTTTTTTACAAATTCGAATCTCTTTTCTATTAAATTCAATAATATTTTCCTCTTTTAATTCATTCAAGAGGATGTTTAAAGTAGGCCTAGAAGTGCCTATTAAGGATGCAATATCCTTTTGCGTATAAGGGTGTTGAATCACTTTATCGCCAGTTTTATCACAGTCATATCCATAATCAGAACATAATTCATCTAGAAACTCCACAAGACGTGTTCTAGCATCTTTAAATAACAGCAGCTGTAGGCGTCTTTCTAATTTCCTTAACCTAAAACCAATGACCTTATATATTTTTAAGCTAAAGGTCTTATTATTACGCATTAACTCATGCATAGTATCCACTCCTACAGGACAAATACTGGTGGCATTATCTATGGATTGTGCAAATTCTTCTCTTTTATTTTCACCTAAAATGGCGGTTTCTCCAAACAATTCTCCTCTAGATAAAATAGCCTTTACTACCTCATCGCCATCCTCATTATAATAGCCAATTTTTACTTTTCCTTTCTCTATAAGGTATACTTTATTTGCAGAGTCCTCTTCAAAATATATATAGTCTTTCTTCCTGTAAGCATCAAAATCATGAACTGCTTTATAAGCTTTGAATTTATGCGGACACAACAAATTGAAAAGGTTTACGTCATCAAAAAACCACAATGATTTCATGTTATATTAATAGTGTTAGCAAGTATTAGGTCGACAAACACCTTAATTACTTACCTAAAGACCAAAAAAAACCTCCAATATATGGAGGCTTATTTTTTATCTTATTAACTATTTATTCTTCTTCATCTTGTTGATCCTCATCAATTAAGGCGTCTAACATATCATGCTGTTGTAGTAAATTATACCATTGAATAACTTTTTTAATATCACTTGCATATACGCGATCTTCATCATAATCTGGCAATACATCAAAGAAATACTCTTCCAATTTATCTTTACCGTCTTTTGGTTTTACAGATGTCAATCCTCCGTTTTCCTTTGTTTTAATATTAGCAAAGACCTTTTTTAATGGCACTTCTTCTGTTAAAGTATAAATGGCAATTTCACTTAACACGCTAACATTATTCTGCACACTAACAGAGATACGTTTGTTATCTAGAAGAGATTCTGCTACAAAACCCCCACGTGTTTGAGTTATTAATTTATATAACCCTGGCTTACCTGAAATTGAAATTACTTTATCTAAACTCATATATTATTTTTTGAAAAGCGCAAATATCATCTGTTTATTAATGCCCTGCAAATATTATCGTTTCTTTTTTTGATTAGGGAAACGCATTCTATAATCAACATCTACTTTACCTTTAGAAATATTTGTAAGTCTACTTTTAATTAATCGTTTCTTAAAACTAGACAATTTATCAGTAAATAAAACCCCTTCAATATGATCATATTCATGTTGAATAACACGTGCTATAAGTCCATCAAATGATTCGGTATGAGCCTCAAAATTTTCATCTAGATACGATACCGTAATCTTAGGTTTTCTAAAAACATCTTCTCTAACATCTGGTATACTTAAACAGCCTTCATTAAAAACCCATTCATCTCCATCCTCCTCAATAATTTGAGCATTGATAAATACACGCTTAAATGTACCCAAAGCTTTTTGTTCAGCTTCAGTTAAGTCTTGATCTTCAGCAAAAGGTGAGGTATCTACTAAAAATAGTCTAATAGCCAAACCTATTTGTGGCGCAGCCAATCCAACGCCAGATGCGTTGTACATGGTTTCAAACATATTTTCTAATAAAACATCAAATTTGGGATAATCTTTAGAAATATCTTTGCTTTTCTTTTTTAATACTGGATCGCCATAAGCTACTATTGGTAAAATCATACTGTGCTACAAATTAGTTTTGCAAAAGTACAATTCTTATTATTTATGATAATACTTTCTCTAAGTATTTCTTAAAGAATTAATCTATTTAGAATACAAATAGCTCTGTAAAATCAAAGTAGCACTTATCTCATCAATTAAAGCCTTATCTCTTCGCTTTTTTTTCTTTAGGCCACTATCAATCATAGTTTGAAATGCCATCTTTGAAGTAAAACGTTCATCAACACGCTGCACAGGAATATGAGGAAAAACCTTTGTCAGCTTACTAATAAAAGGTTGTATATGTGCTTCGCTTTCTGAAGCCGTATTATTCATTTGTTTAGGTTCGCCTACTAAAAACAATTCCACGTTCTCATTTTTGAGATAATTTCGCAAAAATGGCAACAATTCTTTAGTATCCACAGTTGTTAAACCAGATGCAATAATTTGCAACTCATCTGTTACGGCAAGCCCTGTTCTTTTGGTTCCAAAATCTATTGCTAATATACGTGCCATCAATTATTTTATTGCAAAAATAGAATTAAAACCAGAAAGGCCACCCATTTAGGGAAGCCTTTCTTAGTGATTTAACCTCAATTATTAAAGTTTCGAATATTATTACTTTTAAGCTTTTATTACTTTATTTATTTTAGGAAAAACAAAACTAATATTTCCTGCATTTCTTTTTAAATTTAAATAGATTCTAATGTCACTACAAGATTTTGAAATACTTGATTTCAATTCTGCTGCGTCTATCAATTTTATTTCATTAACCGTGTTTTCATCTTGAGTATTTATAGAACTATTGTTAGAGGGCGTGTCCTTTTTATTTAACTCAGTCTCTTGAGCACTAACCACTGTGCATGTTAGAATAAAAACTAGGATTAAAAGAAAATTTGATTTCATTGTTTTATAATTGTTTGATGACGCAAATATATATTCAGCATGAAGCTCATCTGCAAAAAAATAGTTGTAAACCATGAATTTTCGATTAGTAGAGCAGTAACTCTATTTTGTCGACGAATGGTTACAATAACCTATTTTATCGTTTAAAGACCATGTTTTAAGTCATACATCTAACATGTATCATGATAAAAAGATTAAATGCCATTTCTACCCTATCAAAAACTTCTTAAGAATTACTCATTCTTCAAATAAAAGGACTTAATATTATGTTCATTTCATCTCATTTTTTAAATGATAGCTAGTATATTTGTTCAAAATTTTAAATCAATGACTGAATTACAACAAATCATAGAGAAGGCTTGGGATAACAGAGCTTTATTGACAGAAGAAAAAACAATCGCAGCAATAAGAAAGGTTATAGATCTATTAGATAAAGGCGAACTAAGAGTTGCAGAACCTATTGAAGGTGGTTGGCAGGTTAATGAATGGGTAAAAAAAGGAGTTGTTCTATATTTCCCTATTCAAAAAATGGAAACTATTGAATGTGGTCCACTTGAATTTCATGATAAAATTCCTTTAAAAACAGGATACGCTGAAAAAGGAATTAGAGTTGTACCACATGCTGTTGCTAGGCATGGTGCGTATATATCAAGCGGAACTATTTTAATGCCTAGTTATGTAAATATTGGTGCATATGTTGACGAAGGAACCATGGTAGATACTTGGGCAACGGTTGGAAGCTGTGCTCAAATAGGTAAAAATGTTCATTTATCTGGAGGTGTTGGAATTGGTGGTGTACTTGAACCATTGCAAGCTGCTCCTGTAATTATAGAAGATAATGCCTTTATTGGTAGTAGATGTATTGTTGTCGAAGGTGTTCGTGTGGAAACAGAAGCTGTATTAGGTGCTGGAGTTACTTTAACCATGAGTACTAAAATCATTGATGTTACCGGAGAAACTCCCTTAGAATATAAAGGTATTGTTCCTGCCCGTTCGGTGGTTATTCCTGGAAGTTATACCAAAGAATTCCCTTCTGGAAGCTTTAATGTACCCTGTGCGTTAATTATTGGTAAACGTAAAGAAAGTACAAACAAAAAAACATCACTTAACGATGCCCTACGTGAACATGATGTAGCTGTGTAAATGAAAATCCTTGTTATACAACAAAAAATGATTGGCGATGTGCTTACAAGCAGTATTCTGTTTGAAGCGCTTCGTCAAAAATACCCAAATGCTCAATTAGATTATTTGATAAATGAGCATACCTTTCCTGTTGTACAAAACAATCCTTACATAGATAATTATGTTTTTTTCACCAAACGAGAAGAACAAAGTAAAAAAGCGCTAGTTCAATTTGCACTACGAATAAGGCGTTCAGAATATGATGTAGTGATAGACATTTACTCAAAACTATCCAGTTTTTTAATTAGTTCGTTTTCAAAAGCAAAAACAAAAATATCCTACTATAAATCATATTCTACATTTTTATATCACCACAATGTAAAAAGACTTGAAACGCATAGTACCACAGATAATTTAGCTATCCAGCATAGATTAGATTTATTAAAACCTTTAGGTATCCATGCTAAAGATATCAGTCCTAAAATATATTTAACTGAAGACGAATTGTTAAAAGGCAAGGCTTATTTACTTAATCAAAATATTGACCTATCAAAGCCTCTTTACATGATAGGCGTTCTAGGAAGTAGTGAGAACAAAACCTACCCTTTTAGCTATATGGCATCGGTAATTGATACTATTGTTATAGAGAAACCTAGTTGCCAAATTCTTTTTAATTACCTGCCAAAACAAAAAGAAGACGCTTTCTCTATTTATAATTTATGTCGTCCTAAAACACAAAAAAACATTCTAATGAATGTGTTTGGAAATAGTCTTCGTGAATTTCTTGGGATTGTTCAACACTGCAATGCCCTTATTGGCAATGAAGGAGGTGCTGTAAATATGGCAAAAGCATTGCATGTAAAAACATTTTCCATTTTCTCTCCATGGATAGACAAAGCCACTTGGAATTTATTTGAAAATAAAAATAATGTGAGCGTGCATTTAAGAGACTACAAACCTGAAATTTATACGGAACCTGAAAAAACATATAAAGAGGAGTCTTTAAACCTTTACAAAGAGTTTAAACCTGTTTTTTTTAAGGATAAATTAGTGAATTTTTTGAAAAACACTTCAGCTGGACATATCATAAATAAAAATATATTAAATACCGATAAAAACCATTTTATTGCATCACATCCTACTAAAACACAGACAGCGAAAATTTCAGCCTTAATAATCACGTTTAATGAGGTAAAACATATTGAAAAGGTCATAACAGATTTAAGTTTTGCTGACGAAATAATTGTAGTTGATTCATATAGTACAGATGGTACTTTAGAAAAACTTAAACAATTCGATCATGTAAAAACCATTTGCCGACAGTTTACAAATTTTGCTGACCAAAGGAATTTTGCTATTGATAAAGCTCAATTTGAATGGATTGTATTCATAGATGCTGACGAACGTATTCCTAAAAACTTAAGGCATGAAATCATAGCTGAAATCAACAAGCGTGCTGATTATGATGCGTTTCTGATTAAAAGGCTATACTATTTTAAGGATAAAAGAATTCGCTTTAGCGGATTTCAAACCGATGAAACTTACCGCGTTTATAAAAAAGAATCTGTTAGATATATAGAAGAAAGAATTGTTCATGAAGTACCCGAAATTTTGGGAAAAAGCAAACTTCTTAAATGTACAATGCCTCATTATTGTTTTGAAAGCTACGAACATTATAAATCAAAAATGGAGCACTATGCTAAACTAAAAGCTATGGAACTTTTAGACGAAGGCGTTAGACCTAACCCCTTCCATTTCATTATTAGACCTTCGTATAAATTTATACTAAATTATATTTTCAGATTAGGTATTCTTGATGGGAAAGAAGGTTTTATGATATGCAAATTAAGCGCTTATGGCGTTTATTACAGATACATAGAACTTAATAGGTTATTAAATAAAACCTAATTCTTCTTCCAGAACTTAAACCGCCTTTTTAGTCTTTGCCTTCTATAAAAATCATCTTGAAAAGCCATAGTTTCGCTCCACATCAAGTTGTAGATCCTATTATAATCCTCACCTGAGCATTTAGCGTATTCATCACTCATCACGGCAACTATAGATTCCTGAATTGTTAAACGTGCAAAGTTTTTAATTCGCGTTTCAAAATCCAAAGTCCTAAATTCCATTCTATTAAGATCTACCAAAAAGAACTGATAATCTCCATTGTTTAGTTTAATAAGCGTATTTCCAACAGAATGATCTAAAAACAAAATACCCTTTTCATGCAATTGGTATGTAAATCTAGTAAATGCCCTAAGAATCGCTTCATGATTCGGATAATTCAAATCATCAACTAATTCTCTATAAGTTAAATCACAATCCAACTGTTCACTTATATAATAACTTTTATTAAATAAGAACAGCGATTTAAATTCATAATAACCTATTGGTTGTGGGGTCCCCACATTCATCGCTAACAACTTATTTGCATACTCATAAGAGCGTTGCGCTTTACTCTTTCTGAAAAACCTATAAACGATTTTATTTACTAAATGAGGTATTCTAAAAGACTTTACATTAATGGTATTCTTTCTTAACTCAAATAATTTTAAAGAATTCCTATCTTGATTTCCAAAGTTTTCGCCTTTAGAATCAAAATTATGAATGATATCATCAAAAAAGGATGCATCAGACTTGAAGTCTGGATGTATGATATGATTACTTTTCACTTAGATGTTTGTTTATGCCGTTGGTACACCAAATTAAATGCTGTTTAATCGTGGTATCTTCCAAATTACTATTTAATTCAAAGCGTTCTAAAGATTTTTCTAGATGAAATATGTGATAAATGATAGCCCTATATCTTAACCTTCTTCCTTCTAAACCATAATTATGAAAACGTCTGGCTAATTCTGAATCTTCCTTTCCCCAGCCTTCAAAATCTTCATTATAGCCATTCACTGCAATAAAGTCATTTTTGTAAAAAGAAACATTACAACCACGAAACTTTTTTGAAAAGACTGGTGTTTTTTTATACAATTTACTCATCGGAGTACAATGTAAAGCCCGCGTTCGCTTTTTGATGCCGGATGAAAAAACCGAAAAACAAACTTGCTTCCTACTAAATAATTTCTGTAAATAGTTTTTTTGAATATTTACTCGACTGCCAAAAAGATACGTATTCTTCTCTGCAAATTCAATATGGTCTTTCACGAAAGAGGGATGTAAAATACAATCGCCATCGGTTTGAATAATATACTCCCCAATTGCTAGAGCGATAGCTTTATTCAAAATTACTGCCTTTTTAAAGCCATTATCGGCATGCCAAACATGTATTAATGGGACAGAGAGACATTCTTGAAAATCCTTTATTACAGCTTCAGTAGTATTTGTAGAACCGTCATCGGCAACAATTATTTCATACGGAAGCACCTTTTGTTTGGCAACACTTTGTAAAACCAATTCTAGTGCCTCTGGCCAGTTATACGTAGAAATTATCAAAGAAGTTTTTAATGTCATGCCTTCCCTTGGTCTATAAGTGGGTCAATAAACACCCCGAACAATATAATAGTATGCCTAAAATGAAATGTAATACTACTCAAGACTAACAGATTTATAAACAGTGATTTATACATATATTACCGTAAGATCAGAATCGTTTATTAAAAATATCAATTGCCTTAATTTTCTCTTCATAATTTATGAATCATATACTAAAGCAAGATAACAAAAACTGTAATTTAACTAAATACTATAAACACTTCTTTCAATAAAAATAAGCAAATATAAAATTACAAATTACGCTTTTAAAGATTAAAATGTTCAACAAACTCTTTATTAGTATTCAAGTCTTTAATATAAATATAATCTATACTACCAGACCCCTTAAAAACCTGTTCCAATCCTAGAATTTGACCATTAGATGCTTCATATTGAAACTCATATATCAATTTATCATTAATAATTATTTTAACCTTATTGTTTTTTACTGCTAAACGCAGTATGTTCCAACGATTTTTATCAAATGAAAAAGAAGATAAATCCTCATAGGTACCTTCAAAAACTTTATCTCCTATTTTTATTCCTGAAAATTGAGAACACCCCGCTTCCATTAATTTCAAATAGTTAAAATTATTAGCACAAATCAATCTTAAGATAAAATCATAACATGTTATACCTCCAAGGTTATTAGAATTTTTAAAACGGGTTAACAATTCAAAATTATCTCCATCTATATCAAAATTCTTATACAATCTGTTTGTGATATAATACACAGAGTTTGTATCAAAACCCTGTTGTTTTAAAAGTTTAGGTGAAAAATAAAGATGTCCACTTGAATCCTTATGCTTAATCTCGTTATCAATCCAATACGCATCTTTATTGGCTTCGGAAAGAAAATAACTATTCCATCCTTTAGACTTCGCAAGAATTCTTTTTGAAGCTATAACCTCTGAACTCCTTAATAATTCTATATCATAATAACCAGGTATTTGATATGTAAAATTATGAATGTACCTGCTGGTATCTGCAATTACAATTTGACGGCCCCTAATGGGGTGATTCACTCCAAAATCTATTTGACTACTATCAGAATTAAACTTCGATAGATTATAATCAACTCTAATGGTGAAGGGCACAGTGCCAATAGAATCAATGACTTTAAATTTATAAAAATCGTTGGCATTTTTACTGCCATAATCCTTTTGCGATTGAAAAACAACCATGACAGTTAACAAAAACAAGGCCCCTAATAGCACATAATACCATTTAACTGAATTCTTTTGGGCTACCTTATATTCTTGGCTAACACTAGTGTTATCCTGCTGTTTCTTGGTAATAACAAAACTTTGCCAATCGCTATATCCTAAAAACTTCACTAAGGCATCTTTTGTAGCTATTTGTGGATTATAATACGCTTTATAGGCTAATTTGCCATATAAGCGCTTAAGCGTATGCGAGCTAATGGAAATATTGGATTCTTCAGAAATGATGTTAGCAAGTCTTTTAAAGTCAGATTCTGTCCAATTACTTGATGGTTTCCAATCTAATTTTTTCTCAATGGCATCAAGACAATATTTTAAGTATTCTCGCTCAATCATTTAAACTATCCAAACTTTGTACAGACTTTGCACAGCAAGTTAAATGTAATATTTTGATAATACAACTAAATTTAAAAAGGTAACTCAGATTGAAAATATATAGTTAAATCTGCTTTCCCTATTTTTATAACACCGACGAACACTTAAACTTAAACCAATGAAATCACACTTTCCTTCATTTCGTTCTTTTTTGGGCTTTATTTTTTTAACGTTTTTTTTTCCAGCTGTTATTCATGCACAGGTGAAAATTTATGAAGGCACTGAGGTCATTCCTACATATAAACCAGGCGATAATGAAGTAAGTCCAATGTTTTATACCGGTAGAAGTGTGCAAGGTGCTCAAGGTCGTGTTTACCCTTACCCTTCACAAACCAATTTAGGCAGTACACTTTCTGATGAATCCTATGACATGGTGTATTTAGAAAATGAATATGTTAAAATAAAAGTGTTACCTGCTTTTGGTGGACGCTTGTTTTCTGCCATTGACAAAACAAATGGACATGAAATGTTTCATACTAACAGTGTAATCAAACCTGATTTAATAGGCACCCTTGGTGCTTGGGTTTCCGGAGGTATTGAATGGTGTTTCCCGCATCATCACAGAACAACCACCATGTTACCTAGCGACTATAGGTTAATTAATAATGAAGATGGCAGTGCGACTATTTGGATAGGTGAAACTGAAAAAACAATTAGGGCAAGAGGTATTGTTGGAATGACGTTACACCCAGGGAAATCATATATTGAAGTTGATTATCGACTAAATAATACAAGTACTAAAACCAAGGCATTTTTATTTTGGGCCAATGTTGCCATAACCGCCAATGAAGATTTCAGAACCTTTTGGCCACCTAGCCAAGAGATTGGTGTTTTTCACAATAACAATAGTTTTATAAAATGGCCGCTTTCCAATGAAACAGAGCGTTACGGTAGAACAAGTTATAAAAAAGACGTAGACCTTACTTGGTGGAAAAACCACCCCAATCCAGTTTCATTTTTTATGTGGGATGTAGAAGAAGGCTTTATTGGCGGATATGACTATGGCGTCAATGCGGGTACAGTTCACGTTGGAGATCCATATAAAAATAATGCCTCAAAATTATGGCAATTTGGTCCTGGGTTACAAGGTCAAAACGCAAGACGTAAATTAACAGATGATGGGAAAGCCTATGTTGAACTTATGACAGGTACATTTTCTAACAATCAACCAGATTATAGTTGGATTTTACCGCATTCAGTGAAACATGCCAAAAATTACTGGTATCCTATTCGGGATTTAGAGATTGTAAAAAATTCAAATATTGATGCCTCGGTGACCTTACAAATGCGAAATTCCAAAACTGTTTTCTACGGATTTAATACAACACAACAATTTAAAGGAGCCACATATGTATTATCCTATTCTGGTCAAGTTTTAGTTAAAGACAATATTAATATTGATCCTGCAAAACCTTTTACGGCAACCTATAAAGGAAAAAAAGACCTTGATGAATATAATTTAAATATTCAACTTTTTGATCAAGAAGGAAAAGAGCTTATATCTTATATACCCTATAAACCACAGCATCCAGAATTACCAGAAACTCAAGAAAGAGTTAAACCAGCAGAGGCAATTAATTCTGTAGAGGATTTATACCTAACAGGACGTTTTGTTGAGCAATTTAATCGTCCTGGGAAAAATCCTGATGATTATTATTTAAAAGCGCTTGAAATCTCCCCCAATGATGTAAGAACAAATATTGCACTTGGCATCAGGAGAGTGAATCAAACACGATATGAAGATGCTCTTAAATACCTACAAACGGCGTCTGATAAATTAAAAATAAAATATCACCAACCAAAAGAGGGCGAACTATACTATTATAAAGGTCTTGCCTATAGAGGCCTAGGCCATCAAAAAGAAGCCTATAAAAATTTGGCTAGAGCAACGTGGTATTACCAATGGTTTTCAGCTGGAAATTATCAATTAGCGCAATTAGAAAGCCTTAATGGTGATTACAAAAAAGCGCTAGATTACATTAAAGATGCTTATTCAACCAACACTCAAGATGGAAGAATTACAATACTCTATAGTGCCCTCTTAAGAAAATCAAAACAAACTGAACAGGCCGAACAGTTAATAGATTCATTCTTGGAATACGATCCACTTAATTTTGCTGCCTTATACGAAAAAAGCTTATTGGATGAGGGCGCTTCTTTAGAACAGTGGCATAAAAACATGCAAAACATAGACAACAATTACTTAGAAATTGCTATCAATTATATGAACGCAGGATTATTTGAAGATGGTATTCAATTATTAACCGCAGTAGAAGACGTTAAGAACCCACTCGTTCATTATTACCTCTCCTATTTTTACACACAATCTAATGATGATGTTACGGCATTAAATGTTCTCAACATGGCCAACAGTTTATCATTAGACTATTGTTTCCCATATCGAGAAGAAACAGAATATGTCTTAAAAAATGCCATGAGATTAGATTCGGAAAATGCCAGATATTATTATTTAATGGGCAACCTGCTTTATGACCAAAGGAAGAAAGAAGCTATAAATGCATGGAAAAAAGCCGGCGAATTAAGTAATGATATTCCTATGGTTTGGAGAAATTTGGCTTTTGCTGCCTATCACAATGAAAATGATATGCAACAAGCTATAGACTATATCTCAAAAGCCATAGCCCTAAATAATAAAACCCCGCTCTGGTTCTCTGAATTGTCTAAATATTATGACGAATCTGATGCTGATTATAAAAAATGCCTTGCCATTTTGGAGAACAATATGGAGGTTGTAAAACAAGATGTTCAAGCCCCTAAAACACTGGTAGAATTATACAATTTAGACGCATCATATGATAAAGCCTTAAACTTTTTATCTGAACACCATTTTAGAACTTGGGAAGGTGGGAGAGAAACCTATTGGCATTATGTCAATTCAAATACACTTAAAGCTTTGAAATTAGCAGAAGAAAAAAAATATGATGAAGCTATTCAGTATTTAAACGCTGCCATGGAATATCCTGAAAATTTAGAAGTCGGTAAACCTACTCATGACGAGAAAAATGCCATGATTCATTACTTTAAAGGTGAAGTGTATAGTAAAATGAAAAACAAGAAAAAAGCAAAGATTAGTTATCAAAACAGTGTAAATTCAAAGAACGGGAGAGGTATGTATGATTTGTTGTATTTTCAGGGAGAGGCCTATAAAAAATTAGGTGATACCCAAAAAGCAAATGATTTCTTTAACACTTTAATAGAAAAAAGTAAAGCTTATCGTGAAAAAGGTACTGATAACACGCTTGTTGCGGTCGAAGAAGCCTCTGCAACTAATAAAAAAGCCATGTCTTATGCGTATTACTTAGAGGCTCTAGGATATAAGGGTTTAAAAAAAACAAACGAGGCAGAAGCACAATTTAAAATGGCCTTAGATACCTATAAGAACAATCTATGGGCCAAGGTTATGATAAACTATAATTAATAAAAGCTATTAGAGTCCTAGATCTTTATATAGAACTCTAATAGGCCTTCAACATATTTAAAAAAGCGTATTCGCTTAAAAATAAGCACCTGGAAATCAGACGTGTATTATTTCTGATGTAACCATCTAATTTCACATTTCAAGAATAATTCATTTTGGAATGGCTTACATATGGTGCTTTTAATAAAGTAGACACAAAACGTATAGCATCCCCATTATGATAGTCTTAAAAAACTTCAGAAACAAACCCTATTCTAATACCATTTCCAGAGGATTATTTATGCGTTCTGAAAAATGATTTAAATACGTTTTCCATTGTGCATTGTCATTAAATTGCCCGCTCTTCATCCAACCGAAACCTGAGTAATAAACTACTTTATTATCTTTTACTTTTAAATTTAGAAATGCATTACTCCAATCTTTAACTTCAGAATCATACCTTTCATAACTTTCAAAATAATCAGATGTTGTAACAATGCCTGTTCCTATTTCAGAATCATCAAGGTCTTCCCAATAACTCACCCAATTGTTAGTGTTACTTCCAGAGACTTCACCCTTCTTATCATGAAGCGTTAAACCAGCAGAAATCTTATCAACACCACCTTCTAAAGTAATTTCAAATTTTGATAAGTTGTTACCACGGTCTAAACTAATCAATTTAGAATCTTTTATTAATTTTCCTCCGGCATCCCATTCAGCATAATCTAAAACAAAGCTGGTTCTTATAGGTCCTGTTGTAATAGTCCGCCAAGTAATGAAGTTTTTAGAAACATGATATGTAGTGTCATTTTTATAGGTAATACCACCCACACCTCTACTTTTGCCAACATGAAAATTGTCTAAGCCCTCGCCGGTGTCCTCATGATAAGTCCCTGTCTTCTCAGTATATTCCTTGTACCATTTATCTATAATCAAATAATCTACACGTTTAAGCCAAGCATCAATTCCACTTGATAGAGTCCCCTCTTCAAGCTTATTTTCAAAACGATATTGCGCATTTGGACCGTAGGTTCTAAAGGCTACTCTATCATTTTCCCAAGCATAGTCATCAGTTCGCTCTGGTACAAAACGTGAATAACAATAGATTTCTTCCTTTGGTCTTTCTTCGGCCGATATTTCTATAATCTGGTACTTTTTTTCTGAATTAGGACCTAAATTAGGTTGAAACAATAATTGATCCATTATACCATCTTCATCCGCATCAATAAGTTGCGTGATTTGTAACTCATTGGTTTCTATATCTAAAATACCAACTATTGATAAATCCGTTACTTTCAAAAAATCTTTTGAAAGCTCCAAGGTTTCAAAGGTTCTATTCATGTTAAGCGTATTATTAACTATAAGAACCTTTTCTTGTTTTTTCTGGGCGCAACTAGATAAAAATGTTATTGTTAAAACAACAACTATTATATTTAAGATTTTCATTATTATAATAGATTAATTATTATTTCAAACTTTGATTAGTCTTCATTTGACGGCTTGCCGATAGTCGCTAAAATACCCCCATCAACATAAATTATCTGGCCATTCACAAAATTACTAGCTTTAGAACTTAAAAAAACAGCTGCTCCTTGTAGATCATCTGGGTCTCCCCATCTTCCTGCAGGTGTTCTTCCTACAATAAAATCATTAAATGGATGTCCATCTACGCGAATAGGAGCTGTTTGGCTTGTGGCAAAATACCCTGGTCCAATACCATTAATTTGAATATTGTGCTTCGCCCATTCAGTGGCCATATTTCGGGTTAACATTTTCAAACCTCCTTTAGCAGCTGCATAAGCGCCAACGGTGTTGCGTCCTAATTCACTCATCATAGAACAAATGTTAATAATTTTTCCTTCTTTTCTAGCAATCATGCCTTTTACAACATGCTTAGAAACTATAAATGGACTCACTAAATCAACCTTAAGTACCTGCTCAAAATCAGCTACTTCCATATCTTCCAGTGGCGTTCTCTTAATAATGCCTGCATTATTAACAAGAATATCAATGACACCTACCTCCTTTTCAATATTGGTTATATTTTTAATAACCTGAGCTTCATCAGTAACATCAAAGAGATACCCATGAGCGGACAATCCAAGTGATTTATATTCTGCAACGGCGTTGTCTAATTTTTCCTGAGAAGACGCCCCATTAATGATTAAAGTGGCTCCTGACTTTCCTAAACCAATTGCCATAGCCTGACCTAGACCATGGGTCCCTCCTGTTATGAGGGCTACCTTTCCTGTTAAATCAAATAAGTTAATAGACATAATTTATTTTAGTTCGTTAGTATTACACACATCCATATCTCCATAATCCAGGTTTTCACCCGCCATACCCCAGATAAAGCTATAACTACTGGTTCCTGAACCTGAGTGAATAGACCATGGTGGAGAAATTACTGCCTCGTTATTAGCCATCCAAATATGTCTCGTTTCATTAGTTTGACCCATAAAATGACAAACCGCTTGATCTTCTGGCACTTCAAAATAAAAGTAAACCTCCATTCTTCGGTCATGAACGTGGGCTGGCATAGTATTCCATGAGCTTCCTGGCTTTATTGTGGTCATGCCCATTTGCAATTGACAAACATCAACCACACTGTTCACGATATATTTTCTTAAAGTACGTGCATTTGCCGTTTCTGGAGAACCTAATTCAATAACCTCCACATCATCAGATCCAATTTTTTTATTAGGGAATGCTTTGTGTGCCGGCGTCGAGTTTAAATAAAACTGTGCAGGGCTATCCGAAGATACACTTGAAAATGAAACCGCTTTATTACCTTGACCAAGATATAAGGCCTCTTTATGTTCTAAAACATATTCCGTACCATCAACTAGTATTGTACCAGTACCACCGATATTAATAATCCCTAACTCTCTACGTTCAAGAAAATAATCTGCTTTTAAAGCATCAACCGTTTCAAGGTTTACTGAACCGCTAATTGGTACTACACCACCAACCATATACCTATCGTAATGAGAATATACCCAATGTATATCATCTTTAACCATAAGATTATCAACTAAAAACTCATTTCTAAGTTCTGTTGTGTCCATTCGTTTTACTTCTCGGGGAGAAGCCGCATATCGCACTTCGCAATTCGTATTCATAATATATAAGTGTTATGTTTTTCGTTATTAAAAAACAAATATAGAAAATAAATACAATCGATTACATTAATTGAATTGAAATTATAAAATTATACTAATTTAGTACCATCGTAAAAACCATTTTGGACAATAACGAGCTTGTACCAAGTCCTTACAATAACAAAATAACAGATTAAACCACAGGAAAAACCTAAAGTTTTTGATCCGTTTAAAACATTTAATAATTAAGAATATCAGCCTCGAGAAAACGGGCACGATTAATACAATTTATTTATTCATAACAAACATTTCTAACGATACTAGTTCTGGGCTCCCGCCTCGATTACCACTTCCAGCAACAATGTATATCTTATCATCATAAACTATGGCCTGAGATCCATGTCTACCCCTGTTTAGGTGATTTAAGGGTTGCCATAGCTTTGTTTCAATATTATAAGCATCTACCTCATTATGAGCGACTTTTTGACTGCTACTCTCCCCTCCAATTAACACTAAATCATTCCCTAAAAACACGCAAGAGGTTCCTGCTCTTTGCACATTTAGATTTTGTGATTTGGGCAAGGTTGTCCAACTATTTGTATTTATATTATAAACATCAACTTCAGGTATCGTTAATTCAAAGGTTTGTTTCGTGGCGAAGGAAGAATTTCGTCCTCCAACCGCATATATTTTTCCATTCTTTATGGCTGCGTGAAAATGATCTCTTGGTCTTGGAGCATCTGCCAAAACCTCCCAATTACCTGTTTCAAAATCATAAGAATCAACCCATGGCACATGGGTGCTGTTATGCCCATCAACAATTCCACTTACTATATAGGCCTTTTTGTTTTGTATTACAACACCCGCAGAACCCCGTCTTCTTCCTTCAGGAATTTCAGGCCCTGTGCGCCAAATATCCTTTTTCGGATTATAAATTAAAATATTTGGTAATGGGGTTTCATAGGGATATTTACCAGTCATAGCACCAAACATATAAATCTGTCCTTTATAAGCAACTGCCTGAAAATGATGAATTTCAATTGGGGGCTCTGAACCTTGACGCCAGGTATTCGTCTTGACATCATAAATAGAAACCGGCTTCACACCGCGCCCACCTAACAAATAAAATGCATCACCAACATTAACAAAACTACATTCATGTCTCGCTAAGGGTGCATTTATCGTTTTTATCGTTTCCCATGAGCCTAGAGATACTTCGGTTTGTGACATGACTATGGGCGACGTCAACAAAAAACAAAGAAAACTTGTCATTAATTTCATAATTAGTCTTTTAAATTTAACCATTAGTATTATGTCATGGACGTTCCTTTTAGAAGGACTTCTATAATATCTACCATAACTATATGTTTTTTTAATAAGCCTCGCTCATTAAACTGATTTATATTACCACCCTCAAATTTTTACAAAATAAAAAATCCCTGAGCTTAGTCATTCAAAAATATAGAATAAAACATAGTTTAAGTTAGTTTAGTTTGTAGTTAATTAAAAAAGCTTCTCAAATTCAAGATAGCGTGCTTGAATATAGAGAAGCTTTTTGCTTTTTTAAGGAAACTAACCGCTTAGCTATTTCCTTTCTTATAATCTTCTAAAAACTTAGCTAAACCAATATCGGTTAACGGGTGTTTTAATAGGCCTGTTATTGATGATAACGGTCCTGTCATCACATCACTTCCTAACTTAGCACAGTCTATAACATGCATGGTGTGACGGATAGAAGCTGCAAGAATTTGTGTTTCAAATCCGTAGTTATCATAAATCTGTCTTATTTCTGCAATCAGATTTAATCCATCTGTTGAGATGTCATCCAATCTCCCTAAAAAAGGAGATACATAAGTCGCTCCTGCTTTGGCCGCCAATAAGGCTTGTCCTGCAGAGAATACTAAGGTCACATTGGTGCGTATCCCTTTATCTGAAAAATACTTGCACGCCTTAATACCATCAGTTATTAATGGTAATTTCACAACTATCTGAGGATGTAATGCGGCTAACTCCTCACCTTCTCTTACCATACCTTCAAAATCTGTTGAAATAACCTCAGCACTTACATCGCCTTCAACTATTTCACATATCTTCTTATAATGGGCTATAATATTATCGGCTCCGGTAATACCCTCTTTAGCCATTAAGGAAGGGTTCGTGGTTACACCATCTAAAACTCCTAAGGCCTGAGCTTCTGCAATATCCTCTAAATTTGCTGTATCTATAAAAAATTTCATTTGTACGTTTTTTACTGTTTCTATTTGTCATATG
>NZ_BMWZ01000002.1 GCF_014651495.1 Algibacter mikhailovii
TCAAAGAGTTTCACGAAAAAATCTTAGAAAATGGAGCTATACCAATAAGTGACTTAACAAAAAGTATTGAAGATTGGATTAACTTAAAAACAGAAAAAAACCTACAACATGGTCTATAATCCAATGGCAGTTTGGAGGTAAAATTGCCTTTTCTGCTTTCTGTCAGCACCGGAAAAATCTCTGATTTTTCACATTGGTTCAAAAAGGCATGATAAAAAATAGGTGACTTTTCCTATTTTGAATCCGACACTTTAAATTAGGTCACCCCTCAAATTAGTGGATGCTTAAACAAGCTGCGTAATATATTCTAATTAAGTGAAATACTAGTTGTGTTAAATTAAAAGACCGATAAGTCATAGGTTGTCTTAATTTTTTTATCCTGAGAAAAAGCATTAGAATGGAGACCAATTAGATTTTAAATATTAAGATGATTAAACATATCCCAGAATAAAACAATCTAATGATTTCATAATGACATCGCCAGACGAGAAAAAGAGAGGTCAAATCAGATAAGCTGAACCTATTATTCGGGAGCTACAGTTTTGAACACCAATCATAATCAATCGTTTCCATTTAACCACAAATCTTCAAACAATTTAATCGTTTGGTTCGAGAATAAGTCAATGTTACGCACCGTATTAAGTCACAACAGCCTAACGAACATAAAGTTACGATTTTTTTACGTTTTATTTTTCCGATGTTTTGCCGAAAATGTTTGCGTTTCTGCGATAACTTGTTCGAATTAAACAACATTAAAACAGCTTAAATACAATTAACACCAGCGACTTTATTTTCAAAAAAAACATCATTTAGCTAAAATTAAGACCAAAAATCCAACAAAAGACATTGCTAAATTGATATTCCAAACTGAAAAATGATAATAATTATTTCTTTTTTTATTTCTATGAAATAATACTATTTGCCTTTATACTTTCAAGATGTTTTTCTAAATTTTTATACATTGGGAATAATGTTGAGTATAAAAACTACAATCCAAAACCCTCCAAAATCTAAATCCCATTCAATTCCTTCTGAAATTCACCCTCATGTCAAAAAAAGCTCCTACGAGTACTACCACCAATTAACATTCTTGAAAATCAATTGAAATTATATTTTATGGATTGTTTAAATTTGACTTTAGAGGTAAATATGATTAAAATTTAACATATATTACAGGCATACCTAAAGATACTTCCGATTATTTATAGTTTGAAATAATTATAATATATTTTATTAAATCTATTCTCAACATGACAAAAGCAAATTTGTTTTATCTGAAAATCACTCGAAATCTTACTATTTTAAAAGAATTAATAGTTCAAGAGAGATATGTCGAATTAAATAATAATTATAGTTATTTATTAAATTTCTCTGAATACCATGATTTAAGTTCCGCAGTAAAGTTTAATTTGGAAGCCCTTTCTAATAAGATTATTGAAAAAGAATTTGGCACATGTATTATTTCAATCGATAAAATAAATAAGGTATTAAACAAGAGGATTTACGAATTTGAATGTCACAGAAATTGGATGTCCCTTTCAAATACGACTGATGATAATATTAAATTTTGTTCTGAATGTGCTAAAAACGTTTTTAAAGTAAATTCTATTGCTGAATACGAGAAACGATCAATATTGGGGCAATGTGTTTTTTATACCGAACCAGTAAAATTAGTGGATAATACCAATTCATGCACAATTACAGAAATACATGAAGGCTTACTAGGCCTGCCACTTGGTATAAATGACATTCATGAAACAGATTCTGAATTACCATTTAAATCTTAATTATATGGAATTATTAATAAGTCAATTATCAATAATTAAAAACCTGATAGAATCAAAACAGTTCTATAAGGCGCATGAAGAATCACTAAACCTTAATAAATATGATACTAAATTGGAACATATTTTAACAAATATAATGGGGTTTAATTTTGGAGAAGCACTTTTGCATATTGATGAATTTATATATAGGAATAAGTCTTTACTTGATTATTACAGTCAAACTCTTCCAGATAATTTCATTTTTATGCCAATAAAAAAATTTAAAGATCAATGTGGCTTCTCAAAGATTACTGTTTTAAAATCATCAAAAACAAATACCCTGTTTTGTACCACTAATGATTCAACTATATTTTCAGTTCAACATGACATTGATCCTGAATTTGAAATGGCTTTCTTAATTTACGATTCCAATATTAGTGACGCTAAATTAGTCAACCTAAATATTGATTTAAAAGAAAATTATATTCAAAATAGCAATTACAAAAATGATGAACATTTAGATGACTTCGAGAGGGAAACCTTCGAAGATTATAATGGCTCTCATGCACAAGATTTCGAAGGTTTAAGTGATCAATTTATAGATGATGTATTTGATGGAGATCCAAGTATGTACTGGAATATTGACTAATTTTAAGTTCTAAACAAATGTTATTATAATACCCCAAGTAAAAGATCAATTAGAAAAATCTAATGATAATTATTTATTAGCAATTAAGGAAGGCCATTGGTGTAGGAATCGTGGAAGTTTTTTTTTAAATATGATTAAGATTTTCGCGAGAATTGCGGAAAATCTTAATTTATAAATGAATCCTCTTTGTTTTTTTATTGCTAACAAAATTTCGGAATAACAAAAAACAAATAATAAGTTTAAATTTTTCTATTTGTAAAGTAAGTAAAATTTGGTTTTCAACTGAAAATTGTAGCTTTATATTCTACATAAACAAAATGAAAAAAAAACAATATGATTTACAAGCATAGGGTTTAATGAATTAAATGTTAGACTTTATCCTTGTTTCAGTCCATTTTCAAAACCCCTTTCATACTATAGCATGTTAATGTCAACAAATCAGACTAGTAGTGATATTCTAATTTTATGCTTTTTTAGTTCCAATAACATTATTGAACCCAAATTACTTATCTTAGTTTTATAATTTATATATATAGAATTGATTATATCCAATTCTTGTGCAAAATTTGACAAACACCAATAAGAATGACAAAATACCAAAAATACAAATTGATAATGCTTGCTATATTTGGCATGTTATTTCTACTGATAATGTATAATAATTCTTCGATTGGAAGATACATCCTTCAAGAAGATTGGGCTTTTATTTTTGATACAAAAACTGGAACGATTTATGAGCCAAATCTAGGTAAGATTGAACTCGACGAGTATATTAAATACAAAAAGAAAAAATAGCACTATGAAAAAAATAATATTACTAGTTCTAATAACCTTGTTTTTGTCATGCAATGATTCATCTTCCCGAGAATCTTCAAAAAAAGAAGAAAAATCCGAAATCGAAAGAGATTATGAGATTGCAGATATGGTTTTAAAATTAAATTCAATGAAAATCGGATTGCTATCAATCATAAAAAATGTACCTCAAGAAAAAGCAAATGCAGTATTGAGAGATTATTTAGCAAAAACATTCACTTCGACCTTACAAACAATCAAAGACCCAAACTATATTGTTAAAGTCGTGGATACTATAGCCCAAAAAAATAATCTATCAAAAAAGTTAACTGCCTCAATCATATTTGGCTATCGGTATGAAATGATTACAAGAGACGAAATAATTGATGATTATACCGACGAAATGCAGGATTACCAAAACGAAATGGAACAATATTAGAATGAAAAAAATAATATTCTTTGTTAAAATCATTTGGACACAATACGGCATATGAAATTGCGGTTTTAAGTTTTTTACAGCACTATGCATCACCTTCACCACTAATTGATTGGACTTATAGTTTGGACAACTCGTTATTTTTTGCGTTTGACAAAATGAAACATCCAGAATCTGATCAAATAGGAAATTATTGTTCCGTATACATTCTTAATAAAACTCAGAGTGAACTTACCAATTATATAGATATTTATCAATCAGGAAAAAATAATTTTGAAGAATTAAAAGCTAAACACCCTGATGTCGATTCAAAAGATTTGGATAAACAATATAATGAGTACAGCTACAGTCTAATAAAAGATTTACCTTTAGTGTATATTTCAGATACAGAAAATAATGGAAATCCTACTATGTATACTAATACAAATTTCAATATTATTAATCAAGAAGGTTTGTTTATCTACAACAATAGCCCCACTAAACCATTAGAAAACATATTTAAAGGAAAAGATAATGTGCAAATGGGAGATAGTTTTCGTTTAGATAAAATCACTTGTATTGATATTCATAAAAATTTAGCTGAATATATTAAGGATCTCTTAATATCTAAAGGCATTAGCAATAAGTTTATTTACCCTCAAGAAGAAGATTTAGCATGGGACTCTTTTACTAAATATCTAAAATAAACGAATTGCAAACTTAACAAGAATATAAAAAACAGCAGATTAAGAACGAAAGACATACCTAAGACGTGTATAATTAATGGCTAATTTGAGCTTGCTTACGTAAAATCTTCGCGGATTTTCTATTCGTGTTTGTATTTGCTAAATTAGTGGCTTAAACACGCCACTAATCATAAACAAAACCGTTAGGGAACATTGCAGTAAAAATGAAAAATCGAGAATTTATGTTGGCAGCCATTGATGAAATGGTAAAATCACATTCTGAGCATCAGAAAATAGGAGCAATTCTCGTGAAAAATGATGAGATTATTGGGCGGGGACATAAAACTGACCAAGTGCATGCAGAAAGAATGGCGATTACACAAGCCAAGGAAAATGGACACAACGTAAAAAAATCGACATTATATACAACCCTTGAGCCTTGTGTCTATGTAGGTAAGGGTAAAATAAAATCTTGCTCAGAGTTAATAATTGAAGAAAAAATCAATCAAGTTGTAATTGGTTCTTATGACCCAAACAGTAAAGTGAAGCGTAAAGGATGGAAAGCTCTACGTGACGCAAGAATTACATTGTTTGATTTCGACAAAGACCTGCATGAAGACATAATTAAGAAGAACGAAAAAGGAACAATAGTTTTTAAAGAAGGATACGGTCCCTCGAATGGCGCAAGGTTCGATTACAAATTGAATTGTGGAAATTTCATTATAAGAGAAACAAAAGACTCAAACAATCAGATTGTTACTAGATGGACTCAAAAGGGAATTAATGGAATATATGCATATGCAATTCATGGAGTTCAAGTTGCCAAAGCTGATTATGCGGAGTCTTTCGATGACATTGACGAGATACATCAATTTGATTTCGAATCACATAGTGTGGCAATGTATGTTGGCGAAATATGTATTTTCAAAAATGATGTAATGGCTGTTTTAATAAAAATTAAAGAAGTAAAATCGGGACCTAGATATGGAGCGGACGAAACAGCAGTAAAAATTCAATGGCAAACTATAAAAAATTAACGTTCCCTAACACTGTGTAAAAAACATTGCTTATTTTAGACTTAACTAAAGGTTGCTGCTCTTTTGCTTGCTTCTGATTTTCCTTCGGAAAATCCTCGCACACAAACACGGAACTTTCCGTATACAAAGTCGTTTTAACAGAGAAAAGACACATTAGTTAAAGATGAAACGAATCAAATTAAGATTACAAGACTTAACTCGACAACAAGCTTATGGCGTTCAGGGTAGATTAATCTTAAGGATATTTCCTCTTTATAAGTTCAAAAAAGAGGTTGAATATAATGATATTGAATTGTTTTATGATAAGCTATTCGACTTTACTCACCTTTTATTCGACGTAGCATTAGGTAATGTTTTGATTGAAAATGCGTTAGAAGAAGCGAAAGAATCTCATGAATTTTTTATGGGATATTCGAATAAAATTATTTCAAAAAACAGACCTACCCTTGAACCAGTTTTATTAACGATTGATGCATTGGGTCAATTAAACTTAGTAGATTTTTTTGAAAAACCTGGATTAGCAAATAAAGATAAAGGACTGGCTGATTTAGACATGTCAATTGCTATGGCTGCCCTTGCTATTTCACAATACGGTTTAGGAGATTCTTTGATTTATGATTCCGTCGAAAACGACTGTAAATTCATTTTTGACAATAATAAAGATGTCCAATTTTTAGATGCAGATTTTTTTAAACAAAAATTATGGATATTAAATGAGTCTGTATTAACGGAAGATACAGGAATGAATTTTGTATTCGAAAAAATCATACTTGAAGATTGGAAGAATGGACTTTTTGAAATGAGATTGGAAGGAATATTTTCAAGCTATCAAAATAGAATCTATGGACTAAATCTGATAAAGAAGAATAAATCTAATTTAAATTCAAAAACTGTGATTAATAATGTAACAATCAATCTTGGAGAAGGAGCAACATTTACTGGACCCGTTTCAGTTGGGGAGAATATTAAGAGTTCTTTTACTATTGCTAGTAAATTAGAAACGGAAGAACTAAAAACTAATCTACAAGAATTAATAAAACAAGTAGGGAAATTAATTGAATCGATTGATTCTCAGGAAGAAAAAGAAGCTGTATCCGAACAACTAAAAACACTAGTTGAGGAAGCAAATAAAGATAAACCGAGCAAATGGTTAATAGAAGTAAGTTCAAAGGGAATTTTAAAAGCTTCCAAGGCATTCGTTGATTTAGTATCACCAATATCTACAATTGTTAAAAACGTATTAAGTATAATTGAAATATCTTAACGTGCTACAACTAAGAACTGTGGCAAAAACCATTTAATTTTTAGCTAATCCCATGCTATTAGCTATCATCATAATTTAATCCTAGTTTCGCCATTTCAAATTCCTATTTATTCCTTTTTATGAGATACTTTTAGCCTTTAAATTTTACCCAGAGCGCATCTATTGGCATAGCTGAAACCCAAAGAGAGTTTTGGTAATTGAGCTATTTAACAACCTTTCCATAATTAGGGAACACCAATTAATAATAGTTCTAATAAAATTGCCCTAAGACATCAAGTGTCGCATAAAAGCAACCATTTATACGTTAATTTTACTAGGATAATATGAAAATGATAAAAACTCAACCTCAATACGAACCTTTTTCCAATGATGAATCAAAATCCATAATAAGATGAAGCATTTATGTATATTGTTCATTTTATTATTGTTTTCATGTAAACTAAAAAACAATTTTAATAGTAATGACATTCCTCCTGCTCCTCCTTTTCAAGAAGCTAACGCCTTAATTCAAAGTGTAAACCAAGATTGTTATTTACCAAAAGAAACTCTTAATGCATATGTAATAAGCTATAATGAGAATACCAATGGGGCTTATGAAATGGTTTATCAGGATTTGGAAGGAATAAGAGGGAAATGTATTATAGATAAAACCAGAGCTTCAAATTTTGATAGGAGTTGGCTGCCATATATTCTTATCCCTGGTAATAAAATTGAAATAAAAATTGAGATATGTGACAATGATAATTTGCCCAATGTTTTAGAACTAAAAAATTTAAAAAGGCATAAAGGCAAAACAGAACAAGAATATTCTTTTGGTGTTCCACAAGCTCCCCTATTCCAAGAAGCTCATTTAATAGTACAAAAGGAAATCACTTTAGACTGTTTTAAATTAAATAAAAAGCTTACAGGTTATATCCTTAGTATTATCAAGAAGTCGAATGAAGCCCTCATAGTTGATTTTCAAGACACAAATGGGGTAAGACATAAATGTTATATCTCAACAGATAGCTTGTCCAAATCGGCAAGAAAAGAGTTATCACACATTCTGACACCTGGGAATAAAACAGAAATGACAGTGGAAGCTTGTGGAAGTGGTGGTTTTATTTCGGTGTTAGAAATAAAAAATTTAAAACGAAATAATTAAGCAACCATTTAAAATTAAATTAACTAAAAATTCATGAAAATTACTATTTCTATATTGGCTATATTCTTTACGTTAAGTGCAACTAGTCAAAGTAAGAATCAGAACTATAAGCAGACTCCTTTTAAAAAGTGGAATAAGCTCCAATCAATAGACTCGACAGGTCAATATATTAATTCGTATTTTAAGACTACTACTGCCTATGGAGAAAGCTATAACATGATTACCGACGAGAAAATAGAATGTGAGTTCGTACTCTTAATTGATGTCGATGAATTTCACGTAAGAGTCGCTCATAAAGGGATACCAGGCATGTTAACCTTTGATGATTTAGATATTACAGAAGTTATATTGTTGACTCCAGACCACAAGTCTCACAAATTGCCTGCCTACAGAGGTAAGTATGGTATTTTTTTTTATAATACTAAGCTATTCAAACATAAGACTGAACTGCTTAAGCTCATGCAAAACGCGGGAAAGTATGGTATGACCTTCTATAGCAATGAATCCAAAGAGAGTACAAAGTATTTCTTAACCTTTAAAATATAATCATTTTGCTAAAATCACATGCAATATTAGCAGTTGCGAACCTTATTCCTTGTATCATACCATGCTCTCATCACAGGGTCTATGTTGTTCACTGTAATACAATTTACAGGTATGTGTATAGAAGATAAGACTAGACCAGATAAAAAATTAGAGTAAATTTCATGAATAACCTATATGACTTTATATATGCTAAAGATTAAGAGCCAGGTTTATATTAAATTAGCATTCAATGTAAAATTGATGGCCTTTATATATATTATTTATAAATTGTTAATTGCTCGTTTTCAATGAATATCACAAATTAAGTTTTAACAATACCTATTTGTTGGCAAAAAAACTTGTTCGGATTCTCATATTTTCACTTTAACCACTTATTAAACAGAGATTACAAATGATTCCTAATTCAATAAATAAAACCACAACTAATACAATAATTAAGATAACTGCCATCGCTTTTTTTTTCCTTTGTTTTTCATGTAGGAAAAACTATAAGCGAGAAAGCAAACAAGATTACATGTGGGATTCATCAAATAATTATAAACCTCAACCTGTAAAATTAATACCTAAAGACAGTATTAATATAATTCTTAAAAATCAACGAAAAAACTTTCTTTTTCTTTCATTTTTCCCAGAAATGACAAATAACGAATTTTACTCTATTGCTGAGTTGGAATGCAAGAAAAACCCAAGATTTTTTAAAAAAGAAAAATATTATAAATTTTTCGACTCGCTAAGGGTAGTTACCTACCATTATAATATTAAAATTCAAAACGATAATTTTGATTTTATTGTCAACCCTCCTTCAAAATTTAGTATTAAATTAAGACATAAAAGGGAATACGAAGAATCAAAAGAGAGCTTAACAAAAAGGTATTATGATATACAAGAAAAAAGAATTAGAGAGGCTAAAGAGCGTATTGAGTCAGGGCCTTTGGCGGGACGGGGAAGACCTGTATCAATTAACGATATAGGTCTTATTGATATTGATAAAATAATTAATATAGAGCATAAATATCATAGCTATTTTATAAATGAAAAGTTTAAAAAATTAGCTAACCTCTACTATGATAAATATGATGGCGTTAAATTTGATTACTCTAAATACCATTCTAGTAAGAATTATTTGGAGAATAAAAAATTAAATAAACTAGCCACACTTTTTCCTGAAAAATTAAAAAACACTAAAAGTAACGTAGTATACTATGAAAAGGAGGATCTAATAGAATATATTAAAGAGCAAATGTCAACCACTAAATGGCTAAGTCATCTTTATGACTCTACTAGTATTGATTATCAAAAATATCAAAATCGTGATAATATTCTTTCAGAAGAATTAACAAAAATTAAAACTAAGTTGTATAACAAAACATCCCGCACTACTATTATTGGTCTATCTAAAGAAGATTATGTAAAATCGTCGTATGAATTTTCAAATGGTAAAAAACTTATATTTTTAACAGGAAGTACGTATTTAAAAAAATCAATTGAGGGTTCTATAATTGAATCTTATACTTTTGATTTAGATTATTTTTTTTATGAAGGTTATGAAAAACTAATTTCTAAACGAAATAAACGTGAATTAAAAATTAAGAAAGAAAAGGATTCCATTGAGCAAAAGAAAATAAGGGATTTAAAAAGGAAAAAGGAAAGAGAGGAAGCCTATCGTCTCGAACACAAGAAAGGGGTTCTAGAGGATATATAAACTTAGAGAGATACTACCAATATTAATTAGGCAGTATCTCATCAAGATCTTTTGCAGTTGGTGGGTTAATCTCCAAAACCAGCCAAAGTCCAGCCTTGAGCACGTACAATCATCTCATTTGGATTAGCCTCAGCATACTCTTTAATAATTTTTAAGTACTCAGCTATTTGATGCAGCTTCAGTTAAAGAAGCACCATATGCTAGCCACAAAGATGAAACGGAATGTTCATCCCATGAAATCCTGCACCCTAAACACCTTACTTAACTTCGGAAAACGTAAAGGATATACAGTTGAACATATTCTCAAAAAAGATTCTACTTATTTAAGTTGGTCTATCTGGAATTTATAACATTTTTATATTTCTAGAGAAGTTATTGCAGAAATAAAGTCCTTGTTTGAAAACTTCATACTTTCTATCGATGTAATAGAAGCTTTAGAAATAAAATATGAGAATAATTTGGATAGCCAAGAGTCTTATTACAAAAATTATAATAACAGTGGCTTATCAACGCATAGCTTTGGTTGGAGTTTCGGAATTTGCGGAGGAGACGAAAGTGATGACTAAAAAATGTCAGACCCTCAAAAATGCCCCTATCAATAAAACGATCATGATTACTAATGACTTACACAAAATACTTAGAATGACTCAATATCAATTTTTTAATAAAAGAAATAGGGTATCCTTCTTATTGCTAATGTGTTTTTGCGTTTTAGTTTCAATTCTAGCCTACGCATATTTTAATAAGTAAATAGGAAAACCTGATAATTTCCCTGAAAGATGGACGAATAATTCATATTTTCTGAAAATTAGTGAATATGAGGTGTGGTTTGACATCAATAAAAGTTGCGATGTTGTCTTTCCTATAGAATTTAAAGATTCTAAATAATTTGAATTAATTTGGGATATAAATATAGATTGTATTTATGATATTGGAATTTTCGATGATTTCGGCATCAAAAACCTACCAAAACCAGGAAAACCATTTGCCAAATATTACCTCAAAGGAGACACCTTATTTGTTGAATACTATTACCCTGAATGGACAGCTGTATTTTGGAAAGAAGGTCTCGAAGATCTTTTCACAACGGAATATAAAATAATGCAATACTAACTATAACCTTAAAGACCTCAAGTGAATCTATGAATTTTACGAAATTTTTATATTTTTAACCTTTTCCCCAACCATACCCAAAGTAGCATTACTATTTGCCTCATGAGATTGCTTCTCGCCTCGCAATGAAGATACTGTTACCTGGTTATCCTTCAACACATATAATAACCACCCACTATTTTCACAAACCGTAGCCATATTACCAGAACGATTATCATTAATTGAAAAGAACGTATCTAAATCGTTTAAGTTCTCTATGAAAAAGGTTTTAGATATTAAAGTAGGACTTACAGCATTTGTTTTCTGTTCCAACGATAGTATGATTATTTGGATATGCTTGTTCTTACTTTCATTTTCATTCCAAATATTATCTAACCCTCTAAAATCCTCAAATGATTTAGAAAGTTTATCTAAAACTCCATCCCTCGTTTCTCCAATATTATTAAGTGAACCCTTATTAGTATTATCTAATAAAAAAATAAATGCCCCATTTTCTTTTTCACGCATTAATTTTAGAACATCTTTTGCAATGTCTTTAATAGGTGCATTTCCATGTTTAAACTCTATGTTTAAAATGCGTTCATACTTACTCGCTTCATCCCTTTGGAAAACGCACATATCAATCAGTGCTGATATTGAATTAAGGCCTATGTGTTTTATTAAGTCGTCATAACTTTTACCAAACTTATGTTTTTGTGCTGTAGGCGTTTCAATAGAATAGTATAATTTATTATTACCTTCACTATGATATTCTTTAAATACATCGATAAATATCTGACGAAGTTCTTGTTCCGATCTTCTTATGTATTTAAGAAGTTCCTTTTCAGAAAGTTTTTCTATCTTTTCTTTTGATGGAAATTTATTCGGAAAAATAAGCTGTTCAGTGGCAGTACCACCTTTTCTCTCATAATCCATTAGAGATAATCGTTTTAAAACCTTTTCGCATATTTTAACTACATCTACTTTTTCCATTTTTAACTTTTATAAATCTCTTTATCCTCCCCTACCATACCCAACTCACTTTTAGTATTTACTTCATGAGATTGCTTCGTACCTCGCAATGACGTAACAGTAACCTGCCCATTCATTAACATAGGTAATAACCAATCTCTAAGTTCTGAGAGTTTTTGGTTTTGTTCCCTATTTGCAACTATTTTATCCAAATTAGATTTGAAAAAATCATTTGCTTTTAACTGAATTTTATTTGCGGCTTTTAAAACTTTTAAATCATTTACATCTTTAGCACTTAAATGAGCGACAGTAGTTCTTGATACATTTTTTTCTCTTGCTTTTATGTATGGTTCAATTGAATATCTTGCTTGTATTTCAGAAATAGAATCTTCATTTGACCTAATTCTTAGGCTCCTTTGGTTTAAATAACAATCTTCTTTATTCCAGTAATTAATATGAAAATTACCATCCATCCCTACTACAATATCTCCTTTATTTAACTTATACTTATCATCAACTTCTTGCGTTGAATAGTTTGAAATCGTACAATTTAAAATATCTCTTATTCTGATTACAGGAACTCCTTTTTCTACAGTATTAAATAATTTAGTACTAAATGGAAAACCATACTGCAAATCCATTTCTTCAGTTAAAAATTTAACCTCCCACCCCTCAGGAATCTCACGTTTCAACTCGTCATTATAAACCATTTTACCACCAGACGATTTATAAGGTTTACCATTAGCATCTGGAAAATCGAACTGTACAAACCAATAATCGTAAAGCGTTTTTGCCATCGCTTCTAACTCTTGGTTTATTTTGTTGTTCACTTCTATTTTGGCGTCTAAATCAGAAAGAACTTTGGCTATTTTTTTTTGGGTTGAAAGATCAGGTAACTTTATAGGAATATCATAATATGCGCCAAATGTCATACTTGGCACTCCTGTTCCAGAATTTAGATGATTTAAATCTAATAAAGTTAAATAACGATATAAATAATAAGCCTCTGCTTTACTCTTATCAATTATAGAATAATATATAGTATCAACTGTCCAAAAAGATTCATTAACATATTGAATGTTACTTAGAGTCCCTTTTCTAGGTAACAAAATACTTTCCCCTTGGTAAAGTGATTCATCTACATATCTCATTAATCCTCCACTACCATAAACAGGTATTTCGCCTTCTGACAAATGTTTGTAATCTCTACCATTCTTTATTTCAAGTAAGTCTTTTAGCTTATATTCAGTCATATTTCAAACTCTTCAAATTTTCTTGAACCTCATTTTCTAAAGCTTTAGATTCGGCAAATAAGCTTCCCAAATTACTTTCAAACCCCTTCATTTTACCAATAAATTCTTCTGACGTAATATCAACATATTCAATTTTAACTTCAAAATATTGTCCTGCACTAAGGCTATAGTTTTTTGCTTTTATATCGTCGTAACTCACCACAACAGATAAATCGTCTTTGGCTTCTTTGGCATTAAACACATTTATAATTTCTTGTTCTTCTTCAGGAATTAAAACTGTCTTTTGGTTTTTACCTTCTTTTACCTTGGTTCCTAAATTAGAGGCATCTACCAACACCACATCTTTGGTATTGGTTTTGTCTAAAAATAGAATACTCACGTTGGTTCCTGTAGTAGCAAAAATATTAGAGGGCATAGATACTACACCTGCTAGCATTTTACTTTCTACTAGTTTTTGTCTAATTTTTTTATCAATACCAGATTGTGCGGTTATAAAACCTGTGGGTACTACAATAGCAGCTTTACCTTTTGGGGTTAAACTGTGCATTATATGCTGTATAAACAGCAGGTAAATAGCCATGGATTCTTTCTTTTTTGACGGCACTTTTGGTATGCCTGCAAAAAAACGTTCCTTATTGGCTTTACTATCTAAATCTTCACTGTAATCGCTAAAATCTAACTTAAATGGTGGATTGGATACTATATAATCAAACTGTTCTAATTGCCCATTCTCTTGTTTGTGATATGGACTTAAAATGGTATTGCCTTGGATAATATTTGGTATAGAATGCACCAGATTGTTTAAAACAAGATTTAATCGTAATAAGGCCGACGATTTTTGAGAAATATCCTGTGAGTAGATCGTACACTTATCTTCGCCTATGGCATGTGCCAGGTTCATTAATAAGGTCCCAGATCCTGCACTTGGGTCATAACAGGTTACGTTGTTTACATTGTCTCCAGTTACTAAACAGGCTGCCATAATTTTAGCAACAGCGTGTGGTGTAAAATACTCGGCGTATTTTCCGCCAGAATTGGTATTATAATCTTTTATTAAATACTCGAAAATAGTCGCGAAAAAATCGAATTTCTGCGTGAAAATATGTTCAAAACTAAAACCAACTAATTTATTAACTAAGGCTTTGCAAAAGTCATCTTTTTTATCGGTTACATACTTACTTAGATTTTCAAACAATACTACTTTTTCTCCGCCTTGCGTGAGTACCGAGAAAATATCGATATTATCTTTGGCAACGCTCACTAAGGTTTCATCAAAAATATCTGCAAATTGATCCTTGTTTTGTCGCTCAAATAAACGCGACAATAAGTTTTTAGGTGCAATACGCGCTGTGTTTTCGCTTATTTGCATGGTTAGCATTTCTAAATCATCATCAGAAAAGGTTTTAAGCGCGTCATCAAAATTTTCAGCATTTGCCAAATCGGGTTCTAACTGTTTCAATTCGTAAACATATTTATCGTTTAAGAATTTATATAGAAATACTTGGGTGATTATTTTAAATTCGTTTCCGTCATTCCCTAACCCGTAGTTGGCACACACGCTTTTTAGGTCATCTATAAGTGCTTTGGTTTGGGTTTCAAATTGTGCTGTACTTGTCATTGTTTTATTTTAGGCAACGTTACCGTTGTATTCGTTCATGTATTCTTTTACTATAAGACTATTAATACGCCTTACATCTGTTGTATTAATATCAATTCTTTGTTCTTTTTTAAATTGGTTTACTACTAAGCGCATCATCATTTTTTCTACATAACTCTCATTTTCTAACAACTTAGCGTTTTGTAATATCTCTTTATCTACTGCTGTTTTTAATCCTTTTAAGGCTTCAAATAGTTTGCGCTCGCTATCGGTTAATGGGTCTTTTTCCATTAAGCGTTTATGAATACGGGCATATTTAGCATCATAATCGTATTTGGCTTTCAGTAATTGGTTTTCGCGTTCTACTTTTTTAGCTTCATCATATATAGCGTTTAACGCCTTTATGTTAGCTTCCATTTCTTCTTTAGTGACTTCACTTAAATTTTTCTTCTTAAACAAACGCTCTAATTCCTCACGTAAAGAGATAAAAACCGGGTCTTTCTGGTCGAAGTTTCCTGCTAACATTTCTCTTGTTTTACCTAAGGTATTTTTAAGCTCATCTGCCAAGATCATTTCTTCTTCTTTTACTTTGGTAAAAGCAAAAATGACATCTTCTAAAGCGGTATTTAAAATATTCTCGGTATCTACATTGTTTTCTAAGGCAATTCTTGTGTTTATTAAGCCTAATCTATCGTTAGTTAATCGTGCTAAAACAGATAGTTTTTTAAAGTCCAATTTTTCGAGCAATTCAAAATTACCAGACAAACGAATGAGATTATACAACTCTTTAGAATTGTTTAAAGCTTTCGCTATTTGACGAATTTCGGAACGCTCATTAATTTCAGAAATTTGCTCCCCAAAAACAGTGGCGTTAGCAGTATTGTATTTAAACAACACATCCTTAATTTCTTCAATCTCTTCCTTTATCTCTTCGGGCTTTTTAAACAGATTGGAATAGTGTTGCATCTCATCACCTAACTCGCTTTGTAGCTCTTTGAAGTAATCTTGATTGGTCTTATCAAACTCTTTCTGTATATCTGCAAAATCTACAACATAACCGTACTTATGCGTTTTGTAGGTTCTATTAACACGTGTGAGTGTTTGTAATAAATTATGTGATTTTATCTTTCTGCCTATGTATAATTTCTTTAAGCGTTTGGCATCAAAACCAGTTAATAGCATATTGTAAACAAATAGAAAATCAAGTTTTCCCACTTTAAAGTCAGAAACCCAATCTCTACGATCCTGTTTCGTACCAATATCATGTAAAATAACCTGAGCTTTATTTACTTTACTTTCTTCCTTTTGCTTCTTCCCATAACTAGCAGGTTCTTCAGCTGCCCGATTATACGACGAATCCGACTTGCCTGTATATTTAGTATTGAAAATCTCCTGCATCATTTTAGCTTGATCAGAAGAATCACAAACCACCATTCCACCTATACTATTATCGTTCATAGAGATTCTAGCTTGTTCCATATCTTTTACAATATAGTCTAGCATAGGCTCAACAAATCGATGGTCTGCATAGAGTTTCTTCTTATCAATATTACCTTGTAATACTTTAATATTTTCAAGAGCTTCTTGTAATACAAGCTTATAATTGGTTTCTATTTCTTCACGTATTAATCGTAAAGTATAACCATCTTTTATAGACAGATTGTAGTAATATTTATGAATATAATCGCCAAATAAGGTTTTAGAGTTATATTCTGATCCTAACAATGGTGTTCCTGTTAATCCTATTTTTATGGCATGCTTATCGGCCAATTCCAAATTTGCTAAAAAGCTTCCTTTAGGATTATAACTTCGATGTACCTCGTCTAAAAAGAACACCCGTTGAACACTTAAATTGTAATCGTTGTTTTTTATAACATCTGGATCGTCCTTAAACTTCTGAATATTGACAACTGTAATTTCCGCCTTACCAGAACTATTATGTATTACATGGGTTGATTTTATATCCTTACTAAATGCTTCTTTAGAATCCACTTTGTGCACCACTAAACCACGTGCCGTAAATTCTCTTGCAGCCTGTGTTAGTAAATCTAGGCGATCTACAATAAAGTAGAATTTTGGAATGATATTATGCTTCTGAAAATAGTGCGTGAGATGTTTTACATTAAAATATGCTAAAGCCGTTTTACCAGATCCTTGTGTGTGCCAAATAATACCTTTTTTAATCCCGTTATCCAACTTGTTTTCTATGGCTTTAGTCGCAAATAATTGTGGGTAACGCATGACATGTTTCTCTAACCCATGTTCTTCTTCTACATAAGCAAAAGCATAACGCAATATGAATTTTAAACGCTCTCGCTGAAATAAAGAGCTCGAAACACTGTTGGTTGCCGTAATAGGACTTTTATTAGATTGGTATTCCTTGTTATTTTTTATACTTAATAGATTGGTGTCCTTCAAAACCAAGATTTCATCTTCTGCTGAAAGGGGTTTTAAAATTTTTGAAAGATCAAAAGTTTCTTCTTCCCTGAAATAATTAAAAATTGGCTTTTTATAATTTGTTGTACTATAAAAAGCACCTTCCAACATTTGAGTATCTTCTTCACTATAAGCCATGTTGTTAGAAAACATCATAAGCTGCGTTATATTGATGAACTTGCGAAATTTCTTGTTTTGGAATCGCCTTTGCATACGCTTGTGTTCATCTTGAACCCCATTACGATTGTTTGGCTTTTTTACCTCGATAAAAACTAAAGGCATACCGTTAATTAACAGTATTATATCAGGCCTGAAAGTTTCATCATCCTTTTTATACGGCAACTCCGTAACCACATGAAATACATTATTATTAAAATTATCAAAGTCGATAAGTTTAACACCAGATTGATCAATTAATTTATGATAAAAGGCGCGTCCTAAATCCTCGTTCTCTAATGAAATAGAAACATCATCATAAACGTTTTGAATTTCCTTTTCAGACAAGGAGGAGTTTAATTTTTCAATCTGCTTTCTAAATATTGAGGTGAAAATATTAGTGCTTTCATCCCACTCATTATCTTTCAGCGACAGGTATCGATATCCCAGTTGAATTAAATGTAAAATAGAAGGTATTTTAACTCGTGAATCTTCGTTGAAAATCATGTACTTTTATGCGATTTATTTTAATTCATGAGAGAATCATAAAAGTATAAATCTTTTTCAATAATCACTTACGGTTTCACACATTTATTGTAATTAATTCACTAGATCCACACAAAGTAGGTCTGCCAAATCACTACCTTCTTCAATATTTTTATTTTCTAAAAGAGCACTACAACTAATCTTAAATCCATTCTTTAATAATTGAGTCGCTCTTGTATTCCAATCCTTAAATTCGGTTTTATCGGGAAATAAGATAATAGCATAATCTATAAGCGGTTTTAGAAGTTGTGCTTTTAAATTAGACTTAGAGCCTGTAGCTAACCACAAATAAGCAGGTTGTACTATACTCATGAAAATTGCCGTTTTTTCAGACTCCACAATACAAACCGTACTACCCGGATCATAATCACAAAGGTTGTGTATTCCAAATAAGCATTGTTGTAATACAAAATCATCAATTTTGTATACGCTGTGTATCCAATTAATATGTGGGTATGGTTTTTTCACTCTTTTACCTGTGATTTTGTCATACAACATCACTTTTCCTGCACACACATTCATTTGTTCATCTACTTGCCAAAATATTGTAGCACCATGCCAATGATTACAATTACCTATATTATACTTTAATATTGCATTTCTCACTTGACTCCATGAAAAGTATTGTAGCAGGTACTTTATAAAGTTATCATTCTTTATATTCTGCATTGATTGTATTACAGCATCAAAGTTTAAACATGCTGGCTCTTCTTTAACTACGTCGCTTGAACTAACTATTGATTTATTCCCATTTGGTTTATTGTGATATTGACATTTCGATTCCCTATCACATCTTCCAATATTACTTTGCAAGTAGTTATTACTTGTATTATCAATATATCGAACAAATACTTTTTTACCGCATTGAGGACAAACAAATTTCTTACTGGATTTATCAAGACTATACTTATACATAAATTTTCTCATTCGTAAATTCGTAATTTCGTAGTGTCCCAGACTATTACGATTTTACGATTTATTTTATTCTGTTTTTTATACTCTCCTCACTGAATATATTTTTCAAAAGATACTGTTGAGCTTGCAAATCTGTTATTAATGTCGCTTTTTTTATGACATTAGGTTGAGTTGTACTTAAACTTCCTTGTAACATGGCATATAGATGTATATACTCTTCCTTTGGAAGTGCTTTCGCAATATTATATACATCCTGAGCCGTCATTAAAACTTATTTCAGTTTATTTAATTGATACCTAACAGTTCCTTCTGAAACTCCTAATCTTTGAGCTACATTAACATTTGTAAGTCCTTGTTGGTGCAAATCAATAATCTCTTGATTTCTAGTCTCTTTATCGTTGCAACTAAGTTTTGTTAAATGATTGACCTCTTCATCATAGCCAATAAACTCAAATTTCAAAAAGTTAAAATCTTGGTTAATCCCAAAAACTGCAATATTGTTTGCGTGGTATACAGATTCTGTATTACGTTGTTTAATTTGTTTTATGTAGCGTATACTTGCTCCTTCTGTACTTTCACCAATAGCAAAAGCACTATCACAAAAGTTGATAAGCATTTTACTTCCAGCCAAATCATTTTTAGTTATTGGCTTACTTGAATCTCTTTTTGGAGTATGAGATAGCACAAGAATAGAGATATTGCATTTCTTACTTATAGCTTTTAGTTGCTTCATTAATGAAAGAGCATCTTTTGCTCTTTCATTGTCAGTTTTGAGATAAGTTATATTGTCTATTATTATAACCTTGGGATTATGCGTTTTAATTATCTGGTACAAAGAATGCACCAGATAATCTTCAAAGGCATTAAATTCCTTTGGCACTTCTGTTTCGGTATTTATCTCTGCTCTTATAAAGCTATTACTGAAACTATAATGTTCTTTATAGTTATTTGAGTACCTTTTTTCAAATTGCTTATCAGATAATTCAAAATCAAAATAAACTGTTTTTTGAGGAGACACTTCTAAACTAAAATCATAAATAGGAAGACCTTTACTAATACTATCAGCAATTTGCACTGCTAGTATACTTTTTCCTGTGTTAGTATCTGCAAACAGTATACACACTTCTCCTTCGTACCACATTTCTCCAAATAACATATTCGGAATAGGTCGAGATTTAGCCTCTTCAATCCATTGATTAGCTGTTTTGGCAATAAAACAATCTTTTTTAGTTAGATTCTGAGTTTGTTTCTTAATATCAGAGTTCAACTGTTGTACCACAATAGTATCTATACGCTTCTTAGCCTTCATATCTATAATCTCTATCTATTATACTGTATACTTCAGTAAAAATTAGGTTATAATCAATTGTATACATGTTGTTCGGTTTAGTAAACATAACTGAAGAAGACTGTATACCTTCAGCAAAAACTCTGTCTATATCACTTAACACCTTTAAAAACTGGAAACGAAGATTATTACTTAACGTATTGTTTTCAATTTGCTCACTGAGTATTCTCTTCGCGTTATTTAAATGACCTTCGGTTATATATGAAGTGGAATAAAGGTTTACAAATAACCATAAAACAAGATGAGGTAAATCTTTTCTAATATCTGACGGAATGTCGATAATTACACGAGTCATTTCTGATTGTTTAGTTTGAATTGTTTTTGTCATCTCGTCATATTCCAAATATTCACATAAAATTATACGAACATATTCTGAAGGAGACATTCCGTGTTCTTTTGAGATTCTATCAATCTCAATTTTTAGTTCCTGATCAATTCTTACATTTAATACTTTTTTCATTGTAATTATTATTTTTTTGAAAAAGTCATTTTAGTTTATTTTAGACTTTTTCTGTTTGAGCAAAATTGCTAAACAAAATTAACACAACTATCTCACATACAGTGTTTTAAGCATGTCAGAGCAGGTGTCAGAAAAAAAATAATTATGTCAGAAATAATAATATTTATGTCAGAAAGGAATCGAAAATGTCAAGTTGCAATTTTTATCGATTATCTGAAGGGAAGTGAACGCTAATTTCTTTATTGAAGTCGTTAAAACGTTTTTTGAAAGGTGTTAATCCAGGTGACGAATCTTTCCTGATTTTCCCAAATTTCACATTATGAATCTTAAGAAGATAACGTTGATATTCGGTTTTATTTTTGGAAATTAAATTAGATTCAAACAAAGCGTAATATAGAGCACTAGCGTTTGATGGAATGTACTCAGTGAAGCCGTTTATCTTGTCATATGCATAAATCACTGCATCAATTGAAGCAAATAAACTAGAATATTCATTATAGACTTTATGATATATTTCGTCTATTATTACTTCATTAGCATTTTCTATATTATATTTCTTGTTTAGAGCAACAAGAAATTTATACCTATAATTAAAGTCAATAATATCTTGAATGATTTTACAAGTTGATAATAATTCTTTTCTAATTAAATTTTCATCACCATCAAGATAACTGTCTATTAGAATTGGATACTCTTCAATTCTATCAATAATTACTTTTTGTTTTTTATTTAGATAAAAAAAGTAGGGTTTTCGTTCATGTATTTCATCTGCAGTCTCTAATTTTTCATTTTCCAAAGAAGAATACTGACCAACAATCTCACGATACACACCAATAAAAGATTTCTTAATAATTTCATCAATTTTTGACTGATTTGAATGTACTTCAATTTTATTATTAAAGGACCTCGAAAGCAATTGAAATTGGGAGTTGATTAAGTTTTTATTTAAGCTAGATATATAATAAAATAATTCAGTTCTAAATTCGGTAGAATACGATTTATGTAATTTTGATTCATTTAGGTCAATATTAAACTTAAGTTCTAAAGGTTTAAATTTCCCATTATTTAATGGTTCATCTTTTGTTTTGGTAAAAACATTTCTTAGAACACTAAAGAAAGAACTTTTTTTTTGACTTGAAGAAGGAAGCTTAATAGCACTAGTTCTTTCCAGAACTGCTACTAAAATATTCTGACTCATTAAATATTCTTGAATTTGTTTGGCGCTTAAGCCTTCATTATTTAATTTTTTAACCAAACCAAAATTCCTCATACTAATGTCTTAAATGTTTAGAATAATCTTCAGGCAATTCACCATCAATATCTCTAAGGTAGGCCTCAAGTGCTTCCATTGTGGAGTGACCCGTTATCTCCTTAAGCTTGCTTTTCGCTTCAAATGGTGTTAGATTCTTTCTAAAATCTCTATATAATTTTGTAATAAACGTATGCCTAAAGCTATATAAGCCATAATCAATACCTAAATTGAATTTATCTTTTACTTTTTTAAACTGTTTTGTAAAATAATCTCTTTTATTGTTTTCTTTAGAAGTCCATTCAGCACCAATCATACTTGGTGTAAACAACCACATTTCTGGTTGAACTCCTTCTAAATTAGGCAATTCTTTGATAAGAATATCTGGTATTATCTTAGTCTTAACTAGCTTATTTTTGGCTTTTAAGTAAATCTTTTTATCCTTGACATCTATATCTTTAACTTTTAACCTGCAAATCTCTATTGGTCTCAGAAAATTATAACTAATAAACTGTACAAATAAATATAAAATGGGATCGTTATCTTTTAAGTGTTTAAACAATGCTACTTCTAAATCTGGCGTATACGTTTTATTTCTTTTAGGTTCTGTCTTTAGTACATTTATACTCCGTACAAAATTTTCTGAAATAATGTCATTGTCCTCTAATAATTGGAATAATGAATTAATATCGGTACGAGAATTATTTCTATTTCGAGAACTACTAGATAATAAAACATTATTCAAGTAATTTATAACTGTCTTTTTAGAAATAATTTTAATATCATCTGAAAGCTTAATATCTTGTTGTACTAACCACCTTTTAAATTGATTAACTTTGCTCTTAAATTTTGGATAAGAACTTTCCGCCAACACCTTCTTTTTTATGCTTAAACCAAGAATAAAAGCATCTTCGATCGTGGTTCCTTTTTCTTCCGCTTTCTCTGCAATTACTTCCTCTCTGACAGTACTTTTAATTTTTGTATTTCCAAAAAATGAAGATTCTATTTCTGAATTATATTCATAAGGATTAAACCCACTCTGTAACATTACGGATAGATTTCTCTGTAAGACCTGTAGAAATTTATAACGGTCTCTTTTTGTTTTATAACGATTGGCACCACCTTTAATAGGTGCTTGTCTAACAAGCTTTAAAGTTTTTAAATCTCGATAGGAATAATACAAGTACCAGTCCTTTTTCAGAGCATTTTTTTGCTCTAACTTAGATAACTTCGACCAGTTGCTTATTTGTACACCTCCTGTATAGATTTTGGGCTCAGAATAGTTACTTTTCATTTGACGAACGTATACGTTATCGTATACGTTTTGTAAAAGTAAAGAAATTAATGACATAAAAAAACGGATTGTGAGTACACAATCCGTTTGTTTTATTAGCTTCAAGCTTTGTAGCGGGAACTGGACTCGAACCAGTGACCTTCGGGTTATGAGCCCGACGAGCTACCTACTGCTCTATCCCGCGATTTAATCCTAAAATAATTTACTTAGCTTTTAACTCTCGGTTCATAATGCCGACCAAATTATTTCGGACTGCAAATATACAATCCTTTTTGACTTCTGCAAGCATAAAATGATAAAATATTATTGCTCGATGCTATCTGCTTGAAAATGTACTAATTCGGTATTTTCAAATTGGAGAACTACTTGAATGGGGTTACAACAAACCTCACAATCTTCTATATAATTTTGCCTAGATTGGGAATTGTCGATCAACATCGATATTTCTTCCCAGCAATACGGACAAGTAAAGAAATGTTCTATCATAATGCTGTAAATCTATAAAAAGAGCCATCAATATGATGGCTCTTTTTAATAAAATATAAACTTTATGTTTTATTCTTTTTCAATATCCATAGTAGCTGTTGCCGTTTCAAGGGTCAAATTAGACACGGATACGGGTGTATCCCCTGAAACAGTTCTATATTCCTGACTTAGGTTATTATCACTTACCATAAGTGTACTGAGCTTAGTAAGCATAATAAATTCCTCTGGCAAAAACCCTGTAAATTCATTTGTAGATAATATCAATTCTTCCAAATTTGATAGTTGTGCTATTTCAGAAGGAATTTCACCTTGTAGATTATTATCCATAAGACTCAATTTTTCCAGGTTTTTCAAAGCACTAATACCTACCGGGATGCCACCTGTTAAATGATTACTTCCTAATAACAGCTCTTTGAGTTCAGGAAGTTGCATTAAGCTTTCAGGAATTTCACCGGTTAACTTATTACTATACAGCTTAAGAATTTCTAGTTTTTTCAGTTCACCTAATTCAGCTGGAATTTGACCTTCAAACCTATTCATAAATAGTTCTAATGATCTCAAATTACTTAGTTTTCCAAAGCTTTTAGGAATTTCTCCCTCTAGTTTATTAAACCCCAAATTAATTTTCTCCAAATTCACTAAATCACCTATTTCATCAGGCAATTTACCTTCAAGGTTATTAAATTCAAGATTGATTCCTACAACTTTACCCTTCTTAACTGAAACACCCTGCCAAGTATTCACCGGGGCATCAATATTCCAAGACACATTCCACCGATCTCCCTGTGTTGCATGATACAACTTTAGCAAGGCTTCTTTTTCCTTTGGTGAAACATCAGCAAAGGAATAAGCGGTAACAAAAAAGCAGACAAAAATTAATTTCAAGTTCTTCATGTCTTTGATAGATTCGGGGATTATTTCTTACGAATCTAAACCAAACACAGATTATATGCTATTTTTTTCGATGAAATACATCATACTTTAACATTTAACTTTCGTTAAACGACCACTTGAAATTAATTTTACTGGTATTAGAAATTAATATTTAATAATTCGCCACTAATTTGCAGCATTTCTAGTTCAGCAATCTTGGCAAAGTATTTAGCCCTATTTCTAGTAATTTCAGCATTGAGAAGATTTACTTGAGCTAGTCTAAATTCAACAAAACTCACTTGACCCAACCTAAATTTTTCTTGTGTTCTATCAAAGTTATTCTGAGACGTTTTAATATTGTCTTCTTGTAGATAGTAGATTTCAAGCCGGTTTTGATAGTTACCCCATGCATTATTAAAATCACGTTCTATAGTAACCAAGACTTCTTCTTTTCTAATTTCTTGGGCTTCAAGATTTATTTTTGCATTCTTTACTCGTGTTATCGTATTCCCGCCATCAAATAAATTCCAACGTAAGTTTAAACCTCCCGAAAGGCCTGTATTTGTTGATGTGGCAACAAAGGCAGCGGCGTTATTATTGTTCCTATTCCAGCCATAACTCCCCACCAAACCTAAGGTAGGTAAATAGGCTGATTTCTCTAATTTAATCCCGTAGGTTGTGATATCAATATTTTTATCTATTTGCAGCAAATTGACGTTATTGGCGATTGTCTTTTCTAATAGGTCTGTTTTGTCATAAATATTATTGAAACTCACAAAGGTATCAACATCAAAACGTTCTGGTAACACATTACCCAATACCAAATTTAAATCACGTTTAAAATTGCGCAGCTCTTGCTGTGTATTCATAACCGTTATACTATCATTATTAACATCTACCTGAGCACTAAGCACCTCTAACTTTGTGTTTTGTCCGTAATCAAATTGATAAACCGCACGTTGCAACCTATCTTTGGAAACTTCTAAAGTTTGATTTAATGATTTTATGTTTTCCGTAAGTTCAGTCACATTGTAGTATACTGTAAATAATTGCAACATGGTAAGCTCGATAGTTTCTCTGGCCTGCAACTCTGTTAATTGTTCATTGCCTTGTAATTGCTTATAATTATAGGACCTTCCCAATCCGTCAAATAAAACATAATTTAAATCAACAGAAGCATTGTATCTAGAGCTTTCAGCGCCATTTAAAACCGTAACTCGGCCATCAGCAAATTCTGCCTCGGTATTATCCCTGTTATAAACAGCTCCCGCATTTCCAGTCACGGAGGGTAAATATCCTGAGTTAAGAATATCCGCATTATTCTTGGCAATTTCAACATCGGTCTCAACCAGTTTAATGCCATAGTTATGCTCTAATGCCAAAGCAACCGCCTCCTTAGGGGTTAGCATCTCCTGCGCAAATAATGAAAATTGCACAATGAGAAGGCTAAAAAATATGTAAAATTTAATGTTCATGCTCCTCTTTTTGTTCTTTAATGGCACGTTCAACTTCCTCTTTTGATATCTCTCGACCTGTAGCCAGCCATTTCGTGTTTTTCTTTATCCCGTTACTAAAAGCTAAAAATAAAGGTAAAACTAACAGCGTTAATACAGTGGCATATGCAATACCAAAAGATATTGAAATGGCCATTGGTTTTAAAAACTGAGCCTGTCTACTTTTCTCTAATAGTAAAGGTGCTAAACCTGCAACCGTGGTCAGCGAGGTCAAAAATATGGCTCTGAATCGCGATTTACCTGCTTCAGAAAGGGCCATATCAAAATTCATTCCTTCCCTTAAATTTGTGTTGAATTTACCTATGAGGACCAAACCATCATTGACCATAACTCCTATTAGGGCAATAATTCCCAATAAGGATATCACGTTAACCGGGAAACCTAATAACCAATGTCCCCAAGCTACAGCGGTTAAACTAAAGGGTACCAATAGCAATAATAAAATAGGTTGACTATAACTTCTAAAGGTAAAGGCTATGGTTATATATATTAAAATTAAAATTGGAATACCTGCACTTTTCAATGAAGTAGAAAGCTTAGTGGCTTCTCTATTTTGACCTTCAAATGAAGCTGTAATTGTAGGGTATTGGGATTGAATTTCTGGTATGATCACATTTCTAATGTCATCCAGAATATCCGTAGCACTTGTACTTGGATCTTTTAAATCTGCTGACACCCTAATTTCTTTTTGACTTACTAAGTGGTTAATAGCCACATCACCACGTTCAATAGTATAATTAGCAATATCCTTTAGAGTAACACGTTCTCCAGAGGGCGTCATGATACGCATATCATCCAGATTATTAATGGACTCCCTATTGGATCTATCATAACGTACCCATACTTTAATTTCATCTTGTCCACGTTGAAAACGCTGCGCTTGTACACCAAAAAAACCAGCTCTTACTTGACTCATCACTGCCCGTAAATCTAGCCCCAATAAGTAGGCACTTTCTTTTAATTCTAGTCGTATCTCCTTTATTCCTGCAGGATCATTATCTTCAATGTCTTTAAGTAAAGGATTAGATTGTAATACCTTTTTCAATTCCTTTTTGGCTCCTTTTAAATCCTGGATATTATTACTTAATAATGATACGGATACGGGACTTCCACCAAAATTACCTCCAGAACCATAAATCAATCGCTCTGCTCCTATAATGGGTCCTACGGCGACACGTAATTTATTTGCCACCAATCTAGAATTTATGGCATCGGGTCTTTCTTCCCCCGGAAGCATATTAATTTGCAACCGCGCACTTGATGAACTATTAAGTGATAAAATAGTGTTTTCAAACAATTGCTTACCTGTACCCTGTAAGTACTCTTCAGTCAGTTCTTCATTAACACGGTATGACTTTTGTTCAATCATTGAGATTATAGAATCTGTTATTTTCACATTGGTCCCGTTGGGCATATCCAATTCAACAGATACGGTATCACTAGCAATAGTAGGGAACAAAGTCACCCCTATAATACCACCGCCAATGGAACCAAAGGTTAACACCAACAAGGCTACAAATACACCAAGGGCAAACACTTTATATTGCAATACAAAATCTAAAGTTGGACTATAAACTTTATCTCTTAAAAACGCCATAATTCTATCACCTAACCTATTGATAGATCGCATTTTTGTAAAAAATTGCTTAATTTTTGAAGGGTTTTCATCAATCACAGGTTTTCTCAAGGCTTTTGAATGCGCTAAGTGAGCTGGAAGAATAATCAAGGCTTCTATTAATGAAACCGCTAAGGTTAATATAACCACTACGGAAACTTCACTGAAATATTCCCCTATTCTACTATCTAAAAACAGGAATAGTGAAAAAGCCAATAGTGTTGTAATTATTGCAGAAACTACTGGAGGAATTACTTCCATAGTCCCATCAATAGCCGCCTGAACTGGCGTTTTACCTTTTTCATAGTGTTGATAAATATTTTCAGCAATAACAATACCATCATCAACTAAGATTCCAATAACGATAATCATCCCAAACAAGGACAATATATTTATGGTCACATCAAAATGTCCGGCAAAAATAAACATCCCTAAAAAGGACACAGGCAAACCAAAAGCAACCCAGAATGCCAAACGCGTATTAAGAAATAGTGATAGAAAAATTAACACCAGAATAATACCTGTAATGGCATTTTCAACCAGTAAGTCTGTTCTTTGAGTAAGTGTAATTGAGCGATCTCTAATGACGTCTAGTCTGACATTATTATGGCTTTGATTATATTCTTCAACATATTCCACTACTTTCTCAGCCGAGGATACTAAATCTTCATTATTAGTACTTGTTACCGTGACGTTTACAGATAATTCCTCATTAAAAAACGTGGCTCGGGGAGTCTCAGAAAAACGATCGCGGATAATAGCCACATCCTTTAACCGTATTACCCTGCCGTCTCTTTCAGCTTTTATAATAACATTAGATAGTTCATCACCATAATAAGAACGGTTATTCGCTCTAATTAAATACTCCTCTACATCAGTTTTTATATTACCTCCAGTAACCAAAATATTAGAGGTACTTATAGCTTGTGACACATCGTTAAATGATAAATTATAAGCCAGTAAACTCGATTCGTTAACCGCTATTTCAATTTCCTCATCGGGGTAACCTGTAATTTCTATTTGAGAAATCCCGTCGATTGCACGTAAGTCATTTTCAATTTGTCGGCCAATTGCTTTCAAGGTACTTAATGGAATATTTTCTCCACTTACAGCAAATGAAATGGTAGGTCTAACAGATTCTCGTTTTGCCACAACCAAAGGCTCCATACCCGTTGGAAAAGAAGGCACACGATCTACGGCATTTTTTACTTCCAATAGCATGAAATCAATGTTCTCGTCTTTTTTGATTTCTACAGTTATAACCCCACTATTTTCTCTGGAAACAGAAGTGACTCTATCTACCCCTTCTAAGCCCTTCAAGTTATCCTCAATTTTTAAGACTATTCCTTCCTCTACTTCTTGTGGTGAAGCACCAGGATAGGTGATATTAATCGTTATTATTACCGTATCTACCAATGGAAAGAAAGATGACTTCAAGGAGCGCACACCAATAACTCCAAAAGCAAGAAATGCCAATAGGAAAACGTTTACTGCAACGTGATACTTAATGAAGTAAGCAATTAATTTTCTCATTATTTATCACCTTTTTTAACTGAAGACCTAAATGGTTTCACCAACATGCCGGCATAAGCTCCCGGCACAGGTTTTTTTAGCATAATGGTGCCATCAGGAATTTGTTTTAAAATCACTTTGGTATCCGAAAAATGCATAGGTTTTACATCTATAACATCCAAAACACTATCCCTTACTACAAAAACCTGTTGCCCTTCAAGCAATAAATTTCTATCTACTTCAATAGCATTGGTTTCCTCCTTGGCATCTAGTCTGGCTTCAAGATACATCCCTTCTTTAAGTTTCTCATCTTTAACTTCAATAAAGGCTGTAATAGTTTGCGTTCCTGCATTTATACTACCATTAACTCTCGATACTACACCTTTATAAAATTCAGTGCCGTCCAAATTATTCAATAAAACACGTTCTCCAACTCTAAGCAAACTTGCGTACCCTTTACTTAAGGCGACTTCCATCTCATATAAAGAAGGATCAATAAATTCACCCAACTTTTGACCGGAACGAATTAACGAACCTTCAGTAACTAAAGCTTGAGTTAAAATACCAGTAAAAGGCGCCGATATACTATATTTTGAAAGACGCTGTTCTAAGTTCTTCACATTATAATAACTGGATACAATCCCTCTACCTGTTATAAAATAGTTTTCCTTTTCTGAGGTTATTTCTGGTAATGCCGGAGTAGCTTTATCCAATTCAAATTTCGCCAAGTAAGATCTCCATTTATCATAAACATCGGGGAAATCAAGTCGAAGATCTGGCATAATTGCGGCCAAAGTATTATACAGGTTACTTTTTGCAGATTGCACACTAGCAAAATACTCTGAAGCATCCATGGTAATTAGCGCTTCACCTTTCTTGTATGTCTGTCCTGGTTTAAAAAACTTCCTTGAAGGTTTAAAGACCCCTTGAACTTCGGCAAATAGTTCTACTCTGCGCTTGGCTACTAAACTACCATTAGCTGGAATTACAATTTTTACGGTTTCATTTTTAACAGTATCAATTAATACTGTCTTAATAACCTTTTCTTTAACAGGTCGTGGTTTATTTTTATTCGCTATTAGTGATTTAGCAATATAAAATGATAAGGCAATTAGAACAATTCCAATGGCTGAAAGAATAATTTTTCGCATGAAAGTACTTTTGATGGTATAACGCGCAAAATTACCGAATATCTATCCTTTATAAGTTAAAAAAAACCTAAAAGGCTAGTTGTCTACCAATTCTATTTCCATTTGAATATCCTCCCATTTCTCCATTAAATCTTCCAAGTCCTTTTTCTTTTTTTGATAGGTATCAAAAAAATCAGGTTTTGAAGTTGTCTCTTCATAATTGACTTCCAATTCCAAATCAATCGCTTTAATTTCGCGCTCAATTTGATTGATTTTAGACTCGACATTACTAAGCTTATTATTAAGAGATTTTATTTTCTTTTGATCTTCATAAGACGTTTGCTTTTTAACTTTTGGTGTTTCTTTCACCACTGTACGTTTCTCAACTTCTCTTAAATTTTCAACTTTACGTTGTTCTAAATAATAATCAATATCACCGAGATATTGCTTTAGTTTATGATCTTTAAATTCATAAACCAAGTTGGTTAACCCTTGAAGAAAATCACGATCATGGGATACCAATATCAATGTACCTTCAAAACGTTTTAGAGCCTCTTTCAATACATTCTTAGACTTAATATCTAAGTGGTTTGTAGGTTCATCCATAATAAGCACATTGAAAGGCTGCAACATGAGTTTTGCTAATGCCAACCTATTCCGTTCCCCTCCAGAAAGCACGCGCACATACTTATCAACCTCATCGCCTCTAAATAAAAAGGATCCTAAAATATCTCTAACCTTACTTCTGTTTGTTTCATTAGCAGCATCAACCATTGTATCATGAACGGTTTTATTGCCATCGAGATACTCGGCTTGGTTTTGTGCAAAATAGCCAATCTGCACATTATGCCCCAGTTTCATATTACCATCATACTTAATATCTCCAACAATAATTTTTGCTAAGGTTGATTTTCCTTGACCATTCTGACCAACAAAAGCTGTTTTACTGTCACGCTCAATTAATAAATCAACCTGTTTCAAAACATGATTATCCCCGTAATTCTTAGAGATGTTTTCTGCTTCAACAACAACCTTCCCTGGTGTTATTGACACCGGAAAGTTAAGTGTCATCACACTATTATCATCCTCATCGACTTCAATTCTATCAATTTTATCAAGCTTCTTAATAAGAGATTGTGCCATGGTTGCCTTAGACGCCTTAGCTCTAAATTTCTCAATCAGTTTTTCAGTTTGCTCTATTTGCTTTTGTTGGTTTTTTTGTGATGCTAGCTGCTGTGTGCGTAATTCTTCACGCAGAACCAAATATTTTGAATACGGCTTCGGGTAGTCATAAATACGTCCCAAAGAAATTTCTATGGTCCTATTCGTTACATTATCCAAGAACATTTTATCATGCGACACAATGGCTACCGCTCCTGCATAATTCTTTAAAAACCCTTCCAACCAAATAATCGATTCAATATCTAAATGGTTTGTTGGCTCATCTAATAGTAAAATATCATTGTTTTGAAGCAGTAATTTGGCCAATTCAATACGCATACGCCATCCACCAGAAAAGGTATCCGTCAATTTATCAAAATCTAGACGTTTAAACCCTAAGCCTTGGAGAATCTTTTCTGTATCACCCTGGTAATTATAACCACCCAATATCTCATACTGATGCTGTAATTCATTAATATCAATCATTAACTGATGATACCCTTCACTTTCATAATCTGTACGTTCAGCCATTTGGGTATTAACCGCCTCCATTTTAGCTTCCAATTCCTTAATTTCGGTAAACGCTTCATAAGCTTCTTCTAAGACCGTTCTACCAAGAACAAAATCAATATCCTGCTTTAAAAACCCAATCTTTAGTGACTTATCAGCAGCGATCTGCCCAGTATCAGGCTCCATCTCTTTTGACAAAATTTTAAGCATAGTAGATTTACCTGCTCCATTTTTACCTATTAAGCCTACTCGATCACCATTACCTAACTTGAAAGTTATATCTTCAAATAGGTATTCCCCTTGAAATGAAATCGATAAATTATGAATGTTCATCATAGAAATGTAACTTTTGTCACAGCCCATTTAGTATTAAATGGTATTTTTGTACTGTAATTGCGCTTGCAAAAGTACATTAAATAATATGTTTAAAAAAGGCTCAAAATTGTATAGTATATTCACTGGTAGCTGCCCTAAATGCCATGAAGAATCTATGTTTAAAAACAAAAACCCCTATGCACTTGCTGAAGCTTTAGACATGCACGAAACCTGTTCAAATTGCGGTACAAAATATAAAATTGAACCTTCTTTTTTTTATGGCTCCATGTATGTGAGCTATGCTGTAGGTATTGCCTTTGCGGTTGCAGCATTTGTAATTTCATTCTTTGTTTTTAACGCCAGTATTCATTATGTTTTTATAAGCATTGTTGTAACCTTGGTGGTCTTTATGCCTATTATATTACGCTTATCGCGTAATATATGGATTAACTTTTTCATGAGTTATGATAAGACACTAGCTAAAAAATAGTTCGCTTAATTAACGATTCTAATAATTATCATTTACTAAAGTATGGCCTTTTACCCACATGCCTAGAATTCCCCTGAGCATTACAACACAAGGAAAAGCTATAATTTAAATCGCGCAATATCAATATCCATTTCCAATGGTTGGCTGTGCTCAATATATTCATAAAGTTGTTTTGCAACATAAGGGCCTATCATGACGCCTCGAGTTCCTAAACCATTCAACACATACATATGTTTATGAATATCATGACGCCCAACTAAAGGTCGTCTATCTTTAACTGTAGGCCTTACTCCTGCCAGTTGATTTACGACTTCAAAAGGACAATCTATGAGTTTCTTAAGCTTGTCTAAGAGTGTGTTTTTGGCCTTATCACTTACGGTATTCGTTAATTCTTTCCATTCATAAGTAGCACCTACAATATACCGATCATCTTCTAATGGAATTAAAAATACGCCCGCTTTTAAAACGAATTCCATGTTTAATTCTGGAGCATAAATAACAAGCAGCTCTCCCTTAGCAGGGTTAAGTGGCAAGTCTTTAAAATAGGAGTTTTTAGCTACACCAAAACCTTCAGAAAACACGATATGACAGGCTTGAAAGCCCTTATATTGTATTTTATCACTTTCCATCTGCAACGTTTCATAAGTAAAAGAACCTTCTACTAATACCCCGCTTTTTCTTAGATCTAATTTGTAAGCTTCTATCATCGTTCTTACATCTATTCGACCGGTATGTAAAACTTCTCCAAAACCAAAAGGCGCATCAATGTACGGATTGGAATTCTTAATGATGGTTGGCGATAAAAAACGGGCGAGTGATGGATTATCGGACGCCGAAAACCAATTATTCTGTTCTTCTAAGGATGCAAATTTTCTATAAACAGGAATTTTATAGTCTAGCTTTACTTGAAGCTCTTCTTCTAAATTAGCATACATGGGTAATGCTAAATCTAATTGCGCTTCACTCTTCCAGACCGATGTAAACCGTTTTAGAACCACGGGATTATACAATCCTCCAGCGACTGTTGACGATTTCTGAGAGGCGTCGTCAAATACTATAAATGATCTGTTATTAGCTTTTAATTGCTCACAAAAACTAATGCCTGCAATTCCTAAACCTACAACAATATAATCCACCTGTTTCATATGGTGCTAAGATACTTAGAAAGTAACGACTTAAAATAATAAGTAAAAAAAAACACCCACAAAAATGTAGGCGTTTCAATAACTAAATAATAGCTAATTATTTTTAGAACTTAGTAGGTCCACATATCCAGTTCAAAGTCTCTAATTTTATCTTTAATTCTTTGTGACTCTAACAACTGCATCAATGCATTTTCAGATACATATTCAGAAATTGCGCGATCGCCCTGAACATTTTCTTCTCTATAAATATACCCTTGAAAACGTCTTGCATTCAAGATATGATCAAAAGAAAAAGGCATAGAACTATTTGCATTATTAAATGATTTTGCCTCATGCAATATCTCTCTAGCATCTGGAAAGAATACCCAAAATAATGGTACTAAATCCGGCTCAGACTCATCAATAAAGTTAACGTCAGGAGCAACAGGAGCAATACCTAGCAATCTGTATTTCATTTCAGCTTGACGCTTATCAAAATACCAAAGTCCTTTTAAGTGATACTCTCTAACATCAGCAGCCGTTATGGTTCTTCTGTTAATATACTCAGCAGATAATTCTTCACCAGCATTTAATTGCTCAATACCCAATTCAGTAGTATCAATCATTGTTAAGGCTGACTCAATATCTTTTAAAGTTCTTTTCGTTGTAAAATAAGAATCATCATAAATGTTTTCAATTCTTCCGTTCTGAATGTTTTTCATTAAGACATCATACAACGAACGTCTATCGCTACCAATATTATTAGTATCTATTGGATAATATAAAGGGAAATTAGCACGCTCATCAAGCACAACTTTCTCCCAAACCATTTTAGAAAAGAGTACATCTCTATCATCAACATATCCATATTCTAAAGGCTTATCATTATCAACTAACTTTTGATTAGCTGTTCGTACACCAATCTCCTCAGGGCTCTTAGCATTTAAAATATTAGCCTGCGCAAAAACACTTGATATGGTAGTTACTGTTGCTAAGGTTAATAAAAAACTTTTTACATTCATCTTCTTAATATATTTTACATTTTAATACTAGTGCAATAACTAAAGTTATTACTCGAAGCTTCTAATTTGTTAACTCAACAAAAACAGGAGACACTTTTTTAAGTATAACACTTACGCCACTTGCCTTTGCTTCAATATCAAATATTTGTACTCCAGAACCTCGTTTAGCTTTAGCCAAAGCTTTTTGAGCTCTACTATCCAATTTATTTCCTTTTACATTAATAGTAGGTTGACCTGGAACTTTAAATTTAAATCCTGTAACTTTTAAAGGTAATTCAAAGTCAAAATCGTCAAACTTAGCACCAATAGTAGAAATTTTAAGACTATTACGTTGCATTTTTAAAGCACCGTCTTCTCCTCTAACTGTTCCTGTTGGTTTTGGTAAATCTTTAATTCTGAACTTAGCATTATCACTAACTTTTCTACCATCAGGTAAAGTACCAGTTACATTAATTGTAACTTCTCTTCCTTTTACTTTAGTAGCATCCATTACATAACTGCTTCCAGAGCTTCTAGCTAAACCTGAAGCACTCGCATTTACTTTATTATCTGGAATACCAGCAAAAGAAATAGTCATTGGGTTTTTAACACCACGATACACCACATTCATTTTATCAGCAGAAATAGTTGCTGCATTTGGTTTTGAAACGGTAGCAAAAGATTGATCTACTAACACTTCAATTTCTTCTCCATCTTGTGCAAAAATCAACTTTCCTTTAATTTTATGCTCACCAACAGCTCCAGTACCAATTTTCAACTTCACCTTACCATCTTCAATAGCATATTGCTTTTCAGTAAGTTTTCTACCATCTAAAGTCAATTCAACTCTGTTAGGTTTTGTAGACGAATCTTTTCTACCTAAAACGATTTGACCATCAAACTGCTCACCATTAAAATAAGCCGACTTAGAAGTTTCTAATAAAGTTGTGTAATTGGTCATAGACGCAACAGCACTTAACTGACCTTCTAACATTTTAGACAAGATCTCAGATTCAGTTGTTTTGATATCTGCTTGTAATTGTGTCATTTTAGTTAAAGACGCTACTAAAGGAAATCCTTTATAGTGATAATCCAACCAAGCTTGTTTTCTATTATCTCTATTTGTAACCTCATCAGTATTAAACTTTTCTTCAACTTCTTTAATGATAGACTCCATGCCTTCACTTGTTTTCAGAATAGCAATTACACCATCTCTAAAGCCATTGATGTGACCTAAAAAGGCTTGCCCTTCTTCTTTTATTTTGTCGCCTTTAAAAAAGTTTTCGTCAAGATAATCGCCTTTATCCATTATTTCATAATCAGTTGCATCATCAACTGTGGCGGTCATTTTACCTTTTAATTCTTCTAAATAGGTGTCAAATTCTGTAGCTAATTGATCAATTTGATCTGCTTTAGATTTAAGTTCTTTGTAGTTTTCAGACTCGCTTGCTTTTACTTCTAAGCTCGCCATAAAACTATCATTTCTTAACTCAGCAGTCTCATTGGACTGTGTAAGTTTTTCATTCATTAATCCGAAGGCTGAAAGCACTTCTTTTGACATATTTAAAGCTAGCATTGCTATAAATATTAAATACATCAGATTAATCATTTTCTGTCTAGGTGATAAATTTCCTCCTGCCATGTTTAATTAGGTTTTTTGGTTAATTAATAGTGATTTGGATTATTAACTCTCCTAATTACTTATTCATTGCAGATAACATACCTCCGTAAACACCGTTTAATGATGATAAATTAGACGCTAAAGATTGCATTTGCTCCTTTAATTGTGCAGCATTCTCAACCGATTCTTCATTTATAGATTGTTGTTGTTTAGCACTATCTAACTGTACTTTATACAAACTGTTTAAGGATTCCATTTGGGCAGCAGCTAATGATAATTCTTCACCATATTTCTTAGACGCTTCAATTGAATCAGCAGTAGAAGACATGTTTTTAGCAGCACCTTCAAAACTCTTGATACTTTCACCTAAACTAGCGATTAATTCGCCATCAATTTTTGCTTCCTTTAATAAGTTATCTAACTTTTGTGATAACAAGCCTTGTGCATCTTCCTTAGCTTCTTTCTTGCTTGTTTGACCTCCAGCTAATTCTGGATATACTAAAGACCAATCTAATTCATTATCAACAGGTTCAAATGCCGATAATGCAAAAATAATTGCTTCTGTTACAAGACCTATAGTCAACATCACGTTTCCTGTTAAAGGTCCAATCTCAAAGTGAATAATTTTGAATAGTGCACCAACAATTACAATTGCTGCTCCTAGTCCGTACGCCATATTCATGAATTTCTTACTTGCTTTTGAATTTGCCATAATTTTTTGGTTTTTTAATTTAAAGTAGGTTAATTAATAATGTTTATTTCGGTATGTTATTTGGATCATACCTTTTAATCAAATTGGTTATTTTTTTTATTTACCGCTACTAGTTACTTGTGTCCCCATGTAATCTTGTACGGTTCTAAAGCCGATATAACTTCTTGCAGAATCTGCATATTCATAATCTCTTGAACTCACCTGTAAGAAATAAGCAACATCTTTCCAAGAACCACCTCTAACAATTTTACGTTGGTTATCAGCGTCATTAATACTTGGGTTAATAGTAGATGTGTGTTCATAAGATGCTGGATCATAAGACGCATTCACCCATTCAGACACATTACCAGCCATATTATATAAATTATAATCATTTGGCTCATAAGATTTAGCCTCAACAGTATATAAAGCTTGATCGGCAGCGTAATCACCTCTTACTGGTTTAAAGTTAGCCATGAAACAACCTCTATCACTTTTAGTATAAGGCCCTCCCCAAGGATACGTTGCAGCTTGAAGTCCACCTCTTGCAGAATACTCCCACTCTGCTTCAGAAGGTAATCTAAAGGTATTCACATTAGCAGATCCTTTTTTGGATTTTTGATATGAATTTTTCCATAGAGTTCTCCACTCACAGAACGCTTTAGCTTGTTTCCAGGTTACACCAACTACTGGGTAGTCACTATAGGCATCATGCCAAAAGTAATCGTTGTGCATAGGTTCATTATAAGAATATGAAAAATCTCTAATCCATACCGTAGTATCAGGATATACTTCTACTTCTTCTTTAATAATGACATCCTTACGCTTAACACCTCTATTTCTAGCAGCCTCTTGAATATCCATATGGCTGTACTGAAACTTAAATTTAGTAACATCCCAAGTACGCTGACCATTATAAGCCTCTTCTTCAGGCAAATACATAGTATCCATTACCTCTGTATAGTATTCATCAGGATATTCAGAAGTATCGAATATTAAATCAACTTTTTTATTGATTTTTCTGCCTTCATAGCCTGTTGGTCCAAGACCACTATAATTTTCAAACATGTACTTCTCATAGTTAGTCATGTTTGCTGTATCTGCATCCTTAAAAGCATACAATCCAATACCACCATCTTCTGGCAGCATTCCAACCTCATCGGCTAAAACAGCTAATTTCATTCTTACAATTGAGTCTCTTACCCAATTAACAAATTGACGGTATTCACTGTTTGTAATTTCTGTAGCGTCCATATAAAAGGCTCTAACAGTAACAGTTTTTGCAGGGGCATCATGAACGCCAGCCAAATCATCATCGGCTTTACCCATAATAAATGCACCTCCAGGAATAAGCTCCATGCCATATGGCTTTTCTGGATGCCATTTCTTTCCTTGCACACCTACCAGTTCACCTCTATCCTTTGAGCCACAGCTGACAAGTATTGCTAATAATGCGGTTAATAATGTAAACTTTTTCATATCCATAGAAAACTCGTGGTTAATTTATTTAGCTTCAATAACGAGAGCGTAAACATATTTATATATTTCCAATTAAACAACTTTTTATCTAAAAAAATAACATTTCATCGTATAAAAATGGCATTTCAACGATGAAATAAGCTGTTTAACTGTTTTAAAATTTAAACACAATTCTTTTGAAACGCTTTGTACCAGCGATCTGGCACCTTATTATTGCAGGCGTCCTGATAATCCTGATGCATGCAAGGTAATAACGTATGTCTTTTTAATTTATTATTGACTTCAGCTAAAAAAGGAATCTCAATCCACCATCGCCCAGTTTTATTGCTTTTGTAAAACACCAACTCCTGATCATCCACTAAAGTGATAAACTTTTGATAGCTACTTTCATCTTGAAAATCATCATCCTTTACCCTACAATTAACACCTTCAATAAAATACCAAAGTACTTGGGCAATAAGCATAGAAGTCATATCATCATCACTTGAAGGTTTATATTCATAAAGGCCAAAAGAGGTTACCTTATTACTAATACCAGCATAACGGGATATGGCACAAATTTCTTTTCCATCTAAACCATTTGGAGAATACCTTTGATTGAGACTTAATTCTGAACCTCTAACTGCATTTAAGTCAATGCTTACAATATTCGCATCACGTAAAACGGGTTCTACAATAGTAATATCATTGGATACCTGTCCTAATCTATAAGACTCGAAATACAAACTATCCATTAAGTCTATTTCTTCCTGTGCATTAAAATATGTTTGATACCCAATAGTAGCATAATTGAAAAGATTATAAGGTTGATCTAAAATAATCTTCCCAACAAAACTGTTATTTTTTATTGGCTTTGAAGAGTCTCCTAAATTAAACTGAGCATCAACATTAACAATATTCACCATAGGTATTAAAGAGTCATATGCTCTATAATTGGCGTAGGTCAAATCTTGTGACCCTCCTAATATTACAGGAATGATTTTCTTTTTAATAAGAATTGAAACAGACTCTTTTAAAGCAAAATAAGTATCTTCAACACTTTCACCTCTATTAATGTCACCTAAATCAGCAATTGTAGTATTCCATATGCCTGGAAAAAGACTGTAAAAGGATTTTCGAATTTCATTTAACTGAAATTCTTCTCCTATATAATTAATGTCATTCCTATTTTCAAGAACACCAATAATTGCAATTTCTACATCGTCTAAATCAGGGATACCATGCTGCTCTGAGTGAATCTTAAGTTTTCTACCCAAAGCTTGAGTGGAAAGTAATTCATTATGTGCCAATACTAAATCTGAAACTGGAGAAAGGAAATTAAAATTCATAATTAAAAACTCAATATACTTATTATTACTTGTTATTCTAATTAATAAATATCACAAGAATTAATTACACAATCCAACGTATTCACACAAAATTAATAGTACAATAATATACGTCATATTAAATACAACCATGCCTTTAATATGACGCAACTATTTACAAATGCATTATTTCTTTTTAGCCGTTGTTTTCTTCTTTGGTGCGGCTTTTTTTCTTGTTTTCTTTTTAGGCGTATTCGCTTCTATTATAGCCTGGGCTTCTTCCAAAGTCATTTCTGAAACATCAACAGTTTTTGCAAGCTCCACTTTTATTTTTCCTTTGATAACGTTATGCCTTCCCCATCGTGCTTTTTCAACACGAACACCTTCTTCTTCCCAGTTATGAATAACTTTATCTATTTCTTTTTGAATTTTAGTTTCAATCAATTCAACAATATCCCCATCGGATAAATTATCCCAGTCATATTTTTTATTCACATTAATAAACATGTTGTTCCATTTAATAAATGGTCCAAAACGCCCTTTACCTTTTTGAACTGGTAAATCTTGATACATATAAATAGGAGCATCTGCTTTTTGCTTCTCTTTAATTAAAACAATGGCATCATCAAGTTCCACACTTAAAGGATCCGTTCCTTTTGGCAACGACACAAAAGCGCTTCCAAACTTAACATAGGGTCCAAAACGGCCATTATTTACAAGCACTTCTTCGCCTTCATACGCTCCTAAAGTTTTAGGTAGCTGAAACAAATCCATAGCTTCCTCATAGGTAATGGTATTTAATTGCTGATCTGGACTTAAACTCGCAAATTGAGGTTTTTCTTCATCATCAACAGTACCAATCTGAACCATAGGTCCAAACCTACCCAACCTAACACTTACCTGCTTACCACTTTTAGGATCAGTTCCTAAAATTCTTTCTCCAGATTCTCGGTCTGCATTTTCTTTGACATCTTCCACTACAGGATGAAAACTCTTGTAAAATGATTTCATCATTTTTTTCCAATCCTCATTTCCTTCAGCAATTTCATCAAAATCGGCCTCAACCTTAGCTGTAAAGTTGTAATCTAATATAGAATCAAAATGGTTTACCAAAAAGTCAGTAACAATCATTCCTATATCCGTTGGTACCAATTTACCTTTATCTGATCCTACTTTTTCAGTAAGCGTCTTATCTTTTACCGCACCATCCTTTAAAGTTAATTGCGAATAATTACGTTCTTCACCTTCAACCGTTCCTTTTTCTACATAGTTCCTATTTTGAATGGTTGAAATAGTTGGTGCATATGTAGACGGTCTACCAATTCCTAATTCTTCTAATTTCTTAACTAAAGACGCCTCTGTATATCTTGCAGGTGGGCGCGTGTAACGCTCTGTTGCTGTAATATAATTATTAAGTAACGTTTCATTTGTTTTCATGGCTGGCAACATTCCGTCTTGCTCAACATGCTCATCATCTGTACCTTCTAGGTAGACTTTCAAAAACCCATCAAAGGTGATTACTTCTCCATTAGCAGTAAACACTTCCTTGTGCGTTGAGGCCCCTATTTTAACATTAGTACGCTCTAATTCCGCTTCACTCATTTGCGAAGCAATGGCACGTTTCCATATTAACTCATAGAGTCTGGCTTGATCCCTATCTATATCAACAGAATGCGTTGCAAAATTAGTAGGACGAATGGCCTCATGCGCCTCCTGTGCCCCTTTTGCTTTTCCTTGATAATTTCTAGGCTTACTATATTTTGAACCATAAGCGTCATTAATCTCTGCCTCTGCGCCTTTTCTTGCTTCCTCTGATAAATTCACACTATCTGTTCTCATATAAGTAATCAAACCTGCCTCATAAAGACGTTGCGCCATAGTCATGGTTTTACTTACTGAGAAATATAATTTTCTCGAAGCTTCCTGTTGTAAAGTAGACGTAGTAAATGGTGCTGCAGGTGATTTTTTAGCAGGCTTTTTTTGTAAATCAGCTACTTTAAAATTGGCACTTGCATTTTGTTCTAAAAACTTTTGAGCCTCCTCCTTAGATTTAAAATTCTTGGGCAGTTTTGCTTTAAACACCTTACCTTCTTCATTAGAAAACTCAGCATCAATTCTGTACGATGCTACGGGCGAAAAGTCTTGTATTTCCCTTTCTTTTTCAACGATTAAGCGCACCGAAACCGATTGTACTCTACCTGCCGAAAGACCGCCTTTAACTTTTCTCCATAGCACGGGAGACAACTCATACCCTACAATACGGTCAAGAACACGCCTTGCTTGCTGTGCATCTACCAAGTCATAATCTATACCTCTAGGGTTTTCAATAGCTTTTTTAATGGCCGATTTTGTGATTTCATGAAAAACAATTCGTTTAGTTCTATCTTTATCTAATTTCAAAGTTTCAGCCAAATGCCATGCAATAGCTTCCCCTTCTCTATCTTCATCACTAGCTAGCCAAACCATTTCTGCCTTTTTAGCTAAATCTCTTAGTTTTTTTACAACTGCTTTTTTATCCTTAGAAACCTCATATTTTGGATTAAAATCACCTTCAACATCAACACCTAACTCCTTGGAAGGCAAGTCAGAAATATGTCCAAAACTAGATTCTACCTTAAAATCTTTTCCTAGGAACTTCTCAATTGTTTTTGCTTTTGCTGGTGACTCAACTATCACTAAATTCTTCGCCATACTACATTTTTTGAAGCTACAAATGTATATGAAAAAAAGTTTATCTGTAACATTTTATAGATTATCTAATTATTTTTTAAATCACATAGCCTGTATTTAAGACAATAAACACAGGCTATTTTCTAAATTATTACGCTTTATTCTTGGCTTGTTTCAATGTTGTCAATTGCAAAAACTTCATCCAAACCTACAACCTCCTTATATATATGATAACAAGGTAGGTCTACAAATTGTCGAGTAACATAAACACCAATAATACACATTAAAAACCCAACAATCCCACTTAGAATAGCAGATACAAATAACAGCCCAAAGCTTAACAACCATTTTTTATTGCCCAACTTAAATCCTGCCTGGATAATCTCTGCATTAGACATGTCAGGATTTAAAGCATAAATAATAGTCATATAATACAATGGCACGATAAGATACAAAAGTGGCAAAACACATAATATATAGGATAACAATACCATACCTAACATAGACAGGCTAAGACCAATGGTTTTGCTTAGATATTGTTTTTTAAAGAAGAAAAAATAATTATCAGATGTATTTAAACCCAAATCTTTCTCTCTTATAATTCTATAGAATGCTGCTTTAAATCCAAGACTTAGTGCTGAGGCCGCAAAAAGCAATACAAGAAATAATAGTCCCGTTAAAATTCCCGCAGTCACACTAACGCCATTAAGGTCAATATCATCACCAAAAGAATCCGGACTTAAAATACCAAAAAAAATAAGGGGTATATATAGTATAATAAATAAGGGCGCTATTAATAATACGTTTAATACATACGTCACAAAACCTTGCAGCCATACTTTTTTAAACGTCTCGACTGAGCTGTTAAAAATATCACCAAAACTTAAAGATTTAGCACGTTCAATCTTACCTGTAATATCATTTATGATATGCATAATATTATAATTAAGTTACTTTAATAATCTTGCTTCTTATTTACGCCCGTTTCACCAAACTCAGTATTGGCATCAAAACCAAATACGTCTTTATAAATAAAGTAAATTGGCAGGTAAACCACAGAAATGGTAAGTAGTATACCAAAAACACATAAAACGATTCCAAGCGTTCCTAATAAACCAAACACAAACAAAAGACCGAATGACAAAAACCATTTTTTATGACCAAGGGCAAAACTCAATTTCACAATCTCAATCTCACTTAATTCAGGATTATTAGAAAAAATGATTGCAAAATAGGACAAGGGTACAAAAACATATAGTACTGGAATAAAAAACAACAATATTGCAAAATATGACAAGGGTACAAAAACATATAGTACTGGAATAAAAAACAACAATTGTGCAAGTACTGAAATCCCTGTAGAAATCATTCCCAAGGTCAGCATCTTAGAAAAGTAATCTTTTTTAAAAAAATAGAAATAATCATCTACAACAGGCTCTCCTAAATCTGTTTGCTTGCAAATTTTATAAAAGCCTGCAATTAAGCCTGTAGATAGTGTTGTTATCAATATGGTTTGTGGAATACTATAAATTACATTACTGACCCAAAATTCAAAAAAGGAATCTAAATCAATCCCAGCTGTCATTAAATCATTTTTAGGCGCTAAACCTATCGCAGTAAAAACTATATTAACTAAGAAAGCCATAGCCATGGTGATTAAAAGCATAATACAACCTTTAAGATACACCTTTTTAAACAGCGCTATAACCTGATCAAATACAACACCGAAATCAAGCTCCTTAGAGCGTTGTATTTTATTCAAAAGAAATTCATATGTCATGGAATCCTGTGCACTATTTTAATTTTATTTTAATAATACCTCCAGCGCCTCTTGACCCGTATATACTTGATGTAACGCGCTCTACGCTTATTGACTTAATATCTGCAGGACTTAATCTACTAATGGTAAACACCTGAGTACCGTTTACAAGATATATTGGCGGTATTGCCCCACCCGACAAGGATGTTCCAGCCCCTCTTACAGTAACTTTCTCTCCATTAACATCAAGATTAGGAAATTTAGCTTTCAGCAAATCATATATATTTGAATAGCTAGAATAATCAATAGCATCATCATAACTTCTAATCCCATAACCCATTTCTGAATATTTTTTATTAGCTATTAATTCTGCCCCTTCGGGAAAAATGAAATTAACGACGTTTTCACCGTGGTATTCAATGTCTATCAATCCATATTTTGAAGAATAGGCCGTAATTAATTTGTTTTTATTAGTCACAACAACTTCATAACTTCCTTTCTTATTCGTTTTAACATTCGTTTTTAATGAATCGATAAAAATCCTAACCCCTTTTATAGGCTTATTATTATAATTTGTAACCACACCGGTCAAGGTAATCCGTTCCAATTTCGCAGTTTCGGCATTTTGGCCCTGCACATTAATCACGGTTAAAAAAATCAAAAGGGCAACTAGCTTATATCTAAACATATTTCATTATTTTTTAAAAATTGAATATAAGAAAATAATGTTTGTAAACAAGAGAGGACCACACAAGAACAATTAAAAATCACATAAAACAATTATCACACTAAAAAGCATAAGAACCCGCAATCAAATTATAACTGCCACTTTGTCATAAAATATAAATATATTGTATCTTTGCATGCTTCTTGACCCAATAAGTGTATTAGTAAATTATGGAAAAAATTATAGACGAAAAAAAGCAAGGCGAAGCTTTAGAATTAGAACAAGTATCAACTAATACACGGAAACTTTTTATAGAAAGTTATGGATGCGCTATGAATTTTAGCGATAGTGAAATTGTGGCATCCATAATGGCCAATCAAGGGTTTAATACAACCCAGAATTTAGAAGAAGCTGATTTAGTATTAGTAAATACCTGCTCCATTAGAGACAAGGCCGAACAAACCGTTCGTAAACGTCTTGAAAAGTATAATGCTGTAAAACGCGACCATAATCCAAAAATGAAAGTTGGCGTTTTAGGATGCATGGCAGAGCGTTTAAAAACAAAATTTCTTGAAGAAGAAAAAATAGTCGACCTCGTTGTTGGACCAGATGCCTACAAAGATTTGCCCAATCTATTAGCCGAGGTAGATGAAGGACGCGATGCCATCAATGTCATCCTATCAAAAGAAGAAACCTATGGTGATATTACCCCGGTTCGTTTAAACTCCAATGGTGTCACGGCATTTGTTTCAATTACACGTGGTTGTGATAACATGTGTACGTTTTGTGTTGTTCCTTTCACACGCGGAAGAGAACGCAGTAGAGACCCTCAAAGTATTATTCAAGAAGTCAATGATTTATGGCAAAGAGGGTTCAGAGATATTACCTTATTAGGTCAAAATGTAGATAGTTATTTATGGTATGGCGGCGGACTTAAAAAAGATTTTGAAAAAGCTAGTGATATGCAAAAGGCAACTTCGGTTAACTTTTCAAAATTATTAGAACTCTGCGCTAAGGCACAACCCAAAATGCGTATTCGTTTTTCAACCTCAAACCCACAGGATTTAACCCTAGATGTGGTTGAAACCATGGCAAAATATGATAATATTTGCAACCACATTCATTTGCCTGTTCAAAGTGGAAGTAATCGCATTCTTAAAGCTATGAATCGCTTGCACACAAGAGAAGAATATTTCGAGTTAATTGATAATATTCGCCGTATAATTCCCGATTGTGCTATTAGTCAAGATATGATTGTTGGTTTCCCTACTGAAACCGAAGAAGATTTTCAAGACACGGTATCGCTCATGGAATATGTAAAATATAATTTCGGTTATATGTTTACCTACTCTGAACGACCAGGAACCATGGCTGGAAGAAACATGGAAGATGACGTTCCTGAAGCAATAAAAAAACGCAGACTTCAAGATATTGTAGATTTACAAAGAGCCCATAGTGAAATCAAAACTAAAGAATGGCTACACAAGACGGTAGAAGTATTAGTTGAAAAAGAATCTAAAAAATCAAATACGCAATGGTCAGGGCGAACACCTCAAAATATTGTTTGCGTATTTCCTAAGGGACAATATAAAATAGGCGATTTTGTACAGGTGAAAATCACAGATTGTACAAGCGCTACATTAATTGGCGAGGCCGTAGATTATTCTAAAGCCTAATTAAAAACTATTAGAAAAAAGAAAACCATAACCGAAATTAGTTTAACCAAGATTTATAAACGCACGGAAAAACTAAATTTGGATAAGATAGAAACTAAAGCATAAGTTGCGTTTCTAAATATCTTGAGAATTAAAATTTAAAAAATTAAATGGAATCAGTTCAAGCTATAAAACAACGTTTTGGTATTATTGGGAACTCTACATCCTTGAATCGGGCTATTGAAAAAGCGATCCAAGTAGCTCCCACCGACATATCTGTCCTTGTGACTGGTGAAAGTGGGGTGGGTAAAGAAAGTATTCCAAAAATCATACATCAACTATCACATAGGAAGCACAACAAATACATTGCTGTTAACTGTGGTGCGATACCTGAAGGAACCATTGACAGTGAACTCTTTGGGCATGAAAAAGGAGCCTTTACTGGTGCTACACAAACCCGTGCTGGTTATTTTGAAGTCGCTGATGGAGGAACAATTTTTCTAGATGAAGTTGGCGAATTACCGCTAACAACACAAGTCCGTTTATTACGTGTTCTTGAAAACGGTGAGTTTTTAAAAGTAGGCTCAAGTAAAGTACAGAAAACGGATGTCCGGATTGTAGCCGCAACTAATGTGAACATGCATGAAGCTATAGAGAAAGAAAAATTCCGTGAAGACTTGTATTACAGACTAAGTACAGTTGATATTAATCTGCCTCCGCTACGTGAAAGGCAAGAAGATATACATCTACTCTTTAGAAAGTTTGCTAGTGATTTTGCTTTAAAATATAAAATGCCTACCATCAAACTTACTGACAATGCTGTTCAGGTGCTATTAAAACATCGTTGGGGCGGTAATATTCGTCAATTACGAAATATTGCCGAGCAACTATCGGTTTTAGAACAAAATAGAACTATAACAGCAGAAGTTCTAAGAAGTTATTTACCAGTAACGGCAGGGACCAATTTACCAGCGGTTATAAAAACATCAAAGTCTGAAAGCGATTTTAGTAGTGAACGTGAAATCCTATACAAGATACTCTTTGATATGAAGGCCGATTTAAATGACTTGAAAAAGCTCACTTTAGAATTAATGAAGCACGGTAACACAAAAGACGTTGAAAAGAATAATGAAACGCTCATTCAGAAAATATATGGTGATGACGAGAATGAAGAAACCCTTAACTATGAGGAACCCATAGCCCCTAACACTGAGGTTTTATCTATTCCAGAACATGCTGCTGAGCAAGAAGAAATAATTCCTGTTCAAGATAAATATCATTTTGCAGAAGAAATTGAAGAAGAAGAAACCTTATCCTTACATGATAAAGAGTTAGAATTAATAAAGAAATCACTTGAACGTCACCACGGAAAACGTAAATTAGCAGCCGCAGAACTGGGTATCAGCGAAAGAACATTATATAGAAAAATTAAACAATACGATTTGTAGAATATCTTGTATTTGAAAAAAACTATAACTAGTAGTGACACATAAGAAATGAAACACATTAAAACCTTACTAACCTTTGCCTTAATTGGACTATTATTTAGCTGTGGGCCTTATTCCTTTACAGGAGCCTCAATTCCGGCCGGAACAAAAAGCTATCAAGTCAACCGTTTTGAAAATGTTGCACCACTTATTGAACCGGGATTAGAGCGCGATTTTAAAATTGCCCTCGAAGATTTAATTCAAAATCAAACTAATTTAGTACTTGTACCATCTGGCGGAGATTTAGTTTATGAAGGCGAAATTACTGGTTATAGAATATCACCTACCACGGCAACATCTGAACAGACTGCAGCTCAAAACAGATTAACAATAACGGTCAAACTGAGATTTTACAATAAAAAAAATGAAGAAGATGATTTAGATCAAACATTTTCATTTTTTTATGACTACCCAGGTACTGAGCAACTTATAGGTGCGCAAAAAGCAACCGCTCATGAAGAAATTTTTGAACGTTTAACGCAAGACATTTTTAACGCCACACTAGCTAAATGGTAATATTTAAACTAGGAAAAAAAACATTAAATTTGGGTTAGACAATGAATCAGGCTGAGTTTACATATTTACTACAAAACCCACAAAGCATAACCCATGAGCAAACTGAGGGCTTAAAGTCAATTATTGACAGCTTTCCTTATTTTCAGTCAGCCCGAGCACTCCTGCTAAAAGGCTTAAAGAATGAAGGGAGCATCAATTACAATCAAGAATTAAAAACTACAGCTGCTTATACAACGGACCGAAGCATTCTTTTTGATTTTATCACCTCGGAAGCATTTATACAAAATCAGATTTCTGATATTATAAAACAAAATGCGGCCAACTCAAAACATATTGATGTTGTTGCTGAAGATGTCTCAGGAGAAAATCACATCACCTTTGATGCGCAACTAAAACAACAGGTAGAAGACACAAAAGGTGTTTTAGACCCCGCTTTATTTGAAACAAAAAAGCCCACGTCTCAAAAAGATATCGCTTTTGCTTTAACAGCATCTGAAACGATTGAACACACTGCAGACACTACGAAACCAGAAGAAAAAGAATCGGCAGAAGCGGTTTTAAATCTTGGCAAGCCCCTTCAATTTAGCCATAAAGAATCACACTCCTTTAATCAGTGGCTTAAATTAACCAGCCATAAACCTATACAAAGACCAACGGAAAAGGAAGTTGTTAATGAACCTGTAGAAAAATCAAACTTAAAAAAAGTAAAAAAGTTTGAACTCATAGATAAGTTCATATCAAGTAATCCCAAGATAAGCCCTAACAGACCGCTTACGCAAAAGGGGAATTTAGCTAAAGCACAAATGATACAACCTGAAGCCTTGATGACAGAGACTTTAGCGCGCATTTATGTGGAGCAAAAAAATTACAAAAAGGCCATTCAGTCTTATAAAATTTTAAGTTTGAAATATCCAGAAAAAAGTAGTTTCTTTGCAAACCAAATTAGAGCAGTAGAACAATTGCAAGAACAAAATAAAAAATAATAATGAGTACGTTTACAATATTTTTAGTCCTTATAGTCGTGGTAGCATTTTTGCTTATCGTAGTAATCATGGTACAAAACCCTAAAGGTGGAGGATTATCTTCTTCTTTTGGCGGTGGTGGAACACAACAATTAGGTGGTGTAAAAAAGACAACCGACTTTTTAGACAAAAGTACCTGGACTTTAGCAACCGTATTATTGGTGCTAATATTAGCCTCTAACATAACTATAACTAGAGGTTCTGAATCTTTAGATTCAAAAGCATTAGACCCAGAAGCACAATCAACGCAACCTTTACCTGAGGCTTTACCAAGTGCTCCAGCTGCAACACCGGCTGCAAATGATGCTAATACTGAGGAAGAATAATAATTTCAAGAAACAATATAAAAAATGCCAACTTTATTCAGTTGGCATTTTTTGTTTCTGCAAGTTTGTCAGTTCTATTGAATTGGCACATTTTTAGCACAACGCATAAGCGTTAATAATAATTTAATTAATTAAAAATATAGAAACAAAATGGGATTAAACATTAAACCATTAGCAGATAGAGTTCTTATTGAACCTGCTGCAGCTGAAACTAAAACAGCCTCAGGAATTATTATTCCAGACAACGCGAAAGAAAAACCACAAAAAGGAACTGTTGTCGCTGCTGGACCAGGTACAAAAGACGAACCTATAACTGTTAAAGTTGGAGACACTGTATTATATGGTAAATATGCAGGAACAGATCTTAAACTTGAAGGTTCTGACTATTTAATAATGAGAGAAAGTGATATACTAGCAATTATTTAATTGTACTATTAATAAATAAAAATTAAAGAAATGGCAAAAGATATAAAATTTGATATTGAAGCACGTGACGGATTAAAACGTGGTGTAGATGCATTAGCCAATGCAGTAAAAGTAACTTTAGGTCCTAAAGGGCGTAACGTAATTATTAGCAAAAGTTTTGGAGCTCCTCAAGTTACCAAAGATGGTGTTTCTGTTGCAAAAGAAATTGAACTTGATGATGCACATGAAAATATGGGTGCACAAATGGTAAAAGAAGTTGCTTCTAAAACCAATGATTTAGCTGGTGACGGAACAACAACAGCAACCGTTTTAGCACAAGCTATTGTAAAAGAAGGTTTAAAAAATGTCGCTTCAGGTGCTAATCCAATGGATTTAAAGCGTGGAATCGATAAAGCAGTTGAAACCATTACAGCTGACCTTGAAGACCAAGCTAAAAAAGTTGGTAATTCTTCTGAAAAAATAAAACAAGTTGCAGCTATTTCGGCAAATAATGACGACACGATAGGTGAATTAATCGCTCAAGCTTTTGGAAAAGTTGGTAAAGAAGGTGTCATTACTGTTGAAGAAGCCAAAGGAATGGATACTTATGTTGACGTAGTTGAAGGTATGCAATTTGACAGAGGTTATTTATCTCCTTATTTTGTGACTGACTCTGATAAAATGATTGCCGACTTAGAAAATCCATACATTTTATTATTTGACAAAAAGATTTCCAATTTACAAGAAATTCTTCCAATTTTAGAACCAGTTGCACAATCTGGACGTCCATTATTAATTATTGCTGAAGATGTAGACGGACAAGCATTAGCTACTTTAGTAGTAAACAAATTACGTGGCGGTCTTAAAATTGCTGCTGTTAAAGCACCAGGATTTGGAGACAGACGTAAAGCTATGTTAGAAGATATCGCTATCCTAACTGGTGGTACTGTTATTTCTGAAGAACGTGGATTTACTTTAGAAAACGCAGATTTATCTATGCTTGGTTCAGCAGAAACTGTAACTGTAGATAAAGACAATACAACAATTGTAAATGGTTCAGGAGATGCCGAGGCCATCAAAGCTAGAGTAAACCAAATCAAAGCGCAAATTGAAACAACAACTTCAGATTACGATAAAGAAAAACTTCAAGAGCGTTTAGCTAAATTAGCTGGTGGTGTTGCCGTACTTTACGTAGGTGCTGCATCAGAAGTTGAAATGAAAGAAAAGAAAGACCGTGTTGATGATGCTTTACATGCTACTAGAGCTGCTGTAGAAGAAGGTATTGTTGCTGGTGGTGGTGTTGCCCTAGTAAGAGCAAAAGCTGTTTTAGCAAAGATCACTACAGATAACTTAGACGAAACTACTGGTGTACAAATAGTAAACAAAGCTATTGAAGCACCATTAAGAACTATTGTTGAAAATGCTGGAGGAGAAGGCTCAGTAGTAATTAACAAAGTACTTGAAGGTAAAAAAGATTTTGGTTATGATGCCAAATCTGAAGAATATGTAGACATGCTTAAAGCCGGTATTATTGATCCTAAGAAAGTAACACGTATTGCTTTAGAAAATGCTGCTTCTGTTGCTGGCATGATCTTAACAACGGAATGTGCTTTAATCGATATTAAAGAAGATGCACCAGCTATGCCTCCTATGGGCGGTGGCGGTATGCCGGGAATGATGTAGTCAAGAACCTTGACACGTAAATTATATAAAAAGCGCTTCAAAACTATTTGAAGCGCTTTTTTAATTATACCACATAAAAAAATCCGAAATAAAACTATTTCGGATTTTTCAATTTAAAGAACAAATCTTTGTCTTATAAAAAGTCGTTTATATCATAAGCATTGGCTTCGGCTGCAGTACCATTGATTAATACAAATCGCAAATCAACTGGGCCTTCAATAAGCGAGTTAATGTATACCTTTCCTACTTGCATACCGATGATTTCTATAATAACTATAGATGCAAATACAGGCTCCTCCTCAGTACCTATATTTTGCAATTGCGTAACTGGCATTGATAACCATATAGTTGGTTCTACAGTAACATATCCATATACCAAACCATTATCAAAAATATCTTGCGTTAATTGAGGCACGTCAAATACCATTTCTCCTAATGTCAAAGTCTGATTTTCTAAAAGTACAGAAATTGCACCTCCGCTACCTGATTCACCAGGATCACCTTTATCTCCCTTTTCACCTTGTGCTCCCTGTGGCCCTTGAACACCTTGTGGTCCTTGTTCTCCTGGAGCGCCATCTTCTGCAGAGCATGAAAATGCCAAAACAACCATTAGTGATAAGGCAATATATTTAATTTTTGATAAAACTGTTTTCATAGGTAATGTGTTAAATTGTTTTCTATTTTCTTAAAATTAAACGTCGCTAGAAGCGACATAAAGGAAACGAATTTAAACTTTTTTTATCATAAAACCGATTAAAATTATTTAATCCCTAAACCTGACATAAGATTTATTACTTCTTCTTAGGTTCATGCTCTTCCACAACAACCTCATCTCTATACCTGCAACATGGGTGTACAGACGCGTAAGCTTCATCGGTAGCCTTTAGTTCCTGAGTATCATGACCAGCAGCAAGCACTTTGGATTGAATAGTCTCAATATTTGTTTTTCGTTCATCATAAATCAATCGCAATTCATGTGTTTCAACATTCCAAACTGCAGACTTTACACCTTTAGTATCTAAACTTGCTTTTTCAATTCTTGATTTACACATTAAGCAAACCCCATCAACCTCTAAACTTGCTTTGGCATTTTTATTTTGCGCCACTGTTGTTCCCACAACAAGTAACATCATAATCATAATTAAATTTTTCATTTCTTTATTTGTTTATTTTAATTTAAATCTTAATCCTGCATAGTACATACTCCCAAAAATAGGACCATACACAAAGGTGGTATCAAAATGGGCTCCAAATGGATCATCCGCAGCCAAAATAGGATTGGACTGCCTTACATTAGAAATATTCTCACCACCTAAATATACTTCAAATTTCGTAGAAAACACCTTTGTAATCTGGGCATTTAAGGTCGCTAACGTCGGTGTAAATTCTGGTAATTGGTATTCAATAGGATTACCTGCAGTTGACGAAAAACGTTGCTTACTTAACCAATTAAATGTAGCATCAAACTTCCACTGTCCTTGATTGCTATCTCGCCTTTTCGTTTCATAGCCCATATTGGCAAAAAAACGATGTTTTGGCACTAATGGTTTATCCAATTCCCCAGAATTATACTGCGTTTTCACCTCATAATATTTATAAGCCAAACGCAAATCAAAACCTTCAAAAACATTATAATTCAACTCGGTTTGAAAACTGTTGGCATAACTATCTCCCTTTAAATTATAAAAGTTAACCTCTAGTGGATTTTCATAATCAACAACAACCTGATTTTCAAAATCTGTTTTATAATAATCTATGGTAACATCTGCCTTTCTGCCAAACAAATTGAACCCCTGTAAGAAAGACACCCCATAATTCCATGCTATTTCGGGGTCTAAGCCATATACATTACCCTTAGCTGATTGAATATTTATGGTTCTTGAGGTGGCAAACATCTGTTGATTTTCAGTAAAAATATTAGCGCTACGTTTTCCTCTACCAAAAGAAGCTCTTAAGGCCGACTTCTCCCATGGTGTATATCGCGCATGAATCCTGGGTGTAATAAAAGTTCCTAACAAATTATGACTATCAATACGTATTCCAGCAGTAACATTTAGTTTCTCTAAATTATCATAATTATATTCAAAAAAAGCACCAACTGAGGTTTCTGTTCTTTCATAATTTGGAGCTAAATTTTCGGCATCAATTAATTCATCATAATGATCATAAGTATAGCTAATTCCTGTTTTTATTTTATGCCTTGAATCACTTATAATCGAATTGTAAATCGCGTTAGAATACAAACTATTATGTTCAATGTTATACTGATTCAATCCAAAATAAGAATCCTGTCTATGATTACTAAAAGCCCCCTGAATACCAATACTTTGATAGGGTATTTCTGGATTTACATAACCAAATTTTGCAGACACTTCATAACGCCTGCTGTCTATTTCGCTGCCCCAGGCATTTGTTGTCAATTTATCCGTTTCAGGATTAAAACTTAACTGACCTGCTTGCTTTTCATCATTTAAAAACTTGAGATTAATAAAACTAACCAAACCCTTTTCTGCATTAGTATATTGCCAGCGGTTCATGATATTAATTTGCCTATACTTAGGCATATCTAGAAAACCGTCATGATTCACATCATGTGATTTGTTATGACTATTCCCGTGTAAATATAATCCGGCATGCCATTTCTTACCAACCTTTGTATTAAAATGCGTATTTAATTCCACACGTTCGTTAGAGGCGCCGTACAAATTGATAAAAAATGTATCATCGGTAGATGGCTTTACCAATTCAGCATTAATTTGCCCTGCAATACTTTCATAACCATTAACCGCACTACCGGCACCTTTGGTTATTTGAATACTTTCAACCCATGTTCCTGGTATAAAACTTAAACCAAAAGCCTGAGAAGCCCCACGAATGGAAGGGATGTTCTCTGTTGCTATTAATATATAGGGCGTGGTAAGTCCTAGCATTTTTATTTGGCGCGTACCTGTTACAGCATCTGCAAAATTCACGTCAATTGACGGATTGGTTTCAAAGCTCTCAGACAGATTACAACATGCCGCTTTTAAAAGTTCATCACTACTTACAGTAAAAGTATTAGTTGCCTTTAAATAAGATCGGGCCGTAGCCTGCTTTCTAGACGTAACAGTTACGGCGTCTAAATTATCGGTTGGCGTTAACCAGTGCCTAACTCTTTTTGGTTCATTAATTGTTAAGGTATCAGTTTTAAACCCTACATAACTTATTACCAACTTTTTATATTCTGTTTGATATGCAAGATCAAAGCTACCATCAATATCAGTAACGGTACCCACAGACGTATTAAGCCAATATACATTAGCCCCTGGCAAACCTATTTCTTTATTTTCAGAGTTAGCCTCCATAATCATACCTTCAATTTTATCTTGAGAATACAATATTGTAGGCAGCACCCATAGTATCATGACTATTTTTCTCATTATCCAGTTACTTTAATAAGCATGATAATGGCCATAACTATCATAATACTATTTTCAATAAAAGTAGCCTTAGTCATTGGCAGCTTTAATGCCGTTCCTAAACATGCGCAGGGTATCGTCTTTTTATTCAAAAGCGACTTTACAACGCCAACGGTAGTTATCCCTAAAATAATAAGGGTTAATACCAGTCCGATAGAAACTTCAATGCGCATTAAAAACATGAGCCCTAATACCGCCTCTATAAAAGGATAAACCCATGCATACCAAGGTAAAACTTTGGCTAGTGGGTCATACATTCTAAATGAATCTGGAAATCCTTTTAAATCCAACAGCTTAAAAAAGCTAAATACAATATAAAATAGCCCCATAAAATCAAGCATAAAATTGCTTGTATTCCATGCTTTATAATTAATTAAGAAAGAAGCCGTAATGATGTAGCCAAAAATTAAAAAAAGAGGAAACAGTTGCTGAATTTCATTTTTATCATTTATGGTAGGGCTTTCAGAATTTTGAAATATGCTTTTTTCTAAAATTTTATATTTATCGGATAGCGCGTTTTGTAAGCTTTTATTTGAAATGTATTTTGACATTTCTATCACAGCTTGAGAATCTTCAAGGCTCACTGAAGCCTTTATAACATCTGGTATTTGATTTAATGCTGCTTCAACAGAAGTTCGGCATCCATTACAGGTCATACCTGTAACTGTATATGTTTGTTTCATTTGAAATGAATTTGAATTAAAAAGAATTGTTTTCTGTTAGTACAGAATTTAAAAAACTTAATAAATCAAATAAGAAAAACTTGGTCTAAAACCTGAATATCAGGAGTCAAATTAGGAGGAGAGTAGTCTTTATGCGGTATGGTTTCTTTAGGTAAATGCTCAAAGCCATACATGTAAGTATGTGCAAAAACCGCTAGAAATTTATGTACATTAAAATCTAAATCATCAAAAGAAGTCGTTTTTAGCTCATCTTGCCCTTGTACAATATCAATTTCGTCTTTACAGCATGATTTCTTTAGCATTAATTCCTGCGCTTCCATAGCACATTTATCAACTTCTGTAAACATAGAAACATCAACTAAAACATCACCACAAAAGTGTTTTTCAACAGTAAAAGAAACTGTTGATAATAAGACAAGCATGGCCAATGCCATTGAAAATAATTTGTATGAAATATGCTTAATCACAATGCAAAAGTACTAAAAATGGCAATTTTAAAAACACTTTAGCGTATGTTTAACATTCAACCTTTGTGTTTATGATAATAAAAAGCGGGAATTAAAAGAATTAAAATCACTGGTTGAATCAAAAACCTTCGCACATTAAAAAACAAATAATAATCTTCCTGCTTGGGGTTAATTACAAAATACGTATAAGCCATCATTAATAAAACAAAAGCTAATCCGTATAATAACGCAGAAAATTTAACGATGTTTCTGTCTTTAAAAACCAAAAACAGGATACCCAGAGAAATCAAGGTGTTCAATACGTATCTCAAAATGACATTAAAAATAAGCTTGCCAACGGCTCTTGGAGGGCTATCAGCATATAAATAGTCATTCTTAAAAAATGATATATAGGGATCATAGAACAAAGTATCTTCGAAAAAACGGATCAAAACAAGTCCTATTACTAGTAAAACAATCCCTATGTAATTGATTGCTTTAGGCATCTTTAACGTTTGATTTAGAAAATCTGTTCACCCAAAACACCCAGAGTAAAAAAACCAATCCGTAAATAATAGCTGGAAAAACTACTGAATGCAAAATTTCCCTGTGCTCTGGATAATAGTATAACGCAATAGTTAAAATGACAATGCGTATTAAATTCACCACATAAATCAGAACGCTGCCTGATAAGATATAGAAAAAAGTGGTTTTCAATTTCCCCGAAAAGGCAACAATAAAAGATAAAAACAAAATTATAACGCTTAAGCCATTACACCCCTCAATGATGCGAGCAACAAATTTTCCGTTCAGTATAATTTTCATTGATGGCTCAGTTTCATGAGGTAGTACCTCTGAACTAAAACCCAACCCATGCAAAATGTTATCTGTTTGCAAGGCCACTAAATTTGTAACATAATCAGGATAAAAGTTCGAACCTTCAGAATATTGCAGGTAAAACTTATACACCATAGTCAAAACAACGTAAGTGATCAAAAAAAGAAAAACAAATTTGATTACGGCTTTATATTGTATAAAAAGTGATTTCACTAATACTGTTAATTTTAATAAAACTGAATGTCGAAATTACGTCTTTTTAAATACTTTTGCCTAAACTTCACATCAATGATTTTTGAAGCACTTAAAACAAATGTAGAAACTATTGTTTCCAACACTGAAAATTCGACTAACGAGCGTCTATTGCATATTTGCCAATTATTAGAAAAAAACATCAATTACTACAACTGGGTTGGTTTTTACTTTAGAAATGGCAACAAAAAAGAATTAATACTAGGACCATATGTTGGTGCGCCTACCGACCATACTATTATCCCTTTTGGAAAAGGCATTTGCGGACAAGTAGCCTTAAGTAATAAAAATTTTGTGGTTCCTGATGTTACCGCTCAAGACAATTATATTGCCTGCAGCATATCAGTCAAAGCAGAAATTGTAGTTCCTATTTTTGTTAATGGAGAAAATATTGGTCAAATTGATATTGATTCTAACACCCCAGATCCCTTTACAGAATCGGACGAACGCTTTTTAGAATTTGTATGCCATAAAGTTTCTGAAATGCTTTAAGAATTTGATCTATAGGAAAACATTTCGAAAAAAAAATCAATAGTCATCCTTACTTTTTTGAAAATTCTAAGCGCGTTTATTCAAGGAAATAACTACTTTTGCACATATTTTAAAAAATCAGCGTAAAGCACTGATAAACAAGTATAATTTCATATCCTCTAGTAGGGTTTAAAAACACAATCTACAGCAATAATGAGCAACGAAAAAAAAATCAAATCAGCTTTAATTTCGGTATTTAGTAAAGATGGATTAGAGCCCATAGTAAAAGAACTAGACAAACAAGGTGTAACTATTTATTCTACTGGTGGCACAGAAAAGTTCATTAATGATTTAGGTGTAACTGTTGTTCCTGTGGAAGATGTAACATCCTACCCCTCCATTCTTGGTGGTCGTGTAAAAACATTACACCCAAAAGTTTTTGGTGGTATTTTAAACAGACAAAACCACGAAGGCGATGTTGCTGAATTGGCAGAATATGAAATCCCTCAAATTGATGTGGTCATCGTTGATTTATATCCATTTGAAAAAACAGTAGCTTCTGGAGCCAGTAATCAAGATATTATTGAAAAAATTGATATTGGAGGTATTTCTTTAATTAGAGCTGCAGCAAAGAATTACGCTGATGTTATTTGTGTATCTTCTGTTGATGATTATGCTGAATTTTTAGAGTTAATTTCGGCAAATAACGGATCAATTTCTGAAGAAGACAGAAAACGTTTTGCAGGAAAAGCTTTTAATGTATCCTCTCATTATGATACTGCTATTTTCAACTATTTCAATCAAAACAACGAAGAAACAGTTCTAAAAATAAGTGATCAAAATGGCAAAACGTTACGCTATGGAGAAAACCCCCATCAAAAAGGATTCTTCTTTGGTAATTTTGACGAATTATTCACGAAACTTCATGGTAAAGAATTAAGTTATAACAATCTTTTAGATGTTGACGCAGCAGTAAATTTAATGCTTGAATTTAAGAATGACGCACCAACCTTTGCCATCTTAAAACATAATAACGCATGTGGTTTAGCACAACGCGACACTTTACATCAAGCATATGTAGATGCTTTGGCAGGAGATCCTGTTTCAGCTTTTGGTGGCGTTCTAATAAGCAACAAAGAAATTGATGTTGCTACAGCTGAAGAAATTCACAAACTATTTTGTGAAGTAGTTATTGCACCTTCTTTTACTTCAGAAGCCCTAGACATTTTAAAGGGTAAGAAGAACAGAATTTTATTAGTAATTCATGATATTGAAATGCCAAAAACCAATGTAAGAAGTTGTTTAAACGGTGTTTTAGTTCAAGACAGAAACAATATAACAGATAAAGCAGCAGATTTAAAAACAGTTACTAATTTGGCACCTTCTGAGGCGCAAATAGAAGATTTATTATTTGCTTCAAAGGTCTGTAAGCATACTAAATCGAACACAATTGTGTTGACTAAGAACAAACAATTATGCGCAAGTGGCACCGGACAAACAAGTCGTGTAGATGCTTTGAATCAAGCCATTCATAAAGCGGAGTCATTTAATTTTGATTTAAACGGAGCTGCCATGGCAAGTGATGCATTCTTCCCATTCCCAGATTGTGTAGAAATCGCTAAAAATGCAGGTATTTCCTCAGTTATTCAACCTGGAGGATCAATTAAGGATCAATTAAGTATTGATTACTGTAATGAAAATGATTTAGCTATGGTGATGACCGGTACACGTCACTTTAAGCACTAAATAATATTACATTTTTTAAAAATAAAAAGAGCACCCTATTCAGGTGCTCTTTTTATTTTCATTCGTTTTCGCCTAATTTTTAAGTACTCTTTTTATGGCATTTCGTCCGGTTAGTCTATCTGTTATTCTAACAAAATAAACCCCATATACCAATCGGCTTACGTCTATTGTTTTATTCTTTGAAGATACTTGACTCGCAAAAACTTGCTTACCCAAAACATCAATAATTTCAATATCTAAATCAATATTTTGTGCCCCTTGATAATTCACAGAAATAGCGTTTTTTGTGGGGTTAGGATACACATCAAAACTAAAACTACTATCAAAATCAGTGCTACTTAAAGCACTACATGCTCCTCCTGATAATCTGGTAATTGAAATAGGGTTCGACAAATCAAAACAACCTGTTAAATCAGATACATTTGTGGCGGTATCTAAGCCAATGTCTCCGGTATAACGCATATACCAAATATCACAAACGCCTGATGGCGCACCTTCTAAATTAAAAGGCCCTGAGGCTGGCGTTCCTAAAATATTATTTGTCGCATTATCAGTAATAACATATGTTCCGTTTTCACCATCTAAAACACCTGAATCTACAAATTCTACAGCTATTAAATCATCGATACCTTCTCCAACACAAATGCTTGCTGTCGTATCGGTGGTTCCCGCTATTTGAAGGGCTCCAGCATTAACACCTGAGCGTGTCACAGAAATAGGGTTCGACAAATCAAAACAACCTGTTAAATCAGATACATTTGTAGCAGTATCCAATCCAATGTCTCCGGTATAACGCATATACCAAATATCACAAACGCCTGATGGCGCACCTTCTAAATTAAAAGGGCCAGATGCTGGCGTTCCTAAAATATTATTTGTCGCATTATCAGTAATAACATATGTTCCGCTTTCACCATCTAAAACATCTGAATCTACAAATTCTACCGCTATTAAATCATTTGCACCTTCTCCAACACAGATGCTTGCTGTCGTATCAGTGGTTCCCGCTATTTGAATGGCTCCAGCATTAACACCTGAACGTGTTACAGAAATGGGGTTTGACAAATCAAAACAACCTGTCAAATCAGATACATTTGTAGCAGTATCCAATCCAATGTCTCCGGTATAACGCATATACCAAATATCACAAACCCCTGATGGCGCACCTTCTAAATTAAAAGGGCCCGAGGCTGGTGTTCCTAAAATATTATTTGTCGCATTATCGGTAATAACATATGTTCCGTTTTCTCCATCTAAAACACCTGAATCTACAAATTCTACCGCTATTAAATCATTTGCACCTTCTCCAACACAGATGCTTGCAGTAGTATTGGTGGTGCCCGCTATTTGAATGGCTCCAGCGTTAACCTCACAGCCACTCCAATTTGCAGCTGAACCGCCTTCTGTAGTACTATATGGCACCTTTCCTGAAACGAAATTATTCACATTGTCCCATCTACCAGCTGTCACCGCTTGAGCCACTCTAGCTTGATTACCTGCACCCCATTGCACATAAGCGATCAAGTCAGTCGGTAAACTCGACCCAAAATTCGTGTTTCGAAACAAACTTAAACCATCCATAGTATCATTCATAGTATAAGATAATTTCACATTAGCCCCAGCGTTTAACATTAAGCTTCCACTTAAAGGGGTAAGTGAACCTATTTGCACATAAGTACCTGGTCCTAAACAGAGCTGATAGCCAGATAAATCAATCACCGACATACCTGGGTTTGAAATGATTACCGTATCAGCCTCCGGATTTACGTTGGTAATAATAACATCTTGTGCAAAACCCTGAGAAACAGCCCCAAAACAAAAAAGGAGCGCAAAACATAACCTAATTAATTTACGTTCTAGTAATTCTTTTTTCATAACAATAATTTTTAGTTCTATAATTTTTAATAAAACTACAAGCTCACTACTTAGTAAAATGTTAGCTACCTAACATTTGGACAAAAAAAAGGCTCTTTTTTCACCTCGTACGCGTTTTTTAACCAAAAGAATATCGATAAAACCCTTAAAAAAAAGAGAAATAATATATTTCGGTTATTTTGAATCGTATATGATTCAAATATTTACCAACTTTTATTACTTTTACGGGATTCGTTTTTAAACCACATTAAACTATTAATACTACATGGGATTTTTTGACTTCCTTACTGAGGATATTGCAATAGATTTAGGTACTGCAAATACTCTTATTATCCATAATGACAAAGTTGTTGTTGATGCGCCATCTATTGTTGCTAGAAATAGAGTCACCAGTAAAATTATTGCTGTTGGTCAAGAAGCCAGTTTAATGCAAGGAAAAACGCATGAAAACATCAAAACTATACGCCCGCTAAAAGACGGTGTAATCGCAGATTTTGATGCTTCAGAGCAAATGATAAGCATGTTTATTAAAAACATCCCTGCTTTAAAGAAGAAATTTTTCACGCCTGCATTACGCATGGTCATTTGTATTCCTTCGGGAATTACCGAGGTAGAAATGCGTGCAGTAAAAGAAAGTGCAGAACGTGTTAATGGTAAAGAGGTGTATTTGATTCATGAGCCAATGGCTGCAGCCATTGGTATAGGTGTTGATATTATGCAGCCTAAAGGAAACATGGTTGTGGATATAGGAGGTGGTACAACTGAAATTGCAGTTATCGCTCTTGGCGGTATTGTATGTGATAAGTCGGTTAAGATTGCAGGTGATGTGTTCACTAATGATATTGTTTACTACATGCGTACGCAACACAACTTATATGTGGGAGAGCGTACTGCTGAGAAAATAAAAATTCAAATAGGTGCAGCTACTGAAGACTTAGAGTTACCGCCAGAAGACATGAGTGTTCAGGGGCGTGATCTACTTACCGGTAAACCAAAACAAGTTTCTATTTCATATAGGGAAATTGCTAAAGCCTTAGACAAATCTATACTGCGTATTGAAGATGCTGTTATGGAAACGCTTTCTCAAACACCTCCTGAATTAGCTGCAGATATATATAATACTGGGATCTATTTAGCTGGAGGAGGATCTATGCTTAGAGGCTTAGACAAAAGGTTATCTCAAAAAACAGACTTACCGGTCTATATTGCTGAGGATCCATTAAGAGCTGTTGTTAGAGGTACTGGTATTACACTAAAAAATCTACCTAAATACAAAAGTGTATTGATAAAATAGAGATCATATAATTCATGCAGCAAATTATTAATTTCATAATTAAGAACAAAAATTTTTTGTTGTTCTTCTTGCTGTTTGACATTGCACTATTGTTTACTATTCAATCGCATTCTTACCACAAGAGTAAATTTATAAATTCGGCCAATTTTTTGACCGGAGGTATTTATAACTCCATTAATAATATTAATGGCTACTTTAATTTAAAATCGCAAAACCAACTGCTTTCAGAAGAAAACAGGCGATTACGGTCTCTTATAACAAATAGCAGTAACAAAGTAGATTCTGTTTTTATAGACAGCCTAATGTTTAGGGCTTCATATAGGTTTTTCACGGCCAATGTTATCAAGAATAGTTACGCCCTAAGCACTAACATGCTCACCCTTAACAAGGGTGTAAAAGACAGTATCAAACAAGATTTTGGTGTTATTTCTTCAAAAGGTATTGTGGGTATTGTAGATAGAACAAGCAATCATTTCGCTACGGTACTTTCTATTTTAAACACGACTAGTAAAATTAGTGCACAATTAAAAAAAACCAATCATTTTGGAACCTTAACGTGGAATGGTAAATCTCCTGAATTCACTCAACTTATTGACATTCCAAAAATAGCACCTGTTGTTGCGGGTGATACCATTATAACTTCAGGAAGGTCGTCTATTTTTCCAAAGGGCGTGCCTATAGGTGTGGTTGAAGATTTTGAATTGGACCAAGCGGAAAACTATTATGAAATAAACGTGAGATTATTTAATGACATGACAAATATTGAGCATGTTTATGTCATAGAAAATGTAAATGTTCAAGAACTAAACAATCTACTTCTGAGTAATGAATAATATTCTTTCTGTTCATACCGTTCGCTTTATTACTCTGGTTATTTTTCAAGTATTAATCTTGAACCACATAAATTTTATGGGCTATATAAACCCGTATATTTACATTCTATTTATTGCCTTATTCCCTATTAAAAACAATAGAATTATTCTAATTCTATTGAGTTTTTTACTTGGTATTACCATTGACCTATTTTTAGACACCGGAGGCATTCATGCTGCCGCTTCTGTATTTATTGCATATGCCAGACCGGTTATATTAAAGACATCATTTGGAACCATTTACGAGCATCAATCCATCAAGTTTAATACAGTAGATTTTGGGTCTAAACTCACCTATTTTACGCTTTTAACTGTTGTACATCATCTTATTTTATTTTCATTGGAAATTTTCAGTATTTCCAAAATACTTTTTATAGTCCAGAAAACGTTATTCTCAAGTATATTTACTATTTTATTGAGTGTGGTAATAACTATTATTTTCAGCAGAAATTCTAAATGAGACAATTTTTACTTTTCATTACAATAATTGCGGTAGGACTCTTGTTTATTTCGAGATTATTCTACCTGCAAGTGTATACCTCTAGCGCACATAATCTTTTTGAAGATAATGCGATACGTAAGGTTTACGATTACCCAAAACGTGGGTTTGTATATGATAGAAATGGTGAATTATTAGTGGCCAATCAACCTTCATATGATGTCATGGTTATCCCTAGAGAAGTGGAACCATTAGACACCCTTGAATTTTGTAGTTTATTAAAAATTGACAAGGAGAAATTTATAAAAACATACAAAAAAGCACGTCATTATTCACCAAGACTGCCATCTGTATTTGTATCCCATCTATCTAAGGAAGATTATGCCGTTTTACAGGAGAAAATGCGCAAATTTCGGGGGTTTTATATTCAGAAACGTTCACTAAGAAACTATGAGACCACAATTGGCGCCAATGTTCTTGGCGATATTGGGGAAGTGAATAATCGCATAATTAAAAAAGACCCATATTATAGAATGGGTGACCTTATAGGCAAACAAGGTATTGAAGCGTCTTATGAAAAAACACTCCGCGGCGTTAAAGGGATTAAGTTTATTCAAAAAGACCGTTTTAATAGAAATATTGGTCCCTACAAAGACGGTAAATTTGATACCATTCCTGTACAAGGAAAAGACATTACCATAACTATTGACGCCCAGCTGCAAGCTTATGGTGAATTACTTATGAAAAACAAAAGAGGAGGTGTTATAGCTATTGAACCTTCCTCGGGTGAAATTCTTGCCATGGTGGCCGCCCCAACTTATGATCCAAATATTTTGGTAGGAAGAGACCGCTCTAAGAACTTCACTAAACTATATAACGATTCAATTGCAAAACCCTTATTTAACAGGAGTTTGCAAGGTGTCTATGAACCTGGCTCTCCTTTTAAATTAATGAACGCCTTGATTGCTCTACAGGAAAATGTTATGTCGCCAAACGAAACTGTAACGTGTTATCAAGGATACAAATACGGAAATCGTATCATGAAATGCCATTGCAACTATGGGACGCGCAACGATATGATAGGTGGGATTCAGAGGTCATGTAATGCTTACTTTGCAACCACCTATAGAAAAATATTGGATAAAAACGGTAATGCTTCAGATGGTATTAATGTTTGGAGTAAACATGCCAAAAGTTTTGGACTCGGTCAGTTTTTAAATAACGATTTATATGTTGGTCAAAAAGGACGCATTCCAGATAGAGATTATTACAAGTTTATTTATCCAAAAACCTTTTACTCTACCTATACCATTTCAAATGCTATTGGGCAAGGTGAAGTTGCCACTACACCTATTCAATTAGCCAATATGGCTGCAGGGATAGCAAATAGAGGCTATTACTACACACCACATATTATAAAACACATTGAGGGAGAAACCTTGCCTGAACAGTTTACCAAACCCAAGTATACCACTATTGATAAGCGGCATTTTGAACCCGTCATTGAAGGCATGTATGAGGTTTATAAAAAAGGTACGGCCGCATCTTTACAAGTCAAAGATATTGACATCTGTGGTAAAACGGGAACCGTTGAAAACTTTGTAAAAATTGACAGTGTTAAAACACAGTTGACAGACCATTCTATATTCTTGGCATTTGCTCCCAAAGACGATCCTAAAATTGCTATCGCAGTTTTTGTTGAAAACGGCTATTGGGGAAGTCGATTTGCAGGAAAAGTAGCCAGTTTAATGATTGAAAGGCACATTAAAGGCTATATAACCCGGACAGATTTAGAGGAATGGTTAATAAAACACAGCCTTGAAGATGAATACGCTAAACCATACTCTGGAAAACCTTTTAGAATTAATGGAGGTACTACACTCCAAATTGTTGAAGAGAAAGAATATTTCAAATTAAAGAAGGAACTTAATAAAATTAATAAACCAAAAAGTTAATGGTTAGGAATACTAACAGACATTTTAAATTTGATTGGATTACTATTTTACTATTCTTTCTATTGGTTGGGTTTGGTTATTTAAATATTTTATCAGCCTCTCATACAGGAACGGATATTAATTATTTCGACATCACGCAGCCTTTTGGTAAACAGCTCATTTTTATTTTTTTAACTTTTGGACTAATCGTTTTATTGTTGGCTATTGATGCCAAATTCTACGAACGCTTTTCGAGTATCATTTATATAGTCGCCATGTTATCCTTAGTTGGTCTATTCGTTTTTGGAAAAAACGTAAATGGAGCAACCTCGTGGTACGCCATTGGCGGCATGACTATTCAGCCCAGTGAATTTGCCAAAATGGCTACCGCGCTTGCCATCGCAAAATATGTTAGTGATTTAAACACCAACATTAAATCATTTAAAGATCAACTACAAATATTCATCATCCTAATCATTCCAGCTATTTTGGTCTTATTGCAAAATGATACCGGTAGCACACTAGTATACGCATCATTCTTCTTTGTACTGTATCGTGAAGGATTGCCAAAATTCTATTTAACCATTGGCATTTCGCTTATTATTGTATCTATTTTGGCCTTAAAATTTGGCGCAATTATTACTTCTGTTACCGGCTTAGTCTTTCTAGTAGCTTATCATTTTTTGAGTAAAAAAAAGTTAAAAATATTTGAGTCTATTTTTATATTATTAGCAGTTGTCTCTATTTCCTTTGGTATAAAATTCTTTTATCAAAGTATTCTACAACCGCACCAGAGAGATAGAATTAGCCTTTGGCTGCGTTTGGAAAAAGACCCCGCCAAACTTGAAAAGATGAAACAAACCTTTGCATATAATTTAAATGAATCTGAAAAAGCCATCAGTTCAGGAGGTGTTACAGGTAGAGGTTTTATGGAAGGAACAAGAACTACTGGAAAATTTGTACCGGAACAACATACCGACTATATTTTTAGTACTGTTGGAGAAGAATGGGGATTTTTAGGGAGCTCATTTGTAGTGCTAGTTTTTGTACTACTCCTTTTGCGCATTTTACATCTAGCCGAATTGCAAAAATCTCAATTCAGTAGAGTATATGGTTATGGCGTAGCCTCTATCATTTTTATTCACTTCTTTATTAATATAGGTATGGTCATGGGTATAATCCCAACAATAGGTATACCTCTTCCTTTATTTAGTTATGGCGGTTCAGGATTGTGGGCATTTACCATTTTAATCTTTATTTTTATCAAATTAGATTCTAATAGAATTAATGAATGGTAGTTATAAACGAACCATCTTATACCCACAACCCATGAAATACATTCTTTCCTTTTCTGTTATCTGTTTTATATTATTTGGATGTTCAAGTTCAAAAGGCATTAAAAGCTCTTTTTCTTCTCAAGAAGTTAACTTAATAATGCATTCTGATAGCATTACGCCCATGCGTGTCTATAAGATTAACAATAAAAAGGATTCATTATTATTAAGAACCAAGAGTACTTATATCAAACCAGACTTAAAAGATCCCGTTTTACAGCGATTTGTAAAACGCCTTTATGCAACGGTAAGAGATAGTATCTCGATGGGCGTTGGTATTGCTGCTCCTCAAGTAGGCGTTTTAAAAAATATCATATGGGTACAACGTTTTGACAAACCAGATATGCCTTTTGAAGTATATCTAAACCCAAAAATCACAAAATATTCAAAAAAGACGCAAAAGGTAAAAGAAGGTTGTCTTTCTATCCCAAATAGAAGCGATACATTAAGCAGTCGTTCATTAACCATTTCTCTGGAATATGACACCATGGAAGGCGTCCATATCACTGATACCGTTGAGGGATTCACTTCTGTAATCTTTCAACATGAAATAGATCATTTACATGGGATTCTATACCTTGATCACCTTCAAAAAGAAATTAAGGAGGTCAGTAATAGCAACTAACTATTTTTTCAACTCTAACTTTTCCGCAAAATAGTCACAAAAATCTTTCATTGTAGCACTCATTTTATCATCCTGGGTTGCTCTTAAAAAGGTATCACTCATGGCCACTAAGGTTTGATGAAAAAAGACTTTCATTTCATCTACTGGCATATCTTTAGTCCATAAATCAATACGAAGTGTTTCTTGCTTGTTCGCATCCCAAACCGCTAACATCATGGCTTTTGCTTCTTCATTACTTATGCCTCCATCTTGAGCGGTCCAATGCAATTTTTCAGGAACACGGTTCTCGTCCAATTCAACATTAAGCTCTATTTTTGAAGTTACCTTATTTGCCATTATTTACGTGGTTTAAATTTTGATTTGTTAAATATTTCTTGTGTGTCTGCCGTAAGCATTTCTTTTAATGACACATCATTATTGTTCATAAAAGCTCTTACAATTTGCCAACCCATATACTGCCCTATTCTTCCAGGAGACTCGGCATCAATGTCCTCCAAATAAAATTTAGAAAACGGCGCAGGGTTTATGAATCGCCTTGGCAATTTCACATCGTTACTGTATAATAATTCGCGCTCTACAAAGAAGCGCCAAATATATTCTTCATTTGCTCTGGCCCAATCTAACTCAGATGCTGTATAACCAATCCGTTCTGCCTCTGATTTAAACGGAATAATGAGGTCTTTAAAATAGAGTAATTTTCCAAAATAAATCATCTCATCCAATAAGGTCTTACGCTGAGGCTGAAAAATATACTTTTCACCATATTCGGTGGCTAAATCAACCACTATCTGTTCTTTAGTTAACCCTGCTCTTATGTATTTCGGGATAGCACCATAAAACTCATGCTCGCTACCTAAATACGTATCTAGGGCAATAACGGCTATGGTATCTGTTACAATAACTCTATTCCTATAATCTACATCATTAGTTACCGTAATGATTCTTGGCGGATTGAATTCATGGAAATAATACGACAAATGATTAAATAAATCTTCTAATTCCCGCTCTAATGCTTCAGAATCATCAAATGTTTTAGATACTTCATTAAACAATTGAATCTGCAGGGTATCTTCCTTTTTATCCAACCAAAATGCATCTGGATACTTATCAGAAAACATAAAGGGGTATTTTGCTTTGAGGTCGGGCAATCCTTGTGGTGTTACTGCAGCAAATAAACTATCAAAACGCTCTAACTCAATATCGGTATTTACTTTTGATATTTCGGCTTCTAATTTATCTGCTTTACCACAAGAAACAAGACAAGTAAAAACAAAAAAAATGAATGAAACTGATTTCCATGAAAACTTAGGCATCATAAATTTTAATAAATTAGCGGTTTAGGTTATTTTTGTTTGCAAAGGTAGCATTCTTATAACAAAATTCATTTAAAAAATGCAGACAGAAAAAGTTGTAGATCATATTGTAAATTGGCTAAAAGACTACGCCACTAATGCTGGTGTTAATGGTTTTGTTGTTGGTATATCCGGCGGTATTGATTCCGCAGTAACCTCAACGCTTTGTGCTAAAACTGGGCTTAATATATTATGCGTTGAAATGCCCATTCATCAAGCGCAAAGTCATGTTACTAGAGCTCAAGAGCATATTGCACAACTAAAGACAAAGTATGAAAACGTTAGCGATACACATACAAATTTAACCCCCGTTTTTGAAGCCTTTAAAACAGAAGTTTTTTCTGATGGAGATCAAGCAACTATTGATATGGCTCTAGCCAATACACGTGCTAGGTTAAGAATGACTACATTATATTACTATGCAGGGTTATATAATTTATTGGTGGCAGGCACAGGAAATAAGGTTGAAGATTTTGGTGTAGGTTTTTACACGAAGTATGGCGATGGTGGTGTAGATTTAAGCCCAATAGCCGATTTACTAAAATCTCAAGTATATAATATAGGTGAGTTCATACAAGTCCCAGAATCTATAATGAAAGCGCAGCCAAGCGATGGTCTTTTTGGAGACGCCAGAAGTGATGAAGACCAAATTGGCGCTTCTTATCCAGAATTAGAATGGGCCATGACCATGGATGATAAAGGCAAGTCTTTAAATGACTTTGAAGGAAGAGAGGCCGAAGTTTTCAAAATATACAAGCGCTTTAACAACTCAAACAAGCATAAAATGGTTCCTATTCCTATTTGTGAAATTCCTAACGAATTAATGATAAATTCTTAAGGAATTAATATAATTATTGTTATATATGTAAAAAAGTATTACTTTTATAGCTAGTTATTTCTCTCATTTGTAATCGTTCCCAGAACATTACATAAAACTCTCTCAATATGATAAAATTATTAATAGCAGACAATCACCCAATTACAAGAAAAGGACTGGAAGTGCTTTTCTCAGCATCACCAAACATTAAAATTGTTGGAAGCCTAGATGATGGCGAGGACATTCTTGAATTTGTAAAGGATAATCCTGTTGATATCATTTTAACAGAAGCCGACTTTCCAAAACTCAACGGGCTCACACTTTTAAGGTATTTAAAAAATGACTATCCAGACATTAAAACCATTATTCTTAGTGGTCAACCTGAAGAAGTTTATGCCATAAACGCCATTAAAGCTGGTGCGGCTGGGTACATTAGTAAATCCGTTAATGTTATGACCATTAATGAGGCCATCTTAAAAGTTGCTGATGGCGGCATTTATTTGAGCAACGACTTAACGCAACAACTTGCATTTGGTTCAAGGGTAAATAAAGGTGGCACCTTTTACAAGAAACTTTCCACTAGAGAAGCTGAAGTTCTCAAACTTTTAACCATTGGAAGGAAAAACAAAGAAATTTCAAAAGAGTTAGATATTAACGAAAAAACCGTTAGTACTTATAAAGCTCGATTAATGCGTAAATTGAAAGTTACTAATTTAGTAGATTTAATAAATCAAGCTAAACTCTCACAAGCTTTATAGTACGCGATTAAGTTTTCGAGACAACAACATTTTTAGACCCGAATAGTCTTTTACTTCTTCAAGTATATTTCTATTCGTGTCTATTTTGTTTTGAAGTGTTTCTTGTTGAAACTCCCTAACTTTTTGATCGATTAAAAAACAACGCAGACTCAAAATAGTTTCACTTACTAATTGGGCTACGGAAGTGGTTTTTTCTTTTGGAAAAATATTCATCCTATTCCAGTTATCTAAAGTGTAACGTTCATCCTCCATTAGAATTGTTGTAATTTCATTGGCCATATCCTGATCAACTGAATTCACAAAAGTCTTTAGTTCAAACGTAGCATCTTGATTTAAACGATCTATAATAGTGTAATAAAGTGTCTTAAACTGTGAATTGGTAAATTCCATTTCATCATCTTGCAGATCCAAATAAATTTTCTCAAAAACCTTAGCCTGCTGTATAACGGGTTCTAAGGTTAATTCTCCCTTGTCATTTTCTTTTAAGACCAGATCTTCAAAATCTTCAGTCATATCACCATATAACAACAAGGTTTCAATAATTTTACGCTCCAGCACATACTGTACATCAACCTTTTTAACAGGCTGCTGTTGGTGCCTAATAACCTCAAAAGCCTTTTGCTCAGTTTTAGTTTTTTTACTTTCTTCCTGAGTGTCCTTCTTATTCATTTGAGCAAGTGTACTAAAAAGCACTTCCTCACTTATATCCATAATTCTAGCGCATTCTTGAATATAAATCTCTTTCTTAATACGGTCTGGTATTTTAGAAATACTATTGACAATATCCCTTACGGTATCGGCCTTTTTTATCGGGTCATTTTTTGACTCTTCAAATAATATGGAAGCCTTAAATTGAATAAAATCTTTGGCGTTTTCGTTTAAATAACAGGTTAACTGTTCCAGCGTATTTTGTTTCGCAAAACTATCCGGGTCTTCGCCTTCTGGAAAGGTGCAAACCTTTACGTTCATACCCTGTTCAAGTATTAAATCAATACCTCTTAAAGAGGCGCGCATACCCGCAGCATCCCCATCAAATAATACTGTGATATTCTTAGTTAACCTATTTATTAATCTAATTTGCTCAGATGTTAAAGCAGTACCCGAAGAAGAAACTACATTTTTAATTCCTGTTTGATGAAATTGTATTACATCAGTATAACCTTCAACCAAATAACAGTTATCTTCCTTGGCTATACTCTGCTTTGCATGATGAATACCATATAGAACTTTACTTTTATGATAGATATCACTCTCGGGCGAATTAACATATTTTGCGGCTTTTTTATCCGCAATAAGGATTCTTCCTCCATACCCTAAAACACGACCGCTCATACTTTTTATAGGAAACATAACACGCCCTTTAAATCGATCAAAGCGTTTATCACCTTTAACAATGGTTAGCCCCGTTTTTTCGAGAAAATCTATTTGATACCCCTGCTTCAAGGCTTCATCAGTAAAAGCCTGCCATTCATTTAATGAATAGCCTAACTCAAATGTTTTTATTGTTTCTTCAGTAAATCCACGTTCTTTAAAATAACCTAAACCTATAGATTTACCTTGATCTGTTTTGTGTAATACTTTTTGAAAATAAGTATTTGCAAATTCACTTACTAAATATAAGCTCTCACGTTCATTCGCTTTTTCCTTCTGTTCATTAGACTGAACCGTTTCTTCAATTTCAATATTATATTTTTTAGCGAGATACTTTATGGCCTCAGGATAGGTAAAGTGTTCATGTTCCATTAAAAAAGATACGGCTGTTCCTCCCTTTCCCGTAGAAAAATCTTTCCAGATCTGTTTTACTGGTGACACCATAAAACTAGGTGAACGCTCATCGCTAAAAGGGCTAAGTCCCTTATAATTAGTCCCCGCCTTTTTTAATTGCACAAAATCACCTATAACCTCCTCAACGCGGGCGGTTTCAAAAACTTTATCTATACTTGAGGAGGATATCAATTCTAATGCGTTTTAGTACCAGCAAAAATAACAAATTATGTGCTTTAAAAGCACATCGCAATCAATAGCTAAGAGGTTATTTCCAAAATTCATAAAAATTATCCCTATAAGTAACACAAAATAATATTCACCTGACAAACCTCATATTTAAAATTCAATATGGTGATTAGATTTGCCCTTGCAATATTTCATGAATTAACCAAACCATAATGAAGAAATCAGACAAGAACTTTTACAGGGAAAATCGCAAAAAATCAAAAGAATTCAAAAAAAGAGAAGAGTATCTTGAGCACGAGCTTAGCATCATGAAATTTAGACGGTGGCGCATTCATCTTCCTTTTAGAGATTTTAATATAGAACTTGAAGATTGGGTTCCAGCCTTAGCAGCAACCATTGGAAAAGTTGTTATGGTAACCGCTATGGTAGCTGCTTTTGCTGCACAATTTGGACTTTCACCAGAGTTTGTCGCAGAAAATGTGAGGTTCGAGCTTTTAATTGCCGGTGGTATTTTTGTTATTTTATTTTCGGCCATATTAAATCCCAGAGCTAACCTTGCGGGAACACATGGCCCCATGATTCCATTAATCCCAATTATTGCCGCAGCCGGAGGACATCCATTAGCTCTAGGTATTCTAATAGGTGTTTTTGGTATTATTTTAAGTCTAACAAAAGGTGGCTCTAAACTTATGACTTTAACCGGTGTTGGGGTAAGAGGCGGATTATTGATTTATCTGGGCGCTATGGGGCTTATTGGACAAATAACTAAATTTGAAACTTGGACTTCTAATGCGGACTCTGGATCCGTTTCGTTTGCTGTAATCGGCATTACTATTTTAATTTATGCCTATTTGGCACGTATAAAAAAGCGCTGGCTAGCCATCCCTTTATGCTCATTAATTGCTGGACTTGTAGCCTATTCGATGGGGATGAATTTTGAATTTACTACAACCCCTGGCCTTCCGCACATGAATCCGTTCTGGTGGTGGGGAGAAACAACAGGTTGGCAAATTGGTTGGCCTAATTTTGGTCATTTCATAGCAGTTATACCTTTTGCCATTTTAGCCGTAGCGATGTGGTCTCCAGATTACTTAGGACATCGGGTATTCCAAGAACTTAACTATCCTGAAAACACTGATGATGTCTTGATGGATGTAGACGATACTATGACCGTTTCCTCTTTAAGACAAATATTTGGCTCTCTATTAGGCGGTGGTAATATTGCTTCTTCTTGGGGTACATACATGATTCCAGCGGCTATTGCTAAACGCCCCATTCCAGGTGGTGCAGTATTAACTGCCCTGTTATGTGTTTTGGCATCAATATTTGGATACCCAATGGATTTAGCCATGTGGGAACCCGTATTGCGCATCGCACTAATAGTAGGCGTATTTCTGCCTTTGCTAGAAGCAGGTATGCAAATGGTTCAAAAGCACAATGATTCTCTAAGTGCAGGTACTTGTATTTTTGCCTGTGCTTTTGTAAATCCAGTTTTTGGATGGGCACTCACCATGCTTCTTGATAATATGGGTTTAATAGGCGACCGAAATAGATCGAAAGAACTCAGCCTAAAAGAAAAATTAATTATCCCAGGAATAATGTTTATTATTTGCGTTGTGTCGCTTGCACTAGTTGGGCAATTACCAGGAATTCCGGGGATATTTTAACCTTATAATATTCCAGTTTTAAATCATTCAGTTTTAAAATCAAGGAAACCGAATAGGGGCAAGTATGGCTTAAACCTATTCGGTTTCGCTTTTAATTTGTTTAAGAACCGTTCCGTTCATTTATTTTTTGGTAAGTTAGGCTTAATTAAAATCTACTTCCGGCTTTGTCCTGTAGATAATAACACCGAATAATAAAGATGAAATTTAAGTTTCCAAGTGCCCAAACTATTTTATTCCTTATCGCCGGATTTGTTACGCTATTAACCTGGTTAGTACCTGCAGGTAAATATGACAACCTAGCCTACAACGCATCTAGCAATACGTTTACCAAAACTATGCAAGACAAGGTTATTGAATTACCTGCTACTCAAGAGACCTTAGAATCATTACACATTAAAATCCCCATTGAAAAATTCACTAATGGCGACATATATAAGCCTATAGGAATTCCTAATACTTATCATGAATTAAACCCCCAACCACAGGGTTTTACAGATTTTGTAGAATCACCTATTAAAGGTGTTATTGCGTCTGCAGACATCATTTTTCTTATTCTCATTATTGGCGGTTTAATTGGCATCATGAACCTTACCGGAGCATTTGATGCTGGTATTTCTTGGCTCGCCAAAATTTTGAAAGGCAAGGAGTTTGTACTCATTATCCTGGTGACCACACTCATTGCAGCAGGGGGCACCACTTTTGGCCTTGCTGAAGAAACCATGGCATTCTTTCCTATTTTAATACCTGTATTCTTGGCTGCAAAATACGACGCTATGGTTGGTTTAGCCTGTATTTTTCTTGGTTCAGCTATTGGAACCATGTGTTCAACAATAAATCCGTTTTCTACTATTATTGCATCCGATGCCGCTGGCATTAGTTGGACTACCGGACTAACTAACAGATTAATCATGCTTTTTCTCTGTTTAACAATCACCATAATATACATTTTACGCTATGCAAATCGCGTAAAAAAAGACCCGAGTAAATCCCTTATTTACGATCAAAAAGAAGAATTAAACCGTTTGTTTGGATTAGATAAATTAAACAAGAATATCAAACTTACACCTAAGCTGAAACTGATTATTCTTATTTTTTCACTGTGCTTTGTTGTTATGATTATTGGGGTTTCTTTTTGGGATTGGTGGTTTGTTGAAATGACGGCGGTATTTCTTGTTGGTGCTATTGTTATAGGTCTTATTGCAAGAATTGAAGAAGGTGTTTTTATTGAAGCCTTTGTGAAAGGTGCAGCTGAATTGTTAAGTGTTGCATTTATTGTAGGCATAGCAAGAGGCGTCACCATACTTATGGAAGACGGCTTGATTAGTGATACGCTTTTGTATTATGCAAGTACAATGACTGAAGGCATGAACAAAGGAGTTTTTACAAATGTTATGCTGATAACTTATAGTGCTTTATCCTTTTTCATGCCTTCATCCTCAGGTATGGCAGTCTTGACTATGCCCATTATTTCACCTCTAGCAGATATTGTTCATATAGGCAGGGAAACCATTGTTGACACCTATCAATACGGATTAGGCTTGTTCTACCTAATAAATCCTACTGGTTTAATTTTAGCTGCATTAGCAATAGTTAAAATAGGCTTTGATAAATGGTTAAAATTCGTCATGCCCCTATTTATTATTTTGTTTTTAACAACAATGGCTATGCTTACTATTTCGGTATATTAATCTAATTCATATCAAATCGAAGGCCCAACGATATATTATTTTGGCTGACTGCTTGATCTTTAAATATTGGATTTAAATCATACTTAAAATATAAAGCAGCACATCCTAATGCGACATAGGCACTGGGCCCATAAATCAAATTAGAGGTATTATAACCACCCTTCAATTTATCTTTAGCCTTATTACCATTAACATCAGTATATTTTAATTTCTGCATGGTTTGAATATTGAAGCCACCATAAAAACCAACACCAAATTTTAGTTGCTTTTTTGTTGAATATCTATAATAACTGCTTCTATCAATACGTCTAGAAGGTCCAAATTCTAAATGAACGGGAAAGACAATATTGGTCATTCTAAATTTAATAACACAAGCATCGTTTGGAAAAGGCTCCAAACTAATTACACCATCATTGTTTACTAAATATTGATTATCCTTAATATTTAATTTATTCCACTGAAAAGAAAACCCGTACTTCAATCTTAAAAAATTAGAATTGTTGAGTAATCTTGTTTTCCATGCATAACCCAATTCAATAAAACTAGAACCACCCAATTTGTATGGTGAGTCATCTAATTTTTCACCTTCAATTATGGCGTTATTAAAACCCATAGCAAAAACTAAATGACTTGAGGTCCGTTTGTCATATTTCTTAGGTTTATCCTCATCTTTGGTTATAATTCCCAAAAAGCCATCCGCACTATCATCATCACTAATTATAATTTCTATTTGTTTTTTCTTTTTTTCTTCACCTTCATTATAACCCTCCTCATTTCTTTCAAGAAGCTCAATTTTATTATCAATAATAGCTACTCTATTTTCAATATTCAATGCTCTTTTTTGAGCTGCCTCTTGTTTTAATGCTTCCGCTTCAGATTCGGTAATCGTTCCATTGGCTACTTGTTCATTAATAGCTTCGACGTCTTTTTTTAAAAGTGATTTTTCCTCTTCCTCAACTTCTATTTTACTCTTTTTAAGCGATTCAATTTTTAGGGTATTCACGTTTGGAATGGTATCCTGGGCATTGATGAGTTGCCCAGAAAGACATAGTGCACAAAGCACTAATAACAAAGTAATTTTTTGCATTGCTGTTCGTTTTTTTGCCTGTATTAGGCGTTGATTGATTTATTATGATTGATTTTTATTTATTACGTTGCGCTATAGATGTTTTCACAGAATTATAACTCGCCTTTAAAGCCTCTAGTACTTTACTTCTAAACGACTGATCTAATTCTTGTTCGACACTTTGAAGCAAAGCATTAGCATCAACTTTACCTGTTGATTCTTGATATAATCTTTTATGTGCTATTTCATTTTGAGCTTTAAAAAGTAATGCATCAATATCAGCCTCCGTTACCTCTATATTTTTATCTTTTAATGCATGTACTTCGGCCACAACATCTTGAATCTTTTGCTGTTCAAATGTTAGGTTTTTATCCGGTGCAGGCGCTTGAATTGATAAGTTTTCCTGAGTCTTGGCCGGGGCTTCCGTTTGATTCTTTTCTAAGGCTATCTTTTGTGAATTTTTAGCGCTAATAATTTCTTTAATAACTGTTTTATTTTTGGGCTCCTGTTCTGCTTTTACGAGATCTTGTTGAACGCTTTTATCTTTTTCTTTAGATACATTTTGTTGAATGGGTTTTACCGCTTCGGTCTCAGTAACGTTTGGGACAACAACAACCTTGAAAGGTTCATCTTTCATTATATCCTCACCACCACCCCATTGTGTCACAACTAGCAGTACACCAACTAAACTTGCTGCCAAACCAAGCATCCAATACGTTCTATGATTCTTTTTCTTTTCCGTATCAGCATCCAACCGATTAGAAAGTGAATTCCAAGCATCCGCTGAAGGCGAAATGCTTCTTTTCTCAAGATTTTCTTTAATAGATCTATCTAATTCATTTAATTCCATAATCTAACTTTTTTAATTCTTCAATTTTTTGTTGAAGCATTTTGCGCGCCTTAAAGAGCTGCGATTTTGATGTACCAGGGGAAATATTTAAAATTTCTGATATTTCATGGTGCTTATAGCCCTCAATAGCATACATAACAAAAACCATTTTATAACCTGCCGGTAAGCCATCTATTAATTGTTGTATCTCAGCAACTTCAATATCACTCGCTACGGGATCAAAAACCTCCTGTTCAGATTCCACATCCTCATAAGCAAATTCAATTTGTTTTTTTTGGCGTAAATAAGAAATAGATTCCCTAACCATAATTTTTCTTATCCATCCTTCAAAACTTCCAGAGCTTTGATATTGCTCTAGATTTGAGAACACTTTAAAAAATCCATTTAGCATGACCTCTTCAGCATGCTGTAAATCTTTTATGTAATACCTGCAAACACTTAACATTTTAGGGGCGTGTAAATCAAACAAAATACGCTGCGCATCTCTGTTTTGCTTTATTGCCTTTTGAATCAAATGCGATTCATTTTTATGTAATTGAATAACTTTCAAGAATGTTTTCATTAGGTCCTCTATTTATAAAGACGCAATATTTAAACAAATGGTTGCCTAGGGTTGCTTTTATTTTTTTCCAATCAAAAAACTACGCTCACAAATGGACCAAAAGCCAATAATTTTAATTATTTTGTTAAGCAAGAACAATTTCCAACTAATACCATTTAAAATTATGAAATTCCTAAGGAACTACCCCATTCTATTGCTTACATTTCTTTTGACCTTCAATTTATCATTTGCTCAAGAAGCGAAAAATGACATGCCTACAAAAGAAAAAGTGGCTTATGTTGAATTAATGGGCACAATTAAAGAGATTAACAAAGAAACCCGTGAAATAACAGTTATAGGAAGTGAAGGTGAATTACACACCTTTACTGCAGGCGAAGATGTAAAACGATTTGATGAAATAGCAGTTGGTGAAGTCATTACTTTTGGTTTTTACAAATTTTTAAAAGCAGAATTCCGTAAACCCACGGAGGAAGAAATAGCAGAACCGTTAATGGTTATTGCTGATGCAGAAAAAGCGGGAATGGACATGGAACCAGGCGTGGTAATTGGAGCTATGGTCAAAGCTGTAGTTACTATTCAAGTTATAAATTTGACCTATATGTATGTGACCATAAAGGGGCCTCAAGGCAATTACACGACCATTGATGTTGAAGATGAAGAACTTATTAAAAAATTACATGTTGGCCAAGTCGTAATTATGACCTATGGTGAAGCTATAGCTGTATCCTTAACTAAAGTAGAAGACTAATCCAGTAAAGAACCTATAAAAAAAGCCAATAGTGTCTTTTCAACTATTGGCTTTTTTTATTTTTATATATTTTCTCTGGGCTGAAACCTATTATTTCTTCCTATCAATAACATAATTCACCATAAGCTCTAAAGAGGTTCTAAATTTTGATTCAGGATAATCCTCCAATAACCCTAATGCTTTAATCTGAAATTCCTTCATTTTAGAAACCGCATAATCTAGTCCGCCATTGTCTTTTACAAAAGCAATAACCTCCTTTACGCGTTTAGTATCCTTATTATGATTTTTTATGGAATTAATAAGCCACTTTTTATCTTTCTTAGACGCTTGATTTAATACATAAATCAATGGTAAAGTCATTTTTTGTTCTTTAATATCAATCCCCGTTGGTTTTCCTATTTGTGTGTCGCCATAATCAAATAAGTCATCTTTTATTTGAAATGCCATACCTATTAATTCACCAAAATACCGCATGGTTTCAACATGTTGAGAATCTGGTTTTACCGATGCAGCACCTAAACTGCAACACGCGGCAATTAAAGTGGCCGTTTTTTGACGTATAATTTCATAATAAACGTCTTCGGTAATGTCCAGTTTTCGGGCTTTTTCAATTTGTAGCAGTTCGCCCTCACTCATTTCCCTAACGGCAATAGAAATAATTTTAAGCAAATCAAAGTCATTATTATCTATAGAGAGCAACAAACCTTTTGATAGCAAAAAATCACCAATAAGAACAGCTATTTTATTTTTCCAAAGCGCATTAACCGAGAAGAATCCACGTCTTCTATTACTATCATCAACCACATCATCATGAACCAAAGTAGCAGTATGAATAAGCTCAATAACCGAAGCTCCTCTGTAGGTACGTTCACTAACTTCTCCATTAGACACCATTTTTGAAACCAAAAAAACAAACATAGGACGCATTTGTTTGCCTTTCCGATTTACAATATAATGCGTAATTCTGTTGAGTAAAGCTACTTTACTAGACATAGAAAGTTGAAACTTTTGTTCAAAAAGTTCCATTTCGTAGTCAATGGGATCTTTTATTTGCTCTACTATTTTCAAATAATTATTTTATGAGCCATCAAATATAGGCCTTAGAAAATACTTTTTTACGTTTTATTGGCTAATTGTCCGCAAGCAGCATCAATATCCTTTCCTCGGCTTCGACGCACATTAACAACAATTCTGTTTTGCTCTAAAGTACGGATGTAATTCTCTAAAGCCTCGTTAGATGCTTGTTGAAACTCCCCATCATCAATTGGGTTATACTCAATTATATTCACCTTACATGGCACATATTTACAAAACTTCACAAAGGCATCAATATCATTCTGGGTATCATTAATGCCCTTCCAAACTACGTATTCATAACTTATTTTTCGTTGTGTTTTTGTATACCAGTATTCCAAAGACTCACGTAAATCTTGCAAAGGAAATGTTTCATTAAACGGCATTATAGATGTTCGTACTTCGTCCACCGCTGAATGTAGCGAAACAGCTAAATTAAATTTTACCTCATCATCAGCCATTTTTTTAATCATTTTAGGTACACCTGAAGTTGATACGGTAATTCTTTTAGGAGACATTCCTAATCCTTCTTTAGAGGTGATTTTATCTATTGCCTTTATGACATTATTATAATTCATAAGCGGCTCTCCCATCCCCATAAAGACTATATTGCTTAGTGGTCTGTTATGATACAATCTACTTTCGTTATCAATAGCAACAACCTGATCATAGATTTCATCAGGATTTAAATTACGCATACGTTTTAATCGTGATGTTGCGCAAAACTTACAATCTAAACTACAACCAACTTGGCTAGACACACAAGCTGTGGTTCTGGTTGAAGTTGGAATTAAAACCGATTCTACAATTAGTCCATCATGCAAACGCACAGCATTTTTTATAGTACCATCATTACTGCGTTGCATGGTATCTACTCGAATGTGATTAATTACAAAATTATCCTCAAGCATTTGCCTTGTCTCTTTTGAGATATTCGTCATATCTTCAAAAGAATATGCTGCCTTTTGCCATAGCCATTCATACACTTGATTTCCGCGAAATGCTTTATCGCCTTCTTTTACAAAAAATACTCTGAGTTGCTCTTTTGTAAGCGCACGTATGTCTTTTTTCTTAATTTCCATTTGCATGCAAAAATAGTGAAAGGAATTGATATTTTGATTTAAGACTTCGTTTGATAAAACGAGATCCTCTGATAAACGCCAATTAAAAAAGCCTCTTTAAAAAAAGAGGCTCATTATTATTTTTATATCTGTTAATTAGATGATTAACATAGCATCACCGTAGCTATAAAATTTATAACCTTCTTTGATAGCCTCTTCATAGGCGCGCTTTATAAAATCATGACCAGCAAATGCAGAAACCATCATTAATAAAGTTGATTTTGGCGTATGAAAATTGGTAACCATACAATTGGCAATACTAAAATCATGCGGTGGAAAAATAAATTTATTCGTCCATCCATCAAATTCATTTAATTCACCATTTGTAGACACAGCACTTTCTATTGCTCGAATTGCTGTTGTTCCTACTGCACAAATACGTCTTTTTTCTTTAAGACCTTTATTCACAATTTTTACAGCTTCTGGACCAATCCTAAGTTCTTCACTGTCCATTTTGTGTTTAGACAAATCCTCTACTTCAACTGGATTAAACGTTCCTAAACCTACGTGAAGCGTAACCTCAGCAAAATTAATCCCTTTGATTTCAAATCGTTTTAAAAGGTGTTTTGAAAAGTGAAGCCCAGCTGTAGGTGCCGCAACAGCACCTTCATTTTTAGCAAAAATAGTTTGGTAACGGTCTTCATCTTCCGGCTCAACATCTCTTTTAATATATTTAGGTAGCGGTGTTTCTCCTAATTCGTTTAATTTTATTCTAAACTCTCTATATGATCCGTCATATAAGAAACGTAATGTACGGCCTCTTGATGTTGTGTTATCAATAACTTCTGCTACCAACGTATCATCATCACCAAAGTATAATTTATTTCCAATTCTTATCTTTCTCGCTGGATCAACTAAAACATCCCAAAGGCGTTGCTCTTCATTTAGCTCTCTTAATAAGAACACTTCTATTCTAGCGCCAGTTTTCTCTTTATTACCATATAATCGCGCCGGAAAAACTTTCGTATTATTCAATATTAAAATATCATCTTCATTAAAATAATCGATGATATCTTTGAACATTTTATGCTCAATAGTTTGTTCTTTTCTGTTTAAAACCATTAAACGCGATTCATCCCTATTTTCTGCAGGATACTCAGCTAATAATTCATTTGGCAATTCAAATCCGAAGTTTGATAATTTCATATAATCGTTTTTGTTTTTAGTTGCTAATTTAATTATTGACACTATTTACAATAACTAATAGGCAACGGAATAATGTTTTGTATACTTTATTTTACAAGAAAGCTGCAAATATACAATCTGAGCACAGGGGTTGTCAAGTAAATACGTGATTTTTATTTAGTTATTTGAAAACCTAGCGTTTCTAAGTCCTTGTAAAAAGTAGGATAAGATTTAGAAACAACCATAGCTTCTTCAATTACAATAGGCACCCTTAAGGCTAGTGGCGCAAATGCCATGGCCATTCTATGATCGTGATATGTTGCAATAGGCACCATTTCCTTGATAACATTTGACGGTGCTAAATGCAAAGATTTATCGGTGATTTCAACCGCTCCTCCTAACTTTTCAATTTCTGTTTTTAAAGCGACTAACCTGTCAGTTTCCTTAATTTTCAAGGTATGAAGGCCTGTCAAGTCACAAGCTAAACCAAGAGCAAAACATGTAACTGCAATCGTTTGTGCTATATCTGGGGCGTTTTTTAAGTTTAGCGTTAATGGCTCCAGGTTAGCATCTACTTTCTTTAGCACCAATTGGTTTTCTTTAAATGTTGAAGACACTCCAAAATGCTTATAAATATTCACCAACACCGAATCTCCTTGTAAAGAATTTTCTTTATACGAGGATAAAGTTATTTGAGTACCAACGTCGCTTAAAGCTACTATACTAAAATAATACGAGGCCGAAGACCAGTCTGACTCAACAGTAAGCGTTTTTGCTTTTAAAGTTTTTGCATTGGGCTTTACCGTGATCACATTATCAATAAATGACGATTCTACACCAATTTCATCAAGTAAACTCAACGTCATTTTTATATAAGGCACTGAGGTAATCTCTCCTTCTAGTGATAATTCAAGTCCATTTTCTAATTTTGAAGCAATTAACAACAAAGCTGAAATGTATTGACTACTTACATTGGCATTAAGTGACACTTTACTTTTGGTTAGTTTTTTACCTAAAATTTTAATAGGCGGATACCCTTCATTCTCTTCAAAACTAATCTCCGCGCCAAGTGCCTGCAAAGCCTCTACTAATATTTTAATAGGGCGCTCTTTCATTCTTTTTGAACCGGTTAGAACCGTTTCTCTACCTTCTTGTATTGAAAAATATGCCGTTAGAAAGCGCATTGCTGTGCCTGCGTGGTGAATATCAACTACCGTTTGGTCTGAGTTTAATGCCTTAATCATTAAATTACTATCATCTGAATTAGAAACATTATCTAATTTAAACTCTGGATATAAGGCTTGTAAGAGTAATAATCTATTGGATTCACTTTTAGAACCCGTAATTTGAACCGTTGATTCTTTCGCTATTGTTGATTTATGTAGGGTAAAGTGCATACTTTTTAATTCAATTTAAAGGAATGCAAATTTACTTTAATTTTTCATTATTATGGTGTCTATCGTGGTCTCGTTTTCCTTTCTTGTACATTCTTTTATCAAATGCTTCTTGCAAATCTACCCCTGTTTGATTTGCCAAACACAGAACAACGAATAAAACATCGGCAAGTTCTTCACCTAGATCTTTGTCTTTATCGCTTTCTTTTTCACTTTGTTCACCGTAGCGTCTGGCAATAATTCGTGCCACTTCACCAACTTCTTCAGTGAGTTGCGCCATATTGGTTAGCTCATTAAAATAACGAACACCATGCTCGTTTATCCAGTCATCAACTTCTTTTTGTGCGTTTTGTATTTTCATTGAAATATAGTTATCTAGTAAAAGATAAAAATACGTTTTTAACTTTTACTAGATAACTTGTTAAACAATTAAAAGGAAATCACTATTACACTTTGGAAATTACAATCTGCTCAGCTTCTTTTTCAACTAATTGAGATATGTACATTTTTAGAATTTCATAATGGTTTGGCGTTACAATTGCACTATTTATTTGTGTAGAAACAATTAATTGGATGTTTCTGTCTTTAGCAAGTACATTATACTTGAAAATGCCTAGATTATCTGGCAAGGCCACTGCCGCACCCTTTGGTAACTCTTGAATTTCATAGCCCTCAGGTATATTAATCGTTATCTTATACGTGTTTTTTGATGGGTAACCAAAATCAATGGGATAATCCCTTTGCTCTAACTTGAATGGATTTTCATCCATCTTAAAATAAAACATGGGTGAAAAATATAATTTATCACCAATTTTATCAGCTTGGGCTTCTTTTACAAACTTATAGGATTCCATTACTGGCTTGGTTAAATCATTTTCGTTCTTCACACTAAAGTCTGACACTTCAAGTCCTCCATATTTATTTTCAAGATCCTCTAAATACTCATCTTCATCTCGATTATTATATTTTATTCTATAATCCAAGGCACTGTGACCTGTTTTCATACTTCTATAGCCACCAGAAATTGTGCCTTCACTATCCATCTTAACCATAACAGAATACACGTTCTTTGATAAATCACTTGGATACAAATCAATTAATTGAGAATTCCCATGCTCCGTAATTATTCGCCCCTGCCAATTTAAAGCCCTAAACGGTAAAATATTTGGTAAACAATAATCGCTTGTTGCATCCAGTAAAAAAGATTGATTGACCTCTTTTACATAAGTGATGACATAATTAAAGCCTTCTCTTGTTGGAAAAAGGGGAACTCCATGCTGTCTGGTACTAACCAAAACTGGATACGCTTTTACTCCGGCATAATTAAGCATTGCTGTTAACATTAAATTTATTTCTGCAACATTTCCAACTTGAGATTTATAGGCCTTTTTCACGCCTTCATCAACTAAGTAGCCATTATATCCATTCCATTTAATTCTATTCTTTACAAAATTGTAAATTCTACTTGCTCTTGTCATTGGATCTGAAACATCTGCAATTAAAGCGTCAATATCGTCCTTAAAATAACTTGTCTTTGACAACTCATCACCAAAGCTTGAACTCTGGTATATCTTTTTAATTACATCCTCCCATGTGGTGGAGTAATTCTCAGTTCCAGAATTTGGAAATTGTGTATATGACAATTCATATTTTACTGCTGACCTATAATTATCAATATTGTTAACAAATGGTTCCTGAATTAAGGCCGGTATATTCTCAAGTTCATAAGTAGAAACCGTAGTTATAAAGTCTATATTCTCCGAACTATATGTGGTACGTACGGCATCCGTCAAGCTACTCCCTCCTGTTCTTGATTTATTATTCAAAGTGATTTTCCCTGGTTTCCGCTCCACATGAGGCGCCACAGCCATATAACCCTTGGTATTTAATTTAAAATTAAAGTACTCAGGGCTAGCAAATTTGGCCTTTAACTTTTTTACAGGAATATCATGCTGAAATACAAATTCATCAACATTAGTAACAAACGGGGAATTGACCCTATACTTATACTCAATGACACTTCCTTCATTTGCATTAGGCATGGTAAACTTGACTTCATTTCTATATTTTGATAATTCTGTTTTAAAAATACCGTCCTTTTTTAATTTATTCTTAATGATTTCATCTCCAACTAAACTGTAGGTATACCCCTTAATTCCAAGTATTTGCTCGTCATCATTACCGCTTTTATAAAGTTTAACCGACTTAGTTGCATAATCAAGACCTTCTTTATTATATATTTTTATGCGCTCATGCACTTCAGTTACCAACTGAAATCCAGTTGATTGTTGGTAATCCACATATGTTTTACGATAAGTATACAGGTAAGACGCGCTCGCATTACTATCAATGGGACTGTACGCTTCTTTTAATTCTTCTTTAGATATATCTCCAAACTCATAATCCTGAGCCGGCAAGGAAAGGGCAAAAATGAGCCCCATAAAAAGTACGATGTTTTTCATTTTATATAGGTTAAGTTAGGATTTTATTAAAGCAATTTTAGCATTATCTTGTCGGGCCACTGTTTTATAAAAGTCACGGAATGCCGTATAGTCTTCTTTTGGGAATTCGCCGTCTTTAATGGTAAACTCTCTTTTATAAACAAGCGTATGCTCGTCCTTTACAATGACCTCTGTTTTATACACTCCAAATTTGTTTTCTATACTATTGTTTTTTGGCAATGACTCTACTACGTAGTCAGCTGGAATCTTAATTTCTACCTCATCCAAATCTTTAAAGCCTCTTTTTACTTTTAACGGTAATTTTCTATTTCTGTATCGGTCTGGCACATGCTCATTTCTATTAAAGGCATTAACATGAACCAGCATTCTATCGCCAATAATTTTAGAATAATTATCGCCTTGAAAACTAATATCTTCAATAAATTCAATTTGATCTTTATTATTATGAAGACGCATATCTTTGATTGTTATATCATTTATATAGCCCCAACGGTTTTTATAATGTTTATCCAATTCACGCTCAGTTTCGGTCTCAAGCCAATATTTGTTATCATACTGAATCCCTTTAGACTGAAAGGTTGCTTTGGCCTCAATTAATCCGTCTTTTGATATGCTATAATGCCCTTTTATAATTTGTAAACTCTCATCGACTTCATATTTTTTAGTGTGTTGAATTTTTCCACCTTCAGAAGATACAACCAAAACATCACGATCATCAGTAAAATCGCCAATAAACCCAAAGGGTAATTTCTGACTTGTACATTCCAACCATATATCTTCACCCGTCTCTTGTGGAATATTCAGTATCACATGATCGCCTTGTATTGAAGCAAAATCCTTTTCTAGACTTCTTTGTCCGTCTTTAGAATAAACCACAACATAATTTGATTTGACACCAGCAGCATGTAACAGTGTCATGGTGTAATTAGTTAAGGCCTTACAATCTCCATAACCCAGTCTATCAACTTCTGAAGCATTAAAAGGCTTCCAACCTCCAATACCAACTTGGACACTAATGTATCGCGTCTTATCCTGCACGTATTGGTATATTTTTTTGGCTTTATCTAAATCAGTATTTTCATTTTTTACCAATTCTTGAATTTCCAAAATAGTACTTTGCGGTAAATCGTGTGTGTCTTTTATAAGATCATTATACATCCATTTTCCAAAGTCATTCCAATTTTCAACCGTTGTCTCTACACCCTCTAATGTAAAATGCGTAGATCTTAACAAGACCTTTGGTGCGATATCAAAAAAAGAAGGACTATACATTTCAGGTTTTAATGCGGCTAAATTTTTAACCTCATAATGTATTTTGTTAGCACCTTCTGATTTTTTAAGGACATCATCCGTGAAATTTTTCACTTTGGTTAAAATCGTAAAGCCTTCCGGAAAATCGATGGTGTAAGAACTGTTCTCAGTACTTACAAAATACCCTTCTATAGGTCTAAATGAATCTATAAACGCGGTATTACTGGTAGACACTTCACAGGTAAACTCAATAGTATAAGGATAAGTAATTGGTGTATATTCTAAATATTTCACCCTAGAATCTGAATATAACGTACCCCCATTTACCGCACTTACATCCTTAAAATCATTTTTTTTGATTTTCTTTATTTGACTACCTGAAGCATTATAAACTACGGCTTCTAACGCCTTTATTTTAGTAACATCGTCATAGTAAGCATAGGCATCAACGGCATCATTACCATTTTTGTTTAAAACCGTAATAATACGCTTTTGAACAACAAGCATTTCATTTGAAGATTTTAAGTTGATGTTTATATCGTTTGACCGAATAACGGCGTTGGCTTGATTGGCAAGATCTTTAGATATAGTAAAACTACTATATAATTCTGTCTGTGAAAATGCCAAAAGGTTGATTAACAAAAAGAAAATGTTAACCTTCATTTTTGAATTCATGTACTCTAGGTTAAGTTTGGTGCTCGTTGTAAATATAATTTAAGCTGAATACAACTTATATGATTAAAATCATAATCTTACTTAAAAACCAAATATAACTTTTTAGTTAAAAATCCTACAATAAAAACAAGAAAACATGGTAGCAGGACGTACTTAAATTCGCTGAACAGCACTTTTAGTCCCCATTCTGAAAAAAAGGACCTTATACCCATTGGGGAAACTTCTATGCCTCTAAACTGGAAAAAGAAACGTTCATTGTTAAACGGAATAAAAAAACCAACGCCCTCCCCTCCCGTGGTCATGGCATCTAAAATACCATGGGAAACGGTAGATAAAAAAATAACGATAAACCAAACCCACTTATTTTGTTTCCCAAAAACAATCATTAATAAAAAGGCCCATAAAATGGCAAATAAAATAGAATGTGTAAAACCTCTATGACCAAGAGGTGCCTCATAAGGTATTCCCATTCGAAATCCAACAACATCAAAATCTGGTAAAATAGTTGAAAATATGGCTAAAACTAACAACCATTTTAAATTTTTATTATCGATGATTTTAGACAGCGTAAATCCTACTGCAGCATGACCAAATATTGATGCCATTATATTTTATTTTTTGAGTCCATGATTATAGTAACTGGGCCATCATTAATTAATTCAACTTTCATATCGGCTCCAAATTCACCAGTTTGGACACTTTTTCCTAAATCCTGTTCAAGTTGTTTAATAAAACTTTGATATAAGGGTATGGCCACATCTGGCTTAGCCGCCTTAATATAACTGGGTCGGTTTCCTTTTTTTGTTGAGGCATGAAGCGTGAATTGACTAACCACGATTATTTCGCCATTTATGTCTTTTATTGATGTATTCATCACTCCAGAATCATCACCAAAAACACGAAGGTTCACTATTTTGTTGGTAAGCCAACCAATATCTTCAATAGTATCTTCATTAACTACACCTAGCAATATTAAAAGGCCATTCGCTATTGACACTACCTTTTTTTGCGCAATAGTAACACTTGCTTTAGAGACTCTTTGTACTACAACCTTCATTCTTTATCCCAAATATCGGTTCTGTAATGCTCATCTTCTCCTTCTAATATTTGCAAATAACTTCTGTACCGAGAGAACGTAATTTGATCTTCATCCAGCGCTTTTTTCACGGCACATTTTGGCTCCTTGATATGCAAACAATTATTAAATTTACAATCTTGTTTCAGCTTGAAAATTTCTGGAAAATAATCGCCCAACTCTTCCTTGTCCATATCTACTACCCCAAAGCCTTTTATTCCCGGTGTATCTATAATTCTGGCATCAAAACTTAAATCAAACATTTCGGCAAAAGTAGTGGTATGCTGGCCTTGCATATGTAGACTAGAAATTGCTTTAGTCTTTATATTTAAATCTGGCTCTATTGTATTTACCAGCGTTGATTTACCAACACCGGAATGCCCCGCGAACATACTCACTTTACCAAGCATCAAAGCCTTTACCTTATCGATATTTTTACCTGTTTTAGCAGAAACACCAATACATTCATAACCTATCTGCCTATAAATATGCGCTAAATACCGAACCTCATCAAGTGTATCCTTATCATAAACATCAATTTTATTGAACAACAATACGGTTTTAATGGAATACGCTTCGGCTGTAACCAAAAAACGGTCTATAAAACTGGTTAATGTAGGCGGGTTATTTATTGTTATTAATAAAAATACTTGATCTAAATTCGCCGCTATAATATGGGTTTGTTTGGATAAGTTTACGGATTTCCGAACAATATAATTCGTTCGTTCATGAATATTATGAATAATCCCAGACTCTTGATTATTATTTGTTTCTACTTCAAAATCAACAACATCTCCAACTGCTATTGGGTTGGTACTTTTAATACCTTTAATTCTAAACTTACCTTTGATACGACATTCATAGGTATGCCCCAATTCTGTCTTGACGGTGTACCAGCTCCCTGTTGATTTATATACTTTTCCTGTCATAATAGTTTATCAAAAATAGCCAATTACATTAAAACACGCTTAAGAATATGACATAATTAAAATGAAAAACGCCATATCAAGGCAATAAATAAAGATTTAGACTAATCTGGATTTCACCATTCCAACACTACCGGATAAATATCTATATTCGTTATTTAAATCTAAAACTATAAAAAATGAAAAAGCTATTAATGGTTATTACAATTGCCCTATTTACTACTATTGAAACTAATGCACAAATTGAATATAAAATAGTAACTAGTGTTGAATCTATAGTTTCTAGTGGTGCTGGACGTTCAAGAATTATAAGTGCCAATGAAGAAAAAAACTACCAGGACTACACCAGTTCACAAACTGAAGAAGACTCGCATAGAAATAAATCTGATAGAAGCGATATAAGAGTTAAAAACTATGACGAAACTAAACTCTTAAACTTTTTTAATATTGGTGGCATTCGTTTTCAAAATATTGCTGCAAACGATGCTGTAATTACCTCTAAAATCAATACTATGGTTGCTGATGGCTGGGAATTGGCTTATGTAACAAGTGCCGTTGAGAGTGACGCCGGAAAAGGTGATGGTAGTGGCATCTTTATTACGCGTTTTATTTTCAAAAGAAATAAACTGTAATTATTATTTTACTTTAAAATTAAAAAAGCCTCCCAATGGGAGGCTTTTTTAATACTAACCGTTTATTATTTTTTCTTGATGATTAATTGATTCTTGATGAACCGCCTTAAACATTCTTAGAATAAACTCTTCACTTAAACCATGCTGCTCCCCTTCAATAACCATTTTTCCTAAAATCTCGTTCCATCGTTTATTTTGTAAAACCGCAACGTTTTTAGTTTTCTTTAGAGCTCCAATACCATCTGCAGCTTCCATACGTTTGCCTAATAACTCTATAATTTGATTATCAACAACATCAATTTGGGCTCTTAAAGTATTTAATGTTTTATTGTAATCTTCTTCAGAACTGCCTTCTTTTCTAATTTTTAAATCTACCATTATTTGAACTAAAGTTTCAGGTGTTACTTGCTGTGCAGCATCACTCCATGCATTTTCAGGATCATAATGTGTCTCAATCATTAAACCGTCAAAGTTTAAATCTAAAGCTTCTTGAGACACCTCCATAATCATATCTCTTTTTCCAGTAATATGAGACGGGTCATTAATTAATGGAATATCAGGAAACTTGTTCTGAAACTCAATAGCCAATTGCCATTCTGGCGTATTTCTAAATTTTGTTTTCGCGTATGTAGAAAACCCTCTATGAATTGCTCCAATATTTTGCACACCAGATTTGTAAATTCTTTCAATGCCTCCTAACCATAAAGCTAAATCTGGATTTACTGGATTCTTAATTAATACGGGCTTATCTGTACCTTCTAGCGCATCTGCAATTTCCTGCATGATAAAAGGAGACACTGTAGAACGTGCACCAATCCATAATAAATCAATATCATGCTCTAATGCTAATTTTACGTGAGCTGCATTAGCAACTTCCGTACATACTTTCATTCCAGTTTCTTCCTTAACTTTTTGTAACCATTTTAAACCTAAGGCTCCAACCCCTTCAAACATACCTGGTCTAGTTCTTGGCTTCCATATACCTGCTCTAAAATAGCTTACATCAGTATCTTTAAGCTCATGGGCTATTTTTAAAACTTGCTCTTCTGTTTCAGCACTGCATGGTCCAGCAATTACTAAAGGATGATTTAAGTTTAAATCATCTAACCAGGCTCTCATTTCTTTGTTGTTTTCCATAATTTTACTCTTGACTAATTCCTTTTAATATATCTTTAATGTGATTTGTATTTTTCATCTCAGTATTAATGGCATCAAAATCATTTGCCTGCATTAACTCCTTAAACTGAGTCAGGTTTTCTATATATTCTTCCAAGGTCTCGATGACGTTGGTTTTGTTTTGTTCAAAAATAGGTGTCCACATTTCTGGGGAACTTTTTGCTAAACGTACTGTTGAAGCAAATCCACTGCCTGCCATGTCAAAAATATCACGTTCATTCTTCTCTTTCTCAATAACTGTTTTTCCCAACATGAATGAACTGATATGTGACAAGTGAGACATGTAGGCTATGTGCTTATCATGTGCTTCTGGGTTCATATATCTTATGCGCATACCAATATCGGTAAACAATTTCAAAGCTTTTTCTTGAAGTTTAAAAGTTGTTTTTTCTACTTCACAAACAATATTTGTTTTACCAGCGAACAACCCTTCAATAGCCGCCGTAGGTCCAGAATGCTCGGTACCTGCAATAGGGTGCATTGCTAAAAAGTTTCTTCTTTTAGGATGATTTTCAACCGCCTTACAAATATCCACTTTAGTAGATCCAGCATCAACCACCAAACCAGTATCTGAGATCTTGTCTAATACGGTTGGCAACAACTGCACAGTCGCATTAACCGGAATAGAAATTATAACCAAATCAGCATTCGCAAGATCATCTAAAGTTGCCTTTTTATCAATTAAACCTAGCTCTAATGCTGTGTTCAAGGTGGTTTCTTTTCTACTAATACCGTGAATAACCACCTCTGGATTATTTTTCTTTATATCAATACAAAGACTCCCTCCTATTAAACCAACCCCTATGGCGTATATATTCTTCATATCTATTCTACTCTTGCTATGGCTTCTTCAATGTTCTCTGTTGAGGCACATAAAGAAAACCTTATATACCCTTCTCCTTTAGTTCCAAATACAGTTCCCGGTGTTATAAAAATATGATTCTCCTTCAACACCAAATCAATAAACTCTTCAGACTTTAAATATGCCGGCAATTTAGCCCAAACAAACATACCTGTTGCATTTTTATCATAAGTACAATTTAATGCATCAGCCAATTTCCAAACTAAATCTCTACGTTCCTTATATACATTATTTAGTGTTGCAAACCACATTTTTGAACACTTTAGGGCTTCAACAGCTCCTTTCTGAATGCCATAAAACATACCAGAATCCATGTTACTTTTTACTTTTAAAATATTCTTAATATGCACACTATCGCCTACAACCATACCTACACGCCAGCCAGCCATATTAAACGTTTTACTTAGAGAGTTAAGTTCTAAACAAACATCTTTAGCCCCTTCTACACTTAGGATACTTTTTGGCTCATCATTTAAAATGAAACTGTATGGATTATCATTGACTATTAAAATATTATGGCGTTTACCAAAGGCCACTAAATCTTCAAACACCGTTTTTGAGGGTTGTGCCCCTGTAGGCATATGCGGATAATTTACCCACATGATTTTAACCTTAGTTAAATCTGTTTTTTCTAAAGCCGCAAAGTCTGGTTGCCAATTGTTGGCTTCATCCAATTCATAAAGCACGCCCTTAGCTCCAACCAATTTTGTAACCGATTGATAGGTGGGGTATCCTGGGTTTGGAATTAACACTTCATCGCCTTCATTTAAATAAGCCATTGAAATGTGCATAATCCCCTCTTTACTTCCCATTAATGGTAATATCTCTGTATTTGGGCTTAGGCTTACAGAAAAATGCGCCTTATAGAATTTAGAAATGGCATTTCTAAGCTCAGGAAGTCCTTGATAACTTTGATATTTATGCGCATTAGCATCTTGGAAGCTTTCAGATATAGCATCCAAAACTTTTTTTGGAGGTTGTAAATCCGGACTTCCAATTCCTAAACTAATAATAGGTTTTCCGCTTGCAATAAGCAAACCAACCTCTCTTAGCTTCTTTGAAAAGTAGTACTCTTCAACAGTTTGCAATCTGTTTGCTACTTCAATCATACCTTGGCATTTTTATATTCCCCTAATACTTTAAATCCTTCACCCATAATATCTATAACAGATTTTGCTTTTTTGAAATCTTCATAATTTTCAAATGTTACATCCACAAAAAAAGCATATTTCCAAGGGGTCTCTACAATAGGTAAAGATTGAATTTTTGTTAGGTTTAATTTACAATCACTCAATACATTTAATATTGTAGCAAGGCTTCCTCGTTTATGGTTGGCTTCAAACTTAATCGAGGCTTTATTAATTTCATTTTCTGCAACTTCAGAATTGGTTCGCTTAACAATAACAAAACGGGTTTCATTATGTTTTATAGTCTGAATACTATGTGCTAAAATATTTAATTCAAAAATTTGGGCTGCCGCTACACTTGCAATTGCTGCTATTTCAGGTATTTGACCTTCTTGAATTCGTCTAGCAACTTCAGCCGTATCCTTATCTTCTACCAATTTAATATGCGGATGCTTTTTAAAAAACTCTTTACATTGCAATAATGCCATGGGATGAGAATACACTTCCTTTATGTCACTAATAGCTTGATTAGGAAGCGCCATTAAATTGTGTTGTATATCTAAGTAATGCTCGCCAACGATATGCAAACCATATTTGTCTATGAGCGCATAATTAGGAATTATAGATCCGGCAATAGAATTCTCTAAAGCCATTATAGCCGCATCACATTCTTCAATTATTAAAGAATCAACCACTCTATCAAATGTCATACACTCAATAGAATGAACAGTGTTTTCAAAAAATTGCTGTGACACAATATGATGAAAAGATCCTTTAACCCCTTGTATTGCAACTGTTTTTATCAAAATTTATTACTTTAATTCCTTTTAAGAATTGGTTTTTATTAATCGTTAAACAAAAAAAAGTCCCGATTTTCATCGAGACTCATCATGTTAATTTATGTTTTAAATTATACACACAACGTCTCGTTTCCTTTGCTAAAAAAGAAATAGTCGTTAAAATATGTATAATATACTGTCATCGTTCTTATTATGCCGCTAAAGTAAAGAATTATTTAAGAAAACAAAACCTCAAAAAACCTTTTTTACAGAATTATGAAAAGTTTTAAAGATTTTATAGCAAAACTTCCATTACATTATATAATCAATTATTTTTGAACAAATAAATTTAAATATGTCCATTGAAGTAGAAGGGGTTACAAAACTTTACGGTAATCAAAAAGCGCTAAACAACATTTCGTTTGGAGTTAAGAAACCTGAAATAGTAGGTTTTTTAGGACCAAATGGTGCTGGCAAGTCCACCATGATGAAAATTTTGACTACCTATATTCATGCAGATCAAGGTATAGCCAAGGTAAATGGATTTGATGTAGTAAAAAACACGAAGGCTGTACAACAAAATGTTGGTTATTTACCCGAGCACAACCCTTTATATTTGGAACAATATGTAAAGGAGTACCTCAGTTTCAATGCCAATATTTACAAAATAAGTAAGCCTCGGATTGAAGAGGTTATTGAACTCACTGGGTTAACGCCGGAGTCTCACAAGAAAATAGGTCAACTCTCCAAAGGATATAGACAACGTGTTGGATTGGCTAACGCTTTATTACATGATCCCGAAGTATTAATCTTAGATGAGCCAACCACCGGCCTAGACCCCAATCAACTTATTGATATTAGAAACCTCATCAAAACCATAGGAAAAACTAAAACAGTTTTTCTATCAACACATATAATGCAAGAAGTTGAGGCCATGTGTGACCGGGTCATAATCATAAATAAAGGTGAGATTGTTGCTGACAAAAAATTAAAAGATTTAAGAGACGAAAAAGAGCAAGTGGTTATTGTTGAATTTGATTATCGCGTTGAAGATGCCTTTTTGTTAAAACTACCAAAGGTGGAGCAAGTCAAAAACACTTATGGCTTTGTTTACGAAATTACCTTTAAAACATCTGAAGATATGCGTTCGCATGTATTTGATTTTGCGCATGACAATCAATTAAAAATTCTTCAGCTAAATCAAAAAAACGCAAGTCTTGAAGGCTTATTTCGAGAATTAACTTCTGAATAACTCACAAGTTTTTATGGCGATGTAATGGATTACATTTATTGTATGATAAATATCATTAAGTTGAATTTTTGAAGGTATTAGTTTTGTATAAGTATTTTTACTAAATTGGTTAACCAATTTGATGTTTATGACAAATATCAGCTTAACATCAACAATGAGGTAGTAATTTTGCCCAAAGATTAATTTTAAACAAATGTGTTTGGATACTTAGACACTCTATGAGTTTTGTAGTATTTTTAAACTCTTATAAACAGAAATAATGAGTAAAGGAATTTATGTTGCGACAATTGAGCCTAACAGTGGTAAATCTGTTGTTGTTCTTGGTTTAATGCGTATGTTATTAGGTAAAACAGCAAAAGTTGGTTATTTCAGACCAATTATTGAAGACACCCAAGTAGGAGAAATGGATAATCACATTAATACTGTAATATCCTATTTTGAATTGGACATTAATTACAAAAAAACCTTTGCTTATACTAGAAGTGAAGTTCTTGATTTATATAATAAAGGAAAGTCAGGTGACGTTATTGATGAAATTATCAAAAAATACAAAAACCTTGAAGAACGTTTTGATTTTGTACTAGTTGAAGGCACTGACTTTTCACATGAAAACTCAAGTATTGAATTAGATATTAATCTATTGATTTCCAAAAACCTTGGAATCCCTACTATTATTGTTTCGCAAGGTGACAAAAAATCTATATCGGAAATAGTTGAAAGTGTGCAATTAGCACATGATACTTTTAAAGAAGAGGTTGATGTATTGTCTATTATGACAAATAAAGTTAACCCTGAAGATGTCGTATCTCTAAAATCACTTTTGAAGTCAAGAATAAATGGAGGAACTAATATTACGGTTATTCCTAAAATTCAAAGTTTAGCTAGCCCAACCATAAAAGAGATTGTAAAGAAACTAAAAGGGACCGTTCTTTTTGGAGAAGACATGGTAAACAATCAATCCGACAATTTTAGTGTTGGCGCCATGCAATTGCGTAACTATCTCACCCACTTAAAGGAAAATGCTCTAGTAATCACCCCAGGTGATAGAGCTGATGTTATTCTTGGTGCATTGCAAGCACATATTTCAAAAAATTATCCAAAAATATCTGGAATTGTATTAACTGGAGGTCTAATTCCAGAAGACTCCATCCTAAAATTAATTGAAGGACTCTCTAGTGTTGTGCCTATCATAAGTGTGAAGAGTGGCACATTCTATGTGACTAACGAAATTGGAAAGATTAGATCTCGAATATATGCTGAAAACACTGAAAAGATTGAAACCTCAATTGCCACCTTTGAAAAGCATGTAGATACGGATAAGCTTTCCAATGACCTTATCACCTTCCAGTCTGGTATTTTTACGCCAAGAATGTTTCAATACAATTTATTACAACGTGCCTTAAAAGACAAAAAACACATTGTTTTACCTGAGGGTTATGATGAGCGTGTGTTGAGAGCTGCCGCAAGGTTAATTGACGCCCATGTTGTTGATTTAACTTTAATAGGTGAAAAAGAAAAAATTCAAGACCGCATTACGAAACATGATATTCCTCTAAACTTAGATGACGTTCAGGTTGTGTGGCCACAGAACTCAGAACACTTTGAAGATTATGCGCAAACCTTTTATGAACTAAGAAAACATAAAAACGTAAATCTTCAAATGGCTAAAGATGCCATGAACGATGTGTCCTATTTTGCCACCATGATGATACATAAAGGACATGCTGATGGTATGGTATCGGGAGCCGTGCATACTACGCAACACACCTTACGTCCAGCCTTACAATTTATCAAGACAAAACCAGGCGTAAATATTGTTTCTTCTGTATTCTTTATGTGCCTAGAAGACCGTGTATCTATTTTTGGTGACTGCGCTATTAATCCAAATCCTAATGCAGAACAATTAGCGGAAATTGCAATTTCATCTGCTCATACCGCACAAAATTTTGGAGTTGAACCTAAAGTAGCCATGCTTTCCTATTCCTCTGGCGCTTCAGGTAAAGGTGAAGAGGTAGACAAAGTAAGATCTGCTACAGAACTGGCAAAAGCTGCTGCACCCCAGCTTAAAATAGAAGGTCCAATTCAATATGACGCGGCAGTAGATATGCGCATAGGAAAAAGTAAACTGCCTGACTCAGAAGTAGCTGGACAAGCTAGTGTACTCATATTTCCAGATTTAAATACTGGTAATAACACGTACAAAGCTGTACAACGCGAAACTGGTGCTTTGGCTATTGGCCCTATGCTACAAGGATTAAATAAACCCGTAAACGATTTAAGTAGAGGCTGTACTGCTGATGATATATACAGCACCGTAATAATAACCGCTATACAAGCTCAAGAACTATAAACATGCAAGTACTCGTTTTAAACTCAGGAAGTTCATCTTTGAAATTCCAGCTTTTTTCTATGCCTAATGAAACCATTTTATGTTCAGGATTAATTGAACGTATTGGTTTAGATAATGGTAACTTTAAATTCAAAACGGCTAATGATACCATAGAATTAGCCACACCAATACCTAATCACAAAGTAGGTTTAGAATTACTTGCTAAACAATTATTAGATGGCGACACTGGCATTATTAAATCTGCTGATGACATTGGCGTGGTAGGACATCGGGTTGTTCATGGTGGTAAATATTTTAGTGACACTACCGAAATCACCCCTGAGGTTAAAGAAAAAATAAAGGCATTATCGTCTTTAGCTCCCTTGCATAACCCAGCCAACTTGGAAGGTATTGAAGTGGCGGAAGCTATTTTCTCCAATGCGAAACAAGTAGCTGTTTTTGACACCGCCTTCCATCAATCCATTCCTGAAAAAGCCTATCGCTATGCCATACCGAGAGAATTTTCAGAAAAACACAGTATTCGTATTTATGGCTTTCATGGAACTAGTCACAAATATGTTTCTGAAAAAGCTATCGCATATTTAGACAAACCTAAATCTAAAATAATAACAATACATTTAGGTAATGGCTGCAGTATGACTGCTATAAAAGACGGTAAGAGTATAGACCATTCTCTTGGTTTTTCTCCTGTAAATGGTCTAATCATGGGGACACGTTGTGGAGACATTGATCAATCTATAATTTTTTACTTAGCTCAGAAATACGATTATAGCTTACAAGAGATAAATAACTTATTGCAGAAAAAAAGCGGTATGCTTGGATTAACAGGGTTTAGCGATTTACGAGATATTCAAGCCGAAGCTGCAAATGGTAATAGAGATTGTCAATTGGCTCTGGAGATGAACACCTATCGTATTAAGAAATACATTGGCAGTTATACGGCTGTATTGAATGGTCTAGACGCCATAGTCTTTACAGCTGGAATTGGTGAAAATTCAAGTATTATACGAGAAATGGCCTGTGAAGATTTAGATTTTATTGGAATAGACTTAGATAAAGAGGCTAATAATAAAAGAGAGGATGGTATAAGAACTATAAGTACTAGAAATTCTAAAGTAGAAGTACTTGTGATACCAACCAATGAAGAGTTGGAAATTGCGAAGCAATCTGTAAGCCTATTTAAAGATTAAACGTCCTTTATAAACCTCCTCAACATCAACTTGAGGGGGCTTATTTAATGCAATAACATCACCGGTTCCTAGTATTTTCCCTGATAGTTGTAATTGAGGGTTCACAATGACATCATTGGAACTCCTGTTTCTTACAGATACATTTTGAGCCATTAAATTAGCCCCATCAAAATAAGATATTCCGGCTGCAAGGGTTACACTCAAATTCTCAGTACTACCAGAAATTTCAGCGTTTGACAAATTATTAAAAACTACCGAAAGTCGTTCGCTATCAACTTCTAAGAAAAAATCACCACTATTAACGGATCCCGATTCGGTAAAATCTTCGGATAACAAATTTAATTCAGGATAGGTTAAAACTCCTATCGATGTAATATCATATTGCGTCATACTTCTAATTTCCGAAATATTATCAGCCGTAATATAAACTTTAGTGATACCATAATCTCTAACAAAATTACAGGTATTATTATCAGTTAAAACAAGTTGATCTTCAACAACTTCAATAGTCACATCATTTATTAAGTTCTTTCCTGTTTCAACAATGACTTCTTGGGGACTCCCTTCTTTTATTATAAGTTCAATATCTCTATTTACCAATATTTTCGTGAAGACACCAACAGTAAATTCCTGGGTCATTAAAGCACCTGCAGTTTGAAAACAATCACCTGCATTCTCACTATTACAAGAAAAAAGTATAAATAAGCTGAATATGTAAATTGTTTTTTTCAAATCAAAATTCTAATTTTTATTCCTCTTGAACGTTACCTTCTCCATCCAATGGTAAAAATGGATTAAACGCAATTTCCCATAAGTTTTCATCAGGGTCAGCTATATAACCACTGTAGCCTCCCCAGAACACATCTTCTGGTTTCTTTACAACCTTAACACCTTTTACCTCAAAACGTGTAATCAAATCATCAACTTCTTCTTTAGATCGTGTGTTGAAAGCTAATGTAAAACCTTTAAAACCATATCCATCCGGACTAACCATGGCATCTTGAGCCAATTTAGCTTTAGGATATAAGGATAGTAATATTCCGTTCAGCTTAAAAAAGACGACACCCTCATTGCTCGATTCCATTTTCTTCCAACCAAACTTGTTTTCATAAAAGACTGAAGCTATCGCTAAATCATTTACGCCTAATGTGACCATAGTTAATCTTTGTTCCATACCAGCCTCAATTAAAGTCTTACACCTATTCCAAATTCAACAGCTTCTGCTTTTGCTCCATGAGATTTTAAGGTTAATGCTCCAAAAACCTTTTTCCCAAAGTATCGTTTTAATCCAATACGCATATATGTTCTGCCTTCAAAATCATAGGGGTAATATACATAATACCCCAATTGCGTAATCAGACTTGTTCTACTAATAAATAACTCATGTCCAATAAAAACACCTGCACGTTTATAATCCTCATTTCCCGATACATTTTCTTCTGGAAATGACACACTTTTATAATGGATAAGTTCTTTTAAAAAGTTAGAAAAAAACACATCTGCTCCTAAATGAATTGCACTTTTATGACTTAAACGCTTATCTGCATATCCCGAAAAAACATAAAAAGGAAATTGCCCACTGCCCACTACGTCGCTTTCATTAATTCCTGTTCTAAACGCCAAATTATACTTTATGGGTTCTGTAAATTTTTCCTTGCCACCATCTCGTATATCTCGTTTATATTCGGGTTCAAATTCATCTAAGCTATAGGTAAGACCAACATTAATAGTAAGGGAATTGATACTACTATTGGGTGCTTTCACATTAGCATTGGAGTAGTGAATTAATGACAGACCGCCCTGTAATCCAAAACGGTCAAATATGCGTTCCTTCTTATAATTAAGCATGACATAGGTACTACTCATAATGGAAGTGCCAAAGGCATTATTTCTCGAATTGTCATACTTATCATAAGGATTGGATGTATATGCCAATCCTTGGCCTATTCTAAACATTAAATGCCGTTTAAAAAAATAAAAATTACAATGCCCATATATGCCGTAATTATTACCTAAAACATCATTCTTTAAATCTTGATACGTAAAAGACACGCCAATATCTGGATAATTATAGCGTTGTTCCCATGCCTCATAACCAAACGTTTTTTTGTTCCAACCTAAGACAACACCCTCTGGATGCCCTTGAATTAAATGAAGAATATCATTATTATGGTTTGCTATATTTCCGGTAAAATAATTGAGATCAAAATATGATGAATATTTCTGCTCTTGCGCATACCCAATAGTACATAGTAAAAAAAACAGGCAGTAATAAAAATACTTCATCAATGAGTTTATGGCCTTAAATCTCGCAAAGTCTCTAAAACAATGCCTTTGCTATAGCATGAATATTATCACTTTTCCCCATAGAATAGTAGTGCAAAACAGGAACTCCTGCAGCCCTTAATTCTTGAGATTGCTGAATAGCAAACTCAACACCAACTTGTCTCACCGCTTTATTATCCTTACAGTTTTCTACAGCATCAATTAAATCTTGAGGCAAGTCTATTTTAAACACTTGTGGCAATAATTGTAAATGACGTTTTACTGCAATAGGCTTAATACCAGGAATTATAGGCACCGTGATTCCCATTTCTCTGGCTTTTTCAACAAACTCAAAATACTTACTATTGTCAAAAAACATCTGGGTCACAACATAATCCGCACCAGCATCTACCTTAGCTTTTAAGCGTCTTAAGTCAGTTACTAAAGAAGGGGCCTCCATATGTTTTTCAGGATAACCCGCCACACCAATACAAAAATCAGAATTATGCTCGGCATCTACATCATCATGCAAATATTGCCCACGATTTAAATTAGCAATTTGCTCCACCAAATCACTTGCAAAAGCATTTCCCCCCTTTACAGGTTTAAAATAGGCCTCATCTTTCATAGAATCCCCACGCAGAGCCATAACATTATCTAATCCTAAATAATGACAATCTACCAATACATATTCTGTCTCTTCTTTAGTAAATCCACCACACAATAAATGCGGTATAGCATCCACTTGATATTTATGCATAATGGATGCACATATACCAACCGTACCCGGTCGCATACGCGTAATTCGCTTATCCAAAAGTCCGTTACCTTTATCAATATACACGTATTCTTCACGCGAAGTAGTCACATCAATGAACGGTGGATTAAACTCCATTAACGGATCAATATTATTGTATAAATCTTGGATATTCTTGCCTTTCTTAGGCGGAATTACTTCAAACGAAAACAATGTTTTTCCGTTCGCGTTTTTTATGTGGTCTGTTACTTTCATTTAATATTTTTTGATCTTCTAGAATAGACAAAACTCTGCTCCATATTCTTTTTCTAATTAATCTCTTAGCCCTTATACACAGACATTGTTTCCCGCTTAATCAGAAAGCTATAAAATAGGTCCGAAACTCCAACACAAACATAATACACTTATCTTTATGAAACGGAAGAAGCTTCATATTTCTTCATCATTGTTTTAACGTCTCTTAGCAATTCAATGGAAGCTTCAATTTCAGCCTTTCGTATTGAAACACTTTCAATATTAAAACCTATGGGAATATTTTTTCCTGCACAATAATCCAATAATTCTTTAGCTATAGTTTTACAAACATCAATAGACTTCGCTAAAATATCTTCAGAGTGTTTTAAATCATTCTTTAACCACTGCGGCATATCAATACCCAACCACTCCATAAACTCCATAGTTTTTAACGAACCACATGGGGTTAAGGTAAAAATAATAGGCAATAACACTCTATCATCAGCCATAGAACTGTAATAATAATCGGAAAGAAAATTTTTAGTATTGTTAATATTGTAAACACACTGTGAAATAAAAAAATGACATCCTTTATCAACCTTTTTAAAAAGGCGCAGATGCTCATCATTCTTTTTATAATGCCGTTCAGGTATAGTAACACCGCCTAAAATCATAGATGAATTTGCTGCATGGTTTACACTATAAGCATCATTTAATGATAAACTCGATTTTTGTTTATTTGATGGTGTACCAACAAAAACAGAATAGTCTATTTGCTCAGCATTTTCCTTAATCCAATGCCCTAATTCTTGTTTAGAATACTTACCTACACTTTTGTAAATAATCTTAGGCAAGTTCAAATCCTTTAAATACTTAGCACTATAGACATCCGGGCTTAGTGTTTCTATAAATGGAAACGGTCTTGGGGCATCATTCCTTGAAGATTCATCTTGTATGTCATATAAAACTAATCCGTCTAAACCAATATCGCTAATACGCTCGATTTGTTTTTTAGCAATACTTTGAATTTTACTTTGGTCTGTTTTTAACTTTGGTGGTGTTAATCCGTAAAGTAAAATTCCTGAGTTTCTATTATTAATTTTATCCTTCAGCATTACTCTACCAAAATGTGTTCTAGATCATTAAAGGACTCTTCATATTCCCAGTATATCCATCTATCATCAACATAATCTGTAAGAATGTATTTTTCACTTATAGATTTTATTCTTGAAATTGGAATAATTTTCTTTGAAAACGTTGCAGAACGAACATGTTCTAAAACCTCCTTATTATTACTATCATACCCATGCGATATGACATAACTCCCCAAAGTTAACTTGATAAATTTCATTTCTATTGATCTGCAATATTTGGATGTAACCACTTTCTAGCTTTATCCTTATTAATTCCTTTTCTAGTAGCATAATCAGATACTTGGTCATCTGTAATTTTACCAAGTCCGAAATATTTTGATTCTGGATTTGCAAAATAATACCCAGACACAGCTGCGGCTGGCCACATAGCTAAACTTTCAGTTAAGCTTACTCCTATTAGTTTTTCAACCTCCAACAAATCCCAAATCGTTTCCTTTTCTAAATGATCAGGACAGGCAGGATATCCTGGTGCAGGACGAATACCTTTATAACTCTCTTTTATTAAATCTTGGTTTGTCAAATCTTCTTGAGCCACATACCCCCAATGTTTGGTTCGTATTTGCTTGTGCAAGTACTCGGCAAACGCCTCAGCAAATCGATCTGCTATAGCTTGAGCCATAATGGCATTATAATCGTCATCCTTTGCTTTATAACTATCAGCCAATTCTTGAGCCCCAAATATACCAACGCAAAAAGCCCCTATATAATCTGTTCTACCAGAATCTTTTGGCGCAATAAAGTCTGCCAAGGCATGATTAGGAATGCCTTCTCGCTTTTTCAATTGCTGACGCAAGGTTCTAAAGACAGCGATTTCTTTCCCTTTTTTCTGAACAGAAATATCATCTTCATGTATTGAGTTGGCTTCAAACAATCCAAACACGGCTTTAGGTTTTAATAATTGTTTAGCAACAATTTGCTTAACCATATCTTGAGCGTCTTCAAATAACTGTGTGGCTTGCTCTCCCACAACCTTATCCGTTAATATATCTGGATATTTACCATGTAAATCCCAACTTCTAAAAAACGGACTCCAATCTATAAACGGCAATAGTTCTTTTAAGCTTAATTGCTTCAAAATCTGAACCCCCAATTCTTTAGGTTTTACAATTTCAGAGGTTTCCCAATCAATTTTATATTTTCTTTTTCGTGCCTCTTCAATTGAAATATATGATTTCTCCTTTCCTCGTTTTAAAAACTTGGTTCGGAATTCATCATAATCTGCTTTCAACTTAGCAACATATTCGTTTGATGTTTTCTTATTAAGTAAATCACCAACTACGGTCACCGCTCTTGACGCATCGTTTACATGCACCACAGCATTTGTATATTGGGTATCAATCTTTACAGCCGTATGTGCTTTAGAGGTTGTAGCCCCACCAATTAATAACGGCACCTCAAAATTTTTGTTTTGCATTTCCTTAGCCAAGTACACCATCTCATCTAAAGATGGTGTTATTAAACCAGATAACCCAATGGCATCAACACGTTCAGCAATAGCAGTTTCAATGATTTTTTCCGGAGGCACCATTACCCCTAAATCTACAATTTCATAGTTATTACAAGCCAGAACCACACTTACAATATTTTTACCTATATCGTGTACATCGCCTTTTACCGTGGCCATTAATATTTTACCTACTGGCTCAGATTTATCTGATTTTTCGGCTTCAATGAATGGGTTTAAATAGCCTACTGCCTTTTTCATCACACGAGCAGATTTTACCACCTGTGGCAAGAACATTTTTCCTGCACCAAACAAGTCACCAACCACATTCATACCTGTCATTAAATTTCCTTCAATAACTTCAATGGGTTTATTGGCTGCTAATCGTGCTTCTTCTATATCCTCAATTATAAAAGCATCAAGCCCCTTAACCAAGGCATGGGTTATTCTATCTTGTAATGGATTTTCACGCCATGATAAATCTACCGTCTTTTCCTTTTTAGAACCTTTTACCGTTTCGGCAAAATCTAATAAACGCTCTGTAGCATCATCGCGCCTATCAAGTATAACATCTTCAACATGCTCCAATAAATCCTTTGGGATATCATCATAAACCTCTAACATAGCCGGATTCACAATACCCATATTCATACCATTTTGAATGGCATAGTATAAGAACACAGAGTGCATGGCCTCGCGCACGGTGTTGTTCCCTCTAAACGAAAACGACACATTACTTACACCGCCACTAACACTAACATTTTCAAGATTCTCTCGAACCCATTTTGTAGCCTCTATAAAATCGATAGCATTTCTTTTATGCTCATCCATTCCCGTTGCAACAGGGAAAATGTTTAAATCAAAAATGATATCCTCTGATGGGAATCCAACTTTATTGACCAAAACGTCATAAGACCTTTGAGCAATTTCAATGCGCCTTTCATAATTATCGGCTTGCCCTACTTCATCAAAAGCCATCACAATTACGGCTGCACCATATTTTTTTATTTGTTTGGCTTCCCAAATAAACTTTTCTTCACCCTCTTTAAGTGAAATAGAGTTTACCACGCATTTTCCTTGAACCACTTGTAATCCTGCCTCAATGATTTCCCATTTGGAAGAGTCAATCATCATTGGCACGCGACAAATATCTGGTTCAGCAGCTATCAAATTTAAAAAACGCACCATAGACTCTTTTCCATCAAGAAGTCCATCATCCATATTGATATCTACAATCTGTGCACCACCATCTACTTGGTGCCGTGCAATATCTAGTGCTTCATCAAATTTTTCTTCCTTGATTAAACGTAAAAACTTTCTAGAACCGGCAACATTTGTCCGCTCCCCAACATTTATGAAGTTACTGTTTTCATTCAGAATTAGTGGTTCTAATCCTGAAAGCTTCATGTATTTAGTTTGTTTTATTTTCATTATTTATAATGCTCTACTGTTGGAAATGGCTCATAAAAATGATGCAATAATGCTTTCCATTCTTGATATTCATTTGATGTTCTAAATCCAATTTCATGATCTTCAATCGTTTCCCAGTTAACCAATAATATGTATTTATCCCTGGCTTCAACACACTTCTTTAATTGATGTGAGATGTACCCTTTCATTGAAGAAATTATGCCTTCCGCCTTTTTGAAATTCGTCTCAAATTCAGCAGAAAGTCCTTCTTTTATATGTAATGTGGCTACTTCTAGTATCATTCTATAAATCTCTAATGAGATGCTGAAACAAGATCAGCATGACGTCGTGGTTTATACTTTGCGGCAATATCTGCAATCACTCTAATATGCTCCGGGCTAGTTCCACAACAACCACCTATAATATTGATTAAATTCTTCTTCAAATATTCTTCAATTTGCGCGCCCATTTCTTCAGGCGTTTCATCATATTCGCCAAAAGCATTTGGTAATCCTGCATTTGGATGTGCTGAAATTGCAAAATCTGTTTTATTAGCAATCGCCTCTAAATGTGGTTGCAATAAATTTGCACCCAATGCACAATTAAACCCAACCGATAATAATGGAATATGCGATACCGAAATTAAAAATGCCTCGGCAGTTTGCCCAGATAATGTTCTACCGGAAGCATCTGTAATAGTACCACTTAACATTATGGGTATATCAATATTGCGTTCTTCTTTTACTTGTTCAATAGCAAATAAAGCAGCTTTAGCATTCAAGGTATCAAATACCGTTTCAACCAATAACAAATCTACACCACCATCAACCAACGCCTCTACCTGTTGCTTGTATGCTATACGCAACTCATCAAAAGTTACGGCTCGATATCCTGGGTCATTCACATCTGGTGACATACTAGCCGTTCTATTCGTTGGCCCTATTGACCCTGCCACAAATCTTGGTTTGTGCGGTTCCTTTGCTGTAAATTCATCAGCAACTTCTTTGGCTATTTTAGCAGACTGATAATTTAGTTCATATACTAAATCTTCCATTTGGTAATCTGCCATAGCAATAGTAGTTCCTGAAAACGTATTGGTTTCGACTATATCAGCACCTACTTCAAAATATTTGCCGTGAATGGTTTTTATAGCTTCTGGCTGTGTGATTGACAGCAAGTCGTTATTACCCTGCAAAGGTGTTGGATAATCTTTAAAGCGTTCGCCTCTAAAATCCCCTTCAGTGAATTTATAAGCTTGTAACATGGTACCCATAGCACCATCTAAAACTAAAATTCGATCCTTTAAAGCTTCATGTATGTTTGACATCACTTTTCTTTTTTATTTATGTAAAAACTGAAACAAATTCAGCTTGACGAAAGCCTAATATTTTATTAGTTTTCATCATAATATCATCAAGAAGAGTAAAAAATACTATTCGTTATCTGTCTCCTATTGCTAGGAGTAGAACGTAGCACCTTCTTTACAAGTTAAAGGGTTGCCAAGGTTTCATTGGGTCTAATCCCTCTACCTTTCTTGATAACATTAATACGTTAATGAACTGGCGAACAAAAATACTAACTATATTCCTTTATTCACATTAAATTCAGAAAAATTAAAACACCTTATTCAAACAGGGCCGAGGATAAATAACGATCTCCCCTATCACAAATAATTGCAACAATCACACCTTCTTCAATTTGTTCCGCAATAGTTAATGCACAAAATACAGAACCTCCGCTACTCATTCCTGCAAAAACACCTTCTTCTTTAGCTAATTTAATGGTCGTAGCTTTTGCATCATTCTCAGTCACATCAATAACCACATCAACGCGTTCAGGATTAAAAAACTTAGGTACATATTCTGGAGACCACTTTCTAATTCCAGGAATTCTAGCACCATCAGCGGGCTGCGCGCCTACAATAGTTATTTCCTTATTCTTTTCTTTTAAATATTTAGAGGTTCCAGTAATAGTTCCTGTTGTACCCATGCTAGATACAAAATGTGTAACTTTCCCATTAGTTGCTTCCCAAATTTCAGGGCCGGTAGTTTTATAATGCGCTTTCCAATTATCATCATTCTCAAACTGATTCAAAACAGTATAACCTTTTTCATCTCTTAACTTAAAAGCTAGGTCTCGCGAACCTTCAATACCAATATCAGAAGATGTTAAAATGACCTCAGCACCATAAGCACGCATTGTTTTTACACGCTCTTCAGTAGAATTCTCAGGCATGATTAATACCATTTTCAACCCTAAAAGTTTCGAGATAAATGCTAAAGCAATTCCCGTATTTCCACTTGTAGCTTCAACTAAAGTATCGCCTTTTTTAATATCACCTCGTTTTAAAGCTTCATTAATCATATTAAAAGCTGGACGATCCTTCACACTGCCGCCTGGGTTATTCCCTTCAAGTTTTAAAAATAAACGTACACCTTTTTTTGAAATCAAATGCGTGGCTTCTACCAAAGGGGTATTCCCAATTTGACCAATAATACTATTTTCGAATTCCATTCTTTTTGGGTCTTATTTTAATTTTTGTTTGATAGGTTACTAATGAATTCTCAGGAACAGATTCGGTTATCCAAACGTTAGCACCAATAACACTATTTGCTCCAATAGATATATCGCCTCCTAAAATTGTGGCATTCGCATAAATGCAAACATTATCTTCAATGGTAGGATGACGTTTTGTCGATGCTAAACTTTTAGACACCGAAATACCACCCAAAGTTACCCCCTGATAAATCTTAACATTTTTGCCAATAATAGACGTTTCGCCAATTACAATACCTGTGCCGTGGTCAATATAAAAAGATTCATCAATAGTAGCTCCTGGGTGAATATCAACCCCCGTTATACCATGAATGTATTCACTCATCATTCTAGGTAAAATATATACGCCGAGTCTATGCAATGCATTACTCAATCTGTAAATTGATATGGCGTAAAATCCGGGATAAGCCATATAAATCTCTGCTAACGAATGCGAAGCCGGATCATTTTTTTCAAATGCAATGGCATCTAAATCCAGTTTTCTTCTAATTTCTGGCAACTGGAACTTGAACTTATCCCATAGCTTCTTTCCATCCTCTATGTCTAACTTAGACAATATTTTAATAAAGGTCTTTTCTAAATATTCATCATGTTCTTCTTCATGCTCGCAATCGAACAATGAATAAAATAAACGTTTCGTGAATGTTTTTGCGGTATCTTTTAAGCAAACATTATAACTTTTCATTAGTTATCTTTTTTGTGTTTGAGTTGATAAAAATAGAATTTATACCTGAATAATCTTATGATAATAAACATTAAATCCCGCGATTCTAAAAAGAAAAACGCGGGATTATTATATTTATAAAGCTAGAATTTAATTTATAGCTTGAACCACCGCTTTTGGAGCTTCTTTTCTTGAACCATCAAATCCATCTATTCCACTAACTGTAGTATATTTTAACACCAGTCTTTTTCCTGGATTGATAATTCTATAGGCTGCTTGACACATTAATGTTGCCTCGTGGAACCCACATAGTATTAACTTTAATTTCTCAGGATATGTATTGACGTCACCGATTGCAAAAATACCAGGGATATTGGTTTGATAATTTAATGAATTATCCACCTTTATAGCATTCTTTTCAATCTCTAATCCCCAATTTCCAATTGGCCCTAATTTAGGAGACAATCCAAATAAAGGAATAAAGTGATCTGTTTCTATTTGAAACGCTTCCCCATCTTTTGGAACCACGGTAACAGCTTCTATCTTACCTTCACCATGCAACTCTTTAACTTCAGCAGGTGTTACTAAATTAATTTTACCCGCTTTAGTTAACTCGCCTACTTTCTCAACAGAATCCAAAGCTCCTCTAAATTCATTTCTTCTATGAATTAAAGTTACCTCAGAAGCTACATCGGTTAAAAAGATACTCCAATCTAATGCAGAGTCACCACCTCCAGAAATCACCACTTTCTTATCTCTATAAAATTCTGGATCTTTGATGATATATTCCACACCCTTATCCTCATAATCTGCTATGCCTTCAATAGCAGGTTTTCTTGGCTCAAATGACCCTAAACCTCCAGCGATTGCAACTATAGGAGCATGATGCTGCGTCCCTTTATTTGTTGTTACAATAAAAGAACCGTCCTCTTGTTTTTCTATAGTTTCAGCACGTTCTCCCAAGGTAAACCCTGGCTCAAATTGTTTTCCCTGCTCTAATAAGTTTTTAGTTAAATCTCCAGCCAAAATTTCCGGAAAACCAGGAATATCATAAATTGGTTTTTTGGGATAAATTTCTGAACATTGACCACCTGGTTGTGGTAATGCGTCAATTAAATGACATTTAAGTTTTAATAATCCTGCTTCAAAAACAGTAAACAACCCCGTTGGTCCAGCTCCTATGATAAGTATATCAGTCTTAATCATTTTATGATTCTTTTTTTTCATGTGCGCATCCATATTGTTTTAAAATTGGCACATGTAACATTAATTTAACTTACTTTTTTTGATTAATCTTTTTATCAGATGTTTCAATTAATCCTTTTGTGAATTCGTTTAGTGTTTCCACTTTTTCTTCAAAATCACCTTTTATTGTTTTTCTATATTCATTTAAATTCTTCACTAAATCGTCTATATTTTCAGGAATAACTTCCTCAAAAAATTGACGTAAACGTTTCGCTGTTGTAGGCGATTTTCCGTTAGTACTAATAGCCACTTTTACATTGCCTTTAGTTACGATACCTCCCATATAAAAATCGCAATAGGGCGGATTATCTGCAACGTTGACTAATTTGGCCTCTGCCCGACAATCTTTCCAAACTTGTACGTTAACTTCTGGCTCATCGGTCGTGGCCACAACCATATGCTTGCCAATTAAATATTTTTTTTTGTAAACATCTTCAATCAATGTGACACATCCTGTTTTAGCAAGTGCCACAGTACCCTCTCTAAACATGGGTGACACCATGGTAACATGAGCATCGGGACTAGATTTCAACAAAAAAGTCAGCTTTTCTTCAGCTACAAAACCACCTCCTATAATCAAAACATTTAGGTTTCGGGATTTTAAGAAAATAGGATACAAATTATTTCTTTCCATCATCTAATCCTCAGTCACTTCTTTATATATTGAATCCAGAACAGCTCTTTCTTTCACCACATCACCAATAACTATGATTGCAGGAGCCGCCAATTGTTTTTCATTAACAACCTGCTGAATATTTCTAATATACCCTATCCCAACATTTTCATTATCTCGTGTACCATTTTGAATAATTGCTACTGGGGTGTTTCGTTTATTTTCTGCATAAAACACCTTTACAATGTCATGCAATTTATGCATGCCCATTAAGATAACCACAGTAGCGGTAGATTTTGCTGCTAAAACCACATCATTAGATAAGGCATGATCTTTAGTAGTCGCTGTTACAACCCAAAAACTTTCTGAAGAACCTCGTTTTGTTAAGGGTATCCCTTGCGAGGCTGGCACAGCCAACGCCGAAGAAATCCCTGGCACAACATACGTCTCCAAGCCAAATGTTCTCACATAGTCTATCTCTTCCGCTCCACGCCCAAAAATAAATGGATCGCCTCCTTTTAAACGCACAACATGACCTTTTTCTTTAGCTTTTGTCACAATAAGATCATTGATCTGTTCTTGCTGAAAAGCATAACACCCCTTGCGTTTCCCCACAAAAATAAGCTCTGCATTTTCAGAAGCATATTTAAGTAAAGATTCGTTTATAAGTGCATCATATAAAATCACATCAGCAGATTCAATAGCCTTAATACCTTTAAGGGTAATTAAATCTTCATCACCTGGTCCTGCGCCTACAACAGTTAATATTGGGGTTTTCAAACTCATTCTTTTTTATTCGCTTATGCCAATTTAGCCTGTTCTACTTCTCTATATTCTCGAACAGCTGTTAAAAATGTCTCAGCACTTGAAATATAATTTAAAGCAAATTCTTTTGTTGGTGCATTCTTATTGATTTGATAAATCAATTCTGAAAACGATGTTCCTAAACTGATTTTCCCGCCTTGAATAAATAACTCGTCAAATTGAGAAATAATACCTGCATGTGTATTTGTCTTTTTGTTTTCAGCCAATAATAATGCTTTTGCTGAATTCACTAAGGATTGGTATGCTAAATAAATAGCTCCTGAATAGACTTCATCTTCAAAAGATGTTTTAGCATTTTCAATTTTCTCCTCACTTTCAAAAAACAACGTAGCAATTAAATCAATTACTACACCTGCACATTCACCAATACCAATCTCCTTTACATATTTTTCTTCTTCTCCCCAATCAATAAAATCTTCTTGAATTAAATTAGTAGCATCCTGTAAATCATTTAAGAAATCGTAAAAATACTTCTCTCCTTTTTCTTGATAATAGGCAACAAAACTTTTTCCATTAGCATGGGCTTCAAAATCATTTAAAATTCTGCGCAATGCTTCAGGCCCTCTTCTACTTGGTACCTTTACAACTTTATCAGCAAAAGTAGCATTTCCATCACCTAGGTTACCTCCTCCAAGTAAAACTTGTAATGCTGGTGCAACCAATTTATCTGGTGTACGCACGGTCATCCCTTGGAAACCAATATTTGCCATATTATGTTGACCACAGGCATTCATACAGCCACTAATCTTAATTACAAGATCTTCATTTTTCAAGTATTGTGGGTACTCTGCTGCAATTACACGTTCTAGTTCTTCTGCAATCCCAGTACTACTAGCAATACCTAAGTTACACGTATCTGTACCTGGACAAGCTGTAATATCTACTGCTTTGTTATAACCAGCATCAACAAATCCTAATTTCTCTAATTCCGTGTAGAAAAATGGTACCAATTCTCTTTTTACAAAAGGAATTACAATATTTTGACGTAACGTTAAACGTACTTCACCTGCACCATATTTATCCACTAAGTCAGCTAGCAATCGTGCTTTATCTGTATAAAAATCACCCAACAACACTTTAATCCCGATAGCAACAAACCCATCCTGTTTTTGAGGAATTAAGTTTGTCGATTTCCAAGTTTCAAAGGCTTGTTGATTTTTTATTTCTACCGTTGGAATATCTTTAATTTCCACAGGAACTGAAGGCACATAACTATCCGCATCAATAGCGACACTTTTAAATTCAATCGCTTTTTGTTCCTCAGCAATTAATTCCTTAAAGGCTTCTAACCCTATATCTTTCAATAAGAATTTCATTCTCGCTTTAGCACGACTTTTACGCTCACCATAACGATCAAAAACTCTTAATACCCCTTCCATAATAGGAATGATCTTATCGGTCTCTACAAAATCAAATAAGACATCCGCATGACGTGGCTGAGAACCTAATCCTCCAGCAACCATAACTTTAAATCCGCGAACGCCGTCTTTTTCTTTAGCAATATAACCTATATCATGTAAGTATGACAAGCCTGTATCTTCATCTGTAGACGAAAAAGAGACCTTAAATTTACGTCCCATTTCTTGACAAATTGGATTACGTAAAAAGAATTTATATAAGGCATCTGCATAAGGTGAAACATCAAACGGTTCATCTACATCTATTCCAGCAGTTTCAGAAGCAGTCACGTTTCTTACCACATTACCACAAGCCTCACGAACGGTAACTTCATCTTTTTCTAACTCCGCCCACAATTCTGGTGTTCTATTTAAATCTACATAGTGAATTTGTATATCTTGACGCGTTGTAATATGTAAACGCCCACGAGAATACTCATCAGATACAGCAGCTATTCTACGTAATTGATTACTTTTTAACTTGCCGTAAGGCACTTTAATACGAATCATTTGAACCCCTTCTTGTCTCTGACCATAAACACCACGAGCTAAACGAAGGCTTCTAAATTTCTCCTCATCAATCTTTCCATTATGAAATAACTCAATCTTATTGGCTAATTCAATAATATCCTTTTCTACTATTGGATTTTCTATTTCTGTTCTAAAACTTTGCATGATATACCTGACTTTTTTCTTTTGAAAAGAACTTTTTATTATATTTTACTACTGAATAAAACCAGCACCAACCGTATTATTATTTTGAGCATCTATCAAGATAAATGATCCATTTGTCCTGTGGTTTTTAAACTGATCGTAAAAAATGGGTTTATTTAATTTAAAAGTAACTGAAGCAATATCATTTACCCCTAAACCTGTAACATCTTTTTCTATACCAGAATAATCAGGATTTATTTTATGATTTATTCTATCAACTTTTGCCAGCACTTTATTCACCCCATGTTGAACCACATATTTGGTACCTGGTGTAAGTTGTTTAGAATCCATCCAGCAAATGTTTGCAGTAAATTGTTTATCGATGGTTGGCAAATCGTTTTCTTTAACAATCATATCCCCACGGCTCACATTAATATCATTTTCTAATGTAATGGTTACCGATGAACGTCTAGAAGCCGTTTCATACTTTTCATCATAGAAATAAATATCTTTAATTTTTGAACGTGTTTTTGATGGTAACACAATAATGTCATCACCTACACTTAAATTTCCACCATAAACTTTACCTGCATATCCTCTAAAATCATGAAAATCTTCAGTTTTAGGACGCACTACATATTGTACTGGGAACCTTGGCGTACCGACATTAAAAATATCAGACTTATCCAAATCTTCTAAATGCTGCAATAACGCTTCACCTTCATACCAAGGCATTGCATCAGATTTATTCACAACATTATCTCCCTTTAAAGCACTCACGGGGATGAATGTGATTTTTTGATCTTGGTAATCTCTTTTGCTCATCAATTCAGAAAAATCAGCCTTAATCTTGTTATATACTTCTTCTGAATAATCAACTAAATCCATTTTATTAATCGCTACCACAACATCTTTAATTCTTAATAAATTGTTGATGAAGAAATGACGATTGGTTTGCTCAATAACTCCTTTTCTTGCATCAATTAAAATGATAGACGCCTGTGAAGTTGAAGCTCCTGTTACCATGTTACGTGTATATTCAACGTGACCTGGCGTATCTGCGATGATATAACTTTTTTTCTTTGTTGAAAAATAGATATGAGCTACATCAATTGTAATTCCTTGTTCTCTTTCTGCAACCAATCCATCTGTAGCTAATGAAAAATCTAAGTAATCATACCCACGTTGCTTACTTGTTTTTTCTATGGCCTCTAACTTATCAGTAGTTAACGATTTTGTATCATAAAGAATACGTCCTATTAACGTACTTTTTCCATCGTCCACACTTCCTGCTGTTGCTATTTTTAATACTTCCATTTTTATTCTAATGTTGGCTTAAAGCCTAATTTGTATTCGTTTTAAAGATCCCCGCCTTTGCGGAAATGACAAAATTGGTATTCTAGAAATACCCTTGCTGCTTACGTTTCTCCATGGCCGCCTCTGATCGTTTATCATCGATACGCGCCCCGCGTTCTGAAATAGTAGAATCTCTAATTTCTTCAACCACTTTAGAAATAGAAACTGCATCTGATAATACAGCTGCAGTACAACTCATATCTCCTACAGTTCTAAAGCGCACCATTTTCTCTAACACCTCTTCATTATCATCTCTGTAAACAATACCGTCTTCAGCAGACCAAATCATACCATCTCTTAAGAAAACTTTTCGTTTATGTGCGAAATATATTGATGGAATTTCAATGTTTTCTTTCTCGATATAAGACCAAACATCTAATTCTGTCCAGTTTGAAATTGGGAACACACGAACATTTTGTCCTAATTCAATCTCACCATTTAGCATATCAAACAATTCTGGACGTTGGTTTTTCTCATCCCATTGACCAAAATCATCACGTACTGAAAAAATACGCTCTTTAGCTCTCGCTTTTTCTTCATCACGACGAGCACCGCCAATACATGCATCAAATTTAAATTCTTCAATAGCATCTAAAAGCGTAGTAGTTTGTAATTGGTTTCTACTTGCATAGCGTCCAGACTCCTCCTTTACTTTACCTTGATCAATAGAATCTTGAACATTTCTAACAATTAGCTCAAGCCCTAATTCTTTAACCAAACGATCTCTAAACTCTATTGTTTCAGGAAAGTTATGTCCTGTATCAATGTGCATTAAAGGAAAAGGAACTTTTGCCGGATAAAAAGCCTTAACTGCTAATCTAACAAGTGTAATTGAATCTTTACCGCCAGAAAATAACAACACTGGTTTTTCAAACTGTGCTGCTACTTCTCTCATGATATAAATCGCCTCGTTTTCAAGCGAGTTTATGTGTGATGTATCTTTCTTCATAATCTTTTATTTAAGCGTGTAATCCACACTCTCTATTTTCTAATGCTTTTGTTGGATCGAAATATTTAAATTCGTTTGGTAAGTTATTTTCTTCTAAATAGGCATCTAATTTTTCATCAGACCAAAAATAGAAAGGACTCACTTTTAAAACACCATCTTTACTTAAACTAAAAATGCCGATGCTATTTCTAAACGCTGTTTGCCCTTGACGCAAGTTTGTAAACCAAACGTTTGGCTTATGCTCATCCATGGCTCTTTTGAATGGCTCTAATTTCACCTGCTCTGTAAACAAGGCATGCTCTGGCGCATCAATACTAGGAATTCCCATAACCACATCTCTGTGTGACGATGTTTGTTTTGGCACATATAAAGACACATTCAAGTTTAAATCTTTAATAACTTGTTCTGCATGTTTATAGGTTTGTGGCGTATTATAACCTGTATCACACCACACCACCGGTATTGTTGATTCCATTTTACTTACTGCATGTAAAATAGCGGCCTCATAAGGTCTAAAATTTGTTGTAACAACAGCTTTATCATTAAGCACAAAAGCCTTCTTGATTATTTCTGCTGGTGTAGCCTTTTCAAAGCTCTTATTTAATTCTTCTATTTGAGTTTCTGTGAACATTGTACTATCTTTTTATTTTCCCCACTTAATAACGTTCCAAGCGCGTTCATGAAAAAAGTATAAAATTAATTTAGTGATAAAATCTACTGAAGCTATTGAAGCTGCAAGAGACATTTCTCCTGTTAAAACATAAGAAACTAATAAGGTATCTAAGGTTCCCACGACTCTCCAACTTAAGGCTTTGGCAACACTTCTAATTGGTTTTTCACCGGCACTATCCTCCTTATATGTAGATTTCTCCTTGCTCTTTAATAACATTTGCGCAATCATTTGTCGTTGTATTATATTAATCCTATCAATTTAGTAGGGATTACAAAAGTAATACAATTTATTACATAAAAAAGAGATTTAACAACTTTTTAGAAAAATGGAATATATTCAGGATATAGCAACAATAATCTTTCAATAAATAGATTTTTTTTGAGGAATCTTAATTAATCTATTTGCGATAAATCGGCTAAAGTTGTATTTCTAAATACTTTAAGTGTATTATCTCGTACTTGAATCATAAGTTTGTTGACGCTGCATTTATCTTCATCAGGGCAGTCATCACACTTTTCATAGAAGTTTAAACTTACACAGGGCACCATAGCAATTGGTCCTTCTAGAACACGCATCACGTCTGTCATTTTAATTTCCGCAGGTTCACTCCTTAAATAGTAGCCGCCATGCTTTCCTTTTTTGGAACCTAAAATCCCAGATTTCCTTAATGTAAGCAATATCCCTTCTAGAAATTTTTGAGGAATTTGTTCACTTTTTGCTATTTCACTTACCTGTATAGGGGTATCACCAATACTTCTGGCAATGTATGTTAGTGCTTTGAGTCCGTATTTCGTTTTTTTCGATAACATATTGCGAAGATAAAATTATTAATATATTTTTCGTCAAAGTCCCTAAAATTAAACGCTGTATAGTTTTTGTCTAGTTAATTAATCAATTCAAATTATGCTTTTTGTATACAAAAAGCATAATTTCACAAGTTCAACTAAATAAAATTAATTATGACTACAAAACTTACTTTTATAGTGCTTACTTTTTTCTGCGCTTTATTTTCTATCAATCTTACCGAAGCCCAAGGTAATATAAAATATGGCCCTGATTATATTGTCTTAGAAGCAGAAGACACAGAAACTCCTTTAGGTAATTTATGGACTGTAAGACAACCAGGAGATCCTGGTTATTTAGAATATTTATTCTATCCTGGCTCATCACCTGATCCAGCAAACAACACATATTTAGAATATACTGGCCCTTGGCAGGGGGCTGGGAGTGAATTAGAATACAAATTTATCTGCCCTAAAACAGGTACTTACCAAGTTGCAATGCGCATGCATTCTCCACTAAGAGAATCCAACAACCCAAACAAAGGAAAGTGGTTAACGCCTGCTGGGGAGACAGATCCAGTATGGTGGGAGTTGGCTGATTTAAGAAATGACTTTTTTATAAAGATGGAAGGTGATTTTACGAGTGGATCGACTAAACATTCTGTTTCTGACTTGAAAACATTTCATAAATTTTTTGGTAGAGGTGCTAATAATTGGGGAACTTGTATTAACCTAGAACATAATGGGAATAATGGTGTATTTTATAATTTGACCGAAGGAGAAGAATATACCTTTTTTCTTAAAGGTAGATCTAACACTGCGATAGTCGATTATATTGCTTTTTATGACACTGATTATCTTACACATAACATAAATAATCAAAGTACAGATTTAGCACTGCAATTACCTGAAGAAATTCGTCCTTATGCAGAACCAACAGGTATCGCAATAAGCCCGGATCCTAAAAATCTAAGAGTTGGTACATATTCTCAACTTGAAACACTAATGACTCCTACAAATGGTAATCCAAGTGCTACTTGGAGTTCTACTAACAATGCCATTGTTTCTGTAGATCAAAATGGCGTAATTACTGCTGAAGGTACTGAAGGACAAACTGCAACCATAACAGCTAGAAGTAATTTAGATAATTCTTTAGTAGCTACAAGTGAAATTACTCTAGTTGCATTTTTCAACATTCCAGTAACTTCAGTATCGGTGTTTCCAGATAATATAATTATTGTAGAGAATGACACTAAACAATTAACAGCAACTATATTACCAGCTGATTCTGATAATAAAAATGTCACTTGGTCTAGTAGCAATGATGCTATTGCTATTGTGGATCAAAATGGTAATGTAACTGGTATAGCCAAAGGAACCGTAAAAATTAGAGCTACCTCTAAAGATAACAATACAATATATGATGAAGCCGATGTTGAAATAGGTGCGCTTATTCCACAAGCCGTATCTATAAATAAAATTAATGGCATAACGGTAGAGGCATTTAAAACACAAAGATCAGGTAGGATAGAAATAGGCGAAGTCTTAAGCCTAGAAGTAAGCTATTCTAATATTACAGCATTTAGTGGTGGTTTTGCCCGAGTTGTCGTTAGATACGCAATTAACAATGGCGGAACAGCAGTTGGGCCTAATCTTACTATTAACAATATCCCCATTGGTGCAGCACAGATTACTGAAACAGTAAATTATACCGTAGCCAATCATAATACTGGAAATAGTTCAGAATCCGCAGTATTACAAATTTTTGCTGCTTTAAATTTTGGCAATATTAATAGTCTCTATTCTGGATTTGAAATAGTTCCTGCAGGTAGCTTATCAACGCAAGATAATGTCCTAAAAAACAGTATTAAACTCTTCCCTAATCCAGCCAAAGATTTTGTTACTATTGAAAACATTAATTTTAATTCTCCTTTAAAAGCTGAGATTTATAATATGAATGGGGCGTTGGTTCAAACAAATATTATTAATTCTAAGACTCATAAGGTTTCAACTCATCAACTTAATCCTGGTCTTTATATTATTCAATTTAAAAGTGATGTTGCAGTAACTACAAAGAAGTTAATCATCAAATAGATTTATCATATAGCTCCATTTTATAATGGGGCTATATCGATTTAATTTTTCATAACGCTAGATTATGGCCAAAGCCTTAAGTTCATTTGCTTAGTAAAAAAGAACATATATAAATGTATTCTTTATTAAATATTAAAGTGGTTTTTCAGGATTTAATCTATACAGATTTCAGGGTCGTAAAGTAGCTAGGCTAAGCAAAAAAAGTCTAGACATGAATAACTTTAAATTTAATCCCAACCCGATAAATAATGGTGTTTTCCATTTCAAAAACATTTCCTCACAATCAAAATTTAATATTATAAATGTACAGGAAAGGTTTTAGATACTAGATGTATTTCTGATTTTAAGTTGAGCTTCAAAAACAGTTACAGCTTGACCTTTAATTTTAACGTTATTTCCTAACATAGAGACTTTCAGTTCACCTTTTCGTTTAGAAATTTGATGTGAAGTCATTTCATTTTTCCCTAATCGATCTGTCCACAGAGGTGTTAAAGCACAATGTGCAGAACCTGTTACGGGGTCTTCGTTAACTCCCATAGCTGGAACAAAACAACGGCAAACAAAATCTGCCTCATCACCTTTTGCAGTAATGATTAAACGCCCCAATCCATTGGCCTTCAAACTCTCAAAATTAGGCTTAAATTGAGCAATTTCATTTTGCGAATTAGCCACTGCTAAAACCCAGTTATAATCGGTAAGGTAAAATTCAACAGGTTCAAAACCGAGATACTCCTTAAAATTATCTGGTGTATCAATAGGTGTTAAACTATATTTTGGAAAAATCATGACCAAACCATCATCATCCTTACTTATATTTAAATCGCCTCCTTTGGAATTAAAGTGAATACTTTCGGTACTTTCTTTTAATCCAATTTGATACATAATATGAGCCGAAGCCAAAGTAGCATGACCACACAAAGGAATTTCAACTGACGGCGTGTAATATCGAATATCAAAACCATCACCATTTGGCGCAACAAAAGCCGTTTCAGACAAGTTCATTTCCATAGCCATTTGTTGCATCCATTCTGTCGAAGGTAATTTATCTAAAATCATCACCCCCGCAGGGTTTCCTTTAAATGCTTGATCTGTAAACGCATCTATTTGATATATGGTTTTATTTTCCATCAAATTTGCTCAATTAATTTTCTATTGAAATACTATAAGATCTAAGATTATACATTTAAAAACAAAACTAATTAAGAGTATGCGATTTCTCTAAAGCGTAAAAAGTAACCTGAGCATAGTCGGTATCATCACCAGAATTATTCAAATGGTACAAGCCAGCTTTAAAATACATATATTGACCCGCTACATTAAATCCGCTATTAGCCATATTTACAGTTTTCACGACATCCTCTTTTCCTTCTCTAATAATAGTAACTGTCAAAATATCTCCTACCACCTTAATGTTGTAGCTAAACTTTTCATCAAGTGCTATGCCATCAGAAGGATTCGCGGCACTATTACTTCTAGAACCAATCATTTCATGCCATTGTTCATCGCCGTTACCATCCGTTGGCTCATGTGCAAAATAAATTGAACCCAACGTATTATTCTTTAACTTTCTGTAGTATAAACGTACAGGCTCATCATTATTAGCATGTATTTGACCTATAACCACTCGACCTATATGACTGTTGTTTCCTGTAGTTGTGACATGATTTATTGCAAGTGTAGCCGACATTTCACCGTCATAACCTGCCGCGGCATTTTTATCCGAAGTTGGAGCTGTGCCAAAAACCCAGTTATTTTTATTTACACCTTGAGTTTTAATACTCGTGTTTGTACCTCTTAACATTTCACGAAGTTCTACCCGAGTATAACTAGTATTTACAGAAGTTTTAAAACCATCAACCGGACATTTAAATACCATACCACCATCATCTGCTGTAAAGAAATATTTGCTGTTTTCATAAGATGCATTAATCTGACTAACCGAAATTGTTGTGGCTGTTCCGTTGCCTTTGTTCTCAGGTATACTCAAATTCCACGTGGTTAAATCAAAATTCTCAGAAGGCGTCTTGCCTGGATCTAGCACTCCTGATGGCCCATTATTTTCTTCTTCATCTACTATTTCTTCTTTTTGCTCCTCCTCCATTATTTCGGAATCAGAAGAACTACAATGAACTAAAAACACGAATAAAGTAAGTGCCATAATAGTTTTGTTAAAGATGAAAAGGTTCTTGATTTGGTTTTTAACTTCCATAATTATCTTCATTTTACACGCGCACTTAAGTATCGATTTCACATACTAACAGTTACGTGCAACTTTTTTTTGCAAAAATAATACCTAAAAACCATAAAAACCGAAAATAATCTATCTAATTGGACAACCAGCTTCAATAAAGTGAAGCGATGCTATACAATTATAAAAAATAAGAATCAAATAAGCTTAACTTCCCAATGCCTGCTCTATATCATCAATAATATCATCAATATGCTCCAAACCTAAAGAACAACGCACCATACCATCCGTTATACCAGCAGCCGCTTTAACTTCTGGTTCAACTTTCGCATGAGTTGTGCTGGCAGGATGCGTCACGATGGTTCTTGTATCTCCCAAATTAGCAGAAAGAGAACACATCTTAATGGCATCAAAAAAAGCTTTTCCGCCTTCAATACCACCTTCAACTTCGAAAGCGACAATATTACCGCCTAACTTCATCTGTTTTTTTGCGATATCATACTTAGGGTGCGACTTTAAGAAAGGATATTTGACCCAATTGACTTTAGGATGCGCCTCTAAATATATCGCTAATTTCAGAGCATTTTCACAATGCTTTTCAACTCGAATAGCTAAGGTTTCTAAAGACTTTGATAGCACCCATGCATTAAAAGGACTCATTGATGGTCCTGTAAGTCTAGAAAACAGATAAATCTCGCGAATTAACTCCTTTTTACCAACTGTTATTCCTCCTAAAACACGGCCTTGGCCATCCATTAATTTTGTAGCGGAGTGAATTACCAAATCAGCACCGTGTTTTATGGGGTTCTGTAAATAAGGTGTTGCAAAACAATTATCAATAACTAACAGTATGTTATGCTTTTTACAAACCGCACTTAAAAAATCTAAATCTAATACATCAACACCCGGATTCGTTGGCGTTTCAGCATAAATAAACTTTGTATTTGGACGAATCAGACGTTCTATATCTTCAACTTCATTGATATTAAAATAAGAGCATTCAATATTCCATTTTGGAAAATACTTTGTAAACAAACCATGGGTTGCTCCAAACACAGAACTACAAGACACCACATGATCACCAGCGTCTAACAACGTAGCAAATGTTGAAAACACAGCTGCCATTCCAGTAGCAAAAGCAAAACCTGCCTCAGCACCTTCCATTAAGCACACTTTATCTACAAATTCATTTGTATTTGGATTACTATATCGGCTGTATAAATCGCGTTGTTTTTCTTCTGCAAAGGAAGCCCTCATTTCTTCAGAGTCTTCAAATACAAATCCTGATGTTAAGTATAAGGGTACTGAATGCTCAGAATACTGAGTAGTTCCGCTCTGCGTTCTTATCGCTTCTGTTTCAAATTGCTTTTTTTTCTCGCTCATTGTTCATGCTTTAGCATAAGCTAAAGTCTTCATTTAATTTATATGCTTAGACAATCTTAATATGTCTCCAAACACGCCCCTTGCAGTTACTTCTGCACCTGCACCAGCACCTTGGATCACAATAGGCTGTTCGCCATAAGACTCTGTAAATATTTCAAAAATGGCATCAGATCCTTTGACATGACCTAAGGTACTATCTTCTGGAATTGACACTAATTTTACCTCTAAATGTCCTTTATCCTGAGATAAATCACCACTTAAATCTCCTACATATCGTAAAACATAACCTTCTTCTTGGTTGTCTTTTATCTTTTCAAATTCTTCATCTAGGACCCGTAACTGGTTTAAAAATGATTCCACCGAAATATTCTGATAGGCTTCCGGAATTAAATTTTGAACTGCTACATCCTCAAATTCATTTTGCAAATCTAACTCTCTTGCCAGAATAAGCAACTTTCTAGCCACATCATTTCCTGAAAAATCTTCTCGAGGATCTGGCTCAGTAAACCCTTTGTCTATAGTTTCCTGAACAATAGCGCTGAAAGGCTTATCTTGAACAGAAAAATTATTGAACAAATAACTCAAGGTTCCAGAAAAAACACCTCTAATTCTAGTAATATTCTCTCCCGACTCATGTAATAATTTAATAGTATCTATTAAAGGTAGCCCCGCTCCAACAGTAGTTTCGTATAAGTATTGCTTATTATGGCCTTTTAACTGCAAACGTAAATCTTTATAAAACTCGTGAGACACGGTATTCGCCACCTTATTGGAAGACACTAAATCAAAACCAGCTTCTACAAGTGGGACATAATTTTGATAAAAAACAGCACTCGCCGTATTATCAACAGCAATTAAATTTTCAAGATGATTTGATTTAGCGAAATTAATAACATCATCTAAAGCGCTACCTTGAGATGTCGTTTTTATGTTTTCCTCCCAATGGACATCAACACCATTTTTATTTAATAGTAGTTTTTTAGAATTTGCTATAGCAAACACATTCAAATTAATGCCTTTGCGCTTTTCAATATCATCTTTTGATTTTAATATCTGGTTAATTAAGGCACCACCTACGCCACCATGACCAAAAATGGCAACATTTATCTTTTTTGAAATTCCAAAAACTTCCCCATGAATCACATTAACCGCCTTGTGTAATTGATTCTTTTTCACCACTAAGCTTACATTCTTACCGGTCACCGTATTATTAAACAATAAAGGCGTAATTTGATTTTTGATTAAGGCATTAAATGGTTTATGGAAAGAGCTCAGTTCAATACCTACAATCGAGATCACTGCAACATCATCAACAACATCAATCTTGTTAACATCTTGAGAATAAAAATCACTTTCAAACTCGCGCTCTAAAGCTATCACCGCCTGTGTTGCTTGATCTGCATTTATAATAAGGCCAATACCACGTTCTGAAGAGCCTTGAGACACTATGCTCACGCTAATATTGTAATTACTAAGCGCCTTAAAAATTCTTGCATCAACTCCAATTTTACCAAGTAATCCACGACCTTCAAGATTTAATAAAGCGACATTATCTAGTATGGACAATGATGTAACTTCTTTAGTACTTGGCCTAGCAGTAATTAGTGTACCTGGATCATTTGCATTAAACGTATTTAAAATACGTAAGCTAATGTTTTTTTCTACTAAAGGAATGATGGTCTTAGCATGCAGGACTGAGGTACCAAAATTTGCCAACTCATTAGCTTCGCTAAAAGACAGTTCTCGAATTTGTTTTGCATCAGCAACTAAACTAGGGTCTGCTGTATAAATACCACTCACATGCGTGTAGTTTTGCAACTCTTCTGCATCCAGAAAATTAGCAATTAAAGCTGCAGTATAATTACTGCCGTTTCTACCTAAAGTTGTAGTTTCATTCTTTAAATTGGACGCAATAAAGCCTGTAACAACATTAACAACATCCTTATTCTTCTTAAAAAAAGCTTGGGTATTTTCTCTAGAGAGTTTTGACAAAGGTTGTGCATTACCAAAAGCTTCATCCGTCTTAATGAGCTCCCGAGCATCAACAGTATTTGCCTTTATACCTTGGGCACTAAGAATACTTGTAATAAGTTTGACTGATAATAATTCACCCTGCGCTAAAATGGTGTCTTTGGTCTTGCTACTGTAATCGCGCAACAAGCTAACGCCCTCAAACAACTTATCTAAAACGGCAAACTCCTCTGAGAAATCAACTGCTTTAAAGGGTTCAATTTGATACGCCTTAAAAGCCTCTAACTCCTCTTGGAAAGATTCGCCCTTTAACGCTTTATTCAAAATAGACTCTAAATCATCTGTCGCCGTTCCTCTGGCAGATACAACAACAGTAATTCTATCGCCGTCTTTTACTTTATTTTCTATAATTGAAAGAACCGTCTCTATTCCTTTTCCGTTGGCTAAAGATTTACCTCCAAATTTTAAAACTTTCATACGTTTTCTTTTAGAATGTGGCACAAAAATACCTTCTATAATTTCTTCTAATTGTTCATACTCCATCAAAAAGGCATCATGACCATGAACCGAATGGATTTCATTATAGGTCACATTAGGATGGGATAAAGCCAATTGTTTTTGGGTTTCTCTGTTTTCTTCAGCCGTAAAAAATAAATCAGAATCCACACCGATAATATGAATATTAGCTTCTATATTTTCGAGCACATTAAAATTTTCATCTCGGCCTTTAGTAACATCAATGGTTTTTAACAATTGGTTCATCAACTTATAAGCTGAAAGCTGAAAACGCTCCTGTAGCTTTTTGCCATGATGTAATAACCAACTCTCGACATTAAAAATTTCTAAATCTTCATTTTTGGTGCGATGAAAACGCTCTTTAAAAGATTCAGGAGTTCGGTAACACAGCATCGCATGCATTCTCGCATCATGTACTGGATGTTTCGAATTGATTAAAAATTGCTCTTGAATTTGGCAATTAGCAATCAACCAATCTGTTGATTTCCAATCTGTAGCAACTACCACTAAATGCTCAGCTAAATTGGGTTTAAGAACCGCCATTTCCCAAGCGATACCGCCTCCTAATGAGCCTCCCACAACAGCAAATAACTTTCCTGTCTTTAGTCTTTCAAGACCAATTAAAAATATATTTGCCACATCTCTAGCGACAAAATCTTTATAATTATCAATGACAAAACCATCAAATCCGTTTCCGGGAATGTTAAACGCTAAAATCGTATATAACTTGGTATCTACAACTTTATCATCTCCTACCAAATCCAACCACCAGCCGTTTTCCCCAGCAACATCACTATTCCCTGTTAAGGCATGATTAATCAAAATAATAGGAGCCGTGCCTAAAGCCTTTCCAAAAACTTGATAACTCAGTTTTATTTCTGGAATAAGTACGCCTATTTCAGTAGTGAAATTAGTAATGGTAATATGTTGTAACGGATGTTTCAATCTTACTTATATTTTTGAAAATGCCTGTTTTAAATCTGCCTTTAAATCTTCGATATCTTCTATTCCTACCGATAATCTTATCAGGTCTGTAGATACCCCTGCCGATGCCTGTTCAGCTTCATCTAATTGCTGATGCGTTGTACTTGAAGGGTGAATTATAAGAGACTTGGTATCTCCAATATTAGCAAGTAAAGAAAATACTTGTGTCTCATCTGCTATTGTCTTTGCAGCTTCAAAACCACCTTTATGTCCAAAAGTAACTATACCACTTTGCCCTTTTGGTAAATATTTTTTAGCTAAAGCATTGTATTTACTACTTTCTAAACCAGGATAATTTACCCAAGCTACTTCATCTTGAGCTTCTAACCATTGAGCCAATTCCAATGCGTTTGCACTATGCTGCTTAATTCTTACTGGCAAGGTCTCTAAACCTTGTATAATATTAAAAGCATTAGTAGGACTCATTGCGCCGCCAAAATCTCTTAAGCCTTCGAGAATCAACTTAAAAGTATAAGAGGCTGCCCCCAAAACTTCATGATATTTAAGTCCATGATAACCAGCAGATGGCTCAGTAAACTCAGGAAATTTTCCATTAGCCCAATTAAAAGTACCCGCATCAATTATTGCACCACCTAAAGAAGTACCTTGTCCACCAATATATTTAGTTAAAGAGTGAATTACAATATTAGCACCGTGCTTTATTGGATTCAATAATGCTGGTGTTGCCACCGTATTATCAACTATAAAAGGAACTTCGGCAGCTTTAGAATGCTCAGCAATTGCTTCTAGATCTAACACATCTAGTTTAGGGTTCCCCAAAGATTCAACAAAAAATGCTCTGGTATTATCCTGAACTGCATCCTTAAAATTGTCTGGATTTGACGCATCTACAAATGTTGTTGTAATACCTAACCTTGGCAAAGTCACACTTAACAAATTATAGGTTCCGCCGTACAAGCTACTTGAAGCAACAACATGATCACCTGCTTTCAAAAGTGTTAATAACCCAGTGGCTATAGCCGCTGTACCTGATGCAAAGACCACAGCTCCAATTCCGCCCTCAACAGCTGCTAGACGCTCTTGCAAAATTTGATTTGTAGGATTGTTGAGTCGCGTGTAAATAAAACCTAATTCTTGTAATGAAAATAGGTTTGCTGCATGATCTGAATTATTAAAAACATACGACGTTGTTTGATAAATTGGTACAGCTCGTGCTCCACCATTTGAAGCTACATCATGTCCCGCGTGTAATGCGTTTGTTGCTAATTTTAAATCGCTCATTTTTCTAATATTTTTTGAATTAATAAATTAAACCAAAAGTCAATATGCCACCAATGCGACGTACTTAATAGAAAAATGTTATAAAGAGTTTTTAAAAATTACTAAAAGCAATTTTTTTAGGGTTATCTATCCAAACTCTGATAAATGGATCTGAGTTTAAGTAGAATTTAGCACCTTCTTTAATAAGTTTAAAGGGTTGCTAAGGTTTCATTGGGTCTATCCCTCCACCTTTCTTGATAACATTTCAATAAGTGTTTGAACTTTGTGACTGCAAATATTCGTTCAGAAAAGTTAATATCCAAATTATTTAACGAAAATTTTTGTTTACAACTAAAATCAAGCGTTATATTTCAACTCGTTAAACTTATTTCTAATAACGAGCCCAATAGGCCTATTTTGAATTTTAGACTCAAGCCATGAGATAATATCTAAGTATAGGAAAGCCCTGCTTTCATAAGGGTCATCCTCAAATTCTTTTAATTTACTGTGCAATTTTTTAAATTCATTTTTGACCTCATTAGGATAAATATCACCTAAGCCACGTAAGAATTTAATGAACTCTTTTTGCACCTCATATAGATCTTCCATTTTAATTAAAAACTTATAGGTGCTTTTAATAAGGACATCCAAATTATAATCTAAACCAGCCTCATAATGCGCAACAAGATTCAATATTCTAGAAAAACACAATAAATCTTCGCGCATCTGAAGCGATTTATTACTGATGATTTTTTCTAAAAAATAGATACATTTTTTATTTTCGCCTGCACCAAAATACATACTTGCAATCTTGTAATAAAACACCATAATATGATGTTCATCAATACGATCTTTATAATTTTTTAACCGCTCTAAAACTTCATCTATTAAAGGCAGACCTGCTTCAAAACTCCCTTCTATAAAATGAAGATTAAACTTATTATTATAGATATATAGGAACGCCAGACCATCAATATTATCATCAAATGGAAACCACTTTTCAAGCGTAATATTTTCAAATCTATTTAATGAATATTTAAATTTCTCATGCTGGCCCAAGTAAAATAACGACTCTAGCAAATGGTTGTTTCCTCTCAAGAAAAACACAGGATTCAGGGCAATCATTTCCTTGTTTTTATAAAATAAATCTACCCATTTACTGGCATATTTATAACAGGCTAAAAAATCTTGAGTTAAAAAACTGTACCATAATTTAGCTTTGTACAGCCAAAGTTTTTCTCTAAACCCCAGTTCACTTATATCATATTTTGGTAATCTATCATGATAATATTCCGTGATGCGCTTTGTTTCAGCTTTATTCTTAACATAACCGGTTTTCAAAAACTGTCCGTAAAGTTGTAGTGATAAATTAGAAAGTTTACTAGCTAGAACATTTTGTTGACTTAACTCCTTGGCCTGCACAGAAAGCTCATCTGCCCTATTATTTAAACTTCGGGTAATATACTGTGACTCAATAACCTTTTCAAACTCTACAATCTCATAAGCTACATTTTTTTCTTCATTGGAAATTGCCAAGTTTTTAGCTTTATCCAAAATTTTCAAACTTTGCTTATACAAACCTTTATGATACAAAATAGTGGCAAAATCAAGCTGTTCCCGAATTTGAACTCTAATATCTTGATGCGAAGGATTCAGCCTTAAACTAATTAAAATTTGCTTATAAAGGTGGGCTTTTAAATTGGAGAGTTGTTGCTTTTTTACAATCCCTTTTTTCAGAATCGTCGCCTCATCATATCTCGAAAGTTTATCTAAAATATTGAATAACATCAAGAACTTAGAATCTTCATTAACACCTAATCTTCCAACATATAGCTTGAATTGCCTTTTTTCAGATTTAGATAGTGACTTTATTAAAACAAATAAATTATCTTTTTGCTCTTTTGTCATAGTTACAAAAACAATGCTAAATAACTCATTAATAGCTATTTAACATCTTATTCAATATGTTAAACATCGTAATAAACAAATGTAGAATTACTATTTTACAAAACCAAAATATACATTCGTAAAACAATACGAAAATATATTTTACTAAATGTCTGATAATAAAGTCCAAATTTTTGACACAACGCTAAGAGACGGTGAACAAGTCCCTGGTTGTAAATTGAATACTGAACAGAAATTAATTATTGCTGAGCAGCTTGACAGTTTAGGTGTTGACATTATTGAAGCTGGTTTCCCAGTGTCTAGTCCTGGTGATTTCAAATCAGTAGAAGAGATTTCTAAAATTGTAAAACATGCAACAGTTTGTGGTTTAACACGATCTGTTGAAAACGATATAAAAGTTGCTGGTGAAGCTCTAAAATATGCGAAGACAGCACGAATTCACACAGGTATTGGAACTTCTGAATCACACATTAAATTTAAGTTCAAATCCACTCAAGAAGCTATTATTGAACGTGCAGTAAAAGCGGTAAGTTATGCGAAAACTTTTGTAGAAGACGTTGAATTTTACGCCGAAGATGCAGGCAGAACAGATAACGAATATTTAGCCCGTGTATGTGAGGCCGTCATTAAAGCTGGTGCCACTGTGTTAAACATTCCTGATACTACAGGATATTGTCTTCCTCATGAATATGGGGCAAAAATTAAATATTTAAAAGAAAACGTCACAGGTATAGATAAAGCTATTTTATCATGTCACTGTCACAATGATTTAGGTTTAGCCACAGCAAACTCTATTGAAGGTGTTATAAATGGGGCCAGACAAATAGAATGTACCATAAATGGTATTGGTGAACGCGCGGGAAACACTGCATTAGAAGAGGTTGTTATGATTCTTAAACAACACCCTTATCTAAATTTAGATACAAATATTAAAACTGAAATGCTGTATGGCATTAGCCAATTAGTTTCAGATAGTATGGGTATTTATACACAACCTAATAAGGCTATTGTTGGTGCAAATGCCTTTGCTCACAGCTCTGGAATTCATCAAGATGGTGTCATTAAAAACCGTGAAACCTATGAAATTATTGACCCAAAAGATGTAGGTGTTACGGAATCTGCCATAGTTTTAACAGCTAGAAGCGGCAGAGCGGCCTTGGCATATAGAGCAAAGAATATTGGATATGAACTTACAAAACTTCAATTGGATGAAATCTATACCAATTTTTTAGGTTTTGCAGATAAGAAAAAAGAAGTGGATGACACTGATATTCATAAAATCATAGAGCAAAGTAAGGTTTACAAAGAAATTGTGTCCTCTTAATCGAATATATTTGGGCGACGATGAGGGTTGCTTTTATTTTAATAATGCTTTTGACCACGAATTTAAATAAATAAAAAAAATGAAATTAAATATTGCCATATTGCCTGGCGATGGTATAGGACCAGAAGTTACCGCGCAAGCCGTTAAGGTTTTAAAAGCGATAGCTATGGAGTTCAACCACATATTTACTTTCACAACAGGATTAGTAGGTTCTGCAGCGATAGATAAAACTGAAAACCCTTTACCTCAAGAAACTATTGATTTATGCAAGAAAGCAGATGCTGTTCTATTTGGAGCCATTGGTGATCCAAAATATGATAATAACCCAGATGCTAAAATTCGACCTGAACAGGGGCTTCTAGGAATACGCAAAGAACTTGGATTATATACTAATATTAGACCCGTTATTGCTTATGAAGATATTTTAAATAAATCTTCATTAAAGATTAAGCAAATAAAGGACACCAACATACTTATTTATCGAGAACTAACGGGAGGCATTTATTTTGGAGAACGTTTTCTTAGTGAAGATGGCAATACGGCTTCAGATGTTTGTGAATATAACCGCTTAGAAATAGAGCGTATAACCCATTTAGCGTTTAAAGCTGCTCAATCGCGAAAAAACAAATTAACATTAGTCGACAAAGCAAATGTACTAGAAAGCTCCAAACTCTGGAGACGTGTAGTACAGGAAATTGCCTTGCAGTATCCCAATGTAAAGGTTAACTATATGTACATTGATAATGCTGCTATGGAGCTTATTATTAACCCAAGGCAATTCGATGTTATTTTAACTGAAAACATGTTTGGCGACATTCTTTCTGAAGAAGCTAGCGTTATTGTTGGTTCAATTGGACTTTTGGCTTCGGCATCAACCGGTGATAAGCACGCTATGTTTGAGCCTATTCATGGGGCATTTACAAAAGCAGCTAACAAAGGGATTGCTAATCCAATAGCATCTATTTTATCGGCGGCGATGTTGTTAGACCATTTTGGTCTAGATGAAGAAGCAAACCGGATAAGAGAAGGTGTAGATAAATCACTTAAACTGCATATCACCACGCCAGACTTGAACACAAAATATGATAATATTAGCACCACAAAAGTTGGTGACTTTATTGAGGATTTTATAAACAATCCAGACGAAACTAATCTAAACTTTACTAATATACATTTAGGGCAATCTACTATTATTTAATTATTTGAGTTAGTCAACAAACTATTAAACTAAACATATTAGACGTCCATTAAAGCACATTGTAAAAAATGTGCTTTCGTTGTTTATACATATGCCTATCCTGCAAGACTATAACAGTTTTTAGCTCTTCAGATTAGTTCTAAGGACAGAACAATATTTGTATTGATAAACCCTAATTTTAAAATTGTGTATGCAGTTTTATTTCAAATTGTTTAGGTATCTTATCATGAGACTCCCCTAAGTTTTGGCGAAGATCAATTTCAATTCCTCTAGCTATGGTTGAAATAGGAACATCATTAGCCGTGCCTTCGAAAGGATTTTCACCAGTCCGACCAATACGCTCCATGGTATGAAAAATCCACGCTACAATAACGTAAAACGGAATCGCTAACCATATAAAAAACTTGCCCACTTGGGGGTTATTAACAAGCACGTCATTGCCAATGCTTGCAAATTGAGGAACTAATGCAAAAGGCAACAAAAGCACAAAAATCCACATAAAAAAATGATTTAAAGTAGCAAAATGTCTAGGGTAAGGAAAATTTTTAATGCGCTCACTTTTACCCTGCAAACTAAATAGTTCTTGAATTATATCTTCCAATTGCAAAAAAGAAAATTCCCAAATCACACCACTTTCTTTCAAAGCTCTCAGATGATGCGACTGCAAATACAATAAAGCGGTTGGCTTATTAGATTTATTTATGACGTGCTGATAATCAGCATCAGAAATATATGGTTTTAAATCATCCTCCAAATTAGTATCTAACTCGGGTGGGCGCGCTCCCCATTCCTGATTGGTTTTATGTTTTACCGTAGTTTCCCACGGCTTTGGCATACGCATAGCATGACGTAAGGCGTTCATCCAAGCAATATGCCTATAAGTTAATGTTTTAATTTCCTTTTGCAAGTCCGCTTCATCCCAATCTTCCTCCGCATATTCATTGTTCACCATATCCTGAACGTAAACACCAAAAGTGCGAGATGTATTTACAATACCTCCCCAAATTTTTCTTGCCTCCCATATACGTCCGTAAGCTGCATTGTTTTGAAACCCTATTACAAAAGCAACAGCCGTACCAATTAAAGCCAAGGGTGTCCATGGAATTTTCAACCAATTTAACTCAAAAAAATAATAAATAGAAACCCAAAATGTAATAATGAAAAAGAACAACATGGTCTCAAACCGTGTCCACCAAAACATTTCTTTTGTCGTGTAAATCTTTTTAATATGCATATTCCCAATATTAGTAAAACGTGTTAGACTGTAATTTACTAAATTTTAAGCTAAGCGAAATAACTTATGAATTATGAGAAATAGAAGAATCTGATAAGTATAATAGCATGAGAGACATTTCTAAGAATAACTTGCCTTACGAGCTTCATTATGATAATAAAACTCATCATAATTATGCCTGCCAAAATACTAAGAATATAAAATTAAAAGCTCCTTAACCAATCGTCCATTCGATCTGTCCACGTTTGTAAGCGCCCCTTGTTTATCGCAAGGGAGTAACCATGCTTCCCGTAAGGATATATATGTAATTCAGCATCTACACCTTCACTTTTTAAAGCTGAATAAAACTTAATACTGTTTTCAACAGGAACGGCATGATCATCAGATGAATGCACTAAAAAAGTAGGAGGCGTTTTCTTTGAGACCTGTAACTCATTTGAATATTTAGTAATCAAGGCTTGATTGGGACTTTTACCAAGTAATCGATCTCGAGACCCCATATGCACAAAACCCTGTTTCATTGTAATCACCGGGTATATCAATGCCATAAAATCTGGCCGCGCAGAAATGGTATCCAAGGGCTGTTCTTTAAATGTATTTGGCGCATCAAATCGCGTCCCTAAAGTAGAAGCTAAATGTCCACCAGCCGAAAATCCAATAACACCTATTTTATTTGGGTTAATATCATAATCCTCGGCGTGAGCACGCACCCAACGCATAGCCCGTTGTGCATCTTGCAAAGGCGCTTCGTGTGCAGTTTTTAAGGATTTTGAAGTTGGTAATCGGTACTTTAAAACAAAAGCCGTTATCCCTTTTGAATTGAACCATTTTGCGACATCCGTCCCTTCCCAATCATAAGACAAAAAATGGTAACCACCACCAGGGCAAATAACAACAGCTTTATCTGTGGCATGACGTTTAGCCGGCACATAAATTTCTAGGGTTGGCGTCTTTACCGTATAAATTTTTAAAATATCGCCCTGCTTAACATCTTCTTTCTCATCCGTTTCTTGACTATTAGGAATATCGTCCCATAATTGAACTACCTGATCTTGTGAAAAAACACTTGATATCATAAATAAAAAACCAAAAAGAACACCTATCAATCTCATATGTTAACGTTTAATCTAAAGGGAACTTATCTCTAATCTCATCTAAACACAAATTATGAATACTCCCTTCATGCGTGTGCTTTTTTGAGGTATCTGGCACATAAGTACCATCTTGAACCTGACCACCAATCTTTTGGTAGGCTTCCCTAAAACTCATCCCTTCCACTACAAGTGTGTTGATATTATCAACTGTAAATAAGTACTTGTACTTATCATCATTAATATCAACATCTTTAACAATGATTTGTTGAATGGAGTAATTTAAAATTTCTAGAATATCCTTTAATTCTTCGAAAGCGGCAATCATATTTTCTTTCAAAAGCTGATAATCCCTATGGTATCCTGTAGGCAAATTATTGGTAATTAAAACCATTTCACTTTGTAAGGCTTGAATTTTATTACACTTTCCACGAATCAATTCAAAGACATCTGGATTCTTTTTATGAGGCATGATACTACTTCCGGTAGTAAGCTCATCTGGAAAAGACAAAAAATCAAAATTTTGGCTCATATACAAGCATGTATCCATAGCAAAACGAGCCAATGTATTAGACAAACTCCCCAATGCAGCGGCAATAGTTCGCTCGTTTTTACCTCTACCCAACTGAGCAGCAACCACATTATATTTTAATGTTGCAAAGCCCATTTCTTCAGTCGTTAATTTCCTGTCGATTGGGAACGAACTACCATAACCAGCAGCTGAACCTAATGGGTTTTGATCAACCGTTTTAATTGCTGCATCAATAAGAAATACGTCATCAATCATTAATTCAGCATAAGCTGAAAACCACAAACCAAATGATGATGGCATAGCCACCTGCAAATGTGTATAACCCGGCAAAACCTTATCCTTGTATTGCTCTGCTAGGTTTAAAAGTGTATCAAATAATGTTTTTGTTTTTTGTTTAACAAGGCCTAAATTCTCCTTGTAATATAAATGACAAGCCACTAAAACTTGATCATTCCTTGAACGTGCTGTATGAATTTTTTTTCCAACTTCACCTAAGCTTTTAGTGAGTTCGAATTCAATTTTAGAGTGCACATCTTCAAACTGCGCATCAATAACAAAAGTACCCTCTTCAATTTGAGTTTCCAGAACCTTTAATCCACTTAAAAGATCGACCAATTCTTCAACCGTAATAATGCCTATTTTTTGAAGCATTTTCGCATGTGCTCTTGAGGCTATTACATCATACTTTGCAATATGAATATCTATTTCTCGGTCATTTCCAACTGTAAATTGTTCAATCTTTTTATCTATTGATATACCCTTATCCCAAAGTTTCATTTCTCTTAAGTGTTTTATTTTAATGTATTGAATTGTCTCGATGGTATGCGCTAAACAATTACGCGACTCAACAGTTCAACATAAATTTCAATACCTTCTTCTATTTCGTTTATATATATAAATTCATCCGCTGAATGGGACCGCGTGCTATCCCCCGGTCCTAATTTTAAACTTGGACAAGACAATACCGCTTGATCTGATAAGGTTGGCGAACCATAACTTGTTCTACCCATGGCTAGTCCGGCTTTCACCAAATCGTGTTCCATAGGAATGGATGATGAATTCAACCTCAAACTACGTGGAGTGATTTTTGTTACTGGCGCTTGTTCTTGCAAAATTTCGGCTATTTCAGCATTACTATACGCGTCATTTACTCGCACATCTATAACCAAATCTGTGTGGCCAGGAACAACATTATGTTGCGATCCCGCATTAATTTGCGTCACAGTTAATTTAACATCGCCTAATGCCTCTGAACTTTTTTCAAACGTACAGTTTTCAAACCATTGTAATGCCGCTATCGTATTATAAATAGCATTATTATCATTGGGATGCGCAGCATGACTTGGCGTCCCTTCAATGATAGCATCAAATACAACTAAGCCTTTTTCGGCAACCGCCAAATTCATTAATGTTGGTTCACCTACTATAGCCACATCAATATTGGGTATTACCGACAACATACTATTTAAGCCATTGGGGCCACTACTCTCCTCTTCGGCAGAAGCCACAATAACTAAATTGTATTTTAAATTTTCATAATTATAAAAATGAGTGAATGTGGCTATTAAGGACACAAGACATCCGCCAGCATCATTACTACCTAATCCATAAAGTTTACCGTCTTCGACATCTGCTTTAAAAGGATCTCTGGTGTATGCCGAATTTGGCTTTACAGTATCATGATGGGAATTCAGCAATAAAGTAGGCTTGCCAGCTTCAAAATGTTTATTGATCGCCCATACATTATTATTTGTTCGCTTAAAATCAATATTATGGACTTTAAACCAATCCTCTATATGCGTGGCTGTAGCCGCTTCTTCAGATGAAAAAGATTGCGTTTCTATGAGCTTTTTAAGTAAAGCTATAGCATCATTTTTTAATTGTTCCATCATAAGTACAAGGTAGTAAACTTTTGATCTTTATTGCTAATTACCGAAGGGTTCCCTATGAAAACTCTCGACACACCATTTTCTATGGCGTAATAACAATTTTCTAGTTTAGGAAGCATGCCATCATGAAATACGCCTTCATGCTTAAGCACCTCATAAGTCCCAGAATCCATATAGTCAATTACTGAATCATCATCATCAACAGACATGAGTACCCCGTTTTTTTCAAAACAATAGAATAATTCTACCTTATATAAATTTGAAAGCCCAATGGCTAATTCTGAAGCAATAGTATCTGCATTTGTATTAAATAATTGTCCCTTTTTATCATGGGTTATGGCACAAAAAACAGGCGTAAATTCAGCAGAAATAAGTTTATTTATGGCCTTATGATTAACCTTTTTAACATCACCAACAAAACCATAATCAATATCCTTTACAGGACGCTTCTCAGATTTAATAGCGTTAACATCTGCTCCTGTCAATCCAATAGCATCAACATCTAAACCTTGCAGTTTAGCCACAATATTTTTGTTAACCAAGCCGCCATAAACCATAGTGATAACTTCTAAGGTATCAGCATCTGTAATACGTCTACCATTTATCATTTTAGATTCAATTCCCAACTTAGAAGCCATATAGGTAGCTCTTTTTCCTCCACCATGAACTAAAACTTTCTTTCCTTTTAACTTAGAGAAATGCTCTAAAAAGGTTTCTAAGGCTTCTTTATTTTCAATAACATTCCCTCCTATTTTTACTATAGACAATTTCTCTTTAGCCATTCTCTAATATTTTTTTAAGAACCAATTGTGCAGCATAGGTCCTGTTATTTGCCTGTTCAATGACTAAAGAACTGTCACTGTCTAAAACAGCATCTTCAACAACTACATTGCGTCTTACTGGTAAACAATGCATAAACTTAGCCGCTCCTAATTTATCTTTAGTAATCATCCAATTGGGGTCAGTATTAATTACTTGACCATAATTATCATAAGAACTCCAGTTTTTTGTATACACAAAATCGGCATCCTTAAAAGCCTCTTCTTGATTATGATATACAGGTGTATCCTTTGTTATTTCAGGGTTTAAATCATAACCTTCTGGATTAGCAATAACAAAATCAACATCCATTTTCTGCATGGCTTCAACAAAACTATTGCCTACGGCATGAGGCAAAGCTTTAATGTGAGGCGCCCAACTTAAAACCACTTTTGGCTTAGCTATTTTTGCGTGTTCCGAAATCGTTAACGCATCTGTTAATCCCTGTAAAGGATGCCCTGTTGCACTTTCCATATTCACAATGGGTACTGATGCGAACTTAACAAATGAACTCAACACCTGTTCACTTTCATCTTTTGTTTTATCCGTTAATGTAGGAAAGGCTCGTACGGCAATAACATCGCAATATTGAGATACTACCGCGGCAGCCTCTTTAATATGTTCAGCCGTATTGCCATTCATCACAGTACCATCTCCAAACTCAATACCCCAAGCGTCACCAGATACGTTCATAACTATAGGATTCATTCCTAAATTTAAAGCCGCTTTTTGAGTACTTAGTCGTGTACGCAAACTTGAATTAAAAAATAACAGACCAAGGGTTTTGTTCTTTCCTAACGCTATATCAGCAAGCGGATTTGCCTTTAGTTGTTTCGCCTCCTCAACCCAAGTATGGATATCATCTATATCTTGTATGGATGTGTAATTCATCTTTCTTATTTTATTTTAGTAAACGGCACCTTGTTTTCCATAGCATTCACTATAAAATTATCTTCCAATCCGTTTACAATCCATGTTTCTATATTTGCCTTTTTTGCTAATGAAGCCGCTTCTATTTTAGAAGCCATACCGCCGCTGCCATGAGAGGATTTTGAACACACGACTTGCGATCTTAAATCATCAAAATTCAAAACTTCCTTTATTGTTTCTGGCGATTCTTCCTTAATGGATGCTTTAGTATAAATCCCATTGGTATTTGTTGCTATTATTAACAAATCTACATCTAATAACGATGCTGTTAGTGCCGCTAATTTATCATTGTCACCAAATTTAATTTCATCAGTCGCCACGGTATCATTCTCGTTAATTATTGGAATGTAACTATTATTTACTAATACTTTTATGGTATTAGTGATGTTGGTTCTACTTTCTTCTTTTTCAAAATCTGAATAAGACAATAAACACTGCGAACTCAACAAGCCATACTCTCTAAAAATCTCTTGATAAATTCTAATGAGATGCGGTTGCCCAATAGATGCTAGGGCTTGTTTTACAAAAACTTCTTTTTGCTTACTTTCGAGTTTCACAAATTGTTTGGCCACTGCAATCGCTCCTGAGCTTACAATAATAAATTCACAAGTGTCTTTCAATTGTGAAATCTGATTAGCAAGATCCTCAATCTTACCTCTTGAGATATTATCAGTTTCTTTGGTTAAGGTATTAGACCCTATTTTTAATAATATGCGTTTCTTTTTTTGCATCCTTATCTAATTTGTCCATTACCATGAACGTACCATTTATTAGTTACCAAATGCTGTAAACCAATAGGCCCACGTTGATGTAATTTATCTGTACTAATAGCGAGTTCACCACCTAAACCTAATTGGCCCCCATCGGTAAAACGTGTTGAAGCATTATGATATACTGCGGCGGTATCCACATTTTCCATAAAGCGTTTTGCCTCATCCTCATCCGTAGTCACAATTACTGATGAATGTCCTCCTGAATATTTATTAATCATAGCTATAGTATCTTGATTAGATGCTATTTCACCAATCAAAATCTTATAATCTAAAAACTCTTCGTACCAAATATCATTAGATGTTATTGCCCCCACTTCATTGTCTTTTGAAATAGAGTCGTCCCCCAATACTTCAATATTAAAGTCCTTCAATTTTGAAATTAGAGTCTTTACAAACTCGCCTTTATTTGGAAGGTTTTCATCTATCAAAACTTTATCCACAGCATTACATGCGGATATTTTTGATTTTCCGTTCATAATAACGTCCACAGCAATATCTAAATCTGCCGCCTCATGGACGTAAACAAAATTATTGCCACGTCCGCTAATAATAACTGGACAAGTAGCATGTTCTTTCACAAAAGCAATTAAACGCTCCCCGCCTCGTGGCACGATTAAATCTACTTTTTGTGTTGGCTTTTCTAAAAAGGCTTGAGTTTCGGTCCTATTATATTGTAAATACTCAACCCAATTTGTGGATGCATCAAAAGCAAGCAGTGCTTCGTGCCATAGCTCAACTATTTTTAAGTTGGAATTTAAAGACTCTTTTCCTCCTTTTAGCAAAATCTTATTCCCCGATTTAAAAGCTATTCCTGCTGCTTCTACCGTAACGTCTGGACGTGATTCGTAAATAATTAAAACCGTACCAAATGATGCTGTTTTGTTATACACTTGCATCCCGTTATCGTGCTTAAAGCTAAATCGTTCCACGCCTACAGGATCTGCCTGAGAGGCCAAATGAGTAACCGATTTAATCATTTCATCTACTTTTGAATCGTCTACTTTCAAACGATCAAACATTGATATATCATCCCCCTTATAGGCGTCTAAATCCGTTTTATTAATTGCAATTATTGTCTGACGTTCTCGCTCTAAAAGCGCTGCCATTTTCAGCAGTACCGCGTTCCTAGTCTCTATAGATAATAACGTATTCATCTTCTTAATCTTTTAGGCTTCAACAGCCTTATTTTCAAATTCAGCTAACACACCTATTAAGGCTTCAAAAAACATATTAATATGCTCTTTTCTCACGGTTAGCGGTGGTAAAATTCGCAATAACTTTTTATTTGATGCCCCTCCAGTAAAAATATGATTTTCGTAGATTAATTTTTTTCTTAAATCTCCTACTTCAAAATCAAACTCCAAGCCTAGCATCAAGCCTCTTCCTTTAATTTCTTTAATTTGAGGAATCGTTTTAGCTATCTTAATAAAATACTCAGACATTACATTAACATTATCAATCAGATTCTGTTCTTCAATAACATGGAGTACCGATAAACCTGCAGCACATGCTAAATGATTTCCTCCAAATGTAGTCCCTAACAACCCAAATTTTGCCTCAATATCAGGATGAATTAATATCCCACCTATTGGAAATCCATTCCCCATACCCTTCGCAATAGAAATCACATCAGGGGTTACATTATAATGCTGAAAAGCAAAGAATTTACCAGACCGTCCATATCCAGATTGTACCTCATCAGCAATGAACATTGTATTATTCGCTTTACATAAAGCATCTACCCTTTCAAAAAAATCAGCGGTTGCCATGTCTAATCCCCCAACACCTTGAATAAACTCAACAATAACAGCACAAACATCACCCTTTTCCAGTTCTGCCTTAACACCCTCAACATCGTTTAAATCCAAAATAGTTACTTGTTGCTGCGCATTAATTGGTGCTATAATATTTGGGTTATCGGTAGCTGCCACTGCTGCCGAAGTACGCCCATGAAATCCATTTTTAAATGCTACCACACGGGATTTCCCGGTTTTAAATGATGCTAATTTCAATGCATTTTCATTCGCCTCAGCGCCTGAATTGCATAAAAACAATTCATAATCTTTACAACCTGAAAGTCTTTCTAACTCTGAAGCAAGCTCCTTTTGCAAAGGATTTTTAATAGCATTAGAATAAAAACCAAGTGTAGAAACCTGTCTTGAAACGGCATCAACATATTTAGGATGTGCATGACCAATGGAAATCACGGCATGACCTCCATAAAGATCTAAATACTCCGCGCCTTTATCATCATAAACATAAACACCCTTTCCTGAAACAGGTGTTACATCATACAGTGGGTAAACATTAAATAATGGCATATTAATTCTTTTTAAGCTGGTTAATTTTTTCAAACGATGCTACAATGCCCTGAATCAAAGCAGAACTTAATCCCTGGTGTTCCATTTCATTGAGTCCTTCAATAGTACAGCCACTTGGCGTAGTAACTCGGTCTATTTCTTGTTCTGGGTGTCTTCCAGATTCTATCAATAAACTAGCAGAACCAAAACAAGTTTGCACAGCCAATTCATGAGCCTCTTCAGCCTCAAAGCCTAACTGGATTGCACCTTGAGTAGTAGCGCGAACTAAACGCATCCAGAATGCAATACCACTAGCACAAATAACCGTTGCTGCCTGCACTAAATCTTCTGGAATAACCATAGTGGTCCCTAATTGATTAAAAATATCTTCAGCCAATGGTACTTTGTCCTGCCCTGCGGCATTTGCCGCAATACAAGTCATAGATTTACCAATTGAAATTGCGGTATTGGGCATAATTCGAATAATCTTCTTATCCGCACCTAAAATATTTTCAATTCTTACCGTATCAACACCGGCCGCAACAGACATAATAATATGATCGTTAGTAATTATTGGCTTCACACTTTCCAGCACGCCATCAATATGTTTGGGTTGTAACGCAAAAAGAATAATATCTGATTGTTCTACTGCCAATGCATTATCATTAGTAACAAAAACGTTGTCAAGACTTTCAAAATTCTTAACGGCTTTCGTGTTTCTATCGCTTAAATACAATGATGTAAAGGACTCATTTTTTATTAGCCCTTTTGCTATTGAGCTTCCTAAATTCCCAGTTCCTATAATGGCTATCTTCATAATTTCTATTTTATTCAATTTTGGCGTTACCACAAGGGTCACGCTTTACGCTATATCTTTTTTTCAAACCTCAAAAAAGGATGCCGCTGCAATCGCTAACGCAGCACTCCTATACTTTAAAAGTATGTGGCCTTCAGGCCTAACCCCGTTGTTTCTTCTAAACCAAACATTAAATTCATATTTTGAACTGCCTGCCCAGAAGCACCTTTTAATAAATTATCAATGGTACTTGTTACTAATAATTTACCGTTGTGTTTATGTAAATGCACCAAACACTTATTCGTGTTTACCACCTGTTTCATGTGTAAAAAATCATCAGACACAAAGGTGAATTTAGCATCCTTATAAAAAGATTTATACAAATCTTTTGCTTCTTCTACTGTCCCTTCAAAATCTGTATAAATAGTAGCGAAAATTCCTCTCGAAAAATTACCTCTATTTGGCATAAAAATAATTTCAGAAGCAAAATCATTTTGTAATTGATTTACCGACTGGTTTATTTCACCTAAATGCTGATGCGTAAAGGGTTTATAATATGAAAAGTTATTATCTCTCCACGTGAAATGCGTAGTAGCAGACAATGATGTACCTGCACCAGTGGCACCTGTAACCGCATTAATATGCACATCCTTGTTAATTAAGCCAGCATCTGCTAATGGCAGCAATCCAAGTTGAATAGCTGTTGCAAAACACCCTGGGTTGGCAATATAATTTGCTTTTACTATGGCTTCCTTATTTAATTCTGGAAGCCCATATACAAAACTCTTACCCTCAAAAACCTTATCAGCTTCTAATCTGAAATCGTTTCCTAAATCAATGATTTTAGTGGTATCAGAGAAGGTATTAGCTGATAAAAACTTCACTGAGTTACCATGACCCAAACACAAAAACAACACATCTACATTAGGATTTACAGTATCTGTAAATTTCAAATCTAAAGACCCCACTAAATCTTGATGTACTTTGCTAATATTATTTCCGGCATTCGATGTACTGAAAACAAAATCAATTTCAGCATTTGGATGATTAATTAATAATCTAATTAATTCACCTGCCGTATACCCTGCACCCCCAATAATTCCTACACTAATCATATTTTAAGAATTTACTTGTCTATATATTTTATTTTGATTTCCAATGATCTTGATAAAACCTTTGGCATCATCAGCAGACCAAGCTTTGTTCTCCTCACCATAAGTACTAAATTTACTAGACATTAAATCATGATTAGAAACAATACCGTCTAATGAAAAATGGTAAGGTTTTAAGGAGACCACAACGTTTCCAGAAACCATTTTTTGTGAGCTTTGTAAAAAAGCTTCAATATCGCGCATTACAGGATCTAAGTATTGTCCTTCATGTAAATGCATCCCATAAAAACTAGATAAATACTCTTTATGTTGTAATTGCCATTTTGTTAGGGTATGTTTCTCCAATAAATGATGCGCTTTAACCGTGATTAAAGCAGCAGCAGCTTCAAATCCTACTCTACCTTTAGTTCCTACAATGGTATCACCAACATGTATATCTCTACCAATAGCATAAGCCGATGCAATATCGTTTAGTTTTTCAATATTCACCTCAGGGGCATTTTCCTCTCCATTTAAAGCAATAAATTCTCCATTTTTAAAAGTTAAGGTTACTTTCTCTTCGCCTTCTTTCTCTAATTGAGATGGATACGCTTCACTCGGCAATGATTTTTCAGATTCTAAGGTTTCAACACCTCCAACACTAGTACCCCAAAGGCCTTTATTAACCGAATATTTTGATTTTTCCCAAGGCATATCAATACCTTCAGACTTCAAATAATCAATTTCTTCCTGTCTTGTTAGTTTTTGATCTCTAATTGGGGTAATTATTTTAATATTAGGTGCCAAAGTCTGAAAAATCATATCAAAACGCACTTGGTCGTTACCTGCCCCAGTACTACCGTGGGCAATATATTCAGCATCAATGCTTTTTGCATATTCTATAATCTCTATGGCCTGAATAATACGCTCTGCACTTACAGAAAGTGGATACGTACTATTCTTTAATACGTTTCCAAATATTAAATACTTGACTACTTTTTGATAAAAGGTTGCAACGGCATCAATATTCTTATAAGTAGTAACCCCCATTTTATAGGCATTACTTTCGATATGTTTAACTTCTTCATTTGTAAACCCGCCAGTATTCACACTTACCGCATGAACATCATACTCTTTTGACAAACTTACTGCGCAATATGAGGTATCCAAGCCTCCACTATATGCTATTACTAATTTCTTCATTTATTTTATTTAAATTTTATTTTTTAGAATCTTATTAAACTGATTAATTTTAGATTCGAAATATGGATTAACGTAATATTTGTATTTGTATTCATCTCGTAATTTGCCTAACTTTTCTAGGGTTTCAATTAATACAGGAGACAAATCTTTTAAAGTTATAAATCTCATACCTAACAATTCATTATTTTGATGAACAGTATGGTCTTGCGCTATTGATATAAGAAATTCTTTCGAAAACTTTTTGGTCAAACAATCCATTAAAAGCAATCCTAAATTATTATTCCTGATGGATTTATGAACCCATAAAGAGGAACGCTCAAAAACAGAATATTTATCAATGGTGTGTCTGTGAGCAAAAATATGTCCATAAATTTCCTCATTCTTCATTAATAAAAAACAACCATTCTTTAAACGGTCCAATAGCATACCTACACTAGCATGATACATGGCAGGAAGATGCTTTGTTCTTTCTGAAATGATTTGTAATTCCGTTCTAGAAACATCCTCAGTAAAAACAACTTCTAAACCTTGTAAATCACAATACGCTATAGCTTCCTCAACAGCAGTATTTTTTTTTATATCCAATATTGAATTCATTTTTCAATAATTATTAAACACTTAAACATTAATTAAAACCTAAGTATTTTACTAAGCTTTTAAGCTTTTTAATTTAAACTCTAAAATAATAACGAAAATGGAAAGTAACGGATACTTTCTTAACCAGAATAGCCCCTAGGGGCGAGCTTGAGGAAAACGCACAACAGTTGCTTTAGTATTAGCTACTAAAGCAGAAGAGATAAGAGATATGTTGTTTCCTGTTTTCACTGAATAACTACCTTAACTATTAACTCTAAATCGTCGGCCTGAGCCCCTTTCGTTAATATAAGGCGCAAAATTACAACTAATTATGAAATACGCAACATTAAACACAAAAATATAGATTAGATTTATTTTTTAATGTCAACACAATTTTTATGTATTGTTTTGCAGAATACTTAGACGCTCTTTATTACAAGCGGTACTTATTTTAAGGGTTTCTTGACTTAATAAATTTGTAATAGACAAATCATCACTACAATACGCCTTTGGGTCTGTTTGCTCGGTATTTTGCGCTTTAGCTTTACAGGATATTAAAACTAAATAAAAGCATTACTCTGAAAAGCAATGTATTTAATTTTAGAATCTTTTATTCCAAAACTTAGCACATTATAATCTATATATAGATATATAGTTCCATCATCAGCTGTATAATATCCATGCCCTAAATAAGGAGATTCTAGAACACTTTTTAAATTAGTAGGATAATCGCCAACTCTAACCATTAAAGACCCCAGTTTAACAGTGACGCCGCTATGTTTAATAAAAAATTCTGGTATTTTATGATCATAAACCGTAAAATTTGCATATCCATTCGAATCTTTAAAAAGATATGATTCATAAGTTTCGTTACCTCCACCTGTATCTTCATCCACGGGCTTATTAACTTCCTTAAATAAAGGCATATAAAATGCTGCCTTTATTTCTTGTTTGGTATAAAGCTCAGGACTTTTTTGGTTGCATGCGGTACTTATTTTAAGGGTTTCTTGGCTTATTAAATTTGTAAGTGTTAAATCATCACTACAATATGCCATAGGATCTGTTTGCTCATTGCTTTGCGCTTTAGTTTTACAGGATATTAAAACTAAAAGTAATAATAGTTTTGTTATTTTATTCATAATGGACAAAAATCAGAGATTCATACTTTTACAAAAAAAACTTATTCATTGTACTTAAAATCTCTAACCGAAACCCCAGTTTCTGAAGGAAAATCATTTGGCAGCTCTGTTTGGGTCACTTTTCCTGTTGCCGCCCATTCAACACCTCTTTGCAACATGGTTATAAAACCCACACATTCAAATGCCTTAGTATCATGACCCAAAATGGTATGAAAAACACGTCCTTTACCATATTTGATTGTCATAGCTACAGGTTCCTTTTGCTCTAATTCTGGCGCTTTCAAACTAGACACGGCAGTTGCTAAAATAGTAACATTTTCTGCGGGTCCTCTCAAATAAGCATAGCATTCATCGTTTGTATGCATCCATGTTACTGGCATACCCTTTGTAATAGGATGCTCTTGATTATAGGTGGTTATTAAAAAAGGTTCCCGTTTTCCGTGTTTTCCCGCCAAACCTGGGGTATTATCTTTCACCACCTCATTATTCTTACCAACATACAAATAGGGTCCATCTTTCTCATTCCTACCTCCCCAGCCACCAATGGCAATCATTTTATTATAAGCCTCCCATTCTGGAAAACTATTATCTGCAGCATGCACACTCACAAAACCGCCTCCATTACTAATGTAGTCCTCAAATTCAGATTTTGTTTTTTCGGGCCATGGAGCCGCTCGCCACCCAAAATTAGATATAACAACATCGTATTTTGAAAAATTAGGCGTAAACGTCTCGTCGGTTTTAGGCGCCCCCTCAACACCTTCGCCTACATTTGCAAAAGCCAACCAATCTTTAAACGCTTCACTTTTATTTAGATACCTTGTTCTTACTATATCAACTTTAAACAACCCAGATTCTTCAAGATATTGTTTCATCATGATTGTCGACTTAGGCCAAACCACATGGTTATTCTGCCCGTCTACTATAAGCACTTTAATCATTGATTTATTCGATGCTTCCAACTTAATATTCACCAAAAAGACATAAGCAACAAAAAAAATTACAGCTTTACATTTCATTTTAAAGATTTTAAGTCCACAAATCTTCTCCAAAAGACCAACCGTCTCTTGCCGATTCTTTAATATACCCGTTAAGTTCGGGTCTATTTTTAATTTTCATATGAGCTTCATCATACTTTATTAACCCACCGAAACGCTGGGCCATGACACCAACCAAAGCCATTTCAGTCAACCCAGTAGCGTAATCAAAATTAGACCCTGGTTGTGTATTATTTTTAATCGCATTCAGCCATTCTTTGTGCGGTTGATTATGACCTACCCTAGGAATAGTCTTTTCAGGCGCATTTTTAAGAAATTCGGCCCACTCTTCATCAGAAACTAATAACCGTGGTTTTTCTGGTCGCGCACCAGTCATCAATGTTTTTTTAGATCCTATCATTAACATACCGCCTCCAGAATTGAGTTCCTTAATACCCCATTCTGGCTTAATCTCAATATTAGGCTTTTTATAACCTTCATGCCAAACTAATTTTACAGGAGGCTTAGCCCCGCGCTTTTTAAAACTAAATGTGACCGTTGAAGCATCTGGTATAAAACTTTGGTGATTAAAACCCGCTTCTGGTATTTCAGCCTTAACTTTATGTGGAGCTCCTAGATTTAAAGTCCAATAGGGAGCATCCATAGTATGACATGCCCAATCTCCTAATTGTCCCAATCCAAAATCATAAAAACCACGCCAAGATTTTGGGGCATAAACCGAATTAAAAGGCCTATTTGCTACTGGACCTAACCATAAATCCCAATTCAAATTTGATGGAACGTTTTGTTTTGGCGCCGGAAAACTCTCGGGCTTAGTAAAATAATACCCTGATCTAAATTTATTCTCGCCACGCCAGGCGTGCACTTCCTTTACCTCACCTAAAACATCAGCATCATACCATTCCTTAATTAACCTAATCCCCTCCGTGGTATGCCCTTGATTACCCATCTGCGATATAATCCCGTAATGATTGGCTGCCTTTTTAAGGGTTCTTAATTGCCATATGTTATGCGCTAGAGGTTTTTCTACATAAACATGTTTACCTAACTGCATAGCAATCATGGTTGCCGCAAAATGTGTATGATCTGGTGTTGAAATCAAAACAGCATCAATTTCCTTACTCATTTGGTCAAACATCTTTCGGAAATCAACAAATTTTTGAGCCTGCGGAAAATCAGCCCCAGCCTTTTGTAAAAAGAAATCATCTACATCGCATAAAGCTACTATATTGTTTGTTTTAGCAACAACTCTTAAGTTCTGGCCTCCTCTATTACCAACACCTATAGCTGCAATATTTAGTTTGTTGTTAGGGGACAAACTCAATAAACTCGGCAAAACAACCACACCTACTGAAGCCATAGCTGTTCGACCTAAAAATGACCGTCTTGACACATGTGTTTTTTTCATATAAAAATACTTTTACTCATTTAATTCTCTAACCCAAATATTTCGATAACTTACTCTACTATTATCTCCATGATCCTGCAATTTTATTGGCCCTTTACCATGCGGCGGATTTTTAGGCCATCCGATATAGGCGGTTGTCCCTTTTATCTCATAGTGATCTTGAATTAAAACACCATTATGCAATACCGTAATGGTTGCGGATTTTGTTTTATCCCCAGATTCACTAAATTCTGGTGCATGATAAATCACATCATAACTATTCCATGCTCCAGTTGGAACTGATGCTTTTGCCAATGGTATAGATTGTTTATATATTGACCCCACTTGTCCGTTTACATAGGTATCATTATCATTATTATCTAAGACTTGTATTTCATATAAACCTTGTAAAAACACACCACTGTTAGCCCGGTGCTGACCTTTACCATTAATTGGTTTAGGAGAACGCCATTCAATATGCAATTGAACAGAACCAAACTTTTGCTTGGTTTGAATATCCCCTGATTTATTTTTTACGGTCATAGAACCGTCTTCATTTAAATCCCATTCAGCGGCTCTGCCATCATTGACATGCTCCCAATTACTAAGATCCGAACCGTCGAACAATACTAAAGCATCACTTGGAACGCCATTTTGACCTGTTGGATCTACAGTTGGAGGCACTGGCGTATAAAATTCCGTTTCTTCCGGCTTAGTAGGTTCTACTAATTCCTGAGGCTTTTTAGAGGTCATTCCCTCAGCAGTCCTTTCGCTTTTGTTTTCCATTAAATAATTACAGGAAGAACAAAACAACAGTAAAACAAAAAGAACAAGAAATCGTCGCATGATTATTATAGTTTAGATACCCAAAACACCTTTCAAAAAATCTTCATCAATATCACCACCTGCAAAATCATCAAAACTGCGTTCTGCCGCTTCAATAATATGTTTTTGAATAAATGGCGCACCTTCCCTTGCCCCTTGTTCAGATGATTTTATACAGCATTCCCATTCCATAACTGCCCAAACATCAATATCATATTTGGTCAATTTTGAAAAAATACTTCTAAAATCTACTTGACCATCACCCAAAGAGCGGAACCTACCCGCACGATCTTGCCAATCTGCATATCCTCCATATACGCCTTGACGTCCTGTTGGATTAAATTCGGCATCCTTAACATGAAACGCTCTAATACGTTCATGGTAAATATCAATAAACGCCAAGTAATCTAATTGCTGCAATACAAAATGACTTGGATCATACAAAATATTGGCACGATTATGATTATTTGTAGCTTCAAGAAAACGCTCATAAGAAATACCATCATGTAAATCTTCTCCTGGATGAATTTCATAACAAACATCAATACCATGTTCATCAAAATGATTTAAAATAGGCAGCCAGCGTTCTGCTAATTCTTTGAAACCCATTTCAACTAATCCATTTGGTCGCTGTGGCCATGGATACATAGTATGCCACATTAAAGCTCCAGAAAACGTAGCATGTGCATTTAGACCTAATCGTCCACTGGCGGTCCCTGACTTCTTTACAAAATCAATGGCCCATTCTGTTCTAGCTTTAGGGTTATTTCTAACTTGCTCTGGAGCAAAACCGTCAAACATAGTATCATAAGCGGGATTAACCGCGACTAATTGCCCTTGCAAATGCGTGGATAATTCGGTGATTTCTAAGCCATACGACTTTACCTTACCTTTCAATTCATCGCAATAGGTTTGACTCTCTGCTGCCTTTTCAATATCTATTAAACTAGATTCCCATGTTGGTATCTGTATCCCTTTATATCCTAAATCTGCAGCCCATTGACACATACCTTCCAAAGAATTAAATGGCGCTTCGCTTCCGGCAAACTGGGCTAAAAAAACCGCTGGCCCTTTTAATGTTTTCATATTTATCTGTTATTTCTTTTCTTGTTCCCAAAAGAAGTTAGCACGCCATAATTCACCTTTATTTTATTAGAATTTCAAAAGATGATGTTGCACCACTACCCCTTTTTAAAGGAGCCTAATTTTACTTTTGATCAATTTTTACCCAAGCCGCATTGTTTTTATCACTCTCTACAGCGGCATAAATAAATTTCATACCGCGAATACCGTCTTCCACGGTCGGGTAATCTATTTTTTCAATAGTTTCTTTATTATTAATTGCCGTTAAATGCATTGCAAAGTTTTTATAAATAGTAGCAAAGGCCTCTAAGTACCCTTCTGGATGACCTGCGGGAATTCGACAAACTTCTAAAGCCTCATCATGCAAGCCATTCCCATTTGGTGTATATATTTTTTTAGGTTCATCCAACCAACGTGTAATCAACTCATTTGGGTTTTCCTGATACCATTCCAAACTGCCTTTTGTTCCATAAACCCGAATACCTAAATTATTCTCTTCACCTAAAGCTATTTGCGAAATAGATATTGTGCCTTTAGCACCATTTTCCATTCTAATGAGCATATTGCCATCATCGTCTAAAACTCGGCCTTCACCAAACCGTCCTAAATCGGCAGCTATTTCTTCTATTTTTAAACCCGTGATATATTCAATTAAATTCTCAGCATGTGTCCCTATATCTCCTAAAGCACCACCAATTCCAGATTTTTTTGGATCAACTCTCCATGCCGCTTGTTTTTGCTCCGTTTTCTCTACCGATGTAGACAACCAACCTTGAAGATATTGCGCTTGTATTTTCCTAACAACTCCTATTTCACCCTTAGCCACCATTGCTTTGGCCTGTTTCACCATGGAATTACCCGTATAATTATGTGTAAGGGCAAATAATTTTCCTCTGGTTTCAACTACACTTTGCAAAGCTTCAGCTTCTTCTAAAGTCAATGTTATAGGCTTATCACAAACTACATGAAACCCATTCTCTAAAGCTAATTTTGCCGGAGGAAAATGCATATGGTTTGGAGTTACAATCGCCACAAAATCCATTCTAACATCTTCAGGAAGGTTTTTTTCCTTTAGAATCATTTCTTCAAAAGTGCCGTAACACCTGCTTTTATCTAAATTCAATGCTATTCCCGAGTCAATGGATTTCTCTACACTACTACTAAATGCTCCACAAACCAATTCTATCATGCCATCAATAGCAGCCGCCTTTCGGTGCACATCACCTATGAATGATCCGGCTCCACCACCAACCATTCCCATTCTTAATTTTCTACTCATAATTTATTTTATACTGTCGAAGCTTTACTTCTATTTTTCATGTAAACATTTAATCCTAAAAAAGCCGCAATTAAAATGGCAGGTAATATGGACATTGTACGCAATGCCTCTCCCGCATTAGCATCATCCATTAACCTACCCATAATTGGCAAGACTATAGACACAGAAAACATGCCCGCACCACCCATTATTGAAAGTCCTAACGCGCCAGTTTCCGGCAAGTATTCCGCCACAAAACCTAACATGGTTGGCCAGAAAAAAGTTACTCCAATAGCAAAAACAGCCGCCGCGACAAAAGTCATACCTCCGCTAGTAATGGTCAATAACCACAACCCAATAAAGGTGAAAATTGCAGAATACAGCAACATACCCGCTGGTTTTAATTTGTGCACCACTTGCCCTGCAAACAGCCGTCCTAACGCCATGATACCATTAATAAAGGCTAAAACTAATAAAGGTGCTGTCACTGACTCTTTCAGCAATGATTCTATACGTTGTGTTGTACCTAGTTCTGAAGCAGCCGTAAGAAACATACAAAACACCATAAATAAAAACAAAGGTTTCAACACACTTGCAAACATCTGCTTATTGCTAATTCCTAATTGCACACGCTCTGTAACAGGCATGTTTTGTCCAAAAAATAGAACACCATAAATAACTAATGGAATAAACAAAGTGCTCACCATAATTTGCCAACTTAAACCGAGAACATCCATAATGAGCCATCCCAGTAAGGCACCAATAACAATGCCTCCGGGAAACCAAACGTGAAATCTATTCAGCATTTTCGTTTTTTGATCTGGATACATGGATGCCACAAGCGGATTTAAGGCAGCCTCTACAAATCCATTTCCAATTCCCACAAATAGCGTAGCAATAAAGAGGGAGGTCATCGAATCTGCCATTAAAGTGAGTACAATCCCAACAGCATGCGTTATAAATGCCATCCATGTAATTTTTTTAATACCTAATAAATCAACCAAAGGCCCACCAATAATCATGGCAATTGTAAAGCCAAAAAATGCAGGAGCAAAAGCATAACCTATTTGTTCTAATGTAAGCCCAACGCCTTCTGGACCGAATACTGTTTCTAATCGTGCTCGAATTGCGAACGTCATTGCTGTAGTAATCAATGCTAAACAGCTCGCTAAAAACAATCTATTCTTATTGATGCCTTCCATATATTAAATAATTTTGGTTAATTTTAGTTATGATAGTTGTCTTCCAACTTTAAGAAGTAATTCCCTTGTAGCCTTAACACCATCTTCTTCAGACATATTACTTCCTTCAAACTCCACTCCTACAAACCCCTTATAGCCAACATCTTTCACCATTTTCATTACTTTGAGATAATCTATAGTAGTTTCATTACCGTCTGCATCAAAATCATACGATTTTGCACTGACAGCTTTAGCATATGGTAATAATTCCTGCATACCTTTATACCTATCATACGGCTCTAAACAATTTCTATCTTTATCTTTTCGGATACAGAAATTTCCAAAATCAGGCAATGTTCCGCAATTTTTATTTCGAACTTTAGAAAACACTTTAGTCATCCATGCGCCATTAGAAGAGAAGCCACCATGATTTTCAACTAAAACATTTATATTAGAACCCTTCGCAAATTCAGACAGCTTTTCTAAGGAATCAACAGCCGATTTAACAGCATCTTCCTCATTAACCCCTCCTGCTAAATTTACGCGAATGGCATGACAACCCAAATAATTTGCTGCTTCAACCCATTTATGATGATTATCAATTGCTTTTAACCTTTTAGACAAATTAGCATCAGCCAAATTCCCTTCACCATCCACCATGATTAAAACATTCTGCTGCCCTTCTGCATTGGATCGAGAATTCATTTCTTTTAAATACCTGAAGTCCTTCGCTTTGTTTTTAAAAAAACCACTAACATACTCTAAGCCTTCACAACCAAAACTTCTTGATTTTGTGGCAAAATCCAGATTATCCATTTTCCCGGAACGCAAGGCACGATGTAATGACCATTGGGCTAAAGAAATTTTAAAAAAGAGCCCCTCTGTATTTAAAATTTCTTCAGGGACTAATAATTCTAAATCTTTATATGCATAGGCCCCTAAGGCGGAAAGTACCAAGCCTGTTTGAGATGTCTTAATTATAAAATCTCTTCGTTTCATATCGCTTCTTGTAAGTGAGTCAATTAAGCTAACCACGTGAAATTATAGAAAAAAAGAATACCTATTGTGTATTTTTATTCAGTGAAAGAATTTATACAAAAAACAATTATATTTCAGGATAGACACTAATCCCTTTTTTTATCTTACACAGGGACCTATATTCATTGGGAGAACACTTCTCATGTTTTTTAAATACAGTAGAAAAGTATTGACTTGTTGCAAACCCACACATATAGGCAGCTTCACTTATAGTCAAACTTGAATTTTCTTCAAGTATTTTTTTAGATTTCTCCAAACGCTTCATGGTCAAATAACGCATCGGCGTCAAATTAGTCAACTGCTTACAGTGGTGTGTAAACCGAGTCAAACCAACACCTGCCGATTGAGCCATTAACTCTATGGTCCAATTTTCAGACAAATTCTTTTCTAGTTCCTTTAAAAAGTACTTCACACTTCTTGAACTATCCGTTAAAGACTCATTCAAAACAATATTTTCATTATCAAGTAAGTCCAAAATAAGAATTAAAAGATAATTAATAAGCAACCTCAATCTGGATGCATTACTACCCTTTTCATCAGTATTCACAGCCATATTTATCCTTTTAAAGCAATCCCTAACACGCTGATCAGTCTTTAATATCGATTTCTTATTCTGTCTTAAAATAGTTGTCAACCTAGTCAAATCATTATCAGTCAATGTAATCCAATCAGGCCAAACCCAGCCTTGATGGGGTCTTCTAACACCTAAGTCAATGATTACCCAATAAAACTTGCCCATACCAATATTAGGTCCTCCAACTTTATGAGCCTCCCATGGCCGCGTAATCGTTAAATGATTAGGCTGAAGCACAACCTCCTTACCCTCTTGAGCATAAGGCATACTACCAGATTCTAAAAAATGAAATTCAATGCCTTCATTTCTATGCCAATCCAAACCCCAGTCTTGAGGCTCATTAGCATCCCAATAACCTATACTATTTAAACCCATAGTATTTTCATCTAATCGATCGCCAGGATAGGTATGTCGGGCTAGGGCTTTAAACTTCAATTTATTGCGACTAACAGCATCTGTCAACGGCAAACATGTATCAGCATGATACACGATACCATCAGCCTCATAAGGCTTAATTTTTTGTATATTTATTTTCACTGAAATAATTTAAACACTTTTATGTTGCAAATTAGCTAATTTTCCATTTAATATAAAAAATATTAGTATTTTATAATTTTTCAATAAAATTTGATAGGGATTTTTATCATATTCCCGTCGACCAATTTAGCTTTTAAATGAAAGACAACACCATTACAGAATACCCTACTAAATATGATGCTATTGTTATTGGAACAGGTATTAGCGGCGGCTGGGCGGCAAAAGAACTTTGTGAAAACGGACTTAAAACTTTAGTACTTGATAGAGGGCGCATGGTAAAACATATTGAAGACTACCCTACAATGAACAAGGATCCTTGGGATTTTAAACACCGAGAAAAGCAAAATCCTGCAGAACTAAAAAACCAACAAAAACAAAGTAGACTTTGGGGAGGCGGACTTACTGGTCCTGCTACCAAACACTGGTTTGTAGATGATTTAAAACACCCTTATCAAGAAACAAAGAAATTCACATGGATACGTGGATATCATGTTGGTGGTCGATCTATAATGTGGGGAAAGCAGACTTACAGACTCAGTGATCTAGACTTTGAAGCCAATAAAAAAGATGGTCATGGTGTCGATTGGCCAATTCGTTACAAAGATATATCCCCTTGGTATGATAAAGTTGAGGAATTCATTGGAGTTTCAGGCGAAAATCTTGGACTCTCACAATTACCTGACGGCAAACTTTCTGAGCCTATGGAATTAAATTGCGTTGAAAAAGATTTACAAGAAAAATTAAAAGGCCAATTTGAAGACAATCGCTTGCTAACCATTGGTAGAGCAGCCCATTTAACTGGAAATGCCATGCATGAAGGCCGATCAAATTGCCAATATAGAAATAGATGCGTTAGAGGTTGCCCTTTTGGTGGATATTTTAGTAGTAATTCTTCTACTTTACCTGCAGCTGAACGAACTGGCAACATGCATTTAAGACCAAACTCTATAGCTTATGAAATAGTTTATGATGATAAATTAGGGATAGCTTCTGGAGTTAAGGTTATTGATGCCGTAACAAAAGAACATATTTTCTTTAAGGCAGATATTATTTTTAATTGTGCTTCGGCAATAGCCTCAGCAGCTATTTTAATGCAATCAAAATCAAAGCGATTTCCAAACGGTCTCGGTAATGATAGCGGTGAATTAGGACATAATGTGATGGATCACCATTACCAAGTTGGTGCTTCGGCTGAAGTTAATGGTTTTGATGATAAATACTATAAAGGACGTCGACCAAACGGCTTTTATATCCCAAGGTTTAGAAATCTTGGAGATAAAAAAACGGAGTCAAAAGATTTTATTAGAGGTTACGGTTATCAAGGTGGTGCAAGAAGAGGTAATTGGAAATCTGCTGTAAAGGAATTAAGTTTTGGAAAGGAATTAAAAGAAAAAATCCTCAAACCAGATACATGGAGTGTTGGTATGGGCGCCTTTGGCGAATGCTTACCATATCACGAAAATAAGATTTCTTTAAATTACGAAAAGCTTGATGAGTGGGGCTTACCTACAATAGATTTTGACGTTGAGTATAAAGAAAATGAACTAAAGATGCGTGAAGATATGATGAACCAAGCTATAGCCATGCTAAAGTCTGCTGGCTATAAAAATGTTAAAGGACATAATGGAGAAGCCATTCCTGGCACAGGCATACACGAAATGGGCACAGCGCGTATGGGACATGACCCAAAAACATCCGTCCTGAATAAATACAACCAAATACATACAGTCCCAAATGTTTACCTTACTGACGGAGCTTGCATGACTTCCTCAGCTTGCCAAAACCCATCACTAACCTATATGGCTCTAACAGCAAGAGCGGCAAATCATGCTGCAAAAGTTTTTAACAAGAATAAAACCGTTTAAATCATGAATAGAAGAGATGCTCTAAAAAACTTAACTATGGGTCTAGGCTATGCGGTAGCAACTCCCACAATTATGAACCTATTGGTTTCATGTAAAGCTGACGTCAATGAATGGGCTCCTTTATTTTTATCGGAAGATGAGCAATTCATAGTCACACAAATAGTTGATATTATTTTACCTGCCTCGGAAACCCCTGGTGGATTGGATGTAAATATTCCTCAATTTTTAGATTTAATGTATCATGATATTGAAATAGAATCAAACCAAAAAGCTTTTAAGGAAGGAGCTAAGCTTTTCACTACAAGCTTTAATGACATATTTAAGAAAGAGGCCGTAGAAGGCTCAAAAAAAGAATACAACACCATCGTATCAAGATATTTTGACCTATCTGATGAGGAATCTGAAACTGTTTTCAAAAACCAAAGAAAAAACCAAAAGAATTTAAACCCCACAGAATTAAAATCCTACCACCTCTATAAGTTTTTAATATCTATTAGGTATTACTGCATTTTTGGCTACTGTACTTCTGAAAAAATAGGAGAAGACATTTTAGCATACGACCCTGTTCCCGGAGCTTACAACGGATGCATTTCACTTGAAGAAGCAACAAACAATAGAGCATGGTCTTTATAATACCAGAACTATGAAAGAAACTTATGACGCCATAGTCATTGGCACGGGGATCACCGGTGGCTGGGCCGCAAAAGAATTATGTGAAAACGGATTAAAAACGCTTGTATTAGAGCGTGGTCGTATGGTTAAACATATTGAAGATTATCCCACCATGTATTTAGATCCTTGGGATATGGAACTCAAAGGACATACTTCTGAAAAAGAAAAAGCAAGGCAATTAAAGCAATCTCGCACAGGATACACCACGAAAAAAGCAACGAAACATTGGTTTGTAGATGATATTGATCATCCATATAACGAGACCAAACGGTTTGATTGGATGCGAGGCTACCATGTTGGTGGGCGCTCAATTACTTGGGGAAAACAATCATACCGCCTAAGCGATTTAGATTTTGAAGCCAACAAAAAAGATGGTCATGGTGTAGATTGGCCCATACGATATAAAGACATTGAACCTTGGTATAGCTATGTAGAAAAGTATATTGGTGTGAGCGGGCAAGCTTTAGGTTTACCTCAATTGCCAGATAGCGTATTTGAGCCCCCAATGGAACTCAATTGTGTTGAAAAACACCTTCAAAGTGAAATGGAAAAAAATCACGGAAGAGTTTTAACCATTGGCAGAGTAGCCCACATAACGGGTAATGATCCTCATGAAGGACGTGGCAAATGCCAATTTAGAAATAGATGTAGTAGAGGATGTCCTTATGGCGGATATTTTAGTAGTAATTCTTCAACCTTACCAGCTGCAGAGCGCACTGGAAACATGACTTTAAGACCACATTCTATTGCTTATGAAATCGTTTATGACCCTGAGAGTAAAAAAGCAACCGGTGTAAAAGTCATTGATTCTGAAACCAAAGAAAAATTACAATTTAATGCCGATTTTATTTTCTGTTGCGCATCTGCAATTGCTTCGGCATCCATTTTAATGCAATCTAAATCCGATAGATTCCCTAACGGACTAGGAAATGATTCAGGAGAACTAGGTCATAACATCATGGACCATCATTTAGGTGCAGGCGCATCTGGAACTATAGATGGTTTTGGAGACTCTTATTATAAAGGTAGGCGCCCAAATGGAATTTATATTCCACGTTTTAGAAATTTAGGCGACAAGCAAAGTGAACAAAAAGATTTTTTAAGAGGCTATGGCTATCAAGGAGGTGCTGGCCGAGGTGGTATTTCAGAGCATGTAGCAGAACTAGGCTATGGTGCCGAATTTAAAGAAAAAATACTAGAACCAGGAAAGTGGCGAATGAGCATTGGTGGATTTGGAGAATGCTTACCATATCATGACAACAAAATGACTTTAGACTATGATAAACTTGACCAATGGGGATTACCTACCATAACCTTTGATGCGGAATGGAAAGAAAATGAATACGCCATGCGCAAGGACATGATTGCGCAAGCTGTTGATATGCTAAAAAAGGCAGGCTTTAAAAACATTACGACCAGAGATCATGTTCGCGCACCAGGGATTGGTATTCATGAAATGGGTACAGCGAGAATGGGTAGAGATCCAAAAACCTCCGTTTTAAATGAAAATAACCAAATACACAGCGTACCAAATGTTTATGTAACAGATGGCGCTTGTATGACCTCTGCAGGTTGCCAGAACCCATCACTTACTTATATGGCACTTACTGCAAGAGCAGCTAATCATGCCGTCAAACAGTTTAAAGCTTTAAAAAATGAATAGAAGAAATGCTTTAAAAAATATAGGATTAACATTAGGATACACAGCAGTATTGCCTAGTGCATTAAGCATTTTGCAAAGTTGCAAAACAGAGACTGAAATTTGGACCCCTCAATTTTTCTCTGTAGATGAAGGCGTTGTTATTCAAAACCTAGTAGACCTCATGCTACCTACTACAAAAAACAGTCCAGGCGCATTAGAAGTTAACGTCCCTGAATTTATTGACCTCTACGCCCTTAAAGTTTATGATGCTGAAAAAGCAAAAAAATACAAAGAAGAAATTCAGAGTATCATGAACGAAATAGCCATACCACAAACTGGTGTCACGGATTTAAAAAAAGAAGATTATGACTTTGTTTTATCTAAATACTTAAAGGCTTCAAAAGAAGAACAAAAACAATTTGTCCAAACAAAAAACATTGTTTTTCAAGCTTTAATAGATCTCCGCAATCAAGCCATTTGGGCATTTAAAAATAGTGAAGAAATTGGGGAAAACGTATTAGCCTATGACCCTATACCAGGCATTCAAAAAGGTTGCATTTCTGTTAACGAAGCTACTGGCGGTAAAGCGTGGTCTCTTTAAAACTAAAACCGCATAACATCTTATGAAAAATAATTTAGGAATATTTCTAATACTATTAAGCATTTGTCTTGGAGTTTCCTGTAAACAGAAAACCGAATCTTCTAAGAAGGATAATTGGGTAAAAATTTTCAATGGTAAAGATTTAAATGATTGGATTATAAAAATAAAAGGACATCCGGCTGGAGAAAATTATAAAAACACCTTTATAGTAGAAAATGGCATCATGAAAGTGAACTACAAAGCTTATGATTCTTTTAATAATTCTTTTGGTCACATTTATTACAAGAAACCTTATTCAAATTATAAGTTTAGAATGGATTACCGTTTTACAGGTGAGCAACTACCTGATGGTGCAGCATGGGCGACCCGAAATAGCGGCATAATGCTTCATTGTGAAGACCCTATGAATATTGGACTCAATCAAAATTTTCCAGTATCTATAGAACTACAACTGCTTGGAGGAAACGGCATAGATGAGCGCTCAACGGCTAATTTGTGTACTCCAGGAACACATGTTGAACTATTAGGAGAATTGTTGCTTGATCACTGCGTAACCTCTTCTTCCCAAACCTATCATGGTGAACAATGGGTAAACGTTGAAGTAGAAGTACGCAACGACTCTATTATTAAACACTTTATAAATGGAGAAGAAGTGATGCGTTATAATAAGCCTATTTACGGCGGCAAAGTGGATTATAATGAGGCCTATTGGAAAACAAAAGAAGGTACACCTGTAAAATCAGGATATATTTCGTTGCAAAGCGAAAGCCATCCTGTTGAATTTAAGAACATTGAAATATTAGAACTATAGATGAAAAGAAGGTCGTTTATAAAAAAAAGTGCAGCAGCCTCAACATTAGTAGGCTTAGGATCGCAGGGTATCACGGCGCTTACTAAATCCAAAAACGACCTGAATTCTGGGTATAATTTTAAACTTAAATTCGCACCCCATCTTGGCATGTTCACGCATCATGCGGGAAAAGACCCTGTAGATCAATTACACTTTATGGCGGATCAAGGTTTTACTGCTTTTGAGGACAATGGCATGAAAAAACGAACTATTGATACTCAAAAAGCAATGGCAAAAGCGATGACGGATAGAGGCATGACTATGGGGGTTTTTGTAGCTCACAAAATTGATTGGAAAACACCAACTTTAACCTCAGGAAATGCAGCTAAACGTGAGAAGTTTCTGGACGAGATTAAAGAATCCATAGAGGTAGCACTGCGTCTAAATGCCAAATGGATGACCGTTGTCCTCGGTTTTATAGACATGAAACAAGACTTTAATTATCAAACTGAGCATGTCATTGAAGCCCTGAAACAAGCATCTGCTATTTTGGAACCGCATAAATTGACCATGGTATTAGAACCTCTAAATTTCTATAATCATCCTGGATTATTTTTAAGCAAATCACCACAAGCCTATCAAATATGTAAAGCCGTTAACTCCCCATCATGTAAAATTTTATTTGACATTTACCATCAGCAAATTCAAGAAGGTAATTTACTACCTAATATTAATACATGCTGGGATGAAATAGCATATTTTCAAATAGGAGATAATCCAGGAAGGCATGAGCCAACTACAGGAGAAATCAATTACAAAAATATTTTTAAACATATCTACGCTAAAGGCTATCAAGGTGTTTTAGGCATGGAACACAAAAACTCCATTGAAGGTATTAACGGAGAATTAGCAGTAATTAATGCCTATAAAGAAGCGTCAAATTTCTAAAAGTTAAATCATGGGAAAAAGCAAAACCAGTAGACGCTCTTTTATAAAGAAAACAACAGTTGCTCTAACTGGAGTTAGCATAATACCACGACATGTTTTAGGACAAGGTTTTATTCCTCCCAGCGATAAATTAAATGTAGCAGTAATAGGCGCGGGCGGAAAAGGTTTTTCAGACGCAGTGAACACCTACAATAATGGCGCATCAAATATTGCCGCTATTTGCGATGTAGATTGGAATAGAGCTAGCAAAGCTTTTGAGAAATTCCCTTTAGCAAAAAAGTATAAGGATTACAGAAAACTGTTTGGCGATTTAAAAGATATTGATGCGGTTACTGTTTCAACACCAGACCACACGCATGCTGTAATAGCAATGGCTGCCATAAAATCAGGAAAACATGTTTATGTTCAAAAGCCACTTACCCATAATATTTATGAAGCTAGGATGCTCACTGAAGCAGCAAACCGATATAAGGTAGTAACTCAAATGGGCAACCAAGGAGCCTCAGGGGAAGCTGTTAAGCAAATGGGCACCTGGTTTAATGAAGGTAAAATAGGTTCTGTAAATAAAGTTGATGTTTGGACTAATAGACCTATTTGGCCACAGGGTATTGCAGCCCAAACGAACAAACCACAAATTATTAATGGCTTAGATTGGGACTCATGGATAGGCCCTGCCGAAATGGTCGATTACCACCCACAATACCACCCGTTTAAATGGCGTGGATGGTGGAATTTTGGAACAGGAGCCTTAGGAGACATGGGCTGTCACTTAATTGACCCACCTTACAGAGTTCTAGGCTTAGAATACCCTATTGAAGTTGAAAGTAGCGTAGGAGCCGTATTTAAAAAAGATTGGATTCCTGAATATTTACCGCACTCCTGTCCGCCTTCATCCAGAACTCAGCTCACTTTTAGGGCTACAGAAAAAAACCCTGTTGATTTAAAAATGACTTGGACAGATGGTGGCCTTAGACCATTTCACCCAGATTTAATCCCCCCAGACCACCCTATTGGAGCAAATAATTCTTCTAATGGTGTAATTATGTACGGAGATAAAGGGATCATGACATGTGGCACATATGGGGTTAATCCCAAAATTTACTTTAATAACGGAGAGATCTTACTTTATGAAGGAAAAGCAGAAAACTGGAACCTAGAAAATGGTCACCAAGCTGCTTGGGTAGAAGCTTGTAAAACAGGATATAAAAGTGATAAACATAATGAATTAACCTCATCATTTGATTATGCCGGTCCTTTGACTGAAAGCATTTTAATGGGGAATTTAGCCATAAGAAGTTATAACCTACGAGAAAAAAACAAATCTAACAATAAGTTCAACTATCCTGGTAGAAAAAAATTGCTTTGGGATGGAAAACAAATGAGAGTTACTAATTTTAAGGAGGCCAATCAATTTGTAAGAAGAGAATACCGTAAAGGCTGGTCTTTATAAACTTAATCGCTTTTTCAAGGAATTATTTAGTCCTGGCTAATCTTAATATTCCCTTTCCAAATAAGCTATCCGTTGAGTTTAACACCAAGTAATTAGAAGGCATAAAAAAAGCTACAATACTAAATTGCAGCTCTTTTTTTTGTATTATAATACTTATTTATTCTACGATAAGCTTCCCTTTCATGATGGCATAATGCCCGGGAAAACTACATAAAAAGTCATATGTTCCTGCTGCCGGCGCATCAAATTCAACAACTGTTGTTTCTCCTCCACCTATTAATTTAGTATGTGCAATAACATCAGCTCCATCATCAGGAATATACTCGGTATCCTTAGCTGAGGAAGCTTTATTACCAAAAGCTATAAGATCAACACCAGATTTGAGCAATACAAAATTATGGCCCATTACATTTTTATCCATCTTACCAACATGCGTTAATGTAATTTTCACTTTTTGACCAGCCTTTATTCGAATCTCCTGCTTATTGAACTGCATCATGTCATTACCCGTGATAACGACATCATTTGAGTCACCTTGGGCTTCTTTCACTACTTCAGATTTTTTTTCATAAGAAAAACCCGCTTTTTTCTCTTCCTTTTTATCACCGCAACTTACTGCAATAACAGCGAAAATTGAGAAGACTAACACCTTTAATACTTTCATTTTTATATATTTTTATACGTAAAAATAATCAATACCCATTACAAAATATAATCTGTACTAATGAAATTTGATGTTTTCTTTTCTAGTAATTCCTCTAAAATAGCGTTGTTATACTCATTATCTTTTGATGCCACGAATGTTCTTATTGAGAATGAACGTAAAGCATCATGAACACTTAAGGTTCCAAAAGCTGAATCTTTACGTCCCGTAAAAGGATAGACATCAGGTCCTCTTTGACAAGAACTATTTAAATTAACACGACATACCAAGTTTACCAAGGTATCTATTAAAGGAGATAAGGTATGTACGTTTTTACCAAACAAGCTTACTTGCTGTCCATAGTCGGATTCTGCCATATCATCTAAAGGCTCCTCAATATCAGCAAAAGAAACAATAGGAACAACAGGCCCAAATTGTTCTTCCTTAAACACACGCATATCTTTAGTTACAGGATATAGTACCGCAGGAAAAATATAATTTTCTGTAGTTTCACCACCCTTTTTATTCAGCACTTTAGCGCCCTTGGCTTGAGCATCATCAATCAATTCTTGAATATAGGCTGGCTTATCTTCTTCAGGAAGTGGTGTTAATTTCGCCCCATTTTCCCAAGGATTACCATACTTCAGTTGGTCAACCTTATATGCAAATCGCCTATTAAACTCCTCAACCACAGACTCATGAACATATATAACTTTTAGTGCAGTACAGCGCTGACCGTTAAAAGATAAGGTTCCAGCAATACACTCTTCTACCGCTAAATCCAAATCAGCATCAGGCAAAACAATAGCAGGATTCTTAGCTTCTAATCCAAGTACCATTCTTAATCTGTTGCCTTTTGGATGCTGCGCTTGTAGCGCATTAGCAGATTTACTATTTCCTATCAAAGCGAGCACATCTATTTTTCCTGATTTCATTATTGGTGTAGCCAAAACACGACCACGGCCATAAACAATGTTTACGACACCTTCAGGAAAACTACTCTGAAAGGCTTCTAATAATGGTGAAATGAGCAAAACACCTAATTTCGCAGGCTTAAATATCACAGGATTCCCCATTATCAAAGCAGGAATCAACAATGTGAAGGTCTCATTTAAAGGATAATTATAAGGTCCTAAACACAGAACAACACCCAGAGGGCCACGACGAATATGTGCATATACCCCTGCATTTTTTTCGAACTTAGCAGAATCTCTATCAATCTGTTTATAAGCCTCTATGGTATCATAAATATAATCAACGGTTCTATCAAACTCCTTCTCAGAATCTGGCAGATTTTTTCCAATCTCCCACATTAAAAGTTTAACAACTTCTTCCCGTTTGGTTTTCATCTGCTCTACAAACGTTTCCATGCAGGCAATTCTATCCGCAACTTTCATAGTTGGCCACAAACCTTTACCATTATCATAGGCGGAAGTTGCTGAATGCAGCACTTCAAGAGCTTCCTTTTCCCCCAACTGAGGAATAGTTCCTAAAAGCGTTTGTTTATACTCTGGCGTAGAAGAAATAGTAGAATACACATTAGCCGTGTCACCATCCCAATGCCTTAATTCACCATTTACTAAATACGTTGTTTGATGTAAAAGTGTATCAATTTTATGGGCTTCTGGAATTTCTTTAAATGAATGTTTCATAATTTAAAATGAGTACCTAAGTCTAACCCCGTTAAGCGAGCTAATCTATTTAGATAACAGTTATTGTATCCAAATTAACTAAAAATAAACCAAAATTATCCTAATTAAAAAACATTAATAGCTGTTTTACAACGAAAACGATTGCGACTTGTCTCCCTATTTCCTTGGAATGGTTTCAATAGAATTAAACTAAAAACTGGAACAAATCAGGTTTATCATTCAAATAATCCGCATAAAAGTTATGCGCCTTCATTTTTGTAACTAAAGGTTCTAAATCTGAAGCAGATTTAAGCTGAACACCAACCACAGCTGAACCATTTTCTCTGTTCGTTTTTTTAGCGTATTGAAAGTATGTAATATCATCATTCTCGCCTAAAATATCCACCACGAATTCTTTTAAAGCCCCAGCACGTTGTGGAAAATTGATAATAAAATAGTGCTTTAAATTAGCATATAATAAGGCGCGCTCTTTGATTTCTGGTGTTCTTGTAATATCGTTATTACTTCCGCTCACCACGCAAACCACGTTTTTACCCTGTATATTTTCAGCATAAAAATCTAATGCAGAAATACTCAATGCTCCAGAAGGTTCAACCACAATAGCATCTTTATTATAAAGTTCTAAAATGGTTTCGCAGACCTTACCTTCAGGCACCGTTATCATATCATCTAGATTTTCCTTACATATTTCAAAATTTAAATCACCCACCTGTTTTACAGCGGCACCATCAATAAACTTATCGATAGATTTTAATGCTGTATTCTTATTTTTCTTTATGGATTCACTCATAGAAGGCGCTCCTTCCGGCTCCACACCAATAATTTTAGTATTAGGAGATAATTGTTTAAAAACAGTAGATAATCCAGCTGCCAGACCACCGCCACCAACTGCAATAAAGACATAGTCAATTGGCTCCGTTGTTTGCTCTAAAATTTCCAAGGCAATTGTAGCCTGTCCTTCAATAACCTTTTCGTCATTAAAGGGATGAATAAAAGTCTTGCCCAACTTTTCACATTCCAACATAGCTGCATGATAGGAGTCATCAAAAGTATCGCCAACAAGTTTAATCTCAATGAAGTCCTCACCAAACATTTTAACCTGTTCTACCTTTTGGTTTGGTGTTGGAGCAGGCATATAAATGGTTCCCTTTATTTGCAACAGTTTACAAGACAAAGCCACCCCTTGCGCATGATTCCCTGCACTTGCGCAAACCACACCACATGCTGATTGCTCTGAAGACAGGAAACTAATTCTGTTATATGCTCCTCTTATTTTATAAGAACGTACCACCTGCAAATCCTCACGTTTTAATAAAATCTTCGCATTATATTGTTTCGAATATCTTAGGCTTGGACTCAAGGGCGTTACCTCTGATACTTTTTTAATTGTTTCAGCGGCTGCTTTTACATTTTCTATACTAGGAAAGTAGGCTTGTTTTTCCTGATTCATACCTCTAAAGTTTTTATTATCAGCGTATTTAACGCAAGCTAGAATTTACTGTATTAAAAAAACCTGTTAAGATGTAAACATCCAACAGGTTTTTAGCAATATTTAGTTTAGTTTAGTTTGCTCTATACTATTGGCTTCATAGCTGTCATTGAAGATCTTAAGAATTCTCCAACCTTTTCAACTGGGTGTTCTCTTAACACTTTATTAATTTCAATAAGCTTGGCATTATCTACACCATCACCATTATCAACAGAATAAGGCTTCCCAATAACATCGGTTTTAATACCTTTCATGAAATCAGTTAATAAAGGCTTACATGCATGATCAAATAAATAACAACCGTACTCAGCAGTATCAGAAATCACAGAATTCATTTCATACAATTTACGTCTTGCAATTGTATTTGCAATAAGTGGTGTTTCGTGTAATGATTCGTAGTAAGCAGACGCATCAATAATTCCTGAATCAGTCATTGCTTCAAAAGCCAACTCAACACCAGCTCTTACCATAGCAACCATTAATACACCATTATCATAATACTCTTGCTCAGAAATCTCAACATCTCCCGCTGGAGTTTTTTCAAAATTAGTTTCAGCTGTCTCAGCTCTCCAAGTTAAAAGGTTCTCATCATTATTAGCCCAATCTGCCATCATACCAGCAGAAAAACGCCCTTCAATGATATCATCCATATGCTTTTGGAACAATGGACGCATAATATCTTTTAATTCTTCTGACAATTCAAAAGCTTTAATTTTGGCAGGATTAGACAAACGGTCCATCATGTTAGTTACACCTCCATATTTAAGACCTTCTGTTACTGTTTCCCATCCGTATTGAATTAGTTTTGAAGCATAACCTGGATCAATACCTTCTTCTAACATTTTATCAAAACAAAGGATAGACCCTGTTTGTAATAACCCACAAAGAATGGTTTGCTCTCCCATTAAATCAGATTTAACTTCAGCAATAAATGACGATGCCAAAACACCTGCTTTATCTCCACCTGTAGCAACCGCATAAGCTTTTGCTTCAGCCCATCCTTTTCCTTCTGGGTCATTTTCTTCGTGTACAGCAATTAAGGTTGGCACGCCAAAACCTCTTTTGTATTCTTCACGCACTTCAGAACCTGGTGACTTAGGAGCAACCATTATAACAGTTAAATCTTCACGAATTTGCATACCTTCTTCAACAATATTAAAACCGTGAGAATAAGATAATGTTGCACCTTTTTTCATTAAAGGCATAACAGCGTTTACCGCGTTTGTATGTTGCTTATCTGGTGTTAAATTTAACACTAAATCAGCCGTAGGAATTAACTCTTGGTACGTACCTACTGTAAAACCATTTTCTGACGCATTGATATAAGATTGACGTTTTTCTGCAATAGCAGCATCACGTAATGCATAAGAGATATCTAAACCAGAATCTCTCATGTTTAAACCTTGGTTTAATCCTTGAGCACCGCATCCTACGATAACTATTTTCTTTCCTTTTAAAGCATTAACTCCGTCCGCAAACTCTGAAGCGTCCATAAACCTACACTTCGATAATTGATTTAATTTATCTCTTAAAGATAGTGTGTTAAAATAATTTCCCATTTTAATTTTATTATTATTACTATTGATTATTGAATTCCGTAAGCAATTCAGTTATTTTCATTTCTTCTTTAGTGACTGCAATTCTACCCGAACGTACAAATTGCATAATTCCAAAAGCGTTTAAATCTCGTCTTAAAGATTCAATTTCATTTCTTCTACCCGACTTTTCCAGAACAAAAAACTCTTTATTCACAGTAACAATTGTGGTGTTACTGTCTTTAATAATATTCTGAATTTGTGGTTCGTTGAATAACAAATCCGATTTAATTTTAAACATACAAGACTCTGTAAATATTGTTTCTTCCTCTGTATGATAATAAGCTCTTATTGTTTCTACTTGCTTTTCAATTTGTTTAACAATCTTATTTGCGTTTGTCTCTGTCATATTTACCACGATAACAAAACGATTTACACCATCAATTTCAGATTGCGATGTTGTTAAACTTTCGATATTGATATGTCTACGCTGAAAAATAGCTGAAATTCGATTTAATAAACCTATGTTGTTTTCAGTATAAATTGATATCGTGAATGATTTTATATCTTCGTTCATCTTTACTTTATTTTTAGCTTAAACGTACATCTGAAACCGATGCTCCAGAAGGAATCATAGGAAACACATTATCTTCTTTTTCTACACATACCTCTAAAAAATAAGATTCTTTAGATTGAATCATTTCTTTCACAGCTTCTGCCAACTCTTCACGTTTTGTCACTTTTCTTGCTTTGATATAATAGCCTTCAGCAATAGCAACAAAATTTGGATTAGTCATTTCAGTAGAGGCATAACGTTTGTCAAAGAACAACTGCTGCCATTGACGTACCATCCCTAAGAATTCATTATTCAAGACCACAATTTTAACAGCTGCCTTTTGCTGAAAAATAGTGCCTAATTCTTGAATATTCATTTGATATCCACCATCACCAATAATAGCAACTACTTCACGTTCTGGCGCTGCCATTTTTGCTCCAATAGCCGCGGGCAATGCAAAGCCCATAGTCCCTAAACCACCAGAAGTAATATTACTTTTAGTTACATTAAAATCGGCATACCTACAAGCAATCATTTGATGCTGTCCTACATCTGAAACAATAGCAGCGTTCCCTTCGGTTTCAATATTTATTTGTTTTAAAACCTCTCCCATAGTCAATCCTTCTTTCGTAGGATGAAGATCGCCTTTAATAACTTTATCAAATTCAATGGCGTATAAATCCTTAAATTCTTGCAACCAAGATTCATGAGAATTTTCATTTAAAGCTTCAACAAGCATCGCTAAACTTTCCTTTGAATTTCCCAGTACGGCAACATCTGTTTTGACATTTTTGTCAATTTCAGCAGGATCAATATCAAAATGAATGATTTTAGCTTGTTTAGCATAAGCATCCAAACGTCCGGTAACGCGGTCATCAAAACGCATGCCTATAGCAATTAAAACATCACATTCATTTGTTAATTTGTTTGGCGCGTAATTACCGTGCATTCCAACCATACCAATATTCAATGGGTGTGAGGTTGATAGTGCCGAAGCACCTAAAATCGTCCAAGCCGCAGGAATACCAGCCTTTTCTATAACCTCTTTAAGCTCAGCCTCAGCTTCTCCTAAAATAACACCTTGCCCCCAAACAATCATTGGTTTTTTAGCATTATTAATCAATGCTGCGGCAGCATTAACTGCGTCTTGACTTGTTTTAGGAATTGGATTATAACTTCTTACACCTTCACATTTTTTATAGTTAAAATCGAATTCGGTGACCTGTGCATCTTTTGTAATATCTACTAATACAGGTCCTGGTCTTCCACTTCTAGCAATATAAAATGCTTTTGCGATAGCAGCAGGAATATCTTCTGCTTTGGTAACTTGACAATTCCATTTAGTTACCGGTGTAGAAATACCAACAATATCTGTTTCTTGGAATGCATCACTTCCTAATAAATGAGAAAAAACCTGCCCAGTAATACATACTAGCGGCGTAGAATCTATTTGTGCGTCTGCAATTCCTGTTATTAAATTTGTAGCCCCTGGCCCTGAAGTTGCCATGGCGACACCTACTTTACCAGATATACGGGCATAACCTTGCGCTGCATGGGCTGCGCCTTGTTCATGACGTGTTAGTACGTGATGTATTTGATCCTGAAACTTGAATAATTCATCATAAACGGGCATAATTGCGCCGCCAGGATATCCATAAAGAATATCAACGCCTTCAGCCATTAAACTTCTCACTATGGCTTCACTACCCGTTATGCGTAGTGTTTTATCTGTCATTTCTTTTTTATTTGCTGCTTGTGTTTTCATAAGTCTCAGTGTTTTGAGGGTTCCGCTTTCGCTGAAATGAAAATTCCTTTATGCATCCGTAACACATCCTTTTGAAGCCGAAGCTACAGATTTTGCATATTTATATAATATTCCTTTTTTGTGTTTTAACGCTGGCTGAACCCATTGTGCTTTTCTTTCTGCTAATTCTTCATCAGAAAGCAACACATTAATCGAGTTATCTTCAGCATTAATTCTAATTTTATCTCCTGTTTTTAATAGACCTATCGTTCCTCCTGTTTGTGCTTCTGGCGTAATATGACCAACAACAAAACCGTGAGTTCCTCCTGAAAAACGTCCATCGGTTATTAAGGCAACAGACTTACCTAAACCTGCACCCATTATAAGCGATGTTGGTTTTAACATTTCAGGCATTCCTGGACCTCCTTTTGGACCGACATATCGAATGACGACGACATCACCTTTTTCTACTTCTCCATTTGAAATTCCAGTATTTGCTGCTTGCTCACCATCATAAACCACAGCTTTTCCTTCAAACAACAACCCTTCGTTTCCTGATATTTTTGCTACAGCACCTTCTTCAGCAAGATTGCCATATAAAATCTGTAAATTCCCTGAAGACTTTAAAGCTTTATCTTTTGGATAAATCACCGCTTGATCGTCTTCAAATGAAAGTGGCTCAACATCAGCTAAATTTTCAGCTAAAGTTTTCCCCGTAACGGTCATACAGTCCCCATGTAAAAACCCATTGTCTAATAAATATTTCATCACGGCAGGCGTTCCTCCAACACCATGAACGTCTTCCATCAAATATTTCCCACTAGGTTTTAAATCACCAATAAGTGGTGTTCTATCACTAACGCGTTGAAAGTCTTCCAAAGTAAATTCAATATCTGCCGCATGTGCAATTGCTAAAAAGTGTAAAACCGCATTTGTAGATCCGCCCAAAGCATTTACTAGAGCAATAGCATTTTCAATAGATTTTTTAGAAATAATATCTAAAGGTTTTAAGTCTAACTCCAATAAGTTCTTAACAGCCCTTGCTGTTCTTTCACTTTCTGACAACTTATTAGGGTTTTCAGCAGGAATAGATGAATTATAGGGCAATGCAAACCCCATGCACTCAATTGCCGAAGCCATTGTATTTGCGGTATACATTCCTCCGCAAGCACCAGCCCCTGGAATGGCTCTTTTTATAATTTCTCTATATTCTTCTTCTTCAATTTCACCAGCAACTTTTTGTCCTAATGCCTCAAATGCAGATACAATATTTAGTTTTCTTCCCTTATAGTTTCCTGACCTAATTGTTCCGCCATACATCATTACTGATGGTCTATTTAAACGCAACATAGCGATAACCGCGCCCGGCATATTTTTATCACAACCTACAATCGCCACCAAAGCATCATAACTTTGTGCTTGCATTACCGTTTCGATAGAATCTGCAATAATATCACGAGACGCTAATGAATAATTCATCCCTGAGGTTCCCATAGAAATACCATCACTAACACCTATAGTATTAAAACCTAGTCCAACGAGTCCCGCAATGTTACATTCAATTTTCACTTCATCCTTTAAAGTATTTAAATGCATATTACAAGGATTACCATCATAACCTGTACTGGCAATACCAATTTGAGCTTTACTCATGTCTTCATCAGTCAAACCTGCCGCATACAACATGGCTTGAGATGCCGGCTGAGATTCATCCTGTGTTAGTCTTTTACTGTATTTATTAAGTTCCTTCATTTTTATTACAGATAATTTTATGCTTTATGCCGTTTTTCTCTAAAATTCTAAAAGAATTGTGATTTTTAACACAAATTCTACAAAATAAGTGTCGAAAATAATTTATTACGCGTTTATAGAGTTTAAACTCATTTTTTTATAGTTAAACTCATAGCATCAAAAAACAACTCAAAATACTGATTTACAGGTGTTTAATGTGTAATTTTTATGATACCCAAAAAAATAAAAATAATTAATAAAAAAGTCTTCAGTTTTTCAGAGTCCCATTGAAATTTATTTTCAACTTCTTATCCATTTTGAACCACCATTAAAAAACCACAATAACTTGATAAAAATTATATTTAAGAATTGCGTTTTCACTTTGATGAACCAATATTCATGATTAAAATGTATCTGCCAAATTTTTATTAAAAGAATAAAAATAAGCATTGATATTCTTTATTTTTTTTATTTTTGCCGACATAATTAATAGAGGAAGGATTTGACTGATTGCAACCTCTTTACACTGCGATGATAAAAGTGTAAAAAAAAATGCTAAAGGCAGTGTAAACTTCCTGCGACGTTACCGTCAAATCTTACCACAAAATAAAAAAAATGGCTTATTTATTTACCTCAGAAAGTGTTTCTGAAGGACATCCAGACAAAGTTGCTGATCAGATTAGTGATGCTTTAATTGACAATTTCTTAGCTTTTGATATAGATTCTAAAGTGGCTTGCGAAACTTTAGTAACCACAGGACAGGTCGTTCTTGCGGGGGAAGTAAGATCTAAAACATATTTAGATGTTCAAAAAATAGCACGAGATACTATAAATAAAATTGGTTACACCAAAGGCGAATATATGTTTGATGGTAATTCTTGTGGCGTTCTTTCTGCTATCCATGAACAGTCTGAAGAGATTAATCAAGGAGTTGATAGAGGGAACAAAGAAGAACAAGGTGCTGGAGACCAAGGTATGATGTTTGGTTACGCCACCAATGAGACCGAAAATTTCATGCCTTTGGCCTTAGATCTATCTCATAGAATTTTAATAGAACTAGCTGAATTAAGACGAGAAAATAAAGATATAACCTATTTAAGACCTGATTCTAAAAGTCAGGTTACTATTGAATATAGTGATGACAATATTCCACAGCGCATTGATGCTATTGTTGTATCTACACAACATGATGATTTTGCTGATGATGATGCCATGTTAGCAAAAATCAGAAAAGATATTGTTGATATTTTAATACCAAGAGTAGTAGCTAATTTACCTAAAAACATTCAAGAGCTTTTTAATGATGACATCACATACCATATAAATCCTACTGGAAAATTTGTAATTGGCGGACCTCATGGTGATACGGGATTAACTGGACGAAAAATTATTGTAGATACTTACGGTGGAAAAGGTGCTCATGGTGGAGGAGCATTCTCAGGAAAAGACCCTAGTAAAGTAGATAGAAGTGCAGCCTATGCAACTAGACATATTGCAAAAAACTTAGTTGCTGCTGGAGTTGCCGATGAAATTTTAGTACAAGTAAGTTATGCTATTGGCGTAGCTGAACCTATGGGTATTTTTGTTAATACTTATGGCACATGCCCATTCAATTTAACTGATGGAGAAATCGCAGAAAAAGTATCTCAAATATTTGATATGCGTCCTTTTGCTATAGAAGAACGTTTAAAATTACGCACACCCATGTATAGCGAAACGGCAGCGTATGGGCATATGGGTAGAAAAAACGAAACCGTATCAAAAACTTTTTCACAACCTAATGGCGAAACAAAAACTCTAGATGTTGAATTGTTCACTTGGGAAAAATTAGACTATGTAAACAAAGTTAAAGAAGCTTTTAACCTATAATAAACATAGTATCCAAAATTTAACTAAGCCCTGTATTTTATACAGGGCTTTTTTTTGATAAAACTTTAAATATTCAAGAATTCATTTCCAATACCCTACATTTTTTTAAATAAACATGAATCATTTTTAAAATAAAAACTTGATAATAACTTAACATAGCACATAAGCTGCCTAATAAAAGTGGTATGTGATAACAAAAAAAATGGATTTAGCTTATTTTTAAACTCTAAAACTAAACTTAAATAATACCAATAAGTATGACTCTATATTATTTTATTAAAAAGTATAATAAGCTATCCTTCATTTTTCTATTAATTACATTAGTAACGCTATTATCTTTTAACTCAAAAAAAGACCCAAAATTTAATAGAGAAACAGATTTTAATTTCGACTGGAAGTTTTCACTACGAAAGGACACCCTCAAACCTGCTGTTGTTCCATTAAATGACACCAATTGGAGAGATGTAAGACTTCCTCATGATTGGAGTGTTGAAATGGATTTTGACTCTATATATGAAGGCGCCACAGGCTACTTACCAGGTGGAGTTGGTGTTTATCAAAAACATTTTGAAACACCTACAGACCCATCAGAAAAAAACACATATATTCTATTTGACGGGGTTTACAACAACGCTACTTTTTGGCTAAATGGTAAACGTCTTGGAGAAAACCCTTATGGATATTCTCCGGTATATTTTAATATCACAGACATTTTAAAAACTAATTCCGAAGAAAATGTATTAACCGTGCATGTTGACCATTCAAGATATGCTGATAGCCGGTGGTATACAGGTAGTGGTATTTACAGAAATGTAAAACTTATTACCGTGAACAAGCTTCATATCCCTATATGGGGAACTTTCCTAACTACTCCTGATATTAATAAAGACCAAGCTAAAATTAGACTTGAAGTAAAAGTGAAAAATGATTCAAAAGCAAAAGAAACATTTACACTTACAACAAAAATTTTAAATAAATCAGGAAAGGTAGTCGCCAACCTTTCAGAAGATCAATCTATTAAAACAAATATTGAAACCACCTTTGTTCAAGCCTTAGAAGTTAAAAACCCAGAATTATGGGATTGCGAAAACCCTAACATGTACAAGGCCATAACCACAATTACACAAAAAGGCAAATTAATAGACCAATATGAAACACCTTTCGGCATCCGGAGCTTACGTTTTGATGCGAAATCAGGATTCTTTTTAAACGGGAAATCAACTGATGTTAAAGGCGTTTGCATTCATCATGACGGCGGGTTAGTAGGTGCTGCCGTACCAAAAGGCGTTTGGAGAAGACGTCTTCAAAAACTCAAAGACTGTGGTGTAAATGCCATAAGAACTGCACATAATCCATATTCTCAAGAGTTTTTAGATTTATGTGATAACATGGGAATCCTTATTCAAAATGAATTTTTTGATGAGTTAGATTACGCAAAGGACAAACGTAATAATTACCATGACCGACATGATGATTATATCACTAGAGGCTATGTTGAACATTTCCAAGAATGGGGAAAAAGTGACTTAGAGCGTACCATGCTTCGTGATAGAAACCATCCAAGTGTATTTCAATGGAGCATTGGAAACGAAATAGAGTGGACTTATTTACACTACAGATACGTCACCGGTTTTTGGAAAGATCCAAATCAGCCACAAAACTCAGGTGAGTACTGGGGTAGCGCGCCTATGTTTTCAGCTGAAGAGATGAAAAAACGCTATGATAAAAGCGAAAAAGGGGAGTACATTTTGACTGAAACCGCTACCAAGGTTAATGGCTGGGTTAAAGTATTAGACACAACAAGACCCACTACAGCTAATCTCGTTGTTCCACAGACAAGTTTAGTAAGTGGTTATGCTGATGCTGTAGATATTTCAGGATTTAGCTATAGAAATAAAGATATTCCATGGGCACTTGAAAACTTTCCGGAGACCCATATTACCATTAACGAAAATCCGGGAACTTGGGATGATTGGAAACAAGTTCTTGAAAATCCGGGGATTTTCAGTATTTTCATGTGGACTGGCATTGATTATATGGGAGAACGGCATGGCGATTGGCCTAATAAAAGTGGCTGGGGAGATCTTTTAGACCTTGCTGGCAACAAACTACAAGGCTGGAACTATTTTAAAAGTATTTGGATTAATAAGCCTCACATCTCATTAGGAACCTTGCCTATTGCAGAATCTGGATTTAAACAACAAAACATATCCGGACAACAATTACCGGAAAACAGCGGTGCTTATAAATGGCGCGATTCTAACATGCACTGGAACTATGAAAACGGAGAAACCGTGGTGGTAGAAGTTTGTTCCAACTACTCCATTGTTGAACTTCTAATTAATGGTCGCTCTCTTGGCAGACGAAGCATGTCCGAGAGTCCCGATCGCTTATTCCGTTGGACAATTCCTTTTGAAGCCGGCACCTTAACGGCAAAAGCTGGCTTTGACGAACAAGAGGTTATCGCTGAATTACACACAACATCCAAACCTGTAGAACTACAATTCAGTTCTGACGCTGAAACTATTAAAGCCAATGGCTATGATGTTGCACATCTAGAAATTCAATTGATTGATGCACATGGCCGTGCAGTAAAAACTGAAAACACAAACATTGAATTCACCTTAGAAGGAGATGCTAGATGGCTAGGCGTTGATAATGGGGCACGAGATAACATTCAAAATTTTCAGTCTAAGAAAATCACTACTGCAAAAGGTCGATGCTTGGCTATAATTCAATCGAATAAAGCTTCTACCGGAACCATTAAAGTAACTGCTACCGCAGAAGGATTTGAAAGTAAAACGATTACTATCCCAACGAACTAAATTTAAACTACCCTAGTAAAAAAGCCTTTTGATAATTTCAAAAGGTTTTTTTCTGTTTTATTATTTCTAAGCTCAGCCATGGATTAGCCCTAAACAGCTTTATGTACAACCTTATTTCAATGACTAATAAAACACTTGAAAAGTTCCTAATTCAATTTCTTTATTTAATGTAATGATGCCTTAGGTATTTTGCATACCCCCAAATCATCATGCCATCCAAGCTAGAATATAATTATCTAACGAGTTTTTATATTAAGCGCTGTTCACCGCAATTGATAATAGCTTATTAACAACAATCTCAATGAAATCCAGTGGTATTATAATAAATATAACTTAAAGAATTATGCTTGAACAGTTCCAAGAACCAAAAAAGCTGAACAATTTATATTGCTCAGCTTTTTTGGTTTCTTTAGCCTACATAAATCAATCACCACAATTGATTTAAAGGCGTTTATTCAGCAAAAGTTAGAATAACTTCTGTTCTTCTATTTCGACTATGTTCATCCCTTGTACAAGGAACACCATCACTACATTTGTTTACTAGTTTTCTTTCACCAGCTCCTTCACTTGTTATTCGTGCCGGACTTATTCCTTTAGATTCTAAATAAGATTTAGCATTTACAGCACGTTTATTTGACAACCAATCGTTGTATTCCGAATCTCCTCTTGAATCTGTATGGGCTATTACTTTAATCATAAAGCGCGGCTCCTGAGCCATAACTTTTGCCATAGCATCTAAAAGCTCTTTTAATTCATCAGTAAGTCCAGGAGAATTAAACTCATAATAAACAGTACCTAGTTCTTCAGCTATATTTTCAAATTCAGCCTTTAATTCTGCCGTTTTAGCTAATTTCGCTTCTTTTATTTTTGCAGCAAGTTTTTCATCTACTTCTTTCCTTCTGGCTTCCTCTTCCTTACGCTCTCTCTCAATTTGAACGCGATTAATAGAATCTCTTCTTCTTTCTCGATCTCTATTTAAACGCTCCAATTCAGCCGCTTTTGCCTTACCTTTTTTACTAAGTTTCTTTGTTATATCAAATCGATGCACCACTCCTGCTCCATACTGAACATGATTTGTGCCTTCATCTCCTAAATTCCATTTTCCACTTGCATTGAAATCTAGCCCCCACTTATCTGAAAACCATGTTCTAAAACCAACAACCCCGTTAAAAGTTGCTCTACCCACATTATTTGCGTCAGTATAACCTAAACCAACGCCCAAATAAGGGTCAAACCAAGCCGTTTCACCAATCAGATAATTTAAATCATAAGATATTCTTGAATCTATGCCAAAATAATCTGATTCCACTGGATTAGGCTGCGTATCTATAACTGTACCAACTTCATAAACATTGTAACTACCAATTAACTCAACGCCAAATCCATTTTCAAAATAGCGCCCAATGCTTAATCTTGAAGGAAATGGAACCCCATTTAACTCATCAAAGTTTAGCAATTTTGCGGCACCCGAATCATCAACCAGATTAAAACCAAGACCAATAACCCATGCACTACTTACAAGGCTATCCTTAGAAGTCAACTTCAATTCTTCTTGGGCACTTAGTGCGCTACTAAATAAGAGAGAAATTATTAGTACGAGGGAAGCGGAATATTTAATCATTTAATTGGCTACTTTAGTTAAGCCGTAAATTTATTAAAAAAAACGTCATTTTTCCCACGAAAACCAAAATAATTAACATTTTTATTGATTAATTAAATTCTTTTCCAAAAAAATGAGAGTAAACTAAAAAGAAAAGCCCAAAGACCCAGTAACTCCAAATTTTCTAGCGTCAGGATTATCTATTTTATTTAAATAATTACCCCTAAAATTGAAGTCTATTCTAAAAACCTTAAAAATATTACCTATGCCAACGCTATACTCATAATAAGGTGCAGAAGAAGGGGCTACATACTCTAGACCTGAAGCATTAATATCTTTATTCTCTTGAGAGATATCTCCTATCACCGTCCTAAATCCAGCGATCGCTCTCAAATGCCACTTTTTAACCACAGGTATTCTTGAAAAAATACGCCCATTAAAATTATGTTCAATGTGGACAGCAGAGTAGGAATCGGTTACAAATTCATAAAAATCCATTTGTGAAAACGTATTATAAATAGACCAATAACTTTGATTACCAGGGATAACACTTAATAAACCAAGAGGAACAACTCCAAAGGTTTTACCAGTTTCTATAGTAGTATACAATCTACCAAAAGCTCCTAATTGCCAGGGCTGCAAATACCTAAGTTGTATTTTAGTATAATCAAAATCATTACCCAATCTGCCCTTTATACCTCTTGAGACTTGGGCAAAAAATTGGGCGTAGTCATCATTAGCATGCAGACGTTCTACACCATATCCTGTCATTTTCCTACCTGGAAAATAAGATAGTGATAATGCGGTCTCATATTGTTTAGTTTCTGAAGACACCCCTGTTGGTGAACTAGGATCAAAATAATCAAGACTGAAGGTTGGAGAGGCCGACTTTAAAGTACGATAACTTCCCCCCAATTTGACAACAAGATTTTTAACGGGCTCCAATTCAAATGACAGGGTGGTCAAATTGATATCTGTAAGCTTGTCATTTGGCGCTGTAGTAAACAAACCAGATGAGGCTAGGTTTCTCCCTAATACATCTGTAGAATAGGTTAAACTTGCTCCTATTTGCTCAATATCACGTCTGTTACCCCCAGCAACAATCAGTCTATTCTTTTTATCAATAAGCCACTTCCCCGAAATACCATACTTAAATTTATCATCTCTAAAACCGTAAGCCAAAAACCCTTCTATTCGCCATAAATCATTTTTCCCAAAATAAGTGCGGGCCCCTGCACGTAAACGCCATCCTTCAACCTCATTAAATCCAATTGATGAACTCAAGGGACCGTAATCTAAAGGCAAAGAATTAAACTCGACATAACCTGATGCAAATATGCTACCTGCATTATAGAGTCTTTTAAACTTTTTAACCGTTTTCAAGGTGTCTAACATCTTATAAACCCCTTTTTCATCTTTGTTAAGCTCCTCTAAACGTTTCTCTTCCCAAAAGGCATCATCTCTATCATAAACATCCTTGTCAAAATAATTAACCTCTTCTTCATAAAACTTTTTATCCTTTTCTATGTCAAACTCATAATTATCAAATAACGTGGTTCGTTTTCCATAAATACCTCTAGATTTTTCTTTCTTATTTAAAGCAAATTCAGACATCATATAATCGCGCTTAATAAGAAACAGAGAATCGTCTAAGACTTCAAATTCTTGCTCAATATAAATTTCCTTAACCCAGTTGATATTAGCGCTTTTTGAAGCTTGCAAATTTATATCTTTAATAGCGTAGGTGGTATCAGCCACCCAAAAATCCCCTTTAAAAGTTAATTCGTTTTTACGTCGGGGGTAGTAAATAATATTATAACACCATTTATTATCAATAAACGCGCTGTCTGATAAAACATAATTGTAAGTACTAATACCTGTTCTTGATAATGGACTTACAAAACTCTTATCAAAAAACTTCAGATAGTTATCATAAATATTAAAATCTGAATACAAATCTCCAATAAAATCAATGATAACTTGATTATCACTAAAGCCTGAATTTTTATTACCCTCTAAGACATTCTTTATTTTTCCCAAATCATTATCACCATATACTTTTGATACAGCTTCATTGATGAAAATTGGTAAGTAGGTTTTTCCAGTAACTCGAGAGGTATCTACCTCATCAAAAACAAACTCCATACCCCTAAACAATTTACTTTTAATTAGGGCACTATCAACCGTGTTAAGATCAAACTCAACTTTTTCGTATTTATCGTATTGGTATTGGTTAACCGTTTTTAAACCATTGCTGCGTTTATGCTCCCATATTTTTCTGAGAATATCAATAGCAGGATTGTTTTTCTTAGGTTGTTTTCCTGAAATGATAACAACCTCATTTAGTTGAGAAGCGGCTTCCTCAAGAATAAACTTTAAATTATAATTAACTTTCTTGGTTAACGGAATATTTAAAGTTTCATAACCGATAAAAGAAACTGTCAACGCTTCCCAACTTTCATCAGACTCTAAATAAAATCGACCTTCTTCATTGGTAATGGTGCCTTCCGTAGAACCAGAAAATATAACATTAGCAAAAGAAATAGGTTCATTATTTGCATCAAACACATAGCCGCTAACTTTTGTTTGTGCAAACGAAGTATAAACTCCAATAAAAAATAACCCTATTAACAGTCTAATGCTCATAATACAAAAAAACTTCATCAACAGTCATGTTAATGAAGTTTATATAACGTAAAAAAAATATTTTTATTTATACATCACCTTTTTTACCGCCTTAATAACGTCCTCACTGTTTGGCAGCCATTCTTCCAATAAAACAGGAGAGTATGGTGCTGGTGTATCGGCAGTATTTATTTTCACAATTGGAGCATCTAAATAATCAAATGCTTCAGATTGCACTAAATAAGTAATTTCTGTAGCGACATTTCCAAAAGGCCAAGCTTCTTCTAAAACTACCAATCTATTGGTTTTCTTCACAGATTCAACAATTGCTTTTCTATCCATTGGACGAACCGTACGCAAATCGATAATTTCACAAGAAATACCTTCTTTTTCTAAAACATCTGCTGCTTTGTATGCTTCTTTGATGATTTTCCCAAAAGAAACGATAGTTACATCTGTACCTTCACGTTTGATGTCTGCAACACCTATTGGAATAATATATTCACCTTCTGGCACTTCACCTTTATCACCATACATTTGCTCACTTTCCATAAAAATAACCGGATCGTCATCGCGAATAGAAGCTTTCAATAAACCTTTAGCATCATAAGGGTTTGAAGGCACTACAACTTTTAGACCAGGCGTGTTTGCAAACCAGTTCTCAAAAGCTTGTGAGTGCGTAGCCCCCAATTGACCAGCTGAAGCTGTAGGCCCACGAAAAACAATTGGACACTTAAACTGTCCTCCAGACATTTGCCTAATCTTAGCAGCATTATTAATAATTTGATCAATTCCTACTAAAGAGAAATTAAAGGTCATATACTCAACAATTGGTCTATTACCAGTCATTGTTGATCCAATGGCTATACCGGCAAAACCAAGCTCAGCAATTGGTGTATCAATAACACGTTTCGCACCAAATTCGTCTAACATTCCTTTTGATGCTTTATAAGCACCATTATATTCTGCGACTTCCTCCCCCATTAAATATACGCTTTCATCTCTGCGCATTTCTTCACTCATCGCTTCACAAATAGCTTCTCTAAATTGAATAGTCTTCATTAAAATTTATTTTAATTCGAGTTGCAAAAATAGGAATATTTCATAACACTTCTGAAAAAAATGCAATCCTAATCATTCAAAAATTACGCGATTCTATTATGGATATTGAAAATATCTCATAATAAGATGATAAAATATTGATTTATCGTGGTCATTCGTTTCAAAAACAGTTATGAAAAATAATTCAACTCAGCATCGCATAATCCATTAAAATAGTAGGTAATTAAGATTTATTAAAATGACAAAATCATAAAATTTCAAATATTTACTATGCATGCATAGTAAATATTCAGAATAAAATAATTAACTTCGTTGCGGAAAAAAAATTAGACCTTTTAATAGATAGAAAAATGAAGATATTAGTGTGTATAAGTCATGTGCCAGATACAACTTCAAAGATTAATTTCACTGAAGGTGACACCAAATTTGACACCAATGGGGTGCAATTTGTGATTAACCCAAATGATGAATTTGGTTTAACAAGAGCCATGTGGTTCAAAGAAAAACAAGGCGCTAACGTAACTGTAATAAATGTTGGAGGAGCAGACACAGAACCTACGCTTAGAAAAGCTTTAGCTATTGGAGCTGATGCAGCCATAAGAGTAAACACAGTACCTGCCGATGGTTTTTCGGTTGCCAAGCAACTTGCTACTGTTATAAAAGATGGCGCTTATGATTTAGTAATTGCTGGACGAGAATCTATTGATTATAACGGCGGAATGGTACCAGGTATGATAGCCGGACTTGTTGGAGCAAACTTTGTAAATAACTGTATTGGCCTTGAAGTAGAAGGCACAAATGCTAAAGTTATTAGAGAGATTGATGGTGGAAAAGAAACCGTATCAACTAACCTTCCTTTGGTTATAGGTGGGCAAAAAGGATTGGTTGAAGAGACCGATCTTCGCATACCCAATATGAGAGGGATTATGATGGCCAGAAAAAAACCACTTACGGTTGTTGAACCTTCAAGCATTTCAGGAGAAACAAGTTCTATGTCATTTGAAAAACCAGCCCCAAAAGGCGCTGTAACTTTAGTTTCTGCAGATAATTTGGATGAATTGGTGAGTTTGCTTCATAATGAAGCGAAAGTGATTTAGTCAATCATGATGTTCCGAAAATATTCGGAATCTTTTTAAACAGTAAAAGAAAGATTAATACGATCTTGATACAAGTTCAGGATGACAAAATAAAAAATATGTCAGTTTTAGTATATACAGAATCAGAGCAAGGCCAGCTTAAAAAATCAGCTTTAGAAGTAGCTTCTTATGCCAAAGCAGTGGCCAATCAATTAGGAACCACAGTAACTGCCGTTACTATTAACGCAAACAATACAGACGCATTACGCAACTATGGTGTGGATAAAGCATTATCAGTTAAAAATACGGCTTTAGATAATTTTAACGCGAATACCTACGCCGCTATTATTCAACAAGCCGCAGAACAAGAATCAGCACAAATCATTGTAATAAGCTCTAGCGCTGATAGTAAATATTTAGCTCCACTACTTGCTGTAGGATTAAATGCAGGATACGCATCAAATGTTGTTGCAACACCTTTAAACACGAGTCCCTTTACAGTAAAACGTAGCGCTTTTACCAATAAAGCTTTTGAAATCACTCAAATTAATACTGAAGTTAAAATTATTGGTGTTTCCAATAATGCATTTGGATTAGTCGAGTCTAGCAGTACAATTTCAGAAGAAGAATTTTCGCCCGCAATTCCTGAATCTAAAATTTCAATAGAATCCATTGACAAAGCAACTGATAAGGTAACTATAGCTGATGCTGAGATAGTAGTTTCAGCAGGAAGAGGTTTAAAAGGTCCTGAAAACTGGGGGATGATTGAAGAACTAGCTGATGTATTAGGCGCAGCTACCGCCTGTTCTAAGCCAGTTTCAGATTTAGGCTGGAGACCTCATGGTGAGCACGTTGGACAAACAGGAAAACCTGTAGCTTCAAATTTATACATTGCCATTGGTATATCTGGTGCAATACAACATTTAGCCGGTGTTAGTGCTTCAAAAGTAAAAGTTGTAATAAATACAGACCCTGAAGCTCCATTTTTTAAAGCCGCAGATTATGGCGTAGTTGGAGATGCTTTTCAAGTGGTTCCAGAACTTATAGAAAAATTAAAAGCCTTCAAAGCACAGCAATAAATAATTTTTTATAAATTGTTTAGTACTATAGAACTGCTTAATTTAGCATTTTATACCAAATTCTGCCTTGGCAGTTGGTAAAGTTCTAAATTAAACAGTTCTTTACGTTTTTAATATTATGAGTTTAGTCAAATTAAATATAAAGGGAATATCCTACAGCCAAACCCAAAATGGCGCATACGCATTGATTTTAAATGAAGAAGACGGTGATCGTAAGCTACCCATTGTTATTGGTGCATTTGAGGCACAATCTATTGCTATTGCGTTAGAAAAAGAAATAAGTCCGCCAAGGCCATTAACACACGATTTATTTAAAAACTTTGCAGATAGATTTGACATTGTAGTTAAACAAGTGATTATTCATAAATTAGTTGATGGTGTATTTTATTCAAGCTTAATTTGTGAGCGAGATAAAATTGAAGAAATAATTGATGCCAGAACTAGTGATGCCATTGCTTTAGCCTTACGTTTTCAAGCGCCTATTTTTACGTATAAGAACATCCTGGACAAAGCGGGAATCTATCTAAAGGTAAACCCGAAAAAAGAGGATGAAGAAAGTCAGGACAGCATACTAATGGATGAATTAGTAGCCAACGAACTGGAAGTCAATGAAGTCCGCGAAAATTTCCAAGGCAAAACCATTGAGGAACTGCAAAAATTACTTGAAGAAGCTGTAACGAATGAAGATTATGAAAAAGCAGCTCATATAAGAGATGAAATTTCAAAACGCGAGTAGTACTTGCATATAAACTATGAAAAAGCTGTTTTTGTTTTTTGCAATCTGTTTGTTTTTCTCTACAACAATTAAAGCTCAAAACAGTAAAAACGAAGCCATTTCATCAATTCCCATTCAAGAAACCACTTTAGTGGATTCTACTGAATTAACTTTTGAAACGCCCATTCAAAACCCAAAACCTAGTGCATTAGAAGAAGCCCCTGTAAAACCGGCAGCACATCCTATCATTCCTAATCAGGGATTCTCCTTAAATAGTTTATGGCGTGGTATTTTAGGCATGGTATCCTTGATTTTTATTTCATTCCTTTTTAGTAGTAACAGAAAAGCTATTAACTGGAAAATTGTTGGAATAGGCCTAGCTTTTCAACTTCTCATAGCCATAGGTGTATTAAAAGTAGAAGTCATTAAATCTGCTTTTGAATTTATTGGTGGATTATTTGTAAGTGTTTTGGACTTTACAAGAGCTGGTAGCAAGTTTTTATTTGAAGGTTTGGTAGTCGATATGGATACTTTTGGTTTTATTTTTGCCTTTCAGGTATTACCTACTATCATTTTCTTTTCGGCATTAACCTCCGTCCTTTACTATTTCGGTATTATTCAAATAGTGGTAAAAGGTTTTGGATGGCTACTTACTAAACTACTTAAAATTTCTGGAGCAGAAAGCCTTAGTGTTGCTGGAAATATCTTCTTAGGTCAAACGGAAGCCCCTTTACTTATTAAAGCGTATTTGGAAAAAATGAATAAATCCGAAATGCTATTGGTTATGATTGGAGGCATGGCAACGGTAGCTGGCGCCGTTCTAGCCGCTTATATAGGGTTTCTTGGAGGCAATGACCCTGCATTACGTTTGTTTTATGCCAAACATTTATTAGCAGCCTCTGTCATGGCGGCACCTGGAGCAATTGTCATTTCAAAGATACTTTATCCGCAGGAAGAAGCTGTGAATACTGATGTTTCTGTGTCACAAGAAAAAATAGGGACTAATTTCCTAGATGCTATTGCCAACGGCACAACAGAAGGCCTAAAATTAGCCGTAAATGTTGGTGCTATGCTTTTAGTTTTTGTTGCTTTTATAGCTATGTTTAATGGTATTTTAGGATGGGTTGGAGATGTTACCACACTAAATACTTGGGTTGCCGCAAATACTACTTACGAAAACCTATCATTAGAACTCATTTTAGGTTATACTTTTGCTCCACTGATGTGGCTTATTGGTGTGGCTAAAGAAGACATAGCACTAATGGGTCAACTCTTAGGAATAAAACTGGCCGCAAGTGAATTTATAGGCTATATCCAATTGGCAGATTTAAAAAATGCCACCAATGCTATTCACCTTAATTATGAAAAATCGATTATCATGGCGACCTACATGCTTTGTGGGTTTGCCAATTTTGCATCAATAGGCATTCAAATAGGCGGTATAGGTTCTTTAGCTCCGGGGCAACGAAAAACACTGTCTCAATTTGGCATGAAGGCCTTAATAGGCGGGACTATTGCCTCCCTAATTTCGGCTACTATAGCAGGCATGATTATAGGGTAAGCATGTATTAGGAATTCTGCATCCTATATAGGAATAACTCATATTGAAAATCTTATAATCTCGTTAATAACTTTTTGATATTATCCCAAACCAAATCCATTAGGTAAGCATCATTTTTTTTAATTTCGTTTCGCAGATTTTTAACCTGTAATTTTCAACTATTTAAATAAGAGATTCCTTCCTGAGGAAGAATAAGATATATGCAACAATACCACGACTTAGTAAAACACGTTTTAACAAACGGTAATGAGAAAGGCGATAGAACGGGAACAGGGACAAAAAGTGTTTTTGGACATCAAATGCGCTTTGATTTAAGTGAAGGATTCCCCATGGTAACCACTAAAAAACTTCATTTAAAATCTATTGTTTATGAATTATTATGGTTTCTAAAAGGCGATACTAACACAAAGTATCTAACTGATAACGGCGTACGTATTTGGAATGAATGGGCGGATGAAAATGGTGACTTAGGACCTGTTTATGGCTACCAATGGCGTAACTGGAATGGCGATGAGATTGACCAAATTAAAGAGGTCATTACTGCATTAAAAGAGAATCCAAATAGCAGACGAATGTTAGTCTCTGCTTGGAACCCTTCAGTACTTCCTGATACTTCCAAGAGTTTCAGTGCAAATGTAGCTAATGGTAAGGCAGCGCTTCCGCCATGTCATGCCTTTTTTCAATTTTATGTGGCTGATGGTAAGCTATCGTGTCAACTATACCAACGTAGTGCAGATATATTTTTAGGAGTTCCTTTTAATATTGCATCTTATGCCCTATTCACCATGATGATGGCACAGGTTTGTGGTTATGAGGCGGGGGAATTTATTCATACGTTTGGCGATGCCCACATTTACAGCAATCATTTTGAACAGTTAGAATTGCAATTATCTAGAGATATTCGGCCATTACCAAAAATGGTTTTAAATCCAGAAATCAAGGATATTTTTGATTTTGACTTTGAAGATTTTACTTTATTAGACTATAACCCACATCCTCATATAAAAGGCACTGTGGCTGTTTAAAAAACAAAAAAAACACCTTTAAAATAATTAAAGGTGTTTTTTTTTGTTCGTTTTTATGTTTGAAACTACAGATTTAACACACTGTTTTCTGCTCCAGCATAATCATTCCATGCATAAGCATCAGCTTCTGTTTCATTAACGTAAACGCCGTCAACAATATATTTAAACTCATAAGAACTTCCTGCTTCTAAATCAACAGTTCCTTTAAAAGTTCCGTTCTTTAATTTCTTTAAAACTGCTTTTTTCTCATTCCAATCATTAAAAGATCCTACTACAGAAACTTTCTTTGCTTCTTCTGCAGGTAATGAAAAAGTAACTTTACAAACTGGTTTGCTCTTCAAAAATTGTTTTTTAATAGCCATAATATAAATTTTTAGGTATTATCTATTTTAATTGTGTTGTTCGGTGCAAATTTACAAACTATTTTAATCTGAAGCCTATATAAGTCCCTACAGCGCATAAGAATTATCATTTTGTTAATATCTCTTAACAAATAATTGTAGTCCATAAAAAAATTGGCATAAATTTTATATTATTATCAATAGATTTTTTATGTTTTTACCTGATTTTCAGCACCTTTAAATTCGAAAACGTTTTCGAAAACCTTCATTTTACTAGTAATTCAACTATCATTATGATGTCAGCAAAAAAATTCTAACTTTACACTCCATATTTTAAAACTATGTTCGGCAAGAAGAAAACGAATCCATCTATAGACAAAGAACAATTAGAATTATTAGAAAATGCTCAAAAACGTATCAAGCAAAAAAAAGCTTTATATGTCCATTTTATTTTCTTTTTAATTGGTAGCGTACTCTTAATTGTTGCCAATACGGTGCTTGGTATTGGCAAGGAATTTACCTTATTTGGTAAAGAGTGGTTCCTCATTGCTATTTTAGTTTGGTTATTCTTTTTAATCTATCACGTATTTAATGTGTTTGTCACGAATAGATTCTTGGGGAAAGCTTGGGAGCAAAAACAAATGGCTAAACTAGTATCAAAACAACAGACACGTATTGAAAAAATAAAATCAAAACTTATCAAAGAAGAAACCTTATTAGCAGAAAGTGAATTACAATCTGAAGCCAATGAGAACATTGAAATCAAAAAAACGGGCCTTACCATCATTGTTGCTGCTTCAGAAAACAATGCTATTGGTAAAGGGAATAAACTAATATGGCATCTTAGCGATGATTTAAAACGATTCAAAGCATTAACAAACGGCCATCATATTATCATGGGAAGAAAAACTTTTGAAAGTTTCCCTAAGCCGCTTCCTAATAGAACGCATGTTGTTATTACACGACAAAGTGATTATAAAGCACCAAAAGGGGTTATTATTGTAAATAGCCTAACTGACGCCCTAGATGCCAGTAGAAGTGATTCTCAACCATTTGTTATTGGTGGTGGTGAGATTTACAAACAAGCATTGCCTTTGGCGGACACCCTAGAATTAACTCGGGTACACGAAAACTTTGATGCCGATACGTTTTTCCCAATTGTTGACGAAAATATTTGGAAGGAAACCGCCAATACATTTCATCAAAAAGATGATAAGCATGATTATGAATTCTCGTTTATTACTTATACCAAACAGTAAGTCATTAATATAGTATTCCATTTTATAATTGGATACGGTAAATCAGTTCCAGTTTAAAAAACATACTACCTTGTATTTTAGGATTATTTTGTTGCCTATCATCGCCAAAGTTAAATGCGATAAATCCAAAATCAATTTTATCACCATAAGTATGTACTTCATAATCATCACTAGCATAGCCAAGCTTGGCTCTGAGTATGGTATTTTTAAACAATCTATTATATTGTGCATATCCTGCAAATTCTAAAGAGTTTAATTGCACATATTGATTTAAGTCATTTTGTTCTATATTAAAACTCCGCCCTATTCCAAAATAACTAAAACCATAAGTAAACTCCCCCGAGGTGTAATTTATATCTACCGAAATAGGCATAAAAATATCCATCTCTATTTTTTTATCCTTACTTAAAGAATACCATCCTAAAATAGGCGTGGTATAAAACCCAAAAGCTTCGGAAGAACTATATAAACCAAAACGATATAGAACATTTTCCCGCTTTTGATATTTTAAAATTCCAAAACCACCCATAAAAAAATCATTACTTGAAACATCATGATAATCGGATGCTATTTTAGGCAAAAAGACTAAAGTCATTCCCCATCTTTCAGAAAACGTTGAGCTTAAACCTACTTTTAAGGTGGTACTATATAAATTTGTAAAAGGGCTTTCTAAACCATTCTGTGGAGGATACAACTGCAATTTATTTCTGCTAAATATACCGCCAGTGATTATTGCATTGTTTTTATTTAGAACTATTGGGAGGGTTAAATTAGCCTCTAGGGTTGAAATATAGGTACTACCCTCAGCGCCTTCAAAATTATTTTGAAAACTACGACCATAACCTAACTTTAAAACATCAACATAGTCCTGCGAAAAACAGATGATTGGAAAAAGTAAAATGGTTAAATATAATTTTATCAAAACACATAATTAAACTTCAATATACTGATTTATTGACAGTTGCAAACACATCGTGTTTTCATAAACCTAAATAGTTAAACTAGAAATAGAAATCTAATCCCCAAAAATCCTAACTTAGCGAAACAACATCAGCTTTATGAGTAAAAAAATAGGTCTTAAAGAAGCCATGTCCATAGGTATTGGAGGAATGGTTGGTGGTGGTATTTTTGCTGTATTGGGTTTAGCGGTTTCTTTATCTAAGGGTGGCACACCCATCGCTTTTCTATTTGCCGGTGCCATAGCTTTAATCACATCTTATAGTTATGTAAAGCTATCCTTAGCATTTCCAGACCGCGGCGGCACTGTTAAATTTATAAACCAAGGTTTTGGCAAATCATTATTTAGTGGAGGTATTAACAATTTGCTATGGTTATCCTATATAATTATGCTTTCACTTTATGCCTCGGCATTCGGGTCTTATGCGCCAAACTTATTTCAGATTACAGGTACAGCAATGGACTTTCATATTTATGCCACGAGTATTATTATTTTAGCCACTGGCATTAATTATTACAGCATAAAGGTGGTAGGAAAAATAGAATCTTATGCCGTAATTATTAAGTTAATCATACTGTTATCATTTGTATTCATTGGTGTTTATGGTTTATCAGGCAATCCTAACCTTTCGCAATTAAACATTTCAAGTTGGGAGGCTCCAATAAGCCTTTTAACTGGGGGCATGGTTATTTTTGTTGCCTATGAAGGCTTTGAGCTAATTGCCAATGCTGCGCCAGACATCATAAATCCAGAAAAAAACATCCCTAAAGCCTATTTTTATTCAGTACTTTTTGTGATTCTGTTATATGTTATTATTGCCATAGTCACTATAGGCTCACTCCCTTTTAGTGCTATCGCCACTGCCGAAGATTATGTATTAGCTGAGGCAGCAAAACCAATGCTTGGACAAACAGGCTTTACCATCATTACAATTGCCGCCTTAATATCTACCTTTTCTGCAATTAATGCCTCTCTATATGGAGGCAGTCGCGTGAGCTATGAAATTGCAGAAGACGATGAACTACCGCATCACTTAACATATCAATTATGGAACCAACCCATAGGTTTATTAATCACAGCTATAGCCACTTTGGTCCTTTCAAACCTTTTAGAATTAGAAAGTATTTCTACCGCCGGTAGTGTAGGATTCCTATTAATATTCGCCATTGTAAATCTTGTTGCTCTTAAACTTTATAAGCCTATTAAAAGCAACAGAATTGTGCCCTTCATAGGATTCTTACTTTGTTCTATTTCCTTAATAATTCTAATAAAACAGCAGTACACATCAAATAAGACGGGCGTTATTGTTGCTGTTTCTATAATTGTTTTTTGCTTTACAGCAGAGCTTATCTACAAGAAACAAAAATCAAGTAAACCTTCTTAAGCTATTTCCTCATCCTAAAATTCAGTAATTTCGCCATATGGTAAAAGAAATTCAACTTCGTATAACACTTAAGGAGGAAGAACGCAGTGCTATTTTAGTTTCAAAATCAGCGTTAAAACTGGGTATTGATCAAGAAGATATCACTGGCGTTAAAATTCTTCGAAAATCCATTGATGCTCGAAAACCAAAAATCATATTAAATTATAAAGTTGCTGTATATATAAGAGAAGCTTTACCTCAAAAAAGCGAATATCATTTTGATTACAAAGACATTTCAAAAGCAAAACCCATTCATATTATTGGTTTTGGCCCTGCTGGAATGTATGCCGCTTTGCGCTGTATAGAACTAGGCTTTAAACCTATAGTTTTAGAACGCGGTAAGAATGTTCAGGATAGACGGCGCGATTTAAAAGCTATTAACCAAGATCATTTTGTACATGAAGATTCCAATTATTGCTTTGGAGAGGGTGGCGCTGGAACCTATAGTGATGGCAAACTCTATACTAGAAGTCTAAAACGAGGTGATGTAAGGCGTATTTTTGAAAACCTCGTATTTCACGGTGCTACGGATCAAATTTTAATTGATGCTCACCCCCATATTGGTACTAATAAATTGCCAAAAGTAGTTCAAAATATTCGTGAGACTATTCTAAAATATGGCGGCGAAATTCATTTTGAAACTAGAGTTACTGATTTCGATATAAAAAACAATAAAATTCAATCCATACATCTTCAAAATGGCAATGTATTATCTGTTAATCAGGTCATATTGGCTACAGGTCATTCTGCAAGAGATATCTATTATTTACTTCATAAAAAAGAAATCCCTCTTGAAGCAAAGTCATTTGCCATGGGCGTTCGTGTAGAACATCCGCAACATATTATTGATTCTATTCAATACCATTGCTCAGGGCCTCGTAATGAATTATTACCTGCCGCTTCCTATGGATTGGTGCAGCAAGTCAATAATCGGGGCGTTTATTCTTTTTGCATGTGCCCTGGCGGATTTATTGTACCTGCAGCCACAGCTAACGGCGAAGTAGTGGTTAACGGTATGTCTCCGTCTAAACGAAACAACCGCTTTGCTAATTCTGGTATTGTAGTTGAAATTAATGTGGATACTGATTTACCTAAATATGAACAATTTGGAGCATTAAAAGGTTTAGAATATCAAAAAAACTTAGAACGCTTAGCTTTCACCTCTGGCGGCCGAAGTCAAGTAGCACCCGCCCAACGTTTAACTGATTTTGTAACGGGAAAATTATCAAATGATTTGAATGATTGCTCGTATCAACCCGGTTTAAAATCAGCCCCTTTACACTCTTTACTACCTAAATTTATAGGTAGTAGACTTCGTAAAGGCTTTGATGCTTTTGGCAGAAAGATGAAAGGCTATTATACCGAAGAAGCTAATATTGTAGGTGTGGAATCAAGAACCTCATCGCCCGTTTCTATACCAAGAACAACCCATTTAACGCACCCTCAAATCACTAACTTATACCCTTGTGGTGAAGGCGGAGGCTATGCTGGTGGCATTGTTTCAGCGGCTATGGATGGCGAACGATGTGCCGAAGCTGCCTCTCAAAACTTTTAATTTTCTTATCTTAAACAGCCCTATTGTTGCTCAATATTTTTTATGACGGAAAAAGAAAAAATGATAGCTGGCAAACTATATAACCCTTCTGACGAGGAGTTGTCTCAAGATAGGTATGAAAGTAGATTACTTCAAAATAAGTTTAATTCTCTGGGAGAGGTTAACAACATGGAACGGGAGAATGTTATGAAGACCCTTATTAAAAATGCCGGAGAGAACTTATATATTGAACCCCCTTTTTATTGTGACTACGGCTATAATATAAAAGCTGGCAAAAACTTATATATGAATTTTAACTGTTGTGTTTTAGATGTTTCTACAGTAACTTTTGGCGATAATGTGATGCTAGGACCAAATGTTCAGATATACACAGCAACACATCCACTTCAATTTAAAGCACGTAATAATGGCCTAGAGTATGCCAAACCTATTTGTATTGGTGACAATGTTTGGATTGGGGGGCACAGTGTTATTTGTCCAGGCGTATCTATTGGTAACAATGTTGTGATAGGAGCGGGATCGGTGGTGACTAAAAGTTTTTCGAATGATGTTGTAATCGCAGGAAACCCTGCCAAAATTATTAAAACCATAGATAATACCTAAATTTATAATTATTACTTTTGCAACACTAAAAAAATAATCCATATGAACGCATATATTTTTCCAGGACAAGGTGCACAGTTTTTAGGAATGGGACTAGATCTCTATGAGAACTCACCTTTAGCTCAAGGTCTATTTGAACAAGCTAATGATATTTTAGGTTTTAATATTACTGATATTATGTTTGAAGGGTCTGATGAAGACTTTAAAAAAACCAAAATAGCACAACCCGCAATATTTTTACATTCTGTGATTTTAGCCAAAACTTTAGGTGAAAGTTTTAAACCTGATATGGTTGCTGGCCATTCCTTAGGTGAATTTTCTGCTTTAGTAGCCAACGGCACTTTAAATTTTGAAGACGGATTAAAGCTTGTTTCGCTTAGAGCCAACGCCATGCAAGAAGCGTGCGACTCAAACCCTGGAACAATGGCTGCCGTTCTAGGATTAGATGATGATATCGTAGAGAAAATATGCGCCACAACGGAAGGTATTGTAGTGGCTGCAAATTATAATTGTCCAGGGCAATTGGTAATTTCAGGTGAATTAGAAGCTATTAATAAAGCCTGTGAAGCGCTAAAAACAGAAGGTGCACGACGCGCATTAGTTTTACGCGTTGGAGGCGCTTTTCACTCCCCGCTAATGGAACCTGCACGAACAGCAACAGCCGCAGCCATTGAAAGCACCACATTCAACAAACCAAACTGTCCTATTTATCAAAATGTAACTGGAACTGCAATACTTGATGAATCAGCCATAAAAGCAAATCTTATTGCGCAATTAACAGCACCTGTACTTTGGACGCAATCTGTGCAACAAATGATTACCGACGGCGCGACATTATTCACAGAAGTTGGACCTGGCAAAGTACTACAAGGACTAGTTAAAAAAATAAATAGAGCTTCTGAAGTAGCTTCTGCAACTTTTGATGCCAATAGCTAAATGAAACTTACAAAACGGAATGTTTACATTTTACTAGTCATTATTCTAACTATAGCGGCTGATCAAATTTCAAAAGTCATTGTTAGAGCCAATGTGGTTGGTAGAACGGACTTTACACCCAGCGAACGTATATCATTAATAGGTGAATATTTTGTGCTGATGAATGTAGAAAACACCGGAGCATTCTTAGGAATGGGTAGTGATTTAAGCCCAGGCCTAAGAATTGTTCTATTATTAATCCTTCCTATAATTGTATTGGGCTATGTACTCCTTCATATTTTAAAAGACAAATCATTAGATAATTGGACATTATTTGCTTTTGCAAGTATTATTGGTGGCGGTATTGCCAATGTCTATGATAGAATTGCATATGGCTCTGTAACTGATTTTCTGTTTATAGACTTAGGAGGTGTTTTTAAAACTGGAATTTTTAATCTTGCCGATTTATCAGTAACTACAGGTATGGTTATTTTACTCTTGGTAAGCTTCCGAAAGAAGAAAACAGCTTAAAATAAAGAAGGTTACTAATTTTTTTTAGCAACCTTCTTTATTATCTGTTTGTTAGATTAGTCATTAGCCCGAACTTTCTGTTCCCATTTCCAAGCAGAATCCATAGCGTCATCTAATGACAATTTTGTTTTCCAGCCTAATTCATCATTTGCTTTATTGGTGTCAGCATAAGCAGAAATAATATCACCTTCTCTTCGGCCAACAATTTTATAATTCAATTTCTTTCCTGAAACTTTCTCAAACGATTTTACCACTTCTAATACTGAGCTTCCTTTACCAGTACCAAGATTAAAGGTTTCATAACTCGATTTGTTTTTGTTTTGCAATAAACGCCCTAAAGCAATCACATGAGCCTTTGCTAAATCAACTACGTGAATATAATCACGAACACAAGTGCCATCCTCTGTTGGATAATCATTTCCAAAAACTGATAATTCTTGACGTAAACCTATAGCGGTTTGAGTAATAAAAGGGACCAAATTTTGCGGTACTCCAATAGGCAATTCTCCAATTTCAACAGACTCATGAGCCCCAATTGGATTAAAATAGCGTAGCGCAATGGCCTTTATTGATGGAACCACCTTACAAGTATCCTTAATAATTTCTTCACCAATCTGCTTTGTGTTACCATAAGGAGATTCGGCCTGTTTAACAGGAGCATTCTCTGTGATTGGTAATTCATCTGCTTGTCCGTAAACCGTACAAGAAGAGCTAAAAATAAATGCTGCTGATGGTAACTTCTTTAATTCCTTCAGAATATAAACTAAAGTGCCTATGTTATTTTCATAATACAATAGGGGCTCCTGTACACTTTCTCCAACGGCCTTACTTGCTGCAAAATGAATCACTCCTGTTATATCATTATGCTTTGCAAAGAACGTTTCAACTCCTGCCCTATCTTTTAAATCTAATTTTTCAAAAATTGGTGTTTTCCCCGTGATAGCCGTAATTCCATCTAATACTTTTTCAGAAGAATTTGACAAGTCATCTATAATAACAACCTCATATCCTTCATTTTGCAATTCTACAACGGTATGTGACCCTATGAATCCTAAACCACCAGTAACTAATATTTTATCCATTTATAAAGTTTGTAATTGTTGTTGTGATATATTCTATTTGTTCGTCATCTAATTCTGTGTGCATTGGTAATGAAATAACATCTTTCACTAATGTATTGGTGACTTCAAAATCCTCCTCATTATAACGTTCATCCTCATAGGCTTTTTGTTTATGTAAAGGAATTGGGTAATAAACCCCACATGGAATACCTTTTTCATTTAAATGTTGCACTAAAGCATCCCGATCAACACCATGAATTCTCAGGGTGTATTGATGAAACACATGACAATCACATGTATCACATACCCCATCGCAACCACCTACGGTTTTTGGAATAATAATGCCATCCTGATCTTTAAAAGCAGCATTATATTTTCTAGCTGCAGTTTGTCGTGCTTTATTGTATGTATCTAGGAGCGGAAGCTTTGCATCTAAAACAGCCGCTTGAATACTATCAAGTCTAGAATTCACACCTACAACATCATGATGATAGCGTTCATACATCCCATGATTAACAATTCCACGAATGGTATGTGCTAAATCATCATCATTAGTAAAAATCGCTCCACCATCTCCATAACAACCTAAATTCTTAGAAGGGAAAAAGGATGTAGCCCCTACATGACCAATGGTACCTGCCTTTACTTTTTCTCCATTTTTATAGGTATAATTTGCTCCAATAGCTTGGGCATTATCCTCAATAACAAATAAATTATGTTCTTTTGCAATGGCCATTACTGCTTCCATATTAGCACATTGACCGAACAAATGCACCGGCACTATGGCTTTTGTCTTTGGCGTAATAGCTCTTTTTATAGCTTCAATATTGATATTGAAGTCATCCTCATTTACATCAACTAAAACTGGGGTTAATTGCAGCAAAGCAATAACCTCAACCGTAGCTGCAAACGTAAAATCGGCGGTAATCACCTCATCGCCTGGTTTTAAACCAAGGCCCATCATAGCTATTTGCAGAGCATCAGTACCATTAGCACATGGAATAACATGTTTTACACCCAAATATTGCTCTAGATTCTTTTGAAAATCATGAACTTTTGGACCATTAATAAATGCTGTATTTTCAATTACTTCTTGGATTGAAGGATTAACGACGTCTTTTATATCGTTATACTGACCTTTGAGGTCAACCATTTGAATTTTTTTCATCTAAAAAAAATTATAGTCTGTTATTTTTAGATATAACACAACTAATTCTCTACAATACCCCTAGTGGGCGAAACGATTACAAAGCTACAAAAATCATTAACGCCAACCATGAAACCCGTCTTATTTAATCCTTACTTTAGACGCAAACGTTATAGACTACTTCACCTTCAAGAGAACGAAACAAATTAAAATTAAGGTTGAATATATTTTAAAGAAATGTATTTTAGCATAAAGAAACTGTTTTGAACCTATTATATAATATCGGAATATATCTTCTTACCTTATTTATTAAGTGTGGCGCATTATTTAATAAAAAGCTTAATAAGGGGGTTCAAGGCAGAAAACACACCTTTAGACTTTTAGAACAAACTATTTCTGAATCAGACAAAACAATTTGGTTGCATTGTGCTTCGTTGGGAGAATACGAACAAGGTCTGCCTGTTTTTTCCGAACTTAGAAAACAGTACAAGGATCATAAAATAATACTAAGTTTTTTTTCTCCGTCAGGGTATGAAATACGGAAAAACACACCAATAGCAGACGTAGTTGTTTACCTGCCTTTAGACTCACAGTCGAACGCCAAACGCTTTATAGATTTACTAAAACCAGAACTAAGCGTATTTGTAAAATATGATATCTGGCCTAATTACTTACATGCCTTAAAAGTAAAAAACCTAAAAGCTATTCTAATTTCGGCAGCCTTTAGAAAAGAGCAACATTATTTTAAGTTTTATGGTGCCCCGTTCAGAAATGCTTTATTCGCCTTTCAGCATATTTTTACTCAAAACGAGATTTCAAAAGAACTACTCAAATCTATTGGATATACAGAGGCAACAATTTCTGGTGACACCCGTTTTGACCGAGTATCTAATCAACTAAAAATTGACAATACATTGGAATTTATCAATGATTTCAAAAATGACACCTTATGTATTGTAGCTGGAAGTACTTGGCCAGAAGACGAATCCTTATTTATTGATTTTATTAATAACACCTCTATAAAGGACATAAAATTCATTGTGGCACCTCACAATATAAAGCCAATTCAAATTAAGAGTTTTCAAGAAAAACTAAATAAGGCTTCTATTCTATTTTCAGAAAAAGAACAGCAACAGCTCAATGATTATTCCATATTTATTGTTGATACTATCGGTATTCTAACAAAAATCTACAATTATGCTGATATTGCTTATGTTGGCGGTGGCATGGGCAATACAGGGTTACACAACGCTTTAGAAGCTGCAGTATTTGGAGTACCTATAATTATTGGCAAAAACTATAAAGAATTCCCCGAAGCTCAAGCCATGATTGACGAAGGAGGCATGTTTTCTATTTCATCTCAAAAGCAATTTAACCAAACCCTTAGTACGTTAATAAATGATGACGAAAAACGCGAGCTTTGCGGTTTAAGAAACAAAGCCTATGTTGAAAAAAACAAAGGCGCTGTTAATCTTGTACTTGATTACCTTAAAATAAAATAGCCATCAGCTTAGCCTGTTTCTATTAATTTTCTGGAATAAAACCTTTATCACTAGCTAGAACCCATTTATCCAATTCAAAACCATCTTCTCGCATGGCGAAAGAGATGATATATTCGCCAGACGCTTCAAAATTTAAAGTAATTGTTTGGGCATAACCACAATGGTTTTCGGGGACGCGCTGCGCAGAAGACCAGGTCCATTTATTTTTCCCTTCACATAACTGTATTCTTTGTCCGCTTTCAGGCCATTCACCATCAACACCCACATGGACGCCATTATCTTCTGGCCCACTGGAATACGCTTTGACCCAAACATAGTAAGTCCCTGGATTATTAATTTTTACTTTATACGAAACCAGACCACCAGTTCCTGGTACAGGGAAGAAATTTTCACCTACAATTAATTCATCATCATGAGTTACTCTTGTATCTGGTAAAGCCTCAATATAGGCCTGTCCGCTAGCTGACGACGTATGATCGGCGCCTTTTGAGAAGGGCAAAGGACTTTTCTTTGACCTCAAATACCATTTTCTTGGACTTTCATTGTTAGTATTGTAATGATAATCCTCTGCCTCAACTTCTAAAAGACCGTCCTTTTCTTCAAAAGCTGAAACTTGTTCTAACTCTTCCTTTAAATTGAACCTTAAGGGATTTAAAGTTAAAGCATGCCAACGCCCCCTCGACCATGCCGATTCATCATACTCCGGAATCATACCGTTAGTAACAGCCTTAGATGCTATCTGTAAAGTATCATTCAATTTTAGGTGAATTTTTCCTAGGCTTAATTTTGTTTTTTTAAATGATTCCGGAACTTTTGGATTTGAAACCGTCTTTAATGGTTTCCCATTGACTTTAATAACATAAATAGATTCTCCATCGTTCTCAGCAACCGTATTCAAGAATACTGAATAATATCCAGATTCACCTTTAAAGATAGTTTGAGCAGCTGCATATTTATCACGCTGTTCTGTCTTAGCAGCATTAATAGCGAAAGTCCCTCGTTTTTTCTCTTTATAATACGTAGCCTCTGCCTTATTATCAATCTCAAAATCCTCCAAAGCGTTTAAAATAATGCTGTTTTCAATGTTTGAGGCTGATACGACTTTTTTAGATTTATTTTGAATCAAGGCTACCCAGTCTTGATCATTTGTAGGCGGTAATCCTAAGGATACTTTATCACCTCCTTTTAACGTTTTAACACTTCCCTGTTGGAGTTCACCTCCTATTTTTGGGTTGTACCATTTTACCGAGTACTTAGCTTTGGTATGGGTTAAATCGAGTTTGGTTTCTTTGACTTCCGGAAGATAAACTACATAAACAGCTCCTTTTTCCGCGAACACAAAATCATGTTCATTTTCAGTTAAGTCATCAGCCGAATGCATTGTTTCAAAAGATATATACTTATGAAAAAACTCCATGGCATATCTTGTCTGATCCCATAATATATCACGAGACCGCCAATCTTCACATTTTAAATCATTATGTGCATACTTATAACCAAAATACCATTCAACACCAGCGCCTCCTGCCATTAAATTACCCCATAAAACATCTGCTCTTATCTCATTATGTTCGGGATCATCAGCATCAGGTTTTGCTCCAGTATCAGCGGGTCCTATTTCATCTTGATTGACTACCCAGGGTCTACCAAAATTTTTAGACTCATTAATCCATTTTACAGTAATATCATGTACATTATGAGGGTGATGAGTTTGCATTGAAGGACCATCTAAATACTCATAACCTAAAAGTGGTGTTAGAAACAAATCTTGAGCATCTGTATTTGCATGGGTGTGCAAGGCTATAAAATTTTGATACGGATCATTCTGTTTTATATACTTGGCCATATCTTTTCTATCCTGATCATTTTGACCTTTTGGTGTCCAACTTAATGGTCCATTTTCTTCACCCAAATTCCAAGTGATGCCTAAGTGATGTGAAAATCTTGCAATGAGCTCCCGATAATACAATTTGCGTTGCACCTTTGTTTCTCCAATATCAAGTAATAATTCATTTTCAGTTTCTTGTGTTACAATGTGTAGCATTAAACCTAATTGATCCATATGATCAAAAACCACCTCCCATTGGTCTAGTTTACTGCAGTCATAACGGTACCGCTCGTGTTCATTAGTCCATGGCCAAACATCCTTTCCATCACCTTGAATGTTCATTGTTAAAAAATATACGGAGTTCATGTTTTTAGACGCCAAATAGTTTAACGCTCCAATAATATTTTTTCCTTTGCCATTTTGCCAAGTAGGATCACCCTGCTTCCAATCTTGTGCATGCGGCTCATATTTATGCGAATCTGGTGTTTGGTCAAACTCATAATACCCTAAGAAATTCTCAGGGCTATCTGCCCCGCCCTTTATAAAGGACTCATTGGTGTCTGCATATTTCAAATAGCGTTCTCCAACATATTTTAGCCGCCCTTTGGTTCTGAATGCAGTCCCTATTTTATCAGCTTCTCCAATGACAAAACTGCCATTAGCACCGTCAAAAGCAGTTGGTTCTCCTGCTGAAATATCACTATTTACTGCTATATTTTCACCTTTCCTAAAAGACACCTTATAACTCCATTCCCCAGCTTCATCAGGCATGAATCTTACTTTCCAAATGTTCCCACTTCGAGCACTTGTCTCTCCTGCATTTCCATCGGCTGCATAAAATCCTGGGACAATATAAGTCTTTGATTTGTTTGAAAAAACGACGTTTAATCTGTAATTTAAGAAGGGATTATTCTCATCAAACTCATTCAATGTGTCTCCTTCAAAGCTTAAGGTTACTTTATGCCATTTTTTTAATTGACCTTCAATTTTAGCGTCTTGCGCATGCACAGAACTTAGGAATAAAACAAATAGTACTGTTGAAACATATAGTTTTTTCATGTGGTGGTATATTTTAATTGTTTAGTTTAATAGGTTACTTTTCAGCAATGACTTGAAAAGTCACAAAAACACGGGCTTATTGAGCTGAGATGATTCATAAACAGCCTCCTGTGCCTTTAGGGTTTTTAAATATTCATGTCCACTCGTTTCAAAAGGCTGATCGGCTATCATTTTATTCACAAAATCTCTTTGAAATATATAGCAGCAATCACCTGCAAAACCAATGTCATTATGTATATAATTATGATTCCTTTCTTTTCTCCCTAATTGTTGAATGGTAATTTGTCCATCCGAATACAATCTTATAGATCCTTTTGAACCATCAATTAAATATTCGCCAAAGGTATAACGCTGTTTTTTAAAGTTATTCTCATTAAAACGATTGGCATCCCAAATGGCATGGGCCTTGTTTTCAAAATTAAGAACCATTAATCCAGAATCTTCACCTTTTATAACAGGATTCAGACGTTTTAAAATAGCATAAACGCTCGCTACTTCTCCAGCATGATACCTAAACGTATCAATAAAATGTACGCCTGTTTCATAAATAAGCAACTTTTTATAATCCCTAAAATAGGGTTGTCTTGACAAATAGGCATCATCACCCCAACCATCACCCATGCGGCTTCTAAAATTCAAACTAAATAAATCTCCTATTGCACCTTGATTGATGATCTTTTTAATTTCCCTATGCCAAGGTTGAAATCTGAAATTTTCATGAACTACAAATCGAACTCCCTTTTTTGACACATAATCTACAATCTTCTGCGATTCTTCAATAGTAGGTGCCAACGGCTTTTGGCATATAATATGAACACCATGATCTGCGGCAAACTTACACATTTCAAAATGTGTTTCTGGCGGGGTTATAATATCAACAAAATCAGGTTTTTCCTGAATAATCATTTCCTTATAATCGGTGTAATGCTTTTTAACACCATAAGGCTCCATAATGCCTTTAGCCCGTTCAAGGTTTGAATTACATAATGCTGTTATTTCAACCTCAGGAATACGCGTCCAAGCCTCGTATTGAAACCTACTAAAATAACCCGCTCCTATGGCAACCCCCTTTAATTTACTTTTCATATTTTATTTCTTTTGAAGAATCCATATACAACCAACATATAATGGCTACCAGACCCAAAAAGGCTGCCACATAGAAAAAAGGCTGCGTTGACCCTGTCCATTCTATGAGATAAGGAAAAGCCAGCGCTGTGGAAAAAGCACCTAAATTCCCTGCCATATTCATCATGCCCGATACTTTACCGGAGTTTTCTTTTCCAATATCCATACAAAAAGACCAAGAGGGGCTTAATGTCATGTCTGCCCCAAAAATGGCCACAGATAAGCATAGTACAGCCCCTAAGGCCGTATCCATATACAAGCTTGAAAGTATCCCGGTTACCACCAATACGAATCCTACAATAGCAGGTACTTGTCTTGACAACTTCCATTTTCCGGATTTATATATGGCATCCACGGTATAACCAGACACCCAGTTGCCTAAGGCTCCTGCGAGTAACGGCATCATAGCATAAAAGCCTGTTGTTACTAGATTTAAACTATACTTATCTTTAATATAAGGAAACAACCATGTTAACATAAAAAAGAAAATAAAATTACTCCCTATATATTGAATCATGGCTAAAATGACATTCTTCGATTTTAGAATTACACCTATTGGCAATTCTACTTTCTTCGCATCGGTTTCCTTTTGTCTATTTTCAATGATATAATCTTTTTCAAGCTGAGATATACCAGGGTGTTCTTCTGGTTTATTCCTAAAAAGAACATAGAATAACCCAGCACAAATAACCCCAATAATACCAAAGAAATAAAAAATAGATCGCCACCCCCAGGCCTCTATTAAATAAGCTACAAGAGGTAATGCAAAGGCTGCACCTAGACGAGATCCTGAGAAGTTTATTCCCTGAAAAATCCCGCGTTCCTTCAAGGGTACCCATGAAAAAGCAGCCCGTGAAATATTAGGAAATGCACCAGCTTCTGCACCGCCAAAAATAAATCTAAAAAAAAGCATGGACATATAGCTCCATGCTGCTCCAGTTAACGCCGTAAAAAAAGACCATAGCACCATAATAGACGTCATAACTTTACGCACACCATATTTATCACCCATGGCACCTCCTGGCACCTGAAACAAAGCATATCCCAGAGCAAAGGCACTGAGCACCCAACCCATTTGAATATCAGTTAGATTTAAATCTGCGCTGATGGAATCTTTGGCTGAAGAGATACAAACTCTGTCAATATACAAGAGGAGTGTAATTAAAAAGGAGCCTGCAAAGAATCCATAACGTTTGGATGGTACTTTTTTTATCATGGTGGTTAGTTTAGTTTCGTAATTATCTTGAGCAATGTATGTTCATCACCTACATTACCTGGAAATACAATATATAATAGCTTAGGGAATTTGGTTTCACTCCCCATTTCCCAAACCGGAATACCAGCTTCAATCTGCCCTAAAACTTTCGATTGTTTCATCCCCAATCCATGCAAAGCCAAATCATTTGATGTTATACCTCCTTTTGCTAAAAGATATTTTGGTTTTTCTTTTAAATTTTGGACCAAATACACTAACGCATTAGATACCTGCTTCGCTATATTGATATTTGAACCAGTATCTTTCCCCGTTACTAATTTCCTACTAGTAAATACAATGACATCCTGTCCGTTCTCAAGCTTATTATCTATCACCTTTAACAATGCTATTAAGTAAGCCCGGGATTCATTTCCTATCACTTTTGAAACATCAACCTCAACGATGGTATCCGTCGCATAGTGTGTTAATGCTTTATGGAGTTGTGATGACGATTTAGGGACATAAGACCCAACTATGGTTAATCCTCCTCGTTTATTGTTGGTGTCAACAATATCATCGACCTTTAATAAACCTTTAGGCTTCAACCCAATATAGGAAGGCACAAATGAACTTGAGGTTCTATATATTAAAGATTTTCCTTGAGACTGGGCTTGTAATAAAGCACAGGTCGCTTTATCTAAATCATAATAATTTAAAGCATTTATTATACAGTGTGCACCCGAAGGTATAGTGATGATATCCTCAACTAAGTCATTAAGGTTTTTGGTACGTATATCATGAATAGAAATCGCATAAATGCTATTGGCTTTAATTTTACCATGCGTTTTTTCTTCAATCCATTTTTTTAAATTCGCATGTTTATAACCAAACGTATGGTCCTGTGAAAATGGTGTCTCATTTACCGGGGTTAAGCCCCCTTCCCGCTGAATATAGTGATTATCATTCACAGTGACTCTTCCGCCCTCAAACATCACAGGTATAACCATGGTAACAGCGTCATTTTCACCTACTTCTAGCTGCAGCGTTTCTATCTCAAAAAAATGACCTCTTAAGGTAGAATCACTCCTGCTTATCAACGTAAAGTCACGATCAACAAGCTTTGATGCCGCTAATATATTTTGTGCAATCTGAGCATATATCGCTTTGGATTGACTGGCTGACAAACTTCTAGAATTTGTTAGCAAAAAGAAAGTTGGAGTTCTCTTTTTGAATTCATCAACCAAAGTTTGAATTTCCCAGTTGGTTAATAACGGAATATCATAGACGGTTTGATTTCCTGTAGGATCATCATCTATAACGATGCATGTTTTATCAAGAGATGTAAATAAGGAGTTGTTGGTAGCTCTATAGTCTAGTGATTTATCTTCTGTTGGTAATAGCCGAATAATGTTTTCTTCTAAAATGCTCATTAATATTTTTCAATTGCTATTACTCTAGCAGGAGAACCATCACCACCACCTATTTTTAAGGGCAATGCTATAAGTTCAACGCAATTAGAGTTTAGATTTTCAAGATTAGTGAGTCCTTCAATAATAACAACACCTTCTAAAAGAATTTGATGAATTTTAGTAACCTCATCAATATTATTTAGATCGGCCACTGATGGCGGTTCAACACCAAGCATTTTAACCTCATTTAACACACACCAATGTGCCAATTCTTCAGAAATGCGGGGTAATTCATTTCTATATTTAGCTGTATTGACGAATTGCGACCAACCTGTCCAAAAAACAAGGCTATCACCTTTTTGGAATACATCTAGCACATCTTGCGGGATATGACTAATCTGAATTAGCCCCTTTGCTCCCAGCGTACGCATATCAATTATCCAAGCTTTACCAACAAAATGGTCTACAGGTATTTGATCAATAGTTTGATTACTTACATTAAAATGCAAGGGCGCATCCATATGCGTACCACAATGCGAATAAAACGACAAGGTGCTAGCGTTCCAGCCATCATTATCAATAGTTTTACTGATTTCCTTAGAGAAACCAGCAAAACTATCTGTATATGTTAATGTAAGATCAACAATATTGTTCATAGAGAACTATAGGTTTTTAATTACTGCATCGGCAACATCAGATGTTGTTGCAGAACCACCTAAGTCTACGGTCAAAACACCTTCAGACGTACTTTTATCAATAGCATCCATAATGTTTTGCGCGGCTTCAATCTCTCCCAAATGCTCTAACATAATGGCTGCAGACCATATTTGTCCATAAGGATTTGCTATATTATTTCCTGCAATATCTGGTGCAGAACCATGTATTGGTTCAAACATAGATGGAAACTCCTTCTCAGGATTTACATTTCCACTACCACCAAGACCTAAACTTCCCATAATAGCACCACCTAAATCACTTAAAATATCACCAAAAAGGTTGGTTGTTAAAACCACATCAAAAATTTCTGGCTTTAAAACAAACATAGCGGTAGAGTTATCAATATACATTTGTTCGTGCTCAACATCTGGATATTGTTGGGCTACTTCTTTAATCACTCTATCCCAATAGGCCAAACTATTAATTAAGGTATTGGACTTTGTAATATGCGTGACTTTATTTCTTCTTTTTCTCGCCAATTTAAAGGCATAATGGGCTACACGCTCAATACCTTTTCTTGTAAAAACACTGGTATCTGTACCCATTCCGTTTTCTTCATCTGGCAAATACTGACCTCCCATTTGAACAAACTCTCCTTCTGTATTCTCTCTAACGATTACAAAATCAATATGTTTTTCAGAACGTAACGGTCTTGTTACACCAGGGTAAGTTCTTACCGGTCTGTAATTTACGTATTGATTAAACGATGTTCTTACCTTAAAGGTGTAATCTTTTGCAGGAAGGGTATCATCAACTGCTGGTAATCCTACAGAACCGAAATAAACGGCGTCAAATTTCTTTAAAGTTTCTAAACCATCCTCTGGTAAAAACTCACCATTTTCTAAGTAATAACCTGCTCCCCAACCAAAAGATTCTGAGCTAATACTAAAACCATGTTTTTCAGCGACTGCTTCTAGCACCCTGTATCCTTGAGGTACAATTTCGTTCCCTATACCATCTCCTGGTACTACTGCAATGTTGTAATTTTTCACTTTTTTGTATTTATTTATTTAATAGTATTCTCGATTTTTCAATATGTTCTCTAGCATATTTTTCCGCTTGATCTGCATTCCCGTTTTCTATGGCATTAATAATTTTGAAATGCTCATGTAACGTTTCTTCTGGAGGCCTCACCAGTCCATGCCCTGTCACCTTATCATGAATATTGCTAAAGAAATATATCTTATCCAAAGGGGCATTATTGGTTAGTTTAATTAGAAGTGAATGAAAATGTTCATCTGCTCTAGTATAGGCATCCAAATCTATATTTGATTGTGAAGAAAAAGGCATAAAGCATGCTTTAAGTTGTTTCACAACGGCTTCGTCCTTTTTTATTGCCAAAACTCTAGCTGCCATACCTTCAATAGCCTCGCGGCAGATATAAATATCAAATATTTCCTTTTCATCTAAAGACCGCACAAACATCCCTCGTCTTGGTATACTCTCTACAAGATATTCATTCTCTAAAGCTAATAAGGCTTTCATTAAAGGGGTTCTACTAACCCCTAACAATTCTGATATTTTTTCTTGAACGATTTTCTCGCCCTGCTTAAGCTCTCCATTACGAATCATGTCTTTTAAACGCAAATAAATGGGCTGGCTTAAATCTGTATGTTCAATCATATAAAAGTAAATTGTGTTTTGTATACAAAACACAATTATACAACATTTTATTTTATACCGCAACAAGAAAAACACGAATCACAAGTTATAACAACCTCATAATTAAGCTGTATACGCTTTGTACAAGTGTTTATGTTTTCGCTAATACATCAATAAAAAGCTGTTTCCTAGTAGTCAAAATAATGGAGATGTGACATGGTATGTCATGATAAATAATTTTAAAATTTCTTATTTTTGGTTAAATTTATGTAATATGAAACAGTTAATTTCCCTATTTTTCATCGCTTTTTTAGTTCTTGGTTGTAGTAATGATGATGACTATAACGATCACGAGTACCACCTAGAATATGTTAACACCGTAAGCGCCGACGTACCAGAGGAATTCGTTTTTGGACGTACTTACCGGATTAATGTCACCATAGAATTACCAAATAGTTGTTATTTTTTCTACAATCAATATGATTACTTCTATGAAGGCACCTCAAGGCTTATATATCCTATTGGCCATGTAGATGACGGTATTCCGTGCACACCTAATATCAGGGAGACAACCTTTTCTATACCCGTACAAGCATTACAGTCAGAACCCTATATTTTCAAATTTTATCAAGGGGAAGATGCAGATGGACAAGATATTTTCTTGACTATTGAAGTACCGGTTATATAAACCACTTAAAGGGTATGTGATGCTATCGCATCTCACAACATCCTTAAAAAGAATTAAAGAAATACCAATTGGTATTAAACTAAAAAAAGCCTTTGTCTTAGAAAAAGACAAAGGCTTTTTTTGTAGTTCATTATTACTCAATAAATATAAAACAGGCGTTTACTATGTGTTAAAGCGCTGATTTTGAAATCACCTTTTTTAGCCTCACCCTATAATTTGTGTAATTTCACAAGTAGCAGTATCTCTTTTAAACGACTGATTATATTAGATTAAATCGAGTCTTTTATTACTAGTCTACCCAATGCAACACATCTTTTATAACGGACCAGCGTGGTTCCACAATATGAGCACCCCCACCTTCAATCCAATGCTCAAATAATTGCTTAATAGTTCCATCTTTTTCCTTAAGTTCTAACCATGTATTTACATAAAGCAGCCAAGTATCGTCTTTTACCAAAGGGTAAGTAGTCGGAATTTTAATCATATCTGGTTGTAAAACATTTACATTATATGAGGGATAAATGATGGTCCATGCCGACCCAGCTTCTGCCGAGTACAACAGGGCATCCATTTTTTCTTTGTTCTTCTTAAAAAATGGTCTCGGAGAACTGACTTTAACCAATTCTGCATTAGGTAAAAGCTTTTTTATCTTATCCTTAAAATAGTTGTTTGTATATCCTATTTTTAAATCCTTTTGAGCTAACAAGGCGCTTTTTGATTTAAATTTGGCCCTATTATAATCGGGTACTATCAATGACGCAGTCTGGTCTAGATAGGAATTTGACAAGTTATAACTTTCCAAGCCTTGTGTAGTAGATACTAATCCGGACATTACAATATCTATTTGTCCTCTAAATAATAAAGTTTTTATTTGGTTGGGTGTAACCGCGTAAAATTCCGGTTTCACACCTAATTCCTCTGCCAAATTATAGGCCATTTCAATATCAAATCCCACCATTTCCGCCTTGTCATTTTTAAAAGCAAAAGGCAAATGATTGGCCATATAGCCTACTCGTAACACCCCTCGGTTTTTAATTGTTCTAATCTGATTATAAGATTTTCTCTGGGTCGTATCGGAAATTAAAACCGAGACATCTTTAATTTGTCCCGTTTTAAATTCTTTAGATAAATTCATAACTATAAAACTTTCATATTGCTCACTTTCACCTAAAGCATATGCCAAATAGACCCTTGTTCCAATTAACGCAAATGAAGTTAAAACGATTCCAACTAAGACACCTCGTATTAATCTAGGCCACAATATGTGTATACTTCCTACGGTCATTTTTACTGCGATTATAGTTAAAGCAACAAGATGAATGGCTCCTAAAACAACACGAATTCGGTCAGTATAAACGCTAGAAATAATAAACAGCTGAAACATTTCTTGAGGCAACTTCATTAAATCTAATAAAAATGGGATTCCCGTAACGGGTGCTACAAAGCTACTAAACAGGGTAGCGCCTACAAAGGTGATGTTTTCTAGAGCGTTAAAAGAATTGCCCATATACCAACCAACAAAAGGTACAAATACAAAAATGACAAAAGTACCTAAGTTTGGAAAAGGGTAAGCCAAAGGCATCATAATATCAGCCTTTGCAGAAGTTTCATCATCTCTCCCATCTTTATATCGCATTAATTTTTTAACGTTACTAATAAGCTGTGGCAAGACCACAATAATTTTTCCAGTTGCAAAAATGGTTAATAAGGTACTTTTAGTCGCGCCAAACAACTCTTTAGGCTTAATACCTGTGGTTACAGAAATTAATAAAGGCAGCCAATAGAAGCCCAACAATAATACGGCAATGGTATAAATTATAATATAGGCATGGAGTCGTTGAATCTCATCAAAAGACATGGTGCCCGCATTATAAGCTGCGATTGCGAAAACGCCATATGGTGTGATCTTTATCACCATTTTATTTATTTGATTCAAAGCATCTGCAATCACATCCATGCTATGCAGTAGATTCTTTTTTTGATCTATTTTACTTAATCCAATACCTAAAAAAATACTAAACAAAACAACCGCTGGTACAATGTTTTTAGCCATTGAACCAAATGGGTTGGAAGGGATATAAAGCTCCAAGAAATTTAAAGGTTGCTCCACGGCAATAATAGATGGTTTAAAAAACGAGGATGCAGACCAACTAGGCAATGCCAAAGGAAGGAGTACCAATGTTACTACGCCAATGGCTAACAAAAGAAATAAAATTTTCAGACCATTAATGACCAATGCCTTTCCTTCTGTTAAAGACATACGTCCTAAATTGGCAATGATTGAGACCATGATGTATGGTAAAACAGTCATTTGTAACAACCCTACAAAACCATCACCTATTACTTGAAAAAAAGACACATACTCGCCAAAAAACAATCCAACTGCAACGCCTAACAAAAGACCAATTATTATTTTCTTAGATAAACTCATTGAAATACATTTTCTATAAATTTAAAATAATATTGATATCAAATTGCAGTAAATCAAAATAATAATGTTTTGGACACACAATATATATTTAATTCAGAGGAATAAAATTATTGTAAAAAAACAATTTTGAATGGTTACATATGACACGTATCAGCAACTAAATTTGCTAATTGAGACAGAATAGAAGACAATCAAGTTCGTTACCCTGATTATTAACCCATTACTTTTAAAGATTCCTAGATTAAGAAGGATTTATTAGGGCATAAAAAAGCCTTTATCTAATAAAAGATAAAGGCTTTAGTACTGAAGACGGGACTTGAACCCGTACGTCCTAATGGACATTGGATTTTAAGTCCAACGTGTCTACCAATTCCACCACTTCAGCATTGGTATATTTTAAGAAAGTTTCAGAGCGAAAGACGGGATTTGAACCCGCGACCCCCACCTTGGCAAGGTGATGCTCTACCCCTGAGCTACTTTCGCAGTTTTTTAATGAACATACAACCTCTCGATTGCGGATGCAAATTTAAAATATTTATCCTAAATCCAAAGGCTTTTAATGAAATAATTAAAAAATATTTTAAGCTTGCTTTTTCTTAACCAACATCCGTTTAATTTCATTCAATTTCATTAACGCTTCAACCGGAGTAAGTGTATCTATATCAGTATGTAAAATTTCATCTTTGATATTCTCCAATAACGGATCGTCAAGATTGAAAAAACTTAACTGCAAGTCGTCATTTAACGTTTTTACCTTGTCTGTTAATTCTTCACTAGAATGTGATTTTTCTAATTTTTCTAAAATTTTGTTTGCTCGCCTTAAAACTTGTTGCGGCATACCTGCCATTTTAGCCACATGAATACCAAAACTATGTGCGCTTCCTCCTTCAACAAGCTTCCTTAAAAATAGGACATTATCTTTCAGTTCTTTTACCGAAACATTGAAGTTTTTTATACGCCCAAAAGTTTCACTCATTTCATTAAGCTCGTGGTAATGCGTTGCAAATAATGTTTTTGGATGTGCAGGATGTTCATGTAAATATTCACTAATGGCCCATGCAATAGAAATACCATCATAGGTACTTGTTCCCCGGCCAATTTCATCCAAAAGGACTAAACTTCTTTTAGATATATTATTAAGAATGGAAGCGGTTTCATTCATCTCCACCATAAAAGTAGACTCGCCCATAGATATATTATCTGAAGCTCCCACCCTGGTAAAAATCTTATCTACAATACCAATCCGCGCTTCCTTTGCCGGGACAAAACTCCCTATTTGAGCCAGTAATACTATTAACGCTGTTTGACGTAATATGGCTGATTTACCGGACATATTAGGTCCTGTAATCATAATAATTTGTTGACTTGTGCCATCTAGAAAAACATCATTGGCAATATAAGCTTCTCCTATTGGTAATTGCTTTTCAATGACCGGATGACGCCCATCTTTAATATCTAATTCATTAGAATCATCAAGCATAGGGTATACATAATTATTGTCTTTTGCCAATTGCGAAAAACCACACAAGCAATCTAGCTGCCCTATTAAATAGGCGTTTTGCTGCACGGCTTTTATATATCGACTCATCCATGCTATTAATTCAGAAAACAATTGCTGTTCAATGGCAAGAATGCGTTCTTCGGCACCTAGAATTTTGGCTTCATATTCCTTTAGTTCTTCTGTAATATACCGTTCTGCGCTTACTAAGGTTTGTTTTCTAATCCATTCTTCTGGTACTTTATCTTTATGCGTATTTCGTACTTCAATGTAGTACCCAAACACATTGTTTGAAGCTATCTTAAGTGAGGTAATCCCCGTACGTTCACTTTCACGCTCTAGCATAGCATCCAAATAATCTTTACCCGATTTAGATAAGCCCCGGAGTTCATCCAATTCTGCCGAAAAGCCATTTGCAATACTATTTCCTTTTAAAATGTTTACAGGAGCATCTTCATTCAAAGTCTCTTTTATTTTCTCACGAAGGACATCACAACTTTGAAGATTATCTCCAATAATACGCAGTGATTCATTTTCTGCTTTAGAAGCCTGACTTTTTATAGGAACAATAGCTTCTAATGAATTTTTAAGCTGAATAACCTCCCTGGGATTCACTTTCCCTGTTGCTACTTTTGAGATCAAGCGTTCTAAATCACCAATTTGTTTAATATGATTTTGAACATTGTGAAGTACAACATCTTTTTTTGTTAAAAAGCTAACGACTTCATGACGTTGTTTTATTTTTTCAACGTTTTTTAAGGGTAATGCTAACCAACGCTTTAGCAACCGCCCTCCCATGGGAGAAATGGTCTTATCAATCACGTTTAAAAGCGTAACCGCATTGTTATTTGTGGAATTATAAAGCTCTAAATTTCTTATTGTAAACTTATCCATCCAAACATAATCGTCTTCTGCTATTCTAGAAATGGATGTGATATGCTGTAATTTATGGTGCTGCGTTTCTCCCAAATAATGCAATATAGACCCCGATGCAATAATCCCTTCATACAGATCTTCAATACCAAAGCCCTTTAAACTTTTAGTATCAAAATGTTTGGTGAGTGTTTCATAGGCATAATCTGTTTGATACACCCAATCCTCTAAATAAAAAGTATGAAAATCTGGACCAAAAGTTTCATTAAATAGCGCTCGCTTCTGTTTAGAGACCAATATTTCGCTTGGACTAAAATTTTGAAGTAATTTATCTATATATTCCGCATTTCCTTGTGAGGTTAAGAACTCTCCAGTAGAAATATCTAAAAAGGAAATACCTATATATTTCTTATCAAAATAGACAGAACACAAAAAATTGTTTGACTTAGACACTAACACTTCATCATTCAATGCCACACCAGGAGTTACCAACTCCGTAACGCCGCGTTTCACAATGGTTTTGGTTTGTTTTGGGTCTTCCAACTGGTCACAAATGGCAACACGTTCTCCTGCCTTTACTAATTTTGGCAAATAGGTGTTTAATGAATGATGTGGAAATCCAGCTAATTCGGTCTCACTTTCGCTTCCAGCCCCGCGCTTCGTTAAAATAATACCTAAAATCCCTGCTGCTTTAACGGCATCACTGCCAAAGGTTTCATAAAAATCACCCACACGAAATAATAATAAAGCATCTGGATACTTTACTTTTATAGCATTATACTGCTTCATTAAGGGTGTTACTTTTTTTGCTTTTTTTGCCAAGGTTAAAGTGGTTTTTAAATATTACTTTTGTGGAAATTGTAGCATGCAATGTACTATTAATTTCATGTGTTTTGAAGTTGATTTTCTATAAGTTATCTACAATTCGAATGAGATTTCAACAATAAAACCATGCGTAAACTTAAAAATAACGAATTAGAAAGATTAAGTATTGACGGATTTAAAGCGGCAAAAAAAACACCCATAATTATCATTCTTGATAACATAAGAAGCCTCAATAACATAGGCTCTGTATTTAGAACTAGTGATGCTTTTTTAGTTGAAAAAATTTACCTCTGCGGCATTACAGCCACACCACCACATAAAGACATTCATAAAACAGCATTAGGAAGCACCGATACCGTTGCGTGGGAATATGTTGAAAAAACCATGGATTTAGTTAACAAACTAAAAACTGAGCATGTTAAAATATGTGCTATAGAACAAGCCGAAAAAGCAACCATGCTTAATCGTTTTGAAGTTGAATCAAACCAGAAATATGCGCTAATTTTTGGAAATGAAGTAAAAGGTGTGACGCAGGACATAGTAAGTTCCAGTGATGCAGTAATTGAAATTCCTCAATTTGGTACCAAACACTCTTTAAACATATCAGTTAGCTGCGGGATTGTTGTTTGGGATTTGTTTAGCAAGTTATCTACGCTCGAGAACTAGTGAGTAAAAAGTTAAAGACACCCTGGCCCACTAAAGCTGTCATGAATCAAATTTATGACCTACATCTTTGGGGTGGAAGAGATACTGACTTTTATTCTGGAGCGGGTTCACATCAACTAGATATTATAGAGCCTTATATTAAGGTGGTTACAGACTTTTTAGCGTCTTTTAATCCGCCCTTAATAGTTTGTGATTTAGGTTGTGGCGATTTTAACATAGGCAAGCAATTGCTTCCATTTACTAAGAAATATATTGCAGTTGACATTGTTGAACCGCTTATTAAAAGAAACAGGGCCACTTTTACTGCCGATAATTTAGAATTTCAATGTTTTGATATTGCCAAAGACACACTTCCAAATTGCGACTGTATTATTCTGCGACAAGTAATACAACACCTTTCAAACAACGAGATATTACAAATTGTAAAAAAGCTTCGAAATTATAAATACGTTATTCTCACAGAGCACCTTCCTATAGGAGATTTTACACCTAATAAAAATATTATTTCTGGTCAAGGCATTCGAATAAAACAGCAAAGCGGTGTTGACCTATTACAACCGCCTTTTAATTTAAAAGTAAAGTCAGAACAGCACTTTGGGTCCCACATATTAGAGGGGAACAAAGGCCTTATTACAACCAAATTATTTACACTCTTTTAGTACAAGTAAGTTTTCAAAATAATCGATAACCCTCTAATCCCAAGATGATAGGCCTATAATTTCACCATTTGGGCCTACAAAGAATGTGTATTTATCTCTAACATAATGTTCGTTTTCTAACGCATACCCTTCTGCTTTTAGCTTATCACCAATGGGACCAATATCATTCACTTTAAGCATAAAATGGTTATGGTTCGTATTTCCTACCGGACCAATGGTGTTCTGAAATTCAGGAGCCGTTAAGGACAAACTTATTTCTAAATCTTCAGCCTTTAATTTCATAACAAGCATCCCTTCTAAACCAGGACCATGAAGCACTTTAGCGTCGGACATTTTAAACCCAAGGATTTCACGATAGAGTTTTAATGTTTTTTCAAGTTCAAGCACATGAATACAGATATAATTTAAACCAGTAACTCGAGCCTCTGTTGTTACGTCTTCTTTCTCATTTCCCGATTGTACATTTTGCGAAAAACTAGAACTTATACTGAGCAACACCAATGTCACAATTAGGGTGTATTTCCATGTGAGCATAGTAAAAACGTTTTTCTCTTTATTAAGGTTTCCTGTGACAGTTTTCATGATATATTTCTTTTTAAAAGCGTTAACGAAAATCACTGCACAACTTATGAAAAAAAAAGATGCCCTAAGATAGTCCCTGCTCCACAATAAGGTCTAATTGACTACAAATAACTGATAAAAAACTTGACAAGTGCTATAACACAGAAAAATGGGAATAGGATAAAACAAAAATGTCGTAAAATTACTCTCTAATACATCATTAATTTTTAATGTCATGAATAAAGCATTTTTTTTCATTCTTTTACTTCTAACATCTTGTTCTCAACTTAAAAATGATAAGATATCTAATGATGAAAAAAACTCTAATTGGCAGGAATTAATCGATAAAGACCTAACACAATGGGATGTATTTTTAAGCTACCAGCACCAACCAGGATATGACGGATCACAGCCAAAAGATGCGGATGGAAAACTAATACCTCCTATTGGATTGAATACACCAAGCTACAATGTCTTTACAACATTTCAGGAAGGTAATGAGACCATTATTAAGAATACGGGTGAATTCTATGGCTGTTTAATCACCAAAAAGGTGTTTAAAAATTATCACTTCCAATTAAAATATAGATGGGGAAATAAAACCTGGGCTTACCGAAAAGATTTATTAAAAGATTCAGGTATTCTATACCATTCCATAGGACCAATGGGTGTTGAATATTGGCGGTCATGGATGTTATCTCAAGAATTCCAAATTATGGAGGGCCATACAGGTGATTTTTGGAGTCAAAAAAATTCGGCAATAGACATTAGAGCTTATAAACCGGAATCTGTTTTAACACCTTTGGCTCATGAATCTCAAGACTTTTTGCCAGTGGGCATGAATAGCCCATTTAGAAACTATTGCAGGAGAAAAGGTAATTATGAGAAACCCCATGACGAATGGAATACCTTGGATCTTTATTGTTTTGAAGGCCAAAGTCTACATGTTGTAAATGGAGAGGTTGTTATGATTTTAAGAAACTCTAGATATGTTGATGATAATGGCATAGACGTTCCATTAATTCAAGGTAAGATTCAAATTCAAAGTGAAGCTGCTGAAATATTTTTTAAAAATATAAGAATAAGGGAAATAGATTCATTAACGCAAGAGCAAAAGAATCTATTTTAAAAGCAAAAATCACAGCTCTTTTAAAAACTCTTTTTTAATCCCCTTTAATTACGCCTAAATGAAATCATGGATTTAAGTTGGTCAATTAAGACTTAATACGTAAATTGGTTAACCAATTATTCATGTTATGAGAACCAAGTATATTTCCACATTTTTAGTAGCTCTTTTATTTTCCTTTTCATTTGTTTTTTCTCAAGAAATTCCAATAGAATTTCTTTCAATGGATTTGAAATCTAATCAAAAAGAACAAAACAAAGAAATCTTAATTAATGAGATTGACGGTGTAAAATCTGAACATATAACCATATCAAGCTCCGTTACCAAAAAAGTAAAAATCAGCAAATCACACAAAACCATATATTTATTTATTAAGGGTTATGGTAAATTAACCTCTGGTGATAAAACTTATGATATCGTACCAGAGACCATTATGCTCCCGAATAATGTTAAGAACATTTCGTTTAAGCCTCTTAATAATGACACCCTTGATTACATTAAAATTACTGTTTTACAAACCCAGCTAGATAAAGAAGATATAAAAACATTTCCCTCTGAAAATATTAATACCATCTATTTCAAAAAGTTTACGGATTGCAAATCATACACTGAACCTATTAAAAGTCCGCAAACAACTAGCAGAACCATATTACCAAATAAATATATCCCGAGAGTTGCCATGGGAACTGTTAAAACTATAGGTCCAGACCAAGTAGGGGCACATGAGCACGCTATGTTAGAACAATTGTTTTTAGGACTTAAAGACAACCAAACCATTGTATATGCCGATGATGCCACGGTTGATTTCCCTGAGTACTCATTACTGCACATTCCGCGCGGTTCCAGCCATTCGGTGAGTGTTAAGGCCAACAATGAAATGTATTATGTTTGGATGGATTTCTTTGTAGACAAAGATGGTGAAGCATGGCTAAAAACACACAATACTAAAGAGGAATAATACGGACTTACGTTTTGACAACACAGGTATTATGATTAGAACCGTCTTCCTGATCTGCGTAAAAATCAAAGCCCTTTATGTTTGTCCACCTTGCTAAAACTACTGTAATTCAAAAGACCTAAACTTTGGAGTCCATAAGATATGTCATAAAATAAAACTCAAATAAATATTTTTTTCAGCATTAATCTTGTAATTTAGGCATACGCCCTTTTTCCACTCATGAATATTTCCTAGCTTTTAAATGGTTTTTACAACCATCAAAATAATATATCATGAAAAAAATAGGCATCATTGGAGGCTCTGGTTTCATCGGAAGCTACAACACAAAGAAATTTTTATTGGAAGGTTATTACGTAAAAGTATCGACTACGGACCTCTCTAAAAAGGAAAAATATGAGCATTTGAAGGCCTTACCAAATTCTGAAAATTTGGAAATTGTACAACTCAAACTTGAAAACAAAGATGAACTTAAGGATTTCTTAGAGGGTTGTGCTATTATTGTGCATGGCGGAACGCCGTTTCAACTGGATTTTACCGACCCAAAAGCAGAATTGTTTGACCCCACCATTATAGGTACAGAAAATTTTCTTGCAGCCATTCAAAATGTTCCCAAAGTTGAGAAGGTAGTCTTTGTTGCCTCGGTAGCTGGATTTAACACGCATTTCCCTCTACTTCCTGGGACCAAAAAAGAGGGTGACCAAGTTGACGAAAACGACCCGCCTTATATGAATGAAGAAGATCACCCCTATGCTCAGGCAAAATTTATAGCCAATCAAACGGTTGAAAAATTCATTAAAGAGCACCCTAACTTAACCTTTGAAATAACAACAGTATCCCCAACGGGTGTTATGGGTAAAGCGTTATCCGCTAGAAAAGATTCTACATCTATGGGTTTACAGTACTTATTTAAAAACGAAATTGCGCCAAACCCATTTGTTCAAATGTTTTATGACAACAATATTGATTTTGCCATGGTAGATGTCGCAGATGTTGCTAATGGTATTTTCAAAGCAGCTACCTCCACAGGAATTCATGGGAAAAACTATTTATTATCTAGTGAAAGCTATAAAATGTCTGATATCACATTAATGCTAAATCATAAAGCCCCAGAAGGGCAACCTAGTATTATTTATAAAAATGATTTAGCAAAAAAAGAATTAGGTATTGATTTCAATTCCGCCCGTATACCATTAAATCAATTTTCAGAATAAATTACTTTATGTATGGCACCGTTTAAACTTATAATGCAGGCTTAAAAAACCGTTGTTACAGGTTCTTAAATAGGCACAATCAAATATCAAATACAAACAAAAAAGGCTGTCCCTTCAGACAGCCTTAGTTTTTTATTATATACGAGATTATATCTCAACTTTTTCATGAGTGGTGTTTGCCCATCTAATTTGAGCTCTGCCACCTTTCACACGATACGCGCCATATCTAATTTTTGATTGTGTTCCTCTGTCAGGATCAGGAATATTCCAATTAAAGGCTTCACCACCAATTATCGCATTACAATAGTGTATTTTTTTAGAGGAATCGCTTGGATCTTCTTTAAAACCTACCTCTAACACAAAAGAAGTTATTTCATTTTTATTAACTCTTTTAAGCAAAACTACCTCTCTACCGCTTCCTGACCCCCCACGTTCTAATATACGCTCTGCATAAATATCGAAAGCCACTTGTTTTTCAGCATCTGCTCCCTCTCCAAAAACAGGCTTGGCCAAATACAAACAAATTGCGGGATCTGCAGAACCTCCACCTCCAGTATGCTTTCCTTTAGCTTGAGCAATATAGCTACCATCTTGACTTGAAGTACCAGTATAACCTGCTTCAAGAATTCTAAAGTCTCCTGTAAATTTTACAAATGATCCTACATTAGAGTTAGCTATAGGTAACGAGCGCTCCATTCTGGGTTGTAAGGTAGTCTCAAACTTATTTGAACCGTCCGTAATATTATATATGCCCCAAGTAGTACCATCAATAGTGCTCTCTTTATAATTTGCATAACAAGTACGATCATCAATAGTACCTACATTAACTGCGTCAGGTAAATCGTTTGATGTTCTCGTAGCATTTTCCCCTTCTGAGTTACACGTTGTGTATGTACCCGTATCTTCGTCTGGTATATCTTCAGGCTCTGGTTCTGGTTCTGGATTTGGATTTGGGTCCACTAGTTCAAATTCATCATCTGACAAAGTAGGTTTGTCATCGGTTGAACAAGACAATACAATAATTGAAAACAAAAACATGACTCCTACAGTCATCCGTTTCATAACATTTATTTTTACCATAATAAATCAATAATTTTGATAAAAATAGTTTTTTACAGAAGTCGAGCTATCCTGCACTATGCGGTATTTAAGAGTATTTAACTTAAAATGAAATACAATACTTACGAAATTAACAATGTTTAACCGTTCATCGATTTTAAGAATAAAACAGAGCCTAGACCTAAATTGATTTTAGCCTGTAAACAGTCTATTCACACCCTTACCATCTATGAATCATTAAAGAACCTGATTGAACAAATCCAAATGGCATTAAATATTAAATGCGGCTTATCTCATCTAATACCCACAGATAATCTGCTCTATTTTCTACAAAATCTCTATCAGAAATGTCGATAATTTTTACATTAAAATCTTTTTGCGTTTTTAAGAAGTCCAAATAGCCCGAATTGATTTTCTCTAAATAATCATCGGCAATATTTTGCTCATAATCACGTCCTCGTTTTTTTATGTTTTTCTGTAAACTCTCCGTGTTTTGATATAAATAAATATACAAATCGGGCTTTCGTAAATCTTTATACATCAAATAGAATAATTTTCTATATAAATTAAATTCATCTTCCTGTAAAGTAATTTTTGAGAAAATGAGTGATTTAAAGACATCATAATCACTCACTATAAAATTCTTAAACAAATCTAGTTGCGATAAATCATCAGAAATTTGCTGATAGCGATCTGCTAAAAAAGACATTTCTAAGGTAAAGGCATACCTATTAGCGTCTTCATAAAACTTTGGTAAAAAAGGATTATCAGCAAAACGCTCTAAAATTAATTTAGCGTTAAAATCGTTTGAAATTTTAGTTGCTAAACTTGTTTTCCCTGCACCTATATTTCCTTCAATGGCAATATAATTGTGCTTTGACAAACCAAAGGTTTTGCTAGGATTCTTTAACCATATTTTTATAGGTTCTAAACGCGACGCATCATGACATGCTTCTAATAAAACAGACACTGTTTTTTTTAATTCAGGGTGTTCTACTTTAGAGGCAATATCATTTAGAGGCAATAAAACAAACTTACGTTTACTCATTTCAGGATGTGGTACCCTTAGACAATCTGTTTTTATAATATTTTGACCTGCAAAAATAATATCTAAATCTATTGTTCTAGCCTCATAACCGGCGCCTTCCTTTCGTTCTCTCCCCAAATTAGTTTCAATGGCCAATAAAGTTTCTAAAACACTTTGAGGATCTAAATCACTTTGTGAAACCAAACAGCAATTAAAAAAATCATCACTTTCAAAACCAAATGCTGGCGACTTATAGACCTTAGATATTAATTGAATATTCCCTATTTGCTTGTGAATAGCATCTACTGCGGCTTGAAGATTTTTAACTTTATCTCCTTTATTGCTACCTAATGCGATATGATATATTGAAGGTTTTTTCATGGAAAAGCAAAATAACTAAAACAATTATTAATCCATTATATTTACAGAACCTATTTATTCACAATTGTAAATGACTTTAAAAGACAAACTTGCCGCCCATCGTATTTACATGCTTCTAGGCTCATTATTTATAACCTCGCTTGTTGTTTCGAACCTCATTTTTCAAAAATTCTTTTATTGGTACCCTTTTGATTTTGAAATATTTGGCAGTAAACTTTTTGAAATCTCTGTTGGTATTTTACCCTACCCTATCACCTTTTTAATTACCGATTTAATAAGTGAAATTTATGGTAAGAAACGTGCTAATGACGTTGTTGTTACAGGAATTTTTGCATCGTTGTTTTCACTTCTAATTATAAAAATGGGCACTGTAGTTCCTGCAACACCCTGGTCTTATGTTAGCAATGAAACATTTCAAATCGTATTTGGAAATTCAATGATTGCTGTTTTTGCTAGCATGCTCACCTATTTATTTGCGCAATTTATTGACATTCAAATATATCATTTCTGGAAGCGCCTTACCCAAGGCAAACATTTATGGCTACGTAATAATTTCTCTACCTGGTTTTCTCAATTTGTGGATACATTCACTATTGTATTTCTACTTTGTTCTTTTGGCATTATTGACTGGGCCAACTTTAAAGGATTACTCATTAGTGGCTTTATTTTTAAAGTATTAATTGCTGTGATAGACACACCTTTTCTATACTTAGGCGTTTATTTATTTAGAAGACGTTTCAAATTAAAGGTTAATGAAGAAATTGATTTACTGGAATCAGATGTGATCGAGCAATAACATTTGGGTAAAAGTTTTATTAAACTTTTCATTTCATTCAACTAAAACAAGCTTCTGTTCGTAAATACTTCTGAACTGCATCATGTATTTAATAATGCTATTAAATGCAAAAAACTATAACTCACCCCATGAAGAAAGCTTTTAAAATTATAAGCCTTACAGTTCTTATCGTCCTAACACTTTTAATTGGCATTCCCTTTGCCTTTCAAAGCCAAATACAAGACCTGATTAAACAGTTTATAAATCAAAACCTTAACGCTCAGGTAGAATTTGATGATGTAAGTCTGAGTTTTATTAAAAGCTTCCCCCAAGCTCAGGTTAGTATAAGCGACTTAGAGATTTCTAATTTCGCCCCCTTTAAAGATGAAACTTTGGCTGCAGTAAAAGACATCGATTTCACAATGTCCCTTAAAGAATTATTCAAAATCGGAAATGAAGAACCCATTATTATAAACTCTATTTATCTTAATGAAGTGCTTTTAACTCTAAAAACGGACTCCCTTGGCCACACTAATTACGACATTACTAAAGAAAATATTAATGACGCTACCACCGAAGAAGAAACCAGCAACTTTGTTTTTAGCATTAGAGACTATAGCATAAATAATAGTACGCTAACCTACATTGATGAAATTTCAAAAATGCTTTTTCATATAACTGATTTAAATCATGAAGGACATGGTACGTTTTCATCTGAAATTTCAGAACTAAATACAACAAGCAATGCCCATGTTAGTTTCATTATGGACAGTACCAAATACTTAAGTAATATACCAATTAAGCTTGATGCCTTAATTAATCTGGATTTAGCAAATAATAAATACACCTTTAAAGACAACAAAGGTTTAATTAATGATTTACCGCTTCATTTTGAAGGTTATATAAAGCAACTTGATAACGGTCAAGAGATGGATATTTCTTTTGAAAACCCAGAATCTGATTTTAAAAATTTTTTGGCTATAATCCCCAAAACACATTCTAAAAATATCGAAGCTGTAGAAACCACAGGAGATTTCAAAATTAAGGGTTTGATAAAAGGTATAAGCTCAGATGAAACTATTCCAACCCTTGATATAAGTATTACCTCAAATAATGCGTCTTTTAAATATCCCGAATTACCAAAACGCGTTAGCAATATCACTATTAATACGGTTATAAAAAACTCAACCGGCCGCATTGACGACACATATATTGATATTAAAGCACTCGATTTTAAAATTGACAAAAATGTATTTAAATCATCGGCAACATTAAAAAATATCGCAAATAATATGATGGTCAATGCACATATAGATGGTACTTTAAATTTAGGTGATGTTTCTAAAGTATATCCTATTGCGTTGGAACATGAATTGCATGGTATTTTAAAGGGCAATCTTAATACAAGGTTCGACATGAATGCCTTAGACACGAATGCTTATGATCGCATAAAAAATGATGGTTCGGCAAGTATTACAGATTTCGTTTTTTATTCTGAAGACATGGTCAATCCAATGGTTATTTCAGAAGCTAAAATAACATTTAATCCCACTACAGTAAACCTAGATTCATTTAAAGCTACAACTGGTGAAAGCGATATAGATGCTGAAGGTAGCTTAAACAATTTTCTTGGATTTTTATTTAGCTATAGACCTCTTAAGGGGCAATTCAAAGTGAATTCTAATTTCTTTAGGGTTAGTGATTTTACGTCCGAAGATGAAGCTTCAACTACAAATAAAAATACAGAAGATTCAGAATCTCTTAAAATCCCAGATTTTTTAGATTGCACCATAAACGCTAAAGCCGAAACTGTAGTTTATGATAATCTAAACCTAAAATCGCTACAGGGTAACCTATATATAAAAAATCAAAAAGCAACTTTAGAAAATATGACTTCTAGCATATTTGACGGTGCTCTATCCTTATCTGGCGCTGTTTCCACAAAAGAAAAAACACCAAGTTTCAGCCTAAACCTTAAGGCCAAAAATTTTGATATCTCTAAATCCTTTAATGCATTAGAATTATTTCAAAACTTAGCACCTATTGCCAAGATTCTCGATGGAAAATTAAACACAGACCTAAACCTATCTGGTCATTTAAACAAAGATTTTTCCCCAGACCTAAACACGCTATCTGGTGATGCTAAAACCGAATTACTTGCTAACAAAATAGGCACAAATCAGGATGATTTAATCACAAAGCTTGATGATGCACTGCGCTTTATAGATTTTAGTAAACTCGATTTAAAAGCACTAAAGGTACAGGTAGAATTTGCAGATGGCCAAGTAGCCGTAAAACCGTTCGATTTTAAATATAAAGATATTGACATAGAAGTTTCCGGAACTCACGGTTTTGATAAAACCATAAACTATAATGCCGTGTTTCATGTGCCCGCTACATATTTAGGTGGAGATATAAATAAACTAATTAAAAGCATCAACGATAATGAAATTAATAAAATATCTATTCCGGTAACCGCAAATATTGGAGGTACTTATACAAACCCTGCTGTAAAATCTGACTTATCTAATAGTGTTTCGGTTTTATCTGAACAACTTATTGAAATTCAGAAACAAAAACTATTAAATCAAGGAAAAGATGAAGTGAATATCCTAATCCATGGTGTGATTGGAGGAAACCAAACAAAAACAGATTCCATAAAAAAAGAACAAAATAATACTCTTGAACATGTTCTAAATGATTTTATGAAATCAAATAATACATCAAAAGACTCAACAAAAACAGGCCAAACTTCAGGGACTGTTAAAACTGTATTAGGGGGTTTATTCAAAAAAAAGAAAACCGATACGGTAAATTAATAATACAAACAGTATCAACTAATTAAAAAAACAATTATTTATTTGGTTTTCTAAATAAAAATACAGAATTTTGCCATCCCTTTGAAAGGACACATTAAGATAAAAAATTAAGTACCATATATATGTTAAAAATTATTGTTAAAGACGGCGAAAACATAGAACGCGCATTAAAGCGTTACAAAAGAAAACACAGAAATATTAAAGTGATGCAGAACCTAAGAGATGGTCAGTTTTTCACTAAACCTTCTGTTAAAAGACGTCGTGAAATCCAAAAAGCAGGTTATATTCAAGGCTTAAGAGATCAAGAAGACATATAATTTTTTTCAATAAAAAATTATAAAACCATTTACTGATATAAGTAAATGGTTTTTTTTTGCCCGCTATCTAGATAATTAAATTTAAAATCTTAAATACCTTATGTAAGTTTTCGTAATTTCTTTGCACAAAAGATACGTGACCTTAGTTTACTTATTTATAGGACTATTTACTTCCACCTTAGGTGCCCTGCCTTTGGGAGCGTCGAACATTGCCGTAATAAATACTACATTAAAGGAAAATGCTAATCAAGCATTTAAAATAGCAATTACTGCAGGAATTGCTGAAGTTATACTATCCTACTATGCTCTTTATAACAACCAAACGATTAAGGATTATTTTTATGATAATGAATGGATTCAAATTTTAATTGCCGTCCTTCTCCTAGCAGCAGGCAGTATATTATTATTCAAAAGAAAATCTAAAAACTATTCTCAAAAAAAAAAAGTCAAAACATCAAAATATGCTACCGGTTTTTTACTAGGCGTATTAAATCCTCCTGTTCTCATTTATTGGGTTATTGCCTTTGGAATTATAAATAACAGCCTCCTACTCTTATCTCTTAAATCATCCGTCTCCATTTTATTTTTATTCTTTTCAGGAGTTTATTTAGGAAAAATTTTAACCTTATATGGTTACAGCAAAATTAGTGGTATTGTAAAACGTAAAATTAGCTCTGGAAATAGCACCACAAATAAGGTCACAGGTATACTATTAATAGGCATTAGCTTCATTCAATTTTTAAAGCTATATATCTTTTAATTTACTGATATATTTACTACCAAACCTTCATTTGCCCTAATATTAAAAACGGTTTGATCTTCAAAAATTAAATATTGTCCTTTTATCCCAACCAATTTCCCGGAATACCTCTGAGACTTTATAATATTTAAACTTTTTGGTTTCTCAGGATATTTATTCACCGGAAATTCTAAGTGGGTTTCCTTATTGTTTCCTATATAATAATCTACAGCTTCCTTTGGAATATATTGAGACAAACGGTCGCGCCATTCCGCCAAGTTTTCGTCTTCAATATCGTTTTTAAGCATTTTTCTCCAATTGGTTTTATCTGCTACATGACCTTTCAAAGCCACCTCAGTAATGCCTGCTAAATATCTGTTTGGAACTTCTACAATTTCAATAGCCTCATGAGCGCCTTGATCAATCCACCTGGTTGGCACCTGACTTTTTCTGGTCACCCCCACCTTCACATTACTAGAATTAGCCAAATACACAATATGCGGCTGTAATTGCGCCTTTTTTTCATACTCCAAATCACGGTCTTCTTTTCCTAGATGTGCGGTACTTAATTCCGGTCTCATAATCCAATCTCCCGCTTTTGCGGTATCATAAAAACATTGCCTATCAAAACCCTGTCTAAAAATAGGCTTATCTAATCCGCAATTAAGGCATTGGTATTTAACAAATTCTAAGGTGATGTTATTGTTCAATAATTGATTCATATTGAGAAAGTCATTTTCAAACACTAAATAGTACTGAATAGGACTTGCCAATTCTGTTGTCATTTTTGTTAAAACACCTTGGTAGGTCATAAAAAAAAGTATTATTTTTAAATTCTTAAAGATATAATAAATATGCCAATACCTATAGTAAATTCAATTGCTTCTTGGTTTTTAAAAAAGCGATTTCATCAAATAGAATTGTTTATAAAATACCCAAATGAAGTCCAAAATGAATTGCTATTAAGTTTAATTGACTTTGCACAAAATACAGAAATTGGCAAACAATATGATTTTGCCACCATTAAAAACTATAAAACTTTTGCTGAACGTGTCCCCATTAAAAATTATGAAGGCTGGCAAGATCTCATAGAACGTTCTAGACAAGGCCAGAGCAATATCTTTTGGCCCAGCCCCATAAAGTGGTTTGCCAAATCTAGTGGCACAACGCGAGCTAAAAGTAAATTCATACCTGTGAGTTTAGAATCTCTTGAAAATTGCCACTACGCAGCTAGTAAAGACTTACTCTGTATGTATCTAAACAACAATGAAGATTCGCAATTGTTTACAGGGAAAAGTTTACGCTTAGGAGGAAGCAAAGAATTATACAAAGAAAACGGTACTGTTTTTGGGGATTTATCAGCCATACTCATTGATAATATGCCTTTTTGGGCAGAATTTAGCAGTACCCCTGGAAATAAAGTTTCCTTAATGAGTGACTGGGAACATAAAATGCAAGCTATAGTTAATGAAACCATTCAAGAAAACGTAACCAGCCTTGCTGGGGTACCGTCTTGGATGTTAGTCCTACTTAACAATGTTCTAGAATCCACAAATAAGAGCAGTTTACACGAAGTTTGGCCGAATCTTGAAGTTTATTTTCATGGTGGCGTGAGTTTCACACCGTACAAAGATCAATACAAAAATATTCTACCAAATAAAGATTTTAAGTATTATGAAATTTATAATGCTTCGGAAGGATTTTTCGCTATTCAAGATCGTAATGATTCAAATGAACTATTATTAATGCTTGATTACGGTATATTTTATGAGTTTATTCCAATGAGTATTTATGCGACCTCAAATGAAAAGGCAATCCCCTTAAGTGAAGTTCAATTAAATGAAAACTATGCGGTCATCATTACAACAAATGCCGGACTTTGGCGCTATAAAATTGGGGATACGGTAAGATTCACCTCTTTAAATCCTTACAAAATTAAAGTATCTGGTAGAACAAAGCACCACATCAATGTTTTTGGGGAAGAACTAATCATTGAAAACGCAGAAGATGCTCTAAAAAAAGTATGTAGACATACCAATGCTGAAATTGTTGATTTCACTGCTGCCCCCATTTTCATGGAAGGCAAAGAGAAAGGTGCCCATGAATGGTTGATTGAATTTAAAACGCCGCCCAAAGACATTAATGACTTCAATGAGCTATTTGATAACACCTTAAAATCAATAAATTCAGATTATGAAGCCAAACGCTATAATAGCATTACACTAAATAAGCCAAAAATCAATATTGCGCGACATCATTTATTTTATGATTGGCTAAAACAGAACAATAAATTAGGCGGGCAACACAAAATACCAAGATTATCCAATACACGAGAATATATGGATGAACTTTTAAAACTGAACAGATAAGTTTACCACCTAAATACAAAAATTTTAACTTACCGAATTAAACTGCTATTAATCCAAAAAATATGTAATCATCTCTCATCTGCTATATATTTATCCTATAGTTTCACCCAAATCTCCCAAGATAAATGAAAGCAATCATTGCATGTTTTTTAGGACTAGCTTTTAGCATAAGTTTTAGTCAAGCCTCTTTAGATCCTATTCCTATTAATGAAGAATCGACACCCTCATTAGAAGTAAGTTCAAACATTGGAACAAATGGGTTTAATTTTAAGGTAATAAATGCGGGTATTAACACAAAATATTCTGAAATTGGAACAGACGTTTACCGAGATAGGCTTGTTTTAGTTTCTTCAAAAAAAATAGGAGGTGCTGCCAAAATTGACCCCAATACCAATGAAGCTTATACAGAGTTATTCTGCTCTGACATCTCAGAAAATGGCTCATTATCAAGATCCCTTTTGTTTTCCAGAATATTAAACACCAAAGACAGTGAAGATCATTTAGCGTTTTCACAAGATCAACAGACAGTTTACTATACAAGAAGTGATAAAAAGAACTCTCTAGAATTCAAACTTTACAAAGCCAATCTGCAAGAGGGTACAAGTGGTATATGGATTAATCACATCCTTGTAAGCCTGAATAAACCAAATATTTCTATTGAAACCCCATTTATTAACAAAACTGGCAACAGACTCTATTTTTCTTCCAATATGCCCGGAGGCCACGGCGGTTTTGATTTATATGTTTCTGAAATTAACATAGACGGTACATTAGAAACACCTGTTAATTTAGGAAGCGCTATAAATACTGATAAAGATGAAAAATACCCAGCCCTTTCTTTAGATAACAAACACCTGTTTTTCTCGTCTAAAGGCCATGAAAACATGGGCGGTTATGATGTATTTAAAAGTACCATTTCTGATAATGAATATGGCTCCCCAACAAACTTAGGAACTACCTTAAATACGCCATTTGATGAAATAGCCTATTTCTTAATTGCGAATAATATAGGCTATGTTAGTTCTAATCGTAGTGGAGGAAATGGTGGTTATGATATTTTTACGGTTACCAATATAGACGCTACGCAAACGTTATCAGATAATATGCTAGAAGTGAAAAACAAACAGAAAAATACTACTATAACAATTCAGTAAGCTAGCAACTTAGAGTTTCCAATAAAAGTCTTAAGTAATAATTATAGCATAAAGATTAGAATACACAATATAAAAGCCTTTCATAGGTCTTCCGGATAATAACATTATAGATTTTGAGACGGTCTATTACAGAAAAATAAATATAGTTTAAGGACTGTTTTATTGGAACCGTTTAAACACACAGCAATAAGGCCTTTTGACGAGTATTTCATCTTATAATCTAAAAGACAATTAAAACCTTTTGCACTATAAATTAATAAGTATACCTTTAAATAGTTTTGATAGATAAATAGTAAAAAACCTTTAAAAATTTCTAATTCCCTCTTGAGATTTTCAAAAGTAAATGCATATCCATTATTAATTAGTATCCATGAAAAAGCCACACAAATGTGTGGCTTTTTTAAATAATCTATTTTATAAATCCTATAAAACGTTTAAGAAACCGCTTTTAGCTTCTTAATTGTCGATTTGGATAATTTATTCTCAGCATATGCTTTTGTAACATTCAACACCTTATCCTCAGTACTGGGTAATTCAAACATAGCGTCTGTTAAAATCTCTTCACAAAGAGAACGTAAACCCCTTGCCCCTAACTTATACTCAATAGCTTTATTAACTATAAAATCTAAAGCACCATCCGTGATTTTAAAATCTATTTTATCCATTTCAAACAACTTTTTATATTGCTTGATAATGGCATTTTTAGGTTCTGTTAAAATGGCTCTTAAGGTATCAGCATCTAAAGGATCCATATATGCTAACACAGGTAAACGACCAATAATTTCTGGAATTAAGCCAAAATCTTTTAAATCACTAGGAATAATATATTGCAATAAGTGATCTTGATCTACAACATCATCAGACATTGAGGCACTGTAACCTACAGCCTGCATATTAAGGCGCTTAGAAATCACACGATCAATACCATCAAAGGCGCCGCCAGCAACAAATAAGATGTTTTCAGTGTTAACCTCAATAAACTTTTGATCTGGATGCTTCCTACCTCCTTTTGGCGGCACGTTGACAACAGTCCCTTCTAAAAGTTTTAACAATGCCTGTTGAACACCTTCACCCGAAACATCTCTGGTAATTGATGGGTTATCACTTTTACGAGCAATTTTATCAATTTCATCAATAAAGACAATTCCCTTTTCAGCTTTTTCCAAATTATAATCAGCAGCTTGTAAGAGCCTAGTTAAGATACTTTCAACATCCTCTCCTACATATCCCGCTTCAGTCAATACAGTAGCATCAACAATAGCTAATGGTACGTTTAACATTTTAGCTATAGTTTTAGCCATTAAAGTTTTACCCGTTCCAGTTTGACCAACCATGATGATATTACTCTTTTGAATTTCTATATCATCCTTAGTAGGCACCTGCAATAATCTTTTGTAGTGATTATAAACAGCCACAGACATCACCTTTTTTGTTACGGTCTGCCCAATTATGTATTCATCAAGAAATTTCTTTATTTGTTGTGGCTTGCGTAGCTTTAATTCAGCCGACAAATCACTACTATCATTTTGCTTAGATTCTTCTAAAACTATCCCATGGGCTTGCTCAATACACCTATCACAAATATGCGCATCTAAACCTGCTATCAATAGGTTCGTCTCTGGCTTTTTTCTACCACAAAATGAACATTCTAACTCTTCTTTTGCCATTAATCTAACTTTCTTTTAAATATGATATACTAAACCCTTCTATAGCAATCTTATAAAATTACAACTTTTTATTTAATTTCGTGTCAATATCTCGTCAATCATACCATATTCTTTCGCCTTATCAGACTTCATCCAATAGTCTCTATCACTATCTTGATACACTTTGTCGTAATCTTGACCAGAATGCTTACTAATAATCTTATATAGTTCTTCCTTTAAAATCAATATTTCCCTAGCCGTAATTTCAATATCACTAGCTTGACCTTGCGCACCACCTAATGGCTGATGAATCATGACGCGTGAATGTGTAAGACCGCTACGTTTTCCTTTTGCTCCTGCACATAATAATACTGCACCCATAGAGGCCGCCATACCGGTACAAATAGTTGCAACATCTGGCTTAATAAACTGCATGGTATCATAAATCCCTAATCCAGCATAAACACTACCGCCTGGAGAATTAATATATATTTGAATATCTTTATTTGCATCTGTACTCTCTAAAAACAATAGTTGAGCTTGTACAATATTTGCCACTTGGTCATTGATTCCTGTTCCTAAAAAAATGATTCTATCCATCATTAAGCGAGAGAAAACATCAAAAACAGCAATATTCATCTGACGTTCCTCAATGATATTTGGAGTCAGATTAGTTGGATACATACTACTTATTATTTTATTATAATATGTACTACTAATCCCCTGATCTTTTATGGCGAATTTTTCAAATTCTTTTGCGTAATCCATAGTTTTTTAAAATTATTTTTGATTAAAATATTGACTTTCAGCAAGATGCGCTAACAGCCTATTTAATTACGATTTATACATAATAAAAAAGCGCTTAAACCGAACGATTTAAGCGCATAAATATAAGCAATTATTCCTTACCTATTTATCACCATAAACTTCTTTAACAAAGTTTTCATAACTTAATTCTTTAACCTTAAGATTGGCTTTTTCTTTATAAACCTCTAAAAGTTTTTGGCTAATTAGCTGCTCAGAAATTCTACGTGCCTCATCTTGATTAGACAATACACGTGCCGCAATATCCTCTAATTCTTTATCTGAAGGATTCATTTGACCAAATTGAGCCATCTGCCCTTTAATCATTTCTTTAGCGTGATTCTTAATATCGTCCATGGTTACTTGGACATTATTATCTGCTATTAGCTTTCCTTCTATCAATTGATAACGAAGGCTTTTTTCAGACTTTTCATACTCCTCCGTAGCCTCATCAATATTCATTTCTTTTTCACCAGAAGTTTGCATCCATTTCTTTAAAAACTCAGCTGGTAAATCAAATTTGGTGTTTTCTACTAAATATTCAGTAACATCATTTAAAAACTTTTGATCTGCTTGTTGTACAAACTGCTTTTCAGCATCTTCTTTTATTTTTGATCTTAGCTCCGTTACAGAAGTCACTTTTTCTTGAGGAAAAAGTTTGTCAAACAATTCCTGATCTAAATCTGCTAACTGACGTTCATTTATTTCACTTATTGTGAAATTCACTTCAATATCAAGTCCATGAACAGCATCATGATCTAATTTTAAAGCGTGCATTAAATCATGCTCATCATCAAAAAGACCTTTAGTTTTCAATGTAACTACGTCACCTACTTTAGCGCCAACAAATAATTTTGCAGTAGATTTACCTTTAAATTTATCTAAAGTTAAAGTGACTGTATTATCAATTTCTTTTTCTTCGTTAGTATAAGCTCCAGTAATTTCACTGTCCTTAACAACTACCTCTTGCGGTACTAATTTCCCGTATTGCTTTTGAATACGCTCAATTTGCTCGTCAATCATTTTATCATCGGCAATGATATCATACTTTGTAATTGCCTTTTTGCTTTTAAGCTCTACCTCAAATTCAGGTGCTAAACCTAATTCGAATTCAAATGAAAATGCATCCGCATCCCAGTTAATATCATCCTGAGGCTTTGGCAATGGCTGTCCAAGAACATCAAGCTTTTCTTCAGTCAAATATTTATTAAGCGCATCTTGCAACAACTTATTAACCTCATCAACTAAAACAGCTTTTCCATACTGTTTCTTCACCATGCCCATTGGCACATGTCCTTTTCTAAATCCAGGAATGTTTGCTGTTTTACGGTAGTCTGTTAATATCTTCTCAACTTTATCACTATAATCCTCTTTAGCGATATCTACTTTTACTACAGCATTTAATGCATCAACGTTTTCTCTTGTAATATTCATTTTAAATGATATAAAGCCTTAAATCAGGCATTTAACAATAAGGCTTTTTATTAAAAAAACCTAAAACCCATATAACCAAAATTGGGATGCAAAAATAATATATTTTTACATCCCAACAAAGTTTTTAATTACTTGATTTTTAGCTAGTATTTATCCTCCTTTAAAAGTGAATAAAGTATAGATTCTAGAATAGACAATAGGATGCTAAACAGTAATGCTGTCCATATACTGCTCACTGTAAACCCGTCGATTAAATTACCCGCTAATACTATTATTAAGGCATTAATTATGAGTAAAAACAAACCCAAAGTTAACACCGTTATTGGCAGTGTAAAAATGACCAAAATAGGTTTTACAAATAAATTTAACAAGGCTAACACTATAGACACAATAATTGCGGTTGTATATCCATCAACATTTACACCTGGCAAAACATGAGCTAAAATAAATACAGCTACTGCAGATAACAAGACCTTAAGAATGAGTTTCATTTTATTATTTTTCTTAAAAGTACAAAATATTTTAACAAACAAAACCAATTACAGCCTCAAAAAAATCTTTTGGATTTTCGGCATGCAACCAATGACCAGCATTTGAAATAGTAACTATTTTAGCTTGTGAAAAATGACTATTTATAATATTTTCATCTCCAACTCCAATATATTCTGACCGATCTCCTCTTAAAAAGATTGTTCCTTTATCAAATCTAAGATAACTTGGTAATGACTCTCCAACTTCGGCTACTTCATTCTTTAAAATTGGCAAATTAATTCTCAAGCCCAATTGCCCTTTCTCTACCCAATATAAATTCTTAAGCAAAAATTGTCGCGTTCCGAAATCAGAAACATGGGCGCTTAATATTTTATCTGCTTCGCCTCTACTTTTTATCACCGAAAAATCTAAAGCACTTAAACCCTCTAGGATAGCATCATGATGCACAGGATAAAATCTAGGTGAAATATCAGCCACTATTAATTTTGAAACAAGTTCTGGATATTCAGCAGCAAATAGCATAGCCGTTTTCCCGCCCATAGAATGTCCCAACAAAACAATATCCTTGAGCTTATGTATATCACAATAATGCTTTAAATCTTCTGCAAGCACTTCATAATTAAAAGCATCATCATGAAAACTTCTTCCATGATTTCTCTGATCTACCAAGTGCACTTGAAATCCTTTTTCACTGAATTGACTTCCTAAGGTTTTCCAATTATCACTCATCCCCAAAAAACCATGCAAAATAACAAATGGTTTTCCTTCTCCTATTATATTTGAATGTAGTAACATTATTTCAGTTTATGTAAATACATTTGAATTACATTTTCAATACCCAAGTATAAGCTTTCTGCAATTAAAGCATGACCTATAGAAACTTCGAGAAGATTTGGGATATTATCCTTAAAAAACTTGATGTTATCTAAAGACAAATCATGCCCTGCATTAATTCCAAGACCTAAATTAGCGGCTAACTTAGCACTTTCATTAAAGGGCTTTATAGCATCCATATTACCCAAACCATATTGATGAGCATAAGACTCTGTGTACAATTCTATTCTATCTGCTCCTACGGCTTTAGCGCCTTCAATTTGCTTTAAAACCGGATCTACAAATACTGATGTTCTTATACCATTGGCCTGAAATTCCTTAATAACAACAGACAAAAAATCCTTATGCTTAATGGTATCCCAACCGGCATTACTGGTTATCGCGTCAACAGCATCAGGCACCAAAGTAACTTGAGTTGGCTTCACTTCCAAAACTAAATTTACGAAAGATTCAACAGGATTACCTTCAATATTGTACTCCGTATAAACCTCTGATTTCAAATCTCGTGCATCCTGATATCTAATATGTCTCTCATCAGGCCTAGGGTGAATTGTTACCCCTTCAGCTCCAAAACGCTGTACATCTTTTGCAAACTGAACCACGTTAGGCACATCACCACCTCTTGAGTTTCGCAGGGTAGCTATCTTGTTAATGTTCACACTTAGCTTTGTCATAAATATAATTTAATAGGCAAAAATACAAAGTACAACGAGCATACATCCTTTTTTTTTGATTAATTTGCAACCATATAGAGCAAGGCTTTAATTTTGATCGAAACGATTTTTACAAGAATTTCGCCTTTATTTATTGAAAAGCAAAACAAATGAAACTTTCAGAATTTATTATTAACGATATAAAACCTGTAAATAGCATGAGTAAAATCAAGGATTTACAAATGCTATTTAATCAATTGACATTTTCTCATGTTCCTGTTGAAGATGACAATAAAACATATTTGGGCAGTTTCTCAGAAACAGATGCGCATTGCTGTGAAAGCGACAAACAACTGCTGGATTACAGGTATTCTTTTGAAGACTTTTTTGTTAGAGACACAACAATTTTACTTGATATTATTGAAGCTTTCGCCATAAACTCCACCAACATTATGCCGGTCTTAAATGCTCGAAATGAGTATCTAGGTTATTATGAATTGAATGACATGATAAACCTTCTTGGAGAATCCCCTTTTTTTAGCGAAGTAGGAGGCGTACTTGTTGTTGAGAAAGGTATTAATGACTACTCCTTTAGCGAGTTAAGTCAGATTGTTGAATCTAACGATGGAAAACTTTTAGGGGCCTTTATTTCAAAAATGAACACTGATTTAGTTCAGATCACTATTAAAATTGGCGGAGCTGGTCTTAATGATATTATTCAAACATTTAGAAGATATAGTTACAACATTCTTTCTGGACATGAAGAGGATGGTTACCTAGAAACCCTTAAAGAGCGTTCTGATTATTTGAATAAATACTTAAACATTTAACCTATGAAAGTTGCAGTTTTTGGCCGATTCTATAACGAGCGCACAACAAATTCCGTTGAAAGACTTTCTAAGTTTCTACTTAACAAAAAGATAGAGGTTTGTATAGAACAAGATTTCTTTGATCTATTAACTACTGAGCACTCTAAAGAGGCTGGAAATAACGTTTTTTTTGCCGACTTTAAAACTTTTAAAGCTTTAGACACTTCATTTGACTTTCTAGTAAGCATTGGAGGAGATGGCACTATTTTAAGAGCCATCACATTTGTAAAAGATATAGATATTCCAATTATTGGAATTAATACAGGACGTCTGGGCTTTTTAGCAACCATACAGGTTGATGCCATTGAAAACGCATTACAAAACATAATAGATGGTAAATACAAAATTTCAGAAAGAAGTCTTTTAGCAGTAGAAACTTCTCCCGAGAACAAAGACATCACCGATTTAAGTTTTGCACTTAATGAAGTTGCTGTAAGTAGAAAAAACACCACCTCCATGATTACCGTTGAAACACATCTTGATGGGGAGTATTTGACCTCATATTGGAGTGATGGCTTAATTGTGTCTACCCCAACAGGGTCAACAGGATACTCTCTGAGTTGTGGAGGCCCGGTCATTACACCTGGAACCAATAGTTTTGCACTAACCCCTATTGCGCCGCATAACTTAAGTGCACGGCCTTTAATCATACCAGATTCTACAGAAATACACCTTAGAGTTAGCGGAAGAGAGGAAAGCCATTTAGTATCGTTAGACTCCAGAATTGCGACCCTAGAAAATGAAACACTCATTAAAATCAAGAAAGCCGATTTTAAAATTAAAATGATAGACCTCCTAAATGAAAGCTTCCTAATCACCCTTAGAAAAAAGTTACTCTGGGGAGAAGATAAGAGAAACTAAGTCTCTAAAAAAACAATATTTCTGCAATTTTCTTGTTTTACACCAAGAGTATTTAGCTCAAATTATCATGGGCTCATCTTATTTATTATATTTGCAAACTTTTGAATACTTATGAGACATTTAACCATATTGATTTTAAGCATTTTAACTATTAACTTTAGTTATTCTCAAATTCATGAAATTGGCGGTTTTGCCGGTGGAAGCAATTTAATTGGTGACGTAGGTGCCACTAATTATATTGCGCCCAACGCTCCATCTCTTGGGCTATTGTACAAATGGAATAGAAGTGTAAGACATTCTTGGCGAGCTTCTATTATCTATTCAGACTTAAAAGCATATGACTCAAAATCAGATGACCCAAGACGTCAACAAAGAGACTATTCGTTTGATTCTAATATGTTAGAGTTTTCTGCCGGTATGGAATTTACTTTTATTGACTTTGATTTACATTCGGGAGACAAGGTTTACACACCTTATCTCTATGGCGGCCTTAGCACTGCAAGACACAATAACTACTATTTTTTAAATGGTGCTCAAAGACCCGAAAACACCAAAAGCTGGGCTTTTGGTATCCCAGGGGCTATAGGTTTTAAGGCCAGTTTTATAGACCATATTGTATTAGGTATAGAAATTGGAGCACGTTATACGTTCTCTGATAATATTGATGGAAACAATCCAAAAAACCCAGAATACCAACAATACAAGTTTGGAAATATTAACAACAATGACTGGTATGTGTTTTCAGGTTTTACTTTAACCTATACATTTGGACAAAACCCTTGCTATTGCGTAGATTAAAATGGATTTAAAAGAACGTATACTAACAAAGAAACTACCACAGCACATTGCTATCATAATGGATGGTAATGGCCGTTGGGCGAAACAAAAAGGACTAATACGCGCTATTGGCCATGAAAACGGCACTAAATCTGTAAGACAAACAGTTGAAGGTTGTGCTGAATTAGGTGTTAAAAATCTAACCTTGTATGCCTTTTCAACCGAAAATTGGAATAGGCCAAAGCTTGAGGTCAAGACCCTCATGAAGCTTTTAGTCTCTTCTCTAAAAAAAGAAATTAAAACACTTCAAGATAATGATATTAAACTATCGGCAATAGGGTCTTTAAACACCTTGCCACAGAAAGTTCATAAAGAACTTCTTGAAGTTATAGAAAGCACCAAGAACAATACAAGAATGACATTAACATTGGCATTAAGCTATGGTTCTAGAGAAGAAATAGTAAACACTATCAAGGAAATTAGTAATAAAGTTAAAAATAATATAATTTCGCCGGAAATAATTGATGAATCAATTATAAATGAGCATCTTTACACGCGAAATTTACCAGACGTAGATTTGCTTATTAGAACTAGTGGGGAGCAGCGTATTAGCAACTTTTTATTATGGCAAATTGCTTATGCTGAATTATTTTTTACAAATGTTTTGTGGCCAGATTTCACAAAACAGCATTTGTATGAAGCAATTATTGAATATCAAAAAAGAGAACGACGATTTGGGAAAACGAGTGAACAACTTAGTTAATATTTTACCTATTACCACATATTTAAAGTATTGCCTAGCTATAATTCTTTTTATTAGCTGCTATCATATTGAAGCCCAAGAACTCAAAGGAAAATATACTATTGGGGGTATATCGGTTGCTGGTAACACCTCTTTTAGCGAACAAACCATTATAACCTACTCTGGCTTAAGCAAAGGGAAAGAAGTATCCATTCCTGGAGAAGAAATAAGCACGGCTATTAAAAAGCTTTGGAATTCAAAATTATTCAATGATATTGAAGTTTACGTTACTAAAGTTGAAGATAAAGTTGCCTTTTTAGAAATAAGGCTATCAGACTTACCTCAAATCAATGAAGTTAAAGTCAATGGTGTAAAGAAAAGTGAACAAGAAAAAGTCATAAAAGAAAATACACTTACAAGAGGGGTTAAGGTTACTGAAAACCTGCTAACAAATACCAAAAATTTTATAGAGAAGAAATACAAAAAAAAGGGGTTTGTTAATACCAAAGTTTATATCAATGCCATAGACGTTCAAGACTCATTAGAAACAGCTAGAGTTAATTTATTGGTTAATATTGACCAAGGTAAAAAAGTAAAAATTAAAGACATTACATTTAACGGTAATGACGTTTTAAGCGATGATAAGCTTAGAAAAAGTATGAAAAGCACTAAGAAAATTATGCGTCTTAGAGTTTGGAAACGTTCTAAATTTATTGATTCTGCCTATCAAGCGGACTTGGGTCATGTTATTGATACTTATAAAGAAAATGGATATAGAGATGCCAGAATCATATCAGATAGCATCATTAGAAATAATGATAAAACAATCTCTCTTCAAATTAATGTAAATGAAGGGGAGCTGTATAAATTTGGTAATATCAACTTTATTGGTAATACCGTTTATTCTAATGAGTATTTAAGTAGAATTTTACGTATTAACAAAGGGGACACATACAACGGTATTCTTTTACAAAAGCGAATTGCAGACGCCTCGAAACCAGATGCCTTTGATATTACAAATCAGTATCAAAACAACGGGTATTTGTTTTCAAGTGTAAACTCTGTTGAAGTTAATGCAGATAACAATATCATTGATATTGAAATTAGAATATCAGAAGGTAAACCGGCCTATTTTAATAACGTTAGTGTTATTGGTAATGAAAAGACCAATGACCACGTAATATATAGAGAATTAAGAACGCGTCCTGGCCAGCTCTATAGTAAGGCCAATGTTGTTCGTACGGTTCGAGAACTTGGGCAACTAGGCTTTTTTGAGGCACAAGAAATCACACCTAACTTTATAAACCCCAATCCTAATGAGGGAACCATTGACATGGAATATTCGGTAAAGGAAACTGGATCCAGTCAAATTGAACTACAAGGTGGTTATGGTGGCGGTGGTTTTATTGGTACTTTAGGACTTTCTTTTAATAACTTTTCTATTAAAGATATCTTTAAAAAAGACGCCTATAAGCCAATACCTATGGGTGACGGTCAAAAATTAGCTTTACGTTTACAGGCTAGTAGATTTTATCAAACCTATAGTTTTTCATTTTCCGAACCTTGGCTAGGAGGAAAACGTCCAGTTCAATTTTCTTCTTCATTATCACATACAAGACAATTTTTATACAATCCCGTTACCAGAGATGCTGATAAAAGTAGAAGTTTTAACATTACTGGTATAACGTTTGGATTAGCAAAGCGCCTTACGGTACCAGATGATTTCTTTACCTTATCACAGGCTATTAGCTACCAGCGCTATGACTTGAACAACTATAACACCGGATTATTTACCTTTGGAGATGGATATTCAAACAACCTTTCATATACTATTGGTATAAGCAGAAATAATACGAGTGTCGACCCTATATACCCAGTAGCGGGCTCTAGCTTTTCTGCTAGCCTTAAATTTTCTCCGCCTTGGTCATTACTTGATGGTGTAGATTACACCGCCTTAAAAAATGAGCGTGAAGAGAATCAAGCCATTCAACGTGATGTTAATAGTACGCCCAAAGAAGTTGCAGAGGCTACTACCAGAATCTCCGAAATTGACCAAGAACGTTATAGATGGCTAGAATTTTATAAAATTAAGTTCAAAGGAGAATGGTATACACAAATAACTAAAAATTTAGTCCTTAGACCGCTTGTAGAATTTGGCTTTTTAGGAGCTTATAATAATGATAGAGGTGTAATTCCTTTTGAACGCTTCTTTGTTGGTGGTGATGGTCTTGGTAACTATAGTCTTGATGGAAGAGAGGCTATTCAATTACGTGGTTACCCTAACCAATCATTATCGAGTGTAGATGGAGGTACTATTTATAATAAATTTTCTTTAGAGTTACGTTATCCAATAACCTTGAAATCATCAGCCAAAATTTATGGTCTTGGCTTTTTAGAAGCGGGTTCATCATTTGGTGAATTTAAAGATTACAACCCTTTTGATTTAAATCGTTCAGCGGGTGTTGGTCTTCGTATATTTATGCCTGCTTTTGGATTATTGGGGATAGATTTCGGTTATGGGTTTGACCCTCTACCTGGTTTAGTAACGCCTAACGGATGGGAAACGCACTTTATCATTGGACAACAGTTTTAAACATAAAAATTAATTTGGCACGATATTTTCTTTTAACACTTTAATGATTTGCATGGGAATTAAAATTTTTAATAATATATTTCGTTAGTTTTGAAGAATAAGTCTAAAAAGACAGAAAGAGACGCCCTGTTTTTTTGAGATTTATAAAGCCACCAATTATAAAACATTAAAACAGATGAAAAATAAGGTTCTTTTTTTACTGACACTAGTTTTTATGTCTGCTCTGTCATTACATGCGCAGCGCGGTGTAAGAATTGGCTATATAGATACTGAATATATCTTAGAAAACGTTCCTGAATATCAAGAAGCATCAGCACAGCTTGACGCTAGAGCACAAAAATGGAAGAATGAGATTCAAGGTAAACTTTCAACTGTTGCACAAAAAAGAAAAGATCTGAGCAACGAAAAAGCTTTGTTAACCCAAGAATTAATTGATGAACGTCAAGAGGATATTGATTTTGAAGAAAACGAAATATTAGATTATCAACAGAAACGGTTTGGGCCTAATGGCGACTTATTTATTCAAAAAAGGTCATTAATGCAACCTATTCAAGATCAAATTTTTTCTGCCGTTCAAGATATTGCAAGTGGTAAAAAATATGATTTCATTTTTGATAAATCATCGGATGCTGTCATGTTATTTTCAGCAAAACAGTATGATTTAAGCGAACAAATTTTAAGAAGCATAAAAAGAACATCAAAAAGAACGCAAGCACAATCAAAAGCAGCACGAAAAGAAGCCGAGAATGAGGAGTTAATTCCTGAAATTAATGAAGAAAAAGAGGCTAGAGAAAAGGCGCTAGAGGAAAAGAAAGTAGCTCGCGAAAGTGCTATTGAAAAAGCTAGGCAAGAAAAATTAGCGGCACGTGAGGCCAAAGTTAAAGCCTCAGAAGAAAGACGAAGAAAAATATTAGAAGATCGAGAAAAAGCAAAACAATCGAAACTAGAGTCCAGAAGTGCAACGACAGAAGCCATAGTCACTGAAGGCGCAGGTGATCTTCAAAAAGCTACTGCTGATGAGAAAGTCGCTGAACCTAAAACAAGAGAACAGCTTATTGAAGAAAATAGACAACGAAAATTAAAAGAACGCGAAGAAAGAAAAAAAGCACTGGAAGAAAGAAAAAGAAAAATACTAGAAGATCGCCAAAAGGCTAAAGACAGTATAAACGCAAGTAGAAAATAAATTTATAACACACTTAACACTTATTTAAAAATGAAACAATTAAAAACTCTATTATTAGCAACTGCATTATGTTTTGTAACCGTTAGTTTGACACAAGCACAAAGCAAAATTGCTCATATAAACACGCAAGAGTTAATTGCAGCTATGCCTGAAGCTAAAGCAGCACAAACGGAGATTGAAACATTGGGAAAAACATATCAAACAGATATTCAAGCTTCCATTACTGAATACCAAAATACAGTAAAACAATATGAAGCTGAAGCCGCTACAAAAACTGATGAAGAAAATCAAAAAAGAGGTTTAGAATTACAAGAAAAGCAACAACGTATTCAACAATTTAGATCAGATGCACAACAAGACATCGCTAAAAAAGAAGCTGAATTGTTTAAACCTATTCAAGAAAAAGCAATGGCAGCTATAAATACTGTCGCTAAAGAAAAAGGGTATCAATATGTTTTAGATAGAGCTACTTTAATTGTTGCCGAAGGTGATGATATATTAGCTGATGTAAAGAAAAACTTAGGCATCTAAAACTTTTACAATATTACATGCTAAAAGCTGCCTTATTCAAGGCAGCTTTTTTTTGTTTCAATGATGACATTCTTCTTTAAATAATAGTTGCTCTAGGTAAACTGTTTTACTTAATTCTTTAATTTATGATGTAACTATAACAATGACTCTATTTAATTTTTATATTTTGTAATAAATTATTAGCATTATTGTCCTTTTAAGTAATCCTTACCAAGTTGTTCTAAAATGAGTACAAACCCTATAGGTATTTTTGATTCTGGTGTAGGTGGCACCTCCATTTGGAAAGAGATTCAATTACTTTTACCCAATGAAAACTCTATCTATCTAGCAGATAGCAGAAATGCGCCATATGGTCCTAAGGGTAAAAATGCAATTATTGACTTATGCGTTAAAAATACGGAATACCTTCTTCAACGAAATTGCAAACTTATTGTAGTGGCATGCAATACTGCTACAACAAATGCTATAGACTATCTAAGACAAACTTATAACATTCCTTTTATAGGCATTGAGCCAGCCATAAAACCTGCTGCCTTACAAACTAAAACCAATGCTGTAGGTATTTTAGCTACTGAAGGTACTTTAAGTAGTGAACTTTTTTCAAAGACTTCTAACTTATTTGCTAGTCATGTTTTGGTTGTTGAGCAAAATGGTAATGGTATTGTGGAACTTATAGAAAGTGGAAAATTATATTCTCCTGAAATGGAATCGCTATTACACCTTTATCTTGAACCTATGATTAAGGCGAATATTGATTATTTAGTATTGGGTTGCACCCATTATCCGTATTTAATACCTCTACTTATTAACATATTACCTAATCATGTTAGGATTATTGATTCTGGTGAAGCTGTTGCGAAACAAACAAAATCCATATTAACACAAAATAATCTACTAAACCAGAAAAAACTTACAACAAAACATTTCTTTTTTACTAATGGTGATCCTGCCATTTTGAAGTCCTTATTAGGCCAAAAGCATCATGTAGAGGATAGATATTTTTAAAAATTAACAAATGTTAACAAAAAAAACACAACACTCTATTTTTTAGCACTTTACATTTGTTTTCTTTGTAAAAAAAAACTACATTTGAGCATGTATCTATCATACATGTAAAGTTTTGAAACTCATTAAAATGCAGCTCCCTTAGGCGCCAATTATAGTAACTCATTTTGATAAATTATCATTATATGTTACCAATAATAAATACTTTCATTATTAATGAGCATCAAATTACTGCTCAAGCTTATAAAAATATACTTATCTCAAATCAAAAGGACTTAAAGTTAAGACTAAATACATACGTCTTAAATGATATTTCTTCGACTATTGAAAACTTTAAGAAGAGCTCTTCCCTTCCCGAGTATCACCTACTTATTTTAGACACAAATGTGACATTTAATAGTACTGATAAGATAAATTCTATTGAAAAGTTATGTCTATTTATCAAACAAAAGTCACCTCAAACAAAACTGATAATTACAACTTCGAGTAAAAATAATTTAAGATTAATTAATTTATTAACTCGAGTGAATCCAGATGGTCTTCTGGTTAAATCGGACATTACAAATCTTGATCTTTCATCTGCGATTAGACGATTATTAAGCGGAAATCCTTACTACAGTAGTTCTGTACTAAAACTTTTTAGAAAAAAAATAGCCCAAAATATAATTTTAGATTCTATAGATACCGAAATACTCAAAGAGTTATCAAACGGTTCAAAAATGATGGAATTATTAAAAATAATTCCTCTAACCAAATCAGGGATTGAAAAAAGAAAACGGCGGTTAAAACAAATTTTCCATACCAAAACTAATAGTGATCGTGAGTTAGTCTTATCAGCAAAAGAACAAGGCTTTCTATAATTTTACACTTTCGCTTCCTTTTAGTACACAATTCACATTTTAGATAAAATACATAAGCTATATCTTTAACAACTCATTGGTTTTATAAATAGTCTATGTATATCATCAAGCGATACAAGTAAAACACACCGCGTCTATTTATTAACCAATACCGCAATACAGTTAAAACCATTGTAATACCATAACGCGTAATTCGTCTCCCTAAAGACTTCTTAAAAAGTTTTAGTCTAAAACATGTTATTAAACTAATTAACTGATATAAGGAGTATGGTGAAAATCCTTCAAAGAGTAACCCTAACAAGTAATTCAATTAAAATGAAAAGACACGATGAATGCCGTTGTATATGTCCGCCTTCGCCACAACTTGAGGAGAAAATTAAAAGTACAAAACAGAAAATACTCGGGGAAGCTGGATTTGAAGATATTGATGATATCGATATTTTAGATATGAGTACATTTACTTTAATAATTAACAGACCCAAAAAAACGCGTGCTCATGATCATGTCATGTCTGCCTCAAGAGCCCCAGTAACAGGAACAAAAAGAGCGTTAGTACTCTTGGTAGATTTCTCGGATAAATCGGCAGTGAAAAACCAAGCTCATTTTAACAACCTCTTGTTTTCCCAAAACACTTATTCAACGGGTAGTATGCGCGATTTTTATAAGGAAGCATCCTATGGAAAATTAGATGTTACTGGTGCCGTAAAAGGACAGAATGGCGTTACTCCAGGATGGTTTAGAGCACCAAGAGCAAAATCTTATTACACGAATAATGATTTTGGCCATGGTTCTTACCCCCGAAATGCACAGAAGCTTGTTGAGGATGTTATTGATTTAGCAGCCCCTCATGTTAATTTTAGTCCTTATGACAATGATGGCGATGGCTTTGTAGAAGCCTTGATTGTTATTTGTGCTGGATCTGGAGGTGAAGCTACTGGAAACAAATCAGATTTTTGGTCTCACAAATGGGGTATTTCTCCAAAAACTGTTAATGGGGTTAAAATAAACAAATATTTTATGGCTCCTGAAGATGGTAGAGTGGGCGTAATGGCTCATGAATTAGGACATTTACTTTGTGGCTTACCTGATCTTTATGACACAGATTACAGCTCAAAAGGCACAGGTAAATGGGACCTTATGGCCGGCGGAAGCTGGAATAATGGAGGGCATACACCAGCACATCCCTCAGCTTGGTGTAAGGTCAAATGCGGTTGGGTTACACCTACAACTGTTTTTAATGACACAAAAAATATTACTTTAAAACCATACCATGTTAATCAAGATATCATAAAACTACCCATAGGGAATGCGAATAGTAAAGAATATTTCTTGCTTTCAAACCGACAAAAGCATGGGTTTGATAAAAACATCCCTGGAGAAGGTATGATTATAGAACATATTGACGACCATAAAGGAAATAACACCAATGAAAATCATTATTTAGTAGATATAGAGCAGGCAGATGGTCAAAGACACCTTAACACCAATACTAATAGCGGAGACGCAAATGACACTTTTCCTTCAGGAAGTAACAACGCTTTTACACAGACTTCAAACCCAAACAGTAAGACCTATGCAGGATCAGACTCAAAGGTGAAAGTGACCGCTATCGCTAAATCTGGCAGTAATATTACCGCTACCGTCTCTAGTGGATCAGGAGGCACTTCATGGGTAACAAAAAAGGTAACACGAACATACGCCTCACCGCATTCCAAAAATGCTTGGGCTAATCTTCAATCTATTGGATGGCGAAAAATTGAAGGAACTTCTATAGATGGTGTTACTAATCTTTTTGTTCTCTTAAATGAAGCTCGAGTTAAAAATAAAATGGTTACCGCTAGCATAGACAATAATTTTATAAAAATTGCTTATTTAAATTAGACCAGTGTCAATTTCAGTAATAATAAAATCAAAAAATAATTAATCCTTTAAAAATATATATTATGAATTTTTCTAATAAACAAGTTTTAAGAACTTATGCATCACCTCATTCAAAAAATGCCTGGGCAAATATTCAGAGTATTGGATGGAGAAAAGTAGGTCAATTAACTACTGATGGAGTTACTAATATGTTTGTAATGCTTAATGCTGCCAAGGCAAATAGCAAAACCGTTTCGGGGACTATAGATGCAAATAATCAAATTAGCCTATTATATCTTTAAGCCACAACAGGTTTTATAGGCATACAAATCATAAAGTCTATTCTTGATTATAGTAGACTATGACAAATCATGATTTTATCACATAGGTATAACAAGCAACCTATAAAATCACAAACCATTAAATTAAAAAATTAAAAATATGATGACAATAAATTTTAATATGGGTAATGACAAAGCATTTGAATCAACCATGGAGTCGTATGGCAGTTCACCTGCTCCCATATCCATAAACACCTCTTCCCATGAGGAAATTGAACACGGCGCTCCCTCGCCTGAAAATTTTGAAGAAGAACTTCAAGATTCTCAAGGGGCTTCTGCGCCTAGGCCTGAGCACTTTGATGACGCTCCAAACTCCAGTGAAAGCTTAATGCCCTCTCCTGATTTGGAAGAAGAATCTATGGCTATTGAACATTCAGATCATATGATACCTGAACCTTCAGACATGGAAGAAGTTGCTCCGCCAACAACAACAAAAAAAACAACAAAGAAGACAACTTCCAGATCTAAGGCTAAATAAAAATAGTTATCTTAACATTAAATTTTTAACCTGAACCTTGAGCCAAGGTTCAGGTTAATTTACTAAATATGCTGAATATGCAACTTGCACCAAACAAAACATCCATTGAAGCAACGGTAACCGCATTATCAAACAACCAAGAAGAGATTAGTGTTGTCATAATAAAACTACCGCCTGAAAAACCTTTACCTGCCTTTCTACATCAAGGAAAAATGGTTAAGGCAAAAAACCTATCGCCTACCAATAATACAATAGAGTTACAAATAGGCGATATTATAAACGCAGAAATAGAGGTTATGGGAGATCCTTTTACACAAACCTATTTACTTCATAATATTTCAAAAGCCAAGGACTCCCTTTGAAAATTCTTCGCTAAAAACGTATTGAATAACAAATGCCTACATTATTCCTTAAACCAGCTTGAATATTCTATATAATTATCTGCAATTCGATTAATTTCACCCGAGATTAATTCTTTACTTATATCCTTTACTTTTTTTGCAGGGACACCGGCATAAATACTCCCAGATTCCACGAGGGTGTTTTGAGTAATTACGGCGCCAGCGGCAATAATACTATTACTTTCTACAACAGCGCCATCCATTATAATACTTCCCATACCCACTAAAACATTATCATGAATAGTACAACCATGAACTAAGGCATTATGTCCGATGGATACATTATTACCAATAGTTGTAGCAGATTTTTTATAAGTACCATGAATCACAGCACCGTCTTGTATGTTAACTTTATTTCCCATTTTTATAAAATTAACATCTCCTCGAACTACAGCACTAAACCAAATACTACATTGGCTTCCTGTTGAGACATCCCCAACTATAGTGGCGTTCTCTGCTATAAAACAATCTTCTCCAATTTGAGGTGATTTCCCTTTTACTGCTAATATTACTGGCATAATTATTTCCTTTTTTATTTAAAATATGATAACAAATTTGATTTTCTTGAGGCTGAAACTGAAATTTGTTTCCTATTGATTAACGTCACACTTCCCCCCTTGCCTTTTACATATTTCACTACTTTATCAATATTTACAAGATAAGATTTATGTACCCTTACAAAACTAGTACCCTTGAGTACATCTTCAAAATATTTTAATGTTTTACTTACTACCTTTCTCTTGTCATTAATTAAATATATTTCAGTATAGTTATCATCTGCCTTGCAATATAAAATATCTGAAGTGTCTAATACCTCAAAACCATCCAATTGAGGTATCGTTATTTTACCGGTGATTTTATTCGTCTTTGGTATGACTACTTGATTTTCAAGTCTATCCTCCTTTAGTTTTAATTCTGTCACAAAATCCACCGCTTTAATTAGTTCGTCTATAGAAATGGGTTTCATTAGGTAATATGAAGCATGTGCATTTAAAGCATCGATAGCATAATGGTTATAGGCGGTAACAAAAATGGTTTCAAAATTTACATCGCCTACTTTTTCTAACAAATCAAAGGCATTACCATAAGGCATTTCAACATCTAAAAACACCAAATCCAAAGTATTATTCCTGATTAAAACTAGCGCATCATCAATATTATCAGCTTCTCCTAAAACAGTCACATTAGGACAATACTTGTTGAGATAATTTTTTAAAATTTCTCGACTCGTTTCCTCATCTTCTACTATTATGGCCGTTAATTTCATTTAATCTTTTTTTAGGGTTACAAGAACTTTCGTTCCTAAATCGTCTTCCTCTTGAAAATCACTAATTACGATATCAACTTTATCTTTATACATTTCATTCAAAATGGACACTCGTTTTTTAATATTCCCCATGCCTTTAGAATTCTGTTTCTGCTGGTTTTCTGTTTTTAGTGCCTTTGATTTTTCTCGTCCAATACCATTATCTGAAATAGCAATTTGTATTTCATCTTCTGCAATTCGTGTTAAGACTATTTCTAATAATCCTTTTGTTTTTTTATATCTGAGCCCATGCCAAACAGCATTCTCAATATAAGGTTGTAACAGCATAGGCGGAATAACAAACTCCTTAATTTTTATATTGTCATCAACCTGTATATTATAGTCAAACTTATCCTGAAATCTAAAATGTTCTAGTTTAGTATATAATTGTAATAACTCCATTTCTTTTTCTAAAGGAATGAAATCTTCTTCACTATTTTCTAAAACGGCACGCATTAGCAAGGAAAAATCAGACAAGTATTTATTTGCTGTTCTTTCATCATTTAAAGCAATAAAACTATTTACAGAATTCAAGGCGTTAAAAATAAAATGGGGATTCATTTGACTTCGCAAACTTTTTAGCGCCAATAAATTATTAGCTAGGCGCTGCTGTTTTATGAATTTATACATTAAAACTCCAACCACTAACAAAAATAGAACACCTCCAATAAGTGAATAAATAATTAGCTTTTGACGTTTTGACTGTTCTTGAGTTAACTGATATTTACTCTCAGACAATGCTCTATCAGCTTCCAAACTAGAAATTCGGTTTTGTTTGCTAACAATATTTTTACTAAACCTCGCTGCTTGCGAAATTTCTTGTTCTTTTAGAGCGTATAATGCATCAACAACCAGAACATAATCTTGATAAGCTAAAAGCGCTTTATCAAACTGGCCGGCGTCACGATAAACTTCTGATAATTTCCTAGTGGCATCTTTCTGAACTAACAAATCCTTCTTACTATCTGCCTCCTCAATACTTTTTTGCAAATAAGGAATAGCACTACCATAATCTTCCTGAAAGGCATAAGCACGCCCAATTTTATAATTTTGTTTTTGTGGTGTTAAACTACTTTCATTGGCAAAAACCGAATCTTGAGCAATATCTTCTAAGTCATTTAGAGCTTCCTTTCTTAACTCAATCTCATTAGAAAACTCATTCATTTCGCCTTTAAAATCGGCTACTTTTATTTTTTCTTCAATTGCCCTTTTCTTATTTTGGCTATTAGCAAGTTGCATTGATTTACTAAAATAGGCATTGGCATTTTCAGGCTCCCCTTTTTCATTATATGATTGGGCTATTTTAGAATTTAAATCCGTAACCTTTATGGTGATCGCATTTTCCTGAGCAACTTGTAAGCCTTTTTTATAAGCACTTATAGCCTTCATATGTTCCTTTATCGAAAAGTAAACATCGCCCTGCCCTTCATAGAATTCAACCAACTGATGATTTGATAGGCTATTTTTGTTTAAACTACTGTAGGTTTTTAAACTTTCTTGAAAATTCTGAATATTCTTGTAAGCTTCGGCAAGTTTAAACTTAACCGGAATACTATTCCGGTTTTGAAGACTAATCCTATAATTGGATACAGCTAAATCATATTGCTTCCAATAACTATAAATATCACCTAAAACCTTGTAAGCATTCGCATTGTCCTCAATAGATTTACTGGTAGAAAGTGCATTGGCAATAAACTGAATACTTGTCTTGGCGTCTTTCTTTAAATAGTATTCTGCAGAATCAATGGCTGAATTATAATCTTCATAATCCTGCGGACGGAAGCTTTGCCTAGCTTTTGAAGTTTCAAGATCTTCCTCATCATTAGGCTCTACCATTATTTTAATATCATCATTGTTTTTAACCGTGTAGAAAACGGTTTCAAAATCAATATGACGTATCGTAAGCTCATCACCTTTTTGGGCTTGTATTCTAAACTCACCTAATGCATTGGTGGTCGTGTATTCGCCTCCGGTAATTTGAATATTTACATTAGAAATAGGGGCTTTAGTATCACTTTCTATTACAGATCCTTTAATTGTGAGTATTGGTCCTTGACCTAATAAACCTTCACCATTCTGGGCCCATGACATGAAATTTATACATACTAAGAAAAAAAAACAAAAATATTTATTTGATAGCTGCATCTCTTGTTTTAAGTAGGATAAACTTACGTACTTTACTTGGTATACTAAAATTGTCAATTAACAAAATACCTCGATACACTTGACAAAAATTCCGGTTCACAAATTCATAAGGCTTCTACACGCATTGAATAACCTGTATTACTCAAAGCACCTTTTCTCATAAGAAAGTTCGACTTGGTTTAAAGCAGAAAACCTAAAAAATAATAACATATTGAAGTTCATAACGGATAAGTGAAAGCTAAAAAGGAACATTCAAAGGGAATTATAAACCACGAAGATTCCTTAAACCCCCTTCTTAGTATTTTATTAGTTCACTGCAGGACACTCGCAATCATAACGCTCTTTTCTACAGCTAAAATTATATCCTAGAGTAAGTTGATGAAAGCCACCATTAGTAAAAACTACGGAGTTTGTTTGATGCGTATAATTATATGCGAACATAAAATTATTATAATTTACACCTATTATAGGAGAGATTTGCTGCAACTTTTGACTATTAATTGTTCCACTATTGGTTAAATATTCAGCACCATCTAAACTTTGTCTATAAGACAAGGCGCCCCATAATCTTCCAAAATCCATCTGCTTATAAGCTTTGGCATTAAAATCAAAAATGGCTTCCTGCGTGCCTTCTTTGTATTGAAATAAAACAGAAGGTTCAAAACTCCATGTACTACCATATTTATTAAACACATAACCCGTAGAAATCAGATAGCGTCTCAGGTTGCTTGTAATTTCAATATCATTATTAACCCCCGAGTTATTGAGTAAATTCTTAATAGTAGCATGGGCATAAAAATCAAGAAAATGATATGAAAACCCTAGGTCTATATTAAAATTAGTTTCACTTTGCACGACACCACTAATAATTGGGTCTGCTACTGGTGCCCCATTCAAAAATGAAGTCTCATCCAACTGATACTGTATGAAACCTGCACTTAACCCAAAAGACAACATATTTAAATCAACTTCACTTCGCGAAAACATCAAATGATGGGCATAGGTAGCATAGGCCCCTGTTTGGGAGTGATATCCATTTTTATCAGTATAAACAATACCCCCTATTGCAGAAGGTGAATCTCCAATGCGTCCGTTAGCACTTAATGTGAGTAACTTTGGGGCATCATCTTGGCCAAACCATTGTTGTCTGGCTGTTAACCTTATTTTAGAACAGTTAGCAGCGCCAGCCATAGAAGGGTGAATTAAATAATAATTATCGGTAAGATAATCTGTATATATAGGCAACCCTTCTTGAGCTAAACCAACATACCCAATAAGGTACACACACACATAACATAAAATATTTTTCAATTTCATAAGATTGGTTAAATTGGCCTTCTGGAGCTATTAACGTTTAATTTATTGAGATATTATCGTTAAATAAAAGGAGCTAAAGCTTTCTCCCCTCATTTTCTTAAGTCTACAACAAAAACCAAATATAAAATTATCTTTTAGTACTTTTGTCAAAAAATAGCTAAAATGAATAATTTCAAGGTTTCTGTGCAGGAAACATCCAATACTTCTATAGTAAAGTTTGAAGTAAACCAGTTTATAACAAAGCATCAAAGTTTCGAATTTAATAATATAGATGAGGCTAAATCTTCACCTTTAGCTCAACAATTATTCTATTTACCTTTTGTTAAAAAAGTTTATATCTCAGGAAATTTTGTAGCCGTTGAACGCTATAACATAGTAGAATGGAGTGATGTCCAAGACGAAGTAGCAGAACAGATAGAAGCGTATTTAAACGAAGGAGGTATAGTGGTAGAAGATACGGCTGCGCCAAAAAAGGTGCCAGTAACGGTTTATGCCGAAAGCACACCAAACCCATCAGTAATGAAGTTTGTATCTAATAAAAAAATAGTTACAACACTTTTTGAATTTACTTCTATTGATGACGCAAAATTATCACCATTAGCGATAGAACTTTTTCACTTTCCTTTTGTTAAAAGCGTTTTTCTAGATGAAAACTATGTCTCTATCACAAAATATGACATGGCAGAATGGCAAGATATTACTATTGAAATTCGTGAATTCATTAAAAATTATATCGAACAGGGTAAAGAAGTTGTGTTAGCCAATGCTGCTGAAACCCTAAAAAAATCCTCAGAACAATTAGATAGTCATTTCGAAACCTTAGATGACACTTCTAAAGAAATAATAAATATACTTGAAGAATATGTGAAACCTGCTGTGGCAAGTGATGGCGGTAACATTCAGTTTATTTCTTATGATGCTAACACAAAAAATGTGAGTGTTATGCTTCAAGGGGCATGTAGTGGTTGCCCTTCTTCAACGTACACCCTAAAAAGTGGCATTGAAAATATGCTAAAAGAAATGTTACCGGGAAAAATAGAAATGGTAGAAGCCATAAACGGATAATAAAACAAATAAAAGTAAAACAGGCGTTCATCACATGAGCGCTTTTTTTATGCTCAATTTTAGCTAACTTTGAAACATGACATATCTCAAAATATTTATAGCAGTTCTTTTACTTACAGGTTGTAAAGGCAAGAATTCAGAGCCCATGGAACATCCATATACCAATAATTTAATAAATGAATCGAGCCCCTATTTATTGCAGCATGCACACAATCCAGTAAACTGGAATCCATGGAATGAAAAAACACTTGATCAGGCCAAATCAGAAAAAAAGTTAATTCTCATTAGTGTTGGGTATGCCGCTTGCCACTGGTGTCATGTTATGGAACATGAGAGTTTTGAAGACAGTTTAGTAGCACAAGTAATGAATAAGAATTTCATTAATATTAAAGTAGATCGCGAAGAACGGCCTGATGTAGATCAAGTTTATATGAGTGCAGTGCAACTGATGACTGGTAGTGGAGGTTGGCCAATGAATGTTATTGCTCTTCCTGATGGTAGACCTGTTTGGGGAGGAACCTATTTTGAAAAAGATCAATGGTTAAGTGCACTTGAACAAATCTCTAAGTTATATGAAGAAGATCCCAACAAACTTCTGGAATATGCTGATAAACTAGAACAAGGTATAAAATCGCTTGGTGTAGTTGCCTTAAATAATGAAACCCCAAAATTTGAAAAAACCTTTATCGATAAGGCTTTAGAAAATTGGACAAATCAGTTTGATCATGAACTCGGAGGCTTAAGTAATGTGCCCAAATTTATGATGCCCAATAACTATCATTTTTTATTGAGATATGCCTATCAAACTGATGACAAAATGCTCCAAGATTACGTTAATTTAACACTAAAAAAAATGGCGTATGGTGGCATCTTTGATCAAATAGGTGGAGGATTTTCTAGATATTCGGTTGATGCGAAATGGCATGTTCCTCATTTTGAAAAAATGCTTTATGATAATGGTCAGTTAGTTAGTTTGTATGCTGATGCTTACCTCATCATGAAAGATGAATTATATAAAAATATTGTTACCCAAACATTGGAATATGTTCAAAATGAAATGACCACTGAAAATGGTGCATTCTATTCTTCCTTAGACGCTGACAGCACTACTCAAGCTGGCGAACTAGAAGAAGGTGCCTTTTATATCTGGACGGAAGATGAGCTTAAATCTCTTCTAAAAGAAGATTTTGATCTCTTCTCCGATTACTATAATGTGAACAATTATGGCGCATGGGAGCATAATAATTATGTCTTGATTAGAAAAGAAGATGACGCATCCATAATAAAAAAACATCAAATAGACGCCAATACCCTATCATCAAAAATAGAAAACTGGAAAACAGTACTCCTTAAAGAACGTAACAAAAGGGCTAAACCTAGATTAGATGATAAAACCCTGACGTCTTGGAATGCATTAATGCTTAAAGGTTATGTAGATGCCTATCGTGTTTTTGGCAATAAGGAATACCTAGATTCTGCTATAAAAAACGCAACGTTTATTATAGAAAACCAGCTGAGAGCAGATGGCGGCCTCAACCACACGTATAAAAACGGGGTTAGCAAAATCAATGGCTATCTGGAAGATTATGCCGCAACTATTGATGCCTTTATTGCCCTTTATGAAAACACCTTAAATGAACAATGGCTAAATAAGGCTAAGGAGTTAAGCGATTATAGTTTTAATCATTATTTTGACAAGTCGAGTAGTATGTTCTTTTTTACATCCAATGAAGACGAATCCTTAGTAGCTAGAAGCACAGAATACCGAGATAATGTTATACCAGCTAGCAACTCCATCATGGCTAAAAATCTATTTAAGTTATCCCACTTTTTTGACAATACCCATTATGCACAAACTGCTATAACCATGCTTAACAACGTTAAACCCGAAATGCAAGAGTATCCCTCTGGCTACTCTAATTGGTTTGATTTAATGTTGAATTACACCCAACCTTATTATGAAGTGGCCATAGTTGGTAAAGAGGCTAAGGATAAAATTAACGACTTAAACAAAACTTATATCCCAAATAAATTGATTGTAGGTAGCGTTTCAGAAAACAATATGCCTTTATTGAAAAATAGATATAATCCTGAAAAAACGCTAATATATGTGTGCGTAAACAAGGCCTGCAAACTACCTGTGTCAGATATTAATGAGGCTATAAAACTTTTAAAAGAATGAGTGTTTTAACTATCATATTAATTTGTATAGTAGCCCTAGAGCATATCTATTTTCTGATTTTAGAAATGTTTTTATGGACTACGCCAAAGGGCATTAAAGCCTTTGGTTTAAAATCAAAACAGTTTGCAGAAGACACAAAAGTATTGGCCGCCAATCAAGGACTATATAACGGTTTTTTAGCTCTTGGTCTAATATTTTCTGTCATAGAAAAAGATTTAAGATATGCCGTTTTTTTTCTATTTTGTGTGACTATCGCCGGCATTTTTGGTGCTTACTCAACAAAGCAAATTAAATTATTCTACATTCAAGCGATTCCCGCAATATTGGCCTTAGTGAGCTGCATATTATAAAAAACAATGATAATTCACTTTAAGTTAAAAAAAAACATTAAATAGTTTTAATTTTACATATCTAATAAATTAAAAAAAATATGGATTTAGAAAACATTGACACATCAAAATGGGCTGACTTAGCCTTAGATTATGGCGTAGAATACGGACTTAAAATTCTTGCAGCTGCCGCCATATGGATTATTGGTTCTTGGATTATCAAAAAATTACTAAAAGGCACTAAAAATTTTATGTCTAAAAGTAGTTATGAGGAAAGTCTTCAGAAGTTTTTATTAAACTTATTAAACTGGGTTTTAAAAATTGTATTAATTGTTATTGTTCTTGGAACAGTTGGCATTGAAACCACTTCATTTGCTGCATTAATTGCTGCTGCAGGTTTAGCCATTGGTTTAGCATTACAAGGTTCTTTAGGTAATTTTGCCGGGGGAGTTTTGATTATGATTTTTAAGCCATTTAAACTTGGTGATTTAATTGAAGCTCAAGGTGAAATTGGTGTTGTAAAAGAAATTGAAATATTCACTACCAAACTTACGGGCTTATCAAATAAAGAAATTATTATTCCTAATGGTTCATTATCCAACGGAAATATAGTTAATTATAGTACAGAAGGTACGCGTCGTGTAGACCTTACCATTGGAGTAAGCTATGAGGCAGATATCAAGAAAACTAAAGAGATATTAATGGAAGTCCTTACCTCTGACCCGAAGGTTCTAAAAGACCCAGCACCCTCTGTAAATGTTTCAGAGCTTGCTGATAGCTCTGTGAATTTTGCAGTAAGACCTTGGAGTACTACCGCAGATTACTGGGATGTTTATTTTGGTATAACAGAAAAGGCTAAAATAGCTTTAGATAAAGCTGGTATAGAAATTCCTTTCCCACAGGTAGTAGTTCACAAAAACAGCTAAGATTTAGGCTTGGGTTTTAGTGCTACAAAATCTTTTAAATAATAAGGTTCAAAATAAGCAACATCCTCGATGTTGCTTATTTTATATTTATTAAAGGCTAATAAACTCATTTCTTTAGCTGAAGGCAATCTATCCTCGATAAAGGCGGCATTTGGGTGTTGAATTAGTGTTTTTGTTTTTTCTACACCATTACCAATAAAATAGACCTTACCTTTTTCAAGGTACTCAGCAAATGAAGAAGCTTCTAAAATCTCTGCTTGCGTTTCCCTTATTTGCCTATAATTGGTGTCAAAAATTGCGGAATACACCTCCATGCGTCTAGCATCAAGCATGGCAACTATATACCCGTCTTGCAATTCAACTTGATACGCCAAGGCCATTAAGGTAGATACAGAGATTAAAGGTTTATCAAGAGCGAAGGACAAACCTTTCGCTGAAGAAACCCCTATACGCAAACCGGTGTAAGACCCTGGCCCTTTACTAACAGCAATGGCAGATAAATCAGTGGCACTTATATGGGCTTCTTTTAAAACCGATTCAATATAAACATGTAATCTTTCTGCATGAGAATAACTCCTATCGTTATCTTCTTTCAAAGCAATGGTTTTGCCGTTTTTGGAAAGCGCTACAGAACAATTGGTAGTCGCTGTTTCAATATTAAGTATATATGTACTCAAATTAATTGATTAAAGGTTTGCCCAGGTAAAAGTCTAAAACTTTTGTCTTAAACACAAAATTATATTTAGAATTGATAAGATTAGATTCTGCATTAATTAAACGATTTCTCACTTGCTCAAATTCAAAGGCATTCATAACACCCAAGTTATAACTTTCCTCTGCATTTTTAAAAGCCTCTTTTTGGGCTTCTAAAGAAACCTTAGAAGCTTCAAATTGATTAAAAGCTGCTTTAGCATCTGCATAGGCCTGCTCAATATTTGTTCTTAAATCCTGTTTCTCCTGTTCCAGAGCATAGGCAATACGTTCATTATTGATTCTAGCTCTATTTACATTAGCCTTTGTCTGTAATCTATTAAATATAGGAACACTCAAATTAAACCCAAAATTATACCCTAGATTATCACTTAATTGTTTCCCAAATCCATTGGGTATAAAAATAATGTTTGGTGGATTATCTGGATCGATAATAGGCCTTACATCATCCTGTCCTTGCTGATGTTGGTAAGAAGTAAACATCCCTGCTCCAAAACTAAGTGTTGGATAGTAGGCACTTTTTGCAATATCAACACCTAATTCAGAGTCTTCAATATTCAATTCGGCTTGCCTAATTTCTGGTCTGCTGGTAAGCGCGTAGTCATAAATATCATCAGCGCTTTTATGTTCCAACAATACAGCTGGTAATTGCATTTCCATATCTTCAACATCAAATCCTCGATGAGAAATTTGTAGCAATTGAGCCAAGCTTAATAAGGCCAAATCTACATTGTTTCTAACATTAGTTAATTGCTCTTGATCACTTGCCAATTGTGCCTGAACATCAAATAAATCTGCTTTCGGCCGCACCCCAGAGGCCACCAATTCTTTAATTTGCTCTAGACGTTTTTGAGTCACAAGAATTTGCTCATTGGCTACTTTTAAGTTTTCTTTATTGAGAAGAACACTCAAATATTGATTCACTACATTAAGTGAAATATTATCTTTCAAAATTGCCAATTGTAACTTACTAGATTCAATACCAAGCTTAGCTTGCTTATAAGTACTTGTATTTTGAAAACCATTAAAAAGTATAACTCCCGTATTCAATCCAAAAGTATTCCCGCGAGCATCTGTAGAAATTCGACGTTGATCCTGATCAATAAATGACCCAAAATTATAACTCTGTGTAGCCGATCCCGCTAAATTTGGCATGAAATTACCCTTAGCTGTAATTAAGTTTTCATCAGCTGTACTAACGTCGAGCGTGGTTTGTTTCACTCTAATATTGTTCTCCAATGTATAATCTACACATTCTTTTAAAGACCAAACCTTAGTTTCCTGACCTAAAGCAGAAAGTGATATTAAGGCCACAAAAAGTAAGCCCACTAAATTATGCTTCTTCATCTTCTTCATTATCTTTTGATGCCTTATTCCAAATCTTTATTTTATCACCTTCCTTAATACCATCAAGAATTTCAATATTGATACCGTCTGAAAGTCCAAGTTCAACATCACGCTTCTTAAACTTATTATCCTCCTGCATGATTTCAACAAAAGGCTTTTCTGTTATTCTATTGTATTGAAGAAGCGCTTCTCTAATGGCTAGTACGCTATCTTTGGCTTCTAAATCAATTTCCGCATTTGCGCTATACCCCGCCCTTATGTTAGCTATAGAATCAATAGTCACATCTGCTTTAATGGTGAATTGTACCGCGCCGTTCTCCTCGATACCCTTTGGTGCTACAAATGTTAATGTAGCTGGAAATTCTTTATCTTGTATAGCTCCTAAAATCACTTTTATTTCCTTGCCTTCACTCACTTTACCCACTTCGGCTTCATCCAGTTTTCCTTCAAAAATCATAAAACTCATATTAGCAATTGTGGCTATAGTTGTACCTGCATTAAAGTTATTACTCTGTATGACTTGGTCTCCTTCCCGCACAGGAATTTCAAGTATTGTACCTGATATTTGAGCAATGATATTGGTGTTTGCAGAACTGCCTCCAGAGATAGATCCCATTTTTATAATCTGATAATCATTCTGTGTTTGAGTCAATGATTCTTTTGCCTGAAAATAAGACAGTTCACTGTTTTCAAAATCTTGCTTAGATATCACCCCTTTATCGTAAAGTGCTTTATTTCTATTGTATAATGTTTTTGCATTTTCAAATGATAATTTGGCTGTTGCAATTCTACTCTTAGCACTTACAAGATTTTGCTCATTTGGAACCACCCGAATATTAGCAATTAAATCTCCCTTTTTTACCACATCCCCTTCTTCAACTAAAATCTTATCTACAATTCCCGAAATTTGAGGTTTAAGTTCAATCTCTTCTTCAGGGTTTAATTTGCCAGTTGCAACGGCTTTAGTATTTATAGAGGTATAAAACGGTTCTTCTACCTTATAATCCACAATACTCTTAGAATTAGCGTCCTTAAAATACTTCAACACAAAAGCAAGCAGTACAATTACTACTAGGACTAAAATAATTTTTACTGTTTTATTCATTTTATTTTGATTATTTATTCTTCTCTTAATGCCTCAATAGGTTTTACACTTGTTGCCTTAAAGGCAGGTATTAAACCTATTAATGTTCCTAAAATTATTAGAATTATCATGGCTAAAAACACGACACCAATGGAAACAGAAGCGTTTACTATTGCCGCATCCTCTCCTTGACCAAAAAAATGATCTAGGGCAATTAAAATCCATCCTCCGGAAATAACACCAAATAATCCCGCTAACAAGGTTAAAAAAACAGCCTCAACAACAATTTGCCTTTTAATCTCAAAGGGGGTTGCTCCCAAGGCACGCCTTAAACCAATTTCTTTGGTACGTTCTTTAACCGTTATGAGTAAAATATTCCCAATTGCAAAAACTCCAGCTATTAATGTTGCAATACCAACAAACCAGGTTAAAAATTGCATGCCTTTTAAAAAGCCAGTTACCTTTCCAATTTCCTTGCCCGCATTAGCACTTGCTAATGCCCGGGTATCTTTAGGATGAATGTCGTTCAGATTTTTTAATAATAATTTAGTATCCTCCTCTATTTGCACAATATCATAATCTAGTTCCCCGGTTATCATTAACCACCCTATACGATCTCCCGTATTGTAAACTTGTCTAAACGTTGAAAACGGTATATGCACATCTGTTGATGGCCCTAAGTTTAAATTTCCACGTTCAAACATGCCAATAACTTTGAAATTGATATCATCAATCACAATATATTTACCTATAACTTCTTCATTCTTTTCAAATAATTGTTCATAAGTCCCATCAGAAATAACAGCGACTTTTCTATGATTATCGATATCATTCTGATTTATAAAGCGGCCATGAATTAATTTTTTCTTTTGTAAATCATCCAACAAGGGATAATCTCCTGCCGTTCGAAAACTACCAGAAAGAAAATTTCGTTTAATCATTTTTGTTTGCTGAATTCTTGGGAGCACAAACTCAACACCTTCTACATTTTCTTCTATTTTTTTTGCGTCAGACAAAGACAAGTTTACACGTCTCCCTTCTTGAAACCCTTTAAATGGCATTCCTGTACTTTGTCCCCAAACAAATACACTATTCGTAGCAAAATCACCAAACAATCTGTTAAAGGCATTCTCTATACCTCTTGCTGAGCCCAACAATCCAATAAGTAATAAAATACCCCACCACACACCAACCATAGTTAGTATGGATCTTAGCTTATTTTTACTTAAGCTATCAAAAACTTCTTGCCACGTATCTCTATCTAATAAAAATTTTAGCATAATTAATCGTTTCGTAAAGCTATAATTGGTTTTATTCTAGATGCCTTTTTAGCCGGTAAATATCCTGCTAAGGTTCCCGCTATAATCAATGTTAGGGTAGCACCAATGACTAAACTATTGTCTACTCCAGGATCTTTAATAAAATATTCTTTCAAACTGGGCCCCACGGCTTCCAAAACCCCAACCCCTATTAGCAGTCCAAAATATCCTGCAATAGCTGTAATGATGATAGATTCAATTAAAATAATGGACACAATAGATCTTGGAGATGCGCCCAAAGCTTTTCTAATTCCTATTTCTTTGGTCCGTTCTTTCACTATAAAAATCATGATATTGCTTATTCCAACAATACCAGCAATTAAAGTTCCGAAGCCAATAACGAGGATAATAATGGTTAAACTAGAGGTCATCACATCCACTTGCTTCGTACCTTGGGCCATATTAAAAATTCGAATAGCCCTTTGATCACTTCGAGCAACATCAAATCTATCCTTTAAACTTTTTTTAATCGAATTCCCAAATGACAAAGCTTGATCTGAATTCATTTCAGGGTTATAAGTCAAATGCATTAAATCAACATAGTCATTATTCCCATAAACCGACTGCATTGTGGATATGGGCATATAAATAACATTTTCCTCATTATCCCCCTCATCATCTGTAAAAACACCTACAACTTTATACGGGATACCACTTAGATTAATGTATTTACCAATAGGATTTGTTTTGGAGAACAATTCATTTTCAACGGCGCGACCAATAACCACGACCTTAATTTTATTCTCAACATCATTTTGATTGATATAACGTCCATCTTTAATAACATTATTTTCAATAAACATGTACTCAGGATAAACCCCTCTTAATTGATAATTGTTTTTCTCTCCTCTAAATGATGCATTTACACTTTTATTTACTTTAGAAGTAAAGTACTGCACTTTATCGCCATACTTATCTAATAAAAAATCTCGGTCTTCATTTTTAAACTGAATTTTACGCCCTGCTTGAAGCCCATTATGTGCTTCTGATGTCCTACCCGAATATATAACAATGGAATTATTGGCATCTGTACCAAAAGCCTCTTCAAAAGTGTTTTCTAAGCCATTAGCAATTCCAAAAAGAATAGTAAATAATAAAATAGCGAAAGTCACTGTAAACCCGGAGAGCAAACTTCGCGTTCTGTTCTTATTAATACTTTGAAATATTTCGCGCCAAAGGTCTAAATCAAACATATTGCAAGGCACTTACTTGATTCACTTTCTTATCCTCCATGATTACACCATCTCTTAAACGCACAATACGCTTACACATATTTGCAATATCCTCTTCATGCGTTACCATTAAAATGGTCTTACCTTCGTTATTCAATTGCTGTATGAACGCCATAATATCATAGGACGTTTTTGTATCCAGTGCGCCTGTAGGCTCATCTGCAAGCAATAATTTAGGATTTGCAGCCAATGCTCTTGCTATCGCTACACGCTGCTTTTGACCGCCGGATAACTCCTTAGGCAGATGCTTAGCCCAATTGGCCAAACCGACTTTTTCAAGATGAAACAATGCCTTTTCTTGACGAGCCTTACGTTTCATACCTTGATAATACAAAGGCAATGCTACATTTTCAAGGGCATTTTTGTAGTTAATTAAATTAAAGGATTGAAAAATAAAGCCTAAAAATTTATTGCGATAAACAGCGGCTTTCTTTTCTGTCAGGTTTTTAATAGGCAACCCATCAAGGATGTAATCTCCAGAATCTGCCTCATCTAACATGCCTATAATATTGAGTAAAGTCGATTTACCTGAACCTGAAGATCCCATTATTGCAACCATCTCGCCTTCCTCAACTTCGAGATTAATACCCTTTAAAACATGTAAACTGGAATCACCTATTGCATAGGATTTTTGGAGCTGATGAATCTTTAACATGACTTTGAATCAATTATTAGAGCTAATTACTTGTTAGTAAGACTAGCGATACAAAGAAATGTTACAAAATATACTTAAAAAAGTATTTATTATTTATTTAACGAATTGTACTTCCGATAGATAAAATAGCCCAACCCTCCAACAAGTAAATAGGGGATAGCCATTAAGTACACAATACCATCATTAATCCCTTCTGCAGCAGTTTGCCCCTCTTCACTTTCCAAAACGGCACGACACATCGCACATTGCGCATTTGTCTCAAGAAGCACGAACAAGAAAAGAATTAAGAAGCAAATTTTCTGTTTCATTTTACACATAATAAGGTGAAATCATAATATAGACAATCACTCCGGTGACTGCAACATATAACCAAAGTGGAAATGTAACACGGGCTATTTTTTTATGTCTTTCAATATTATTTGTGATGGCTCTTACGTAAGTGATTAACACAAACGGAATAACGGTAATAGACATGACTATATGGGTCAATAAGATAAAATAATAAAAATATTTAACTGCACCATCCCCACCAAATTTAGTAGAATCACTAGTCATATGGTAGGCTACATACATTCCTAAAAAAATAACCGATAAAACAATAGCAAACGTCATAAGGCGCTTATGGAGTTTTACTTTTTTATTTTGGATGGCTATAAAAGCAAGTACCAAAACAAGCGCGGTCAAAGCATTTATTGAGGCATAAATTGGAGGTAAAAATGTTAATGGCTCAACATTTGGTATTTTCACGCCGAACAGAATGGCCACTACCACAGGTATTAGTATTGATAAAACAACAATTAACTTATTGTATTTTTTTTCGTTTAAAATGTCTTCTGAACTACTCATTAAGTAACTTTTTAATATCCTGTTTTAAATCGCTTATTTCTTCTTCCACACCATCTTCATCAACTTGTTCTTCTTCTGAAACTATCCCTCTGTAATAAATTATGGGATTACCAAAATTATCCCTTCTTGAACGTAAAAACCCATTCTTATCTATTAATGCAAAATTGCCTGAATGTTCAAAACCTCCAGCAGCATCTGCTTCCTCTGCCGAATATAGATTAAAACCTTCATTTGATAATTTATAAATGGCTTCTTTATCTCCGGTCATTAAATGCCAATTAGGATTGGTTATACCATATTGTTCGGCATAGGCTTTAAGCACTTCCTGATTATCATAATCTGGATTTATAGAAAATGAGGCCACGCCAAAATCTTCAAACCCCTTAAAAGCCTCCTGTATTTGTATGAGGTTTTTATTCATCCTTGGGCAAATTGTTGGGCAGGTTGTAAAAAAGAATTCAACAACATAAACCTTCCCTTCATAGTCCTTATTAGTAATGGTTTTACCATCTTGATTTTTAAAAGCAAACGCCGGCACTTTTTTGGGTTCGCCGTTAATTTCAATAAAGGACAAATCTGAAATAGCCGTCTTACTTTTATTAGTGAAATCACTACGACTTTCGTTTCTTATAACATCTCCACTAGTAATTCTATCTATAATTCTTGGAACAAAAATAATCCCAAAAACCAAAATAATAAAAGCTATGCCTATATATGAGTAATTCGATTTTTTCATCCAATTAATTTTTATCCTTACCTAACAAATCATCAGCCCTCCTAGTATCAGAATTGAATTCGCCCTTTCTTTTCTGTCTATATTCAGTAAATAAAATACGTAAATCATCACTCATCTTATTCTTTATTTCAGAAACCTCAATACAATCATACCCGCTTAAGCCATAAGCTTTCTCTTCTTTTTCAATTTCTCGATCAGTTCTATCATCTAATCGACCTCTTTGATTTAAATCTTTATCGACAATGTAGACATTATCTGTAGACAGATCAGAAGCCAGATCCTCTTTAGAATTCAAACTAAAATAAAGGCGCTTAATATCTGATGGTTTACCAAAAACAAAATGCCAAAATCTTAAATCTTCATAGGAACTTATTTCTGACTTTAACAACTTTACATCGCCTTCGGTCCCTTCTGGCATAACCACAACAATTTGAAAGCGTTTAAACCCCTTAAATTTATCATAAACCAACTCCTTTAAATTAAGTGCAGTTGTTGTTTTATTCATAGGGTTTTCACCTAAAAAACTAAGGACCGTAATATGGTCTTTTAAAACAATGTCTTCATTAGAATCTGCATGGAATGCATCTAAATCTAATACAGATTCATTTACAATATCTAATGGTGTATAATTGTGAGTTGCTGGATACAAAAACAATAAAAATGTAACAGGCAGAAAGAATAAAATTCCTAAAATCACATACCGACTTACTTTCTTATAATTCATTGAATAATAACATTCTTATTGCGAAATAAAACTGTGCAAAAATAAAAAAAGGCGGTTTAAAAACCGCCTCAATATCTCAATTTAACTAATTATTTAATTAAAAGTCTCTTTTAATATATCCTTCATCATATACTCTAAACACATAACCACCTTCTTGTAACAAGATAAATATTAAATATAGTATTAAGAAGATTCCTGTCCACACCACCATACGTCTTAATCCTTTTGTCTCATCACGCATGTGCATGAAATCCCATGTGATGTAATATGCTTTTACTATTGTTAATATGATAAATATCCAGTTTAGAGCTTTCATCCCTAAAACTTTAACCATTAAAGATTCAGGCTTTATAATACCCAATACAACTTCTATTACTGTTACAATAGTTAAGAAAATTAAAACACCCCAAATTTTTTGTGTATTGGATTTGAATTTTAATAATCCTCTAAATATTTCTAATTTATGTTCGTGTGCCATTTTAATATTTGTTTAGATTTCCTTTTTCAGGAAATGAATATATATATACTTATATAATTAAACTAGGTAGAAGAATGTAAATACAAATACCCATACTAAATCTACAAAGTGCCAGTATAACCCAACTTTTTCAACCATCTCATAACTTCCACGACGCTCATAAGTTCCTAATATAACGTTGAAGAAAATGATGATATTAATTACAACTCCCGAAAACACGTGAAAACCGTGAAACCCTGTAATAAAGAAAAAGAAATCAGCAAATAAAGGAGAACCATATTCATTAACATGAAGATTTGCACCTTCTACAACTAATTTACCGTTATTTTTAATCTGCTCTAAAGATTCGGCCCGAGACAAAACAGTTTTCTCACCATTCTCAGTTAATGTTTGTGTTCTCACCAATATATTTTCATGAGCTTCTAGGCCATGTAATACTTCATCAACAGAATACGTTGGCAATGTCCCTTCAGAAACAAACCACAAACCATTCTTATCTTCATGCTGTGCACGCGCGGCATGATCATCAGACGTTACAAAATCTTTTAACGCTACACGATGACCATCAGTATCTACAAACTGTAAAATGTTACCACCTTTAGTTTGTACTGCGCCATAATCACCTTTAATAAATGTATTCCACTCCCAAGCTTGAGATCCCACAAAAATTAAACCACCTAAAATAGTAAGAAACATATAGATAGTCACTTTTGACTTATTTAAATGATGACCTGCATCTACGGCTAATACCATAGTAACAGAAGACATAATAAGTACAAAGGTCATAAAAGCCACATAGTACATTGGTGCATCTACACCGTGTAAAAATGGAAAGTGCGTAAACACTTCATCGGCAATTGGCCATGCATCAATAAATTTGAATCTTGAAAACCCGTAGGCTGCTAGAAAACCTGAAAATGTTAAGGCATCCGAAACGATGAAAAACCACATCATCATTTTACCATAACTTGCTTGTAAAGGCTGATTACCTCCGTCCCAAGTTTTAGTTTCTGTTTCAGCATTTACAACTGTAGTACTCATATATAATGGTTGTTATTTAAAAGTTGCACAAAAATAATCATTTTATTTATCTGACGAAATATACACCTGTAAATTTTAACCTATGATAAATGTCAGTTTCACTGTATTTTATAAGGTAAACTCCTCATAATTACATTTGGATAATTGATATTATCTCACAAAATATAAAAACAGGAAGAGGTAAACCCAAAGTATATCAATAAAATGCCAAAAAGTTGCTGCCAATTCAAACCCTAACATGTTTGTTGCCGTATACTTCTGTTTAAAATGATTATAAATTACAACTAAAAGACAAATAAGCCCAACTACAACATGGAGAACATGAACAACGGCAATTAAATAGATATAAGACATCGTCACATTACTAGTGGGTCCAGTAAAGTTATAGCCTAAATTGATTATTTGTTGAAAGCCCGCAAATTGATTATAAATAAAAACCAACCCTAAAATAAAAGTCAATATCAACCAGAGTGTCGTGGCCTTATAATTTGAAGCTTTCAGCGCCTTTTTTGCCAGTAAAAAACTTATACTACTAATAACAATAACTACCGTGCTTATGATAAACGCGTTTGGCAACTGAAAATCCTTTAACCAATCAGGCCTTGAACTACTCACTACAAAAGCACTAGTCCAACCTGCAAAAGACATCACTAAAGAAATAATACCAAACCAAAGCATCATTTTTTTTGCTCTGCCGTTTTTTTCTTCCTTTGTTCCTTGAGTTAAATCCATGATTATCTTATAAATTTATCTATAACGTACACTATCTGTACCAATGTTATATACGAAACGCTAACAAGCATCAATTGCCGAGCAGCCTTTTCAGTCATTACTTTAAACAGTCTTATTGCATAATGCAACATACCCAAGCCCAGCACAAAAACAACGCCTGCAGCAATAATAGATAACTGTAATTTTCCTGTAAATCCAAAAACTGGGATAATAGACACGATCAATGTCCAAATGGAATACATAATAATTTGTACTGCAGTACCTCTATCTTGTTTCCCTGTAGGCAGCATAAAAAAACCACCTTTTTTATAATCGTCAAATAAAAACCAACCAATAGCCCAAAAATGAGGGAATTGCCAGAAAAACTGTAAAGCAAATAATGTCCCCGGTTCGATTCCAAAATCATTCGTGGCAGCCACCCAACCCAACATAAAAGGAATAGCCCCCGGAATAGCACCAACAAAAACAGCAAGAGGCGTCTTTGTTTTTAAAGGTGTATAGGCACAAGTGTATAAGAATATTGAGATAGCACCAAACATAGCCGTTTGCTTATTGATGGTGTACAAAATTATAATGCCTAGTAGCGTAAAAACCGATGCAATAATAAAAGCAGTATTGACAGACATACGCCCTGAAGGAATTGGTCTATTTCTAGTTCTACTCATTAAAGCATCTAAATCTTTTTCAATAATTTGATTAAATGCATTTGAAGCACCTACCATAAAATACCCCCCTAAGGCTAAAAGGGCCAAAACTTTAAAATCAATAACATCCACACCCAATAAATAACCTGCAAGTGATGAAAACACAACACTTAAAGATAAGCGCATTTTAGTGATTTCCTTAAAATCTGAAATCACAGAAGGTGTTGCTAATGAAGAATTTGCGTTACTCAATGTTGTTTTTCCTTAAAGGCTTTTATATTGCGAGTGCAAAGATACTCTATAAAAGCATTTTAGCAATACGATTAAAGCAAAAAACTAACATCAAAGAAAAACCTGATTATTAAAAATCAAAATACCAATTAAAGAGGTCATTTCTAACGCCAAAACTTATCCAGGTCGTACTGTTTTTAAAGGTCGTTGCTGTATTTGCTTCCGGATTAAAATCCCGATACGTGAAATCAGCAAAAATCTTCAAATTAGACGCCGGATTTACCAAATAACCAGCCTGTAGGTTTCCATTGAAAATATTGGTAGTAATACCTTGACCTACCTTAACTCCAGTATCATAGGGTCTATCATTATAATCTCTATAAATATCTCCTCCGTAGCTATAATTATCAGTACCGTCATTAAAGTCAAAGCCTTTAACCCCGTATATTAATTTTGCATTGGCATACCAGCGTTTATAATTATAACGACCAATTAAAATGGTCTCATGAAAATTTCCACCCCAAGAATGTGCTTTAGACTCATTAGCGTGTGCGTAATTTAACACAATGGTATTATGCGAATAAGTATATGGTCGTATTCTATTATATTCTAACTGAATCATGAGATTATCCACTTTAAAAGCATTGAAATACTTAACACCAAGCTGGTAAGCAAATTTATTCTTCCAACTTTGTTCTCCAGCCTTTACATCACTTAAAGAGAATTCATCCAAAACAAATTGCCCATATAAATTAATGTTGTCATTCCATTTGTACTTGGCCGTAGCTCCTAGAATAGCATTTCCTGATCCTTGTCCGTTTTGAAACTCAACAGCCCTGTAAAAAATTATGGGATTTAAATAGCTGATATCAAAACCTCTATTATTTGAGTTTTCCCAAATAACAGTTTCAAATAAACCAATATTTACACGCTTTGAGACATTCCAACTCAAATAGTGATTCGCCATATATTTTGTTAGAAAGGCTTTGTCTTGTTCCACTTCTGGTCTAACATCTTTTAACCACATCCAGGTATTGGTATATTTTATTTTCCAGAATTTGGTATTTATTTTAAAAAAAGGATGCGGACTCGCTATATCACTTAATACTAATGACCTATAGCCATCACCGATAAATGTTTTGCCTTGACCAAATTGAAAATTAAAATATTTTGAAGGGGTAAAAGACAAATAAGCCTCAGCTACAGGATAATCATAAGCATCGGTTTTAAATCGCTTACCAATACCCCGTCCAGGAACAATTGCTGGATCTGGTCCAAATCCTTTTAAACTTTCGGCATATCGATTAACATAATCTGCAAAGCGCCCTTGACTTTCTAAAAAAGTAGTGTAAAAGTTAAAGCTTTTTCCCAGACCACCTTGCACCACAATTCCTCTGGTATTATTAAACGTGCTATTAAAATCTGCATCAGTATCCTTACCCACTTGTAAATCAAAAATGGGATCGATTGTAAACCAATAATCCTTTCCTTGTAATTCAACTAAATGCTCATTCCATAACTTCCTTCCTCCCCATGATTTTTTTTCTTTATGAAGCGCCTTTTTTTCAGCATTAAAATCATAATATTGAGACACCTCTGCATAGGAAAAAGGTTTAGAGCCAGTATGACTATTTGCGCCCACCACATTCATAGCCCTTCCAAATCTATCATATTCACTATGAACAAAAGGTATATTCAACTGACTGGTATATTCCTTATTTTCAAAAAGTCTTCTATCTGCAATAACACTATCAAATTCTCTTGCCGCCTGCTCTTCTAATTTGGTTTTCTTATTAACCTCAGCCAAATCTTGTGTGCTAACAGATTGATTTACCAATGGAATTTTTATGGGTATAGAATACTGTTTAAATGTTTTTCTAGAATTGTAAGTCGCTGGCTTTACCTTTGGCATTTCAGCAAAAACTCGAATGGCTTCTTGCTTCAATTCTGGATAAATGGCATCGGCATAAATAACTCTAAACTGCCCTAAAGTATCCACTTCAAAAAGCACGATAACTTCGCCATTATAATTTTCATCATAAACACGCTTAGGGACTTTAAAGTTTGTATATATAAAATCAAACACACTTTTATCAAAACAAGCTTGTAATGAATCTATGGCCACCTTTTCACAGTTACTAAAAACGGGTGGTTTTTCATGCAGATATTTATCCTGCGCGAAAGCATTGTATTGAAAAACAAGTAGGAAGAACACAATGAATTGCTTCATGTTATAGGCTTAGATTTGATTTTGGGACGCAAGATACCATATTTTTTAGAATCCGAATTCAAACCCACCTCTTTGATATTAATTAATATATAGGAGCACCTCATTCATACCATCAAGAAAACAAAAATCGCTATCATAAAGCTAATAGCGATTTTAGAAAATTCTAAATATACGATTCAAAAGGTCCTATTATTGTACCTGAAAAATAATTGGTAAATTATAGATTACACCAACATTTCTATCCCTCTGTTTCCCAGGCGTCATTTCAGGTATATAATGAATTACCCGAATGGCTTCCTCATCTAGTTTGGGATGTGGCGATCTTGTCTTAATATCTGTGACTTTTCCTGTTTTATCAATTTTAAACTGTACATCAATTTTCTGTTTACCAGTTAAACCATAATTATTTGCAATATCACTGCCTTCAAATTTTTTCTGTATGAGTTTTGCTATTTTCTTTGACATACATTGCTTTCTAGCCGTATTATCTTTAGCTTTTTCACACCCTGGATAAACGGGTACTATTTCAACTCTATGAATTGGGATATTAACATCCTCATCTGGAGCACTAGGCAGGTCAGGAAGTGCATCTGGATGCAAAGGTGTTTCCTCTATTACAGGCTCAGAATCTTGCATTATTGGTAGCTGTTCTTCAGCATCATCAGGGATGACTTCAAACTGAATAGATTTTTTGACTTTTTTTTGTGGTTTAACAGTCTCTTTTGATGGCATTTTTTCCTTGAGAAGAGGAATATGAACTACATAGGCTGGCTCTATCTCTAAAGGAGGAGCGACCTCAGGGACGTCCGTCTGAAACTTCATTTCTAACAAACCAAATGTAGCCAGCAAACACACTATCAAGCCCACTTGAAAATAAAGGGTCGAGTTTTTTTGTAAATTTGCTTCATGCTTTTGTGTTTTTTTCACGACGTGCTCATTTTGCCGAATGAGGTCGTGAGTTTTCTTTTGATTACTCATAATAATAGATTTAATGTTAATATTATGGTAAAAACACAATAAGCATACCAAAAAAGAAATCCCGTTACATTACTGTAACGGGATTTTATTTTTGATCCTTAGTCTAAACTAAGATATCTTATGTCTCGATCCTATTTAATCTTGAACTTGGAAAATAATTGGTAAAGAATATGGCACGTTTACCGGCTTTCCTCTTTGTTTACCCGGCTTCATTTTTGGCAACAATCCAATAACGCGGGCTGCTTCTTTTTCTAATCCTGGATGTGGTGCTCTTGCACGAATACCAGTAATAGAACCTGTTTTGTCAATTTTAAATATTACGTTAATACGCTGTCTTCCAGACAAACCTAAATCACTAGCTAACTCCGTATTAAATTTCTTATTTACAAACTGTGATATCTTTTTAGACATACAGTTTCTTTTATCTGTATTGCTTCCTTTTTCACAACCTGGGAAAATTGGCACATTTTCAATAACTGAGAAAGGAACATCAATATCTTCTTCCACTTCTTCCACTTCTACTTCTTCCACCTCAACGATTTCAGTTTCCTGATCAACCTCTGTAGACTCGATTACCGTTTCTTCAATCTCTACCTCATCTTCAACAACCTCAATAACTTCAGGTGCTGCTGGTGGTGGCGGTGGTGGCGGTGGTGTTTGTATTTGTTCAGTTAATGGAATATCCTCTTCTAACTCTTCCTCCATATTAACCATACCTATGTCAATATCTGATTTATCGTATGTTTTGAAGTTTATAGCGTAATTGGTTAGGAATAGCATAAGCGCTAAACCAATGGCAAAGAAAAGTGAACTGTTACGTCCAACATTTGCTTTAGGATTTTTTTTAGGTTCCATAATTTAATTCGTTTATCAAAGATTGCTAAAATAACTATTTATTTATCAAAAAAACAAGTGTTCAAGTGTTTTTAACGCTGAAACTATTTTTAAAAAACAATATTAATGATGCAAGCATAACTCCAAGGGTATTTGCTAAAATATCATAAACATCTAATTCTCTATAATCGGTCATCGTATGCTGTAATACCTCAATAATTATACCAAATAGTATTGCAAAAATTATAACAGAAACAAAAGCTGATTTTTTTCGCACATTAAGGGTCCATGCGCATACTGCAAACCAAAACAAAGTTAGTAAAGCGTATGCTAAGCAGTGAAAAATTTTATCGGCAAACGAAATACCTCCATCAGGGAGATTATTCAGTCGTACTAAACTTAATGTTGCTAATACTATTGTATAACCTATAGCACTAATCAGTATAAGTTTTTTAAGCACCTATTAGGGTTTTATAATCTTCATCAGACATTAACCCATCAATTTGAGATAAATCTGAACATTTAATCTTAATCATCCAACCTGCGTTATACGGGTCTGAATTTACACTTTCAGGTTCATCCTCCAAAGCTTCATTAAATTCAATAATTTCACCAGATAAAGGCAAGAACAAATCAGAAACCGTTTTAACCGCTTCTACAGATCCAAAAATCTCATCTGCTTCCAATGTTTCATCAAGTGTTTCCACCTCTACATATACAATATCACCCAATTCGCTTTGCGCAAAATCAGTTATACCCACTGTAGCAATATCACCATCTATCTTAACCCATTCGTGGTCTTTTGTATACTTTAATTCTGAAGGAATATTCATTTCGTTATTTTTAAAAGTGTTAATTACACAAATGTATTTATTCAAAACATAAATTCAAAAACAAACCCTACAATTAACATCAAGTCTTTTAAAAAAAGCTATCCACTTCGCACTCCTTAATACCTATAGGATTATTAGAACCAGCTTGAAGAAAAATATGTTTATAAAGTTATAATTTCTGTTACCTCAATTAATTTCCGAAATTATAGCGTATTGTAAATCCAGATCTTAGTGTTGTTTGAGGGAAAGCCGTTGAAATAGCATAATCTGAAAACGTGTAATCTAGATAAAAAATACCGGTTAAATTTCTGCTGAAAGCATAATCGGCTGAGTATTTAAGCCCCCAAATGGTCTGTCCAGATGTTATTTGGTTGTTATCTAAATCTAAATATCTTATTATCGTTTTATTATCTCTAACCGAAACATCTGCTTTCATATTCAAATCACTTATTATACGCTTTGAAGGCCCAGCCAATTTTGAGCGTATTCTAAGATCTTTAATTCTATACCCCAATCCTACAATATATTCATTCCCTTTAACTTCGGTCATTAAATTATTATCAAAACTTAACGACATCAATCTATCCTTCTTAATTTCAGCAAGCACTCTAACAGAGTTTTTCATTTCGAAATCAATGCGTACTAATGGACTGAACATTTCCGTTAAATTGACATTAGTATACAATAGTTCATTTTTATAATTACCCGATTGATCTTTTGCCGCATCACTTTGTTGATCATATGGTAAACCCGGAATAGGGTATTCTTGATCGTCGGGGTTCAAATTCAAATTTAAATTAGTTGTAAACTGATTAATGGTATACACAGAACGATAACCATGTGTTAATGAAAACCGTCTAAAATTCTTTTTAAACCAACCAATTTTCATCAAACCTGTATACTTCAAATCCCAGTTAGGAATAGCAACATCTCTAAATGCTCTAGTCGTAATTTTATCAGCACTTTTACCTTGGTAGGCTGCCAAAAATGAAGGTAATAGTACTTTTTGGTTGTTTTTACCAAACCCTAATGGATACCCTTCTTCATCTCTATCAAAATTATCATTTCCGTAAAAATCTCTTGCCAATCGATTGGCTATAGTCAATCGATTTGATCTAAAATCTTCAAAAGCCTGAGAATTGACTTCATCACTTTTTTGAAATGCCGTTGATATTAAAAGTGTTGAGATATTAAAATTACCAAAAGTATTTGGCGTCAGCGATTGATATTGGAGGTTATCTTCTGGGCCATCTACAATATAGTTTTCTGCATAATTTTCAAGATACGATCTATTGGCCACCACATCAATTTTTAAATCACGCGTAGGCTGCAAACTAGCAGACATATCTAATTGCTTAGTATTGGTAGTTGTATATTGTTGATTAAATTCTGGAAATCTTGTTAACCAACCTCGTCTTGCTGCTTCAAACCTCACATCCCTTTGACCTCCAAATGTAAATCCTAAAGATGGCTTCAGCGTTCCAATAAAACCAGGTGTTTGCTGATATCCCGGTAAAAATGTTCCACTATTCTCGGAATAGTTGACTTGTACTCTTTTAATGGACGTTAGAATATCAATACCTACATTTAAAATCTTTGATCCTGCTTGACTTTTTGGCTTAGCATCTGATGATTCGGCTGGATCCACACCTGTTCTCGCATTACTTCTTGCTCTACTAATAGGCTTTTTGGTTAAACCGATGTATCTATACAATCGATTCATATCCAAAGAGGTGTTTAAATTATGAACATTAGAGTTTTGAATAGTATTACCCAAGTCATAACGCCTGCCATCCAATTCAATATCACCGTATAAATCAGACCCTTTTTGCCATAAAAAGGTACCCGTATATTGATAGGTAGCATCAATAAAACTAAATGTTGGTATTTTGTTAAGTGGTATTTGATAGGTTAACCCAAAATTTTGTGTTTGTCTATTAGGATCTCCAAAATCCATCAAACCATCCCAAATATCTAAGGTTTGATCTTGCTCTCCGGCTATCAAGTCATTATCCACAAAATAATTTCTAACAATATTACTATTTGCCGCAGTGAAGTTAATTTGTAATGACTTTGTTAAATTATAATTAATGGCATACTGGAAATCAAAAGTATAATTTCTTCTAAACAATTCTTCTATGGCAATATTTTCCCCAGTTAAATCAACTTCTCTAAACTTTTGTCTATTGAATTGTCTATTTAAGTCTGTATTTATTGTAAAACTTGCCGGCATCAAATTAAGATTGAAATCCTTTAATATTTTCCAATATCTATTCATAAATATAGAATCGTTCTTGGCAAAGGGTTCCACCTCAACAGGATTAAAATTATGAGCATAATTGGCGCCTAGGCGTAATCTTTTATCTTCGGAGTTTTCAATTTCAAAATCTCGATGTTCCACCTTGTTATAGGAGTAATTTAGCGTAAAATTCTCTACATCATAAAAACGCGGTTTCTTATCGGTCGTTCTAATTTTTCTAACACCTATAAAATTGATACTTTGCCTTTTTGTATAATCCTCTGATTGCTCTTTGACCGCATCTTTTTCAGCTTGTGTATCGGCTGCTTCAATTCTTGAATCTAAAGTCAAATCCTTATAAAACTGATCATATTTGGGCGTAATAAGCTCTTCGCCTTGCCCGTAGTTAAATGGTAATTGTACACCCCATTTTTTAGGTAGTAACTGTCCAATATTTACATTAGTCACCACATTATATTGCTGCACATCTTCTAATGCTCTCTGACTAGGGCCTTGTTCTAACGAACCAAAACCAGAAGTGCTTTGGCTCCCGGTAGCACTAATATTAGCAAAATCAGCAATATTAGTATCCATACTTACCACAGCTGCCCAACCACCTTCATTATCCAATTCAGATAAGCGTAATTCGTTAAACCAAACCTCAGCACAAAGCTCTTTTCCGGTAGTTGCATTTTTAACCCCCATCATAAGGCTTCTTACATCGCCATAATTAGGATTACCTTTTATGGCAACACGATGCTGTCCTGCAACATAGCCTGAGAAAGGATCTGTAACTTTTATCACTTCACCATTTATAACATCATAAAAGGTAGGATCATCATTACCTAATGACATATCTGATATGCCTTCAGCCTTAATTTTTCCTAATATTTCTATTGGTAAGTTGATTTCATTTTCCACTGGCCAAAGACCTTCTCTAGATGTAGAAGTTGACACCTGTAAAGGCAATTCTATTTGATAAAAGTTATCTACCAAGTCATTACCAATACGTATAAATCCAACTAAATCATCATCATTTAGATTACCAGACACTTTATCTTGATCTTCCGCGTGCATAAACATACGCATACGTTTATATTGACGCATGTCAAGGCTAATATTCTTATAAACACCTCTTGAATCTCTTGGTTCTAAATCACAAACCTTAACCACTAAAGATTGCTCATTCTGACGTACCACCGTATTATTGTTAAACAAGCGTTCAGGTTCTATACCAGGTGGACTTTGATATCTTCCTTCATTTTCTAAAGTACCAATAACACCCACTGCAAACTCGACAGTATCATCAAAAGGAGGCGCTTGATTATCTAAAGGCGCTGTAAAACGTCTCCAATCACTTCTTACTAAATCTAATGTTCCAAACCTAAACACTGTTGGCTCCACAAAATCTTTAACATACATTCTAGTGAATCGAACCGATCTCAAATCTGAAATTCCACCTACAGCCTTGGCATGATCTCCTTGTACAGGAACCCTAAATTGATACCATCTTACATTTAACTGATCGCCATTAGGTACTTCACGTGGTCTTTCCTTATAGTCTCTTAAAAATTGTTTAAGTGGGTTACTATCAGGCATGTTTTCAAAATCAGCAACACTTGTAGGTAGGTTTTGCCTATTTACATCCAATTCATACTCATAATAGCTATCAATAGTATTCATGGTATTATCTCGATTCAAATCCTCTACATCTGGCTGGGTGTTAGCCCCTCTATCTGTATTTGAAAATGAATCCGGTGTATTACCTTCTACGCCATTGTACTTTCTATAACGTTCAAAAATCCCACCATCAGTATTTAAAAAGTACGTGTAATTATCATTTGCTGGATCTTCACCAAAGTTGGCGCCAAAAACAGTAGCTTCATCTGCATCATTATAACCATCATAACCAACATCTTGATTGGTACGTTCTTCTCCAGTGGTATCAAAAGCATATATTAATGATTGGTTTTGCGGTGTTACAGTCCCCCAAACTGTTGGTTGCAGTAAAGAAATATCACCATCTTTTGGCAAACCATTTTCATAGAGCTTTTTGCCATCTTTAATAACATCTTCTGAAATATTACCAAGATTAAATACTAGCTTCCCGCCAGGGTTATTAGGATTGTCTTGAAATGGATCCTGCAACCAAAAATCTATATACTCAACATTTTGCTGTTCAAAATCTGTTGATGTTAATTGCCTAGTAATACCCGCCCAACTATCTTGAGGGTTATTAATTACACCACTCGCCGTTGCTGGGTCAAAATTATAAGGCCCACGTTCATCTGGATAATAGGCCAAATCTAAGGTAAACAACACTGAGTTTTGTCCCTGTACTAAATCTCTATTCGGAAATAATTCATTAATAAAAACACGGCTATTATATAAACCAGAAAGATCTTCATCTGTTATACCATCCGGACGCTGACTACTATAAAATATAGGGTCAATGGAGTACCAGTTTAACATCGCTCTCTGGAAACCATTCTGAATACCATTTTCATCCTCATTAGGATTGCTCTGAACATTTAAATCCAAAGGTCTACTTGACAAAAACCAAGATTGCTGCGATTTTAAATCAATACCATTTTGCGAACCTTCAAAATCATCAATATAGGATGTTGCTTCTCCATTTAAATCGGTTCCTTTAGGAGCTCCTGGCGCTAAGTAAGCAAATTCACCTCGAATAGATAAATTAGATTCTACATCTGTATCAATATTTGGCAATTTATTGGCTAACCTTGTTAAAAATGGCACTTTTGTAGCATAATTACCATTCACGCCAAAAATAGAGTTGTTTATAGATTCTGTTCCATAATTGGCTTTTTGAGTCACTGGTCTTTCATTAAGATTTAAGAACGTGGCCCCCAATAAAAAGTTGTCATTAAATTTATGCTCCACATTTAACCCTGTGAATCGTCTAGTCTGTTGTCCAAAAACAGCATTGTTTTCGGTAGACACTTCAATGGGTGTATTTGATGCCTTTAAAGCGGCATCTAGAATTTGCACACGACCCAACTGGTAATTAACGGTATAATCAATACCCTCAACTAAAACACGCCCTCCGGCAGTAACTCTAACGGACCCCCTAGGCACATTAAACGAGCCTATAGGAATACCGTCACCCCCACTAGCCTTGTAGCGTCCTTTTAATTTAAATTTATTCTTTTCAACTGCATCTAATGCTGCTGTTTTAGTACTCTTATAAAGTACATCATATACATACTTTGCCTGATCATCATTATATGAAAGTTCATCATCATAATCTCCTCCCCCTAACACATTAAATAAATATTCCCCAAAAGGTTCAGCACTGGTGAATACTATCTTTCCATTTTGAGGAATCACCGTAATCCCAGGAACAAAATCAAAAAAACCATCCCCTCTAGTTTGTGGGTCATTATTGTAATTCAATTTATCTAAATTGAATACTCTTAATAATGGGGTATTTTGAATCAAATCTTTTTCATCTGTATTTGGTCCCACAGGATTCCCATTAATATCCAGAGGAAAACTATCACCATTTACAGGTCTTATAAAGTTTAACGGTGAAGCTTCATTATAAAACACATTAAGCTTAAAATCTTCTTGAGACAAATTATAAGCACCTGTATCATAGATATTCTTCATCATTAAATCCCAAACAGGTAAATCAACATCAGTAACGCTACTCTTAAGCATTTTCAATATTAAATTGGAATTGACAACTGAAATAACATCGCCATCTGGATTTGTTTCAACATCTGTGGCATCAACCCCGTCATTTGCAAATTCACCCACTTGATACACTTTACCCCCTAAAGTATATTGAAAGGCAACCGCCAGTAGCTCATCATTATTTAACCTTTGGTTTAATGAGATATAACCTAATTCCGTATTCAAGGTATATTCCTGTCCAACGCCAAGTTTTCTTGCGTTTTCCATTTTCCCATAATCAAAACCTTCATTAACATTCGGAACCAAAATACCTGCTTGAACCGTAGAAATATCTCTAACTGCCTCTGTTAATTGAGAATCAGCATTCCCAATAATAGTAGGATCATAAGCGTTATTAGCGTTGTTTGGTAACTCTGTTGCCCCAGGCAAAACATTTACCGCAGAACCCAATTTATCTCGCTCACCTAAATCTTGTAAAGCGACAATATTTCTTACATTTTCTGTTCTATTATTTCTATTTGTAACCCAAACCTCTAATCGCGTAATCTGCAAACCTCTGTTATTTATAAACGGATAGTTTTTTAAAGACTCATCATAAGTATCTCTAAAGTATTGGGCTAAGAAAAAGTGCCTATTTTCATCATATTCTCTAATAAAAAAATCAAATTCTTCAACTGTTCCCCCGCCTTGAGCAACAACCGTATTTGACTGTGATTTCTGCTCAGAAAAAACCCCTGTCACGGTGGTTTTACCAAATTGAAGTTGGGCTTTTACACCAAATAGACTTTGAGCTCCTGTAATTAAAGAGCTATTTAATGGCATACTTACGTTACCTACCTCAATTTTCTGTACAATATCATCTTCTGTTGGTGTATATTCTAACTTAATAAGGTTTTGAAAATCAAAAGTGGATTGCGTATCATAATTCGCATTAATCTGAAGTCTTGTTCCAACCTTACCAACTAAACTAAGACTGATACGTTGATCAAAATCAAAAGTAAAATTTGTTCTATTTCTGGGAGAAAATGCTGGATTATCCTGTTTTGAGTACAAAACGCCTAAATCCATTTCAACAGATCCTTGTGGTATCACCTCAATAGTATTACCACCAAAAATAGATTCAAATAAACCGGATTTCACATAAAACTCAGGCAATAAATTTTTTCTTGCATCTTCAGCCCCTTCTTTTTTTCCATCAAAAGCATCTATTTTTTCTTTATAATAAAGCCTTTGATTCTCTTGTGCCACTAACGCATAATATTCCTTGGGGGATAAAATAACAGGATAATTAATGTTAAAACCACCTATGGATTCTGTATAAATATATCGATCTGTAATAGGGTCATACCTGTATTTTGACTCTATACTGTTTGGGTTTGGTGTTTTTAACCTTCCTAAATTATAACCTGTCCTAACCGAATCTTGCGGCGTTTGTTGCGACCAAGATGCTATAGAATAACAAAAAACGAAAACGATTAGCGCTATTCGTGTAATTGCTATTTTAGATTTAAGGTTAGTTAAGTTCAAAATATATTATAAATTTTTTAAAGCCTGCTTTATGATGGTTTCAACATCAGCATCTGGCTGCGCTATCATAATCTTATCCACAACTCGTTCAGCTTGTTTTTTAACAAAACCAAGAACTTCTAAAGCAGATAACGCTTCATCTTTATTGGTATTGCCTTGAGAAACCGAAACTTCATCAAGATCATAGATCTTCAAGATTTTATCTTTCAAATCAATAATAACACGTTGTGCCGTTTTAGCACCAATACCCTTTATAGATTGTATTAAAGCGACATCACTTGAGGCTATCCCTTCTCTAACTTGTTTTGGTGTTAATGATGATAACATGGTACGCGCAATACTAGCACCTATTCCACTAACCGATATGAGCAATCTAAAAATTTCACGTTCTGCTACAGATGCAAACCCATACAACGTATGAGAATCCTCCTTTACTTGCAAGTGCGTATATAATTTTAAGTGTTCACCATCTGGTATTTGAGAAAATGTATGTAGCGAAATATGGAGCATATACCCCACACCATTACAATCAATCACAACATGAGTGGGATTCTTTTCAGTAAGTTTTCCTTGAATGTGCGTTATCATGAATAGTTATTGGTTAACCGCCCAAATGTAATAAAATTATTTACAATCCATTCACTTACTTTTCAGCATTTTCCAAGTCAGTCTTTTCTTTGTATTGCGCATCTATTACGGCTATTGCCGTCATATTAACTATTTCATCTACACTAGCACCTAATTGTAAAATATGCACCGGTTTTTTCATCCCCAACATGATTGGTCCAATGGAGTCTGCTTCATGTAATTCTTTCAATAATTTATAGGTAATATTTGCCGAATCTAAATTTGGAAAAATTAAAGAGTTAACCTTCTTACCAACCAATTTAGAGAATGGGAACCTTTCACGTAACATCTCATCATTAAGGGCAAAATCAGTTTGTAACTCACCATCTACAAGTAAATCTGGATAATGACGATGTAAATACGCCACTGCTTCCCTAATTTTGGATGCGCGGTCATTATCTGAAGAACCAAAATTTGAATAAGATACCATCGCCATTACAGGAGTCATACCGAACATTTTGATTACCTGAGAGGTCATTTGTGCTATTTTCGCCAAGGTTTTAGAATCAGGATCTACATTTATAGAGGTATCACTTAAAAACATAGGACCTCGCTTGGTCATCATAATGTTTGTTGTTGCTGCTCTACTTACGCCATCAGCCAAACCTATAAGTTCTAACATAGGTTTTAATACAGTAGGATAATTATTTGAATATCCTGATATCAATCCATCGGCATCGCCTTGATTAACCATCATAGCAGCAAAATAATTTCTTTCTCGCATTAAGCGCTGCGCCGCATAATAGGTTACACCACGTCTTTTACGTTGCTGCCAATACACTTCAGCGTATCTATTTTTACAATCATTTTCCTCTTCTGTTTTAGGATCTCTTATTTCTATATCGGCATCAAAATCTATTTCAGCCATAAGTGCTTCAATAGTCTCTTTTCTTCCTAACAGAATGGGTATGGCAATTCCCTCTTCATATACAATTTGAGCTGCTTTTAACACATCCAATTGATCGGCTTCTGCAAAAACAATACGTTTAGGGTGAAGTTTAGCTCTATTCAACAACAACCTTACCAACTTATTATCAGAACCTAAACGTTCAAGCAACGTGTCTTTATATTTTTCCCAATCAAGAATTTGTTTTTTAGCAACGCCACTATCAATAGCCGCTTTTGCCACGGCCGGAGGCACTTCTGCTATTAAACGTGGATCAAAAGGCTTTGGAATTATATAATCTCTTCCAAAGGTTAAACGTGTTTCACCATAAGCCACATTAACCTGCTCAGGAACTGGCTCTTTGGCCAATTTAGCCAGCGCCTTTACCGCTGCCATCTTCATTGCTTCATTAATTTTAGTCGCGCGAACATCTAAAGCGCCTCTAAAAATAAAAGGAAAACCAAGTACATTATTTACTTGGTTTGGATGGTCACTTCTACCAGTGGCCATAATAATATCCTTACGGGTTGCTATGGCGATATCGTATTTAATCTCAGGATCTGGGTTAGCCATGGCAAAAACAATGGGGTTCTTAGCCATAGCCAGCAACATTTCAGGTGATACAATATTAGCCATAGATAGGCCAATAAAAACATCGGCATCTTTCATGGCCTCATCCAGCGTATCTATTTTTCTATGCGTTGCAAATTCTGCTTTTTCTTTAGTAAGATTCTCTCTATCATCTCTAATAACACCTTTACTATCTAGCATTACCATGTTTTCTCGCTTAGCGCCACAGGCTTGATATAAACGCGAACATGAAATAGCGGCAGCTCCTGCTCCACTTATTACTATTTTAACTTCATCTATTTTTTTATCTGAGATTTCCACAGCATTTAATAACGCTGCGGCTGATATTATCGCTGTTCCGTGCTGATCATCATGCATGACCGGAATATCCAACTCTTCTTTTAAGCGTCTTTCAATTTCAAAAGCTTCAGGGGCCTTAATATCTTCAAGATTTATGCCGCCAAACGTAGGCGCAATCTTTTTTACGGTCTCGATAAACTCTTCAACATTTTCGGTATCAACCTCAATATCAAAAACATCTATATCAGCAAATATTTTAAACAACAATCCTTTACCTTCCATCACAGGCTTGGAAGCTTCAGGTCCTATATTTCCTAATCCTAAAACAGCTGTACCGTTTGAAATTACCGCAACAAGATTCCCTTTGGCCGTATATTTATAAACCGATTCAGTATCTTTTTCTATCTCTAAACAAGGTACCGCAACACCTGGAGAATATGCTAATGATAAATCTCTCTGACTTGCATATTTTTTAGTTGGAACAACTTTTATTTTACCGGGAGTTGGTTTTGCATGATAAATAAGGGCCTCTCTTCGTTTACTTTGTTCGCTCATATGGAATATAATTTGAAACTAACAAATATAAGAATCCTAACAAGGAAACGCTTATTCTTTTAAAAAATTGATGTTTCTTTTTAAACCTGTATACTTGGTTCTTTTTACTGCTGATTTTTTAAATACGGCAAGAAAGGTTTCTTCAGTAATTTCCTCCCAATCTTTCTTTGTCATCGATAAAAGTTCTGGATGCGGATTAAATAATGGCTCATTATGCGCTTTTGAGAATCGGTTCCATGGGCACACATCTTGACACACATCACAACCAAACATCCAATCGTCAAATTTCCCTTTAAATTCTGATGGGATATTTTCCTTAAGTTCAATGGTAAAATATGAAATACATTTACTGCCATCTACCACATAAGGTTCTGTGATTGCTTCCGTAGGACAGGCATCAATACATGCGGTGCACGTCCCACAATGATCAGTCACTGCTGAATCATATTCCAAGTCTAAATCAATGATAAGCTCAGCAATAAAATAAAAGGACCCCACTTGCTGGGTTATTAAATTACTATGTTTTCCAATCCATCCTAAACCAGATTTTGCCGCCCATGCTTTATCTAAAACAGGAGCTGAATCAACAAAGGCTCTACCATGTACCTCACCAATTTCTTCATTAATAAAGTGCAATAGCGATTTGAGCTTGTCTTTTATAACAAAATGATAATCGGTTCCGTAGGCGTATTTTGACAGTTTAAAACTATCTTGATTTTGTGTTTCTGATGGATAGTAATTGAGTAATAGCGAAATCACGCTTTTAGAATCGTCAACCAATTTTGTTGGATCAAGGCGTTTATCAAAATGATTTTCCATATACCTCATTTCGCCATGCATATTTTTATTTAGCCATTTTTCTAATCGAGGCGCCTCTTCTTCTAAAAATTGAGCTTTACTAATACCACAAGATAAAAAACCGAGGCGCTTTGCTTCGGTTTTTATTAATTGTGAATATTTAAATTTGTTTTCAATCATTAGAAAAACGGCTAAATAAAACCTTACAGTATTTAAAACAACCCACCTTGAACAGACCCTTTAATTCTCCCTAAATGTTTATAAGCCTGCTCTGTTACCTCACGCCCTCTTGGCGTACGCATGATAAAACCCTGTTGAATTAAAAAGGGTTCATAAACCTCTTCGATAGTTTCTGGACTTTCACTAACAGCCGTTGCAATAGTAGTAATACCAACGGGACCTCCCTTAAATTTATCTATGATGGTTGACAAAATTTTATTATCCATTTCATCCAATCCATGTGCATCTACATTTAAAGCTTCCAAAGCATATTTTGCAATTTTAATATCAATACTGCCGTTTCCCTTAATTTGAGCAAAATCTCTAACACGTCTTAGCAGTGCATTTGCAATTCTAGGTGTACCTCTGCTTCTGCCTGCGATTTCTATGGCAGCCTCCATGGATATTGGAACGTCTAAAATTGTAGCACTACGCTGAATGATTGTAGTTAGTAAATCTGTTTTATAATATTGAAGCCTACTCTGTATACCAAAGCGAGCACGCATTGGAGATGTTAATAATCCCGAACGTGTTGTTGCCCCAACCAGCGTAAATGGATTTAAATTGATTTGAACCGTCCTTGCATTAGGCCCAGTTTCAATCATGATATCAATTTTATAATCTTCCATGGCAGAATACAAATACTCTTCTACTATTGGACTCAAACGATGAATCTCATCAATAAAAAGCACATCGCGCTCATCAAGATTAGTCAGCAAGCCTGCCAAATCACCCGGTTTATCTAATACTGGTCCAGAGGTGACTTTTATTCCAACACTTAATTCATTTGCCAAAATATGGGCAAGCGTTGTTTTTCCAAGCCCTGGAGGCCCATGAAATAAGGTATGATCTAAAGCCTCAGTTCTTAGATTGGCTGCTTGAACAAATATTTGTAGATTTTCTAAAACCTGATCCTGACCTGTAAAATCATCAAAAGAAAGGGGTCTTAACTTTTTTTCAACGTCAACCTCTTCTGGAGAAAAATTATCATTTGTTGGATCTAGATTTTCATTCATATTACCATCCCGACAAAACCGGAATTATATTTATTTATTGCCTCAGTTCTCATGAAAGTGTATTCCAATAATTTCTGAAATGACACTAAGCAAATATAAACAAAAAGCCTTTCCTATATAGGAAAGGCTTTTAAATTAGAATAATTAGGTGTCTTAATTAATTTAAAATAGTGAACTCACAACGTCTATTCACATTATACTCTGATTCAGAACACATATTCTCTTTTACGCAGTTATTAAGTGGTTGCATTTCGCCATAACCAACACTACTTAGACGGCTTCTTTCTATGCCTTGACTTACCAAGTATTCCATGGTAGACGAAGCTCTCATTTTAGATAATTCTAAATTAAACTCAGCTCGACCTCGCGCATCAGTATGCGCCGACACTTCAACCTCCATATAAGGATATTTTTTCATCAAATCTACCAGTACATTTAAAGTGTTAGCAGCCCCTTCGTTTATTTTAGCACTACTAAAATTAAAATATATCTTATCCAATTTAACTTGTACTACTCCCTTTTTGTTTTCTTGAATACGCTCTTCAGCCGTTGTATAGGCCTGTAAAGCCAACTTGATATTTTGTTGCACCTTACCTTCTTTATCTGTTGAGAATTCAATATCTTCAGGAATATATGCCTTTTTTGTACCTCTAAACTTATACTTCTTATTAGGTTCAATTTTAAACATATAATAAGCATCATCACCTACAACCATTTCTGCTATAGATTCTCCGGATTCATCAAATAATTCTACTTTAGCGCCTACTAACAATTCATCGCTAATTTTATCCTGAATCACACCCTCTACAAGGTATTTAGACAAATCATTTCTTACCCTTTCAAAAGCAAATATCCTGTCAGAGCCCGTTCTATTCGAAGATACATTTCCTTTATTTTCCTTTTCCAAAACTGCGAATGAAAAATCATCTAAACCACTATTAATAGTACCTCCTAAATTTACTGGAGTGTCAAAATCACCATTAATACTATTACTTCTAAACACATCTAGACCGCCATAGCCCTGTTGTCCGTCTGATGAAAAATACAGCACATCGTACGCACTTATAAATGGGAACTGCTCCCTATTCTCAGTATTTATTAAATGGCCTAAATTCTCAGGTTCGCCAAATGTACCATCATCATTAATAGCCACTTTATATATATCAAACCCGCCTAAAGACCCTGGCATATCACTTGAAAAATATAATGTTTTCTCATCCTTGCTTAATGTTGGATGCACTGTACTATATAAATCTGATGTAAATGGGAGGGCTTCAATATTAGTCCAATCGCCCTCAATGAATTCAGCCCTATAGAGTTTAACTTGAGCAATTTTATCCTGACCTGTTTTTTTTCTTTTTTTACCTGTTCTATTAAAATACATAGTCATACCATCTTTGGTAAAAACGGCACTACTCTCGTGCATTTTTGTATTAATAGATTTTGGTAAAGGGACTATTTCTTTCAACACAGTATCATTCACAATACTAGCAGTATACAAATCTAAATACGGTAAATTATTCCAAACGTATGCTGATGCATCTGTATTCCTTGATGAAGAAAAAACTACTTTATCATTGAAATAGGACATCCCAAAATCACCAATAGGATTTTGAGTGTTTATCTCCTTTAATTTAAAATTATGCGGGGTACTCTTTTCAATAGATGCTAAAGAGTCAGATGTATTAAAGGTTTTATTGTAATGCCTGCTTAAATATTTATCAGCCTCTTCATAAGCACCTACGCCCTTTAGAGCTTGTGCAAATCGAAAATCACAGTCCTTATTTAATGAATCGCCATATTTTAAATAAAGTTCTCGATACGTTTTAGACGCCTTTTCAAAATTAGAATTATAATAATAACTGTCTCCCAAATTTTTGAGTACTTCTTGAGTATGCTCATTGGCCTCATAAACTTGAGCAGCCTCATAGTAGGCCTTCATATCAAAAAGTTTATTGGCGCGTTTGAGGGTGTTACTCTGAGCAAATATTAATCCCCCAAATAATAAAAGGCTTGCAAGTATGTATCTATTTTTTTTCATGCTTTCCTGTTTATTCAATGCTTAGAAAAATCTTGGCGAACGGTCATAACCGCCCTTTAATCCTAAAAGGTCAATATCCCATAAAATAAATATTTCATGTGATCCTGAATTAAAATCACCTAAGTTAGATGTTGTATAATCATAGGCATACCCAATTCTCATTGCAGGGGTCACCCTAAAATTCACCAAGGCACTAACAGCATCATCCAACCTATAGGCTAAACCAGCTTCAACCTTTTCATTAAATAGCACATTTGCCGTAATATCTAAAGATAGCGGTGCTCCTGTAACCGCCTTAGTCATAAAGGCAGGTTTAAATTTTAAATTTGGATTGATATCAAAGACATACCCTCCGGTAAAGAAATAATGTACATTTTCTGTTCCAGTAGCGCTTATACCATTTTCTGTTTCCAAGTGTTTTCTGGATAATATATTGGGAGCTGAAAATCCTAAATAGAAATTATCTTTGAAGAAGAAAGCACCAAAGCCTAAATTAGGAAATGTTTGACCGATATTCTCATTAAAAGCCACATCAAGTCCATTATTGACATTACCGGATTGTAATATGAAACCATCAAAATTTGCGTTATAAAAGCTGACACCAGCCTTAGCTCCAAAAGACAATTTACTATCTACCCCTACTGGAATAACATAAGCAAAATCAGCAAAAATATTGGTTTCATTAACAACATCACCAATATTATCATTGGTAAATGATAACCCTGCTTCAGTTCTATTACTTAAAGGTGTATGCGCAAAGAAACTAGCGGTTCTTGGAGCGCCTTCCATACCAACCCACTGCGTTCTATACATACCACCTATGTTGAGAATATCTAATTCTCCAGTAGCATAAGCCGGATTAATTACGCTCATATTATACATATATTGCGTAAACTGCGGATCCTGCTGTGCCAAACTAATCATAGACACAAGCATTAGGCCTATACCAGCAATAATTCTTATATATATATTTAACTGTTTCATTTCTTTTGTTTTCTCCTTAGTCCGAATTATCTACTTAAATATATACGACCTTGTTCTGGCGGATTTTCGCCGTCTTGATAGTCAAATATGTAGAAGTATACGCCAACTGGTAAATCGCCTTTAGCTACCCCACTAGATTGATTTGATGTACCATCGAACCTAGGCGTATTTGCACCTCCCTTATAAACCATATTCCCATATCGGTTATAAATTTCCATATTAAAGTTTGGATATAATACGCCTAAGAAATCAACATCTAGTGTATCATTAATGCCATCTCCATTTGGAGAAAAACCATCAGGAATCTCTAATTCTCCACAAGCTGTAAGATCTGGAGTAACCGATAATCTAATACTACTTTCACAACGGGTTGTTGTATTGATTAATGCGGCATAATAGGTCCCCTCACTCAATACAGACCAATTGTCATAGGCAGTTCCTCCCGTTTCTGAATCATACCATATAATATTGGAGGCCTCTGAAATATATTCAACAATATTTAAAGACAAATCATTTATTGTTGGCTCGTCATTTATACAATAATCAGCATTAGAATCAATAATTGTAGGTGTAGAAGTATCATAAAGCGTAACACTTATTTGAACTGCAGCGGAGGATTCACATCCTGTACTATTGGTCTGGGTAGCAAAATAATCTGCATTATCAATAAGATAATCTGTACTTAATAATAGTTTTGTTAGTAAAGCGTCTTCATACCAGTTAACCGTACCAATAGATTCAATACTACTTTCAAGATCAGAAACGGTTGGCCTATTACTTAAACAAAACTCGGGATTAGGATCTATTACAACTACCGATGGGCTATCATTAACAGTTACGGTAACTTCTGCACTATCTTCTAGAACGCATGGTGCTGAAGATTTTACCGTGTATTTATAAATGCCTTGGACATCCACGGCAGGATCAAAGACACCTGTTCCACTTGCGAGTTCCGGCAACCATTCACCACCTGTTTGGGCTGTAGACCCCAACAAATCAAATAAATCAAGGGTATCATCGCCTTGGCAAATAGCAACTGAATTACCTGTACCTGCATCCGGTGCTTGAGAAACAGTAACAATAACATCACTGGAAAAAACACCACATGAATTGGTTAAGGTATATGTATACGTACCTTCTGCATCCAGCAAAGGATCAAAAAGACCGGTACCACTCGTTAAAGCTGGAGACCAAGTCCCGCCAAAATCTGCCGGTTCAATTAGTGAAAATAAATCTGTTGTTCCATTATCACTGCAAATATTCAAAGTATTACTAGTTCCTGCATTCAAAGGAGCTTCAACATTCAATGTAATAGTAACTTGAGCATCAATACATGGCGATATCCCAGCCACAATATAGGTGAACTGATAGCTGCCAGGCACTACACCAGTAGCATCAAAACTGTTTCCTACTAAGGAACCAACACCATCATCATTTTGCCATGTTCCTCCTGTATCCTGCGTTCCATCTAAGGCATTGAACAAATCAACGCTATTGTCAGAATCACATACTGCAAGGGGCAGGGCATTACCTGGGATTGGTGATTGATTAATGTTAGCCACTACGGCTGTTCTTAATGCAGACTCACATCCTGTAACGGCATCAGTTTGTGATGCATAATACGTTTGTTTATCAATTAAAATCGTAGTATTATCCAAAAGGTTTCCTCCGGTCAATGCATCATACCATTTTACGGAAACACCTGTTACAACAAGGTCTATAATGGCTGCATTATCACAAAAGTCTTGAACGGCCTCAGCTGCTGGTGGTAATATTTCGTTAATATTAATACTGACCGTAACTGGTTCATCAATACAACTTCCAATAGGATCTAGCGTATAAGTAAAGTTAGAAGTACCGATAGGTAAGTTATCTAACATCACACTACTCCCCGATAATGTTCCGGTTGCATTATCATCACTCCAAGTACCCGTTAAATTAGCTCCTGAAAGTAAATCGAAAAGATTAAAGGTTTGACTTGGCGTTAAATCTACCTTACAAAATTCTGCCGGTGGATTAGCCGTACCTGATTCTAGGGCTTCAGCAATAGTAACCACCACTGTAGCACTACCTTCGCAGCCTTGAGCATCGCTTATAGTATAGGTATAATTATAAAAGCCAACAGCAAGATTGGTTAAATCAATTTGGCTTCCAGATAAAACACCAGAGGTACTATCATCACTCCAAACTCCACCTAAATCTGCACCGTCTAGTTGCATAAATAAATCAAAAGGTGAATTAGCTGCTAAATCATTCTCACAAAAAGTAACGTCACTGGGAATACCTGTATTTGGGAGCGGATTTATAATAATTTGAACAGTCACCAATTCATCAGTACACGTCCCTATTGGTGCAACTTCGTAAGTATAATTATACACACCTTCTGTAAAACCAATTAAATCAATGGGATTATTTGTTACTGCTCCTGAATTATCTGTTCCGCTATACCATGTTCCTGTTTGATCAGCTCCAGTTAATAAACTAAACAAATCAAAATTAGTAGGGGCTGATTCCTCGCAAAATTCAACAGCTTGAGTTGCTATCCCTGATTCTGGGGCATTTTCTACTGAAACAACCACTGTAGAGCTGCTAACACAACCATTAAGGGCAGTAATGGTGTAGGTGTAATTATAAAAACCTACCGCAAGATTGGTTAAATCCACTTGACTTCCTGTTAATGCACCAGTAGCATTATCATCTGACCACACACCGCCTGGATCTGCACCGGTAAGACGTGTAAATAAATCTAAAGGTGAATTGGATCCCAATTCATTCTCGCAATACGTTGCTCCACTTGGCGTCCCTGAGTTAGGTGGTAAGTTAATTACTATTTGTACGGTCACTAACTCATCTGTACAAGTACCAATAGCTGCAACTTCATAGGTATAATTATATGTGCCATTTGCTAATAGAGATAAATCAATTTCATTTGATGTAGTTTCCCCCAAATTATCGGTTCCCACATACCAATTACCAATAAGATCTGCCCCCGTAAGAAGGTCAAATAAATTATAATTTGTTGGCGCCAAACCTAAACAAAACACTGCTGGACTATTAGCAGCACCTGATTCTGGACCTTCTTCTACATTTATAGTTATGGTTTCTGTATCAATACAGTCGCCATCGCCTATGGTATAATTAAAAAGATATGGGCTGTTTAAAAAGGTAAAGCTAGAAATATCAAGACTATTAGATATGGTATTATTGTTGGCATCACGCCAAACACCGTTATTATTGCTTTGTGAACCATCAAGAGCCATAAATAGATCAAATGGCGAATTATTTGCTAAATCATTCTCACAAAAACTCTGATTAACTGCATTACCCGCATTGGGGTCGGTTAATATATCAACTTGTATTGTTGTTGTTTCCTCCAAACATATACTAGGCGAAATATTTTGAGTATATGAAAAATAATAAGTGCCTGGTGTATATGAAGTCAAATCAATTGGCGAACTAATCATCATACCAGAACTTGAGTTACCCGCAGTCCATTGTCCATCAGGATCTGCACCAGTTAACTGTGCATTCAAATCAAATGCCGTTGGTAAGCTTGCCTCACAAAATGTTATGGGTCCAGAATTCGTAGGTGTTCCAGAAGATAGGGGTTGTTCAATTTCTATGGTAACGGTAGAAATAAGATCGGGACAAGATCCATTGGCTAAAACCGTATAGCTAAACACATGACTCCCGGCTGTTAAACCAGAAATATTAACAGTTCCTAAATATCCGTTTGATGTTGTTTCTGGTCCTACCCAAGTTCCTGTAGCATCCTTTGGATCCCCCAATTCATCAAAAAGATTAAAACTAGTAACAGGTAAGTTGTTTTCACAATAACTCAAACTACTAGAGATTCCAGACTCCTCCGTATTAATCTCCACAACAACCGCTACTGGGTTACTCGAGCAAAACACCCCTTCAATCTGCATATAATAGGTATTGCCATCAACTAGGGCATCTGTAGGCAATAAGGCCGGAATTATTGGATCTCCATTACTATCTAAACTTTCATACCAATTATAAAACAAATTAGTATTAGTATTCAAATCAGCAACTGTGGGATTAGAACCTGAACAAAATAATTGTTGTAGTTCCGGACTGGGATCAGAGGGCGTTGAAAAAACACCAATTTGACCACTTTCGATTTGACCCGTACAACCTCCGGAATCCGTTAATACCATATAGTATGTTTTGGCTTCAACAGGTATAACATCACTAGGATTAACAGGAGTTGTTAGCTCCAAATCTCCATATATTTGAACGGTAACATCGGCTGGAATAAAAGGTTTTAAAACATCATCAATATAGCTTTGAAATGTTGCATTTTCCTTACTACAATATATACGATCTAATACCTGATCAATTCCATCAACAGTAAAATTAACAGTAACGGCAGATCTAGTACCACAATTTCCAGAAATATCTCCAACATAATAGGTACCTTCAGTAACTAATTCATTAGGGTTATAAGACGTACCACCTGTGGCTGCCGTATACCAAACAATACCATTGCCTCCATCAGTTACAAAACTGTTCAAATCTCTAAAACTATATCCAGCACCATCTAAACAAATATCAGGATTTGCGTTATTCACGGTAGGACATTGTGCGAAGACTTTATGGCTTGAACCAAAAAGCAAAAAAACAAATAGTACATTACAAAATACAAGACTTGACAAGAAGCTAGTTTTCATAATTAAGGGTTTACAATCATTTATAAATTAGGTCTAACTAGTATCCCCCATATTATTTTGGGACAATTTAATTACCTAGGCAATTTAACTGATTTTTTTGTATTTCATCGATTTTTATTGAAATATTTTCATTTAAACGAATATAAATGCATTTAAACGATAAAAGCCCACCTAAAAAGGTGAGCTTTTAATATTTTAATAAATGTTATTTATTTTCTAGTGTTGAAGTTCTTCCTCACCATCCTTTAAAGGAACTGTTTGCGGCACAAAATCTACATCATGTCCCGGCTTACTATAATCATACGCCCAACGGTGTACATGAGGAATCTCACCTGGCCAGTTACCATGAATGTGCTCTACAGGAGTTGTCCACTCCAAGGTTGTAGACCTCCATGGGTTTTGTACTGCTTTCTTTCCGTAGAAAATGCTGATAAAGAAATTATATAGGTATACGATTTGTACAACACCACCTATTAATGCAAAAATGGTTATTATGACATTAACATTAGCTAAATCGTCAAACAGAGGAAAATTAGAGTTTGTATAATATCTACGTGGTAACCCTGCCATTCCTATAAAGTGCATTGGGAAGAACACCCCGTATGCACAAACTGCAGTTAACCAAAAGTGGATATATCCTAAATTCTTGTTTAACATACGTCCAAACATTTTTGGGAACCAATGATAAATACCCGCGAACATACCATAAAGCGCAGATATACCCATTACCAAGTGGAAATGCGCTACTACAAAGTAGGTATCATGTACATTAATATCTAGAGCACTATCTCCAAGAATAATTCCTGTTAATCCACCCGTAATAAAGGTAGAAACAAATCCAATTGAAAATAACATTGCCGGATTCATTTGCAGATTTCCTTTCCATAAGGTAGTAATCCAGTTAAAGGCTTTTACCGCAGATGGTATGGCAATTAATAAGGTTGTAAATGTAAATACCGATCCAAGGAAAGGATTCATTCCAGATATAAACATATGGTGTCCCCATACGATTGTAGAAAGAAATGCAATAGCGAGTATAGAAGCAATCATGGCACGATAACCAAAAATTGGTTTACGCGAGTTTGATGCCATTATTTCTGATACCAGACCCATTGCAGGTAAAATTACAATATATACCTCTGGGTGTCCCAAGAACCAAAATAAGTGCTCAAATAAAACTGGCGACCCACCTTGATAATGCAGTACTTCACCTTGAATAAATATATCTGATAAGAAGAATGATGTACCAAAACTTCTATCCATTATCAATAACAAAGCAGCCGATAATAACACAGGGAATGAAATAATACCAATTATTGCTGTCACAAAAAATGCCCAGATTGTTAGTGGTAATCTTGTCATTGACATACCCTTTGTACGTAAATTAATTACCGTAACCACATAGTTTAAAGATCCTAATAAAGATGAAGCAATGAATATTGCCATAGAAACCAACCACAATGTCATACCCATACCAGAACCTCCTTGCGCCATAGGCAAGGCACTTAACGGTGGATAAATAGTCCATCCTGCTGCTGCAGGGCCTGCCTCCACAAATAATGATATAATCATGATTACACTTGATAAAAAGAATAACCAATATGATACCATATTTAAGAAACCAGATGCCATATCACGAGCACCAATTTGCAACGGAATTAAAAGGTTACTAAATGTACCACTCAATCCAGCTGTCAACACGAAGAATACCATAATGGTACCATGTATAGTAACCAATGCTAAATAGATATCAGCATCCATAACACCGTCTGGCGCCCATTTACCCAATAAAGCTTCAAATAATACATTAGGTTCTTCCGGCCATGCAATTTGCATACGGAACATCATAGACATTAATACACCTATAACCCCCATGATAGTACCAGTAACAAGGTACTGCTTGGCAATCATTTTATGGTCTTGACTAAATATATATTTAGTAACAAACGTTTCTTTATGATGATGTCCGTGGTCGTCGTCGTGACCGTGAGTATCTGCGTGTGCTGACATAATCTTATATCGTTTTTATCTTTTTATTAGTTAATTAGAGAATTCTTGAATTCTTTTTGCTCCTTAATCCAAGCATCATATTCTTCTTGAGTTTCAACAACAATCTTCATTTGCATATTGTAGTGAGACTTACCACAAATTTTATTACATAATAATAAGTAATCAAATTCATAACGCTCTAAAGGCTCCTCACCTTTCGCCACTAAAGGCTTACTATTTTCAACTCTAATTTTATTGATTCTCGTCACCTTCTCTTGCATTTCCGGTGTTAAACGCATATCGGCTGTAGTTACAGTTGGCGTAAATCCAAATTGTGTTATCATACCTGGTACACAGTTCATTTGTGCTCTAAAATGCGGCATATAAGCTGAGTGCAATACATCCTGTGAACGCATTTTAAATAACACTGGTTTTCCAACAGGTAAATGAAGTTCAGTCGTTATGATATCATCTTGGGCATTAGGATCTGCTTCATCTAAACCAAGAATATTAGCACGATCAATATCAATTAAACGCACATTGGCCTTTCCTAAAGTATTATCCGCACCAGCATATCTTGCTTTCCAGTTAAACTGCTGCGCGTATAATTCAACAACAAGAGGATCATCACTTTCATCAACACCCATGATATTAATCCAAGTATTAAGACCATAGATAATTAATCCAGCTAAAACTATAACAGGAATAATAGTCCAAATAGCCTCTAACTTATTGTTATCTGCAAAGAATAAGGCCTTTTTACCTTTCTCTCCTTTATATTTAAATGCGAAATAGTGTAATAAAAATTGTGTTACCGTTTGCACAAAAAAGATGATAACCATGGAAATCACCATCAAGTTATCTACTGTAGGGCCATGCTCTGATGCCGAGTTTGACATTAAAGGTAAATCTCCCCATTTCACTAAACTTACTATGGTTATGGCATAGATGAATCCTAGAAAGCCCATCATTAAATAACCATTCATGGTATTATCTTTATCCGTAGCAACACCTGACGTATCACTACCTCCTTTAGCCTGGGCTAAATCAAAAATCTTTACCATTTGCCAAATGGCAATTAAGATAAATACTAAAACTATAATTGTTAATAAAGCAGTCATTGGTATCGTTCGTCTTTATTTATATCTAATTAATAATGAAAATCTTCGCTTTCTTTTCTAAAAGGGTATCCTTTTACTAGTAAAGGAGCTTTTGTTAGTGCTGTAAACACAACAAATATGAATAATCCCGCGAAAAGTAATACTGAACTTATTTCTGGTAAACCTATAAACCATCTATCTCCAACAGTTGCAGGCATTATCATATTGAATATATCAACATAATGACCAAATAGTATCACCAATCCTGCCATAACAACAAACCAAGGTATGCGCTTATAATCAGCATTCATTAGCATTAAAATTGGAAATACAAAGTTCATTACAACCATACCTAAGAAAGGCAATTTATAATCTTGAAAACGTGTTACAAAATAGGTTACCTCCTCTGGAATATTTGAATACCAGATCAGCATGAATTGCGAGAACCATAAATAGGTCCAGAAAATACTGAATGCAAACATAAATTTGGCTACATCGTGCAAATGATTCTCATTTACAAATTCTAAAACGCCTTTTGATTTAAGGTAAATAGAAATTAAGGCTATTACCGTAATACCACTTACAAACATACTAGCAAATACGTACCATCCAAATAGTGTAGAAAACCAGTGCGGATCCACACTCATTATCCAATCCCAAGACATCATTGATTCTGTATAAATAAAGAATACTAAGAAGGCTGCAGAGATTCTAAAAGACTTTTTAAAATTACTTTTATCTTCAGCAGTATCCTGAGCTATTGAAAACTTTCTTGAAAAATGGCGGTATAAACTCCAACCTGCAATAAAGATTAAACCTCTAAAAGCAAAACCTCTAATATTTAACCATCCTGACTTCCCTTGGATTAGTTTATCATGGGCAACAACTTCAGGATCCATCCAAACAAATAAATTATAATGTCCAATTGTTCCTGATGCCACAGCTATAGCTAATACTATTAAAGCTCCTGGCAATAAATAAGCAGTAATGCCTTCCATTACCCTGAACAATACTGGAGACCATCCTGCTTGTGAAGCAATTTGAATTGCATAAAATGCCAATACACCTAATGCAATCATCATAAAGAAAAATGCGGCTACGTATAAAGCAGACCAAGGTCTGTTTGCTATTTGATGTTGTACATGCTCAATATGCTTTGCATGTTCATCTACTTCAGCGTGCGCTGATTCACCATGGCTATCACCATGAGCATCTACAGCAGCATGAGTACCGTGACTTGCCTCATCATGAGAAGCCTCTTCCGCATGTCCACCACCGTGATGTGATTCTTCTGCAAGTAGTTGTTCTACTTCCTCAAAAGATTTATGAGATGTCATAAAACCAATTCCAACACCTACAGCTCCGAGAACCATTAGTATGATTGAAAATGTCTTTAATTTATTTGAAAATGTATACATATCTATAATAATCTTATCAATCTTACTTTTCTAAATCTGCTTTTAACTTTAATACATAAGAAACCACTTGCCAACGCTCTTCTTCATTCAATTGGTTTGCATATGATCCCATGGCATTTTTACCGTAGTAAATGGTGTGATAAATACTTCCAGCGGTAATCGCTCTACCTGCATCATCATAACTAGGAATACCTAATATCTTTTCTCGTTTCACTAAGTTTCCTTGTCCATTTCCTTTATTACCATGACAAATGCCACAATAAATGTCATACAATTCTTTACCTCTATTTAAATCAACCGCCATAGAATCTAAAGGGCTCTCTAAAGTTGTTTTAGCCAAGTCATAGCCTTCTGTAGAATTCTCTATATCAAATGGCACATAACCTCTTGCTATAGACCCTTGAGCAGGTAACTGAGCCTCGATCCCATTAGGAAATTTAGCCTCGCCATACGTTTCATATCCAGCAGACTCATACATATTTGGCATGAATTGATAGTTAGGAGCTGTACTTTTATTACAAGATACGGCTACAAAAACTAATGCTATTACTACTATTTTAATTAAGCTTTTCATATTATTTATTAATGGGCTTTATCAACTAAATTAACTTCAACTGCTCCAGTTTCCTTAAGCAAACTCTCTAATTCATTTTCATTTCCATGAACCGCTATTTCCATTAAGAAATGATCATCTGTAGTTCTTGGATCTGGATTTTCAGCATTTTTAAATGGCCACATTCTACTACGTAGGTAGAATGTTATTACCATTAAGTGCGCCGCAAAAAACACGGTGAGCTCAAACATAATAGGTACAAAGGCTGGCATGTTTTCTATATAACTAAAACTTGGTTTACCACCAATATTTTGAGGCCAATCTTCAATCATAATGAAATTCATCATGACTATGGCAACCGTTAATCCAATAAGCCCATAAATAAATGCAGTGATTGCAATACGTGTAGGCTCTAGTCCCATGGCTTTGTCTAGCCCGTGAACTGGAAAAGGTGTATAAATTTCTTCAATATGATGCTTTTCTGCCTTTACCTTCTTAACGGCAGACATTAAGATATCATCATCTGTATAAATAGCGTGAATTACTTTTGAAGCTTCCATATGCTACTTTTAGTTTTTTGTTTCTTTATTATTATCTCCTGAAGTTCTAGCATCTGCACCAGTACCAACTAAGCTATCTCCTGCTTCTCTAATCCTTTTGTAACGTTCTCCTGAAGATTTTAAAATCGTTTTAACCTCTGCCTGAGCAATTACTGGGAATGTTCTTGAGTACAATAAGAATAGTACAAAGAAAAACCCTATTGTTCCAATAAAAATTCCAATATCAACAAATGTAGGCGAGAACATAGTCCATGATGATGGCAAGTAATCTCTGTGTAATGATGTTACGATAATTACAAAACGCTCGAACCACATTCCTATGTTTACAACAATTGAGATAAAGAAAGAGAACATAATTGACGTTCTAAGTTTCTTGAACCACATAAATTGTGGAGAGAACACGTTACATGTCATCATTGCCCAATAAGCCCACCAGTAAGGTCCAGTTGCTCTGTTTAAGAAGGCATATTGCTCATACTCTACTCCAGAATACCATGCTATAAACAACTCAGTTATATAAGCCACACCAACTATAGAACCAGTAATCATAATTACAATGTTCATTAGCTCAATGTGCTGTACTGTAATATAATCTTCAAGGTTACACACTTTTCTCATAATAATAAGAAGTGTATTCACCATAGCAAATCCAGAGAATACCGCTCCGGCAACGAAGTATGGTGGAAATATTGTTGTATGCCATCCTGGAATCACCGATGTTGCGAAGTCAAAGGATACAATGGTATGTACAGATAGTACTAAAGGTGTTGCTAAACCAGCAAGTACCAATGATACCTCTTCAAAACGTTGCCAATCTTTTGCTCTACCAGACCATCCAAAACTTAATAAAGCATATATTTTCTTTTGGAAAGGCTTAACGGCGCGATCTCTTAACATTGCAAAATCAGGTAATAAACCAGTCCACCAGAATACTAGTGATACCGATAAATATGTTGAAATTGCAAATACATCCCAAAGTAAAGGTGAGTTAAAGTTTACCCATAATGAACCAAATTGGTTTGGAATTGGCAATACCCAATACCCTAACCACGGACGACCCATGTGGATAATTGGAAATAAACCTGCTTGCACTACAGAGAAAATGGTCATTGCTTCTGCAGAACGGTTAATTGCCATTCTCCATTTTTGACGGAATAATAAAAGTACTGCAGAAATAAGTGTTCCTGCGTGACCAATACCTACCCACCAAACGAAGTTAGTAATATCCCAAGCCCAACCTACGGTCTTGTTTAAACCCCAAGTTCCAATACCTGTAGATATTGTGTATAAAATACATCCGATTCCCCAAAGGAAAGCCACTAGTGAGATACCAAAAACTATCCACCATTGTTTATTTGCTTTTCCTTCTACAGGTTTAGCCACGTCCACAGTAACGTCGTGGTATGATTTTTCGCCTGTAACTAAAGGTCTTCTAATAGGTGCTTCGTAATGAGACGCCATAATTATATAATTGATTCTTTAATTAGATTTATGCTTCTGTTGTATTTCTCACTTTTGTTTGGTACTGCACATTAGGCTTTGTTCCAACGTGTTCCAATAAGTGATACATACGATTATCTTCTAAAAGTTTTGCAACTTTACTTTCTTTATCATTGATATCTCCAAAACTCATTGCACCGTTGCTACAAGCTGCAGAACATGCTGTTTGGAATTCACCATCCTTAATTTGACGACCATCACGTTTTGCATCAAGAATTGTTTTTTGTGTCATTTGAATACACATAGAACATTTCTCCATAACTCCACGAGAACGCACAACCACATCAGGATTTAATACCATACGACCTAAATCATCATTCATATGATAATCAAACTCGTCATTACCATTGTAAAGGAACCAGTTGAAACGACGTACTTTATAAGGACAGTTGTTAGCACAATATCTTGTACCTACACAACGGTTATACGCCATATGGTTTTGACCTTGACGACCATGAGATGTTGCAGCAACAGGGCATACAGTTTCACAAGGTGCATGGTTACAATGTTGACACATTACAGGTTGAAACGCTACTTGAGGATTCTCAGAAGCATTTTCCATTTCACCAAATTCACTTAATGAACTTCCTAAGCCTGAAATGTTATCTTTTTTCTCATTATCACCTTCAAATGATTCTTCAGATGAGTAATATCTATCTATACGCAACCAGTGCATATCACGGCTACGACGTACTTCAGTTTTACCTACAACAGGCACATTGTTTTCAGCATGACATGCAATAACACAAGCACCACAACCAGTACACGCATTTAAATCGACAGAAAGGTTAAAATGATGTCCTATTGAACGATCAAATTCATCCCACAAATCAACATCTGGTGAAGTTACTGGAGTTTCTTCATGATTTAGAGAAACAACAGGTACTGCATTCCAATGCTTTTTATCCTTGGTATTGAAGATCTCTAAAGTCGTTTCTTTAATGATATCTCCACGCCCCATTAATGTATTATGAAGCTGCACTGAAGCAAATTCATGCTCTCCAGCTGCAGGCTCAATAGTTACATTTTGAACCGTATTAAAATTTTGGTATAATGCATAAGCATTAACACCTGTTTGCATTTCTTCTTTTAGTCCTGCAGTTCTTCCATAACCAAAAGCCAATCCAACAGAACCTTTAGCCTGTCCTGGCTGAATCATAACTGGTGCAGTTACAGTAACACCATTTACCGTCACATTTGCATAACTTCCGTTTAATGCACCGTTAGCGACATGCGTATTGGTTAAGCCCATTTCTGCAGCGTCAGCCTTTGAAACGGTCAAGTAATTATCCCAAGATGTTCTTGTAATTGGATCTGGAAACTCTTGTAACCATGGGTTGTTGGCTTGTTGACCATCTCCCATACCTACTTTAGTATATAAACTTAATTCTAAGCCTTGTGATTTAGCAGATGACGCTAGAGCTTGAGCGGCATTTCCACCTCCAATGCTTCCTCCAACTACAGCAGAATCACCGTTACCATTATTTACAGTAGAGGTTGTAGTGATATATTCATCCTTATCTTCCTCCTTTAAATTCAAATCTACAGCAACATCATGAATAACGCCTCCTGCCCACGTTCTATCTTTCTTTCCTTTTAATGTCTTGGAAGTAACTTCGTGCGTGTTATTTGAATTTCCATTTCCACTTTTAAATGCCGCAGAAACAAATGAGCCGTCATGCAAAGCTTGATTATATGAAGTTCCCTCAAGAATATCTTCATTCCAAATTAACTTGATATAATCACTGTAAGATTGATCATTATTAGTCCATGCTAATAACGCGTCCTGAAATTGCTTTGTATCAAACAAAGGACGAATAGCTGGTTGTATTAAACCATAATGTCCTGTTTTAATTTCAACATCACCCCATGACTCTAAGTAGTGCGGTGCTGCCGCAATATATTGCGCTTGAGTAGAAGTCTCATCTTCTTTCATAGAAAACGCTACTGACAATTGCGTTTTCTTTAAACCTTCAGCAAAATCAGATTCATTTGCTAAAGTATATAGCGGATTTACACCACTCATAATGATTGCCCCAACTTTACCTGCATTCATATCTGCAACTAATTGAGAAACATCACTATCAATACCTTGACGTGTTTTTAAAGCAACTTTACTATTAAAAGCTTTACTTGCTAAGTACTCATTAAGCTCTAAAACCACAGTTTGAGCATTAACATCTTGAATACCTGTAACTACAACACCTTTACTACCAGCTTTCTTCAATTGCGACGCTGCACTTTTTACAGCTGCCTCAACAGATTCTGGTAAACCACTAACAGAAACGTTAGCCCCTGTTACCAAGCTATATAATTTCGCTAAAGCTAATTTCTGTTGTGATGGTGTTAATGGTACACGTTTATCAGCATTTGCACCAGTTAAAGACATATTAGACTCAAACTGTACGTGACGAGACATTTTTCCATGATCAGGAACTCTATTCTTAGAATATCCTGAATCAAATCCTCCACCTTGCCAATCGCCTAAGAAATCAGCACCAACAGAAACAATAGTCATAGCTTCCGAAAAATCGTAAGAAGCTAAACCTTTTTGACCGTACTTATTTTGAAAAGCCTCAATAGCAGCAGACTCAGAAATAGCATCATAAACGACATGGTTTACATTACCGTATTCTTCTTTGAAATCTGCAATCAAGTTAGAAGTTGAAGGACTAGCATACGTCTGTGTTAATAAAACAATAGACTTATCAGACCCTTTTAAGCTATTTAAAACTTTCGTTGTTTCGGCATTAAAATCGCTCCATGAAATTGAAGAACCGTCTTTTTTGGGCCCTTGAACTCTCAAGCTATCATACAAACCTAAAACTGAAGCATTAACTCTAGCATTAGCGCTTCCGTTCGTACTAGCTAAGTTGTTATTTTCAATTTTAATTGGACGACCTTCACGCGTTTTTACTAAAACACTCGCAAAATCAAAACCATCCGCAATTGTTGTTGCATAGTAGTTGGCAACACCTGGAATGATCTCAGTTGGCTGCACTACGTAAGGAATTGATTTTTTAACAGGTCCTTCACAAGCTGCTAAAGAAGCTGCCGCTGTACTAAACCCTACATATTTTAAGAAATCGCGACGCGTTGTAGCAGTATTCTCTAATGTTTCTTTATCACCTAAAAACTCATCAGTTGGAATTTCTGTTACAAACTCGTTTTGTTTTAGCGTCTCAACAATAGAGCTGTTTTCGTTTAGCTCCTCAACACTTTTCCAGTATTTCTTGTTTGATGACATATTATATAATTGAATTACTTCTTAATTAATTTTTTGTTTCACTTAAGAAACCTAGTAGTGACATTTACCACATTCTAGACCACCCATTTGAGCAGCTGTTAAATTATCAACACCATACTTCTTAGATAATTCTTCGTGAATTTTCTCGTAGTAAGCATTGTCCTTAACATCAACATTTGTTTCTCTATGACAATTAATACACCAACCCATAGTTAAAGGCGCATGCTGGTACATAATTTCCATTTCTTCAACTGGACCGTGACATGTTTGACATTCAACACCTGCAACAGTAACGTGTTGTGAGTGATTGAAATAAGCAAAATCAGGCAAATTGTGAATGCGCACCCATTTCACTGGTTGAGAATCTCCTGTATATTTTTGATCAGCATCATCCCATCCTGCAGCTGCATATAACTTCTTAATCTCACCATCATAGAACTCCTTAGAATACTCAGCAGACGTTTCTCCGTTGTATTCGTAAATTGACTTATGACAGTTCATACAAATATTTAAAGACGGAATACCTGAGGTCTTACTAACCCGTGCTGAAGAGTGACAATATTTACAATCTATACCATTATCACCTGCATGTATTTTGTGTGAGAAATGAATAGGCTGAACAGGTTGATACCCTTGATCAACTCCTATTTGAGATAAATAACCATAAACAAAATACGCACTAGACAGTAAAAAGAAAATAGCAACAACAATCATTAAAAATTGATTTTGCACAAATGCTTTCCAAAGTGGTTTTCTCCCCGTCTCAAGTTCTAATTCAATATTCTGAGCCACAGCAAATCGACGCAAGGTCTTATTTACTAAATACAAGCCAGCAGCTAAAAGAATAAAAAGAATGGCTAGAGCTCCTAAAATAAGCTCATTAGAAATCCCTCCTGATGATTGAACAGCTTGCACACCCGCAGCAGCAGCCGGAGCAGCCGGTGCTTTCTTTTCTTCAGCGGTATAGGCTAAAACATTATTTAAATCCTCATCTGAAAGTTGCGGAAAAGCCGTCATAGCAGCACCCCCATACTCGTTGTACACTTTATTGGCGTAAGCGTCACCAGACTTGATTAAACCTGCACTATTACGAATCCATGCATAAATCCATTCTCTATCTAAACCTTGATCATCAGATAAACGAGTTTCTACATTTCGTAATGCAGGACCTGTCATCTTTTTATCTAACTGATGACACGCTGCACAATTGGCATTAAATAAAGATTTTCCTTTGACTGGATCACCTTCCTGTGCAGAAAGTGAACTTGTAAACGCTAATAATAGAATTAAGCCTAAACGAAGAAAGTTTTTGCTTAATTTTCGGTGAATCACCTTTCTCATATTTTTGGTTAAATTAACTTCTTAACTTTGGTATGACTTTTGTCATCTCTAAGATGAAAAAAAATACGGTTATAAAATCTCAGGCAAAAGTAATATTTAAAGTCGATTCCCGAAATACTAAAGAAACGTTAATACATAATTTAGAGGGATTCTAAATAATAAAATCACCATGAAATAAGTTTAATACTTTTACATTTGCATAAATACTATTAAAATATGACATCAACTTCATTTCAACCAGCATTATTTGTCGTTTTATGTTTTGCCTTAGCAACAACGTATGGTTTTGCTCAGCAAGGCCATATTAGCATAAATCAAGACCATAAAATAAGCACCCTACTCGAGACTAAAAAAGAAATGAATAAAAATGAATACGACCCCGATCGTTATAAAATTCAAATTTATTCTGGCGGACGTTCGGAAGCCTTAGAATCCAAAAAAGAGTTCACCGAAATCTTTGCAGATAAGGAGGCTTCAATACAATATGAAACGCCTAATTTTAAAATTTGGACTGGTAATTTCAGGACCCGATTAGAAGCGGACCGGGCTTTGAAAATTATCAAAAAAGAGTTCCCTACTGCCTTTATTTTTAAGCCAAAAAAAGAAAAATTATAGTAAGGCATGAATTAAAAAAGCAATCTAATTAGATTGCTTTTTTAATTTTTAGACGGTTCAATTGAAGATTTGCCTATTACTTTACAGATTAATTTATCACAATCTTTTTTGTCACAGCCATGCTCTCAGAATTTATTTTCAGAAAGTACAAGCCACTTGACAAGGTAGACACATCAATAGATGAAGAAACAACATCGACACCTAAAACCAAGTACCCTCTAACATCATAAATAGCAATAGCATCTAGCGCTAAATCAGTATCAATATAAAGCAGTTCACTAACAGGATTAGGATAAATCCCAAGCCCATTCATGAGTGCTTGCTTAGAAACACTCAAGGCGGTTTCTTGCACATTTCCTGTTAATAAAGTATTACTCGTCGTTAAATTTCCTCCAGCCTGCTCTAAAGTAAGGAGATCTGTATTCACCTCCCAAATACCTAAATTTAGTCCAGGTGGATTTGGCTTTGAGGCTTCTTTATTAATAAATATGACGTATGGCGAAATAAAACTTCCATTTCCATCGTCTGCCAACATTTCCCATTGTCTATCTGTATTATTCCAACTAATTTTTAGTTCACAAATACCTATACCGCTACATGGTTGATTACCATCAATAGGAGCGGTGGTATAACTATGTCGTCCAGTATCATCTATAGCTTCAAAACTAAAAACAAAACTTTGGTCATCAAACAAAGGGTGAGCCCCGTTGAATGTAATTTGACCATAACTTAGCACAACCATACCAAGTATTATTATCGCTTGTATAAAGGTTTTCATAATTGCACAGATTAGGATCTTGATGGAAAAACTCCAACTAGTGCGATAATATAATTAACCGTTCCATAGGGTTGTACTATATTCATAGGTTGACTTCCTCCTGTATTACCTGTTCCTCCTGATTTCATAGTTGTATTAGGCGTTTCTGTAGAATATTCTTTATCTAAGACCTTTGTTCCTCCAGGTACTGCATTTGTAGGATCAGAAGTATTACCATCTTCAGAAACTGCTGGAGCAGCGTAAGGATGGGAATGTACTGGCATATTAGCTACGGTTATAGTAGTTGTTTCAAATCCACCCTTTTGGCCTAAACGATAAGTTGATAAACCCGGACCGTTTCCTGAATGTACCGGCACTCTTCCTCTTAAGTCAGGCAAAGCAAATGTAGTCCGTCCATCGCCACCATATGTTGTACCAAGAATGGAGAACAAAGCTTGATTTTGGCTTATAGGTAAGAGCTGTCCATTACAAAATGCCCAACCTCTTGGCGCAAAATTACCCCCAAACATTTTAATTTCGCCTATAAACCCCTCCTGTTGTGCCATAGAACGATTTGCTAGACCTAGACATAGTAACAGTCCTAAAATGGTAATTGTTTTTTTCATGATTATTCATTTTTTGTTAAGAAATTGATTAATAGCTATTTAACCACAAGGAAGGTACATTAAAATTTTCACAAAAAAAACACCTATTTTCAAAACAGGTGTCTTTCCAAATCATATTCACAAAAGTGAATTAGTATGTTATAAGCGCTTTATTTAAGCTTTTTCTTAACTTCCACTTCATGGAATGCCTCAATAATATCGCCTTCTTTAATATCATTATAATTCTTAATCTGCATACCACAGTCATACCCCTTAGTTACCTCCTTGGCATCATCTTTAAATCGTTTTAACGATGCCAATTCTCCTGTAAAGACAACAACACCATCACGAATTAAACGAATGCCTGAATTTCTAAGAATCTTACCATTAGTTACCATACATCCAGCAATAGTTCCAACTTTAGAGACTTTAAACATTTCTCTAATTTCAGCAGTACCTGTAATCTCCTCTTTAACCTCTGGAGACAACATACCTTCCATAGCATCTTTAAGATCGTTTATGGCGTCATAGATAATTGAATATGTTCTAATATCAATTTCTTCTTTATCAGCAATCATGCGCGCATTTCCTACAGGTCTAACATTAAACCCAACGATAATTGCATCAGATGCCGAAGCTAATAACACATCACTTTCAGTAATAGCACCTACACCTTTATGTAGAATGTTCACTTGAATTTCTTCAGTAGATAACTTCTGGAATGAATCCGTTAATGCTTCAACTGAACCATCCACATCACCTTTAAGAATAATATTCAACTCTTGGAAATCCCCAAGTGCAATACGACGTCCAATTTCATCAAGCGTAATATGTCGTTGTGTTCTAACCGATTGCTCACGTTGCAATTGCGCTCGTTTGGAGGCAATCTGTTTTGCTTCACGCTCATCTTCAAACACATTAAACTTATCACCTGCTTGTGGCGCACCATCTAAACCTAATACAGATACCGGTGTTGAAGGCCCTGCCGCTTCAATATCATTACCCCGCTCATCATGCATGGCTTTAACCTTTCCACTGTTTTTACCTGCCAAAATATAGTCACCAACGCGTAAGGTACCAGCCTGAACTAATACTGTAGACACATATCCACGTCCTTTATCTAAAAAGGCTTCCACAACGGTTCCTACCGCCGGCTTATCTGGGTTTGCAGTCAGCTCTAATAACTCAGCTTCAAGCAATACTTTCTCTAATAATTCTTTTACTCCTGTTCCTATTTTTGCAGAAATATCATGCGATTGCACTTTACCTCCCCAGTCTTCAACCAATAAATTCATATTAGCTAAACCTTCTTTAATTTTCTCAGGGTTGGCAGCAGGTAAATCCACCTTATTAATGGCAAAAACTATTGGCACTCCAGCAGCCTGTGCATGAGATATAGCCTCCTTAGTTTGTGGCATAATATCATCATCTGCAGCCGCTACAATTATCGCTATATCCGTTACTTGAGCTCCACGAGCACGCATGGCCGTAAAGGCCTCGTGACCAGGTGTATCTAAAAAGGCAATTTTTTGTCCATTTTCTAATTCAACACCGTAGGCACCAATATGCTGCGTGATTCCTCCAGATTCACCAGCAATAACATTTTCTTTACGTATATAATCCAGAAGCGATGTTTTACCATGATCAACATGCCCCATTACTGTAACAATTGGCGCACGAGGTTTTAAATCTTCTGGCTTATCTTCTACTTCTTCAATAGACTCTTCAATATCAGCAGTAACAAACTCAACTTTATAACCAAACTCCTCAGCAACAATTGATAGTGTCTCGGCGTCTAAACGCTGATTCATAGTAACCATCATACCAAGTGACATACATGCCGAAATGATCTGTGTTACACTAACATCCATCATGGTTGCCATTTCACTTGCTGTAACAAACTCAGTTACTTTGATTATTTTGCTTTCAGCAGCTTCTATTTGCTGATCAATTTCAGTTTGTTCTCTGTGTTGATCTCTTTTGTCTCTTCTGTATTTGGCACCTTTTCCTTTGTTAGATTTACCCTGAAGTTTCTCAAGAGTCTCTCTAACTTGTTTCTTAACATCTTCCTCAGAAGGCTCCTCTTTTACAATATTACGTCGCCCTTGACCTGGTTTACCTTTAAACCTATCATTTCCTCCTGGTCTACTTCCAGCTCCTCCTGGTCTTCCAGATCTTCCTGGTCCACCACTATTTGGCGCTCCAGCTTTGCTAATACGACGACGTTTCTTTTTTGTAGCGTCGTTAGATTTAGCCTCAGGTTTTTTATCTTCCTTCTTTTTCTTAGGTTTATTGAATTGTGATAAATCAATCTTATCCCCAGAAATTTTAGGTCCTGTAAGTTTTTGATATTGCGTTTTAACCTTTTCATCAGGAATCACATTACCATCTTCATCTGTTTTCGTAGGCTGTTGTGCCACAGGCTCCTTTGAAGGAACAGCTTTATCGGCTTTCACCTCTTCTTTTACAATCTTTTCAGCTTGTTTTTGCGCAACAGGTTTCAACTCCAACTTAGGCGCTTTAGCCTTAATCACCTCCTCTTTAACAGGGGCTAATTCAGGCGTTTTTACAGGTTCCTCTTTCTTTTCAACAACAGGGGCTTGTTCGATTTTCTTTTCACCACCTAAATCAATTTTTCCAACTTGCTTAGGTCCTGAAAGGGTTTTTGAAGCTTTTACTACCTCTTCTTGTCTGGCTTTCTCTATGGCTTCCTGTGCTTTCTGCTTTGCTTCCAATTCTTTCTCACGTTTTATACGTAAATCCTCCTTTTCCTTAAGCTTAGCTTCACCCACTTCTTGCGATTTCACTTTTTTATTCGCATCCGTCTCAAATTCACCTGAAAGCATATTATATGTTTCCTGTGAAATTTTTGTAGTTGGACGCTTCTCAATAGACACGCCTTTTGAATCCAAGAATTCTACGGCACGATCTAGAGAGATGTTAAGCTCGCGTAATACTTTATTTAATCTAATTGTTTCAGCCATAAATCGCCTTTAATAATACTCAAATATATACATTATACCTCTTAAGGCATAACAATCATGCAAAACTGCACTTTTATTTACTATTCTTCAAATTCTTCTTTAAGAATTCTAATGACATCCTTGATGGTTTCTTCTTCCAAATCAGTCCTTTTAACCAAATCATTAACTTCTTGCTCAAGAATACTTTTGGCTGTATCTAAACCAGCTTTACTAAATTCTTCAATAATCCAGCCTTCTATTTCGTCAGTAAATTCTCTTAACTCAACATCTTCTTCAGCACCTTCTCTAAAGACGTCAATTTCATAGCCTGTTAACTGACCTGCTAATCTTATATTATGACCACCTCTACCAATGGCTTTACTTACTTCTTCCGGCTTTAAAATAACCTCAGCACGCTTTGTTTCTTCATTAAGTTTAATTGAAGTCACTCTTGCTGGGCTTAATGCTCTAGTAATAAACAATTGCAGGTTATTGGTATAGTTAATAACATCAATATTCTCATTACCTAATTCACGAACAATACCGTGAATTCTTGAACCTTTCATACCAACACAAGCACCTACTGGGTCAATTCTATCATCATAAGAATCTACAGCTACTTTTGCTTTTTCGCCTGGTATTCTCACTACATGCTTGATTGTTATTAAACCATCAAACACCTCAGGAATTTCTTGTTCAAATAACTTTTCTAAAAACACAGGAGAGCTTCTTGACATTATAATGGTAGGCTTAGCGCCTTTTAATTCTACACTATCAATAATCCCTCTAACATTATCTCCTTTTCTAAAGAAATCAGAAGGAATTTGTCTGTCTTTTGGCAAGACTATTTCATTACCTTCATCATCTAACAAAATTACCGCTCTATGGCGAATATGATGTACTTCGGCAGTATAAATTTCACCTATTAAATCCTTAAACTGCTTATAGATAATGGTATTATCATGCTCATAAATTTTAGAAATCAAATTTTGACGCAATGCCAAAATAGCTCTTCTTCCTAAATCAATAAGTTTCACCTCTTCAGATACATCTTCCCCTACTTCAAAATCTGGTTCTATCTTTCGTGCTTCAGTTAACGTAATTTCTTGATTTGGTTCTTCTACTTCACCATCAGCAACAACAATTCTATTTCGCCATATTTCTAAATCCCCTTTATCTGGATTCACAATGATATCAAAATTATCATCATCGCCAAACTTCTTCTTTAAGGCGCTTCTAAATACGTCTTCTAAAATTGCCATTAACGTAACTCTGTCAATTAGCTTATCGTCTTTGAATTCTGAAAATGATTCAATTAACGCGACATTTTCCATATCTCTTTTAAATTAAAATTTAATCATAACTTTTGCCTCTACAATATCTTGAAAAGGAATAACTGCTTCCTTTTTTACTGTCACTTTTCCTTTACCTACAGGTTTTGGTTCTCTAACCTTCCACTCTAAAGTAATATTCTCATCCGTCACTCCAGTAAGGGCACCTTCTAACTCTTCGGTACTTGTTCTTACTTGAAGTGTTCTTTTTAGATTCTTTTTGTATTGCCGCTTATGCGAAAACACAGCTCCCGCTCCAGCAGACATCACTTCCAAAGAAAAATCTTCTTCTTCTCTATCTAAATTATGTTCAATAGCTCTGCTTATAAACATACAGTCTTCAACCAAAACGCCTTGATCTCCATCAATTATAACTTTAATATGATTTTCACTGTTAATTGAAAAATCAATAAGAAACAAGTCTGAACGCTCTATTAGCGCAGTTTCAAGTAGTTCCGTTACTTTTGTTTTAAACATTTCTTAGTATAAAAAGAGGGGACTATCCGTCCCCTCATATTCATTATTTTCGCCTTTCAACGGTGCAAATATATAATATTTTATTGATTTTTAAAGGAAAAAGTCATAAATTTAGATACATCTTATCTCTAAGAATATGCGAAAACTACTTGTACCCACCGATTTTTCTGACCAAGCTGAAAATGCTCTAAAAGTTGCAGCGCAATTTGCCAGAGAACACCATTGCGAAATTTACCTATTACACATCTTAGAAATCCCTTTGCAGGAAGTAGACCCTTTAAATTCATACAACGACCTACCAGAGGCTATGTTTTTTATGAAGCTAGCACATAATAGGTTTGAAAAACTCCTAGAAAAACCCTATCTAAAAGGCCTTACCATTCATGAAACCGTTGATTTTCACGAAATATTCAAAGGAATTTTTCATGTTTGTCAAAAAAATGAAATTGACCTCATAATTATGGGTTCTAATGGATCAAGTGGCTTAACAGAAATGCTTATAGGGAGTAATACAGAAAAAGTAGTTAGAACATCTGAGATACCCGTTTTAGTTATCAAAAAAGAACACGAAGCTTTTACAGTTAAGGATTTTGTGTTTGCATCAGACTTCAAAAACGAAAGTATTCCTTCTTACAAAAAAGCTATTGAATTTGCCAAAAAATTAAATGCCAAAATACATTTACTTATGGTAAATACGCCAAACAAATTTATTACTACGGAAAGCTCTAAAAGACGCATGAAAATATTTGAAGAGGCCTCAGATTTTTCTAATTACACGACAAACATATTTAATGATGTCAATATTGAAAAAGGCATCATGAACTTTGCTCAATCTATTGACGCACAATTAATAGGTATGAGCACACATGGAAGACAAGGGATCTCCCATTTTTTTAATGGCAGTATTAGTGAAGATCTAGTAAATCATGCCAAACGCCCTGTGATTACCTTTAAAATATAAATAACAAAAGGGGTAACAATTTCTTGTACCCCCTTTAAATTTATCAATAACATCTTTAAGACACTAACTTTTTTTAATGCCCGTAAACCCCAAAAAAACCATTCCATGGAATGAGATTTTTTGAATTTGTTACAATACTTTTTATAATTTAACAAAGCGTTTTACGCCATGGCCTAAGGTTTTAATAATATATATTCCTGAAGTCAATTGAGACACATTTAGAGATTTTTTGCTTTCAAATCTTTTTATCTCTTGACCATTAATATTGTAAATGGCCCCAGAAAGTGTTTTATTAAATTTCAGATTAGTATTTATTACCGGGTTTGGATAAATTCTGAAATCATTCTTAGCAACCTTTTTACTAATACTTAATACAGAATCGCCTATTTGAATGATAGCCATTGATCCACTAACCTCATATCCTACTAACAATAAATCTTTTGAATCTGGACTATCGGCAGCAGGCACAAATTTAATAATCTCTGGCGCTATATCTCCAGACGTTCTATTTCCCATATAATAGGTAATAAACTCAACATCATTAGGATCTGTGATATCATACATTAAAATAGAACTTTGTCTTTCTAAAGCAATAAAGGCATAGGTTTTGCCATCTATTGCTCCAATAGCAATAGCCTCTGGCTCACCACCCTTATCATCAGATCGATCATCTAACCCGCTTTCATCTTCATTAAATAAAGCTGGTTCTTCTGATGCTATTTTTCGGCCAAACTGGTCGGCACTATCAAACACTAAATTTCCGTATTCATCAAAAATTGAAAATGATCTGGCGCCATAGGAGTAAATTTGCTCAATCTCACCATCATTATTATAATCACCCGTAGCAGTGGTCGTTTTTAAACGCCCTAAATTCGCATCTGTTTGAAGGGCTGAAGCATCCGGGTAATATAATGCATTTAAGGTTAAATCTTTCACGCGTTCCTCCTCAGAGTATCCATCATAATCTCTAGCATCACCTTCATTAGCCGTTACAATATAATTTACACCATTAACACTATATGAAGACACCGCATCTGGCATAAACATGCCCAAGGTAGGACGTTGTGTAATATTAATAGCATCATCTCTATTAGAGGCATCAAAACCAAAATCATTGGCAAACGAAATAATGCCGAGCACACTATTATCTGTAATTCCTGCTCCAGCTAGGCCAAAGTCGTTATCATTTATTACTGCAATTTCATTATTTGACAATAGTGCAATACCTTCCGCTTTATCTGACCCCTGATAACCAACAGATGGCAAGTTCAGCACTTTCGTTTTATGAACCGCCAAAATACCTTCTGCTGCTATTTCATCTGCGGTCAATGCTTCTAATTCTTTTCCGCCATAGTTCCCATTGCCTAGAATATTTGTTGCGTAATTAATATCAATTTCGAAAATATACTTTTTCCCTGTTGCCACAGTAGGGCCTTCAGAATCTCGCTCAATAACCAAGAATTTTCCATTTCCAGTATAAACAGCATCTCCCATTTTATCAACTCTAGATGAGGCGTAACCAGCATCTCGGTTTCTTTCTAATAAGTATACATATTCACTTACAGGAACGCCAGTATCTGCGTTAACCCCTAAAATTCTAATGACATCTGAATTAATTTTGGTTGCACTAGATGGGTTGTACAACGGCGACTGTATAAAGGCATAGATGATATGATTTACTTCATCGTAAGCAATCGCTTCAAAACCTCTATTCGCTCTGCGTTTAGAATAGACTTCTGGTAATGTTTCAGCGCCGAAGGCTCCAACAGCCTGAGGTGTTGTTCCTAATAATGAGGTTCCAGAAGGCACATAGCGCTCAATGAGTTGCCCATTAGCTTCAAACTTATATAAGGCTGGTCTGTACTCATCGCACATCCAAAATTTACCGTCCTTATCCATTAAAACACCTTCAAAATCGCCTCCGTAGGCATCATAGACCAACTCATGATATTCTTCTGAAGCGCCATCAACATAGTCGGCGTGGGTATAGGCTGTGGCCTCATCTGTATATGTCACAGGAACCTCATCAAAACCGGGGATATTACCTTTTCCAGTAATAGGTGTAGTTCCATCCTTTCTGGTCAATAAAATTTGATCATCTAAAGTAATATTGCCTGTATTCTTATTTAAAGTAAATTTTGCTATTCTACCTTGGTAATTAGGCAATTTAAATGGTCTCAAGTTTTGAGAAGAAGCGGGGATAACTTCAGCTTTAGCAACCGCAGCATCGTTTGGCCCTCTATCTGGCACGGCATAGAATACATAATTTGTAGCCGTAGAGTTTGCAGCATCATAATACAATCCAGAAAAGCCACCCAATGCCACAGCATCCTGACCTCCATCGTAAACTGGAGTTCCTAATGAAGGCCATGCGGATACCAAATCATTAACAACATAACTAGTAACTGAAGGCGTACCTAACAAATGGTTTTTATAACCAAGAGGTAGAATATCCAAAACAGAATTATTGCTTAAATCAACAACCACCAAAGCATTGTTTTCTTGACAGTTTACATAAGCTTTTGAGCCATCTTCAACTACGGTTATAAATTCTGGCTCTAAATCTTGAGATACGGTAGCCGCGCCATTATTCCCAAATATTCTAATGCCTTTATTCTGAAGACTTGCTTTTTTATCATCATAAGCATTAAAATTTATAGGCGTTACAGTCGCCGAAGCAACACCAGCACTTAAATCAATTATGGATATTGCTCCTTCAGGATCATTGATGTAATCGCCAGAAGGCTCACCCTCATTCGCGACCAAGAGTTTCATACCGTCAGGAGTAAATGTCAACATATCTGGCAATGCACCAGCAGTAACTTCATTCACATAAACACCATCCAAATTAAAAAACACAACTTTTCCAGGATTTTGTTTAGGATCGGCTTCAACTGCCACAGCAACAATACTTCCATTTACCGCGACAGAATTAGGTCCAGCGCCATAAGTTGATAAGTCTACATTTTTTACTAATACAGGAGTAGATGGGTTACTAATATCTACTATCGTAAAGCTATTATTTGCAGAATTGGTAAAGAAAGCTTGCTGATTGATTACATCATAGGCTACAGTTTCAGCTGAACCTTCAGTATTGGTCTCATAATTCGATAAAAACTGCAAAGGGTTTTGGGCCTGAACAGCAGTAAAACATAATGCTAGTACACTAGCAAAAAAAGTAATTTTTTTCATTCTTTTTTGATTCGATTAATTTATCCTCAAATGAATGAATTATAAAAAACCTCAATATTACCTTAAAATTATTTTGATGTAAAGCATGAGACTGAAGTATTAAATTAAAGCTATGCCAAACTTCAAAACATTAAGCCTATATTAAGAAAGCATGATTAACAATTGGATTTGTAATTAATTAAAGAAAAAGCACAAAGACAGTAGAAGATTCAATTTTGACCCAATAAAAAAGTCTTCCTTAAAAAAGGAAGACTTTTGTTGGCCCACTAGGGCTCGAACCTAGACTCTTTGGTACCAAAAACCAACGTGTTGCCAGTTACACCATGGGCCATTCATGTAATGAGGGTGCAAATTTAATATAATATTTTTTTTGCACAAGTATTTTTTAAAAAATAATTATCAATTTCTATAGCTTACCGAAAAGTCCTTACAAATATTCTCTGACGACAGCGTTCTCATCTATTTCAAAAACATGGAAAAACCCTTTTATGTTAAGACAAACTAAATAGTTACGTCTCATTTCATATTTATTGTTAAATTCGCCTCAGCAAACAAATTAATGAAATACATGGCACATTCTGACTATAAAAAATGGAATACAATTTTAGGTTGGTTTTCTTTTTTAATAGCACTTATAACCTACAGTTTAACCGTTGAACCCACAGTTAGCTTTTGGGATGCAGGGGAATATATTTTAACTTCAGCCAAATTGCAAGTAGGTCACCCACCAGGAGCGCCACTATTTCAAATGATGGGTGCTTTTTTCTCTATGTTTGCGTTTGAACCTTCTCAAGTTGGTTTTATGATGAATATGATGAGTGCTGTTGCCAGTGCATTCACCATTTTATTTATGTTCTGGACCATAACACTTCTACTCAATAAACTAGTGGGAACAAATGGCGATTTACCTCAAGGTAAAGCCATAGCTATTTTAGGTAGTGGATTAGTTGGAAGTTTAGCATTTACCTTCACAGATTCATTTTGGTTTAATGCCGTTGAAACTGAAGTATACGCTATGGCAACGTTAATTATGTCTGCCTTGTTTTGGCTAGGTTTACGTTGGGAGCAGGATATGGATACGCCACGAGGTAATCGTTGGCTTATTTTAATTGCTTTTATTATAGGTCTTTCTTTTGGAGTTCACTTTATGGGCTTATTGACCATTCCAGCCATTGGTTTACTCTACTATTTTAAAAACTACAAAACCATTACCGTAAAAAACTTCATTATTGCAAACGTAGTATCGGTTGGTATTCTATTATTTGTTTTTAAGCTTTTAGCACCTAATATCTTAAAGATTTTTAGTGTTTTCGAAATATTTTTCGTGAATACCATTGGGCTCCCTTTTAACTCAGGATCCATTATTGCGGGCATTACGTTAATTGCTGTTATATTTTATGCTATAAAATATACACGCCAAAAAAACTATGTGCATTTAAACACTGGAATTCTGTGTATTACCTTTATAATTATAGGATTTTCAACGTGGCTCATGCTTCCTATTCGCGCAAATGCCAATGTGGTGATTAATGAAAATAATCCATCAAGTGCACGAGAACTCTTGGCATACTACAATTTAGAGCAGTATCCTGAGACACACTTATTCTATGGCCCCCAGTTTACAGACCAGTACGCTTATTTAGATGACAACAATCCGTACATCGATGATAAACCAAAATACGAAAAGGACGAAGAAAAAGGCGAATATGTTGTTGTTAATGATTTCAAAAATGCAAGGCAGAATTACAACTCAAAACACGCTTCAATCTTACCCCGCATGTGGAGTAGCGAACATGCCGAAAACTATATGATGTTTTCAGGTTTTTTAGATTTTAAATTAAAACCTGACTATCAGATGGAGAACGAACTCCGTTCGGCCGTTTCTAATTTCAAAAATGATGTTGCCCGAGGCAATGTAGATTATGAAGATTACAATGCCTTTTTAAAGAAGTTCAAAGATTATATTGATATTGAAAAACCCTCTTTAGGCAGTAATATTTTGTACATGTTTGAATACCAATTAGGTTATATGTACTGGCGCTATTTTATGTGGAACTTCTCTGGACGACAAGATGATATCCAAGGTAGATATGATAACCATGGTAACTGGATAACTGGTATTAAACCTATTGACGAATGGCATCTTGGCCTTTCTCAAGATAATTTACCTAGTGATGTAATAAACAATAAAGCACGAAACACCTATTATTTACTTCCCCTAATACTTGGGCTTATTGGATTTTTCTTTCTATTTAATAGAGATAAAAATAGATTTTGGGTGATGTTGGTGTTTTTCTTATTTACCGGAATTGCCATTCAGGTCTATACCAACGTACGTCCTTTTGAACCAAGAGAGCGAGATTATTCCGTTGTTGGCTCCTTCTATGTGTTCGCATTATGGATAGGTTTTGGTGTGTATGCCATTTATGATACCATTAAAAAATATATGCCAGAAAAACTTGCAGCACCAATAGTTACTGCAGCATGCTTATTATTGGTTCCGGCTGTTCTGGCGGCAAACAATTGGGATGACCATGATAGATCTGATAAATATACAGCCAAAGCTATGGCAAAAATGTATTTAGATTCTTGTGCTGAAAATGCCATTCTTTTTACCATAGGTGATAATGATACTTTTGCCCTGTGGTATGCTCAAGAAATAGAAGGTTACAGAACCGATGTTCGTGTGGTAAACACCAGTTTATTTCAAACAGATTGGTACATAGATCAAATGAAGCGAAAAGCTTATGAAAGCGACCCAATACCGTCTCAGTTAACGCATGACTTATATAAATATGGCACTAATGATTATATCATAATTCAACCTGTTATTAAGGATACCCTAGAGGTAAAGCAATTTCTAGATTTTGTAGGCAGTAATAACCCTAAAACGAAATATAAGTATGTACTACAACAGCAGGGTGTTGATTTATCTAAGGTGCGAAGTCAAGATGCAAATGCAACCTATTTACCAACACCTTACCTTCGTTTGCCAGTAAACAAGGAAAATGCATTAACATCGGGTACTGTAAAACCTGAAGATGCTGATAAAATTGTATCTCATATTGACCTAAAAGTTACAGGAGGTGCGCTTTACAAAAACAGATTATTAATGTTAGACATTGTGGCGAATAATGAATGGAAACGCCCAATATATTTCACAGGTGGTAGCTTTGGTGATGATGATTATATTTGGATGAAAGACTATCTTCAATTGGATGGCATGTGTTATAAACTTGTTCCAATTAAAACCCCAGTTGATAGAGCAAACCCATTTGATATGGGACGTGTTGATAGTGATTTGATGTATGAAAAAGTTAAGAATTGGGATTGGGGTAATAGCGGGAGTCCTGACATCTATCACGATGTTGAAACACGAAAAAACTCTATTACATACAGAGGGAATTTGGCGCGTTTAGCGGAACAGTTAATCAATGAAAACAAGCTGGATAAGGCAGAAGAAATAGCCGATATTGCTATGGATAATATGCCAATTGAATACTTTGGATACTATACGCTATTAGAACCCTATATTAGTACCTATTATGAGGTTGGCAATAAAGAAAAAGCACAACGCTTATTTAAAGATGTTGCCAAGAAATATCAAGAAAATCTAGTGTATTATAGTAGGTTGAAAATTGACAAACAAGAACGTCTGTTCGAGGATATTTATACGGACATACAGCGTTACAAAGGCTTGGTTGATGTTTTAATTAAGTATGACATTGATTTTGCTGAAACTGAAGGAGACATCTTTAATAATTATTTAAAGTCATTCAGGCATTTTTATGGAGAAGATGAACCTGAACCCCAGGAGCGTATGGATAGTGATATCCCAGAGCGCGATGCATTACAATTAGAAAGTGACAGTTCAAATTAATCATTGATATGTTTAAGGCATGACCTTAGCACCTGTAAAAACCCCTGTTGTTGCAAAAAAAATGTTCCCAAATTACATTTGGGATATTCCAACGCAGGAAAAGGTGATTTACTTAACTTTTGATGACGGCCCAACGCCTGAAATCACGAATTGGACTTTAGATCTTTTAAATCAATACCATGCCAAAGCCACCTTTTTTTGCATTGGTGCCAATATTGAAAAGCATCCAGATATTTTCAGGCGAACCATACTTGAGGGGCATGCTATAGGCAACCATACTCAAAACCATATAAAAGGTTGGAAAAACAACACGAAAGATTACTTAAAAAATATTGCTGAAGCTAAAACGGTTATAGAGCACCAAAGGTTAAATCTGGGAGCTATTAAGTTTTTCAGACCACCATATGGTCAAATCACACCAAAACAAGGCAGACATCTTATCGCCTTAGATTATAAAATAATCATGTGGGATATTTTATCTTTTGATTGGGACCATTCCGTAGATAAAGAAACTTGTTTAAAAAATATTTTAGCAAAAACTACTCAGGGGAGTATTGTGGTGTTTCATGACAGTGTCAAAGCATCTAAAAACATGCAATACGCATTACCAAGAATGTTAGATTATTTTAATGACAAAGGCTTTCGTTTTGAATCTTTACAAGATGCTATTTAATTGAACTCGTAACTTAACTTGCTACCTTTATTCAATTAAATGTATTCTTGAATTATGCCAATGAGAGCGTTAGCATCTTGCTCACCACTTTGGCGCCATTTCATTTCACCGCCTTTGTAGATAATAAGTGTTGGAAGTGTTTTTACCCGAAGAGCCTCAGCCAATTCTTGATTTTTTTCAACATCAATTTTTATCACCTTTGCCTTATCGCCTAGGGCAGCAGCCACATCCCTTAAGATTAAATGCATCTGCTCTGATTGATCATTCCATTCCGTATAGAAATCTAGCAAAACTGGAATTTCAACATCTATAAGTTCCCCAAATTTTGACATACTTTATTGTTTATTAGTCAAGTACACGTATACAAACCTACGTTTTTTTTTGAAATAATAATTTACATTTAGGTTCTATCTGTATTTAAGTCATGTATTTCTCTAAAATAAGCATTTTCTTCTTAATGGCAAGTTATAATATTAATTATGCTAGGGGCTTACCTTTCTTGAGTTCAATTACGGTTATTTCTGGCCATATCCCTACACGACCTGGAAAAGCTAAATAACCAAACCCCCTATTCACATTAATATACTGCCCCATCTCTTTATATATACCAGCCCAATACTTATAACGCCATTTTACAGGACTCCATTTAAACCATCCCGGAATTTCAATACCAAATTGCATCCCATGTGTATGCCCACTTAAGGTTAAATGATAATGATAATCATCATTAATGATTTCTCTTTCCCAATGGGAAGGGTCATGACTCATTAATATTTTAAAATCATTTTCATGCACATTTCGAGCGGCTTTTTTTAAGTCGCCTGCCTTTTTAAAACCTCCAGCGCCCCAATTTTCAACACCAACTAAGGCAATGCGTTCGCCGTTCTTTTCAAGAAATTTGCTTTCATTCAACAATAAATTAAATCCAATTTCTTTTTGAAGGTTTTTTAAATCCTCTAAGTTTTGATGTTTAGCCTCATCTGATTCCCATTTCACGTAATCGCCATAATCATGATTCCCTAGAACAGAATACAAACCATCTTTAGCCTTTAATTTGTTAAACACCTCTTTGTAAGGCACCAACTCTTCAGCCTTATTATTTACAATATCTCCTGTAAATAATATAACATCACTTTTTTGTTCATTAATCAAGTCTACGGCATACTTGACCTTATCCAGATTATCAAAACTCCCCGAATGAATATCACTAATTTGGGTGAGTTTATAACCATCAAAAGCGTCCGGTAAATCCTCAAAATTAAGGGTGTATTTTAATACTTTATAATTATACTTTCCTTTATAAATACCATAAATAATAGATGCAAGAGGAATAGCAGCAATACCTAGGGCCATCTTACTAATAAAAGCACGTCGGGATGCAAAATAATTACCCTGAGCAGCATTACCCTCTGTAAAATATCTGTAAATGGCTTGCGGAACTCTAAATACATCTTCGGCAAACATAAATCCTAATACGATCATCTTGGGCACTAAAAGCGCTATAAAAAACCCAAAAGCATAGGCATGAACATGTGAAAACCCATTGCTTCTATCAAAACCGTAATAGTTAAAAATAAAATTGAAGATAACCAGTAAGGTGATTAACCAATAAACCATTTGTAGCCAATTGTTCTTTACAACAGTTTTAAATGCTTGAAAGGCATAAAAATCAATAACCAAAAAGACCACAATAAAAATAATCCAACGTAGCATATTTCTTTTTTACTCAAATATAGGCGTATTCTATTCCATAATCTGTTCACTTATTTTTATTTAACTAATTGTTAAGAATTCAAGCCATCCATTTTTAAAATCCAGCTATGTATTGACTGTTTTAAACGATTAACTTTTTGTAGCTTTGGTTTCTATCAAAACAATCAACATGTCAGATCAAAAACGCCTTTTTTTAGTAGATGCTTATGCTTTGATTTTTCGAGGCTATTATGCTTTTATTAAAAATCCTAGAATTAATTCAAAAGGGGAAGATACCTCAGCCATCATGGGCTTTATGAATTCTTTATTAGATGTTATTAAACGTGAACGTCCAGATCATTTGGCCGTATGTTTTGATAAAGGCGGTAGTGCTGATCGTGTAGAAATGTATGAAGCTTATAAGGCTAATAGAGATGAAACACCTGAGGGCATTAAAACCGCTGTACCTTATATTTATGAGATTTTAAAAGCCATGCACATTCCTATTATGGTAAAAGAAGGATATGAAGCAGATGATGTTATAGGAACCCTTTCTAAACAGGCTGAAAAAGCAGGTTATAAAACCTTTATGGTTACGCCTGATAAAGATTTTGCACAGCTAGTTTCAGAAAATATTTTCATGTACCGCCCTGTTTTTGGTGGAGGCTATGAAACTTGGGGTATTCCTGAAGTTCAGAAAAAATTTGAAGTAGAAGACCCTTTACAAGTTATTGATTATCTAGGCATGATGGGAGATGCCAGTGATAATATCCCTGGGTTACCCGGTGTTGGAGACAAAACGGCTAAGAAATTCATAGCACAATTTGGTAGTATGGAAGGGCTGCTTGCCAATACAGACCAGCTAAAAGGAAAAATGAAAGAAAAAGTAGAAGCTAATGGTGAGCTAGGTATACTTTCAAAACAATTAGCTACTATTATGCTTGATGTTCCCGTAGAATTTGACGCCAAGAATTTTGAGTTAGACCAACCCGATATCCCGAAAGTGACGGAGATATTTCAAAAATTAGAATTTAGACGTTTAATAGATAATTTTACAAAAACGTTTTCAGCGGCAGCAACTGCAACTGAAACACCATCAGCAGAAACAACTAAACCAATATCGTCCGCTGAAAAGAATGCACCCAATACTACGCCTACATCGGCAGGTGCTGGACAATTTTCATTATTTGGAGCAGACCCCACTAATGAATCTGAGGCCATTTCAAATGCTGGTAGAAAGACGGCTGCGTCTACTTCTCATTTTTATCAAAGTGTAGCCCCCGGTATGGCAACCAAACTATTTGTTAAGAATTTAATGAATCAATCTACGGTATGTTTTGACACTGAAACTACGGGATTAAATCCATTAACAGCAGAATTAGTTGGCATCGCTTTTTCTTGGGAAGTTGGAAAAGGTTTTTATATGCCATTTCCTGATGACAAAAATGAAGCCCAAGAATTAATTGAATTAATACGCCCCTTTTTTGAAAGCGAAAACATCGAAAAAGTAGGTCAGAATTTAAAATATGACATCAAAGTTTTAGCAAAATATAATATTACGGTTAAAGGTAAATTATTTGACACCATGCTTGCGCATTATTTGATTAATCCAGATATGCGGCACAATATGGACGTCTTGGCAGAAACCTATTTGAACTATACTCCTATTTCTATTACCGAACTGATAGGTAAAAAAGGGAAGAATCAATTATCCATGCGTGAAGTCCCGCTAGAAAAGCAAACTGAATATGCCGTTGAAGATGCAGATATCACATTACAATTAAAAGAACTTTTTAAAAACGAATTAGGCGAAGCTAACACCCAAAAACTATTTGATGATATTGAAATTCCATTATTAAGGGTCTTAGCTGCTATGGAATTGGAAGGTATTAATTTAGATAAGAATTTCTTAAATAAACTGTCTGAAGAATTAAATACGGACATTTTAAATCTTGAAAAAAACATTTACGAAGCTGCCGGTGAAGAGTTTAATATTGCCTCACCAAAACAGCTAGGTCTGGTTTTATTTGAAAAAATGAAATTGGTTGAAAAACCCAAAAAGACCAAAACCGGACAATACAAAACAGGTGAGGACATTTTGAGTTATTTAGCCAAAGACCATGAAATAATTCGAAACATATTAGATTTCAGAGGGTTATCAAAACTTAAAAGCACGTATGTAGATGCCCTTCCGCTCCAAGTTGAAGAAGCTACGGGACGTGTACATACAGATTATATGCAAACTGTTGCAGCCACAGGACGCTTAAGCAGTAATAACCCTAACTTACAAAATATTCCTATTAGAACAGCGCGTGGGCGTCAAGTTAGAAAGGCATTTATCCCTCGTGATGAAAACCACACCTTACTAGCTGCGGATTACTCGCAAATAGAGTTGCGTATTATTGCCGCATTAAGTCAGGAAGAGACCATGATTTCTGCTTTTAAAAATGGCGAAGACATTCATGCTTCTACGGCCTCTAAAGTGTTTAATGTAGCCCTTGAAGACGTCACGCGAGAACAACGTAGTCATGCAAAAACGGTCAATTTTGGAATTATTTACGGTGTTTCAGCATTTGGATTGAGTAATCAAACAGATTTGTCTAGAAGTGAATCTAAAGAATTAATTGACACCTATTACGCCACATATCCTAAACTTCGCGCTTATATGAGTAATCAAGTCGATTTTGCTCGAGATAATGGCTATGTCCAAACCGTTTTAGGCCGTCGCCGTTATTTAAAGGATATTAATTCTAGAAATGCTCTAGTTCGTGGCGCCGCAGAGCGTAATGCAGTCAATGCACCAATACAAGGTAGTGCTGCAGATATTATAAAGATTGCCATGATTAATATTTACAATAAACTTCAAGAAGGACAGTTTAAAACCAAAATGCTCCTACAAGTTCATGATGAATTGGTGTTTGATGTTTACAAGCCTGAGCTCGAAACCATCAAAACTTTAGTTAAAACTGAAATGGAGAATGCCTTTACATTGGATGTTCCATTAGATGTTGAATTGGACACTGGCGATAATTGGCTAGAAGCGCATTAGTTTTTAATCCACTAAAAAAACAATACCTTTGAATTCGTTTAGCACTGTTTTTAAGCGACTCATTATAGTTAGTTCCAATGCCGAAAGTTTCAATAGTTTTATGCTCCTACAATGGTGAACAATATCTTTCTGAACAAATTGAGAGTATATTAGATCAAAGCTATAAGGATTTTGAACTCATTATATGTGATGACCAATCGTCTGACAATTCTTTTAACATTATAAATCATTTTGCGAAGAAAGATGCACGCATAAAAGCACATAGTAATAGTAACAACTTAGGATATGTTAAAAACTTTGAGAAAGGCATTTCCCTTGCAAAAGGGGATTATATAGCGCTTTCTGACCAAGATGATGTTTGGGCTTTGGATAAAATTGAAAAACTACTTGAAAACATCAAAAATCATGTACTCATCTATTGTAATTCTTCTTTTGTAAACTCTGACTTAAAGCCAACAGGAAAAGCAATGTCTAGTAAAAAAGAAATGATTACAACAGATAACCCACTGAACCTTTGCTTATTAAATTGTGTTTCTGGTCATGCCTTATTATTTAAAAAGGAATTAACACCCCATTTACTCCCATTTCCAAAACTAGTACCTCATGATTGGTGGATTGCTTTTATTGCAACCATGCATGGTGGTATTGTTTATTTAGATGAACCTTTGATAAAATATAGGATGCATCAAGATAATGCTCTTGCTTTAAATAAAAACAGAAAATCAGTAGAAAACAAAATAACCAAGAGACAAGTTAGAATTCGTGAATTTTACAACAAGTGTCCTGATAATCATAAAGCTAAAAAAGTCCTATCAGAATTAAATTATAGCTATCAAAACATGGCGTTAGCTAACAAATTCAAAAAAATGAGCATCTTCTTTAAATATCAAGAAGAATTGTTTATTATTAACAAAAAAGAGGGCTTTTCACGAACGCATTATATTATCAGACAATTCAATAAATTATTGTAATTATGAAAATCACGGTGGTTAGTTTAGACAATTGGGGATTCAATAATTACATTGTTGAAGCGCTTAAAGCAAAAGGTATTGAAACAACATCTATTAACTTTGATGACTTTAAATATCAATATCCTACTGTTTTTCACAAGGTTTTAAACTTTTTCTTGAAAAATGTATCAAAACACAACCTAAAAGAAATCCATTTAAAGCACCAACTCAACAAGCGCATTAAAAAACTACCTCAACAGGATAAAATTTTAGTCATTAAGTCAGACTTTCTTAATGAAAGTATATTACGTGAATTAAAGGCCAAAACTAACGAACTCGTAACGTTCTTAAATGATAGCCTTTCCAGGTGCCCAAAAATGAAAAAGAATATTGATCTTTTTGATCAGGTATTTTCATTTGAAAATAAAGATTGTAAGAACTATGGGTTTAAAAAAATCAATAATTTTATTTACACAGAGATAGATTTTTCTACAAATAACTCCGCTAAATATGAAGTTTTTAATATTAGCTCCATAGATAAAAGAAAAAAAAGCGTCGTTCTTTTTTCGAATTATTTCAATTTAAAAAATATTTCCTATAAAATAATTCTTTATAGTACTAAACCAACAGATTATTTCAACAATACGAAAATTGATATAATATATAAGCCGTACACAATTCTTGAAATGTTGGACTATTTGAAACAATGTAAGATTGTGCTTGATTTGCAAAGACCAAAGCAGCAAGGACTTTCTTTTAGAGTTTTTGAATCTCTGGCCTATGGTAAAAAACTCATAACAATAAATAGAGATATTGTGAATTATGATTTTTATAAACCAGAAAACATTCATGTAATAAAAGACATGAATAACATAAGTATTCCTGATTCTTTTTTCAAAACAGAAGCAGTCAAAATAGACAAAAACACCCTAGAAAAATACCATATTTCTGAATGGGTAAATAGCGTTTTTAATCTTAACAATAAACAGTAGAAAAGCATACATTGCCCGTTTTACAGTTCGAGATTATTCTGGAGGTGAATTAGTACTATTAGCTTTTTAAAAATTCTTTTAATTTCTTCCGCAGATATTTATATTTGTTAGGCTAGAATAAAATTCTTTTAAGAAGGTATGAGTGTAAGAACTATTGATAATAAGCAACAATATTTTCATGGCTACGCTACGGCGAATGATAAGAAGTATTACTTCAAAGATCTTCAAAACTTAATTAAGCTAAAAAACACGAATTCGGGCTACCACAAAATCATACTGTTTATCGCCATAAGTGAGGTAAGAAAAATTAGTGCCTCTGATGCAAATTTTGTGAAAATAGTAAAAGAAATCTTTTGCAAGCATCCTGTTATTGAATTACGAGAAATATATTTCAAAAGTAATATTGGTCGAGACTTTAGTTCGTATCACTCCATATACCAAAAAGTCAAAAAAAATGCACATTCTAATGACTACATATTCTTCCAAAACAGAAGTGGATTTGGTCCCTTCCAACCGAAATGGTATTTAAAATTCACCCAACAGTTTGAAAAATTTGATGCCATAGCCATGTGCGGAAGTACTATTAATTTTTCAGGCTTACCAAATGAAGACTCAGTTCATATTCAAACCTATGCATTGTTGACTAAAGTTTTTCACATGGATATGATTGAAACTGACTTTCCAGGTAAAAATGAAACCGACAGAAAGGGTGTTATCGTTAATGGAGAAATTGGACTAAGTCAATTTTTTATAAAAAATGATTATTTCATTACCTGCATGGAGTGGCCTGATCATAAAATATCAAATCAAACTACCCCCATAGAAGAGGTAGATATTAAGCGTAAGGTTAAAAAAAAACACGCCTTTTATCATAGGTTATATTTTAAAAAAAATATGGTCTTTGGAATAAACCAAATCACCATTGGCATATCTTTATGGGGGGCCTTTTTATTTCAAAATTTGAAACGAAAACAAGCGTCCTAAATCAGTTATTTATTATTGGTCTTTTGGGTTTATTGAACACCTAATTACCGACGTTTTTTCTTGCTCCTAAACTTCGCTTTATTTTTACGTTTGTTGAAAGGTATAGCATCATCAAAAGTATGCTTTGCTTCACCACTAGGTTTGTTTTTACGCCACTTCTCCGTTTTTTCGGGAAGTAAGACTTTTAATAAATCCTGACGTCCTAATTTATTCAAGGTGTTTTTAATCCAGGCCTTATTTTCATCTTTATACCAGAAGAAAAACCGGTGTTGTTCATCTTTTTCTTTTCTGGTAATAGGGGTATTTACCTTTTTAAGCGTGTACGGATGGTACCCACTATAATAAATTACCGTGGCTACGGTCATAGGTGTTGGTGTAAACCCTTGCACCTGTTCCAACTGGAAGCCCATATCCTTTGTTTCGGCAGCAAGATTAGCCATATCTTCTACTTCACAAGCCGGATGATTGGAAATAAAATATGGAATGAGCTGGAGTTTCAACCCTTTCTTGATATTAATCTTATCAAAACGCTCTTTAAACTTATGAAAATAACTAAATGATGGTTTACGCATCAACTTTAAAACAGGATCACTCGTATGTTCTGGCGCTACCTTAAGTCGGCCTGAAACATGCTTAGTCATCACTTCTTCAGTATAATCGTCAAGTTCTTTGGGGTCTGCGTTTTTATTAAATTCAGGAACCAACATATCATGACGAATGCCACTTCCAATAAATGATTTCTTAACTTTTGGATGACTATCAACCGCTTGATACAAATCTGTTAATGGCTTATGTGAAGTATCTAGATTACTACAAATAACAGGTGAAATACAAGAAGGGGCGACACACTTATCGCAGATAGATTGCACCTTACCTTTCATCTTATACATGTTAGCACTTGGTCCACCAATATCTGATAAATACCCCTTAAAATCGGGCATATTAGCCACAGTATCTACCTCACGCAATACCGATTCCTGACTACGAGATGCAATAAACTTGCCTTGATGCGCAGAAATAGTACAGAAACTACAACCACCAAAGCATCCACGATGAATGTTTATTGAAAATTTAATCATTTCATAGGCTGGTATAGGCCCGCGCTTATTATATTTAGGATGAGGCATTCTCGTGTAAGGCAACTCAAAAGAAGCATCAATTTCATCCTCTGTCATGGTAGGATAAGGTGGGTTAATCATCAAAGTCTTTTCACCTACTTTCTGAAAAATGCGTCGTGCCGCTAACTTATTACTCTCCTGTTCTATGGTTTTAAAGTTAGACGCATAGGCCTTCTTATCCTTTAAACATCTTTCATGCGAAACAATTTCCACATCTTCCCAATTGCTGTTTTTAGGAATTTTAGCCTCCTTAGACACCATTACAGCTGTTTGCTTTACAGTAGTAATGCTTGAGAATGGCACACCTTTTTGCAATAAGCGCACTACTTCACGTAAAGGTTGTTCTCCCATACCATATACCAACATATCAGCCTTAGAAGTCTCTAATATAGTAGGCATCAATTGATCACTCCAATAATCATAATGCGTAACCCGTCTTAATGAGGCTTCAATACCACCAATTAAAACTGGTACATCAGGCCACTTCTCTTTTAAAATTTTAGAATAAACAGTTGTGGCATAATCTGGACGGAAACCAATATCCCCATTAGGCGTATAAGCATCTTTATCCCGACGCTTTTTATTGGCATTATAATTACTAATCATGGGGTCCATGCAACCACCTGTTACTCCAAAAAATAATTTGGGTGCACCAAGTTTCACAAAATCTTGAAGATTATCATTCACATTGGGTTGAGGCACAATAGCAACACGCAAGCCATAACTTTCTAAAATCCGGCCAATAACTGCAGGTCCAAACGATGGATGATCCACGTAAGCATCACCACTAAACAAGATAACGTCTAGTTCATCCCAGCCGCGTATTTTCACCTCTTTATTTGTGGTAGGCAACCAATCTGATAACTTTAACTCCTTCATAGCGTTGCAAAAATAGGCAAAAATAGCCGCTTCCTCATTATGGACCCATATTTGGTTTAGGCTTTATAAGTCTCATATGGTTTTTTGATCTAAATAAATTTTGTGAAAATTCAGTATTGCTGAACGCCTTCTTGATGACGATTATCTTTAAAAGATTCATGTTAAACAAAAACTATTTAAAAACGATATTGTCGCATAAACAAAAAAAATCTCACACATTCAATGTGTTTTACATGGTACAATTAAACGTTAAAAAAAATATAACACTTTAAATAGTCTGCATTAAGAAATTATTACTAAACTCATTTTTCGGGTAATTAACTTAAAAGAATTCGCTATTTTTATAAAAGCTATTAATTAAACCATTTAAAAAAAAACGATTCCCCCCCCTTATTTTCTCAATTTACCCGATGTATCACTTTTTACTATTTAAAAAAAGGATACGTTTTTAAAATCAAAATAATAATTTCTTTAGACCGTAAGATTTTAAAGGATCATTATTATATAAAAAAAGTTGATTCAATTAAAAAGTAGTTACTATGAAAAAATTCACAACACTTTATATGCTAGTTCTTTTTAGTATAAGCCTTTTTGCCCAAGACAAGGCACCAACTTCAATTATTATTAAAAACGCGAATATTTTTGATGGCCTTAATGAAAAACTGATTTCAGGTTCTGATGTACTTATAGAAGGAAAACTCATAAAAAAAATAGGTAAAAATCTATCGACCAAAGATGCCACAATTATTGATGCCCAAGGCAAAACACTAATCCCTGGCTTGATTGATGCGCATTGGCACAGTGTATACGCTTACGCACCACCAGAAATATATTACAATGGAGACATTAGCGAGGTAGCTATCTACGCTTTCATTGGGGCTGAAAAAACCTTGATGCGCGGATTTACAACGGTAAGAGATGTAGGCGGTAACCCTTATGCCGTTAAGAAATTTACAGATTCAGGGAAATACCCAGGACCACGTCTATACATTTCAGGCCCTCCTATTAGTCAAACTGCGGGTCACTTTGATTTTCGCGGGAAAAACGATGTGCCAAGAAATAGTAACGACCCTATGACCTACTGGGAAAGAAACTCTTTTTTAATGGTAGCAGACGGTGTAGATGAAGTAATAAAAAGAACGCGTGAGAATTTACGTGCTGGTGCCACACAAATAAAAATTGCAGGTGGTGGCGGTGTCACCTCGATTTATGATGATTTGGATGTACAAGAATACACCTATGAAGAAATGAAAGCTGCCGTAGATGTTGCTGCAACCTGGAACACCTATGTGGCCGCCCATATCTTTACTGATAAAGCTATCCAAACAGCAATTAAGGCTGGAGTGAAATCAATCGAACATGGCTTTTTAGCTAGTGAAGAGACGTTGCAAATGATGAAAGATAATGATGTTTGGCTTAGTCTACAACCGCTATTGAATGACGAAGATGCCATGCAATTTCCAAATGCCTATAGCCAGGAAAAATGGGTAAGAGTTACTTCAGGAACAGAGCGTGTCTATAAAGCAGCAAAAAAAATTGGTGTAAAAATAGCTTTCGGCACCGATGCCTTATATAATCCCGAAGATGCTGCAAAACAAGGCAAGAATTTAAATAAACTTGGCAGGTGGTTCTCCCCCTATGAAGTCTTAAAAATGGCCACGTCAGATAATGCTGAACTCATAAAATTATGTGGCCCGCGTAATCCTTATCGCGATGGCGATTTAGGAGTAATTAAAGAAGGGGCCTACGCTGACATGGTTTTAGTTGATGGGAATCCACTTGAAAACCTTGAATTAGTAGTAGACCCTGACACTAATTTTGTACTCATCATGAAAGATGGAAAAATTTATAAGAATAGCATTAATTAAACTCATTTAACACTAACAATAACAATTATGAAAAACTTAATAACTCTAGGTTTACTAATTCTTTTAAGCATAAAACTCTGTGCACAAGAAAAAGTGCAAATAACCATTATTAAAAACGCGAATATTTTTGATGGCCTTAATGAAAAACTGATTTCAGGTTCTGATGTGCTTGTAGAAGGTAAACTCATAAAAAAAATAGGTAAAAACCTTTCTGCTAAAGATGCCACAATTATTGATGCCGGAGGAAAAACGCTTATCCCTGGTTTAATTGATGCCCACTGGCATACCTATTACTCAAATGCACCGCAAAGTATTTTAGCCACAGGTGATGCCGGTGATGTCGCTATCATAGGATTTATAGGTGCAGAACGTACTTTAATGCGAGGTTTTACCTCTTGTAGGGATGTTGGAGGCAACCCATTTGCCGTTGCAAGAAAAACAGATACAGGAGAATATCCAGGACCGCGTTTGTTTATTTCCGGCCCTCCTATTAGTCAAACTTCAGGTCATTTTGATTTTAGAGGAAAAAATGACGTACCAAGAAATTTAACAGACCCTATGCCATACTGGGAACGTGTAGGTCTTATTATGGTTGCTGATGGTGTAGATGAAGTGATTAGAAGATCTAGAGAGAATCTTAGAATGGGCGCTACGCAGTTAAAAATTTCTGGCGGCGGCGGGGTATCCTCTAGTTATGATGATTTAGATGTACAACAATACACGTTTGAAGAAATGAAGGCAGTAGCTGATGTTGCTAAAACTTGGAATACCTATGTGGCTGCACATATTTTTACAGATGAAGCCGTACAAACAGCTATAAAAGCGGGCATAAAGTCTATTGAACATGGATTTTTAATGAGTGATGAGACACTCCAAATGATGAAGGATAATGATGTATGGTTAAGTCTGCAACCTTTATTAGATGATGAAGATGCTTTACATTTTGATAACCCTTACAGTCAAGAAAAGTTTTCAAAAGTAACTGCAGGTACAGATCATGTTTATAAAAGAGCCAAAGAACTAGGTGTTAAAGTGGCCTTTGGAACCGATGCCCTTTTTGACCCTAAAGCAGCGGAAGCCCAAGGCAAAATGCTAGCAAAATTAAAGCGTTGGTACACCCCTTATGAGGTTTTAAAAATGGCAACCTCAACCAATGCCGAATTATTAATGTTATGTGGACCACGAAACCCGTATCGCGAAGGAGGTATTGGCTCCATTAAGGAAGGGAATTATGCCGATATGATTTTAGTAGATGGTAACCCATTAAAGGATATCGATTTAGTAGCTAATCCAGATGAAAACTTTGTAGTGATTATGAAGGATGGGAAAGTTTATAAAAACACCATTGGTAACTAAATAGTAGATCGTGGAGCGAAGTACTAAATTAGTATTCCTTCGATTTTTTGAAATAAAAAGCCTGTTGCTTTATACTATATAAAACAGATTCTGCATAAATTGATGTCTATAAAAAAAATTTTATACATAGTTGTTTTAGGTTTTTGTCCAATCAACGCTATCAGGGCTCAACAATTTGTGGGAGATAACCAATGGGTCGCACCGCAAGGTGTTGCTACCTTAATTGCATCTGCTGGGCAGAACTATTCACAATTTTATGTCGTTGCTGCATTGATTCAGGAATGGGAATTCAATGCACAATTTGTTTATTATTACGATGATCCCAGAACCAACTCTGAATCGTATTTGAGCCCCTCGTTTTATTTAAAACGACGTTTGTACCAAAATGAATCAGAAACTGCAGGATATGCCATATTAGGTGGGACTGGACTCTTTCCACATCATTTAGACAAAGGAGAAGTTACCAGTGATTTTCAATCTTGGTGGATGATGGCTACAGCTACTTATGCCTTTGCTAATAACAATATTCTTTTGGATATTTTACCTGGAGCTACGGTTAATTTAGACCACAAACAATCAGGAAATACCGCTTGGGGCTTTACCTATAGTTCAAGGTTAGCCGTATATAGTATTATTCCTGAGTCAGCCATTGTTGGCGAAGTATTTGGCACAGCGGGTCAAGCCAATGCCCCTTTCAGTTATCGTGCAGGTGTGCGGTGGGAAAGTCCCAAATGGATTGCAGCCCTTACTTATTCAAGTGCTTTTAGTAGTTCACATGGCGCGGGCTTAGAAATAGGCCTCATGTTTTATACAGACCCTTTATTTGGAAAAAACAGAAATAAGGCGAATCCCATATAAATTATGTGTTAGCATTAATTAAATAAAACTTTAAACCAAAATAAATATGAAAAAAATCAATTTAATCGTAAGTATCGTTGCACTGAGTATGCTATTTATGCAAAGTTGTAAGGAGTCAACAAGTGATTCTCAATCTAAAGCACCAGTAGTTTCAGCAAGTACGGCATTTGATGTGGTGATATTAAATGGCCGTGTGATGGATCCTGAAACTAATTTGGATGCTATAAGAAATGTTGGTATACAAAATGGTAAAATCACACTTATTACCGAAGAAAAAATAACAGGTAAAGAAACCATTGACGCTACCGATCATGTAGTGTCACCAGGTTTTATTGATTTTCACACTCATTCATCAAACATTCCATTTGGTCAAAGACTATTTTTAAGAGATGGCGTGACCACCCCACTAGAATTGGAGATGGGTGCCTATCCATTGGATGCTTACTATGCGAGTTTAGAAGGAAAATCGTACACCAATTACGGAGCTACTGTAGGGGTTGGCGGTATTCGTGAAAAAGTAGTACATCCCGCCTACAATTCAAAATCAGGTTCCCTAGTAAAAGACCTTTTCAATAAGCATGAAGATGCCTTTGCAACCATGGAAGTGGCTACTTTCATGCCCACCAATGAACAGGAAAAACAAATCAAAAGTATGGTTGAAGAAGGCATTAATCAAGGTGCCCTTGGTATTGGGGTTCCTGTAGGTTATATGTCACTAGGCACGAAATCCACCGAACTAATGGCTTGGCAAGATCTTGCCGCAAAATCCGGATTGTCTACCTTTCTACATGGTCGGTTTTCAAGTCAACAACCCCCAACATCTGGGTTATTAGGTTTTCAAGAAATGATTTCAAGTGTAGGTATCTATGGAGGTGGTTTATTAATACATCATATTCACCAACAAACACTTGATGATACTCCAGCAGCTATAGAAATGATTGCTAGAGCACGCGAAAATGGACTAAAGGTTACTGCAGAAGTGTATCCATATTATCAAGGTGCAACAATTGTTTCAGCAGATTACTTGGTTCCTTCAAATTATGGTCCTAATATGGGGCGCGATTATAAAGATATTATTGAAGTGGCGACTATGAAGCCACTAACCAAAGACCGTTATGAAGAACTCGTTAAAACGGACCCAGCAGCTTCAGTAATCTTTGGAGGCATTTCTGAAGAAGGATTAATGAATACAATAGCCAGTCCAAAGGTTATTATAGGTAGTGATGGAATGCCTTTAGTTATTTCTGCTAGTGGGGAAATGGCAATAGATTTTGACATACCTTTTGATGCTGTTCAAGGACACCCTCGTGGCGCAGGAACACATGCTAAGGTTTTACGATTATCACGAGACGAGAACCTAATACCATTAATGCTAGCCATTTCCAAAATGACCTATATGCAGGCAGCATATCTAGTTGAAAATGGTGTTGAATCTATGGCTTCAAAAGGACGAATTCAAGTTGGAGCAGATGCAGATATTACCATTTTTGATCCTAAAACGGTAACAGATAATGCTACCATGTTAAAAGCCGGATTGCCTTCAACAGGTATTCCCTATGTACTGGTAAACGGTACCATCGTGGTAAAAGATTCTAAAGTATTGAAAGGTGTTTATGCGGGAAAACCTGTTAGAAATACAATCAAGGAATAAGTGAATTTATTATAATTAAAAACTCTTTTATGAAAAATATTCAATTAAAAATATTGCTGATTTCGGCAATGGCGCTTTGTCTAGTAGGATGTAATTCCAAAACGGGCCAAAAAGAAACTCCAAATACAGAAAAGTCGATGCCTGTATCCACAGAATTTGATGTAGTCATCCTTAACGGGCGGGTAATAGATCCTGAAACGAATTTTGATGGTATCAGAAATGTTGGGGTTAAAGATGGTAGCATTAGCATCATCACAGAAAAAGACATTCAAGGAACGAAAACCATTGATGCTACGGGTAAGATTGTTTCCCCTGGTTTTATTGATCTTCACATGCATGGTCAAAATATTGGTGCATATAGGCTACAAGCTACGCAAGGGGTTACCACGGCACTAGAATTAGAGTCGGGTGTTTTGCCAATTAATGACTTTTATGAAGCGCAAGCCAGTAAAAATATTCCGATTCATTACGGTGCTGCAGCGGCTTGGACTTTTGGCAGAATTGCCACATTTACAGGTAAAGAAGTAGAAGCTACGGCAGAATATTTTCAGGGAGCCCAAGGTGAATCCAACTGGAAAGAAGAGTTAGCGAATCCTGAACAGTTAGAGAAAATATTGAACGAGGTAGAAACAGGATTAAAGCAAGGCGCTTTGGGTATTGGTGTAAATGCGGGATATGCCCCTGGCTCTGGTCACCTGGAGTATTATAGTTTGGCTAAACTGGCTAAAAAATATAATGTGGGTACTTTTACTCATGTTCGTTTTATGAAAGGAGTGGAACGTGATAATGCTTTTGAAGCTTTTCAGGAATTGATTGCAAATGCTGCTGCAACAGGAGTTAATATGCACATATGTCATATTAATAGTAGTTCTCAAAAGGATATCCATAATACATTAGAGCTTTATGAGAGTGCCAAGGCCAATGGTATTTCTGTAACCGCTGGTGCCTATCCATGGGGTGCGGCAAGTACGGTTGTTAAAGCCGCCATGTTTACCGGACCTACCTGGAAAGCCGATATGGAAACTACAGAAGAAGCTTTTCAACTTGGAAAAAAACGACTTACCAAAGCAGAGTTTGATGATTTGCAAGCAAATCAGCCAGGTACTATTATTGTTTGGCATTTTTTAGATGCAGCAAAACCAGCAGAATTAGCGTTAATGGATGCTTCCATTCTTCATCCTGAAACAATAATTGAGTCTGATGCTATGCCTATTTATCAATCAAAAGATGGGAGTATTGGTGTGTATACCGGAGTTGAGTGGCCACTACCGGCAGATGTGATTAATCACCCACGTTCTGGTGCTACTTTTACTAAGATATTACAAGATTATGTAAGGGAAAGAAAGCTTATGCCGCTACAAACAGCCATTAAAAAAATGAGCTTAATGCCGGCACAGACCATGGAAGACGCTGTTCCTCAGATGAAAAAGAAAGGTAGACTGCAAGTAGGTATGGATGCTGATATTTTAGTGTTTGATTTAAAGGAAATCAAAGTAAATGCTACGTATGTAGATCCTTGTCGTGCTTCTGAAGGGATGTCACATGTGTTAGTAATGGGGTCACCTGTTGTGGAAAACGGTGTGTTATTGTTAGATACTCCTCCTGCTCTGCCTATTAGAAATGCGGTTACGGAATAATCTATTGTATTATTAATATTAATTAATAATGTCAAATGTATTAGTAATAGAAACGCCTATAATGGATAATTTTTAAGAAATGAGTGTAGCTGATTTGTCTTATTTACTTGGGATGTTGGGAACAATAGCTTTTGCTGTTACTGCCGTTTTAGCTGTAATACCGAAAGGCATCGATGTTTTTGGAGCCTGTGTAATGGGCATCATCACAGCCATTGGAGGTGGAACCATAAGAGACGTTATTCTTGATGAAACTATATTTTGGTCATTAGATTTAAATTATATATGGGTTGGGTTGGTATCAAGCGTCATTGCCTTTTATGGTAACAGGCTTATGTCTCGTAAATATGTATACACCCTGATGCTCTACCTTGATGGTTTAGGTGCTTCGTTATTTGTGATACAAGGTGCTGAAAAAACGCTTGAATTGGATTTCGCAATGCCATTGGGTCCTGTTCTATTAGGGGTAACAACTGCCATTGGAGGAGGTCTTACTCGAGATGTGCTTGTAGGCAATACAAACCTACTAATGAAAAAAGAACTATACGCCGTGCCTTTGGCTATAGGTGCCACGCTCTATTTGGGTTTAATAAACCAATTTCATGATCATGGTGTGATTATAGGCATACTTTGTGCCCTGATAACATTTGCTATACGTGCGGCAGCTATATACTGGAAACTAAGGGTGCCTAACTGGATGTTACTAAAAGCAAAGTGATAAAACTCAGTTTCAATAAAGTGCTAGTCAATAGGAATTAAAAAATAAAAATTATGAATACAATGAAAAAAATTCGGTGGATTGCCTTGATAAGAGGAATTGTTTTAATTGGGCTTGCTTTTTTTGTCTTTCGGCATCCGGTAAATGCGCTCATTGGTGTTGCCATTTATATTGGTATTAGTTTATTATTTATTGGTATTACACAGACTGTATTATCCATTCTTTCAAAAAGCACACTTGAAAATTGGGGCTGGGTGCTCGCGGGAGGGCTCATTGATATTCTATTTGGATTTATGCTACTGTCCAACCCAGCACTAACTGCAGCCAGTTTACCATTTGTAGTGGGCTTTTGGATCATGGTTTCTGGAGTGATGACCTTTGTTAACGCCTTTCAAAACAAAAAAGAAGGCAATGCAAACTGGTGGTTGGGAATTATTGGTGGAGCACTCTCAGTAGTTGTAGGCTATCTAATAACTAACAATATTTTAGTTGGTATGTTTGCCATTACCTCCTGGATGGGTATAGGTTTTGCCATAGCTGGAATTTTAAATATAATTATCGGATTTAAATTGAAATCAGTCATTTCATAGCATAAATAAGTACTTCAGGTTTATCCGGTTTTAGGAATATATGGAGGACATAATCATGACAGTATTAAATGTTTTATAAAACAACATAACAGAAATTATAAAAAAATGAAAAAAATTTTACTACCCTTTTTAATTGTGATCCATTTTGGAGCTACTTCTCAAACGGTATCTACAGACACTATTCCATCTGGGGTACAAGGTTCTATTAACCCGTTAACGGATAATAGACCTGTGCATACAGGTGATAATCTTTTAGACGATTCATTTCCTAGTTCTTGGCCACTTTTTGGATCAGATATTAGAATGAAGATTGGAGGTTATGTGAAAGCGGACTTCATTAGAGATTTTGACTACATAGGAGATCGATATGAATTTGAATTAGGCAGTATTGCTCTGGAAGGCTCACCTGAAAGAGAATTAGGTGGTATTTCCACCTTTCATGCCAAACAGACACGTATTAATTTTGATTTCCGCTCTAAAGCAAAATGGAGTAAAACCGGAAAGGAATTTCCTTTACAAGTCTTTTTGGAATTAGATTGGTTTTTTGACGGTGAATCAAGTCGATTAAATACGCGTTTACGACATGCTTACGGGGTCATTGGGCGATTATTAGTAGGTAGAACCTGGACCACTTCAGGTGATTTAGCCACATTACCAGGAACCATTGATTTTGCTAGTGGAGATGCACTTTATGGGGGCAGAACTACTCAAATTAGATGGCAGGATAACATAGATGAAACCTTCTCTTACGCGGTTGCGTTAGAGGATTTTGCGCCACAAATTGATAACGTTTATAATCTAGAAGGAGCTTCAAGACCATTATGGCCTAATATTGCGGGAATGGTTAAAGCAAAATCAAAGAATGGATCAAGCATTCAATTAGGTCTTGATGTTTTTCCAGTGAGTTGGGTGGGTCCTGCTTCGGCGCCGAACGTAAACAAAACAGGCTATGCGATCACTGTAGGAAGCAGATTGGTGCTTAAGGTAACCGAATATCAAGATGCCTTTGTTTGGGGCGGCGGATATGGTGAAGGACAGGCTCATAAAATTGTATCACTCTCGTGGGACGGCAAAGCATCTGGGGCACTTAGTCCAACTGATTTAACCACATCTCCTGCTTGGTTTGCCTATGCTGGTTATAACCATTACTGGACTAAAAAATTGAATTCAAATATTTCAACAGCTTGGAGCGGGACAACACTAGCAGACTTTCAAGCTGATGAAACCATTCAAAAAGCGGGCTCAGTTCACGCCAATCTAGTTTATTTCCCATACAAAATGGTTTCCACAGGAATTGAATATATGTGGGGCACCAGAGAGAATAAAAATGGTGTTGAAGGAACAGCGTCAAGAGTACAATTTATGGTCAAGTTTAAATTCAATTAATGTATTAAATAGGTTTCAGCAGGAGAATTACTGGTTTTGAAATATTAAAGTCAAATGATCTATAGGCTTCTTAACGAAAACGTTTTAACAATAAAAAGAAGCACACGATTTTGATGTTTTTTTAGCATTACTTGCAATTAAATTGCAAGAACATTACATACGCAAGATTAGACAAAAGCGGTTAATGATTAATTTACTTGAAGAAAACAAGAAAGAAGGTGTTTCTAGTTAATGTTGCTAGCTTACACGAATACAGATTCCGCAATATGAAACTTAATAAGAAAGTTAGAAAATGAAAATATTTAAAAAAATAATTTACATTTCCACCTTAGGCCTATTCATTTTGGCATGCAACAGCAAGGAGCGTAAGGAGGATAAATCAGGGAAAGCGGTTACACCTATGACAGAGACTAAAAATAAAATCAAACCAAAGCAAGAGCGCACACCTATTGAAGCGTTTAAAAAGGGATTCACTACGCAACAATTAGAAGAATTCCGGGCTAACTATACCCTTCCGTATCTTTTATCAGGAGGAGACGCATCCGTTTGGTGGTCTATGAGAACTTCCGAGGTGATGCAAACCGCTATTTTACCTGTGCGTCAGCCTACCATGCCACTGGAAGAGAACCTCAATTCTGAGGTTGGAAAGATCAAGGCAGAAACCAAGAACTTCGGCACAATATCCCTGGATGAGTTTATGGTGCACCCTGAAAGTTACGCAGCAGCATTCATTGTTATACGCAAAGGACAAGTGGTTTACGAAACTTATCCGGGTATGAATCCATGGGATTCTCATGTTTGGATGTCTTCAGCTAAGCCCATAGCGAGTCTTATGGTAGACCTGCTTATCGACGAAGGGAAGATCGATCAAGAGAAAACAATGGGAGAGCATATGCCAGAATTTATTGATACTGGTTGGGCCGATATCAAGGTGATTGATGTACTGGATATGACTCCTGGCCTCAATTCAGAAGAAAACGACGAGACACGCGCCGATCCGAACTCTATCGCATCGCGCCTTTTTCTTGCCGAGTTTGGAATAGAATATAATGGGAAGCATGAAGCTGTTGTAGATGTGCTGAAAGACGCAAAATCTGTGGGTCCTCCTGGGACTAAATTAGAATATGGTTCTCCTACAACAGAGATGCTTGTGCTGCTATGTGAAGCGGTTACCGGAGTACCCTTCGCTCAACTTGTTAGTGAAAATGTATGGTCAAAAGTTGGAGCTGATGCCCCTCTGAATCTTCACCTTTCACCTGGGGGCGTTGCGGCAACTCATGGTGTAGTATCCAGTAGACTGAGAGATTTTGCACGCTTTGGTATGCTATATACTCCAAGTTGGGACAAGATTTCTACGGAACAGATTGTAACCCCAGATATCATCGAACGCATCCGAAACGGAGCTCGCGGACGTGATTTCTTTCGCAATGGCTTTGATGGGCCAGTTTTCGTGAGTCGCCTAAATAATGACGATATCATCAGTAACAGCAGACAATGGGATGGTGTATGGGAGGATGGAGATATCTGGAAATCGGGTCTTCAGTCTCAAGCCATATATGTATCGCCAGATCGTGACCTCGTTATCTGTGCATTCTCAACTAACGCACCAGACGATTCTGTTCACCGCTTCTTGCGACCTATAGCGACATCTGGGCTCTTTGACGAATAAGCCTTAAGAACAGTTGCTAAAAAGATACTGAAAGTAGCTTTAAAGCAGGCAGAAACTAAAAGCGGTGATGGCACAAGAAAATGAGTTAGGTGCCATTAAAAAAGCAAGTATCTAGATTAGAAATAAAGACGGCAAAATTTATAAAACACAATAAAACAAATTATAACCATCTCAGGATTGAATTAAAAATATTTTAATTAAAAACATTATTTATGTCATTTAGATTATTAGCCCTTATCCTAGTCTTACAAGTGCCTTTTGGCATCTATTCTCAGGAAGGAACTTCTAAAGATTCTGTTAAGAACCAATTAGCAGTACCCCATAAAGATATTAAAGAACAAGTTTTACAAACTGCCCGCGAGCATTTGGTTAATTCAGACTTTCCAGGATCTTGGCCCATGTTTGGAACAGATTTTAGAATGAAAATTGGCGGCTATTTAAAAGCTGACTTTGTTTATGATATGGATGGCACCCTGGACAAAACTCAATTTTTAATGTCTACCATTCCTGTGGAAGGCCAACCAGAATATAACAATGAGGGTTACATATCCTTTTTTGCTAAAGAAACTCGCGTCAATATTGATTTAAGACGATTTACAGCAAATGAATTACCGCTGCAGCTATTTATTGAAGGTGATTTTTTTTCTGATGGAAATAATTTCAGATTACGTCATGCTTATATCACCGCAGGAGATTTTATTTTAGGTCAAACCTGGACAACACTTTCTTTTTTAGAATCCATGGCTTTTATGATTGATTTTGCTGCAGGTGATGCACTCTTTGGTGGGCGGTCTGCACAAATTAGATATCAAAAACAATTGACTGAAAAATTAAAATTAGCTGTTGGTCTGGAGTATTTATCTAGTTTAGGTATTGAAAATCCGGATAATTTAGACGGTCAAGCTTCCATTCAGCTCCCCTTACTAGCACTAAGGTTTGATTACAGATGGAAAACCGGCGTACTATTCCTAGGGTCAAGTATCGCGCAATTACGTTGGGATGGCGGTTCAACAGGCCCAAAAGATCAAACCCTTCAATGGGCAGGAGTCATTGCCGGAAGACAATATCTAGGAGAAAACAATTACTTTACTTTTAATTTTAGCTATGGAAATGCTTATGGAGAAAATATCATTGCCTTTGCTGGGAGCAATGCTAATGCCGTATTAACGCCAGAAGGCACTCTGGAACCCATGCTAGCCAAATCTATTATGACTGGGTTTATGCATAGGTGGACGCCAAAACTGGAATCTAATCTTAACTATGCCTATGGCTGGCTAGATGCTCCTGCTTCTAGGGCAGATTACGCCCTAAAAAGAGGAGGCATTGGTCACCTTAACCTCATATATAAATTTGGCAAGAATTTCTCAATAGGCGCTGAATATATGTGGGGTGCCCAAAGGACTAACAATGATGCCTATGGAAACGCTGGTAGATTTCAATCAATGGCAAAATTTGATTTTTAATTAGAAAAAACATCTTTTTTAATATGAAAACAAACTATTTCCTTTCACTTGTGGCTTTATTATGTATTAGTTATTCGCTTAATGCCCAAGAAGACAAACCAGGAAAAAGTGCTTCCGACTTAGCTAGAGAATTGGCCAACCCTAATGCGACTTTAGGGCAAATGCTATTTCCCATAGATTTTATAGATTATAATGGTGATATTGATGGTGCTAGCGGCCAAAATGCTACGGTCATTAATTTTCAACCTTCATTACCCATTCCAATTTCGGAAGGCATCAATTTATATGTTAGACCATTGATCCCTATATATACTTCACAACCAACTACTACCGCATCTGGATTTGTACAAGAATCAGGCTTTGGCAATATTAGTGCCGATGTGGCCATTGGAAAAACTTGGCCTTCAAAATGGATTACCTTAGCCGGAGTATTTGGAGGATTTAAGACCGCGTCGAATAAGGCTCTTAGAGCAAAGCAAACCACACTAGGGCCAGAAATAATGGTAGCTAAACTAACCAGTTTTGGAGCTGTGGGTATAATTATTACCCATGCCTGGGGCATTGGAAACATAGACGATTCAAATCCTGAGTCCAGTGCAATTTTAGCCAATGACTTTTGGCCAAGCTCAGATGGTTCATCCAGCACCAGTATTACTGCAGGGCAATATTTTTACACTATAAACCTAGACAAAGGTTGGCAGATTACAGCATCACCAACTTATGCGTATAACCATAATGCGTCTAGTGGTAATAAGTTAACGCTACCTATAGGTACAGGAATTCAGAAAGTTTTAAAATTTGGAAAACTCCCTGTTAGAATTGGTGGTCAGTATTGGTATTATGTGGCTACTCCAGATGCTTTTGGGCCACAACATCAGTTTAGACTAACCATTGCTCCTGTTGTACCTTTGCCTTGGTAATACTATTAAAACCGAAATCAATTAAACCATCAAATTAATCTATTCTACAAATCCATAGCTTTGATACTTTCCAAACGGTTCCGCTCCAAGAACGCATCAATAGTTTCAAAATGCTCAATAACCCGTTGGTCTTTAAACTCAAACACTTTTTTTGATAGACCTTGAAGAAAATCACGGTCGTGCGAGACCAAAATTAAAGTGCCATCAAAATCCAGTAGCGCTTCCTTTAAAACATCTTTTGATTTTAAATCTAAATGATTGGTAGGCTCATCTAATATTAACAAGTTCACAGGTTCAAGCAATAATTTCACCATGGCTAATCTGGTTTTTTCTCCACCAGAGAGCACACTCACTTTTTTATCAATAGCATCGCCTTTAAACATAAAACGACCTAAAATATTTTTAATCTGTTTTCTTACATCACCTTGAGCAACTTCATCTACGGTTTGAAAAATGGTTAAATTTTCATCCAATAAAGCTGCTTGGTTTTGAGCAAAATATCCAACCTGTACATTGTGCCCCAAAGCACATGTTCCCTGCACATCAATCTCGCCAAGAATAGCTTTGAGCATTGTCGATTTACCTTCACCGTTCCTTCCTACAAAGCACACTTTTTCACCTCTAGAAATTGACATATTAGCTTCTTTAAATACCACATGCTTGTCATAAGATTTAGAAACATCCTTAACTGTTACAGGATAATCACCAGAACGTTGTGACTTAGGAAATCGCAATTTTAAAGCAGAAGTATCCACATCATCAATTTCAATAATTTGCAACTTCTCTAGCATACGCTCACGCGAATTCACCTGATTAGTTTTCGAATAGGTCCCTTTAAACCGGTCAATAAAAGCTTGATTATCGGCAATGAACTTTTGCTGTTCCTCGTAAGCTTTTATTTGATGTGCCCGTCTATCTTCACGTAATTGCAGGTAATGCGAATAGTTCGCCTTATAATCATAAATACGGCCCATAGTCACTTCAATAGTTCTATTGGTGATATTATCAATAAAAGCACGGTCGTGTGAAATAACCACTACAGCATTGGCTTTATTAATTAAAAAATCCTCTAACCAGATAACCGACTCAATATCAATATGATTGGTTGGCTCATCTAACAAAATTAAATCTGGTTTTTTGAGAAGGATTTTAGCCAATTCAATACGCATGCGCCATCCCCCACTAAACGCATTGGTTTGTCTATTAAAATCGTTTTGTTTAAATCCTAAACCCTTTAAAGCCTTTTCAACTTCAGCATCATAATTGACTTCTTCGAGTGCATAAAAAGTTTCACCCAAATCAGACACACGCTCAATAAGTTTCATATAATCATCAGATTCATAATCTGTGCGTGTTTCTAATTGCTTATTCAAATGGTCCATTTCGGCACGCATTTCAAATATATGACTGAACGCTTTAGAGGCTTCATCAAAAACGGTTGTATTATCTTCAGTTAATAAATGCTGTGGCAAATAAGCTATAATAGCATCCTTTGGAAACCGAACATGACCTTTGGTTGGGTTTTGTACACCCGCAATGATCTTCATCATAGTAGATTTCCCCGCACCATTCTTACCCATTAAGGCAATTTTATCATTTGGATTAATAGTAATTGACACCTCGCTAAACAGGGTGTGCCCACTAAACTCTACGCCTAAATTATCAACTGAAATCATAATACATTTTTAAAAGCGCAAAACTACTAAAAGTGTTGGGTTTTCATTCTTTGTGAATAGAAAATATCCATATCCTATTCATGATTTCTCTTTTTAATTCATTTACGAAATCATGATAATTTTAGGAACCTCCCTAAAACATTATTTTTTTAAGTAATTTTGCCGTTTTATTTTTGAGTATGAGTATTATTTCAAAAGACATTTCGAAAGCTGTTCAATTATTGAGTTCAGATCAAGTTGTAGCGATACCTACAGAAACTGTTTATGGTCTTGCTGGTAATATTTATAGTAACAAAGCCATTAATCTCATTTTTAAAACTAAGAAACGACCATTTTTTAACCCGCTAATAGTTCATATTCAATCTGCTGAAGCTCTAAGTGATATTGTAAGTCACATTCCAGAAAAAGCAAAACAACTAGCAAATGCTTTTTGGCCGGGATCAATGACTTTAGTTTTAAAAAAACAGTCAAATATCCCGGATATTATTACAGCCGGAAAGGATACCGTGGCTGTTCGTGTACCAAATCATCCAACAACTTTAGAACTCTTAAAACAATTACCATTTCCCATCGCCGCGCCAAGCGCCAATCCATTTGGAAGTATCAGCCCTACAAAACCCGAACATGTAGAACGCTACTTCAAAGAAAACATAAGTCAAGTTTTAGATGGAGGGCCATGTAAAAAGGGTATAGAGTCGACCATTATTGGTTTTGAAAACGACGAACCCATTATTTACAGATTAGGTGCGTTAGCAGTAGAAGATATTGAAGGGGTAGTTGGAAAAGTAAGCATCAAAAACAAAAAAGAAGTAAGTCCAGATGCACCAGGGATGTTAGAGCGTCACTATGCGCCATCTACCAGAACGTTTTTAACTGATAATGTTTCCGAAGAAATCAAAAAACATGAAGGCAAACGCATTGGAATTCTGTCTTTCAAATCAAAGCTAGACGATCTCAATATTGCCTCTCAAATTATCTTATCTCCAAAAGGAGATCTAACAGAAGCAGCTGCTAGACTCTATGGCGCTATGCATGATTTAGACCGAGAAAGCTTAGATGTTATTATAGCGGAACGTTTTCCTGATTCTGGTTTAGGAAAGTCTATCAATGACAGACTCCAACGAGCAACATACAGTTCTTAGGTGTTTTATTGATTTCCCCTGACAAACGCGTTATAAAAGTTTAGTTAGGAATTAAACCTAAATAATCATATTTTTCTCATGCTAAATAGCCATACCTATGATTAACAACACGGGACGTGTCATCCTTATAATTTGCTTCACTATTTTTTTGCTAGCTTGTTCAAAACAAGAGCCTACTACAAAAAAGGACGTTTGGGGACAAATTGAAGGTACCGATGTTTACCTTTATACCCTTTCCAACTCTAATGGCATAACTATAAAAATCACAAACTATGGCGGTATTATTACCTCTTTAATAGTGCCTGACAAAAATGGAGCATTTGATGACATTGTTTTAGGATTTGACAACCTCAAACAATATCTGGAACCGCACCCTAGTTTTGGTGCCGTAATTGGTCGATTTGCGAATAGAATTGAAAATGCAACTTTTAACATTGATAGTACAACGTATAGGCTAACAAAAAATATTGGAGACGATATACTGCACGGTAACAATGAATTTGATTGTGTTATTTGGGATTCACAAATGATATCTAATGCATATGGAAATGGGATTAAATTGCATTACTTATCAAAAGATGGTGCAAACGGCTTTCCAGGTAATGTGCATGCTTATGTAAGTTACACCTTATCTGAATCAAATGACCTTCGTATCACTTTTGAGGCAAAAACGGATAAGAAAACACACATCAATATGACGCAACATAGCTATTTTAATCTCTCTCCAAATCATAAAACCATTTACAATCACCAAGTAGAGATTAACGCCAATCAATATATAAGGTATGACAAAACGGTTAAGCCTTCTAGAACTATTGCATCCTTAAAAAATAAAACTTGGGATTTATCAAAACTTACTAAACTTGGCGATAGTATTCACACAATTGCACCCAACGGCTACAATCATTGTTATGTGCTAAACAAACCTCTAAACAAACTAGAACAGGTAGCCCAAGTTATAGAACCTTATTCAGGCAGAACACTTAAAGTATCCACCACACAACCCGGCATTGTTTTTTATACCGGTAATTATCTTGACTCAACACTAAACGGCAAATATGTCAATACATATGCACAACATGCCGGTCTTTGCTTGGAATCCCAGCATTACCCAGATGCTCCCAACAACTCAAATTTTCCTACCACCCTTTTAATACCGGGAGAGACCTATAAGGAAGTTGCCATTTACACGTTTGGCCTGCTCAACGAATAAGCAAAAATAATACTCCGTTATCATAGACAAAAGTCCATGTCAGAATGAATGCAGACCAAATTGACAAAAAATTCATCAAAGACCTAAACGAAGTAGAGCAATCGACTTCTTATTATAATGGTATTAAATCGCCACATCGTGAAAAAAAATGGTCTCGCTTGATGCAGTTCGGCTTTCACTTAAATTGAAGTTCCAGTTTCAGGCCATATTTACTTACTTCGTTTTTCTTTAAAACAATGAAAACGACGCATTTAATACTCTTATAAATTATATCGCCACACTATTTGGTAATCAAATATATAATCGTAAATTTGCAAACTCTTTTTAAGAGAGGAATGTTTAATAATTAAAAATCATTAGTGTGGACACATTAAGCTACAAAACGATTTCAGCAAACAAAGCTACCGTAAACAAGGAGTGGGTTTTGGTTGATGCTGAAGGTCAAGCGCTTGGTCGTTTAGCTTCTAAAGTTGCAAAACTTTTAAGAGGTAAACACAAGCCAAACTTCACACCTCATGTTGATTGCGGAGATAATGTTATTATTATCAATGCTGAAAAAATCACGTTATCTGGTAACAAATGGACTGACAAGTCATACATTCGTCACACCGGATATCCAGGAGGTCAAAAAAGTTTAACTGCTACAGAATTGTACGGAAAAGATCCTGCAAGAGTAGTAGAAAAATCAGTTAAAGGAATGTTACCTAAAAACAAATTAGGAGCAAATTTATTCCGTAACCTAACAGTTGTTGTTGGAACAGAGCATGCACATGCCGCTCAAAAGCCAAAAGCAATTAATCTAGAAGAATTTAAATAACATGGAAGTAATTCACAAAATTGGCCGTAGAAAAACGGCTGTTGCGCGCGCTTATGTTGCCCCAGGAAAAGGTAACATTACAATTAATAAAAAAGACTTAGCTAATTATTTTACTACAGCTACTTTACAGTACAAAGTAAAACAACCATTAGTTTTGACTAACAATGACGCCAACTTTGATATTACAGTAAATGTATATGGAGGTGGTATTACTGGACAAGCTGAAGCTGTTCGTTTAGCAATTTCTCGTGCAATGTGCGAAGTTGATACTGAAAACAGATTAACGCTAAAACCAGAAGGTTTATTAACAAGAGATCCAAGAATGGTTGAACGTAAGAAATTCGGTCAGAAGAAAGCTCGTAAGAAATTTCAATTCTCTAAACGTTAATATCCTGGACTTGGTTCAGGGTCTGATTATCAGATGTCTTTATCATTTTCAAAAAAAATATAAATTAAAACAGTTATTGTTGTCCTAGTTCTTAAAAGACAGGATTTAGTTTAGCATCTAAATGAAGCCATAAGCCTTAGGCCAAATGGAACATTGCTAATTCAACAGAACGTAAACTATTACAAAATGGCAGTAGAAGTAAAAGAATTACTTGAAGCAGGTGTACACTTTGGACACCTTACACGTAAGTGGGATCCAAATATGGCACCTTACGTATATATGGAGCGTAATGGCATCCATATTATAAACCTTTACAAAACAGCGGCTAAAATTGACGAAGCCGGAGCAGCACTTGCTAAAATTGCAGCTTCAGGACGTAAGATTTTATTCGTTGCAACAAAAAAACAAGCAAAAGATATTGTTGCTGAGAAAGCTGGAGAAATTAACATGCCTTATATCACAGAAAGATGGCCAGGTGGTATGTTAACTAACTTTGTTACTATTAGAAAAGCCGTTAAAAAAATGGCTACTATTGATAGAATGAAGAAGGATGGTACTTTCATGACATTATCTAAAAAAGAACGTTTACAAGTTGATCGTTTAAGAGCTAAGTTAGAAAAGAACTTAGGATCTATAAGTGATATGACGCGTTTACCAGGTGCTTTATTTGTTGTAGATATTAAGCGTGAGCACATCGCGATTAAAGAAGCTCAAAAATTAAACATTCCAATTTTTGCAATGGTTGACACCAACTCTGATCCACGTCAAGTTGATTTTGTTATCCCTGCAAATGATGATGCTTCTAAATCGATAGATAAAATCTTAACGCATGTAACAACTGCAGTATCTGAAGGTTTAGCGGCTCGTAAAGCAGAAAAAGAAGCAACAGAATCAGCTAAAGAAGCACCTAAAAAAGAGGCAACTCCGAAAACTGCTCCAAAAGCACAAGCTGCACCAGCTACTGCTGAAGAAGAAGAATAACAACATTTAATACAACACAAATAAGTCGTTTAGTTCTTTTCCTTACCGAAAATATATTGAACGACTTTTTTAAATTATAATCATTATGAGTACTACAGTAAAAGTAACAGCTGCTGAAGTTAACAAACTAAGAAAAGCAACTGGCGCAGGGATGATGGACTGCAAAAAAGCCTTAGTTGAAGCTGAAGGCAACTTTGATAAAGCAATCGAAGTATTACGTAAAAAAGGACAAAAAGTAGCAGAAAAAAGAGCCGATAGAGATTCTTCTGAAGGTGCTGCTGTTTCTAAAATTAATGCAGACCAAACAGAAGGTGTTGCTATTGTTTTAGGATGTGAAACTGACTTTGTAGGTAAAAATGAAAACTTTTTAGCATTAGCTAATAAATTAGCTGATATTGCATTAACTACAGATTCAAAAGAAGCATTTTTAGCTGCTGATTTTGATGGTATGACTGTTGCTGATAAATTAGTTGAGCAAACTGGTGTTATTGGTGAAAAATTAGATATTACTTCTTTCGAAAAATTACAAGCTGCTTACGTTGGTACTTATGTACACATTAACAAAATAGCTGCTTTAGTAGGATTAACTGCTAAAGTTGATAACGCTGATGTATTAGTTAAAGATGTAGCGATGCAAGTTGCTTCAATGGGAGCAACATCATTATCTTATAAAGATTTTGATCCTGCATATGTAGCATCAGAAACTGAAGCTAGAATTGCGGTTATTGAAAAAGATAATATTGAGTTAGGTCGTTTAGGAAAAACTCTTAAAAACGTACCAAGCTATATCTCTATGGCACAATTAACTCCTGAAGTTTTAGCACAAGCTGAAGAAGCTGCTAAAGCAGAATTAGCTGCTGAAGGTAAACCAGAGAAAATCTGGGATAGAATTTTACCAGGTAAAATGGAGCGTTTCATTTCTGATAACACGACTTTAGATCAAGAACAATGTCTACTAGATCAAAAGTTTATCAAAGATGAAAAGAAAACTGTTGCAGAATACGTTTCTACTTTCGGTGAAGTTGAAATTGCAGGTTTCAAACGTGCTTCAGTAGGATAGATTATTTCTGTTGTAACAGAACACAATTATAATTAAAAAGCCATCGTTCAATACTTGAATGATGGCTTTTTTATGCCCTTAAATCAAATTCAGTGACACACATTAAATAATAAAGCCCCCCGTCTATCTCAATTTATTTTCATATTTCAGCATTATTCTTTCCAGCTTCACTAAAAATCATAATAACTTTTTTTACTTACTATTTGAAAGATGCTTTTACGAATTAAGAATATCATTATATTTGCACAACTTCAGTAAATATAAAATGAAATATAAAAGAATACTCCTCAAACTATCAGGCGAAGCCTTAATGGGGTCACGTCAATACGGTATAGACCCAGAACGCCTAGCAGAATATGCTCAAGACGTAAAAACCATTACAGATCAAGGTATAGAAGTCGCCATTGTTATAGGTGGTGGTAATATTTTTAGAGGTGTTGCTGGTGCAAGTAAAGGCATGGACCGTGTTCAAGGTGACCATATGGGTATGTTGGCTACGGTAATTAATGGCTTAGCCTTACAAGGCGCATTAGAGGATGCGCAAATTCCAACACGGCTGCAAACAGCTATTAAAATTAATGAAGTAGCAGAGCCTTTTATTAGAAGAAGGGCCATGCGTCATTTAGAAAAAGGACGCGTAGTCATATTTGGAGGTGGTACTGGAAATCCGTATTTTACAACCGATTCTGCAGCCGTTTTACGTGCTATTGAAATTGAAGCAGACGTCATTTTAAAAGGCACACGGGTAGATGGCATATATAATGCAGATCCTGAAAAAGATGCGAATGCTGTAAAATTTGATACCATTTCTTTTGACGATGTTTTAAGAAAAGGATTAAAAATAATGGATACAACGGCGTTCACATTAAGTCAAGAAAACAAGTTACCTATTATAGTTTTTGATATGAACAAAAAAGGTAATCTGCTTAAAGTAGTTTCTGGTGAAAACATTGGAACCACTGTGAACGTATAAGATTTGACATAGTTTTTGATTAGTCATTTAGCATTTGAAATACATATAAAACCATGAACGAAGAGATACAATTTATATTAGATAGCACTAAAGAAGCCATGGATAATGCTGTCGCACACCTAAAAAAACAGTTTTTAAATATTAGAGCAGGAAAAGCGAGTCCTGCCATGTTAGGAAGTGTTATGGTAGATTACTACGGTACCCAGACTCCATTGAGTCAAGTGGCGAATGTGAATACCCCAGACGGTAGAACCATAACCGTTCAGCCATGGGAGAAAAGCATGCTTCAAGAAATTGAGCGCGGCATAGCCTACGCTAATCTTGGTTTTAATCCCATGAATAATGGTGAGACTATCATTATAAATGTCCCACCTTTAACTGAAGAACGTCGTAGAGACTTAGCAAAACAAGCTAAATCTGAAACCGAAGACTCTAAGGTTAGTATTAGAACCGCACGTAAAGATGCTATGAATGATATTAAGAAAAATGATGACGTTTCTGAAGACTTAAAAAAGAATGCTGAAATTGACATCCAACAGCTCACTGATACTTTTGTTAAGAAAGTAGATGAGCTCTTAAGCCATAAGGAAAAAGAAATCATGACTGTATAATTAAAAAAGCGACTATCTAGTCGCTTTTTTTTATTTTATACTTTTGGTATTAGGGTAAAAATCTAAAAAGTTTTATTGAAATTCATGTCTTACCTGGAATCATACTCATATTTAATGCCTCAGCCTAAGGTATTACGGTCCTTTTTTCTACCTTTGCGCATCTTTAATTTGAGGCATGACTAAACTTTTTACCAAAGATTTTTGGGATATAACAGCAAGAATAATTTTAAGAAATAAAATTATAATACTTGTTGGAATCGTCCTTGTCACATTTCTTTTTAGTCAGAAATGGGATAATATGCGACTCTCAAGTAGTGAAGCCAATTTACTGCCTGATGACCACGAAGTAAATATTGTATACAACCACTTTTTAGAAACTTTTGGAGAAGAGGGTAATCTTATCATACTGGGAATAAAGGATAGTACTCTTTTTAATGTTAAAAATTTAAACGCTTGGAATAAGTTATCTTTAAAATTTAAGGCGTTTGATGCCGTTGAAACTGTAGTTTCAATTAAAGATCTTCAGAAACTTATTAAAGACTCTGAAAACGAAAGATTTAGATTAGAGCCTTTCATTAAAGACTCCATTCATTCTTTAGAACAAATAAGCAATCTACAAAATGAACTCTTTGAAAAATATCCGTTTTATGATAATTTCTTATTTAATAAGGAAACTAAAACCATAAGAACAGCTATATATTTAAAAAAGGATATTGTTAATACACCTATTAGAAAATTTTTTGTAAACGACTCCTTAATCCCTTTAATTGATCGTTTTGAAAAAGAAACGCATTTAGATGTTAGAGTTTCTGGGATGCCCTATATCAGAACCCTTAATGCTCAAAACATTGTTGATGAAATTGGACTTTTTGTTTTTGCCGCTTTACTTGTAACATCACTTATATTCTTTTTCTTTTTCAGATCTTTTAGAGCGACCTTCATATCATTAATTGTTGTTTGTATTGGGGTCATGTGGTCCTTGGGGATTATAGGTGCGTTTGATTATGAAATCAGCGTACTTACAGCTCTTATACCGCCGTTAATCATCGTTATTGGTATACCCAATTGCATATTTTTAATCAACAAATATCAGCATGAAGTTAAACTGCATGGTAATAAAGTAAAATCCTTACAACGTGTTATTGCTAAAGTTGGAAATGCCACTTTAATGACCAATGTTACCACAGCATCTGGTTTTGCAACCTTTATTTTAACTGAAAGTAAACTTTTAAAGGAATTTGGAGTTGTAGCATCCTTAAGTATATTATCTATTTTTGTATTGTGCCTCCTTATCATTCCTATCATCTATTCATTTTTACCATTTCCAAAAGATCGCCATTTAGAGCATCTTAATAAACGTTGGATTGGGGGCTTTGTAAATTGGATGGAACGTATGGTAAGACATAGGCGTATCACTATTTACATTACGGCGGTTATCCTTCTTGTGGTTAGTATTATAGGTATTTACCAAATAAAAATTTCAGGTAGTTTAATTGAAGATATGCCTCAGGAATCTGAGTTTGTTAATGATATTCGGTTTTTTGAAGATGAGTTTAATGGCATTATGCCCTTAGAGATCATGATTGATACCAAGAGAAAAAAAGGGGTTATGAAGCTATCTACTTTAAAACGTATGGATGAGCTTGAAAATTTAATTATTGAAACTCCTGAATTATCAAAACCAGTTTCCGTAGTTGGCCTAGTTAAATACTCTAAACAGGCTTATTACAATGGTAAAACCAAGTATTACCAATTGCCAACATCACAAGAAAATAGTTTTATTTTATCTTATGCAAAAAACTCGTCTTCTAATGTAGATTTGTTGAAAAGCTTTGTTGATAGCACAGGTCAATACGCCCGTATCACAACGTTCATGAAGGATATTGGCACAGATAAAATGGAGCGTATTGAAGAAAACTTACAAAATAAAATTGATAAGGTTTTTCCAAAGGAAAAATACAATGTAAACATGACTGGAAAAGCCCTAATTTTCCAGAAAGGCACAAAATATTTAGTTAAAAATTTAGCTATTTCGCTATCATTAGCCATTTTTCTTATAGCCTTATTTATGGCCTATCTCTTTAGGTCTTCTAGAATGATTATCATATCACTTATCCCTAACTTATTACCATTATTAATAACGGCAGGTTTAATGGGATATTTAGGCGTACCTATTAAACCTTCTACCATCTTAGTATTTAGTATCGCTTTTGGTATTTCGGTTGATGACACCATTCACTTTCTAGCAAAGTACAGGCAAGAACTTCAGGCCAACAAGTGGGCTATCAAGGTATCGGTTTATGGCGCCCTACGTGAAACAGGAGTGAGTATGTTTTATACATCTATTGTTTTATTTTTCGGTTTTTCTGTGTTCACTATTTCTAGTTTTGGAGGTACAGTGGCATTAGGCGCATTGGTTTCTGCAACACTTTTATTTGCTATGCTATCAAACCTATTACTCCTCCCCTCGCTATTACTGTCGCTAGAACGCAATATTGCGAATAAAGAAGTACTTAGAGAGCCATCTATAAATATAATTCCAGAGGAAGAGGACGATCAGAATATTGAAAAACTTTCTGACAATATGTAATTATAACAGATTTAAACCTAATACTGTTAATCCTGTAAAAATTCCATTTATTTTTTGATTTCTTATTATTAATTATAATAATTTATTCTATTATATTTACATTTCAAAAATAGTGTTTATGCTTTCAAGAACTGTTTCAGAATTATTATCTCAAGATATTGTTGTTCCAGAGTTAGAAATTAAGGGTTGGGTAAGAACTTTTCGAGCAAATAGGTTTATCGCCTTAAATGACGGATCAACTATCAATAACATTCAATGTGTTGTAGATTTTAACAATTTTGATGAATCTCTTTTAAAACGTATTACCACTGGCGCGGCAATTCAGGTTAAGGGCGTTTTGGTTGAAAGTCAGGGAAAAGGTCAAAAAGTTGAAATTCAAGTTAGTGAATTAGAGATTTTGGGTGATTCGGATGCAGAGCATTATCCTATTCAACCTAAAAAACATTCTTTTGAATTCCTAAGAGAAAATGCGCATTTGCGAACTAGAACAAATACGTTTAGTGCAGTCATGCGTTTGCGTTCTTCTTTATCTTTTGCTATTCATAAATATTTTAATGAACATGGTTTTCATTATATGCACTCCCCTATAATTACGGGTAGTGATGCTGAAGGCGCAGGAGAAATGTTTAAAGTTACTAGCCTGGATAGCGAAAACCCACCGCGTAATGAGGACGGGACCATTGATTATTCGCAAGATTTCTTTGGCAAAGAAACAAACCTAACCGTTTCCGGACAATTAGAAGCAGAAACTTATGCTATGTCGTTGGGTAAGGTCTACACCTTTGGGCCAACCTTTAGAGCTGAAAACTCAAATACCTCTAGGCATTTGGCAGAATTTTGGATGATTGAACCTGAAGTTGCTTTTATGAATTTAGCGGGGAATATGGATTTAGCAGAAGACTTTTTAAAGTCGGTTATAAAATATATTCTTAGCACTAACCGTGAAGATTTAGAGTTTTTAGACCAACGCTTACAGGATGAAGACAAAAGAAAACCTCAAGCCGAGCGCAGTACCATGACACTCATTGAAAAACTTAATTTTGTTACGGACAATAATTTCAAGCGTGTAAGTTATAGCGAAGCCATTGATATTCTCCGTAATTGTAAACCTAACAAAAAAAAGAAGTTTAAATATCTCATAAATGAATGGGGCACCGATTTGCAATCAGAGCATGAACGTTTTCTAGTAGAGAAACATTTTAAATGCCCTGTAATTTTGTTTGATTACCCGGCAAACATTAAAGCCTTTTATATGCGCCTAAATGATGATGGTAAAACCGTACGAGCTATGGATATTCTTTTTCCTGGAATTGGTGAAATTGTAGGCGGTGCACAACGTGAAGAGCGCTTAGATGTGTTAAAAGAACGTATGGCTGCAGCCAATATTCCGGAGGAGGAGCTATGGTGGTATTTAGATTTACGTAAGTATGGCACTGCGGTGCACTCTGGTTTTGGTTTAGGTTTTGAGAGGTTGGTTATGTTTGCTACCGGCATGAGCAATATTAGGGATGTTATTCCTTTTCCAAGAACCCCCCAAAACGCTGAGTTTTAAAATACTCAAATTTTAATCAGTTCTGTTTGTATCCGCATAATTTTTGTGCTATTTTAACCCAAAATTAAAAGGCACCTACTATTCATTCAGACTATCTTAAAATAAAAGAACTTCCGGAGCAGCCGCATCATTTTATATCCTATTTAAGAGTTGGTCGCTTGCTGTATTATTCACTGGTTTTGTTTATTCTAGAATCATGGTTTTATTGGGTCAAACTTAAGGTAGCCTATTTTGAATCTTCAACATGGATTATTGCCTTCTGGCTGGCTTGTTTTCTATTTTCTTTTGTCCATATTTTTTTGGTCATGATGGATGGATGGTCGCGCTACCAAAATTATAAAAGAGCAAAAGACCAATTTTACATGTATGGGTTTACAAAAAGAATCTCTAATTTATATATTGGTTCTAAATGCCAACGTAATGCTGCCTTAGTTGCAGCAAAGGAATTGGGTATTGAAGATCAGGTTGAGGCGTATTACACCTCTATGGGAATTAAATGGTACCATTACGTACCCTATTTTATGGTAAAAGATCCGCTCTTTCTCTTTAAAAGATATTTTTGGAAACGTACTTTCCATGAAAAACCGTACAGACCTAAGTTTGATTTCAGAAAACTTCAACTTCAACTCAGTATATGATTATATCCGGGGTTAACCTATCTAAATCTTATAAGACCGTAAAAGCGCTACAAGGTGTCAGCATTGATTGCTCAGCTGGCGAAATTCTTGGTATTGTGGGTGCAAATGGCTCAGGAAAATCGACCTTGTTTAAAATACTCTTGGGGGTCATGAAACCAGATACTGGGACAGTAACTATTAACTCAAACAGCGTTAAGCCCGTTGGTGGTATTATAGAAAAACCCGCCTTATATGAATACTTAAATGCCTATGAAAACCTAAGGGTTTTTGCCAGTATTCAAGGATTAAGTGCCGACAAGGCGTTTTTAACGAAGAGCCTTATCAATGTAGGCTTACCAATAAATCGTAAAGACCCCGTTAAAAACTTTTCAATGGGAATGAAGCAACGCTTGGGTATTGCCATTGCCCTGCTTAACAATCCAGACTGCTTAATTTTAGACGAACCCTTTTCAGGTTTGGACCCTATGGGAATAGCTTCCTTAAAAACACTCATTACAACGCTTGCTGAAAAAGAAAGACTTGCTGTTTTAATGTCTTCACATATTTTAGATGAGCTAAATAAAATTTGTCACAGACTAGCCGTAATAAAAAATGGAAAAGTCATAAAGACTGGAACTACTGCCGAAATTATTTATCAAAGCACTAAAAATTACGCCATTGCAGGGACTAACTTAGATGAATCTACTATTTTAAAATCATATAATGCATCCTTTAGAGATAACCTGGCCATAGTTAAAATTTCATCGGAAAATATTTCTGAATTAATTCAAAAATTGGGTGAAGAAAACATCAAAATCACTTCTTTTGCTCCTGAAATTAGTATGAATGAATTATTTGAAAATTAAATACTATGAGAAATTTAATTTTTTCGGAAGCTTATAAACTACTAAAACAAAGCAAAACCTACTATGCACTAGCTGCCATATTTGTTATTGAAATAATTATTTTATTTAGCGCTTACTCCCAAGGACAAAGTGTATTAGATCTTTTGTTAGACAATTTAAAAAATTCATTCCATTTCGAAGGGAATTTACTGAACGGAAACCTACTTAGTTATCTAATATTAAACACATTGTGGTTTCACCTTCCGCTTATACTAATTGTTATCATTTCAGGAACATTAACCTCAGAATATAAAGATAGAACCTTGTTAAGTGTCATGCTGCAACCTGTTTCTAAGTGGAAATTTATTTTAAGCAAGTATATTGTTGCCATTGTATTTACCTTATTGATCGTGTTTTTTTTGGCTTTAACCACTTTTATATTGTCATACAGTATTTTTGGGAAAGGCGACCTTATTGTATATCTGGACACACTCAACTTTTTTGAGTCCTCAGATGCCTTCTATCGTATTATGTGGGCCTTTACTGTTGGAGCAATTTCCATGGTATTCTTTTCGGTAGTTAGTTTAACCTTAGCCATAATTTTCGAAGAAGCCACAAAAACATGGATTCTTGGGGCCTTTTTCCTAATTGTTTCCAATTTACTTTTAAAGGTTAATTTTGATAATTACGTGTTGGATAATTGGCTCTATGTAAAACTCAATGATACCTGGCAGTACCTCTTTTACTATGCTATTCCATGGGATAAAATTTATTTAAACACGGTTATACTAATTATATATACTATTATTACCATGGTTTTTGGTATTATAATTTTCACTAAAAAAGATGTAAATTAATGATGCGTCAAATACTCTTTATTTACTTAACTAGTGTTTGCTTTTTGAACGGGCAAAACATTGATGAAAATGTATTACGTATTCAACAACGTATGGAGACCATACAAACATTTACAGCTAATGTTACCCTTGATGTGGACATCAGTTTTGTGAATATTCCTGAAAAAGAAGCGCGAATTGAATACATCAAAGACCAAGAAACGAAAGTATTCTCTGAAGATTTTATATTAATCCCTAAAAAGGGATTGGATGTTTCTATGCATCAGTTATTCAAAAATCCTTTTATCACCGTTGATCGCGGTGAGGAATTAAGAAATGGTTACACTTACAAAATGGTTAACATTATTCCTACCGATAAAAAAGCGGATTTTTCCATAGCAACAGCCTTAGTTGATACGATAAGACATAGGATTGTTGAATATGAGATAAACACAAAAAAAGACGGCACCTATATTGTAAAAATGAGCTATGATAAAGACACCGCTATACTGCCCGATAACCTAGAGGTGGAGTTTGAAATTGAACGTATCAGAATACCCTTAAAATATATGGGTAAAGATGCTCAAGTTGATAAAAGCACCTATAAATCAAATGCCCCTAAAACCGGTATAATTTATTTGAACTTTAATTATTCTAACATTACCTATCAAAAAAAAACAAATTAGGTATATTGAACAATGTATCTAATCATTAAAACTAACCTTCTTTATTAATGTAATTTATTTATTTTTGATATCAGGTAATTAATACAACATGCTTAAACAACATTTACACTTTAAATTATCGCAAAAACTGTCGCCGCAACAGATTCAGTTGATGAAATTAATACAGTTGCCAACACAAGCTTTTGAACAACGTTTGAAGCAAGAACTGGAGGAAAACCCAGCTTTAGAGGGCGGTAAAGAGGATACACAAAATGATTTAGACGCCGATCTTGACAACACCGCAGAAGACCTTAATGATAATGAAACTATAAATACAGAAGATATAAATGTTGATGAGTATTTAAGCGATGATGAAATTCCTGACTATAGAACTCAGGTAAACAATTATAGTCCAGATGACGAAGAAAAAAGCATGCCATATGCAGCAGGGACCTCATTTACTCAACATTTAATCAATCAATTAAATACCTATAGATTATCAGAAGAAGAGCATGATATAGCCGTATTTTTAGTGGGAAGTGTTGATGAAAGTGGCTATATACGAAGAGAACTTGTTGATATCACAGATGATTTAGCCTTCACACAAAACGTTTATACAACGGAAGAACAAGTTACAAAAGTTTTAAAAATTGTTCAGCAATTAGACCCCGCTGGTGTAGGTGCAAGAAACCTACAAGAATGTTTAAGCATTCAATTACATAGAAAACAAAAAACTCAGAATACGGAATTGGCAATTAACATCATTGATAACGCCTTTGATCAATTCACTAAAAAGCACTACAAAAAATTGCTTCAGAAATTCGACATTACCGAATCGCAATTAAAAAATGCTATAGGAGAAATAGAACATTTAAATCCAAAACCAGGGGGTTCTTACGCAGGAAATAACCGCATAGTAGAACATGTTGTTCCTGATTTTGCTATTAAAATAATTGATGGAGCATTAGAACTTACATTGAATGGAAGAAATGCACCTGCACTGCACGTATCTCGCGAATACAATAATATGCTTAAGGGCTATAAGGATTCAAAGGATAAGTCTAAATCACAAAAGGATGCCGTCATGTTTATTAAGCAAAAACTGGATGCTGCAAAGTGGTTTATAGAGGCCATTAAACAGCGACAGCAGACATTATTTGTAACCATGAGTGCGATAATGCATTATCAAAAAGAATATTTTTTGACGGGTGATGAACGCAACTTGAAACCCATGATTTTAAAAGATATTGCCGATGAAATCTCCATGGATGTATCAACCGTATCAAGAGTAGCAAACAGTAAATATGTGGACACGCCTTATGGTACAAAATTGATAAAAGATTTCTTTTCAGAATCCATGAAAAATGATCAAGGCGAAGATGTCTCCACAAAGGAAATTAAAAAAATTCTTGAAACTGTAATTGAAGAAGAAGATAAGAAAAAGCCTTTAACAGATGAAACACTAGCTTCAATTTTAAAAGAAAAAGGCTATCCTATTGCCAGAAGAACCGTTGCTAAATATAGAGAACAATTGGATGTCCCAGTGGCGCGTTTACGAAAAAAAATATAATGGATAGGATATTAAAGAGTATCTCATATATTTTTCATCCATTAATAATGCCACTATTAGGTGTCATTTTTTATTATTCAAAATCCCCACGATTTATTGCTCCTGAGGTTATTCAAGCGAAATTAGTATCCTTAATAATACTAACCATTCTGCTTCCTATTTTACTTTATTTTCTTTTAAAAACCTTAGGAAAGGTACGTTCCATGCACCTAAGTTCAACTAAAGAACGCATATACCCCCTTATTCTAAATTGTATTGTTATAATTATAGCCATTCAACGTATTGTTTCACCAGCTCAGGCCTTTGAATTATACTTTTTCTTTTTAGGCATTCTAGTTTCAAACATGTCGTGTTTAATGCTCGCTTTGTTAAAATTTAAAGCTAGTATTCATATGATTGGTGTAGCAGGTCTTTTCATGTTTTTTATAGCACTAAGTATACATTTTAGCATTAATATAAATGGAACGCTTGCCCTAATGGCCATTATTCTTGGTGCAGTAGCAACTTCAAGATTACATTTAAGAGCGCATTCGTTTAAAGAACTTATAGTTGGAATTTTTATTGGCATAATACCACAAATTATACTTACACCTTATTGGCTATAGGTACCCCCATTAAACTTCTATTGCAATATATAAATAGATACGACCCCGTCTTATTCTGCCTGTTTAACATCTTTATTAAACCCTTAAAAAGCGCAGCTAGTCCGCTGCAAAAAAGAACGCGTAAAATGCTTAAATTATAAGCTTTAACCGAATTATGACTATAATATAAAAAACACTAGGCCTACTTTAATATCATTCATTTTAATTGGGCTTCCATTTAACTGAGCCTTGTCAGACAAGAGTGGAGTTAATCCATAATACACATTAAAATTCCAAGTACCATAGCCTGCCCTTAAAGTTAACCCGTATTGAAAGTCATTAAAGTCACCATTATTATGTTGTTTTATATCACCTAGATCTCCTTTGTATCTAGATACATTAGACACTAAATAACCCACTTTAAAACCCGCATAAATACGCCAAAAGTCATAATCAACAGGTGTAGATGTACGCCATCTAAACTCAATAGGAACTTCTATGACGTGCGTATTAAACTTATTTCTAGAATACGTCTGGGAATCATCCAATAAAGTGTAGTTAAAGTTATTGTCCTCCCCTCTTGTCATCAATATATTTTGATTATAACCACTAGTAGAATAGCCTAATCCAATACCAAAAGCCAAATTTCTAGCTTTATTAATGGGCATATCTCTAATAAACCCAAAATCAAACCCAAAAGAGAATCCACTTTGGGTAACGCCAATAGGCTTATTAATAAGTATATTATAGGATATACCAGCGTAGAATTGATCTTCTCGATAAAGAGAATCTACTTCCTTAATTGTTTCCTCTTGCGCTGTACATAATGTGACACCAATTAAATAACAGAAAACAATAATCACATATTTCATCAAAAAGAATAGCTAAATTAAACAGGCATAAATAAGTCATATAAGCCTATCGAAATTTACAAAAAATAAAAAAGCGTTTTGAATAAACAAAACGCTTTTTTCATACTTTTTACTTAAGTAAAATTAATCTCTTCCAAATACACTACCTTTCTTCGTTGTATAATTGATTTTAAGGGCATTAACTTTACGTAGTTCTTGTTTTATATCTCCAATTAATCCCATATTAGCGTCACTATCTACTTTTAAAGCAGTAGTTAAAAAAGGAATTAATTCTTCTCTTTTAGAAGCTCGTTCTGCAGCAATAAAAGCAGCTACATCTCTAACTCCAGCAAAATCATCGTTAAGTTGAATTCTTGCTTCGTTACCAAACTGCTTGTAATTTGCACTTGGCTTCCCAGCATAAATGTACATTACCAAATCTTTCTTGTCTAATTTTTCAACTTGATCAGCAAATGGTAAATTATTATCTATCTTTAAGGTATTTTGCCTCATTACTGTTGCAACCATAAAAAAGAATAATAACATAAAAACAATATCCGGTAAGGATGCCGTATTTACAGCTGGCATTTCGCCTCCTTTTTTCTTTTTAAATTTAGACATATTATTAAATGTTAATTATTGTACTTCCGAAAGCTTTTGAGGGTAATCAAGTTTTATTTGATCAATCTTCTCTTTTAACTTTTCCTTATTTCCTGGCCAATTGACATCTTTATAATTCGCCTCCATCTCCGTAAAAGAACCTTCTCCGATTGCTGCTGCTCTTTTGTCCCTTAATACATTGTATGCCGCAACTAATTCATTTTGAACGGCGATATAGGTCTTGTAAGACGTTTCACGCTCATTCTTCAATGAAATAATAGCTTTATCAGGATTATCAGAAGACTTAGGATCTCTACTACCTTGACAGTAGTTACATGAACCATCTCCACCGTTATCTAAAAATTCGATAGCGGCTGCTCTAAGGTCTTTTAACTCCATTATTTCATCTTCAACAAGCAACTGATCTTTACCGTTTAATAAAACGGTAAAAATATTTTTTTGCTTGATAATAACATCCTCATCTGATTCTTCAATAGGAGGTAACTTACGGTTAATTCCCGAATCCGTTTCAATAGTAGTTGTTACTAAGAAGAATATTAATAATAAGAAAGCAATGTCGGCCATGGAGCCTGCATTTACTTCTGGTGCTGCTCTTTTTGCCATAATTTATTTATTAAATATATTTCTTACCCCACCTAACAACATAGAGCCAATGGCCACTATAGCTAAAGTATAAAATGCATAAAGTCCGGCTCCTACAATTTTAGAAGTTCCTTCGTCTATATCCATACCTTTACTTGTAAAAGGTGTTAAGTCTAAATCTGTACCAGATGATATACCATAAGATACAAATAAAACTGCCGCAAATGCTCCTACTGTTAAAAGGGTCTTTTTAAGATCTCCAGCAAACAAACCCTTTATAACAAATATTACAACCAATGCTAATACTATACCTAGCACTGCATAAGTAACATAAAGCATATTACCGCTCATACTAAGTGCAGTATCGTCATCACCGGCCATAATGGTCAGTGCAAAAATCGCACCAAGAATAGCAAGCGCAAACGCTACTATTTTTAAAATTTTATGTAAACCCATAATTTTATAGTTTTAGATTATTACTTCTTATTTCTAATTAATAGATCCATTAACGTGATAGAAGCATCTTCCATGTTGTTAACAATACTATCAATTTTAGCAATAATATAATTGTAAAAAATCTGAAGAATAATCGCCACTACTAAACCAAATACAGTTGTTAAAAGTGCTACTTTAATACCACCGGCAACAAGTGAAGGTTGCATATCTCCTGCAGCTTCAATTTTATCAAAGGCTTGAATCATACCAATTACCGTACCCATGAACCCAAGCATTGGCGCAAGTGCGATAAATAATGAGATCCATGAAACATTTTTCTCTAATTGTCCCATTTGTACACCACCATAAGCAACTACCGCTTTTTCTGCAGCGTCCAGTCCCTCGTCAGTTCTGTCTAAACCTTGATAGTAAATAGATGCAATAGGTCCTTTTGTATTTCTACAAACCTCTTTTGCAGCTTCAACACCTCCTGAAGACAAGGCATCTTCTACGGCTTGCGTTAATTTCTTAGTATTTGTTGTAGATAAGTTTAAAAAGATAATTCTCTCTATAGCAATTGCTAAACCTAGAATTAAACATAAAAGCACAATCCCCATGAATCCGGCGCCTCCTTCAATAAACCTCTTTTTTAATTCTTGATGAAATCCAAGTTCTTCAGCTGGTGCTTCATCTTGGGTCATAGTTGCTACAGTAGTTACAGCTGTAGTCGTGTTTGCAATTGTAGTTGCATTAGCAGTTCCAAATACCATCATTCCTGTAATGGCAAGGATAGAAAATAATCTTTTCATGTTCTAGATCTTAATTATATTAGTTAAAGTGTTAAAGATAAAAAAAAAAAGCAATTAAACGACAAAAAAATAGCAGAGAGAAAGGGATTCGAACCCTCGATACCCTTTTGAGGTATACACACTTTCCAGGCGTGCGCCTTCGACCACTCGGCCACCTCTCTGTTTATCTAAAAGACATTTATTACAGGGGTTCAAATAACAAAAAAAACTTTGAACACTAAAATTTTGACAGTTAATTTTAGCACATTTCTTGTCATAAAAGCATTTCATGTATGGTTTTGAATACTTTACAACCAAATTAAATTTTAATCAAAACCTGGTTACCGTTTCAGTAAGTATATAATTTCATTTTCCTGCCGCTATTCTTAACATAAATGAGAATAATACTAATACCATATTTATAACAGAAATTTTTCGTTTTTTTATTTAAGAAACGCGTCTCTAACTCGTGGCTGAACTAAATTAAATTACTAATAACCCGATTCGGATTAATAATTATGAGCTATCGCATTGATTTTTTTTTAACTTTAGTAAAAATATTACAAAGCACCATTGAATTCATCTATCCCCAACACGTAACTTTTCAAATTAAAAGTAGAAAGAGAGCATCATAAAACCAAGAATACAATGACAAATAGACGTTTTGAAAGCCTTATATTAAATCGCTACTTTAGTATTTTGATGATTCTTTTAAGTATTTCTCTACATGCACAAATTGCATACGACCATGTCTCAAACAAAAGCGTTTCAATAGGATCTTATGGTCGTGTTGGAGCCGATTGGTCCTTTGAAAACGGCAGAACAATTGGAAGAAGGTTAAACCTAAATAATATGGGAAGTATAGGTGGACGTATGGAAGAGCAAGATTATTTGGAAGTAGCGCCTTCCTTTCGCTTCAGACCCAAAGAAGGAGATTCCACCGAAATTAATGCTCAAGTGCGCCTTTCCCTATATTCAAACAGCTTAACGGGTTTTGCCAATACCTCCACGACCAATCTCGGAGGACTTACTCTGGCCATTCCAGAAATGTTCGTTCAAGCAAGAAATATTGGCGGTAAAGATTTAAATATTTGGGTAGGCGCAAGATTATATCGTGGTCCCGATTTACATATAGCAGATCATTTTTACTTTAATGATCATTCTGGGCAAGGATTTGGCGTAGAATATAAAAAAACCCGATTTGCGCAAATTTTTGTGACCTCTACGGACACCACAGCCACCGTACCGCCTTACTTCTATCTCAATATAAAAACGGGAACCCCCAGTACTGCATTAAGGCAACGTATGGTTTATGTATTAGAGCACGATATTGATGTAAACAAAGAGAATAGAATCACTTTGTTAGCCGAATATCACAATATGCCCGATGGTGATTTTGATGTTGAAATTGATAGTATTGAGCAGACCGTAAACTTCCCTTCAGATCGGGGTTATGTTTTAGGAGCGCGCATAAATACAAAGTTTAAAAAAATGAGAAAGGGCTCTTTTAACGATTTCTCAATTCGCTATGGTACTGGCATTGCCAATGGCGGCGACGGAGGACTTTCTAAAACCTGGCTAACCTATGGTGCGCCAGACCTAGAAACACTCAGCTTTAAAAAAGCATACTCCTTAGCAATAGTAAATCACGCCGTTTTTAATCTGTCTGAAAATAACACCCTAAACCCCTATATTGTTTTTACCCAAAGTCGGGGCGCCGCCGACTCAAAACACATGGCCGAAACGTATTTTGGTAAGGAGGTTTTTAATCGAAAACAGGATTTTACAATAGGAGCACGGGATGAAATATATTTTTCAGACTTTTTTCATTTAGCCACTGAATTGCATTATTCTCAGCGCAAGGATGGGACAAATCCAATAGCGAGCATGCTCAAATTTAGTGTCATCCCCATATACGTTCCAACCGGAAAAAAAGATATATGGGCGCGACCACATATAAGATTTGTAGCTAGTGTTGCCAAGTATAATGATTTTGCGAAAGAGACACTTTACTCACCTTACCTTGAATTTACAGGACCAAAATCATGGGGTACTTATTTTGGAGTTAAAGCAGAATGGTGGATTTGGAATTAGACCTTGTCCACTTTAATGGTCTGAAAGTTCACCTCGCAAATCCATTTCATAGGCAGATTTAAACATGGTTGGAGAAACACCTGCTCCCAATAAAAACATTAATTTGGCAATAGCCGCTTCCATGGTCATATCATGTCCCGAAATTACACCCAGATTTTTAAGAGCACTACTCGTTTCATAACGCCCCATCATAACACGTCCTGCCAAACATTGCGTGATATTTATTACGTGAATTCTGCGAGCAATATGTTCTTGAAGAATATTCAAAAACCATTTTTCAGTTGTACAATTCCCAGAACCATAAGTTTCAATAATTACAGCTTTTAATTTAGGAGCGGCGAAAATGCTTTTTAAAAGCGTTTCAGAAATACCTGGAAATAACCTTATAACAGCTATATTTTCATTAAGAGACTTATGAACTTTAAGCTTATGCTTTAGGTTAGGTTTGTATAAATAATCGTTATTAATTTTTAAATGCACACCAGATTCGGCCAATTCCGGATAATTGTAAGAGGCGAACGCTTGAAAATGTTCAGCATTAAGCTTCGTTGTTCTATTGGCCCTGTATAGTTTATATTCAAAATACAAACAAACCTCTTTTACTACTGCCATACCATTCTCTTGCAACGACGCCATTTGTATTGAAGTTATTAAGTTTTCTTTGGCATCTGTTCTTAAATCGCCAATAGGCAATTGTGACCCTGTAAAGACTACCGGTTTTTCTAAGTTTTCTAACATAAAACTTAACGCGGAAGCTGTATAACTCATGGTATCACTTCCGTGTAACACAACAAAACCGTCAAACGCTTCATAATGATCTTCAATTAGTTCAGCTATCTGCACCCAATACAAAGGATTCATATTACTAGAATCTATAGGTTTTTCAAAAGACACAGTATCAATATTACAATCTAAAAGATGTAATTCCGGTATTTTTTCCAAAAGTGTCTTAAAATCAAAAGCTTTTAAAACGCCCGTTCTAAAATCTTTAATCATACCAATTGTTCCACCAGTATAAATCAACAAAATATTTGCTTTGGCTGTACTCATAGCTTACACGTTAAAAACTTCTTTTGAGTTTTGAGTTGTTATTTTGGCTATAGTCTCAATAGATTCTCCATATACCGTAGCTAGCTTATCCAACACTTGCAGAATATAAAAGCTCTCATTTCTTTTACCTCTGTATGGGACTGGCGATAAATAAGGTGCATCTGTCTCTAAAACAATATGCTTTAGTTCTATTTGACTTAAAAATTGATCAATTTTTCCATTTTTGAATGTTACAACCCCTCCAATACCAAGCTTCATATTATATGAAATTGCTTTATGCGCTTGCGCTATGTTGCCAGTAAAACAATGAAAAATACCAAATAAATCATTATCTCTTTCTAATTCTAAGACTTCAAATATCTCATCAAATGCTTCTCTACAATGAATAACAATTGGCAATTTGTGTTGTTTTGCCAGTTTAATTTGATGGCGAAAGGCCTTTTTTTGATTTTCAAGAGTTGATTTATCCCAATATAAGTCAATTCCAATTTCACCTACAGCATAAAACTTATGACTATTAAGCATGTCTTCAACATGACTTAATTCTTCTAAATAGTTTTCTTTTACATGTGTTGGATGTAAACCCATCATCAAGAACATATTATTTGGATAAGCTTCTTCCAATTTTAACATGGACTTCGTATAGGTAGAATCAATGGCCGGAATAAAGAATCTTGAGACCCCTTCATCCATCGCTCTTTTTATCATTTCATCTCTATCTTCATCAAAAGCCTCACTGTATAAATGTGTATGTGTGTCTGTAACTATCAATTCAATGCTGTTTAAATGTAACCCTATTCTATTTGGTAAAAATAATTGTTTTTACATGATTATATTTGCTCAAAATCAATTAGATGGAAAACCTTCAAGAATTTCTGCTCCAAAAGGGATATACAAAGGTCAAACTGCACCTTACAAAAACGAATCATTTCGAAATAAAAGCAACAATCAATGGAGAAAAAGGGTTGTTTATTTTAGATACAGGAGCATCAAGTTCTTGCGTTGGCTTTGAGGGTATTGACACTTTTAATTTAAAAGCTGAGGCGTCACTCATTAAAGCTGCTGGTGCGGGCGCTACAGATATGGACACTAAAATGGCAAAAAAAAATAAGGTAAAAATTGGAAAATGGTCCAACAATAAAGTCGCTTTGGTCTTATTTGATTTAACTCATGTAAATACGGCCTTAATTAACCATAATTCCAAACCAGTTGATGGCATTATAGGTGCAGATATATTAAAAAAGTCAAAAGCTATCATTGATTACGAAAAGAAATATCTATATTTAAAGATATAAAAAAGAAAAGTTGTGATATTAAATGAATACATCTATTGTAATTGCAGATGACCATCCGATTATCTTACACGGGTTATCTGATTTTCTATCCTCCAAAGGATACAACATCGTAGGAACGGCTGGTGACGGCAATTCAGCCTATAACTTAATTGTAAAACTTAAACCGGAAATAGCTATTCTAGATATAAGAATGCCTCATCAAACAGGTCTAGAAATTGCAGAAGCTTGTAAAAAAAATGATTTGCCTACTAAAATCATCCTAATAACTTTTGATAAAGAAGAAGAATTATATGACGAAGCTCTAGCGTATAACGTTTATGGCTATATTTTAAAAGAATTTGCGGTCGAAGAAATTGAGACATGTATTGAACACGTTATGAACGGCAAGCCCTATTTTAGTAAAGAAATTGCTTCTCATCTCAACTCTAGTACTATAAAACATAAACCAGAAGTTCTCAATACCCTTACTAAATCTGAACTGAGAATCATAAAACTTATCTGTAATAAAAAAACAAGTCAAGAAATTGCTGATGAGCTATCTATATCTATTAGGACAGTAGACAAACACCGCAGTAATATAGTAAAGAAACTAGAATTAGATAATAAACCGGCCTCACTATCTATTTGGGCCAACACAAATAAAGCCTATTTTTAAAAATATACGTAGTAGTGCGTATTGTTTATATTAATGTAACGCCTTACCTTTACAGTGCTATTAATTAGTTCTTAGGGAGAATTATAGAAGGCTCTAAATCACTTAGATTTGGAGCTTTCTGCATTTTTACAGTTACCCTAAAGAAATACGTACTAGTGCGTATTTTTTAAACCATAAATGAATTTTACCTTTACAGTGCTATTAATTCTTTTGAGAGAGAATTACTTTTTTACTCTGCACTGTAATGGTGCAGAGTATTTTAAGCTTTAACAATATAAAACATAGTATGTTAGAAAACCTAGAAATGAACAAACGTAATAGCTTTTTTGATAAGTGTTGTTTTGTGGGTCTTAGTATTATAGTAGTTGCTGTAATATTCGTAAATATTTTATTGCTATTTATATAATTAATTGTTTAGTCACTCTTAATCACAAAAAAGGTGTTGTATCAAGAAATACAACACCTTTTTCGTTAATATATTAGCTTTTAACTATAGCTCTAAAGCCTTTTTCACATCACCATTCATTAAGATCTCCACAGGGTTTTCCAAAGCTTCTTTTACAGCTACTAGAAACCCTACGCTTTCTTTTCCATCAATAATTCTATGATCATAAGAAAGTGCTACATACATAATGGGTCTTATTTCAACATTTCCATTTATGGCAACAGGACGTTCAACAATATTATGCATTCCTAAAATACCACTTTGTGGTGGGTTGATTATAGGCGTTGACAACATACTTCCAAAAACACCTCCATTGGTTATGGTAAATGTCCCTCCAGTCATTTCATCAACAGTGATCTGTCCATCTCTCGCCCGAAGTGCCAATCGTTTCACTTCAGATTCAACACCTCTGAAACTTAAATTTTCAGCATTTCTTATTACCGGTACCATAAGCCCTTTTGGACCTGAAACAGCAATACTTATATCACAAAAATCATAAGAAAGCATTTCTTTACCATCTATCATAGAATTCACAGCAGGGTACATTTCTAAAGCTCTAACTACTGCCAAAGTAAAGAAACTCATAAACCCTAAACCAACACCATGCTTTGCTTTAAAGGTTTCTTTGTACTCAGAACGCAATGCAAAAATAGGAGACATATCAACCTCATTAAATGTGGTTAACATAGCCGTTGTATTTTTAGCTTCTACCAAACGTTCAGCCACTTTTCTACGTAGCATAGACATTTTACTTCTAGAAGCACCTCTACTACCACCTGTTGGAGTACCCATAGAAGGCACAGCATTAACTGCATCTTCTTTAGTTACACGTCCATCTTTTCCTGTTCCAGAAATTGAGCTAGCCTCAATGCCTTTTTCGGCTAAAATCTTTTTTGCCGCTGGACTAGCACTACCCGTTGCGTACGTTTTAACGTCTTGCTTAGTTGGTTTTGCCTCTTCTGCTTTTGGAGCTTCCACTTTTTGCGTTTCGGCTGAAGCATCTGCACCTTCTGGTTTTGCAGCACTAGTATCTATATGACACACTACGGCTCCTACAGCAACAGCATCTCCTTCTTCTGCTTTAAGCGTAATTGTTCCACTCGCTTCCGCTGGTAGTTCAAGAGTAGCCTTATCACTATCAACCTCAGCAATAGCTTGGTCTTTTTCAACATAATCTCCATCTTCAACTAACCATGTTGCTATTTCTACTTCGGTAATAGATTCTCCCGGAGAAGGGACTTTCATTTCTAAAATCATTCTTTATAATTTTAATGGTATCTAATTTCTGTTTTATTGTTCTGTATCAAAAACGGCATTTATTACGCGTCGTTGTCTTCTTTTATCTCTTGTACTTGAACCAGGTGCAGGTACTGAATTATAAGGTCTAGCACACACTTCCAATTTGACCAAATTCATGCGCTGTAGCATGTAACTCCATGCACCCATATTTTGGGGTTCTTCCTGAGCCCAAACATACTTTTCAACATTAGGATATTTCTTAATGACTTCTTCCAACTTAGCTTCATGTAGCGGAAATAGTTGCTCAATTCTAACTAAAGCAACATCATCTCTTTCTAATGCTTCTCGTTCTGCCAATAATTCATAGTAAAACTTACCAGTACAAAATACCAACTTCTTAACCTTGCTAGGAGTAATTGTATCATCTATAACTTCTTGAAAAGTACCTGAAGCTAATTCATTTAAGGAAGATACTGCCTTTGGATGGCGTAATAAACTTTTTGGTGTTAGTACTATTAGCGGCTTTCTAAAATTACGCTTCATTTGACGGCGTAATAAGTGATAAAAGTTTGCTGGCGTTGTACAATCAGCAACTATCATATTGTCATTACCACACAATTGTAAATAACGCTCCATTCTTGCCGATGAATGCTCAGAGCCTTGTCCTTCATAACCGTGAGGCAATAGCACTACTATTCCATTTTGAGACTTCCATTTATCTTCTGCAGCCGATAAATACTGGTCGAAAATAATTTGAGCGCCATTACTAAAATCTCCAAATTGCGCTTCCCAGATGGTTAAAGTATTTGGATTTGCCATAGCGTAACCATAGTCAAATCCTAACACACCATATTCTGATAAAAAGGAATTATAAATATCCATTTTACCCTTATTCTCTGGATTGGTATTTAATAAATTAATACGCTCTTCTGAAATTTCATCACGCAAGATAGCATGCCTATGACTAAAGGTACCGCGCTCCACATCTTGTCCAGAAATACGAACATTGTATCCCTCTTCCATTAAACTACCATAAGCCAGAGTTTCAGCCATTCCCCAATCTAAAGTATCCGTTTCAAAAACCATTTTAGCTCTTCCTTGAAGTATTCTTTCTGCCTTACGCAAAAACTTAACACCTTCAGGTACGGTTGATACTAATTTTGAAATATTTTCAAGCTTTTCTTTAGCATAAGCGGTATCTTCTTTTTCAAGCATGGCATCAAGCCCTTTACGCTCAAACCCTTGCCATCGTTCTAACATGAACTCTCTTACCTTAGAAGATTCTGCTTCTTTAGAGATAGCATACTCTCTCTCAAGTGTGTTTTTAAACTCGGCAACTCTTTGCTCTGCAAATCCCGCATCAATAGTGTTCTCAGCAATTAACTTGTCAGCATATATCTTAAACGGATTTTTATGCTTAGCAATGTTCTTATACAATTTTGGTTGTGTAAACCTTGGCTCATCACCTTCATTATGACCATATTTTCTATAGCCACATAAATCAATATACACATCCTTTTTATATCGCATTCTATACTCTAAGGCCAATTCAACTGAATGTACCACGGCCTCTGCATCATCAGCATTAACATGCAATACTGGAGACAAAGTTACTTTAGCCACATCAGTACAATACGTACTTGACCTGGCATCTAAATAGTTTGTGGTAAAGCCTATTTGGTTATTGACCACTATATGTATACTTCCACCAGTTTTATAACCATTTAAAAGACTCATTTGTGCCACTTCATAAACCACCCCTTGACCGGCAACAGCCGCATCACCATGCACTATAATAGGAATGATTTTAGAATCATCTCCATCATAATCATTATCAATCTTAGCGCGCGTAATCCCTTCAGCAACTGGAGCAACAGTTTCTAAGTGCGAAGGATTAGGCACTAAATTCATTTTTATATTCTTACCGTTTTGATACGTTTTATCAAGCGTTAAACCTAGGTGGTATTTAACATCACCATCAATACTTTCATCTTCAAAGTCTTTACCATCAAACTCACTAAAAAGTTCGTTCATTGGTTTTCTGAAAATATTTACTAAGGTACTAAGACGACCACGATGCGCCATACCTAAGACACACTCCTTTACACCATATTTTTCTACGGCATAAAAAAGCACATTACTAATTGCAGGTATTAAAGATTCACCACCTTCAAGAGAAAAACGTTTTTGACCCACATATTTAGTCTGCAAAAAGTTCTCAAACGTTACCGCTTGATTCAGTTTTGAAAGTATATACTTTTTAGTTTCAGGAGAAAAATTGGGCTGATTATCGTTTTCATTCAATTTTGATTGCCACCAAGAAATCACCTCAGGATTTCTTAAGTACATATACTCCACACCTATAGAACTACAATAAATACGCTCAAGATGATTTATTATTTCTCGTAAAGATTTAGCACCTATTCCAAGAACTTCACCCGCGTTAAAAACAGTATCTAAATCGTTTTCGGAAAGTCCGAAATTGCTTATTTCTAAAGTTGGAGAATAGGTACGACGTTCTCTAACTGGGTTTGTTTTAGTAAATAAATGCCCACGCATTCTATAGCCATCAATAAGCCTAACAACATTAAACTCCTTTTGGACATGTTCTGGCATTTGAGCCGATACCCCTTCAACAATTTCACCATCCATTCCATAATTCTCACTGCCAAAATCATAACCTTGAAAGAAGGCTCTCCAACTTGGCTCTACTGTATCTGGATTCTGTAAATATTGGTCGTATAAATCGGCAAAATATGCTGTGTGTGCTGTATTTAAAAATGAAAATTTATCCATTGCTCGTATTAATCCCTTGTAGGTTTTTCAAAATATTTGCCAAAAATACAACTTTTACTAAAATTAGATGTTTCTTTGACTATATTTATAGAGTGTAATCCACTTTTAACACATATGTTCAAAAAGTTGTTAATTTTTTAATGATATCTCATTATGTATAATTTATTTTACCCTATTAATAAAAAAATTGGATTAATTCTCATTATCCTTACGTTTTCGACACAATATAGTTCAGGGCAAGAAACGAAAGTCAAAAGTGATTTTTGGAACCATGTCAGGTTTGGTGGAAATATAGGACTTAGCTTTGGTAACGAATTTTTTAGTGGAACACTTGCACCCAGTGCTATTTATCAATTCGATAGCCAATTTGCTCTTGGTGTTGGTCTAAACGCCACGCTTAATAGCCAGAAAAACGTATACAAATCCACTATTTTTGGCGCTAGCTTAATTGGGCTGTACAATGTCATTCCTCAATTGCAAATTTCGGCAGAATTTGAACAGCTTAACGTTGACCGAAATTATGATGATCGATTGAATTTAAGAAATGAGAATTATTGGTTACCTGCACTATATTTAGGTGCTGGATATAGAAGTGGCAATGTTACTTTTGGTATTAGATATGATGTTTTATTTGACGAAAACAGAAGTATTTATACAAACTCATGGGCGCCTTTCTTTAGGGTTTATTTCTAATATTACAATGGTAAAAAAGCCTCTCCTTTTTTTACAGCTAAGGCCAAATCAGAAATACTCTTTTCTCTTAGTAAGTTCAAAATATTTTGTCTTGAAGGCCCCAAAAGATTATGTAATGGACAGGGTTTATCAGCATGACATTCCTCTAAACTAAGCAAACAATTTGTTAATTTCTTCTCACCATCAATAACATCGAGAATCCGAATTACTTTTTGGTTGTTATTCTGTTTACTCATGTAAAATCCACCACCAGGACCTCTTGTTGAAGACACAATATCTTCCTTTACTAATTCCTGAAGTAATTTAGCCAAATAGGCCTTAGGTACGTTTATAGGCTTTGTTATGTCTTTTACCATGACCTTATTCGAGTCACTGGAATGTAAACTTAAAAACAAAACGGCCTTGATAGCGTACTTAGAAGAGTTTGAAAACAAAAGAATGAATTAAATTAATTGTAAATATAACAAATTATCAACCTTTCTTTTAATGACTTATATCATATAAAATGGGGGCTTAATTAAATAGCTTAGCCTAGTCAATTTTGCATTCATGAAAACAATATCAAAGTATTTATTTCTACTGATAAGTCTATCTCTAATAAGTTGTGGTGGCAATGAAGAAAAAGCGAAGAAGCAATTTTCTTATGAAAACGAAAAAATGGAGCATACAGGTTCTAATAGCAACTCAAAACAAGATAAAAGTAAAAAAAACTTAGACTTAAACAACAAAGGTATTGGTCCTGTAAAGGCCTTATCTATTCCTGTTGACATAAACAAAACTTTGGCGAAAGCAGGCAAAACCATTTTTAAATTGAAATGTGCCTCATGCCATAGAACACATAAAAAATTCACTGGTCCCCCAATGCATGGTATTCTGGACCGTAGATCTCCTGAATGGGTTATGAACATGATTATAAACCCTTTAGAAATGATTAAAAAAGACCCCTTAGCAAAAGCTGCATTTTTAGAATATAACTCCGTCATAATGCAAGATCAGCAAATTTCTGAAGACGATGCTAGAGCGCTTTTAGAATATTTCAGAACTTTAAAATAATCACTTTTACTATTAAATACACTGCATTGGCAAATTTAACCCTGGGCTGAAAACGCGCCTAACAAATGTCATGTTTTACCAAAACGTAATTCGATATTTTTGAATTGAAATAAAAAAGATGTTTTTGTCTTTTTTAAATTTTAATCAAATTATATGTTAACTATAGAAAACAAAACTGTAGCCGAGGTCGTTGCTGAAAACATAAAAACAGCTCACATATTTAAGAAACATGGTATAGATCTTTGCTGCGGAGGGGGCGTCTCAATAGAAAAAGCCTGCAATAAAAAAGACCTTGACTTCCAACAAATAAAATCAGAACTACTAGAAGTTGATAAGGTTCCAAAAGCTTATGACTATAATTCTTGGCATTTAGATTTTTTAATAGACCATATAGTCAATATTCATCATAGCTACGTTAAAGAATCTATTCCATTACTTCTTCAATATTCCAATAGGGTAGCTCATGTGCATGGTCATCATTATGCCGAAGTTGTGCAAATAAATACCCTTTTTACAGAAGTTGCCAATGAATTGGGTGCGCATTTAGAAAAAGAAGAACTCATTTTGTTTCCTTATATCAAAAAATTGCTTCAATTTGAGAAAGAAGGCGCCAAGCCAACAATACCGCCTTTTTCAACGGTTAATAACCCCATTAAAATGATGGAAACTGAACATGAATCAGCAGGCGATATTTTCAAAGTCATTGCACAACTTAGCAACAATTATACCCCACCAGATGGCGCTTGTAATACGTTTAAAGCCCTGTATGCCAAACTAGATGAATTTGAACAAGACTTACATCGACACATACATTTAGAAAATAATATTTTACACCCAAAAGCAATTCAACTAGAAAAATCTTTTGAATCACTTTAAGTCTAAAAAAGTTTGGTTTAGGAATACATATTCCTAAACCAAACTTTTTGCCATTCACGTTTCAAAATTAAAAATGAAACCTCTTCAGATAGTTTTAAAACGTCTTCACCGTCTAAGGCCCTAACCTGACTTTCAGAAACGTCTATGATATACAGTAAGTTAAGATACTCTGTAAACTTCTCTTGAATTAATTTAAAAATCGTTTCGTGAAGCAAGAGTTTTAAACTAGAAGGCAAAACATCTTCATGCAAATCTAAATCAATATTTGCCAATTTAAAATCCTTATTTAACTGGAAAACAAGCTTTTTGTACAAATCCAATTGATTTGCTTCAGTTATTAATTGGTCAAATGACATGGGCATCTGCATAATCGAGATATTATTTTGGCCAAATAGGCTATTAAACTGTCCTATTCATCAAGCCATTACCAAAGGTTCTTAGCAATTCCTTTTTATCTTCAGAAATATTAAGTGATTCTAACACCGAAAATGCCTCATTGGTATACAATTGAATAGCTTCTTTTGTTGCGTTGGCTGATCCTGAATTCACGAAATATTCTTTGGCCTGCTCAATTTTGGCATTTACGTCATTTATATCTGAAGAAAACAACTTTATTAATGACTCTTGGTCACTTTGATTTAAAAATTCTAAAGCCTTTAAATACAAGTATGTTTTTTTATTCTCAATAATATCACCACCAACCTGCTTACCAAAGGTTTTTGGATCGCCAAAAGCATCCAAATAATCATCCTGCAATTGAAAAGCAATTCCTAAATGTCGCCCAAATTCATATATGTTTTCTTGATCTGCTTTAGAAGCTTCTGCTACAATAGCTCCCATTTTCATGGCCGCCCCTACCAAAACTGCCGTTTTGTATTCAATCATTTTTAAATACTCAGGTATAGTGACATCATTTCTAGTTTCAAAATCAACATCATACTGCTGACCCTCACAGACTTCCAATGCTGTTTTACTGAATAACTTGGCCAAATCCTGAAATATATGAGCTTCATAATTTTCAAAAAGTTGGTATGCCATTATAAGCATAGCATCACCAGAAAGAATACCTGTATTTACATCCCATTTTTCATGCACAGTGGTCTGTCCGCGTCTTAAAGGTGCGTCATCCATAATATCATCATGAACAAGTGAAAAATTATGAAACACCTCAATACTTAAAGCTGCATTGAGACTTTTTTTATACCCGCCATTAAAAATATCAGCTGTCATTAAAGTCAATACTGGCCTAAGTCGTTTTCCTCCTAGATCCAAAATATAAGAAATTGGCTCATAAAGGTTTTTAGGTTCTTTAACTGCTGAATAATGTTCTAAAAACTGAATAAACTCTTGTTGGTATTTTTCTATTGAAAGCATCGGGCAAAAATAAAGCAATTCCCCATATCTTTTAAATAGAAAGTAAAATTTAGTGTTAAGAAATCATTAAAACTTAGGAAACTTTTTAGGTTTTTAAAGTTTCCCGTTGTAGATTTGCCCCTGTTTATGAGAAATAAAATTTTAATTGGCGCTTCAGAATTGTTTTTAACCCTTGGTTTTAAGAGTGTTACAATGGATGATATTGCAAATAATTTAGGCATATCTAAAAAGACCATTTATTTACATTTTGACAATAAAACCAAATTAGTTGAAGCTACCACCATGCATTTATTCGGATGTATTTCTGAGGGCATCAATCAAATATGTGCTTTAGAAAAAAATCCTATTGAAGAAATTTACAGTATCAAGCAATTTATTATGGAGCACTTAAAGGACGAAAAGTCCTCTCCGCAATATCAATTGCAAAAGTACTATCCTAAAATATGCAATACCCTAAAAGGCAAGCAATTTGAAGTGATGCAAACTTGTGTTATTGACAATCTTAATAGAGGCATAGAACAAGAACTCTATAGAAAAACCATTGATGTCCATTTTGTGTCAAGAATATATTTCAGCATTATGTTGGCCATAAAGGATAAAGATTTATTTCCCGAGAAACAGTTCTCAATGCATATGCTCATGAGTAATTATTTGGAATATCATCTTAGAGGTATTTGCACACCAAAAGGACTAGAGACATTAAACAAATTTATAACATCAAATCAATCATAAAATGAAAATCAAGCTAATTCTAGGTTTTAGTTTACTCTTTGTATTAAAAGGTTTCACTCAGGAAACCGAAGAGACTAAGTCTAGATTCACCCTGCAAGAGGCTATTGAATATGCTATTGTGCATAACAGAAACGCTAAAAACGCTTCAAGAGATGTTGAAGCCGCATACAAGCAAAAATGGGAAACCATTGCCATTGGATTACCTCAATTAAATGGTCAAGTGGATTACCAAAACAATATTAAACAGCAGGTTAATGTGATTCCTAGTGATTTTGAAGATCCAGATTCACCATTAGTTCCCGTAGTTTTTGGAGCAAAACAAAACCTTTCGGCATCAGCGTCATTAAGTCAACTTATTTTTGATGGCTCTTATATCGTTGGTCTACAGTCAGCAAAAGTATTTTTAGAAATATCAAAAAACGCCAAAGAAAAAACAGATCTTGAAGTTAGAAAAGGGACCATTGATGCTTACGGCAATGTGCTATTAAGCGAAGAAACCGTCTCTATATTAAAGGAAAACAGAGCTACTCTTCAAAAAAACCTAGACGAAATTACCAAGATATTCGAAAATGGTTTAGAGGAAGAAGAAAGTGTAGAGCAATTAAAAATCACATTAGCTGATATTGAAAGTGCTTTAAACAGAAGCGAGCGCGTTAAATCTGTTTCATTACAGATGTTAAATATGACTATGGGACTTGATATTAATCATCCTACTATACTGCTTGATAACCTTGAAACTCTTACGGCGCGCAATGTGGACTTAGGTTTAATATCCGATCCATATTCCGTTGAAGAAAATATAGACTATAAAATTGCCGAAAACGATAAAACCTCAAAAGAGCTCTTAATAAAATTAGCTAAAAGTGATGCCATGCCCTCTATAAGTGCCTTTGTAAATGGTGGTTATAATTCCTTTGGAGATAGCTTTACCTTTTTCGACAAAGGACAAGACTATTTTGGTTTTGCCGTTTTTGGTGTAGGCATGAGTATTCCCATTTTTAGTTCTGGTCAACGAAGTGCCGCAACACAGCGTGCAAAAATTGATTTCGCAAAAGCAGAAGACGATTTAATTGAAACGGAACAACGTATAAAATTAGATATTGCAACAGCGCAAAGTGATTATCAATATTCTATTGAAGACTACTCCAACAAAAAAGAAAATTTAAATTTATCTGAACGCATTGAAGCTAAAAATCAAACTAAATTTTTTGAAGGTATAGCCTCTAGTTTTGATTTAAGACAAGCACAAATTCAATTATATACGGCTCAGCAAGAATTCCTTCAGGCCATGCTTGACGTTATCACGAAAAAAGCAACATTAGAAACCTTATTAAATCGCATCAATCCATAGACTATTTAGTCAAAAACAAATACCATGAAAACTATATATACATTAGTACTTACAACTCTTCTTTTAACTTCATGTGGTTCTGAAAGTAAAAAATCCATTGAAGATATAATTGCAACTAATGATTTAGAACTAATCAGAAAAAGAAAAAGTGAATTAGATGCTAAAAACAATGAAATCGTTGCACAGATAAAACAACTGGAAAAAACGATACGAACGTTAAATCCTCAAGCCAAAATACCTTTAATAACAACTATTAAAGCTAAAAATTCTGAATTTAAACACTTTGCTGAATTACAAGGAAGTGTTAGCACAAAACAAAACTTAGTCATTCACCCTGAATTTGCAGGTATCTTAAATGAAGTTTATGTTAAGGAAGGACAGAAAGTAAAAAGAGGAGAACTTCTAGCTAAAATTGATGATGGTGGTTTGAGTCAACAATTGTCGCAATTAAAAATTCAAACAGAGTTAGCAAAAACAACATTTGAGCGTCAAGACCGTCTTTGGAAACAGAAAATAGGCAGTGAAATACAGTATTTACAGGCTAAAGCAGCTTATGAAGCACAATTACAAGCTAGTAATCAATTAGAACAACAAGTTGCTAAAACTGAAGTAAGAGCCCCTTTTTCAGGAACTATTGATGATGTGATTACAGACCAAGGAAGTGTTGTATCTCCTGGACAATCAGAATTGTTTAGAATAGTTAACCTTGACAACATGTACATAGAGACTGAAGTTCCTGAACGCTATGTTTCAGACATTACTAAAGGGAAAAAAGTGAAAGTATATTTCCCCGTTTTAGGAAAAGAAATAGATACTGAAGTAAGACAAGCTGGAAATTTCATTAATCCTGCCAATAGAACGTTTAAGGTTGAAATAGCGATACCTAATAAGGACAAATCAATAAAACCAAATTTAACGGCTAGACTTAAAATTAACGATTATTCAAATGATCAAGCGATACTTATTCCGCAAAGTATTATTTCTGAAAACGCCCTAGGACAGCAATATGTGTATACCATAACAGATAAAGTGGATAACAAGGCCAAGGTAAAGCGTGTCATTATTGAAACTGGTAAAACGCAGGGTGATAACATTGAAGTAGTCTCAGGAATACATGATAACGATGAAATCATTAATGAAGGTGCTCGAAGTGTAAAAGAAGGTCAAGAGGTGAAAATTCTTGAAATTGAAAACGCCAAATAATCCTAAAGACTATCCAAGCAATGACTAAAAATAAAAAAAAGAAAAACGTTAATAAGGAGTTTGGGCTTTCCTCGTGGGCTATCAACAACAAAACAACCATGTATGTTTTGATTGCCCTAATACTATTTCTTGGTGCTGGCGCTTATTTCAGTATGCCAAGGGAAAACTTCCCTGAAATCAAGGAGACAAAAATTTATATCAGTTCCGTTTACCCAGGAAATACGGCAGAGGATATTGAAAAACTAATAACCGACCCTATTGAGGACAAATTAAAAACGGTTAGTAATGTAGTTGAAATCACCTCAACCTCTCAAGAAGATTACTCTATTGTGATTGTTGAATTTGACGAGAACATAGGCGTTGAAGCAGCCAAACAAAAAGTAAAAGACGAAATTGATTCTGAAACGGCAAGTGAAGATTGGCCTACATTTAATGGTGCAAAAGTAGAGCCTAATGTGTTCGACTTAAGTATGTCAGAAGAAATCCCTATCCTTAATATTAATATATCTGGTGACTACCCTGTTGATAGACTGAAAGAATATGGCGAATATCTTGAAGATGAGATAGAAAGTTTACAAGAAATAAAGCAAGTTGATATTAGAGGCGCTCAAGAAAAAGAAGTTGAAGTAGCCGTAGACATCTACAAAATGATGGCTGCTCAGGTGAGCTTTGATGATATTATCAACACCATTAGTAGGGAGAATATGACCATGTCTGCCGGTAATCTAATTACAAGCGGACAGCGAAGAACCATAAGGATTTTAGGTGAGATTGAAGACCCAAAAGAGCTTGAAAATTTCGTTGTTAAGTCTGAACGAAACAACCCTATTTATTTAAGAGATATAGCAAAAGTATCCTTTAAAGATGAAGACAAAACCACCTATGCACGAGAGTTTGGACACCCGGTGGTGATGCTTGATGTTAAAAAACGTGCGGGTAAAAATATGGTGGCCGCTGCTGAACAAATTCAAGTTATTGTTGCCAATGCCATAGAAAATGTTTTTCCACCGGATTTAGAAGTTACTGTTGCTAATGATCAATCTTCAAAAACCATTGGTCAGGTAGACGACTTAGTCAACAACATCATCTTTGGTATTATACTGGTTGTAACGGTACTCATGTTCTTCTTAGGATTTAAAAACGCCTTATTTGTTGGGTTTGCAATCCCAATGTCCATGTTTATGTCGTTAATGATTTTAGACTATTTGGGCTATACCATGAATACCATGATTTTATTTGGACTCATTATGGGTCTGGGTATGCTAGTAGATAATGGTATTGTTGTGGTTGAAAACGTATATCGCTTAATGTCTGAGGGCATGACGCGTGTTGAGGCCGCTAAGAAAGGAATTGGTGAGATTGCTTTTCCAATAATTATATCTACCGCAACAACGGTAGCAGCATTTATACCATTAGGCTTATGGCCAGGAGTTATGGGACAATTCATGATTTATTTTCCTATAACCTTATCTGTAGTTTTAGGTTCTTCATTATTTGTTGCCATTTTCTTCAATTCAGTAATGGTTTCTCAATATATGACTACTGAGGATAAAGACATGCCACTAAAGCAAATCTTTAAAATCTCGGCAATAGTTGGTGGTATTGGTATATTCGTTTTATTTGCCGGAGGTGCCTACAAAGGATTAGGAACTTTAATGATTGTAACGGTTGGTTTATTATGGATCTACAGACTATTTTTAAGAAAATGGGCTAACGGATTTCAAAATAACATCTTACCCCTTTGGGAACGTATTTATGAAAAATCATTACGATTTGCTTTAAGCGGTAAAATGCCTCAAATAATTACCATAGGAACAGTGGTTCTTCTTTTTGTCGCATTTATGGGGTTTGGCATGTCCGTAGGGAGTCAACGAACCAAAGTAGAATTCTTTCCAGATAATACACCAAATCAGATTATTGTTTACATAGAATATCCTGAAGGAACAGATATTCAGAAAACCAATGCCATTACTAAAGATATTGAGCAGCGCGTTTATGCCATTATTAATGATCCAGAATATTTGAATGATAGTGGTTTTAACTTTTTAACAGAAAGCGCGGTATCGCAAGTTGGTGAAGGAGCTGGAAACCCTCAAACTGATGGTGGTTCCGCAGCCGAAATGCCACATCGTGGAAAAATTACCGCTACCATGCGGGAATATAAGTATAGAGAAGGGGCAGACAGTCAAGAATTGCTTAAAAAAGTTCAAGAAGATTTAAAAAACATTTATCCTGGTGTTGCCATTTCAGTTGAAAAAGATGCCGTAGGACCGCCAGCTGGGTATCCTATTAATGTTGAATTAGAAGGTGAAGATTACTCTGAACTTATTGCGACTGCAGAATTAATTCGTGATTTTATCAACTCAAAAAATATTCAGGGTATTGACGAATTGAAAATAGATGTGAACAAATCTAAACCCTCAATGCAAGTACTCGTGGATAGAAAAAAAGCAGGAGAGCTTGGTGTTACCTCTGGGCAAGTTGGTCAGCAATTGCGTAATGCTATTTTTGGAGCTAAAGCGGGGATCTATAAAGAAGATGGTGAGGATTATGATATTTATGTACGTTTCAATGAAGAAACCAGATATAATACAAGTGCCATTTTTAATCAGAAAATCACCTTTAGAGACATGTCTAGCGGTCGTATCAAAGAAGTACCGGTATCTGCTGTGGCCAGACAGAGCAACTCCACGGGATTTAGCGCTATTAAACATAAAGATGTAAAACGTGTGGTTACTTTGTATTCTGCCCTGTCTCCTGGTTACACCGATGCAGGTGCCATAGTTTCTGAAATACAGAATGAAATGCAAGGTTTTACTCAGAAACCGGATTCAGTCAATATTGATTACACAGGACAAATAGAAGAACAAAATAAACAAATGGCCTTTTTAATGGGTGCCTTTTTCACAGGTTTAGGCTTGATTTTCTTCATATTGATTTTCCAATTTAATTCAATCTCTAAACCAGGAATTATCATGCTAGCCATCTTTTTAAGTTTAATAGGCGTTTTTGGCGGTATTGTTGCTACAGGAAGTGCTTTTGTTATTATGATGACTATGATGGGTATTATTTCACTTGCTGGTATTGTAGTAAACAATGGGGTGGTACTTCTAGATTACACCCAACTTTTAATTGATAGAAAGAAAGTTGAGCATGATTTAGAAGAAGATCAATATATTGAGAATAGTGAATTGCTTGAAGCTATTGTAAAAGGTGGAAAAGCACGTTTACGTCCGGTACTGTTAACAGCTATTACAACCATATTAGGATTAATACCATTAGCAACTGGACTGAACATCAACTTTTTTACGTTGTTTACTGAATTTGACCCACATATTTATATGGGAGGTGACAATGTGATTTTCTGGGGACCATTAGCATGGACCGTAATTTACGGACTTTTTATTGCAACCTTTTTAACGCTAATTGTTGTACCAATTTTATTTTATTTAGTCACCAAATTTAAAATGTGGTTATATAAAGATCGCGTAGCGGTTTATGATGAAAAAATAGCGTCATAAAAACCCAAACATATTTTGATTAATTGTTTTTGACTAACTCGATTAATAAGAAAAAGCTTCGATTTAATTATTGAAGCTTTTTCATTTATATAATCATTTAACTTATGTAAATTTGCACCTCAATTTTACAACTATGTACAGGAGTCATAATTGCGGCGAATTAAGAGCGACGCATATAAATACAGAGGTTACTTTATCAGGATGGGTTCAAAAGTCAAGAGACAAAGGTTTTATTGTCTGGGTTGATTTAAGAGACCGATATGGTATAACCCAGTTGGTGTTTGATGAAGAACGCACTTCAAAAGCACTTATAGCACAAGCACAGAATCTAGGACGTGAATTTGTAATTCAAGTTAAAGGAACGGTTATTGAACGTGCATCAAAAAACCCAAATATTCCTACGGGGGACATTGAAATTTTAGTTTCAGAACTAACTGTTTTAAATGAATCTGAATTGCCTCCTTTTACCATAGAAGATAATACCGACGGTGGTGAAGATATCAGAATGAAGTATCGCTATTTAGATATTCGTAGAAACCCCGTAAAAAACAGTTTAATCTTCAGACATAAAGTCACTCAAGAAGTTAGAAACTATTTATCTAATGAAGGGTTTATAGAGGTTGAAACACCTTATTTAATTAAATCAACACCTGAAGGCGCTCGTGATTTTGTAGTACCTTCAAGAATGAATGAAGGGGAGTTTTATGCCCTTCCGCAATCACCACAAACGTTTAAGCAATTGCTTATGGTGGGTGGCATGGATAAATATTTTCAGATTGTAAAATGTTTTAGAGACGAAGATTTACGTGCCGATAGACAGCCTGAGTTTACACAGATAGATTGTGAAATGGCCTTTATTGAGCAAGAGGATATATTAAACGCTTTTGAAGGTTTAACACGTCATTTGTTAAAAGAAGTGAATGGTGTACAAGTGGAGAAATTCCCAAGGATACAATATGATGATGCCATGCGTTTGTACGGAAACGACAAGCCGGACATTAGATTTGGAATGGAATTTGGAGAACTTAATGAAGTGGCTCAACACAAGGATTTTGGTGTTTTTAACAACGCCGAATTAGTAGTTGGAATTGCAGTTCCAGGTGGTAATAGTTATACCAGAAAAGAAATTGACAAATTGATTTCATGGATAAAACGTCCACAAGTTGGTGCATTAGGGATGGTTTACTCCCGTTGTAATGATGATGGCAGCTACAAGTCTTCAGTAGATAAATTCTATGATCAAGAAGATTTAGCCAAATGGGCAGAAGTCACAGGGGCGAAACCTGGAGATTTAGTATGTGTACTTTCAGGAGACAAAAACAAAGTTCGCGCACAATTAAGTGCTTTACGCATGGAATTAGCAGAACGCTTAGGCTTGCGCAAGCCTGATGAATTTGCGCCACTTTGGGTTATGGATTTTCCATTATTAGAATGGGATGAGGACACCGCACGTTACCACGCCATGCACCATCCATTTACATCACCTAAACCTGGGCAGTTAGAATTATTAAAAACAGATCCAGGAGCGGTAAAAGCCAATGCCTACGATTTAGTCTTAAATGGTAATGAAATTGGTGGAGGATCTATAAGAATTCATGATGCAGCAACACAATCTTTAATGTTCGACTATTTAGGATTTACCCCTGAAGAGGCAAAAGCGCAATTCGGCTTTTTAATGGATGCTTTTCAATATGGTGCTCCTCCTCATGGTGGTCTTGCATTTGGACTAGACCGATTAGTTGCCATATTAGGTGGACAAGAAACAATTAGAGACTTCATTGCGTTCCCAAAGAATAATTCAGGCCGGGATGTGATGATAGATGCTCCTGCTCCAATTGATGACCAGCAGCTAACTGAACTTAGTTTAAAACTTAATTTAAAATCATAAAATTAAATCCTGCTTCGCGCAGGATTTTTTAGTAATTTTAAACATGCCTTTTACCACAAAAAGCCTATTACGTAAATTTTTAATCTGGAAGTACAAACATATTTCTGAACGCCAGTTTATTTATCTGCTTAGTATTCTAGTTGGTTTTTTGGCGGGTATGGGAACCGTGGTACTTAAAAACCTTACCTATTACATCCGGCATTTTTTTAGTTTATATATTTTTCAGGATTACCAAAGCACCTTATACTTTATACTTCCAATTATAGGTTTGTTACTTGTTTATATTATTAAACAAACCTGGCTAAAGAAGCACATTGGACATGGTATTTCGTCGACACTCTATGCCATTTCAAAACTTAACGGTATTATTCCTAGATATAATATTTATGCCGCTCTAATCACAGCACCACTTACTGCAGGATTTGGTGGTTCGGTAGGTTTGCAAGGCCCCGCAGTAAGTGTAGGTTCTGCATTAGGATCAAATGCTGCACGCCTGTTTCATATGAACGTAAAAACAAGGATGCTATTAATAGGGTGTGCAGCAGCAGGAGCCATGGCTTCCATGTTTAAAGCACCTATTGCTGCCATTATTTTTGCTGTTGAAATTTTTAGTTTAGATATAGCATTTACCTCACTTGTACCGTTATTACTCGCTTCAGTTTCTGCGGTAGTAACCTCTTACCTATTTTCAGGTACTGATGTATTATTAAGGTTTGAATTGACTGATAAGTTTGTAGTAAATGATATTCCATTTTATGTATTACTTGGTTTAGTCACTGCTTTTGCATCCGTATATTTCTCAAAAGTATTTTTCGCTATTACTAATTTTTTCAAGCAATTTGAAAGCAGGGCAAAACGACTGCTTATTGGAGGTCTTGCCATAGGGTCCATGCTTTATGTTATCCCGCCACTTTATGGTGAGGGTTATGGTATAATGAATAATCTTTTAAAAGGCGATCACTTGGCGGCCATTGGGAACACGCCTTTTAATTTTGAGCTATCAAATATTTGGATGGTTATTGGACTATTACTAGGAATTGCTGTTTTTAAAGCCATTGCCATGACTACTACTTTTGGAGCTGGTGGTGTTGGCGGTGTATTTATCCCTACCTTGGTTATGGGTAGCGCTATAGGCAATGCCTTTGCTAAAATCATCAACAATTTGGGCTTAGATTTTCACGTTTCAGAATCTAATTTCACATTGATAGGAATGACTGGTTTAATGGCAGGGGTACTCCATGCGCCACTTACAGCCATTTTCTTGATTGCAGAAATCACGGGAGGCTATGAATTATTTGTACCACTAATGATAGTTTCGGCCATTTCATTTGCCGTTACCAAATACTATGTTTCTCATTCCATATACACCTTAAAGTTAGCTCAGCGTGGTGAGTTAATGACGCATGATAAGGATCAAAATGTCCTCATGGTTTTAGATATGGATAAAGTTATAGAGACCAATTTTATCATTTTAAAACCGGAAATGAAACTGGGAGAGATTCTTACTAAGGCTGTTGCAAAATCATCAAGAAATCATTTTCCGGTGGTTAATGATGACCATGAGTTTCTTGGCGTTATTCGTTTAGACGATATGCGACACATGATGTTTGATACCGACCTTTATGACAAGGTAAAAGCCTCTAGCCTTATGCATGCCGACCATGGCATTATAAATTATGATGATGATTCTATGAATGATGTGATGAATAAATTCAAAACCAGTGGCGCTTGGAATCTACCTGTTGTAAAACGCGGTAAGTATTATGGTTACATTTCAAAATCAAAACTACTCACGGCGTACAGACAACAACTCATAAATTTTACGAAATAACGTATCAGGAAGTTCTAATGAAATATATAATTACCTTATTAACTATTGCTGCATTCACAAGTATCATTCTAGGTTTTAGTTTAGATGTGATGTACTCAGAAAAACTGATTGGTTTTGGGGTTGCTGGGCTATTTCTAATTGTTTTTCCTTTATTTTCATACTACCGTTGGAAAGGAAAAGACCCTAAAGACTACATGCTCACCAAAGAGAATTTAGACAAAATGCGTGATAGTCAAAAAAAGAAAAACCATTGAAAATTAAATAAATTAAAGCAGGTAATGACGCCAAAAGCATTTAAAAGGAATAAGTCTAATTAAGATTGCGTTTCCCTGCAAAAAAACGCTTTAATAAAGAGGCGCCTTCAACTTCTAAAACACCACCAATAATTTCTGTTTTCGGATGTAGCTTAGTTTTCAAATTAATGCAACCACGTTCTAAATCTCTAGCACCATAAACAATTCTTGAAATCTGACTCCAATACAATGCCCCTGCGCACATTTGACAAGGTTCTAGGGTAACGTATAGTGTACAACCTTTTAAATATTTCCCACCAAGAAAATTAGCTGCTGCGGTAATAGCTTGCATTTCTGCGTGGGCCGTAACATCAGTTAAGGTTTCTGTTAAATTATGCCCTCTAGCTATAATTCTTCCATCAATAACCACAACTGCACCCACAGGAATTTCACCTTTTTCATATGCGGCTTCAGCCTCGTGAAGCGCTTTTTTCATAAAATAGGTATCATCAAAAGGTTCTATCATGATAGCAAAAATACAATTTCATTCTTGTACTTTTGTGACGTGCAAAAAAGTATACTAAAAAATATTAATTCCCCACAAGAGCTTCGTCTTATAAATCAAAAAGACTTACCCCATCTTGCACACGAATTACGAAAATTCATAATCAACATTGTGGCTACTAAGGAAGGACACCTTGGAGCTAGTCTTGGCGTAGTAGAACTCACAATTGCCATTCATTATGTGTTTAATACACCTATAGACCAATTAATATGGGATGTAGGTCATCAAGCCTATGGTCATAAAATATTAACAGGCAGAAAAGATGTTTTTCACACCAATAGGCAGCTAGGTGGCATAAGTGGTTTCCCAAAACGTAGCGAAAGTGAATTTGATACTTTTGGTGTTGGGCACTCCTCTACTTCCATTTCAGCAGCTTTAGGCATGGCAATTGCCTCAAAGTTAAAAGGAGAAGACAAACATCATATTGCTGTTATTGGTGATGCCTCCATTGCCAGTGGAATGGCATTTGAAGGATTAAATCACGCCGGAGTTACTGATGCCAATGTATTGGTGATTTTAAATGATAATGCTATTGGTATAGACCCAAGTGTTGGGGCATTAAAGCAATATTTAACCAATGTTAAAAAAAGCACACAAAAACGCAATAATATTATTGAAGCCTTAAATTTTGACTATTCTGGGCCAATTGATGGTCATAATTTAAATAAAATTATTTCAGAATTAGAGCGTTTAAAAACAATTAAAGGTCCAAAATTACTTCATATTATTACTACAAAAGGTAAAGGTCTAAAGCAAGCTGAGGCTGATCAAGTAAAATATCATGCACCGGGGAAATTTAATGCAAAAACCGGTGATTTAGAAATCACATCTTCCAAAGTCCTACCACCAAAATATCAAGATGTTTTTGGATACACTTTGGTTGAACTCGCAAAACAAAATAAAAAGATTGTTGGGATTACGCCTGCTATGCCAACAGGCAGCTCATTAAAATACATGATGGACGAGATTCCTGAACGGGCTTTTGATGTGGGTATTGCAGAACAACACGCCGTAACCTTAGCGGCAGGTATGGCAACCCAAGGATTAGTCCCTTTTTGTAATATCTATTCCACGTTTTTACAGCGGGCTTACGACCAAATCATTCATGATGTGGCCATTCAAAACCTACCTGTTATTTTTTGTTTAGACCGTTCTGGTTTGGTGGGAGAAGATGGGGCCACCCATCATGGTGTTTTCGATTTAAGTTATTTAAGATGCATTCCCAATCTCATTATTTTCGTACCTAGAAATGAAGTAGAATTACGCAACATAATGTATACAGCCCAACTAGGTCTAGATCACCCCATTGCAATAAGGTATCCCAGAGGGCGTGGTGAAATGATAGATTGGAAACAATCCTTTTCTAGAATAGAAATTGGTAAAGCTGTCCAACTCAAAAAAGGCAATGACCTAGCTGTTTTAAGTATTGGCACTATGGCGAAACAGGTAAGCGAGGCTAGTTTTGACTTGGATATTTCTCATTATGATATGCGTTTTGTAAAACCTTTAGATGAAAACATACTCCATACTATATTTAAAACGCATAGCAAGGTAATTACCGTTGAAGACAACAGTGTTAAAGGCGCTTTCGGCTCAGCCATTTTAGAATTTGCAGCAATCCATAATTACAAGAATACTATTCAAGTTATAGGCATTCCAGATCGCTTTATTGAACATGGCAGTGTAAAAGAATTGCATGAGTTGACTGGATTAGACGGCATAAGTCTATCGAAACAGATTAAAGCCCTTTTAAGAAAATCCCCTTTGGATTAAATTTGTTGCATCTGGAATACCATCATGGGATGACAAGGTCATCGGAAAAATTTTAGAGGAGCCATATGGCCTTCTATAGTAAAGTTAACTACGCTTAATAATAATTTGATTATTTAAAAATAACACAAAAGGACTTGGGCTAAATAACTTCCTGTTCGCGTAACATATTAGAGAGTTCATTTGATATATCAAAAATAGAAACATAACTGTCATACCCCTTCCTTATGATGCTATCAATCATTTCTGGCGCTTGAAAACAATGAACCGCTATTAATTTTATTTGGGGGTATTTCTTTTTCAAATTAGATATGATTTCATTCTCTATTGGCCCAACATCCATTAAATTAACTATTAGAACTCGCGGTATTAACCGATCCTCAAAACCTTCTAATACCGCTTCATAATTCTTAAATACAATTGGAATGATCTCAGAAATCTTATCTACCAATTTTTGATTTATGCTATTTTCTCTACCTATTAACATTAATTAGACCTCTTAAACTACAAATGTATAGATAGAAAAGAATTTGGAGATTGGTGTAACACCTACATTTACCATATAGGCAATTTACCTATACATCATCAAACAGCTGTCTTTCAATAGCATACAATACCAATCCAGCTACATTCTTGCTACCAGTTTTATCTAGCAAATTTCTTTTGTGTGCATCAACGGTTCGCACACTTACAAATAACTGTTCTGCAATTTCTTTGTTAGATTGTTCTTTTAAAATTAAATGTAATACTTCTTTTTCTCTTTCCGTTAAAGGCATTTCAGTTACAACTTTCGATGTTGAAATTGGTTTTATTTTACGAATGTTGTTCAAAATAATATTAGTGACCTCTGGAGAATAATAGGTATTTCCTTCATAAACACTTTTAATGGCTTGAATCAGTTCTTCCTCACTACAGTTTTTCAGTAAATACCCCAGTGCGCCTTCTGCCAACATCTGCTTAATATGTTGACTTTCCCCCATCATTGTCAAGGCAATTATTTTAATATTTGGATGGTCAATCTTTAATGTCTTAATCAATTCTAAGCCATCCATAATTGGCATATTCAAATCTGTAAGTACAATATCTACAGCTATGTCTCTTAATTGATTCAAGCAATCTTCACCATTCTCTGCTTCCGCGACTATTTCAAAATCTGGATGATCTCCCAAAAAGTTTTTTAATCCTTCTCGAATCATTTTATGATCATCTACTAAAAAAAGTTTAATCTTACCCATGGCTGTTACACACTTTTATTTATTTCCACTAAAATAGTAGTTCCACTGCCAATTCTACTGTCTATTTCTAAAAATCCGTTTATGGCGTCTACCCTATTTCTCATACTCTGAAACCCTAAACCCCTATTCTTCTCTGTTATTTTATTAATGTCAAATCCAACACCATCATCCTCTATAGTTAGCATATATAGTTCATCATAATCCTTCAATTGAATAGATACATTTTTCGCTTTTGAGTATTTAATAATATTATTAATAGACTCCTGTAAAATACGATATAAAGTAATTTCTATTTGTTGATTTTCTAATCGTTCTTGTTCAAAGTTATGTATGAAATTAAAAGCAATCGATTCAGAACTCTTATCCAATTCATCAATCAAACTTTCAAATGCTGAAATGACACCAAAATCTATTATTGCTTTTGGCATTAGTGAATGTGCTACAACTCGACTTTCAATAATAGAATCTTGTAAATAATTCCAACCTATTTCAAATTTTTCTTTTGCATTATCACCTAACTTATTGAGTTCTTTTTTTGCTGTTTGAAAGTTTAAAGACGAAATTGTAAGTGTTTGCTGAAGCCCATCATGTATATCTCTTGAAATCCTACTACGTTCAATATTTTCGGTTCTTAAAACGGCTTCAAGCATTTCTTGAGTTCGTATTTTGTCGGCAGTAATATCTGTATGTGTTCCAACCACTCTAGTTGGTTTACCTTCTGAATCTCGTTCTACAATTTTACCTTTTACCTGTACCCAAATAGTGTCTCCTTTTTTCTTTTTTATTTTATACTCATCCAACAATTGCTCGTTACTCCTTTCAGTCATTATTTTTTGATGATTTTCTCTAAGAATCTCTCGTTGATTATGATCTGAAATTCTTTTATATATTTCTTCTCTAGATTCTTCAAATTCATAAGGGGCATAGCCTAGCATTGTATAAATTGCTGAGCTAAATTTTATTGTATCAGATTTCACATTCCAATCCCATATACCATCATTTGATGCATCTAAGGCATATTTATAACGTTCATCACTTACTTTCAAGTTATTGTTAACTTCAACAATTTTTTGAGTACGCTCCTCAACTTTTTGTTCTAAATTTTCATTCAAATTATTAAGTTCTTGATTCTGGTCTTCAATCGTGTTTTTTTGCTTTTTAATCAATCTAATTCTACTGTAAAGTAAAACCGAAAACCCTAATACAATCAAAAGAATAATAAATAAAGTTTGACGCTCTCTTTGGGTTTTTGCCAACGTTGCTTTTTGAATTTCTCTTTGACTTTCAAAATAAATACTGTCTCTAAGTGCTTTTTTCTCGTACTCATACTTAAACTCTTGACCTATAATTGCTCGCTTATTATCTATAGCTTGTATGCTATCATTTGTGGATACATATAACTTGTATGACTCCAATGCTAGTTTGTCATTTCCTAAAGAATCATATAATTGAAATAAATCAAAAGAGGCATCTCTAACCTCTGCAATAAACCTATTTCTTGAAGTCTCTAAGCTTTTGTTGAAATAAGCTAAAGCCTGTTTTGTATTACCTATAGCTTTATAGTATAAGCCCATTCCTCTTTGTGCCATAGCAACTCCTAGAGTATAATTTATCTCTTCAGAAATAGTTAATGATCGTGATAAGTTTTTATAAGCTTCCGGATAGTTTTTGAGGTGTATTTGAAGTTTACCTATTTCTCTTAGCGCTCGACCTATAAACGCTTTATTACCAATTTCCTCAGAAATTAAAAGGCTTCTGTTTAAATATTCAAGTGCTTTATCTTGGTCTTTGTATTTTACAGAGGCTTCACCCAAATTTGCTAAAACCTTAGCAAGACCTTCTTTATTGTTTAATTTTTCATTTAGTTCTAATGCCTTATACGTATGCTCTAAAAATTGTTCTTTATTTTCCAGGTCGTAATGTAAACTTGCTATATTGATATGATCTGTGGCAGCATTTGCTTCATTTCCATTTCTCTCATGAAAGGCTAATTGTTTCTGGAATAATTCAATAGCCATAGATAAATCGCCTTTCCTTTTCTTTAAAAGCGCTAAATTAGTTGAAGAAGCGGTAGTATCCATTCCTAGTTCTTCGTATAAGCTAATACACTGTTCAAAACAGGCTTCTGCAGAAGGATAGTCGTTCTTATAAATATAAACAATACCAATGTTGTTTAAGTTATTTGCCACTTGTTCTTTATCGTTTAACGCTTTTGATACTTTTATTGCTTTACGATAATAAACAATGGTACTATCATACTCAAACTTTTTATTCGTAACCAACCCAAACCTGGTATATGCTAGTGCAATACTTGAACTATCTCCATTTTGTATGGCAGTATCAAAAGCTTCAGTATTTATTCTATTGGCAGTATCAAAATCTCCTTTTTTATAATATACAGACCATATTACTCGTTTAGATTTAACTTTATATTCCTCAATTCTTTTTATGTTTGCAAACTCGTAGGCTTTTTGAGCATAAAACAGAGAACTATCGGCGTTCGTTTTATTATACTTTTTAGCATATTCAGTCAACGCTTTTGCGCGATTGAAATCTGACTGCTCTGCATCAATCCAAACATTCCGTAAGGAATCTAATTGCTGCCCGAAACAAGGTGTTATCAATAAAATAAAAATGGTGACTAATCTGATATTATGTCTCATTACTTAAAAAAAATTTTCTTAAAATTATTTTACTAATTCCAAATAGTAAACTCACTCCACCTCAATCCGCCTATCGCCTTCAAAAACCATGAACAATATTTAATCAGTTTTTAATACTTTTAAATGAACACTCTTTGTTTTCTTTAATCAAAATAGAACTATAACCACCATCATCTCTAGCAATTAACAGGTGTACATCATCATACTCTTTTAATTGAATAGCTATATTAGAGACTTTGGTCTTGAAGTAATATAATTAATTGTCTAATGCAAGATACGATAGAAAGTAATTTCTATATGTTGAATTATACATTTTTCAAATTATAACAAAACCTATTATGTGCTTACTCCGGAGAATTTTAAAAAAAAAGCGATAAGATTTTAAAATGCTGAATTCTTATCAACTTGAGGCATATATCTAAAGTGTTATCAGTTTACCTATATTTGTTTAAATGGAATGGCATAAAATGATCAAAATCTCAAAAGACGCGTTAAACTTTACCTCTAACAAAATATTATTATAAAAAATAGCAGATATCATATCTATCATCAATCCTTTCTCAATCCGTTATTGAGGCAGTTGCAATATGCAGATGTTCCTTTAAACAAAATTCTTTCTCGCAGTGATTTTAGAAAATTTGACTTTCTCAATCCTGATTCATATTTACCAATGTCAATGTTGTATTCTTTTTTACAAACGGTAAGAACTGATCAAGGGGTTAATCATATTGGAAATATGTTTTATAACGATTTTAAGTTGAACGAGCTTGGAGATTTCGGAGAATTCATAACAGAAAGACCTGATTTACTAACTGTTATATCAGATGGTATAAAATATGAATCACATATTCAAACAAACACCAGAATGAATATTGAGATTTCTGGGCCAATTACTAAGTTTTCACAAGTTCATCTGGACCCATTTTCCAAAGGAAGGCAGAATGCAGAAGACATTGCTTTTGCAATGGCCTACAAAGCGTTTAAAATGGTTTTGGGAAAAAATTGGCGCCCTATCTCACTCCATGTGCCGGGATTTTCAATCGATCCCATTACACATATTGTATCTACTAAAGACACAAATATAGTTTTTGGAGCCTCCTATTATCACTGGTTTTTTGAAACAGCACAATTATCTCATAAAAATTTATCCATGACAGAGGCCAAAGAACTGTCATATCATGGTTTATCTAATCTATCTGGCCACATACAACTCTTGTTGAATAGTCTAACTGAAGGCTATATACCAACAAGAAGAGATTTCTCAGGTTTTCTAAATTTGTCCGAAAGCACCATTGTTAGAACATTAAATACTGAAGGAACAACCTATTTAAGATTGCTTCAAAAACATTTGTTTCTTAAAACTCTAGACTTGATGCATGATGAAAAACTACAAATATCTGAGATTAGCCTAAAGCTTGGATATGCTAACACGCCCAACTTTATTCGCGCCTTTAAAAAATGGACAAATACGACTCCAGAAAGGTATAGAAACCAAATTTTATAGGGCAGAACCAACAGGACTGCGTATTCTCCCATTGACCCAAAATGACAATTGACAGGTCAAAATATTATTGTTTCTTTACTTTACCTCATACCAAACATAATGGATTAACCATAATCTACTTGTCAATAATTGGTGTTAATCATTTCGTCAGCAAAGAAGCTATCACCCATGACTCATAAAATTTTTCAATTATTTTCGGTGCTTTTTTTCCTTAGTAATATGATGTATGCTCAGACAGAAAAGACAATATCAAAACAACAACGGAAAGAAGAAAAAAAAGCAAAAAAAGATTCTATTAAGGCTCAAAAAGTAGCTGAAGGCAGGTCATTGCTTTCACCATTAGTAGCCCCTGGATACACACCAGAATTAGGAGCGTTTTTGGCAGTAGGTGGCTTATGGAGTTTCAAAACTAACAGGAATGATGACAAAATTCAACGCTCATCTATGCCATTCACTTTTTCCTATACCTCTACTGGCGCTATAGTTTTTAATGCAAAACCCACAACATTTTGGCTTGCCGACAAATTGAGAATTGATGCTGATATCTGGTATAAGAATATGCCAGATAATTATTGGGGCGTAGGTGCTGAAAATGCAATTAACACACCACAAAGTGATAGTACTACGGCATACCAGAGAGAATGGTGGTGGATGAATCCTAGAATATTGTATCAAGTTAAGAAAAACTTCTTTGTTGGATTAAATATAGATTACAATTATACTAAAGGCTCAGATCCAAGTGCGGGCGTAGCAGCCGATCCAAACTATATAGAGTTCAATGACAGACCTCTCAATTCTGGGTTAGGTCTAATATTAAGGTACGACAGCAGAGATATTCCTGTAAATGCTTGGGAAGGTGTTTTTCTAGATTTATCGGCAACATTTTATACCACTGCTTTTGGAGGTGACAATGATTATCAAACTTTTTTAATAGACTACAGGCAATATGAGCAAGTGGGGAAAACTGGGCAAGTCCTATCATGGCAGATTAAATCAAGAATAGCAACTGGAGATGTGCCCTATGGAGAGATGGGACAGTTAGGAAATCCGTTTGATTTACGTGGCTATAGTTGGGGGAGATTTAGAGACAAAAGTTTGTTTTTTGTACTACCTGAATACAGACATACATTTTACAAACAAAATGGTGACATGAGCAAACACGGGGCGGTGGTATGGGTAGCTACAGGAACTGTTTGGGATTTTGAAACAGTTGATTCGCAAAATATGCATTGGCTTCCCAATTTTGGAGTTGGATATCGATTAGAACTGCAGCCCCGTATGAATTTGAGATTAGATTTTGGAATTGGACAAGAATCTTCTGGCATTTATTTTAATTTCAATCAAGCCTTTTAAATTATGAATATTCTTATTCTGTTTGATTTTTTTAAATTATCGGCTTTAAAGTATTTGCACTTAATTCTTTTTGTAATAGCGAATTGCTTCAATTTACTTGGTCAGGTTTCTCCTTATCAAAGTGGTGCTTATTTACCTGGAATTAGCGGCGTTAGAGACTTGACCTACCCAGAGTTTGAGGGTCTAACCCTTATTGACTATAATTTAGGTTTATGGGCAAATAAACTCACTGATCATAATGGAGACCCTCTAAAAATCAACCAAGTCATCCCTAGTTTTGAAGATTCTGAAATAAGCGTTAAAGGCGCTGGTTACATTAATAGTTTAATGATTAGCTACACATCAAAACCTATAAAATTTCTTGGAAACGCAAGATATATGGCATGGATTAACCCGAGTTTCTTAACTGTAAATGTAAGAGTTAAAAATTTCTCAGAGGAAGATTCAAAGGTAATTGTTAAAGCTGGTGACTCAGGTTTTGGAGATCTAAATATAGCACCACTCTATTTATCCTGGCAAGGAAAAAGATTAGACTTCACTGCAGGATACCTGTTTTCTGCACCAACAGGTCGGTATGATAGTAATATGGATGACAACATTGGTATAGGGTATTGGTCACATATATTTCAGGCCGCCGCTTATTATTATCTCGCTGAAAAATCAACCGCATTTATGATTTCACCGGTTTATGAGATACATAGTAAAATTAGTGATACCAATGTTAAACCAGGTGCTCGATTTGCCTTGGAATATGGTATTAGTCAATATTTTACGGAACGGCTGGAAGTCACACTTCAGGGTGGGCATGTTTGGCAAATTAGTGAAGATAAAGGTGAAGATGTGTATTGGAATCGTTCTTACAAAGATCAATTAAGTACTATAGGCATAGGAATTGGTTTTTGGGCTGTTCCAAATCGGTTTTATGGTAACCTTAAGTGGTCAAAGACTTATGCCACTAAACAAAACTTTATCGCTAATGCATTTGAGTTGCAATTAATATTTACAGCACCATTTATATAAATATTCAAATAGGCGAAACATCTGTTTTTTGTATTTAGGTAAAGAACTAATAACAAGAACTGCTAATAAATTCAATTTTGTATTAACAATAACTATTAATTTTTTAAACCAATAACAATTATGAGAAAAACAAGTACAATATTCTTATTGCTATTATTATCTGTGGCAACAGGGATTTCACAAAACACAAAAAAGCCAAATATCTTGGTAATTATGGGAGACGACGTAGGCATCCCAAATTTAAGCACATATGGTCAAGGGATGATGGGTTACCAAACACCAAATATTGATCGAATAGCTCATGAGGGCTTAAAATTTACAGATTATTATGGAGAGCAAAGTTGTACAGCAGGAAGGTCTGCTTTTATAACAGGGCAACATATTATCAGAACAGGTTTGTCTAAAGTAGGCTTACCTGGAGCTCCTGTAGGAATAAAAGATGAGACAGCTACATTGGCAGAAATGCTAAAAACCTTAGGTTATGCAACCGGTCAGTTTGGAAAAAACCATTTTGGAGATCAAGATCAATTTTTGCCTACAAAACATGGATTTGACGAATTTTTTGGAAATCTATATCACTTAAATGCTGAAGAGGAGCCAGAACATGCCGATTGGCCGGCAAATGATGGAAACGGAAGAGTTCCTCGCCCTAGAGGTGTTATAAAATCAAGTGCTGATGGTCCAATTGCTGATACAGGACCTTTAACTAAAAAAAGAATGGAAACAGTTGATTATGAGTTTCAAGCCGCAGCTTTTGACTTTATGGAAAGAAAAACCAAAGAAGGAACACCTTGGTTTACTTGGATGAACACAACTGGCATGCACTTCTGGACTCATATTGATGAAAAATACAAAGGAAAATCTGGATTAAACGATTACGCAGATGGTATGATAAGATTAGACGATATTGTAGGTGAGTTCCATGATAAATTAGAAGAATTAGGTGTGGATGACAATACCATTATTATTTTCACAACCGATAATGGTGTGCATCAAGCAACGTGGCCCGATGCCGGAGTTACATGGTTCCATGGCGAAAAAACCACTAACTGGGAAGGTGGATTTAGAGTTCCTGCCATGGCCAGTTTTCCTGAAAGATATGGAATTAAGCCAGGTACATTAGTAAATGATGTTACCTCTCATTTAGACTGGGTACCTACATTATTAGCTGCTGCTGGAGGCTCAGATATTCCAAACAAACTAAAAGCCGGTACATTTACATCAAATAACAAAACATTTAAAAACCATTTAGATGGACATAATATGTTACCGCTATGGAGTGGGAAAACAGAAAAAAACCCAAGAGAATATTTCATTTACGGGACAGATGCTGCAGAAATTTCAGCAATTCGTTTTGGAGATCGATGGAAGGCCATGTATATGGAACAAAAGGCTATTGGGCAAGAAGTTTGGATTTATAAATTAGAAAGCTTAAAAGCTCCATTATTGTTTGATTTAAGAATGGATCCTTTTGAGAAAGCTCGAGAAACAAATACTTATCAAGATTGGTATGCAAGACACATCTTTATGTTTGGATGGGCCGCAAGTTATGTCCTGGAGTTTAAAAACAGCTTTAAAGAATTCCCTCCTGCACAAAAACCTGCAACTTGGAATGTTACGGAAATGGATTAATTCATAAATATCGTTATCAATATGTAAAAACAAAAACCTTCTAATGCTTTATTTAGAAGGTTTTGCATTACAATACTCTTGGTCTCTTAATGCCCAACTCATTTCATTTATTAAGAATGAAATTCTTTTAAACTATTAAGAAAACCTCTCTAATATTTATACGATAGGTAATTCACCTAATTTATAGTATTAGGTGATTGGCTGATAGTTACGTCTGTACTTTCATTGACCTTTGTATTGTTAAAAGAAACAAACAATAAAAAATATTTAATTTTTAAATCAAACATTATGAACACAAATCAATTAAAAGGAAAAGTAGAACAGTTACAAGGAGATGCAAAAATCTGGTTAGGTCAAAAAACAAATAATCCAAAAATGGAAATTGAAGGCAAACTTGATATAGCAAACGGAAAATTAATAGAACAGAAAGGTAACGCCATGGAACAGTATGAAAAAGCAAAAAAAATTATGGAAAGTAGAACCGAAGAAGTTCAAAATAAAGCGCTGTTAAAATGGGATAAATTGAAAAATGAAGATGTAAAGGAATTCGATAAGAGCTTCGAAAAATTTGCTAATAAATTAAAAGAAAAATACAATCATACTCAAGAAGAAGCAAATTCTCAAATAAGAGAATTTATGAATCAATTTTAAACTAAAAAACCAATTAATATAAAACCAATTATCATGTCAAACATCATCTCACAATCAATACATACAATTAAACACTGGTGGTTATTTTTATTATCAGGAATATTATTAATCTTAGGTAGCGTCTATGTATTCTCAGCTCCTCAAGAAAGTTATTTATCATTAGCCTGGGTATTTAGTATTCTAGTATTCGCAAACGGTATTTCTAACGTCATTTTTTCAATTGCTAACCGCAAAGAACTTAAAGGTTGGGGTTGGTATTTAACCGGAGGGATATTTGAAATTTTAATAGGTATAATTTTATTATCGTATCCTGCCATATCAATTATATTACTTCCCGTATTTATAGGATTCTGGTTGTTGTTTAGAGGTATAAATATTATTGGGAATGCTTTTGAACTTAAAAATATAGGGGTTTTAGATTGGGGCTGGTTCTTGCTTTTTGGAGTAACTTTAGCCGTTGTGGCATCTTCAATGATTTTACTTCCAATTATTGGTCACATTACTGTAATCATATTAACAGCTTTTGGATTATTCATCTTAGGAATAGCTAATATTATATTATCATTTAAGTTAAAAAAAGTGAAGTCTTTAACCATTGATAAGGTGGATCAATTTAAGAATAAAATAAAATCTGAGTTCAACAATCTTAAAAAGGAGGTTATTAATAACTATGAACAATTAAGTGAAGAAGAAAAACTAAAAATAGATCAGGCCTTTGAAAAGTACGAAGCAAATTCATAGGATAATCACAAAAGATTCAAAGATAAAAAGGCACCTTACTGGGTGTCTTTTCATTACACAGTAACACGTCTTTAATCCACCAGAAAAGGCATAGATGCAATAACCTACTTCCTTTCTACAAAGTCTAGATGTCTTGGATAGGCAATTTACCTATTTTTTTCACTTAGGTGAATGGCTGATAGACAGTATAGGTTAAAATGGAATCTTTGTAGTGTTAATAAAAACAAATAATCAACTTTAAAAAAATAGTATTATGAACACAAGTAAAACATTATCAGCAGTCGTAGAGAAATCATTTAAAAAAATAATGATTTTAGGAATTTTAATTGCAATCCTTGGAGTTATTGCACTTATATATCCAGAAGGATTTGGAAAAGTATCTGTAAAAACAATAGGCATATTTATGGTCATTGGAGGGCTACTGAGATTAACATTTGCCATCACTTCATTTTCAATGGGGGCATTATTCTCTCGCTATGTTTATGGAATATTAATGATCATTGGAGGGCTTTGGGTAGTAGGAAACCCAGATATGGGACTAGAAGCACTAACCATTGTAATGGCTGTCTATTTTATAATAGATGGTTTAACACAATTAATGTACTCTTTTTCTTTGATGCCAATTGGCGGTGGACTATTCTTATTATTAAGCGGTATTGTTGGCATAGGATTAGGTGTTCTAATTTTCATGAATTTTCCTGAATCAAGTTCCTATGTATTTGGAGTCTATTTAGGAATTAAACTTTTAATAGACGGTATTACCTTAGGATTAACAGGAAGAGCAGTATATAAAACAGCACAACTTAATTCATAAATAACTCCATTATATATATAACTAAAATGAAAAAGCAAGCCATCCATATTTTAACCATTCTATTTTCAATTTCGTTAGTGGCTCAGAATGTCGAGTTAGATAAATTCCTTGGAGAACAAAATGCCAAAATAGTTGTATCGGAAATGGGAATTTACAATGACCTAGATAAAACTGAATATATTCGTAAAATTGGGAATAGACTAGTAGCGGAACTAGAAAACCCCTTATTTGAGTATCAATTTCATTTAGTAGAAAACCCATCACCTAATGCCTTTGCATTACCAGGGGGTTATTTATATGTAACAACAGGCCTTTTGCCAATATTACAAAGTGAAGATGAATTGGCATGTATTTTAGGTCATGAAATAATACATTCTAACAATCGTCATTCCATTAAACAACTAAAGAAAAGTATTTTTCCAAAATTATTAGAGGTACCAGGAAAATTAATTGGAGTTATAGATTCTGAAGTTGGCGAACTCTTTAATGCTCCAATTGAAATGTCAAATGAATTACTCCTTGCTTCGTATGGAAGAAAATCAGAGACAGAAGCTGATAAAGAAGGCATTGAATTAGCAGCAAAAGCAGGCTATAATCCTAACGCGATGATTACCGCATTATCCAGACTTTCTAAAACGATTTCTGTCGCTACAGGAGAAGAAGAAAGTAAAAGTTATTTTAATGACCACCCATATACTCCCGATCGATTAGAAGCAATACAAAATCAAATATCAGGTATGACATGGAAAAAAACATCACAAATTTCGTCAAACTATTTACAAAATTTTGATGGAACACTCTTCGGAGACAACCCTGAGAAGGGCATTATAAAAGACAATACATTTATACATCCAGAGTTAAATTTTCATGTTGAGTTTCCTGAAAAATGGACTATAGACAATCAAAACTCTCATATCACGGCATATGATGAATCTCAACAATCTGGAATTTATATAGTCTTGGACAACCCAAACTTAAGCCCTAAAAAATCAGCAAGTGTATTTGTTGAAAGTTTAAAAAAGGAATACAAGGAGAAAATAATTAAACACGAACATTATCAAATTGGAAACAGAAAAGGCTACTTGGTAACTTTCCAAGATAAAGTAGAAACCCAAACTGTGTTTGCCTACGCTCTATGGATCCCGATGGAGGACAAATTATTTAGAATTATGGGTATTGCGTCAAAACAAGATCAAAATATCTTAAAGGAAATAGTTTTATCGTTAAGAAAATTATCTATAGAAGAACAAAGCCATATTACTATCAATAGAATGAGTATTGTTACTGCTAAAAAAGGAGAAACAATTCAATCATTAAGTAAGCGAGAGCATAATTTATTAAATGAAAATTTGACCTGTGTCATTAACGACAAAAATACTAGTGACAAATTGAAAAAGGGAGAACAAATCAAAATCATTAAAACATTCAAATATTAACACGACGAGCTTACAAGAAATGTAAAAACAGACAATTTATATATAAGTTTAAAGCATAGAAACTTATAAATATAATTGTTATGAATTTAGTTTCTTCGATAATAGTCTTAGGGTAGCCATGTTATGGTCATTTAAAGCGCCTTTAGTAGTTAAAAGGTATTCCATTATTGGTATTAAGGGGTTGTTATTGCCTCTGAATTAATTTACTGATTAATAAGCGTGAAAATAAATGATTAAATATATTATTATTGGATTGATAAAAAAGCACTCAATATGGGTGCTTTTTTTATAGGTGATTTACCTAATCTATACATTTAGGTATTACCCTAATACACAGACTCTTAATCGACTATATATTTGTAGTATACAAACAGAGAAATAAAACAATAACAATTAAAAACTATTATTATGAACAAAATGATTATTACAGTATTTAACACTGAAGAACAAGCTTTCGAAGGATTAACGGCATTCAAAACATTACACAAAAATGGAGACATTAAGGTCTCTGCAACGGCAGTAATTAACAAAAACGACGCTGGTGAAGTTGAAATGAAACAAGTATCAGATAATGGACCAGTTGGAACTGCCATTGGAACGCTATCTGGAGCCCTTATAGGACTAATTGCTGGACCGGCAGGCATGGCTTTTGGGGCTATGGCTGGAATGTATGGTGGTATGTTCTACGACCTTGACAATGCAGATGTAGATTCAACATTTCTAAATGAAGTTGCAAAAGCCTTAGAAGATGGTAAAACAGCTTTGATAGCAGATGTTGATGAGGCCTGGACTGCTCCGGTAGATAATAAAATGAACGCTCTAGATGCTATGGTTTACAGAAGAAATAAATCAGAAGTTGCAGAAGATCAATTTAATCGTGAATTGGACGCTCTTGATTCAGAAATTGATGAATTAGAACAGGATCTTAAAGAGGCCCACGATGAAATGAAAGTGAATATTCAAAAACAAATTGACAAATCTAAAGCTAGAAGTTTAGCAATTAAAAATGTTGTTGATCAAGGGATGAGCAATTTAAAAGCAGAGACTTCGGCTAAAACCGAGAAGTTAAATAAGCAAATAAAGGTGGCCAATAAAAAAAGCAAAGAACAGCTAGAAAAGAACTACGCAGCGACAAAAAAATCCCTCGTTGGGGCGTCAGAATATGCTTCAAAATACATAACATAATTTGGTTTAACAGGATAATTTAAGGAATATAAAAAGTATTCCTATGGATTCGAAAAGAGAACAACAAATGACTTTTGAGTTCAGCTGAAATAAAGTAGATATTAATTCACAGTCATAAACCACTAGTAATACTTTAGACTTTATTATAAATAGAAAAACTGCCTTAAGGCAGTTTTTCTATTTATATAATTAATTCTTTAAAAAAGCACAATCTCTATGAGCCTTCCTAGAAATATATAGTTTATATGTTACAGTTTTCTATTTCAGTAACACGTAATGTATTCACCATACCTTTTGTTTTCATAGGCATCGCTGCTAAACTAATAAGCATATCACCCGTATCAAGATATCCTTTTTTACAAGCAATAGCATTTACATCTTCTATCGTTTCATCTGTACTTACAAATTTATCATAGTAAAACGCTGTAACCCCCCAAAGTAAACTTAACCTAGTTAAGATACGCTCATTAGAGGTAAACACTAGAATATGACATGATGGTCTCCATGCTGAAATTTGAAATGCCGTATACCCACTATTCGTTAGCGTTGAAATAGCTTTTGCATTAATTTCATTTGCCATATTTGCGGCGTGATAACAAATTGATTTTGTAATATAACGATTAGTACGAATATGTGGCGGCAGTTGTGGCACCTGAATTAAAGCGGAATTCTCAACACTTAATAATATATCAGACATTTGTTTGATAACTTGCACTGGATACTGACCAACAGAAGTTTCTCCAGAAAGCATTACTGCATCAGCACCATCCATAACCGAATTAGCCACATCATTTACTTCTGCTCTTGTTGGAGTTAAACTATTAATCATAGTTTCCATCATTTGAGTAGCAATAATTACTGGTATTCTAGCTTTTTTAGCACGTAATACAAGTTGTTTCTGAATAAGTGGAACTTCTTGAGCAGGTACTTCCACACCAAGATCTCCACGGGCAACCATTAGGCCATCACAATGCGCCACAATTTTGTCGATATTTTCAACGGCTTCAGGCTTTTCTATCTTAGCGATAATTGGAATTTTATAATCAGAATGTTCTGCTATTAAATCACGCAACTGCATTAAATCTTCAGCGTGACGTACAAAAGATAGTGCAATCCAGTCCACATCAAGGCTAATAGCAAAAATAGCATCTTCAATATCTTTCTCTGTTAAAGCGGGCTGTGAAATATCTGTATTAGGTAAGTTAACCCCTTTTTTAGATTTTAACGGACCACCTTGAATAACCTTAGCTTTAACCTCAGATTTTTTATCCGTAGAAACCACTTCAAAAAGTAATTTCCCGTCGTCCAATAGAATACGTTCTCCTGGTTTGGCATCTTGTGGAAAGCGCTCATAGGTCATGTAAACACGCTCCTTAGTTCCCTCAAAACGCTCACCTGTGGCAAAAATAATTTCATCGCCAGGATTAACTACAACATCCTCTTTCATAACCCCTACTCTAAGCTTTGGCCCTTGTAAATCGGCTAGGATTGATGCTGTAAAACCATATTCCTTATTCAGGTCACGAATCATTTTAACTCGCTCTGCTACATCCTTATAATCCGCATGAGAAAAGTTAATTCTAAATACATTCGCCCCTTCTTCAAGCATCGTTTTTAAAACTTCCTTCGTACTTGTAGCTGGTCCGAGAGTTGCTACTATTTTGGTTTTTTTTCTTGTTAACATTACTTAAATATTAAATTGTCTTTAGATTTCAATTGACCTGAATCAATGCTGTAAGCGGTAACAACTTGTGGAATTTTCAATATACTATCTAAAATATATTTTTCCTTTTTAAAGCTAAACTCACTTTCTATTTTTAGAAAATAATTTACAGTCTTATGTTCTGGTAACAAATGAAATGTTTTTGTTATCTTTTCTTGTGTGTCGAATAACGACGAATAATTTCTGATTTTAAGTTCTTGAGTCTTACAAATGTTTGACACCAAGTTCCAAGTTATTAATTGATTATGATCTTCCCATTCATAAATTGAGTATGACACCTGACCCTTATTAAAATCTAAATCAGAAGACTTTCTAGTCAGGGTAATACCCAGATACTGATTTATTAAATAGGCCAAACGATAATCTTCTAGGCTACAATGTATTCCAATTAAGGTATATAATGTTTCATCAAAAGTATCATCTAAAATAAACTTATGAACTGCCATAACCTACATTCAAACTTGACAAATATAATATTAAAATACTAGTGTAGTATTACGATTAAGTCAATGTTAACATGAAAACTAACTAAAACGTTATAGTAAATTAGGATATTATTACGTGTTACTATTTCATTTGGGAAATCCTGCTTTGGAAAGCAAAGAAAGCACGCTTTGAGGCTTTTTCTTCGGCCTTTTTCTTGGAAGTTGCTCTACCCTTAGCAATAACCTTGTCATCAATAGACAACTTTACAGAAAAATGCTTTACATCATCATTTCCAGTATCCTCATAAACATTATAGTTAAAAGTCTTTTTTTCCTTTTGACACCATTCAATCAGTAAACTCTTATAACTAATAACTTTCCCTTCTAAAGTTTCAATATCAACATAGGGTATAATCACCCTGCTATTAATAAATTTTTCACAGTACTTATAACCGCGATCTAAAAAAATAGCTCCTATTAGGGCTTCGAATAAATTACCATGAATATTTTCACCAAATTGTCCTGACGGAATTTTGCTATCCACCCAATCGATAAGCTTTAAACCCTTTCCCAGCTCATTTAAATGTTCTCTACTAACAATTTTTGAACGCATTTTTGTAAGGTAACCTTCGTCACCACTGGGAACTTCAAGATATAAATGGGATGCAATTACCGAACTCAACATAGCATCACCTAAAAACTCTAAACGCTCATAGTTAAATGGATTTCCCTTACCATCTCTCACATTCATTGAACGATGTGTAAAGGCTTTTTTATAGAATTTTATTTCCTTAGGTTTAAAACCAAGGATTTCAGTTAATTGCATAAAAAAATTCCCGTTACGTTTAAAACGGGAATTTAATATGTTACGAATGTTTTTCATCTGATAATTAATATCTTATTTCAATTTCAGATGTAATAAACCATGTTTCATTTTACTGTAAAAATTAATTTATCATTATGGTTTATCTCATTCGGGATTTAATCTATTTTTTTGAATAATACACAAGCATTATGTCCACCAAAACCGAATGTATTGCTCATTGCGACTTTTACATCGCGCTTTTGAGCTTTGTTTAAAGTCAAATTTAATTCTGGATCAATATTTTCATCTACCGTGGTATGGTTAATAGTAGGTGGCACAATGCCATGTTCCATAGCTAGTATAACCGATATGGCCTCAATAGCGCCAGCAGCACCTAAAAGGTGGCCAGTCATTGATTTTGTAGAATTAATATTTATATTCTTTGCGTGGCTTCCAAATACTTCAGCAATTGCTTTTAATTCTGCAACGTCTCCTAAAGGTGTAGATGTGCCATGTGTATTGATATGGTCAACATCTTCCGGTTTTAAACCTGCATTTTCTAAACAATTTTTCATTACTGCTATAACCCCAATACCATCAGGATGTGGTGCTGTCATATGATGTGCATCAGAAGATAATCCTCCTCCAACACATTCTGCATAAATCTTAGCACCTCTTGCTTTAGCATGCTCATACTCCTCTAGAATAAGTGCACCTGCACCTTCTCCTAAAACAAAACCATCTCTAGTACCATCAAATGGACGAGATGCTGTTTCCGGACTTTCATTTCTAGTAGATAAGGCATGCATTGCATTAAATCCTCCCATTCCAGCAATAGTTACCGCCGCTTCGCTTCCTCCTGTAACCACAACATCAGTATGACCTAAACGTATAGAGTTTAGTGCGTCAAACATAGCATTGGCAGAAGAAGCACATGCAGAAACTGTTGTATAGTTTGGCCCCATAAAACCATGTTTTATGGAGATGTTTCCTGGTGCAATATCAGCTATCATTTTCGGAATAAAGAACGGGTTAAATCTTGGTGTTCCATCACCATCAGCAAAGTTCAAAACTTCATTCTGAAAGGTTTCTAAACCACCGATTCCTGCACCCCATATGACACCTACGCGTAACTTATTTACTTCATCTAGATTCAATTTAGAGTCGGCAATAGCTTCGTCTGCTGCCACCATGGCATATTGTGCAAACTTATCCATTTTCCGAGCCTCTTTCCTGTCTAGAAAATCAGTAACATTAAAGTTTTTTAGCTCGCAAGCGAACTTCGTTTTAAACTTTTCGGTATCATAATATGTTATAGGCGCAGCCCCACTTTTGCCACCAACTAAGCCTTCCCAAAACTCATCTTTGGTATTACCTATTGGTGTTAAAGCTCCTAATCCTGTGACTACAACTCGCTTTAATTCCATAAAGTATTTACTTGTTTTTTTTGCTTATTTAGCTTCTTCTATGTAAGAAATAGCTTGACCAACTGTTGCAATGTTCTCAGCTTGATCATCTGGTATTTGAATATCGAATTCTTTTTCGAATTCCATTATTAATTCTACAGTGTCTAAAGAGTCTGCTCCTAAATCGTTTGTGAAGCTAGCTTCCGTAACAACTTCGTTTTCATCAACTCCTAATTTATCAACGATAATAGCTTTTACTCTTGATGCAATGTCTGACATAATTTTTAATTTTAAATTTTTAATTAGTTGGCAAAAATAAAAAACTTTATTTTTAAAACACATCTTTCCCATAAAAATGTGACGGTAATTTACTAAAATTACTTTTAAGTATTTATATTTTTACCGTCTAATTGTTAATAATTATTCTTTTTTTTGTCTGAATAATATTAATGCCATAGTTATACAAATGAAACGTATTGTAATTTTTGCTTCTGGCAGCGGAAGCAATGCCGAAAATTTGATTGCCTTTTTTCGCAAGAACAATAATGCATCTGTTATTCAAGTCTTATGTAACAACCCTAAAGCCAAAGTGCTTGACAGAGCTAAAAACCTTAAAGTCAGCAGCCTTACTTTCAATAGAATAGCCTTCTACAAAACCAATGATGTTTTAAACATATTAAAAGCTTCAAAGCCAGACCTCATTGTATTAGCTGGTTTTTTATGGAAATTTCCCGAAAACATTTTAAATGCATTCCCTAACCAAGTAATTAATGTACACCCTGCCCTTCTTCCTAAGTTTGGAGGTAAAGGCATGTATGGCATGCATGTTCATAAAGCCGTTGTAGACAACAAAGAAACTAAAACTGGAATTACCATACATTATGTCAATGAACATTATGATGAAGGTGGTACCATTTTTCAGGCAACATGCGAGGTTAGTTCAACAGATAATGCAGAAGATGTTGCCGCTAAGATTCATGAACTCGAGATGGAACACTTCCCAAAGGTAGTGGAAAGCCTACTCCATGAGTAAAAAGAAGAAAAAATATTACACGGTCTGGAAAGGACATCAAACTGGTGTTTTTGATTCTTGGAATGCCTGTAAATTACAAATAAAAGACTACCCAGGCGCCCAATACAAATCTTTTGCAACCATAGATGCTGCGAAAAAAGCCTTGGCAGGCAACTACAAAGACTACATAGGGAAGGATAAAAAATTTACAAGTGAACTTTCAACTAGTCAATTAAAAAAAATAGGTTTACCAAATTACAATTCAATCTCTGTTGATGCGGCGTCAAGCGGAAACCCGGGTATCATGGAGTACAGAGGTGTAGACACTAAAACTAAAAAACAATTATTCATCCAAGGCCCATTTCAGGAGGGCACCAATAACATTGGCGAATTTTTGGCACTGGTACATGGATTAGCGATTCTTAAAAAGAATAATAGCGACCGTATACTTTATACAGACTCTAAAATAGCCATGAGCTGGGTGCGAAAAAAAGTTTGCAATACCAAACTAGAACGGAACTCTAAAAACAAAGCTGTTTTTGATTTAGTGGACCGGGCCATTGACTGGTTAAAAAATAATACTTATACCACCGTAATCGTCAAGTGGGAGACCAAAGCGTGGGGGGAAATTCCAGCGGATTTTGGGAGAAAATAACCCTAGACTTAGGAAGGTATAAAAGGCCAAAAAATATAATCGTCGTAATCTTCAAAAAGACGTATATTTGCACAAAATTATGAGGTCCATTTTATGAGTAAATTAGTTATTGTTGGAACTGTAGCGTTTGATGCTATTGAAACACCTTTTGGTAAAACCGATAAAATCCTTGGTGGCGCAGCTACATTTATTGGTCTTGCAGCTTCACATTTTGATATTAATGCCGCGGCAGTCTCTATTGTTGGTGATGATTTTCCTCAAGAATATTTAGATTTATTATCTGAAAGACATATTGATACCACAGGTATTGAAATTATTGAAAATGGAAAAACTTTCTTTTGGAGTGGGCGCTATCATAACGACATGAATACGCGTGACACTTTAGTTACAGAATTAAACACCCTTGCAGATTTCAAACCAGTAGTCCCTGAAGACTACAAAGATGCTGAAGTGGTTATGTTAGGAAACCTACATCCTATCGTCCAATCAAGTGTTTTGGATCAAATGTCTAAGAAACCGAAATTAGCGATTTTAGACACAATGAATTACTGGATGGATTGCGCTTTAGATGATTTAATTAATGTAATAAAACGTATTGATGTAATAACCATTAATGATGAAGAGGCTAGGCAATTAACCGGAGAATATTCTTTACTAGTTGCAGCCAAAAAAATTCAGGAGATGGGACCTCAATATGTTGTAATCAAAAAAGGTGAGCATGGTGCTTTATTATTTCATGAAGACCAAGTATTTTACGCCCCTGCATTGCCTTTGAAAGAGGTTTTTGACCCAACAGGTGCAGGTGATACTTTTGCTGGTGGTTTTGCGGGCTATTTAGCAAAAACGAACGATTACTCTTTTGAGAATATGAAAAATGCCGTAATATATGGATCGACATTAGCATCATTTTGCGTAGAGAAATTTGGTACAGAACGTATGCAAAATTTAACTAGCGAAGAAGTCCATAAACGATTGCTGCAATTTAAGCAGTTAACGCAATTTGATATAGAATTAGGATAATCTAACGCGCTCTAAAATAGAGTGCGTTTTTAATTAGAAAATATGGTCATTCTCATGCGGATGGGAATCTAATAATAATTTTTAAGTAAAGCGAAAATATTTTTAATATGAGTGATGCCTTAAAACACGAATGTGGAATAGCTGTTATCAGACTTTTAAAACCATTAGAGTATTATAAGAAAAAATATGGCACAGCATTTTATGGTGTAAACAAAATGTACTTAATGATGGAAAAACAGCACAATCGTGGACAAGATGGTGCTGGACTTGCAAGTATTAAGTTAGATACCAAACCAGGAGAGCGCTACATAAGTAGAGTGCGTTCGGTGGCCCAACAACCTATCCAAGATATTTTCGCCCAAATTAACGAACGTGTTAATAAGGAATTTGAAGAGCATCCAGAATATAAAGATGACGTTGCTGCTCAAAAAAGAAATATCCCATACATTGGAGAGGTATTACTAGGCCATGTGCGCTATGGTACATTTGGTAAAAATAGCGTTGAAAGTGTGCATCCGTTTTTAAGACAAAACAACTGGATGCATAGAAATTTAATTATGGCAGGAAACTTTAACATGACGAATGTTAAAGAGCTTTTTGGCAACTTAGTTGACCTAGGACAACACCCTAAAGAATATACGGACACCATAACTATAATGGAAAAAATAGGCCATTTCTTAGATGATGCCGTAAGTAGAATATATAAAGATTTAAAAAAGGAAGGCTATAATAAAAAAGAGGCTTCACCATTAATTGCGAAGCGTTTAAAAGTAGGTAAAATTCTGAAACGCGCTGCCAAAAACTGGGATGGCGGATATGCCATGGCTGGACTAATTGGTCACGGTGACGCTTTTGTTTTAAGAGATCCTGCAGGCATTAGACCGGCCTTCTATTATCAAGATGATGAAGTGGTTGTTGTCGCTTCAGAACGCCCAGTAATTCAGACTGTTTTTAATGTAAAATTTGAAGATGTAAAGGAATTAGAACCAGGGCAAGCCATTATTACTAAAAAATCTGGGGAAGTAAGACTAAAACAAATTTTAGAACCCTTAGAAAAAAAATCTTGTTCATTTGAGCGCATTTATTTTTCAAGAGGTAGTGATGCTGAAATATACCAAGAACGCAAAACCTTAGGTAAATTATTAATGCCACAAGTTCTTGAAGCCATTAATAATGACACTAAAAATACGGTGTTCTCATATATTCCAAATACAGCTGAAACCTCCTTCTTTGGCATGATTGAAACTGCCGAAGCTTATATCAATAAAAGAAAGACCAAAGCAATTTTAAATGGGCAACGTTCGCTGTCTGCGGCCAAAGTCACTGAAATTTTATCAGAACATGCACGCGTTGAAAAAATCGCAATAAAAGATGTCAAGCTTAGGACATTTATAACTGAAGACAGCAGTAGAGATGATCTTGTAGCTCATGTTTATGACGTTACTTATGGGGTTATTAAACCAACCGATAATCTTGTAATTATAGATGATAGTATTGTAAGAGGTACTACATTAAAAATGAGTATCCTAAAGATGCTTGATCGCTTGAATCCTAAAAAAATTATTGTGGTTTCTTCTGCTCCACAAATACGATATCCGGATTGTTATGGTATCGACATGGCCAATCTTGAAAGTTTAGTTGCTTTTAGAGCAGCTCTAGAATTGTTAAAGGATGCAAATTCATATCACATTGTCAAAGAGGTTTATGATAAATGTATCATGCAGACGGATTTAGATGATAGACACGTGCAAAACTTTGTAAAAGAAATTTATGACCCGTTTACAGATGAACAGATTTCGGATAAAATTTCGGAATTACTAAGTGATGACAGCATTACCGCTGAAGTAAAAATTATTTTCCAACCCGTTGAAAACCTTCACAAGGCATGCCCTGACCATTTAGGCGACTGGTATTTCACTGGAAATTACCCAACAGTTGGCGGAAATAGAGTAGTAAACCGTGCGTTTATAAACTTTTATGAAGGCAATAAAGAACGAGCCTATTAAATACGGAATCCGTATTTAATCAAAGATAAAATATCAAAAATGTATTTCATCTTATAAATAAGCTATTCATCTAAAAAATAGTCATTTTATCTAAAATACGCATAAATTGGTCTCACCATAACATAAGTAGGTTAAGTTCATGGTAGATTTGGGGCAAAAAAAGGTGAACTCTCGTTCGCCTTTTTTTATATCATATCATTTCCTTTCATTCCTCTCTATTCCAAGTAAAGAGTGCAGTAGTTAATAAAACAAGCGTTTAAACCTATAATTGAACCGTTTAACTGAAAAATTTTCACAAGCACGAACAGCATTCTATATTTGATGCACCATAACATAAGTAGGTTAAGTTCATGGTAGATTTGGGGCAAAAAGGTGAACTCTCGTTCACCTTTTTCATTTTATATATTTTCTTGTTTTTTCTTATTCCAGCTTATCCCTTTTTACTTTTTCACAAATAGAGCAGATTGATTGCCTTCCTGACTTTTAGCAACCAATACATAAAGTCCATTTTTTAATTTTTTTACATTTAATGGCATGTGTGGTCCTGTTTTGCCCTCTTTTATAACTTTTCCAAGTAAATCAAAAATTTGGTAATGCACTTGGCTTTCAAGATTAGCTATATTTAAAAAGGTATCAGTGGGATTAGGGTGTAAATTAAGTTTCTTATTGTTTTTTAATAAAAAGTCTGGCGTTGAAAGACCTAGCGCTTCCTTTTTATCCAAGTAAAACTTATCCATATTCCATTGCCAATCATTACTCCCATTAGCCAATATACGAATGATATGAGATCCTGACTTAATATTTATTAATGCATTATGCCTTAAAAACCTATAATCATCCCAGGCGCCATTATTGGGCACTAAAGTGCTAGCCAATACAGTATTATCAATGAGCATTTGTACATTGGCATTATTCATAGGCGTACTAATTAAATAAGTAAGTTCATACATTCCTGATTCTGGAATATTTACTGTAAATTCCATCCAATCCTGGCGGTTTACAAAATTAACACCAATATTAGTGGCATTAACGCCATCATATCCGCTTGGCGTGTAACCATCTTCATTTTTTGTGGCCTCAAAATCCTCAGCTTCAATTATTATAGCATTAGGAGAAGGAGCCTCAATTTCTTTAACCAAATCAAATCTTTTTAAATGCATCCAACCCCCTTGAACTTGTCCATCCCATTTAAGCTCATGAGCTAACCCCCAAGAAACGCCAGATGTTGGATTTTCACCTTCTAAACTTGGTCTAAAAATTCCTAAGGCATCAGGAACGTGGCTAGCTTTTCCTTTCATTTCAAAATTCAAACCATCGGAAGCAAACTGGACAGATCCTCTTTCGGGCCCATCAAGTTTCTGAATTATAGCAATCCCATTATCATAATTCCAAACACTTACCTCATGACCAGAAGTTGTAAGGGGGTTATATTCAGATTTAATATATGGCCCTGTAGGATTATCTGCGATAGCAACACCCCATCTAATTTCCCGTTCACCGCAGTATCTTTCCTCTCCCATTCGTTCTCCTTTGTAATACAAATAGAATTTATTATTATAAAACCTTAAACAAGGATCATGTACTTTATGACTGTCAAAATCACCTTTTTCAATAACATCTAATCTACTGGTTGAATTATCAGCCCAAGCACCATTATCCGTTGGTCTTAAAATTGGCTCACTAAGTTTAGTCCATGGCCCACTAGGAGAATCAGCAACAGCCATAGCTACAGTGTTCTTTACACGTTCAATATACGGATGTTTAACAGCTTGGTATATTAAATAGAATTTACTATCGTGAACAAATATTTCAGGTGTAAATACTGAGCGGTCATCAAAACTTCCAGAAGTCCCTCTTGATACGGCTACACCTTGTTCTTTCCATTGATACCCGTCTACTGACGTTGCATAATAAACATCACAATAATCCCATGGAAAGACATTATCATTAATATTATTTGTCCGGAAATAGGTTGAAGTTTCAGATAATTTATAAGTGTACCAAACATAATACAATCCATTATGTTGAATTACCGCACTGGGATCACGACGCGTATACGTGGCATCAGGAGCAAAATCTCCATCTAAATTCGATTCGGAAAATTGGACATTCCATAAAGGGTCATTTGGAATATTAGGATTGTTATAAACTTCACAACCGGTTAAATAATTCTCCCATCGGGCAGTAGCAACACTTTTAATTTTAGGTCTTAATTGAACAACCAAATTCGTGGTAGGTGTAAGATTTCTTAAATCTTCAAAAACATAACTTCCTTTGTTTATTTGTAAAGTACGCTCTGCGTTATTGTCAACCGAAAATAAAAATTCCCCATTTGCCAAAGTTGTTACCTGTTGATTAGTTTCAACCAATGTAACCGTAGCTCCAGTAATTGGCAATCCCGTGTTTTTATCTGTAACGGTACCAGAATATGTTTGTGCTGTTATTTGTAAACAGAAACTAAAAACAAAAAAGTAATTGAAATATTTCACATGTATATATTTAGAAAAGTAAATATATCCCGAAACGTCATCTACTATTCTAAAACAGACTTGACTTAAACTAAACAATAAAACACTTGTACTAAATGATAGCCCAATTGTTAGCATAAAAAAACGCCTTAGTTAAACTAAGGCGTTCCTAAAAATTTATAAAGCGTGAATTTTATTTTGCTTCAGCGTAACGTCTTTCAACTTCATTCCAGTTAATAACGCTAAAAAATGCATTAATATAATCCGGACGTCTGTTTTGGTAATTTAAATAATACGCATGTTCCCATACATCTAAACCTAAAATTGGAGTACCTCCACAACTCACACCGGGCATTAATGGATTATCTTGGTTTGGTGTAGAGCAAATTTCAATTTTCCCTCCTTTTTGAACACATAACCAAGCCCATCCTGAACCAAAACGCGTTGCTGCAGCTTTACTAAAAGCGGCGATAAACTCATCTTTAGATCCAAAAGTTGCCTCAATAGCATCTTTCAATTCTCCTGATAAATACCCTCTATCTTCAGGATTCATAACTGTCCAAAACAATGAGTGGTTATAAAATCCTCCTCCGTTATTCCTAACAGCGCCATTATCCATATCTAGACCTGTAAGAATATCTTCAATAGACTTTCCTTCTAAATCTGTACCTGCAATGGCATTATTTAAATTATTGGTATATCCTTGGTGATGTTTAGTATGGTGTATCTCCATGGTTCTTGCATCCATGTGAGGTTCTAAAGCATCGTATGCGTATCCTAATTTCGGTAATTCGAAAGCCATAATTATTGTTTTATATTAATATTTAAAATCTTTCAAATTTACATATAATACAAGTCAATTAAAAATAATATATTGTTATCAAACCATTGATAGTTTTTATCTTGTTTGCAAATTACCCTATATGACTGAAACCAATCCTTTTTCCATATACAATGCCTCAGCCGGCAGCGGTAAGACTTATACTCTTGTAAAAGAGTATTTAAAACACCTATTTCAATCAGATAATTTATTCCATTTTAAACGTATTCTAGCCATAACCTTCACAAATAAGGCGGTTGCTGAAATGAAAGAACGCATTGTTAATGCACTAGTTATGTTCTCAAGTGAACACATTCTACAAGAAGGAGATAGTATGTTTGATGCTATTGGAAAAGAACTTCAAATTCCACCTGAACATCTTCAAAAAAAGTCCAAATTATTATTAAACACCATAATACATAATTATGCAGCCTTTGATATTTCAACAATTGATGGCTTCACGCATAAAATAATTAGAACTTTTGCCCATGATTTAAAACTTCCTTTAAATTTTGAAGTTGAACTTGACCAAGATGCGCTTTTAAACGAAGCTGTTGACAGCTTGATTTCCAAAACTGGCACAAACAAAGCCCTCACTAAGGTATTAGTTGATTTTGCCATTGAAAAAGCTGATGACGATAAGAGTTGGGATCTTTCTTTTGATTTTAATAAAATCGCAAAACTACTAATCAATGAAAATGATAAGCCTTTTATTGACGGTTTGAAAGGCAAAACATTAAAAGATTTTGACTCCCTCAAGAAAAAATTAACCAAAGAGATTTTAGAATTAGAAAAGAAGATTGTTAGTGACGCCCAACATGTTTTAGATTTAATTAACAAGGCCGGTTTAGATCATTCCAACTTTAGTAGAAGCACACTGCCTAACCACTTCAAAAAAGTTTTGAATTTAGAATTAAATAGCCTTTACAGTAATAAACTGGAAGAAAATATTTCAGAAAGAAAAGGTATTTATACTAAAACACTAGATGCACATTTGGCTCAGTCCATAGATGCACTGCTTCCACAAATAGAAGAATTCTACAAAACAATTAAAAGTCAGGTATATCATCTTAAATTTCTCAAAAACTTTTATAAAAATATCACTCCTCTATCTGTTTTAAACGCCATAAATAATGAGTTAACCCAACTAAAGGCAGAACAAAATAAGATGCTCATTTCAGAATTTAATTCAATAATTAGTAAAGAAATTATAGCGCAGCCTACTCCTTTTATTTATGAACGCTTAGGGGAAAAATTCAAACATTATTTTATTGATGAATTTCAAGACACCTCAGTTATGCAATGGGAAAATTTATCTCCATTAATAGATAATGCCTTAGCTTCTGAGCAAGGAAGTACCATGCTAGTGGGTGACGCGAAACAAGCAATTTATAGATGGAGAGGTGGAAAAGCCGAACAGTTTATAGAATTATTTAATAAAACGAATACACCATTTAATACAGAGCAAAGCATAAGAAACCTTGAAGAAAACTACAGAAGCTATAAAGAAATCATTTGCTTTAACAATGGTTTTTTTAACTTTTTAGCAAATCAGGTATTTAAAAATGAAGTATACCAAAACTTATATAGCAATGCCAATCAAAATATCATTAACGATAAAGAAGGTTTTGTTGAGCTATCTTTTCTAGAACTGGACAAAACTGATGACAAAGATGTTATTTTTCCTGAGGTGGTATTAAAAAAAATCAAACAGTGCCAGGGAAATGGTTATATGCTTGAAGATATTTGCATTTTAGTAAGAAAAAAGAAAGAAGGCGTTGCTATTGCCAACTTCCTAAGTTTACAAAATATAAGCATAATTTCTTCTGAAACCTTATTACTAGCAAATTCAGCCGAAGTTACTTTTATTAATGATTTATTGGCACTTCTCATTCAACCAAATAACAAGGAAATTAAGATTAAGGTGCTTAATTATCTTACCACGAAATTAAATATAGAAGATAAACATAATTTTTTCATAAACCATTTAAACCTCAATACTTTTGATTTACTTGAAAGCTTTGCCCATTATAGTATTCATGTCTCCCTAGACAAATTGCTAAGCCTTCCATTTTATGATTTAGTAGAAACCATTATTAGAAGTTTTAGTTTAGTCTTAAAATCAAATGCCTACATTCAGTTTTATTTAGATGTTGTTTTAGACTATTCAGATAAAAAGGGCTCTGACATTGCGGGCTTTTTAGACTATTTCGATAAGAAAAAAAACAATTTGAGTATCATTTCTCCCAAAGGCCAAAACGCTGTTCAAATAATGACCATCCATAAATCTAAAGGTTTAGAATTTCCTGTTGTTATTTTTCCTTATGCCAATATGAATATCTATGAAGACATAGAGCCAAAAGAATGGTATCCATTAGACCCTAATACTTACGAAGGTTTTTCTTATACATCTTTGAGCTACAACAAAGATTTTGCTTTTTATGGGCACGAAGGTGAAATAATATATAATCGCCATCAATCTGAACTTGAATTAGACAGTATTAATTTATTATATGTTGCACTTACTAGACCTGTTGAGCAGCTTTTCATACTCTCGACAAAAGATATAACTTCAAAAGGTATAATAAGTGATAATAAGTATTCAGGATTATTTATTTCTTACCTACAATCTCTTGGTAAATGGAATGATTCAGAAACGCTTTACACCTTTGGAAACCCTCAAAAAACATCAAAAAATAAAACCAATCAAATACATAATATATCAGAAGCAAATTTTCTATCAACAGCCAAAGAAGATCATAATATCAAAATTATTTCAAAATCGGCCTACTTATGGGATACCAACCAACAAGAGGCTATAGAAAAAGGAAATTTGATACATAATATCATGTCTCAAATTTTAACTTCTCAAGACATAGACCCCGTATTTCAGAACTTCATAGCATTGGGCATCATTTCCTATGAACAAGCAGTCCCTCTTAAAGAGACGGTTTTGCGTATTGTTGAACATCCAGAACTGAAGGACTACTTCAAATCAAATCTTACCATCTTTAATGAACGTGATATCATTTCAAAAACCGGTCTTATTTTGAGACCAGATAGGATTATTTTGAATGCAAAAAGCGAAGCGATTATCATAGACTATAAAACAGGCTTAGAAGACGTAAAACACGAACAACAAATAATGTCTTATAATGATGTTTTAATGGAAATGAACATTACCGTTAAAAAAAGAATTCTGATTTATATCGATAATGAAATTAGAGTGAAAATCATTTAAAGCATTAAAAATAGCGGTGCCACCAGAACTCAATTTGGATTTAACAGCAACTGTTATTCCTAATTCTCACCTTAAAAACCAACTAAAACATCCTTTTGTTCAAATACTTATAAAATCAAAAGTTGACCTTAAACTCACAGCCGCCATAACTTTACGAATGCCCCTACCCTTGCATACCACCTCACGGCAGCGAGAATAGGGCATACGCCCAAATCTAGTCCCCCATTATTAGTAAGTCCAGTAAAAATGCCATTAACCTCGATTATTTGTAGGACAATTATCTTTGAGAATTAACAAAATACTATCTAAAATGATTCTGAACTACCCGCAAATAAAGAGAATCTACAATATTTTTTTATATTTGTCTTTGTTAATAAAGTTTAACAACTTACTTTTGTTTACGATTAACACTTAAAAATTAAACTTTTGAATATGAAAAATCTTAGCAGATTATTAGCCGCTATGTTGATTGTACTTGTGTGCAGCAACGTAAACGCACAAGACAAAAACAATCCGTGGCAAATTACCATTGGTGTAAATGCAGTAGACTTTTATCCTGTAGGAGAAGATGCTCCTCAAGGTGATTATTTTGATGAGTTCTTTAACCTGACAGATCACTACAACATTTTACCTTCATTATCTACAATTTCTGTTTCTAAATACATTAGCAACGGATTTTCTTTTGGAGTTGCTGGGTCATTAAACAAAATAGACAAATTTGGTGATTTAGATGTTGCTGATTTATCTTATTACGGACTTGATGGTACAATCAAATACACTTTTACTGAAGATACTACGTTAACGCCTTATTTAGGTGTTGGTGGGGGTTACACTTGGGTAGATGAAATTGGTGCTGGAACATTAAACGTAACTTTAGGTACTGATGTTTGGTTAAGTGAAAATGTTGCTTTAACATACCAATTTGCTTACAAGCATGCATTTGAAGATTACTTATCTAAACATTTCCAACACACTTTAGGTCTGTCTATCAAATTTGGTGGAACTGACACTGATGGTGATGGTATATACGACAAAGATGATGCTTGTCCAGAAGTTGCTGGTTTAGAAGCGTTTAATGGTTGTCCAGATTCTGATGGTGATGGTATTGAAGATAGCAAAGATGATTGTCCTAATGAAGCTGGTTTAGCTGAATTTAATGGATGTCCTGATGCTGACGGTGATGGTGTTGCTGATAAAGATGATAAATGTCCTACTGTTGCTGGTTTAGCTTCATTAAACGGATGTCCGGATGCTGATGGTGACGGTGTTGCTGATGGTGACGATAAATGTCCTAACGAAGCTGGTCCTGCTGCTAACCAAGGATGTCCTTGGCCAGATACTGACGGTGACGGTGTAATTGACAAAGATGATCTTTGTCCAGAAACAGTTGGTACTGTTGCAAACAACGGTTGTCCTGAAGTAACAGAAGCTGTTAAAAAAGCACTTAATGCTTATGCTAAGACCATTTTATTTGATACAGGAAAATCTTCTATCAAAGAACAGTCAAGTGAAGTTCTTCAAAATATCATTGATATCTTAAAAGAATATCCTAATGCCAAATTTAACATTGAAGGTCATACTGATAGTGTAGGTAGCGAAACATTAAACCAACAATTATCTGAATCTAGAGCTAATTCTGTTAAAGATTACTTAGTGAAAGGTGGTATTGAAGCTGGAAGACTTTCTGCTGCTGGTTATGGTGAATCTAAACCTCTTGATACTAACAAAACAAGAGCTGGAAGAAGAAACAACAGACGTGTTGAAATTAACTTAAACAAAGACTAAGTTTACTTTAAGTTAGTAAAATAAATATTTAAAAACGCTTCGGAAATCCGAAGCGTTTTTTATTTTTATACAATGACTACTTTCATTCTTGACGTCCTAACCGATTTAAAAAAACAGGATGTCAACTTTTCTGAATTAACATTTATCCTCCCTAGTAAGCGTGCCGGTATTTTTTTAAAACATGAACTTCATAAGGTTGTTGACCAAACCTTGTTTGCACCAGATATTATAAGCATAGAAGAGTTTACAGAAGATTTATCACAACTTAAGAGCATATCCAATACCGAACTGCTTTTTGAATTTTACACCTCTTATTTACAACATACTAAGGCTAATGAACGTGATTCATTTGAAACATATTCTAAGTGGGCCCAAATATTGCTTCAGGACTTCAATGAAATAGATAGGTACCTCATACCCCAAAAACAGATTTTTCATTATTTAAGTGCCATTGAAGATTTAAAACATTGGTCTTTAGAAGAACCCAAAACCGCTTTTGTAAAAAGATATTTATCCTTTTGGAATAATCTTTTTTCATACTATTCGGTATTCTCAAATCACTTAAAACAAAAAAAAATTGGATATCAAGGGTTGATCTATCGCGAAGCCGTTAACCATATTGAAGATTATATTAAAGCAAACCCCAAAAAACAACATGTTTTTTTAGGGTTCAATGCTCTAAATACTGCTGAAGAATTTATTATTCAGGCATTACTTCGGGATAATTTAGCCAAAGTCTACTGGGATATTGACCATTTTTTCTTCAACAATGAAAAGCATGACGCCAGCTTTTTTACAAGACAACATAAAAAAAACTGGCGCCATTATGATAAAAACCCATTTAACTGCGTTCCCCAAAACTATATAAAACAAAAGAACATATCAGTATTTGCAATCCCCAAAAATGTTGGTCAAGCTAAACAAATCGGCTCTTTATTAGATAAAATACAATCAATTAATAAAACCTTGCAAAATACAGCCGTCGTCCTAGGGGATGAAAACCTGTTAATCCCTGTATTAAATTCAATTCCAGAAGATATTAATAGCATCAATATAACGATGGGGTATCCTTTAAAATCTATCCCATTAGCTTCATTGTTTGAAGGGCTTCTTAACTTACATAAAAATAATTCCAACAGCTTTTATTATAAGGACATTATTAATATCATATCTCATCAATTCATAAGACCCTTATTACAAATTGATGGCCAAGATTTCGCTTCAATACTTATAGATGCTATTGAACACAACAACCTCATCTTTATAAAACATTCGAGATTAAAGGAATTATCGCAAAGCGCAAATCATATTATTGATTTGCTCTTTCTTGACTGGAATATTTCCATTGAAAAAACGATTAAAAACTGTTCGACATTAATTTTAAGCATTAAATCCCATCTTAATGAAGACAAGGCTGCCAATCTGCTTTCACTTGAATATTTATTCCGTTTTAATGCGCTTTTTAATGAGCTTTCAAGACTTAACGCTACATACCATCATATAAATGATTTAAATACTTTGCATAGTCTTTACAAAGATCTGCTAAGCTCAGAGACCTTAGATTTTCAAGGAGAACCCTTACAGGGGCTTCAAATAATGGGCATGCTAGAGTCCAGGGTGTTAGATTTTGAAACAGTCATTATTTCGTCTGTAAATGAGGGTATATTACCGTCGGGAAAAAGCAATAACTCCTTCATACCTTTTGACGTTAAGTTAGAAAATAATTTGCCTACATATAAAGAAAAAGATGCCGTATACACCTATCATTTTTACAGACTGATACAACGTGCCAAAAATGTGTTTATATTATACAACACGGAAGCTGACATACTAACTGGGGGGGAAAAAAGCAGACTAATTACTCAACTGGAGTTAGAAGGTATACACTATATACATCAAGAAACGGTTACGCCACAGGTACCAACCCTTGTGAATTCATTAAATGTGATTCCTAAAACTCCTGAGTTACAACAAAGTATTATACAATTGGCTGGTTTAGGTTTTTCTCCTTCCTCATTAACCAATTATATGCGTAATCCTATTGATTTCTATTATCAAAAGATTCTAAAAATTAATACGCATATTACTGTTGAAGAAACAGTTGCGGCAAACACCTTAGGGACTGTCGTTCACAATACTTTAGAAGATTTTTATAAGCCTTTGCAAGGAAAGGTCCTCTCAATAGACCTCCTTAAAACCATGAAATCAAAAATTTCAGATCGCGTTGCTTATCATTTTCAACAGGAATATAAAGAGGGGGATATTAATAAAGGTAAGAATCTCATCATTTTTGAAATTGCTAAACGCTATGTATCTAATTTTTTAGATTACGAGATAAAGGCTATTAGCGATGGAAATACCATAAAAATAATGTCCATTGAGGCAGATAATCAAGTGAAAATAAACATTCCAGAATTCGACTTCCCAGTAATTTTAAAAGGTAAGGTAGATCGTGTAGATGAATATAACGGTATTACCAGAATTATTGATTACAAAACAGGTAGCGTCATGACCAATCAAGTTGAAATTGTCAATTGGGAGGACCTAACAACAGATTACAAAAAATACAGTAAAAGTTTTCAAGTACTGGCTTATGCCTATATGATGCATGAATCAAACACCATAAACTTACCTGCTGAAGCTGGTATCATCTCATTTAAAAACTTAAGTTCTGGTTTTATAAAGTTCTCTAAAAAAGAAAGCACGAAGACAAGAGCTAAGAATTCACTTATAACAGCAGAAACCTTAGAAGCCTTTAAATTTGAACTAACCAAGCTAATATTAGAAATCTGTAATCCAGAAATTGATTTTATAGAAAAAGAAATTTAATATGACAATAACAAAAAATATCATTGTACCCGGAAAGCATCTCAAGCCTATTCTTACCGATGTTTTTTATCCAAATAACAACAGCTCTAAACCAATTGTAATATTTTGTCATGGTTATAAAGGTTTCAAAGATTGGGGCGCTTGGGATCATATGGCAAAAGCATTCGTTAAGGCGGGTTTCTTTTTTGTGAAATTTAATTTCTCACATAATGGCGGAACCATAGAACAACCCTTTGACTTTCCAGATTTGGAAGCTTTTGGAAATAATAACTACACCAAAGAATTAGATGATTTAGAAACAATTATAGATTGGGTTTGTTCAAACCCTGATTTCAAAAATCATATTAATTTAAGCCATATCACCTTAATTGGACATAGTAGAGCTGGAGGTATTGTTACGATAAAAGCCGAAGAAGACCAACGTATTACAAAAGTGGTGAGCTTGGCTGGCGTAAGTGATTTTGAAAAGCGCACTTCAACAACAGGTGAACTGGAAAAATGGAAAAATGATGGCGTTAAGTATATTATAAATGGACGCACAAAGCAACAGATGCCCCATTATTATCAGTTCTACCTAGACTTTATTAATAATAAAGAGCGACTTACCATAAAACGTGCCGTATCCAAATTAAATATTCCCTATTTAATAATTCATGGTGATGGTGACACCAGTGTTCTTATAGAAGAAGCCCATGGGCTGCATAAATGGAACGCAGAGAGCACTCTAAAAATAATTCGTGATGCCAATCATGTTTTTGGAGCAAAACACCCTTACAATGAACCAATACTGCCCACGCATTTAGATGACGCTATAACTGAAATGATTCATTTTATAACAAACTAAGTTTAATGTATCCCTTAACATAAAATAGTTGTTCACTGTATGGCTTATGTCGTAACAAAAAACGTAATCATACCCAAACGTTTATTAAATTAGTAATGCTATAAGTATTAGAAAACAGACAACTTAGACGTCCGTAATGAAAAAACCATTAGAATTTTCATTTTTAAACAGACCAGTACTCATTGAACAATTACAAACTGAAACGTTTGATGTAGCCATTATTGGTGGTGGTATAACCGGCGCTGGAATTGCCCTAGATGCAGCTACTCGAGGACTAAAGGTCTGTCTTATAGAAAAACTTGATTTTGCATCAGGCACCAGTAATAAATCCACAAAATTAATACATGGTGGCCTAAGGTACCTTAAACAGTTTGAAATTGGCTTAGTAAGAGAATCAGGCACGGAACGCGCCATTGTTCATAAACTTGCACCACACTTGGTTGTTCCTGTAAAAATGCTACTCCCTTTGGTGGAAGGTGGTACATATGGCAAAATAATGACGTCTCTTGGCCTTAAACTCTATGATTTTTTAGCAAATGTAAATGGTGATGATAAGCGGCTAATGCTGGATAAAAATGAAACCTTAGTAAAAGAAGCATTGCTTGATAAAAACACAATCCTGGGAGGTGGGCTTTATGCAGAATATAGAACCGATGATGCAAGACTTACTACTGAAATACTTAAAAAAGCAGCTTCATTTGGCGCCACAATTGTAAACTATTGTGTCCTAGAATCGTTTAATTACAATGCCAATTCTAAGATTAACTATCTGAATTGTACGGATAAAATTACCGGTACTAATCTAAAAATAAAAGCAGTCAATTATGTATCTGCTGCAGGCCCATGGGTAGATCAAATACGTGCCAAAGATCAATCTATGAGTCCCAAGCATTTGCACTTGAGCAAAGGCGTTCATATTGTATTTCCCTTTGAAAAGCTACCCATTAAACAATCACTTTATTTTGACGTATCCGATGGCAGAATGATATTCGCCATTCCTAGAGGTCGAATTACGTACGTAGGGACTACAGATACTAACTATTACAGTAATATAGATCGGGTGGTAGCTACTAAAGATGATGCAAAGTATTTGTTACAAGGCATAAATAAAGCATTCCCAGCGGTGAATCTATCTATCAACGACATAGAATCTAATTGGGCAGGACTGCGGCCATTAATTTATGAAGAAGACAAAGACCCCTCGGAACTATCAAGAAAAGATGAACTATTTATTTCTAAAAGTGGATTAATCTCTATCGCAGGGGGGAAACTAACAGGTTATAGAAGAATGGCTCATAGGGCTATTGAAGCTGTGTTAAAAACAAATAAAACTATGGTTCAGGAGAATTTAGAACCCTCAAAAACTGAAAACATACCATTGGTGACCCCATCCTTAAAAAATACACTTGATGTAGAAAAATATCAAAAGCAATTAGAAACTACACTAATTGAATTAGGGGTATCCAATAATTATTATGCTTGGTATTTATGCAGTACTTATGGCAAGAACGCTGATATTATAATAAGGGAATCAAGTAATTTTTCAAATCAAGACGTTTTAGAGCGCCTAATAAGGGCTGAACTTTTATATTGTTTGCATCATGAAATGACAGGGAGCTTATCAGATTTTTTTGTAAGACGTACAGGAAGACTTTACTTTGATATTAAGAGCATAAACACGTATATGCCTCTAATTTTAAATGATTTCATAAATTATTTAAATTGGGATACTGCGCGTGTAAATTCTGAAAAAGACAACATGGCATTGCTAATTAAAGATGCTACAACATTTTATGCTGAAGAATTCAAATAAAGACATTATTCAATAAATAAAAACCTTAAAAAACAATTTATAAAAATCCTGGCTCTACTAAAACCGAACATGCCTATAAAAAGAAAGCAGCGTATAAAACGCTGCTATCAATCAAAAATCAAACTTAATCATTGCTATTAATCCTAGTTCCATTTTTATAAACAAACTAAACCATCAAACTTTAAATCCTAATCATTAACTTAATAACTCTTAGTTAATTACACTACAAATTTACATTTGTAATTCTTGTATTTATGCGACATTTCGTGTCTTATTCGGTATTTCCTTCTATTAACTGCCGCAGCAGCCGTTCTTCTTGAGGCGAAATCCGTTTACCATTAATATCATTTAACAGAATAAGCGCCTTTTTAAAAGAGTACTCAGGTATATCTTCATCTTCAAGGTTAACCTGAAGAATCAGCTTTTCAAGCTTTACCATAGTTTTGAGCTGTTCCATGCCCTCAGGCGCATCTTTTTCTAAAGCGCCTTCCATTAGTTTTAGTTTAAACAAAAGCATGGACACAATTCCCTTTTTATAATGGTCAAATCTAATTACTACAATTCAATTTTAATATGACATACCGTGTCTGAGATAAGTCATTTTATTATATTTACTTATCAAACATCATTTTTAATGAACAGTTATAATTCTATAGGGGCCTTATTTATTGACTATCGAAACTTCTATAATCTTTCGCAGTCTGATTTTGCGGATGCCATAAACGTAGATCTAAGAACTGTACAGCGCTGGGAGAAAAATTTAACTTTAATAAAATCTGAAAAAGAAGAAAACATTGTATTGGCTACCCTGATGCCCTATCAACTCATTCATAATCTAAATGCAGTCGTACCTATCCCTACATTTTACAATTTTAAAACCCGAAAATATTCACTTTCTAAGCAAACTAACGATCTCCCTAAATTAAGCTGGTTTATAGATCAAATAGAAATCACCTCCTCAAATTTAAGAACCATTGAATTTGATTATGACTTTAAATACATCGAACAGTTCATAGACTCACAAAAAAGAGACAATAATTATGTGAATGCCGAACTGATTAAGGAAGCCATAAGGATACTCCCTGAATTAAATTTTGTGCATACAGGAAAATCAGGCTATTACACGGGGCACTGTATTGTTTTACCTATAAACGAAAAGACTTATAACAGATTAAAAACAAAAGAAATAACAAATAAAGATATTAGAGCCAAAGACTTAGTTGATTTTAAAACTTTGGAACGCCCTATTTTTTATAGATATGATATAACAGGAGACTGCAACGACACCATATTTTATGTCATGGCTCATTTCTTTAGATTTTTCAGGGACCTAGAAAACAAAAATTATCTCATGTGTGGATATACAGAGCGTGATGATAACTACCAAGTAAATTTACAAATTGGATTGAAGTTTATCTGGGAGGACAAGGCCTTACAAAAGGAACTTAATTTAGAAGCACCACCAAGGTTTTTTGAAGGTAATTTTAATAATTTTTTAGCCCAACTATAACTCAATACGCCAAAGTTTCACTTTCAGGATACACTTTTTTTACCCAAAATAATTCATTAAAAATATTTAAAAAATCAATTAGATTTTCAAAATCTTTTCTGTCAACAAATACTTCATAACCCAATAAAGACCTGCCCATGACCAACAAGTGATAAGGTTTTAAGCTATAATCATAATGATAAAGTAACAATTCAAAACAATCAATTGTACCCACTTTTTCATTTTTCCTCACCCATTGTTTAACAAGGCCTTTATCATAGCTTATTTTTTTATAAGCCTCTAATTCTAATTCCGCATAAGATTCCTTTTGGTGGTATTTAGTAAACTCCCTTAAAGCACTAAACAAGGATAAAAACAGATAGGCATCATCTTTTTTTTTGCAAGAGCATTGATTTGTCCATCGATAATTGCAGCCAGATACCGGGCAATTCCAATTTGATTTTACTTCATAATAATCACCCACATATGCTCGCAACCAATCCTTTATTTTCTCCATGGAATACACCCCGTTATCCTTTAGATCTTCAAATACTCTTAGTGCTTCCATGGTAACTATCTATTTAATGTAGGGATTAGAAGTTTGTTGACCTAGGGCTAAATAATACTGAATATGTTTAAAGGAAGGCTTTATACCAATCTCATACATCATACCATGAAGTGAAATTGCAAACCATCGTTTTTGATCAATAGACAAACTGTTAATTTTAGTATAGCTATATGCCAAATCATTCGTCTTGTATTCTTGCATGTATTTTGATTTTATACCAAAGCCTATACTCTCAAACTGGTCATAGATATAATTATACATTTTTAGGTTAAGGGATGCATCATCGGCTTTAAGTACCATTAAAAAAGTATGAGCCATTGCTCCTTTTTGTTCTACAGATAAGCTGCGGCTAAAATTTATAAGCCTTGGGTGCATTTCAAAGCCGTATTTCCTTTTCTTTTTTGTAAACCAATTGAACACCCTATTCCATTTTAGTCTCACAAAATTACAATGTACATGCATTGCCAGGTATGACACATTATGTCGTATACTCTTTATTATCAATTGTTTAAATTCCTACAAATATAATTGGTTATTCTATTTGAATTATTTTGTCGCACCAGGGTAGCACAGAGGTACGATGGGTGACAAATAGGATGGTAACTTTTGTTTTTAATTCAGCCAACAGATCCATGATTTGCTTTTCGTTGTCTTCATCTAATGAAGAGGTCGCTTCATCGAGCAACAGGATTTTTGGCTGCCGCAACAGGACACGTGCCAGAGCAAGACGTTGTCTTTCGCCGCCTGAAAAGTGAAATTGATAATTGACAATGTCTTCATCAAGACCTTTTTTAAAACGCCTTACCAGCTGCAGAGCATTTACCTGTTCCAATACGTTTCTAATTTCTGTTTCAGATATCTCCCTGTGACTGTCCCATACCAAGTTTTCACGAAGGGAGCCATCAATAAAAAAAGAATCCTGCGGCAGATAACCGATTCCTTTGCGCCATTTGGGTAAAATTTCCTGGTCAAGAACTTGTCCATCTACACAAATTTCTCCTGAAAATGGCTGTTGCAACCCGGCAATTAAATCGATAAGAGTCGTTTTACCACGGCCCGATTGACCTATTATTCCTGTGAGACTAAAGGCAGGTATTTTTGCATTAAAATTTTCAAAAAGTGCTGCATCACCAGAAAAAGAAAAGTTCAATTTTTTTATATTAATTTCATTTGTCAATGGAATTGGTATGCTGCTTTGGTGAGCATGGATATCAGGTTCAGGAAAATCTTTATCTAATTGCATGACCCGTTTTACGGATGCAAAATGGGTAATAATAATATTTATATCAGTGTTGATAGAGGTAAACTGCGGATAGATTCGAGAAAAAAGAATAATCAATATAAAAAATGCAGTGAGCGGGATTAAACCAAATTTATAGCCTATGTAAACGACCAGCACCAGTACCAGTATTCCAGAGATTTTGTAAATAAATTTAGGCAGGGCATGGTTCTTCTCCATCTGGTATTCCAATCCAAGAAGTGAAGCTGAGGCCATGTCGAATTTCTTATAATAGAAATTTTCAGAGCTGTGTACTTTGGCTATTTTTACTGTAAGCCAGAAATCATCAATGTATCTCAGTAAGTGATTGTATGAATCCACAAACCCCTCACCGAGATGAAATGCTCTAAACAAATATTTACGAAGTAGCAAAAAAAGAACAAGCCCAATGAAAGTAATAAATAACGTAAATTTTAACGATATTAGCATGGCCCAAGCCATATAGGACGCTGTCATAATAAACCCAGCAAGTACGCGCATAATAAAGAAAAAATAATCAGCCATATTAGGAACCTCTTTGCTCAAAACCTGCAAATGATTGGTTTTACTCTTGTTATTCAGTAATTCCCAGTCGGCCATGATAATTTTACGGAACAGACGACTACGGATTTGATAAATAAAATTTTGCTGATAACTAGCATCCAGCAGACTTTTCCATAATTGTAATAAGGCCACTACTGAAAGCACTATGACATAGATTATTAATATGGTTTCTAAATTTAACTGAATCCCCGCTTTTTCCGCCAGATCATTGAAAGTGTCCGTTATCTGGTTAGTCTGTCCTTCAGTACTGGGCGCGAGCACTTTTAAAAGAGGAATAAGTAATACGATGGAAAACCCTGAAAACACACCTAAAAATAGGGTTAACACAAATAAAAGGAGCAGTTTTCCTGGCCGGAAGTTTAAAAGCATTCGAAAACTTTCAACAAAGAACAGGTCTATTTTCATTGTTTAAAATTATTGAAGGGGATCTAAAATGGTCGTTGTATTTTTTGTATCACCGTTTAAACAAACCTACTAAGAAGTTCGATGAAATTCAAATGAATTTAAGTATCTGGAATAAAAAACACTAAGTTTAAATCTAAAACCAGAAAAACACTGCATTGTAAACCAATAAATTTTTATTTTTTCAAGAAAGGATCTATTATAAAAATCCTCTTTTTCAATTTGTGATATCGCAAATTCTAATTGTTTTTTTGTGTTACGAACAGGTTTACATGGCAGTACCGGGCATTCTGGAAAATAGTTAGCTAGCATGGCTTTGCAAAGCGAAACCATTCGAGACGCATGACATTGTAAAACCAGTTGGGTGAATTTTTCAGTATCAATTGGTATCTTTTCCATAAAATCCTTCACATCAATAAGCCATTTCAATCTAAACCAAGCATGCAAGCCACCATGGATAATAAGGTATAACAATTCCAACTCGTTGTTAAATCCTTGGAACTTTCTTTCATGAAATCGTAATTGAATACTATTTGATTTTAGTACCTCATCTAAGATTTTGGAGCTCGTGATTTCGAGCTTAAATAACTTCCAATGGATTTCAATGGCTATCTGTTTCTTAGGATGAACAAATGATACTTGATTCGTTAATTTGATTAATCTTCGTTCCTTGTTTAAATTATCAGGCCACGAAAAACCATCCGGTTGATAGCCATTTTTTTTTAATATGAAAATTGCTTTTTTGACAGCATTTAATGGTATTAGAAAATCTAAATCATTGGAATAACGATAACAAGTATCCTTATGAAGTCGATATGAAAGCATGGGCCCTTTTAACGGAATAAATGGAATAGTTGCTTCGCGAAATGCATCAGACAATTTAATAAATTCACTGACTTGAAACATTTGATCATGTTTTTCAGACAGATGTTCTTTGGCGCATTTTTCGTTTAGAAGATCATCAATCTGCTGATGAGAAAGTCGATGTCGCTGGTTAAGAGCTTTGCGGGTTAATAAAAGAAAATTTTGCATGGTCGCTTGTCATTTTTTATTTGGAAAGATTATCGAAAACTTGAAATTTCATGAAATCTGTCCAGATTTCCACCACCTAAAATAATTTCAGTTCCAACCGAAAGCCAGGCATGGGCCTCAAAAGACTTATTCTCCTTAGGTGCCACACCAATATGTATTTTATGAACTATTTGCCGCTTCTGAAGCATGCTATGCACTGCGAGTGCTTTGACTAGGCAGGTGTTTCTCCATGGCGTACGGGTTTCCAAGCCGTTGATAACCTTTACGACCAAAAGTGCTGTTCCCATTTTTTTATCACTTGTTGTTTCAGCACGTTCTGATGTCGCCTTAGGCATCCATTTTCGGGATGGCTGGTAGCTGACTTTTAAACGAAAAATACAGAGCATTACTAATGCTTCTGGAATAAGCACAATTTCTGAAAATGATAATTTCTTTTTAGAAAAAAAATGGCTCATTATGCTGAAACAGGAACCTGCTGAATTAATTTCTTAGCCAACATATCATCAATAAACCGCTGTACATCCTCTCTGCAGGTTGCCTCATTTACTTCGTACTCCTCCATCAAATGAACGACCAGTTCATCTGCCGTTACAGGTGTTTTTGAAAGCAGTTCCCAAATTCTACTTCCTACAGGGTCTAAACCAAAATAGGATTCTGCTTCAAAACTCATTAAGATAGCCTCTTCATCTATTTTACTCGAAAGGACTTCAGGGTTTATCTGCCATTTTAAGTTCATAATAGTAAATTTTTTAATTTAAATTATACGTTGATTAACATGCCCTTCTTGCGAAGTTCATCTACCACTTCTTCCATATTGTATAGCACATCAAATCCCAATTGATAAACCTCCAACGTGGTTCTTTTACCATTAAAACTCCGAATTAAGGGCAGTATTAGCAATGGAATTTTGGCCGTTTCTTCACCCAAAGACATTAGAGTATAGCCTTCTTCAGCCTTTTCAGAATTAACATTAGGGTGTAAAACTAATTTTTCAGGAAGCATATTTTTTATAAAATTCTTTTGGGTATCGCTTATGGCTACCTCCAGTATTTCATGTTTTAGTCCTGTAATCTGCTTAAATGTATGGGCATCTACCTTACTAACAATTTCATAGCATTTAATATAAAATTCTTCTTCACGTCCAGCCCATCCACCCCAAAGCTTACCATAATTTTCTTTATTGATATTCCCCTTTTTATCTTCCACATTAAAATCCATTGTTCCAACCGTATAAGTTTTAATTTGGGCTGGGGGCCATCCCAATTGCTGCATGGCATATTGTGAAAGGGTCGTTTCTGCCAGTTCTAAATAGGTTTTTACTTTATTCCAAAATGATTTTCCGGCAACCCCGCCAATTGAAGAACAATAAAAAGTGACGCAAGTACTATTTCTGTATTTATAGACGGTGCACCTACCCTGGTCATAATAGGGGCAGAGTAGTGATTCTCTCAATTCATGCGACCCAGATGACACAAAATGATTTGACTCTTTTATTCGACGCTGGTAATAAGGAACCGGAGGAACAGTACCATAAGGTGTTACTCCGGCCTGGGCTTTAATCTGATCTCGTATGCGATGCCTACCTAATTCATAGCTTTCATCTTCATCTGTCAGGATATAACCTATAAGAAAGTTAGGAAGGTTCGGATGATAATCGCAACATTTAGTGTTTATCCTTGGGCTTTGTGGAGAACGGCAATGGTTACAAGCGTCACAGGTTGCTATGGTCTCAGCAGGAATTTCAATATCGAGTACTTCGGGGGAAATAGCATGGTAAATAGAAGGTATTTTAGCTTTTAAATTCATCCGTTTGTTGAAATATAAAGTATATAGTCTTCTTTATATATTATTGGAGCGATGGTACCCATGTTCAAAATTAATATTTATCGAACACCATCTTAGCTTTTAATTAACCCGATGGAAAGCGCATAGCCCTATGTTTATGAACAGCTAAATTCACACTCAAAAATAATAAAGGCAAGCAATCAATGAAAATAAATTACTTTCATGACTAACACCTTATTATTCAATTACAAGCTTTACAATCTTCTTAAACTCAACTTTTAGTTTTGTTAGCGGCATCCTTTCCATTTTTTATTGGCCCTCCTAATGTTTGCTTAAGAGGAAGTTCAGAGATTATAGAAGGGCGTTGCCATTCTTTTTTTAGTTTATTTTGCATAAAATTTATTTATTTATTTATTTACGGACCAAATAGTATAACATAACCACAAACTTATATGGGTTGCTAAAAAATATTCATCGTCAAATTTACAACTTTTTTTTGAGTTTGAAATTGACATTAATAAATTACTAAGCTTTTTAAGATCAATAATACTACCTAATTTTTTTCTAACTTCAGGATTCTCTAATTGAGACTTAAATTCATCAATATCTTTTAAGAAAATATGGTAATAGTCAGGCGAGTAATCTCCTTTATTTTGTCTGTCCCTTATTTTTTCAGGATAAATATCACACAGTGCTTTTCTTATCAGCCCTCGCTTAACACCACTAGGGTAAAAATGTTCAATGGGTAAGACCATCATAAATTCCACGACTCTTCTGTCTACAAGCGGATAGGTCATTTCAATGCTATGGTTTGAAGCACCACAATCCCAATCTTCTTGGAAGGGATCATCATACTTTGGCCACCTTGAAAGAAAAATATTTCTCCTAAACTTATAATAGTCTTTGATACTTTTTTTTGATTTTAGTTGTAGTGTCTTCTTTTCTTGAGCAGTTAATATAAGTGGCAGCCCTTTGATATCCCATAATGAAACGCGTCCATGAAGCCGTTCTCGTAAATTTCTAACAAAAAAGGGTTGCGTGGGATTAAGTATATGCTTTTTAAAAAGTGCCAAATAGCTCAAATTCTCTGTGTGTTTTAATTTGGCAGTCATTTTAAAAAATGTCCTAAATCTACCAGCCATCAATAAATGGGGTAAAGGATATATGACACTTGAAACAATATGATCTCCAGCATAACCAGAAAGAACACGGCGGATGGATTTGGATTGAAATTGTTCATAAATAGCTGTATCTACATAATGAAAAATATTTACCATATCATAATGGCTCTCAAATTTTTCGTCCAGACCTTTCAAAAAGCTCAATTTTGAACTGTAGACAAACATTGGATCAATATTTTTTTCTTCTTGTAAAACCGCATTTATATAGGCTTGCTCATCTTCTACATCCTGTGCACCAATATCAGGGCCAAGTACCGAAGAAGCCGTCGTTATTTTTTTCCCTAAAGCTCTGTGTTTTCTAGCGGCTAGGCAAGCAATAGCACTTGAATCTAACCCGCCACTTAAGGGGATTCCAATGTCGCCTATAACACGCATCCGGTCTGAAATGGCTAATTCCAGTAATTCTCGTAATTTATCAGCAGCGACTTCTTCGCTCTTATATTTTACACTAGGCTTGTATTTTAGATCCCAATATTGATTTGTTACCGCTTTTGATTGCTGGACCAACAATACGTTTGCAGCCTTCAAACGAATAATATTTTCCCATGGTGTTCTTCCTACGTCAGGTACAAAATTTATCGCGTAATCCCTATTATAAAGGTGGTCCATGACTGTTTTTACAAACGGCAGTTTTACTATGGCTTTTAGCTCCGTCGAAAAAACAAATCGGTTCTCCTCAAAATAGTAAAGAAAGGGCTTGACACCCATTTGGTCGCGAGCACAAAACAATTCTTTTTTTTCTTTATCCCAAATAACAAAGGCAAAATCACCATAAATATCTTTTACAAAACCGTTTCCAAATTTGAGAAAAGAACGCAGTAGTAGGAGCGGGTCAGTAATAATTTCCCTTTCCACGTGTGGGATATCTAAGCGATCCATGATGGCCGCCCGTTCATCTAATCGTGCATCGGCTGTAATAACAAAACCAGCTTCTTCATAGGGCGATGTATCATAAACCGATTCCGGGGTAACCTGCAACAACATATGACCTAAAAACACTGATGTTTCCTGGTAGAGACCCTGTCTATCCGGGCCACGGTGCGCAAGATCCTTTTGCATAGATTTTATCCATTCGGCTTCAATAGGCCGCCCTTCAAAATCTATGATTCCAAAAATAGCACTCATTCTTGTTTAATGTGTTTTGTTATTATCAAATTATTTTTGCAAGTATTTTTTTAATTGATGCTGAGTTTGTTTGATGGGAATGGTCTTTGGCCGTAAAAGCTTGGTGATTTTAATGCTTTTACTTATTTCAACTAGTTTCTCGAAGTAAAACAGTTCGTTTTCAGGCATCCCTTGCAAATATTCCAAACGATAAATTTCATTTCGTAATGCAGTCACCTTTTCTGCGCCTTTAATTTCCTGAAAAACAATGGTTGTCTTTTCATGAATCTCAATTAAAAAAATATGATGTAACATAAAGGTATTATCCTTGTAGGACTTTAAAGGATAATAGAATTTTTCCGTTTCAGGGTCAATTTTTTGCAGACCTGATTTGTTTTGATTTAATTGCTTTAAGCTGTCTTCCCAAAGTTTTATCCGATCGCTCATAGCCCAGATAAATGCCTTATTATTTGAAATCAAAATAGGCGTGACATCATCTGTCAAAAACGCATGGTCTTCAAGTATAAATGCTGTTGTAAGTGAGGATTTTCCTGCCCCTGAATCCCCGCAAAGCATAATGCCTTTAGCGTTATAAACAAAACAACTGCCATGCATGGGCATAATTTTCCGTTGATGTAAAATAGCGCCATAAGTGGAGCCGTTTAAATACAATTCAATAGTGGCTTGGGTAGCTTTAGTATTAAGAACCAGTGCTATGTAGTTTCCGCCAGAAGCATAAAACGACCCTACGCCTTCTACATGCATTGAAAATTCGTTTTGGTTTAATCGAAAAAAACCATCATCATAGAGGGGCGTATCAACCTCTTTTTTGATATCGGTTATTTCGATTTTCACATCTTTTAGGGGAAACTTGAATTGCATGCGTGATATTAGAATAACTATTTGTAATTTCCAATGTAGGGTATTTATACCTTTTGACATTAAAATTAAATAGCATCAAATATAATATAAACTGTTGTCATACGCCATCAATTCATCCAAATACCTACATTATTCAGATGACTCGATTATCTAATTGTTTCAAGCAGGCCGGACAATGTACTTTAAGTAAACACCCATTCTAAAAGCACCTGTTTTAGCTTTATAATTGCTTATAAATATAAGCTAATACAGGTTTTTTTGAATACAGAATTAGTATTAAAAGTTTTTAACGGTGGCTGAGTTAACGAACTACCCCAAGGTAGAGCCTGCAAAAATTCTTTAGATTAAAGATCATTACCTCATTTTTAAACACACCAAAGTTCATGGTAATACTATTATAAATAAAAAAAGAGGGTGTTCAAACCCTCTTTTTACTAGTACTGAATAAAAATTATAGTGTTTCGCAACGATTACCGCTGTTAGCACACGTTATTGTTAATTTATTCCTTTATAAATTTTAATGCACTTCCACTCTCAAGTTTCAATAAGTATATGCCACTAGTTAAGTTTTGAACATCAATTTTATCATTAATAGCTAACGTTCCTTTAAGGACTTTTGAACCTATTGCATTATATACTTCATAATTAGTTTTAGTTTTCAACCCAGATATAGAAACAAAATCAGAAGATGGATTAGGAAATAGGCTTATCTGTAAATTGGTGTTTTGATTTTCAATTGATAAACTATTACAACTATCATAAGGAATCCAAGCAGTAACAGGATCCATATTTACTAATGTTCCATTAAAATTATTACCTGTCAAATCATTTACAACAGTTCCAGTACCTTCATCAAAATTATAAAAGGCATATAAATTAGTTTCGGTGCCTGTTAAACATGTATTCATGTCTGATAAAATTTCAGAACGCGAACGAGCAATGTCCCATATTCTTACATCATCGATATAACCGTTAAAAACATCATCAGATCCATTATTACCAATACCAGCTCCAACTCCACTAATATCAATGACTACACCAATTGCTGCAGCCTCTAATTCGCCATTAACATATAATGCAACTGAAGAATCTACTGTTGAATAAGTAACAGCAACATGAATCCATTGATTTGTAGGAAATCGAGTAGACATTTTAACACCACCGAAAAGTGTTAAAAAACCTGATTCAAACCCAAAAAATGGTGTATCATCTCCAAATTCTATAAGTGTTGGATAAAATTCGCCTGAACGTTGACCCTTGTAATTTATCCATAATTCGAAAGTAAATTCGGATGGGCAGGTTATGTCTGATATTTGAACTTGTTGCAGACCCCGATCTGGATCGAAATCCAATGCCGTTTGTGCTATCGCTAAATTGAAAGACATCATTATTAATGTAAGAAATGTAATTTTTTTCATAATTATTTAATTTTAATGTTTGCGAACCTGTTTGAATATGGAAAGTAGCGCTATTTTAGCGTTCCTTAAAACAACTCCTTCCATATTTTCTATTCCTGTATTATTTTCTATAATTGTCTTAGACTTTCTAAAGCTTCTAACTATCTTCTAACTATCTTCTTTTTAGAAATCCATTATCAAAGCTTTTTATATGATTTATCTTGTTCCGCATATAGGTTAATACGCAACAAAAATAATAAAAATAAATTCATATGATGTCATTGTGGGATATTAAGTTAATTAAAAAAAAACTCTTCAAGGTTTGTGAGTAGCCAATATTGATTACCCATAGTATAAACAAGTCATAGGCAATTTAACGTAACTAATTGTATTTCAAAAAACATAGTCTTAAAATTATAAATAATCGAAATGAGAAAATTAAACTACCTTTTATTTATTTTATTGTTTGTAATATTAACATTAGATACTAGTGCACAAACAACCTTTGTTCCAGATGATAATTTCGAACAAGCATTACAGGATTTGATTTATGACTTAATAGATAATCTTATTTTTGGAAAGGATTTTGAGAGTTTCGATAATATTGCTGAAACAATTCAACGATAAAGATCAGACCACACAAGTAACTACCCAATATATGAGAACAAAATCATAGAATGATAAAGTGGTGAATAGTAAAAGTTTGGGATTTAAAGATTTTGAGTTAGCAAAAGGACAATTACCGGAGAAGATATATTAAAACTTTATAGAAAAAACAACTGTTGAATCCAATGGGTTCATTTTATAAATCACGTATCTCTTTAGCTGCTTAATCCTTCATTACGTTTACCTCTGTTATTTTTGTCTTTAATTAGAAGCGACACAATCCTATCAATAAAAAAACCTCTAGACATTTAAGAATAAATAACATATGTTTTATATTTTCTTTATACGTTTGTTACCGAAAAATGAAATTAATTGAAAATAATAATTATCGAAAAGATATAGCTGGCTTAAGAGCATATGCCGTATTAGCTGTAGTTATATTCCACTTCGGTTATCTTCCTAATGGTTTTTTAGGTGTTGATGTTTTTTTTGTTATTAGCGGATACTTAATTACAGGAATTATATATCGTAAAATATCAAAAAACCAATTCTCCATAAAGGATTTTTATATCCGAAGAATTAAAAGAATAATTCCATTAGTTTCATTTATTTGCCTCATTTCATTGATTCTTGGAGTTAAATATATGCTTCCTGATGATCTTGAAAATTTAGCACAAAGTATTGTTGCTACTAATTTTTTCAATAATAATACGTTGCAGGTTATCACCACAAAAAATTACTGGGATGTTGTCAACGAGCTTAAACCATTAATGCATACTTGGAGCCTTGCAATTGAAGAACAGTATTACTTGTTTTATCCATTTCTTTTTGTCCTTATCGCAAAGATTCGGTTAAAACTTATATTACCAATATTAATAGTCTTAACCTTATTATCAATAGGATTATTTTTCTCTCCATTTCAAGACTATTATAAATTTTATCTGCTACCATTCAGGTTTTTTGAATTATCAATTGGTGGGATTGCAACTATCATTTTAAACGGGAAGATCGTAAAACATAGATTTTCGACTGTTCTTATTATTGCACTTATTGTAATTCTTTGCTTTGACCTGCAATTCATAAATAATGACCTTTTATTATTTATAACGGTCATGATTACATGTGGAATTCTTATATCAGTTAGCACAGTGAATAAACTTTCTTCCTATTTGCTTGAGAATAAACTTGTTGTTTTTATTGGTAAGATTAGTTTTAGCATCTATATGTGGCATCAGATAATATTAGCCTTTGGACGTTACTTTCTATTTAACGAAATTGGATTTATTGGTTATAGCTTTATAATGTTAATCACGATTCTACTTTCAATTGGCACTTTTTATCTGATTGAACAACCGTTTAGACATAAATTTAAGACGAAAAATATATTTGTTATTCTAATCTTAACGTTTTTAACAACAACTGGTTCATCTCTATACATTTACAATAATGCTGGGGTTTTAAAAGACATTCCTGAATTAGGAATAAACAAAGCATCAACTCAAAAAGGGATTCACTCAAAATATAATGACGATATTTATAAACTAGATAAGTTATTTACTAAAACAGAAAAGTTAAAAATACTTGTCATAGGGAATAGTTTTGCGCGAGATTGGTGTAATGTCTTATTAGAATCTAAATTCAAAGAAAGTATTGAAATTTCATATATATATGGCTCCTATTCCCATCCAGCCTTCTTGCATCCTGATTTAAAGAAAAGAGCTCGGGAGGCTGATTACATATTTTTATCTCCTTTGAGCAAAGAAGAATTTAGAAAACTTGACATTGATGAATCCAAAACTTGGTGCACAGGAACTAAAAACTTTGGTATAAATAATGGAATATATTACAACTATACAGGAGAAAATTATTGCCTTCAAAGAACAAGCCTCGAAGATGGTTCTTTAAAAACAAATGATATACTAAAAAAAGAATGGGGAGAGAAATATATTGACTTGATTGATTTAGTGATTGATAAAGAACATACAGTTCCTGTTTTTACTCCTAATTGTAAGTTTATCAGTCAAGATACTAGACATTTTACTAAATATGGAGCGGAATATTTCGCCTATTTAATTGAGAACACTCCTGGTTTTGTTCTAAATAAAATAGATAATAAAAATAAATTTCGCTAACAGTGGTAATCATTGTACTAGGCCTTAAAAAGCATAGAATTTAACCAAAAATCTACTCTTTATAGGGATTTTGTTATTTGAGAAACCTATTTGCTATTAAAAATTGAAGCCTGTCAGCGGGGTTATTTGCAGTATAAATATCTCTTTTAGTTGTAATACAAAATTCCCCACTCCCTAGGCATCACTTTTTAATGTTTTCGTAAGGAATTTTAATTGCTTTATCCCTTTATTAGAGTCACACATTAAATGAGCAACAAGAAATGTGATTAATTTATACAACGAAATAAGTTTACGTTTATCTTTAGACTATAAAGCAGATGAAGATTTTTACGATAATTATCAATAAGTTATCGTGAGATTATAAATAGTTTTTAAACAGAACTTTAAAAAAGTGGAGTATCTACTTTTATTGCAACGATTTTTTTAAAATATCAAAATTGCTGTTTTTAATTTTTAGACTTAAAATATTCAAGTATAATATTATGCAAATTGAAACCAAAAGAGGCTTTCAATTTCTTGAAAGCCTCTTAATTTGAAGTGGAGAAGACGGGATTCGAACCCGTGACCTCTTGACTGCCAGTCAAGCACTCTAGCCAACTGAGCTACATCCCCATTCCTTTTTTTAATCGGTTACAAATGTATACATTTCGCATGAGTTTTGTGATTCTTTTTTTGAAAGAAATAATAGCCATTTTACTTAAATTAAAGTAAGGAACTGATAGTATTTAATATAAGTGAATACTTTAAAAACTCCAATTAGCATGAATAAAACTTCGGTTAAAGTCTAAAAAAAGAAAACATTAATCCTACAAAAAGCATTTTTACTTCACCCCATAGCAATATTGATACAACACACTAAAGTGGTCTTTCATTTTTTGTTTAGCTAGTTTGGTATCCTGTTTTTTAATAGCCTCATAGATTTCTGTGTGCTCTTGTATACTTTGAACAGCCTGACTTTTATCACAAACATGATGCTTTTCAAAATCAATGATTATTTGTGGGGTAATAGTAAGCATAAAGGTATTTATCGTTCTATTTCTTGTTGCCTTAGCAATGGCCAAATGGAAAAGCAAATCTTCCTGCACAGCATCTTGACCTGACAAGGCCTTTTCACTATAGGCGTCTAGCGCCTCTTTCATCAATTCTAAATCTTCCTCCGTACGTCTTAAAGCAGCTAATCGAACTGTTTTCAATTCCAACAATATTCTTGTTTCAACCAATGATTTGAAATCAGGACTTTCCAATCTCAATATATCATCAATCATTCCATTCATAGCAATCACACCAATGTTTGCAACAAAAGTACCACTTTGAGGTATGGATTTTAAGATGCCATAAAACTCTAGTTTCTGGATGGCTATTCGAATACTATTCCTAGTTACCCCAAATTTCTCTGATAATAAACGTTCTGAAGGCAACTTATCACCAGGTTCCAAGTTTTTAAAGTTAATTAAATCTTTTAACTGCTTAATTATAGAATTTTGAATCTCCTGATTTTCATTACCTACTAAGGTCTCCACTTTCATAAGCCCAACTATTTACTTTATTCATTAATTATTTTTGTAAAATCACGTATTAGAATAGAATTGATTTAACCGAAAAAACAAGCTCAATAAAGAAAAGAGCAAGATATATGCTAAATCATTCCATATGTTCTCATGACTCCATACATTTATATTTATTTTAAACCACTTAATACTAAAACGGGTATCTTCACATAAAAGTCTTTCTTTAAAATGGTATTATTCTCCCACTTCTTAGCAAAGAAACCTCTTTTTCGTCGAACAACACATAGCATATCTGGTTTATGCGATTGGAAATGTTCTAAAACGCCTTGAAAAGTGGTTGCATTTTCAGTTTTAGTGATATTATTTACAACCTCTAATAATTCAGGCTTTAAAATAAAATCATCTGCTTTATGAAAGGCAGTTTTAACTAGCAAAAGATCCAAGTCCACATTAAATTTCTGCTTTATTGCCTTCAACGGTTTTAGCACATTATCCTTTTTTATCACCGCAGATTTCAAGGCCATTAATATACTTAAAGGAGGCGTAAAGGCATACCCTTCAGGCACTATAAGCGCCGGAACATCCATTTGCTTTACAATCTTTCCTGAGGTTTTACCTAAATAAACTTCATCCTTTATGGAGTTGGTTCTCGGTTCCAACAATACCAAATCAATATCTGCTGCTTTACATGCAAGATCTAAAGTGTCTATTAAGTTACCTTTTAGCACTTTAACCGTAATATTAACATTTTTAGGATCAATTTTTGACACCAGATCATTCAAAAACTGAAGGCTCTCACGCTTTATAATTTCATCAACCTTAACTAAAGTACCTGCCTTAGTAAACACATTATAAACCTGAACTACAAATAGGTTTGCATTAAATTCCTCTGCAAAATCAACAGCATATTGTAAATGACTTAATGCATTTTTTGATGAGCCTACGGGCACTAAAATATTCTTCATAAGAGTAAAGTTTAAACCTAAATTTACAATAAATTTGATGCAAAAGTAAAATATTTAAATGATACGTAAAGCAACCCAGAAGGATATTGATTCAATTATTGAAATAACGAAGGCTTGTGCTGCCTATATGGTAAGTAAAGACATCTATCAATGGAACGAATACTACCCTAATAAAGCAGCCTTTATTAGAGATGTTAAACGCCATGAATTATACGTTATGGAAATTAAGAATATCATAGTCGGTTGTATCACTATCTCTGATTTTATGGATAAAGAATACGAACCCATATTTTGGTTAACACCAAATGAAAAGAATATTTACATTCATAGGCTAGCTGTGCATCCAGAATATCAAGGTCAAGGTTATGCACAGCAACTCATGACCTTTTCTGAAAATTTTAGTCGAGAGAATAACTTTAATTCCGTGCGTTTAGATACCTTTTCGCAAAATCATAGAAATCAAAAATTTTACGAACTTCGCGGATATAAAAAGCTTGGAAATATTTATTTTCCAAAACAAAGTGAACATCCTTTCCACTGTTATGAACTAGTTTTGTGAGTACTACTATCAGTCTAAAAAATATAAACAAATTGGCTATTCCAGCTCTGATTTCTGGAGTCTCTGAACCAATCCTATCACTAACAGATGCAGCTATAGTTGGTAACATTTCAATAAACGCTACCGAAGCTTTAGCCGCTGTTGGTATTGTTACTACTTTTATGTCAATGCTTATATGGGTACTTGGACAAACTAGAAGTGCGGTTTCATCAATTGTTTCTCAGTACGTCGGCGCCAACAAATTAGAAAAGATTAAAAACCTGCCGTCTCAAGCTATCTTTATTATTACATCACTAAGTATTCTTATTATTATTAGTACTTACCCTATAACTAAACACATTTTTAAACTCTATAATGCCACAGATTTAATATTAGATTATAGTGTTATTTATTACAAAATTCGAGTATTAGGTTTTCCGTTTACTCTTTTTACAATTGCCGTTTTTGGCGCTTTTAGGGGATTACAAAATACCTACTACCCTATGATTATTGCCATTATTGGTGCGGCATCAAATATTGTTCTAGATATCATTTTAGTTTATGGTATAGAGGGTTATATTGACCCTATGCATATTGAAGGCGCAGCTTATGCCAGTGTATTAGCCCAAATATTAATGGCAGGTTGTTCAGCATTTTTTTTACTTAAAAAAACAACAATCCCTTTAAAACCAAGTTTTCCATTCAACCCTGAGATTAAACGTTTTTTGTTAATGATTCTTAATCTATTTATAAGAACCATTGCATTAAATGTTACCCTATATTTTGCAAGTGCATACGCAACAAGCTATGGTCCGGAATATATAGCTGCTTATACTATTGCTATTAATCTATGGTTTTTAGGAGCCTTTATTGTTGATGGCTATGCCAGTGCAGGCAATATATTATCTGGGAAACTCTTTGGAGCAAAAGATTATTCAAACTTATTACAATTAAGCAATAAACTCATAAAGTACGGTGTCATTATTGGCATTATTCTTGGGTTATTAGGTGCCATATTCTATTACCCCATTGGTCGTATTTTCACCAAAGAACCTGAAGTATTAAATGCCTTTTACGCCATTTTCTGGATAGTTCTTATCATGCAACCCCTTTGTACTTTAGCCTTTATTTTTGATGGTATTTTTAAAGGTCTTGGTAAAATGAAATATTTAAGAAATGTTCTCTTATTTTCAACCTTCTTTGTTTTTATCCCTATTTTATTTTGGTTAGATCATCTTGATTTAAAATTAAAGGGTATATTCATTGCCATAACGTTTTGGATTATTGCTAGGGGTATTCCACTCATTATAAAATTTAGGCAACAATTTTTGCCGCTAGCACAAAACAATTAACTTTGCCTAACAGCATAAAAATTAAAAATGAATCTATTCATTGCCCGTCTTCAAGAAATAAATATTGAAGAAAAAATCAAAAATGCACCTGATCAAGGTTATGAAATTGGTGTGTTTATTGGGTCTATGATTCCTTTTGTGGTCCTTGTAGCTCTGGCCTATTTAATGTTTAGATATAATAAAAAAAGAAACCAATAAACAAGCCTTATGGATATCATGTCCTTTTTAAGCGGAAATGGATTGTTTCTAGTCCTAGCCCTAGTTTTAATCATAGTATACATTGTAAATAAAAGAAAAAGAAGATAATGGGAAACAACATTCGTATCACCAAGCAATTCTCCTTTGAAACTGGTCATGCCTTGTACGGTTATGACGGCAAGTGTAAAAACGTGCACGGTCATAGCTACAAACTTTCGGTAACTGTTATTGGTAAACCCATTACTGACAATACCAACGTTAAGTTTGGTATGGTTATAGATTTTGGTGATCTCAAAAAAATAGTAAAAGAAGAAATCGTTAATGTTTTTGACCACGCCACCGTTTTCAATAAAAACACACCTCATGTTGAACTGGCAAAAGAATTACAAGATCGTGGACACAATGTACTTCTTGTAGACTATCAACCTACCAGTGAAATGATGGTGCTGGACTTTGCAAAAAAAATAAGCAAAAGATTGCCTGATCACATCAAATTGCACTCCTTAAAATTACAGGAAACAGACAGTTCATTTGCAGAATGGTTTGACTATGACAATATTTAAGGATTTGCTCCAAAGGTCATGTACGCCTTGCTTGCTGCAAAATAACTTTCTTAATACACGATTCAGTTCCTAAAGAATAACCAACAAAATGGTAAAAAATATCATTTCAGGAATTAAAGCTTATTTTGGTGCATTTAGTTTAATATCAAAATTAAAACTCTGGAAGTATTTTGCCATTCCTATGATAATTAGTGTACTTACAGCAATCCTTGTCTTTAGTACCGCCTACGGATTATCAGATAACATTGGTAGCTTTATTTCCAAAATTTGGATTTGGGATTGGGGGCAAAACGCTTTTTCTGCAATTAGTAATTTTATTGGCGGTTTAATAATTATTGTTATTGGACTTATCCTTTTTAAACATATCATCATGGCACTTTCTGCGCCATTCATGAGTCCCGTATCCGAAAAAATTGAAATACATTTTACAGGCAAAGTAAAACATAATCATAGAAATACTACGTTCATTCAACAACTCATGCGAGGTATAAGAATTAATGGAAGAAACCTGATTATGGAATTGCTTTTAACCATACCTATTCTTTTATTAAAATTAATCCCTGTGGTAAATATTTTTTCTTCCATATTATTAATTATGGTCCAAGCATATTATGCAGGTTTTGGTAATATGGATTACACTTTGGAGCGTCATTTTAAATACAAAGAGAGCATTAAATTTGTGCGCCAAAACCGTGGATTAGCTATAGGCAACGGTATTATTTTTCTCCTATTTTTATTAATTCCTGTAATTGGTGTAATTTTAGTTTTACCTTTATCAGTAACGGCAGCTTCATCTAGAACGGTGCAAGTTCTTGAGCTTAAAAAAAACACAATACATGCAGCTTAATTTAGGAGCATATTATATTTCACCAATACATCCAAAAGATGGATGGAACCTCTGCAATTTTGCATGTGCTAATGAAGATCGATTAAGGCGCTACTTCCCTAAAACATTAGAACAAAATTTAAATCCCGAGCTATCCAATATTTTTGTAGAAAAGAAAGTTCAAGTATTTCAAAAAAAAGAGGAGTTTTTATTTACCATAAAAGGAAACGACGATTATAAAGTGATAGGCTTAATTTACATCAAAGAATTAGATTGGACTAAAAAACAAGGAGAATTCGCCTATGCTATTGATTATAATTTAGAAGGCCAAGGCTTGATGACAAAATCAATAGCGCTTTTATCAGACTACGCTTTTGAAACGCTACATTTAGAAACGCTTCAAATCATAGTCAATAAAAACAATAAAGGAAGTTTAAAAGTTGCGCAAAACAATAATTTTATTTGGATTAAAACACTTCCTAAAGCATTTACGCCTCCGGGAGAAGGTCCATTAAATATGGAATTATACGAATTATATCATAAAATAGAATCTTAAGACTATGCCACATTTTGTAATTGATTGCTCAGAAAGCATTTTAAAAATGCAACGGCCAGAACATATCATACTTGAGGTACACCAAACAGCTACGGCTTCCAATTTATTTGATGAAGACGATATTAAAGTACGTTTAAACCCTTTTTCAGAACATTATTTAGTTGGTGGTATTCAAGGAGACTTTATTCATGTGTTCGCAAATATTATGCAAGGTAGAACAACCCTCCAAAAAGCTAAACTTTCTAAAAGCATTGTTAGTAAATTGAAAGGCCTGTTTCCCTCTGTAGATTTTATAGCAATGAATATTAATGATTTCGAAAAAGCTACTTATTGTAACAAATCAATGGTATAAATTATGAAAAACGCATTCTATCAATACATACAAGAATTACAAGATCGTATTACATCTAAACTAGAGCACCTTGACGGAAAGGCTAAGTTTCAAGAAGATATTTGGAAACGACCAGAAGGCGGCGGAGGACGCACCCGTGTCATAGAAAACGGAAACGTTTTTGAAAAAGGTGGTGTTAATATTTCTGGTGTGCATGGCAAATTACCAAAATCTATGCAAGCCTATTTTAAAGTAGGAGATGTTGATTTTTTTGCCTGTGGCTTGAGCCTAGTATTACATCCTAAAAACCCTATGGTTCCTACCGTTCATGCCAACTGGCGTTATTTTGAAATGTATGACGAAGATGGTAGTATCATTGATAGCTGGTTTGGAGGCGGACAAGATTTAACGCCTTATTATTTATTTGAAGAAGACGCAACACATTTTCATCAAACTTGTAAAACAGCTTGCGACAAACATAATCCGGACTTTTATCCAACATATAAAAAACGCTGTGATGAATATTTTTATAATGCCCACAGAAATGAAGGCAGAGGCATTGGCGGCTTATTTTTCGATTATTGCAAGACATCAAGCAACATGACTATGAAAAACTGGTATAACTTTGTCACAGAAGTGGGTGATAGTTTTTTAGAGGCTTATGTGCCTATTGTCGAAAAAAGAAAAGATTTACCTTACTCTGATGCCCACCGTAACTGGCAAGAAATAAGAAGAGGTCGTTATGTAGAATTTAATTTAGTTCATGATAAGGGCACGCTTTTCGGACTAAAAACCAATGGCCGCATAGAAAGTATTCTAATGAGTTTACCACCTCATGTGCAGTGGGTATATGACCATCAACCTGAATCAGGAAGTGAAGAAGAGAAACTCCTTAAAGTATTGGCATCCCCAAAATCATGGGTTTAACAAAAAAAATATTATTAATTCTATTTACATTTCTGGGGAATCTGTCCTGGTCACAAGACAGCATACCGGCTTTGGTATCATCAGATTCCATAAAATACAAAGTTCAGTTTTCAGATAAAATTACGGGGCGATTATTTTTTGTTAACACTTCTAACTCTGTAAATGTACAAAGTAGAAACCAAGATGTTGATTACAATTTAATACCTAACAAACAGGATCGTTTAGGCGCCTCCATTGCATTTCGTGCAATTGCATTGTCCTTTTCCTTTGCGCCTAGCTTTTTGTCTGAGAATAAAGACAATGAAGATTCTAGATTATTTAACCTTCGCTTAAAAGGGTTTTTCGGACAGTGGTTGCAAACTTTTAATCTATATGAGCAAAAAGGTTTTTTTATTGAAATACCAGAATTAGGTATAGACAGTTACCTACCAAAAGTAAAATCTTTAAAGATAGGTGGCAGCACTTCATATATCTTTAATGAAAATTTCTCTTATCGCGCCATAGTATCACAAGACGAAAAGCAATTAGTTAGCGCCGGAACCTTCATGCCCACCATAGTGTATTATTATACAAAATATGACCTTATTGACGATACTATAGATGAAGACTTCCATTCATACGATTTGGCCTTTGCCCCCTCATACACCTACAATTGGGTGCCAAGTAAGAACTTCTTAATTTCGGCAGGAGGCTCAGTGGGTATTGGTGTCAATTATAGTAAAACAGAAACTGAATCGCTTACCTCAATTTTAACAGAGTTGAATTTTAGAGGCTCTATTGTTTACGACAAGAATAATCTATATTTGGGTGGGCATTATAGCTATTTAGTATTAAACCATAATGCAGATCGCACAACATATATTAAAGACAATATTCCTTATTTCGAACTATTTATCGGGTACCGCTTTAAAGCTCCTAAAAAATTAGTAGCAAAGGCTAATACTATTGACGAAAAACTACACTTAAAAAAGTAATGAATTGTTATTGTGGTAACTTAAAAGACTATGTGAATTGTTGCGAAAAAATTCATAAAGATTTGGCTAATGCCAAAACTGCAGAACAACTTATGCGTTCTAGATACTCTGCTTTTGTTTTAGCAAATGGTGATTTCTTGATGAAAAGCCATCACAGTAAAACGCGACCAACATCAGAAAAAAAAGCTATTGTAGCTTGGGCAAAATCCGTAAATTGGATTAAACTAGAAATAATAGATACTACCATGGGTCTTGAAAACGACACCAATGGAACTGTGACATTTAATGCCTATTTTTACCAACATGGAAAAGTGGATGTAATCCATGAAAAATCGGCATTTAAAAAAGAAAATAACCTCTGGAAATATTTAGGATTAAGTAAATAAAAAATAATATGTTCCCTTTAAAAAGAAATAGAAGACTAAGAGCCAATGAAGCCATACGATCATTAGTTCGAGAAACCATAATTACCCCAAACGATTTTCTAGTACCGCTCTTTGTAGTTGAAGGTAAAGGAATTAAAGATGAAATTCCATCCATGCCCAATTACTTTCGATACAGTTTAGATCTGCTTGAAGGCGAGGTGAAAGAACTTTGGAATCTGGGTTTAAAATCGGTTTTACTTTTTGTGAAAGTACCCGACAATTTAAAAGATAACAAAGGTGCTGAAGCCTTAAATCCAGACGGCTTAATGCAACGCGCTATTAAAACGGTTAAAAATGTGTGTCCGGATATGTTGGTCATGACCGATGTGGCTTTAGACCCATATTCTGCTTATGGCCATGATGGTATTATTGAAAATGGACAAATAGTAAACGACCCTACCGCAGAATTTTTAGCAGAAATGAGTATTTCCCATGCTGAGGCAGGGGCCAATTTTGTAGCACCAAGTGATATGATGGATGGGCGTATTTTAACCATTCGTGAAGCTTTAGAAGATGAAGGATTCATAAATACAGGCATCATGAGCTATTCAGCTAAATATGCTTCGGCGTTTTACGGCCCTTTTCGTGATGCTCTAGATTCTGCTCCAGTAGATTTGGCAGATATTCCTAAGGATAAAAAAACCTATCAAATGGATTTTAGTAATCGCTTTGAAGCCATTAGAGAAACCGAAATGGATATTGATGAAGGAGCAGACATTGTTATGGTTAAACCAGGTATTTCATATCTTGATATTCTAAGAGAAATAAAAAACGAAGTAGATGTTCCTGTGGCTGTATATCAAGTATCAGGAGAATATGCTATGATTAAAGCGGCTGCTGAAAAAGGCTGGTTAGATCATGATCAAATTATGATGGAAACAACCATAGCATTTAAAAGAGCTGGCGCAGATATTATTGCTTCTTATTTTGCTAAAGATGTTGTGAAATTGATTTCGTAAATTAGCTTTTAACAAAAATCCAATTAATGAGCACATTAATCTTTTGGGCAACCATTTCAATTTTCTTTTCTTTTTTATGTTCTATTCTTGAGGCGGTTTTACTTAGTGTTACGCCAACATTTATAAATGTTAAAAAACAAGAAGGAAAAGAATATGCAACAACTTTAGAAAAATTAAAAAAAGATGTTGATAAACCTTTAATTGCCATTCTAACTCTAAATACCATCGCGCATACTTTAGGCGCCATGATGGTAGGTATTGAAGCCGAAAAATTACCTTTTAAAATTGAATTTTGGGGTATAAATACAGTGGGCGTAGTTTCAGCAATCATGACATTTTTAATTCTTGTAGCTTCAGAAATTATCCCAAAAACCATAGGCGCAACCTACTGGAAACAGTTGGCAAATTTTGCTTCAAAAGCATTGACTATTTTAATATTTCCCTTAAAATGGACAGGGATTTTATGGCTCTTACAACTTACCACAAAACTGATAGGCGGTAAAGGACATGGTAGTGTTTTAAGTAGAGAAGGGTTTATGGCCATGACCGAAATTGCCCATGAAGAAGGTGTTTTCCAAGAAAGTGAAAGTAAAATTATCAAGAACCTAATCACGTTCAAAGAAGTTTTCGCCAAAGATGTCATGACACCCAGAACAGTAATGAAAACGGAAGACGAAACAACCACTGTTGAGGATTTTTTCAAACAAAATTTAAACCTTCGCTTTTCCAGAATTCCTGTTTACACTAATGACCCGGATAATATAACGGGCCTAGTTCTTAAAGATGAAATCTTTAAAGAAATGGCACTGGATAATAATAGCAAAAAACTATCAGAACTTAAAAGAAGTATTATTGTTGTTGATAGAGAATTACCGATACCCACTTTATTTGAAAAACTTATTGAAAGTAAAAACCATATGGCGCTTGTTGTTGATGAATATGGATCGGTAAGTGGCCTTCTTACCATGGAAGATGTTATAGAAACATTACTTGGTTTAGAAATTATGGATGAAAGCGATAAGGTCTCAGACCTTCAACTTCAGGCTAGAAAAAATTGGGAATCAAGAGCCAAAAAACTAGGAATTTTAAAAGAAGAAGAAAAGAAAGATTAAATGGAAAGCTGCATCATCACATCGCCCTTAGGGTTTACCAAAATAGTTGGTGATGAAGATGGTATTTCCTCAATTACCGTTTTAAATTCTAAAGAAAAGGTGTCAGATATTATTCCTGAAGTTTTAGAGGATTGTGCCATTCAACTTAATGGATATTTTGAAGGGTCTCGGCAAACATTTGATTTAAAGCTAAATCCCCAAGGCACCGATTTCCAAAAAAGAGTCTGGAAGGCTCTAGAAACAATTCCTTTTGGTAAAACAGTATCCTATCTTAAATTATCACAACAATTAGGTGATGTAAAAGCGATTCGTGCTGTGGCTAGTGCTAACGGCAAAAACCCACTTTGGATTATTATTCCATGCCATCGCGTTATTGGGAGTAATGGAAACTTAACCGGATATGCCGGAGGTTTGCACCGTAAAAAATGGCTTCTTGAACATGAAAGTCCCCATAAACAATTGTCGCTATTTTAATGATCCATTTTCTATTTTGACTCCATTATCATATTGAAACTAAATTTAGCACCTGTTTTCAAATTAAAGCGGGACACATATTGCAATTGACTTTAAATTGTTATATTTAGTTCTATTAAATATCATATAATGAAACCCCTAAAAAAAGTACTTAAATGGCTTGTCATTGTAATAGGTCTAGTTGTGTTATCCCTCTTTATTACCAACACTGATTATTTATTAAAAGCTGTACGTACTATTTATCTCAATGGACATACTACTGCCTTTTTAGAAGATTATAAATATTTTGATAATCAAATTATTGAAAATGGCACCTCAAAACCATGGCCTCTTCACCAAGATTACAACTCCGTAACAGAGACGGTAGCTTTAGATTCCATAAATGGGACAAATGGCACCATTGCATACGTCATTATAAAAAATGACAGTATCTGGTTTGAAAACTATTATGATGGTTTTAATGAAAATTCTAAAACCAACTCCTTCTCTATGGCTAAAAGTTATGTGTCTGGCCTATTGGGTATAGCCATTCAACAAGGGTACATAAAAAGTCTAGATCAGCCTGTCAGTGATTTTCTACCAACCTATAGCGACGGTTTAGCCTCGAAAATGACTGTAGGTCATCTTTCTAATATGGCATCAGGAACCTCTTGGGATGAACAATACTACTCCCCTTTTTCCATTGTAACGCGGGCCTATTTTGATGATGACTTAGAAAAAGTAATGCTGGAATTGAATATGGTAACTGAACCTGGTAAAAGCTTTAAATATTCTAGCGGCGACACACAAATGCTAGCTATGGTAATTGAAAAGGCTACTGGCAAAAAGCTCTACGATTATTTAACTGAGAGTTTTTGGAAACCCTTAGGATGCGAAAACCAAACCCTTTGGCAAGTAGACAGTAAAAAACATGATCTTGTAAAAGCGTATTGCTGTATAGCCAGCAACGCCAAAGACTTTGCTCGTTTTGGGAAATTATATAAAGATCATGGCAAATGGAATGGGAAACAAATTTTAGATTCCACCTTTGTCGCAAAATCAATAAAACCTGTATATCCCAATGGTGACATGTATGGCTACGGCATGTGGTTGAAAAAGATTGAGGACAAAACATTTTTTATGATGCGTGGCCACCTTGGACAGTACGTTATTGTTGAACCAAATGACAATGTAATCATTGTTAGACTTGGCCATTCCAAGGGGGATAACACAAAAATTGGTCAGTTTACTGCAGATATTTTCACATACATCACAGAGGCTTATAAAATGCTAGCGAAATGATTTCGAAAATAAATCTTGAAAACATTTTATTTCTAGATATAGAAACCGTGCCTGAAACTCAGTATTTTTCTGATTTATCTGAAACGAAACAGGCCCTTTGGGAATCTAAATCAAAATATCAACGCAAAGAAGATTATACGGCTGAAGAGTTTTATGACCGTGCAGGTATTTGGGCTGAATTCGGAAAGATTGTCTGCATTTCTGTTGGCTATTTTAATATTCTAAACGATTTAAGAACCTTTAGAACAACATCTTTTTTTGGCGACGAAATAAAAATTCTAAAAGATTTTAAGAATCTATTAGAAACACATTTTAATCAAACAAAACATTTACTTTGTGCTCATAATGGTAAAGAATTTGACTTCCCTTACATTGCACGCCGTATGATCATTCATAATATTGAATTGCCGAACAAGCTTAACCTTTTTGGTAAAAAGCCATGGGAAGTACCACATATAGACACTTTAGAATTATGGAAATTTGGGGATTACAAAACTTATACATCCTTAAAACTAATGACTAATGTTTTAGGAATTCCATCACCTAAGGACGATATAGATGGTAGTGAAGTTTGTCGCGTCTTTTATGAAGACAATGACATTGACCGGATTGTTATTTATTGTGAAAAAGACACCATTGCAGTCGCCCAAATATTTTTACGATTACGTGGCGATACTATTTTATCCGATGACGAAATTATACATATTTAAATGCCTGAAACACCAATATTAAAAGTTGAAAACCTAACTATATCATTTGGCAAAAATGAAGTCATTCATGGCATTTCATATAGCTTAAACTCAAACGAAATTTTAGGCATTGTGGGGGAATCTGGTTCAGGAAAATCCGTGTCGTCACTAGCTATTTTAGGGCTTCTTCCAAAAAAAATAGCAAACATAAATTCGGGTAGTATAACTTATAATAATACAGATTTAACCACCTTAAAGCCAAAATTATTTCAGAAGATAAGAGGCAATAAAATTGCAATGATTTTTCAAGAACCTATGAGTTCTCTTAACCCTTCTATGACCTGCGGAAAACAGGTTCAAGAAATCCTTTTACAACACACAGAACAATCTAAAACGGATGCTAAAGAAGCTGTCATATTACTTTTTGAAAAAGTAAAACTTCCGAATCCTGAACGCGTTTATGATGCTTATCCACATGAAATTTCTGGTGGTCAAAAACAACGGGTTATGATTGCTATGGCTATTGCCTGCAAGCCTGATATTTTAATTGCTGATGAGCCTACTACCGCTTTAGATGTCACAGTTCAAAAAGACATTATTAGTTTACTAAAAGAATTGCAGGCTGAAACTAAAATGAGTATCATTTTTATTACCCATGATCTTGCACTCATCTCAGAAATAGCCAATCGAGTTTTAGTCATGTATAAAGGCCATATTGTTGAAGAAAGTTTGGTGGCTGATATATTTAATAACCCACAAAACAATTATACAAAAGCTTTAATAAACGCTAGACCGTCTTTAGATACGCGATTAAAAAAACTACCAACCATTCAAGATTTTTTGGATAATGATATTTCAGATGACATTATTTCGCATGATCAGCGTCAGAAGAATCATGAAAAACTTTATGGTAAACCACCATTATTAGAAGTTATTAATGTAGAGAAAGCATATATTTCAAAATCTGGTTTATTTAGTCAATCACAATCTTTTAAAGCAGTCAATGACGTTAGTTTTAAACTGTATGAAGGTGAGACACTGGGTTTAGTTGGGGAATCTGGTTGTGGCAAATCTACCCTTGGAAATGCTATTCTCCAATTGGACAAAGCTACTTCGGGTCAAATCATTTATAAAGGTATTGATATCACAAAACTATCAAAAGCTGAAACGAGAACGCTTAGAAAAGATATTCAAATAATTTTCCAAGACCCTTATTCTTCGTTAAATCCAAGAATACCTGTAGGGCAGGCTATTTTAGAACCTATGAAGGTTCATAAGCTGTATAATTCTGATGCAGAGCGAAAAGCACGTGTGATTGATATTCTAAACAAAGTTGGTCTTTCAGAAGATTATTACAATAGATACCCACATGAATTTTCAGGAGGTCAACGTCAACGTATAGGCATTGCAAGAACTATTGCATTACAACCCAAACTAATTGTTTGTGACGAATCTGTTTCTGCTTTAGATATTTCAGTTCAGGCGCAAGTATTAAACTTGCTCAATACATTGAAAGAAGATTTTGGATTCACCTATATATTCATTTCACATGATTTGGCAGTTGTAAAGTATATGTCCGATCAATTATTAGTAATGAACCAAGGTCAAATTGAAGAATTAGATGATGCTGATATTATTTATGCTAATCCAAAACAGGAATACACAAAAAAACTAATAGAAGCCATACCAAAAGGAATATAATAAAAACGTCATTTTGAATTACTTCAAAATGACGTTATAAACTAACTCAAGCTATCAACTTGACAACTTATAGCATAAAGACCTTTTTCGTTAAATAAAGTAAGCTTTTTATAAACTGTACGTTATCTTTTAGCGTTTGGGTGAACTTGCTTTCATCATTAGTAGGTAATTCAGGTAGATTTGCTGCAATATTCATAAGGCTTTTAGTTTATGGTAGATTTGGGTAAATCTAAAATTAAAATTGGTTTCTTAGTTCTCTGCTAATATCGAATATATTTTGAATAAATCGGCTTAAAAACACAATTAATCGACGAAATACATATTTTTTTAACATTTAACACCATTCGGCTAATATTCTGTTTCTAAATTTTCATTTCTAAAACCTCACCTTCAATTAATAAATCACCTTCTGTAGCGTTTATTATTTCCTCTACAGAAACGCCCGGAGCGCGTTCTAATAATTTAAACCCTTTATTGGAAACTTCAAGCACTGCCAAATTAGTAACAATTTTTTTTACACAACCCACACCCGTCAAAGGCAAACTACATTGTTTTAGCAATTTTGAATCCCCTCGCTTGTTAGTATGCATCATAGCGACAATAATATTTTCTGCACTGGCTACCAAATCCATGGCACCACCCATACCTTTCACCATCCTACCTGGAATTTTCCAATTGGCAATATCCCCATTTTGGGCTACTTCCATGGCTCCTAAAATCGTCAAATCTACATGCTGACCTCTAATCATTGAAAAACTAAGCGCGGAATCAAAGAAACTCGCTCCAGGCAACGTAGTTATTGTTTGCTTACCAGCGTTTATAACATCGGCATCCTCTTCACCTTCAAATGGAAATGGTCCCATTCCTAATACGCCATTCTCACTTTGAAATTCCACCTCTATATCATTTCTTACATAATTTGCAACAAGCGTAGGGATTCCAATACCCAGGTTCACATAAAAACCATCTTGTACTTCTTGGGCTATACGTTTAGCAATTCCGTTTTTATCTAACATATCCTAGAATTAAATTTTAAAGCTTTAATTACTTTATTAATTAAACAGCACTTAAACTTTGCATTACAACTTTGGTCTCACAGTTCTTTGTTCAATGCGCTTCTCATAAACGTCCCCCTGAAAAATACGTTGTACAAATATTCCTGGAATATGAATATTATTGGGATCTAATGTTCCTAGAGGAACCAATTCTTCCACCTCAGCAACTGTTATTTTTGCGGCACCACACATATTGGGATTAAAATTTCGGGCTGTCCCTTTAAAAATTAGGTTCCCGGCAGCATCTCCTTTCCATGCTTTTACGAAAGCAAAATCGGCTTTAAATGCATACTCCAAAACATACATTTTACCATCAAACTCTCTAGTTTCTTTGCCTTCTGAAACCTCGGTTCCATAACCTGCTGGCGTATAAATAGCAGGAAAACCAGCTTGAGCGGCTCTACAACGCTCTGCTAAAGTTCCTTGAGGTATAAGCTCAACATCTAATTCACCTGAAAGCATTTGCCTTTCAAAGGCATCATTCTCACCAACATAAGATGACACCATTTTTTTTATTTGTTTTTTTTGAAGTAGTAACCCTAGTCCAAAATCATCTATTCCAGCATTGTTTGAGATACAGGTTAAACCATTAACATCTAACTTGACTAACTGAGCAATAGCATTTTCAGGAATACCACTTAATCCAAATCCACCAAACATACAGGTCATATCATTTGTAACACCTTGAAGAGCTTCTTGAACATTTTTGACTTTCTTATTAATCATTATTATAGCGTATTTTGCCTTCTAAATTTACGAATAATTGAAACAAAAGTTTAAATCTTGACATATAAAAAACCATTCTTAGTATTAAGAATGGTTTTTTATTAGATACTTTAAAAATTCTTAAACAATGCCCTGGGCAAGCATGGCATCGGCTACTTTAACAAAAGCAGCAATATTTGCTCCCCTAACATAATCTATATAACCGTCTTCATCTTCTCCATACTCTAAACAAGACTTGTGTATATCAGACATAATATCCTTCAGTTTATTGTCAACTTCTTCTCTTGACCATTTAAATCTTAAGGAATTTTGAGTCATTTCAAGACCTGAGGTAGCTACACCACCTGCATTTGATGCTTTCCCCGGAGCAAATAAGATTTTTGCTTTATGAAAGGCTTCAATAGCTGCTTTTGTAGATGGCATATTAGCGCCTTCACTAACACAGATACAACCATTTTCTAATAGTAGCTTAGCATCTTCCTCATGCAATTCATTTTGGGTAGCACATGGCATTGCAACATCACATTTAATACCCCAAGGCGTTTTACCTTTTACAAATTTAGCATTCGGATAGGCATCAACATACTCCCCAATCCTACCACGTCGTATATTTTTAAGGTCCATAACAAAGGCTAATTTTTCAGCATCAATACCTTCTTCATCATAAATATATCCGGAAGAATCCGAAAGCGAAAGCACTTTACCTCCAAGTTGAATGACCTTTTCAGCTGCATATTGGGCAACATTACCAGAGCCCGATACAACAACATTCTTGCCTTCAATAGTATCCCCTTTCGTTTCTAGCATTTTTTGGGCAAAATAAACATTACCATAACCAGTTGCTTCCGGTCTAATTAAAGAACCACCCCAAGACATTCCTTTACCCGTTAAAACGCCTGTAAAATTGTTACTAATCTTTTTATACATGCCGAATAGAAAACCAATTTCTCTAGCCCCTACACCAATATCTCCAGCGGGCACATCTCTATTATGTCCTATATGCCTAAATAATTCTCCCATAAAAGCATGACAAAACCTCATAATCTCATTATCACTTTTTCCTTTAGGGTCAAAATCACTTCCACCTTTACCACCGCCCATAGGCAATGTGGTTAAACTATTTTTAAACACCTGTTCAAAGGCTAAAAATTTCAAAATACTTAAATTCACAGAAGGATGAAATCTTAAACCTCCCTTGTAAGGACCTATTGCCGAGTTCATCTGAACTCTGTACCCCCTATTTACCCGAATCTCACCTTCATCATCAACCCAGCATACTCTAAAAGATATCACACGCTCTGGTTCAACCATTCTAAGTAAAATATTTTTCCCGTAATAAATATCATTTTTAACAATATAAGGAATAACAGTTTCGGCCACTTCCTCAACAGCTTGTAAGAATTCAGTCTCGTGACTATTTCTTTGCTTTACTAGGTCTAAAAATTCTTCAATAATTTTTTTCATACATATAATTATTACATCACTATTTAATGAATACTTAGTTTATGGATGCAAATATACATTATCTTCAAAATAATATGTCTTTTTTTATTTATTTCACAATTAAATATTAATGTAAAATGCCTCAATTGTATTAATATTTGTTTATAAAATCTGTTTTTATATATTTGCCCGTAATAATGCCTCGAAAAAACAAACCTTTTTATGTTGAAACTTAAAAACTTAGTCCTTAGTTTTTGCTTGCTCTTACTTACGCAAATTTCGCAGGCCCAGCTAGGTTTGTATCATGAATTAGGCGTTATTGCTGGTCCCGTCCAATTTAGATCAGATTTTGGAGCCAGAGATGATTCCAGTACTAATTTTGGCAATACAGGCTTTGGAGTTGGCGTCGTTCATTATTTAAACTTTACCTATACAGACGAACACAAGCACACTTTCACAAACACTTATTTTAATGATCATTTTAAAGTTCGAAGTGAACTATCTTATAATACCACTAAATTAGAACACCATGGCCAATGGGCTGACCCTAGTAGAACCAACGAGAACGCTAAAAAACTAAGAGGCCATAAAGGTTCAGCTAATAATTTTGATATTGGTGCGCAACTTGAATATTCTCCATTAAGTCTTGGTGAATTTCAAAGCTATGGTCACAAATTTTCGCCCTATCTTACTTTAGGTGCACATTATACCTTCTCTAGTGCTAAAGTAAGTACAGACTACCAAAACCCTGATCCTTCTGCTATTGGGGATGTTACGGACCCAAGTAATTTTTACTCATTTTGGGAACCAGGCTCTGTAGACGTGTCTAATTCCAATTCTTGGTCTGTGGTTTCAAGTGTTGGTGTATCCTATAAATTAACTAGAATGTCAGATTTAATCTTAGATTTAAGATGGCAATATTATTTTAGTGATTGGGTTGATGGATTAAATCATCAACTGCCTGGTAATGAATCTAACGATTGGTTGATGTGGCTGAGTGTTGGATACGTTCATTATTTAGATTAACCACATCGTTTAAAATGCATTAAATCCAAAATTATAATGCACCTAAAAACCATTGTACTTTTAGTAGTTTTTACTTTTTTTACTTTATCATGCAAGAAGGAAAGACCTGCAATTACATTTACCGAAAACAACTATTTATTTTCTAATGAAAATATAGTTTCAATAAACATACCTGAAGCCCATGGTAATGCAGAAATTACCAAAAAAATAAACACCTCTTTAGAAGCAAAGATTCAGGCCTTTTTAAATACTTCTCAATCTAATGAAAACATCGGAAAAAGCATCAGTAATAGCATTGATGCCTTCAATAATGAATTTAAGGATTTCAAATCTAGTTTCCCTGAAAGTCAGCAAATTTGGGAAGCTCAGTTTGATGGCGAAGTACTATATCAATCTAAGGACATAATAAGTATTGCGCTTACATCATATGTAAATACTGGAGGAGCACATGGTATGCTAACCGTTAGTTTCTTGAACTTCAACCCAAACACTGGAGACACCCTTGGCAATACTGAATTAATTAATGACATCCAAGGTTTTAAGAAAGTAGCATTACCCTTTCTACTGAAATCCGTTGAAAATAAAGACACGGATATAAAACAAAACACAGAATTCCCGATGCCTGAAAACATGGCATATAGTACATCAGGCTTCATATTACTCTATAATCCCTATGAAATTGCACCGTATTCTAGTGGCCTTATAGAATGCACTATTCCTTATGAATATGTTGCGCAGTATTTAGTTTTTAACAGCCTTTAACAAAGCTAAAATGTATCCATAATGAATTCCTTCATGAACCAAAATGAATTGAAGGGCTTCATCAATATTATTTAAAGTATTACCCGTTGTAGAAACGGTATAGGCATTATAATTTTTAAAAACACCATAGTTAAAGTCATTTTCTGTACCTGCCAAACTCTTAAGGAGTAAGCCCTGGATCTCAGCTATTTCTTCTTCAGAAACATCACCATCCGGTTTTGAATCTTTTCTATACTTAGACACTAAAGTTTCTGAAATTTTAATTTCTAAACCAGACAGTTTATAGGCTAACAGCTGTTCAGTAACAACTAAATGCCCTATATTCCATATAATATTATTATTGAAACCAGCAGGTACTTTATTTAACTCTTCTACACTTGTATTTTCAATTATTTTACTAAGAATACCACGCGTGTTTTTTAATACTTCAAATGTAAATTCCATAATAACTATTTATTTTGATAAATATAGTTTTATTTTGTTTTTAGAAACGAAACTTGTTATGAAAAAAATATATTATTTGAAAACATGCAGCACATGTCAAAGAATTCTTAAGACACTAAATATCCCTAAGGAGTTTATCCTGCAAGATATAAAGCACGAAGAAATAACGGTAAAACAGTTAGAAGAAATGCATAGTTTAGCAGGCAGCTACGAGGCTCTTTTTAGTAAACGCGCCAAACTTTACAAAGAAATGGACTTAAAGAACCAAACGTTAAATGAAAGTGACTACAAACATTATTTACTCGAGCATTATACATTTTTAAGCAGACCAGTTATTATTATTGATGATACCATATTTATTGGTAATTCAAAAAAGACCACCGAAGCCACCAAAGCAAAACTTATGGAGATTGCAAATTAAGCTATTCATTAGCTGAAATAAGTTATTTTAAACGACTTCAATTCTTAGGTTTAAATTATTTTAAGTAATTTTAAACAAAAACGGATACTAATTTAAATTTAAAGTTATGAGCAATAGTGGAAGTACATTCTTAGGAATATTAGCGGGTGGAGCCATTGGGGTTACCTTAGGCCTATTATTTGCCCCAGACAAAGGTGTTAAGACCAGACAAAAAGTAATTGACGAGGCTTTATCGGCTAAGCAGAAATTATCTGACACCGCAAATGATTTAAAAGATAAAATTGAATCTGAAGCCGTGCATAAAAAAGAATCTTTAGAAGATCAATTAGACGCTATTATGGCGAATGCCAGTTATAAAGCTGACGATCTTATAGTAGGTTTAGAAAAAAAATTGGCCTTATTAAAGGAACGCAATAAAATGTTTCAAGAGGAAACCATAAAGAGTAAATCAAATAATAAAGCACCACTAAGTTAATGGGAGTAATTGATTCAATACATGAAACAAATAAAAAGGCTGGAGACCTAGGCGATAAATTCCTATCCAAATCCTATGAATATTATAGACTAAAAATTTTTCAGCAAGTTACTATTTCTGTAAGCATGATTTTCAAAATCATGATTGTGGGTGGTTTAATTCTTGTTGCTCTTGTTTTTATGTCTGTTGCTGCCGCTTTTAAAATTGGCGACCTCGTAAATAGTTATTCTTTGGGATTTGTCTTGGTAGGTGTCCTTTATCTAGTCATTTCCTTTATTGTTTTTCTTTTTAGAAAACATATAAATAATGCCATTATTAAATCACTCTCAAAACCATTTTTTAGTCAAGATGAAAACATATAAGGATTTTGAAAGTATAGAACGTGATCTAAAAATATTAAATTTAGAACGCAAAATTGCTTTAGAGGAAATTAAGCATTTAAAATATGAATATCAAGAGGCGGTAAAGCCTCCTCATTGGCTCCAAACTGGAATCGACATCATGGGAAAACTTAGCACCTTACTAATGCTTAAAAAGGCATTTAAGAAATAACACAATACTCTATGGTGTATTCTTGATCAGGAAATTTACAATTGTTTTTGCTGAATACAAGTTCATTGGTATCCTATTTCCAACAACTGCCAAGCCATAACTATAATAAACCAATCCAGTATTATAATATAGTTTCTCAAAAAAGCGAGAAAGGCAATAGAACAACTCCTTTTAGTTTAAAGGACTTTCTTATACTTTTTAAATGGCTTTCGCCAAAGATAAATAGCGCCTAATAGAATCCTCTAACCACTCTAGCTAGCGGCATTCAGAAATTAGTAACTACAAGCTACAGCTAGAAAAAAAAATTAATTATCCCAGTACACCCCTAAAGCCAAGCCAATATGAGATAAACCATCTAGCCCACCTGACTTTGCAGCGTAATTATAACGTAAAGCACCGCGAAGGCCAAAACCATATCTCAATTCGTATTCTACTCCTAGCTCAGGTCTTACACTAAATTGCCAAGCGTCACTAGAAAGCACATACAAACCTAAATCTTGCTCCTGTCTATTATACATAGCACCTACACCTAACGATATGAAAGGTGTCAAATCTTTTGATGATTTAAAATAATAACTTCCTGTAACATGAATTGGCAAGCTATTGATATAATTATAGCGTTTAGCCGAAACCGTTTCAGTGCCATTTTCAGTAGTTTGATATCCTATATCTTCGTAAAAGGTTTGCCAGCTAATACTTCCACCTATAGCCCAATTTCTATCAAGCTCATGCACATAATCAAAGCCTATACCTCTCCAGCTCGTAGAGCTTATAAACTCAGAGGCTTCACCAGTTGGGAATCCAATAATATAATTTAGACTATACTTATCTTGTGCAGCTGTTGTAAATGAAGCAGCTAATAAACCGACGAATAAAATAAATTTAAATTTCATAAGTTATATTTAATTATTGAATGGTGCTTGCTTGAAAGCTTGATTCAGGTTTCTATCTATTCTATCTATAACATAAGCGGTACTTCCCTGCAATAAGCCATTTACGCCACAAATCCAATTCACTGGAATTTCATTATTAGTTGCATCTTTAGGTACAGTCATTTGAATCAAAATTGAACCCGTTTTATATCCGGAAACATAACCAGGGATATATCCGGGATACCACCAACCCCAACCTGGATAGCCTGGTGGCGGAAAATAATAATAAAAGCTTTGATCAAATGCTGAGGCTACTATGACAATATCAGGACTATCAGAAGCGTCAACCTCTGTCCAATTCATAGCATCCAAATTGGTCTTCAAATTACTTAAAATGGCATCACTGTATACCTTATCTATAAATTCTGGATCATCATCATCTTCTCCATCAATTTTAATGACGCCTTCCGGTAACGAATAGGTATAGGTTTTATTAAAATCATATTCTGGTGAATAGTTGGTGTATACCAAATCATAATCACTCACATATTCTCCACCCTCAGGATTGCAGTTAAAAATGAATAAAAAAGCGGAAAACAAAAAGAGTAATTTAAATCGTTTATTATTTAGATTATACCTCATAGTGCATGTCATTGAATTAATAAATCCCCCTAATATTAGGCTGGTAAAATTAATATATTTTAAACTTGTTTCATAAATAAACGAGTCTAAAAATCAATAAGAATAAAATATTATTCCATTAAGTTAAAGGGCATTTACACATAATTTTAAAAGGCAGTCCATTTTACGATAAATAAGATAGAGATTGATTTATCCATTATATAATCATAAAAAATATCCCACTAGACAACAGTTAAAAACAAATTACCCCATAATCTTCCGTCATTTTTGTCAATACAGTTCAAATCACAATTGGTTGACCAATTTATTTTTTTGTATATTCGTTCCAAACAACTGGTTAACCAATTAAAAACTTATTACGTATGAGAACAAAATTACATTCAAAAAACTTCAAACAAAAAAACACTTATTTGGCATTTGCGCTATGTTTAGTATCGCTCTTTACTTTTGCCCAAGACCCTGTTGACACAAGTAATACAGAAATTACCGGGGTATCCGTTAACTTTTACTTTGATCAACAAGTGGATATCCCTGCTGGAAAGGAAAATTATGCAGCTAATGCTGTAGACAATGACCCAGATACAGATTGGGCGGCTGAAAGTTCTGACCCGCGTGGAGAAGCTCTTATTTTAGATTTAGGAGGCGGCTATGATCTAGCAGAAATTCAATATTTAACGGTTACAAAATCACCTTCATATCAATTCCAGTTATGGGTTTCAACAACTGGTGTTGAGGAAGCCGATTTTACAAATATTTATCCTAGCGCCGGGAATTTACTTACTAATCAAGACAACACCTACTTACAGTTTAAAGATTTCACTCCTATTGCTGGGGCTAAATATGTTAAGGTTAAGTGCTACGGAAGGTCTGATAGTCCTTGGAATACTCTTAGTGAAATTAAATTTTACTCCACTGCTACGGCTTCTGTAAAAGACAATGAATTAAGTGGATTTACATTATCACCAAACCCTGCTAATAGTTTCTTTACCTTAAGTAATTTAAACAATAAAGTAAATAATGTTCAAATTTTAAGTTTAGAAGGAAAACTTATTTCATCTCAATCTTTTGATGGATTTTCTAAAAAATTAACCATTGACACGGCAAATTTAGCTAATGGTGTTTATGTGGTAAAATTATCTGATGCAGCGAAAAGCTTAAATGCCTCAAAGCTGATGGTAATACAACATTAATAGTAGACAAAAATATTTTGTAAGATTAAAAATCTCAGGTTATATATAGCCTGAGATTTTTTGTTTTAAATGATTTGAATAGGCTATTTATCTAAGTATTAATAGAGACACGCGTTATAGTTTAAATATTAATCAATTTTCGCAACAATTGTTCTACTATCAGTCCATTTTGTTTCAGAAGTACCCAGTGTTAAAAAGTACTTTTATCTCCAGAAAATTATCAATTATATATTTCTTTAGTATAACGTTATTATGAAACAAACCGTCGTCTTAGCAACCTGTGTAATTCTTCTGCTACCATTCAGTAGTTGTAAAACAAAGGAAAAACAAGTTGAAAACTCTACTCATACAGAAAAATTAAACACTTTAAAAGACACTTTTTTACAAGACTTTTTAATTGGCGCTGCATTAAGTAATACTCAAATTACTGGCGCTGATAAAAACGCTATTAACCTTCTAGAAAAAGAATTTAATTCCATTACTCCTGAAAACGACATGAAATGGGAGCAAATTCACCCCGAAAAGGATTCCTTTTATTTTGAAATAGCTGATAAATATGTGGCACTAGGACAACAGGAAAATATGCATATTGTTGGACACACGCTCGTATGGCATAGTCAATTGGCGCCTTGGGTACAAAACATTAAAGATAGTTCAGAATTGGCAAATACCATTGAAACCCATATCAATAAAATTGTGGGAAGGTATAAAGGTAAAATTACCACTTGGGATGTTGTAAATGAAGCATTAAATGAAGATGGTACGCCTAGAGAATCTCAATTTTATAAGGTCATGGGTGGTGAAAACTATATAGAACATGCTTTTAAACTCGCCGCAAAAGCAGATCCTAATGCAAAATTAGTCTATAATGATTATAATTTATGGAAACCAGAAAAACGCGCTGGCGTAATAAGACTGGTAAAACAACTTCAAGAAAGCGGCGTGAAATTAGATGGCGTGGGCATGCAAGCCCATTGGAGTTTAGAAGGCCCCTCTATAGAAGACATTGAAAATAGCATCATAGCTTATTCTAACCTAGGGGTTAAAGTCAGCTTTACAGAATTAGATGTCACTGTATTACCAAATCCTTGGGATTTAAATGGCGCTGCTGTTGAGCAAAGTTATGAGCAATATGAAGGGGACCCAAAAATGAATCCTTATCCTGAAAAATTAACAGATTCTGCGCAAGTAAAATTAGCTAAACGTTATGAAGACATCTTTAAACTCTTCTTAAAGCATAAAGATAAAATTGAAAGAGTCACTTTTTGGGGTGTTAATGATGGTCAATCTTGGCTAAATGGTTGGCCCATAAAAGGAAGAACTAATCATCCATTACTTTTTGACCGAGAAAACAAAGCTAAACAAGCCTATCAAAATGTATTAGCATTAAAAACTAAAAAGTAACCGAAAACTTAACCTCTAAGAATATTTATGAATTCTAATACTCAAAAATTATCGGTTAAAGAAAAAGTGGGTTATGCTTTAGGAGACCTTGCTGCCAATCTCGTATTTCAAACATTAGTTACGTATTTAGCTTTTTTCTATACTGATATTTATGGTCTTGAAGCAAACCATGCATCAGCAATTATGCTAACCGTTGGACTAATAGCGGCATTTGGGTTTAATCCTATAATTGGAGCTATTGCAGATAGAACAAATTCTAAATACGGAAAGTTTAGACCATGGATTTTATGGACCGCAGTACCACTTGGTATCGTTGCACTTTTAGCTTTTAGCACACCCGATTTTGAATATAAGGGAAAAGTTATTTATGCCGTTCTCACCTACACCCTATTGCTTTTGCTTTACGCAGCAAACAACTTGCCATATTCGGCTTTAAGCGGCGTCATTACAGGTGATATGGGCGAACGGAATAGTATTTCTGCTTATCGCTTTGTTGCAGTCATGTTTGCACAATTCTTTGTCCAAGTATTTATGCTACCCATTATTGAATCTGCTGGCGGAGGAGACAAAGCGGTGGGAATAGAAATAGTAATGACATGGCTTGCCATTATTGGCACCATCATGTTGCTCATTACTTTTTTTACAACACGTGAACGTATTGTTCCGAAACCAGAACAAAAATCAAGCATCAAAGAAGATTTATCAGATTTATTTAAAAATAAACCTTGGGTTATTACTTTATCAGTTACACTCTTAATTTTTGTTACACTAGCTATGAAAGGCGGTTCTTATGTGTATTATTTCAAAAACTATGTAGATGCAGATAGACTAACACGTTTTATAAGTCCAATTTTAGACTTTTTATCAAGTATTGGCATCAACTTCTTTGGAGAAGATCCTGTATCTGCAGGGTTTGGATTGTTCAATGCTGGTGGTATTATTTTTATGATTGTTGGCATTGGCTTATCAAAAAAATTAGCAGATAAATATGGCAAAAGAGATGTCTTTATGACATTTTTGTTTATTTCAACATTGTTTATCATCTTCTTTTATTTCTTCGAGGCAACAGCCGTAGAATTCATTTTTCTATCACAAATATTACACGGCTTTTCCTATGGCATCACTATCCCTTTACTTTGGGCTATGATTGCCGATGTTGCAGATTATTCGGAATGGAAAACAAACCGTAGAGCAACAGCCATTATTTTCTCCGCTATGATGGTAGGTTTAAAAGGAGGCTTAAGTATTGGCTCAGCACTTGTAGCTTCTATTTTAGGTAGTTACGGCTATGACGCTAGTCTTCCAGAGCAAACCGCAAATGCTGTCACCGGAACTAAAATGCTTGTTAGTATATTTCCTGCAATACCATTTTTAATTGCAGTAGGCTTACTTTTCCTCTATGAAATTAATAAGAAAATGGAAGTTCAAATTGAATCAGATTTAAAACAAAGACGAATTAAATAAGAATATCATGCCAGAAGCAAGCATTGAAAATATAGATTTTGAAGATTTAAACAAACGTGCCATATCCCAACCTCTAGTTACCAACATATACACTGCAGATCCCTCAGCACATGTATTTAATGGGACAATATACATTTACCCTTCGCATGATGTTGATGCAGGTGAAGCTTTTGATGACTTAGGTAGTCATTTCGCTATGGAAGATTATCATGTTATTTCCATGGACAGTATAGATAGTGAAGCCATAGATCATGGTGTGGCCTTACATGTTAATGATGTACCTTGGGCTAAAGAACAGATGTGGGCTCCTGACGCTAACGAAAAAGATGGCACTTACTATTTATTTTTTCCAGCAAAGGCCTATGATGGTATATTCCGTATTGGCGTAGCTACAAGCAAATCTCCAACGGGTCCTTTTACTGCTCAACCCGAAGCCATAAAAGGTAGTTTTTCTATCGATCCGGCAGTTTTTAAAGATGATGATGGGAGCTACTATATGTATTTCGGTGGTCTTTGGGGCGGACAATTACAACGTTGGAAATCAGGAGAATTTAACGGCGAATATCCCGAAAGTCCTACAGCATTTTTACCTGAAGGTAATGAAAAAGCATTATTACCCTTAGTTGCTAAAATGACCGATGATTTATTAGAGTTTTCTGAAAAACCAAGAGGCATTGAAATTGTAGATAAAAATGGCGATCTTTTACTAGCTAAAGATAATGAGCGTCGTTTTTTTGAAGCGGCGTGGTTACATAAATATAATGAGAAGTATTATTTCTCTTATTCAACGGGGGACACACATTTTATTTGTTATGCTGTTGGCGATAACCCATACGGGCCATTTACCTATGATGGACGCATTTTAAACCCTGTAGTAGGCTGGACATCTCATCATTCCGTTTGTGAAGTAGATGGTAAGTGGTATCTATTTTATCATGATTCTAGTTTATCCAAAGGAGTAACGCATTTAAGATCTGTTAAAGTAGCCGAAATTACTCATAGGGAAGATGGAAGCATAGAAACTTTAAACCCTTATAAATAAATAGGATAACGAACCCAGTTTAATTACAGAGCCACTAAACACAACCAAATTTAGTCGATTTTATATGTTTTATTTTTTCTGAAACACCCTAATATAATCAACAATTAAAAATGTCGGATATTCAATAGGTATTGGATCTGTAGGCAAATTCCCTCCAACTGATAGATTCATTAATAAATAAAACTCGTCATTAAACGGATAAGGTTGCCCACCAGAATCGCCGGGTGTAAACGTTTTATATGGCATATCATTAACTAACCAAGTCAACTTATCGGCTTCCCAAATTAGTGAAAACACATAAAACACCTTATCAAAATTATCTTCTGAAGTCTTATAGTAAGTAGAATTATACTTATGGTTAGCTAAATCTTTACCATAGTGAGGTGTACCCAAAATTTCGGTTTTGTCTTCACCTAAATATTCCATAATATCAATTTCGCCGCCACTGGGCCATTCTTTTGCAGGGTTTTGCACTTCATAATCTTTATTCAACAGCCAAAAAGCCACCCAAGTACCGATAGCTGAAGGCATACTTGCTCTTATATCTATTCTACCGTATTTAAATTCAAACTTATTATCAGAATGTATTCTTGTTGATGAATAATCAAATCCTGATATTTTTTCCTTTTTAGCTGTAATAATTAAATTTCCATCTTTATAATAGTGATTTTTATCTGTGTAATATTGCTCTTCATTATTTCCCCAACCACACAAATTAGGACAACCACTAGCCAAATGGAAACTCCATTTGCTTTCATCTAATGTATCCGTATTAAATTCATCGTTCCAAACTAAGTTGTAGCCAGTATACGTTGTAGGCGACTCAAAACCAGATACTGGAATAGTTGCGGTTACCACTGGACATGCTACACAAGCTGTACCTCCACAATCAACACCTTCTTCATCACCATTTTGAAAACCATCATTACATGTTACTGATGGCAAGACTATTGCCGGTTCAGGTTCTGTCTCATTAGTTGATGATGAACAACTACCAAAAACAAAAAATAAAGAAAATAGTACTAAAAAAAATTTCATAACTAATTATTTTGTTTATTCACCACCCAGTATATCCCACCAAAAATATGGTTCAAGAAATTTTTGTCTTTATACGATTCTGGCTTATGGCCTAAAGCGGTATAAAACGATCTTCCTCCTTCATAATCCTGGTACCATGAAATAGGATGTACCGCTCCCATGCCTTTTAAAGGCATGTCATCATAACCCTCCGTAAAATCATAAGAAGTTTCATCTACAGTCAATAGAATATTTAGTGTATCTAAATTCATATTTTTAAAGTTATACCATTCATCGCTACGAAGCCATTTATTTGAGAGATGCCATGTTGCTGGAAAATCAGTATTCTCAACTTTTACAATTGCGGCTTGCAATTTTGGATGGCTAACAAATTTTGCACCTATTAAACCATCAAACCAAGGGTTTTCTTTTTTACTATCTGAAGCAGCATGTATACCTACAAAACCTCCGCTTCCTTTCATAAATGCTTTTAAAGCAATCATATGTTTTGTCTTCAAAGAATCGGCATTAGCGTTCATAAATATGACTACATCATGTTCTGGTAATTTCTCTATAAGATCATTTGGCCATTGTGTCCAATTAAACTTAAACTGATGTTCTTCTGCCATTTCTTCAAAAGCCTGAATAGCCACAAGGATGGTATTAGAATGCCATTCATCATGTTGGGTAAACAATAAAACGCTAAACTGATCTTGAGCATTTGTTTTAATCATTGTAAGCACACCTATAATTAATAAAAGATACTGCATTGTAAAAGGTCTCATAATCAAACGTTTATTTTAATAACTCATAATAAATATATTCCCATGCTAAACCAACACTAAACAAAGGCGGAAAGCTATAATCTTCAACTTCAGACAGGATATATTGTACTCCAGATACGTCTTGATACTTAAATATGTCATGGAAATCAATGTTTCCACTGTCACCTAATTCCTTATAGTCTTTAACGTGCCAACTAATAAATCGGTTGGGATAGGTTTTAAAATAATCGACAGGGTTGACACCGGCGACATGCATCCAATAGATATCAGATTGAAAATAGACATATTCAGGATTCGTGTTTTGAAGAAAGTAATCATAAACTCTTACGCCTTCTACCATTAAAAACTCATCGGCATGATTATGAAAAATAAATTTCAACCCATTGGTTTTACATAACTTCCCTATTTTGTTATAGTAATTACAATAGTCTTGAAGTTCCTTAATAGTCTTGAGGCTTTTTAGTTTACCATTTGAAGTAGAAAGATATTCAACACCAGCAAGTTTATGATCTTGTATAGTCTTGTTCCACCAAGTACGTATTGCAGCAGCATTATTTTTGTCATCAGGATCAAAAAACGTCATGGACCCCAAAAATCTCATACCGGCTTTTTCAACCATAACCTTGAACTGCTCTGGACTTTGACCATAAAAACTACCATTTTTATATACAAAGGTTTCAACATAACTGTATCCCATTCTTCCTAGTTGAATCAATGTGTTTTGCGGGTCTTTCAGCATATCGTTATGAACAGAAACTAGCTGAATACCAATGTTTTTGTTTTTAGGATTGCTTTTAATGTATCTGGTTTTCCATAAACTATTATTATCATTATCAAACCCTTCTAATATAACATCCGTAGAATTCTGAAAGTTAAAATCAACCTTCATTGTTTTATTACCATCGAGATCTTTGTCTTGCATGGACCAGTTTTTTTCAGATGTAAAACTTCCTTTTCCAGTAAAAAATGCGCCTTGTGAATTATGACCAGCTGCAAAAATAGTATCGGTATCACGGTCATAACCAATAATTTCATGAAGTATAGGAAGATACTGGTTACTATTGTTTTTTTGTAAAACTTTAACTGTAAGGGAATGATTATTGAAATTATTGGTACAACTCATTTTTATAGCAGGACCTTTTGCGATGCTATCTGTGGTAGGATTAATGGCACTTACCCATTGCCCAGAATATTGCCTTAATCTATCTTTTTGCGATGAAATACTATAGTTTTCTTGAGCAAAACTCAAAATAGAAAGGAGTATCATAATGACATTAAACGTTATCTTCATTGCTACTTAATTTCAATTTTAAACCAATTAAAACTAGCCCTATTTTTACTTGATTCTCCTAATGAAGTTGTGTACATGCCATAAATCGTTCCTACAAATCCATCAACAGACATAGTACTTAAAAAACCGGTATTTACATTATCCATTAAGGTTTTCTAGTATTTATTATTAAATGAAGAAAGAAACCTATAATAGGATCCTTCAGATTCTATTTTTAATGAAATTGTTTTAAAAATAAGTCCCAAATTATAGTATAATTTGGGACTTATAAAAAACAACTACTAACCTATTAACTATTTCAATAAAACTAATTGAGTCCTTCTAAGAAACCTTGATACGCCGCTTTTTTATTATAATTTTCATCAAACATAAGTGGCCAATCAATATTTCCCCAGAAATCAATTAACCAGGACTCATTATCTCTTACTCCCCAAGTGGTCAAAGCAAATTTATTATCTAAAGGAATTGCATTATAAATTTCCACAACTTCTCTAAATTTAGCTTTTTGCTCATCAGATCTAGCACTGGTTAGAATGGTTTGATCATTATTTGGATTGGCTCTAATATCTAATTCTGCAAAATGCAATTTTAGTCCTCTAGACACCGTTCCATCTGCGACAGCCTGAATGCTTGATGCTGAAGGACCATTATAAGAAATATGCATTTGAGCACCTACACCGTCTATCAAATCCCCCAAACTATCCACCAAATTAAACATAGCTGCCCTTTTAGTGGAGCTAGAGGCCATATTATAATCGTTATAAAAAAGAAGCACATCAGGATCTGCATTTCTAGCAAATTGGAAACATTTCTTTATGTAATCATCTCCCATTTTTTGTCTAAAAACCGAATTTCTTAATGGATGACCAGAACTATCATCAAGGGCCTCATTAACTACATCCCATGAACGTACTTTTCCTTTATACCTTGTAAGCGTTGTAGTAATATAGTCTTCCACCATGGCCTCAAACTCTGCATCACTACCAGCAAAATTAGTAACCCAATCCGGCGTAGCATTATGCCATATTAAGGCATGACCGTGAATATTCATAGCATTAGCTTGAGCGAACGCAACAATAGCATCTCCTGCACTAAAATCATAATTGCCTTCTGATGGGTACATTATATTCATTTTCATCTCATATTCAGAAGTCAAATTATTAAATTCTTGTTTCAGAATTTCAGTATGTTTACCTCCTCCATTTACCCAAGATGCCCTTGTAATATTACCTACAGAAAATGTTGTAGCCGCCTCCTTTAAACTTGCGCCATTAACAGGACCACAAACACCACTTGGACAAATACCATCCTCATCAACTATAATATCTTTACTTGCAGTATTACTTACGCCATCACTTGAAACCGTGAGCTTAATAGTATATTTTCCAGCATTATCATACCTTACTTCCTCAATCCCTTCGCCGTCGGGAACAGACCCTTCTCCTTTACCATAATCCCACACACTTGTAAAAGGTAAATCATAGGTTGTAGTATTATTAAGAAGTAATACTTTAGGGTCGGTTGTTGAAATTGCGAAATCAAACGAAGCCATAATAGGATCCGGAATTACTATTGGTCCCCCAGGATCTGGATCTCCATTACCATCACTAGAACAGCCTAAAACAAAAAATAGTGCTCCAAAGTATACTAATAACTTACTTATCTTTCTCATATTTTTTTCTTTACTTCTAATTTTTCACAACTTTTATGGCGTCAACAAGAAACACGCCCTTTGTTTTACCCATATCTAAAGCTATTGATGACGTGTCTGAATTCGCAGTAAATGTCCATGCATATTTTGTCCACTCAGCAGTTGCCGTATAACCACCTGCGTATTGTTCTGTACCTCCAGCCCCAGGATTAGTTGAATATCTTATAGAAACTGGATCGCCTTTAATCCACAGTGAAACGGTATAATCTGAACCATTGTCCGTAGCAAAACCATCACTAGCAAACTGTGTATCCCATTCATTTCCATCAGCAGGGTTATTAATTTTAATAGCTCTAGAGCCGCTTAACACATCAACGGTTTCCTCAGTAACTCTGTCGCCTCCATTAAATTTGCCCCAATTAGCAAAGTCATCACCACTGCCATTTTCCAAATCACCATTTAGTAACTCACTGTCATTAGACGGTAAAGGCAAGGCCATTTCCCCTGCAACCACTTCAACGGCATCAATAATAAATTCACCTTTAGTTTTACCCATATCCAATGCTAATAAAGTAGTAGCTGAATTAGCCGTAAATGTCCAAGAATACTGTGTCCAATCAGATGTTGCAGTATAACCTCCGGCATATTGATCACCACCTACACCAGGATTGGTAGAAAAACGAACAGATACTGCAGAACCTTTAATCCAAAGGGATGCTGTGTATTTTTCTCCATCTACTGTAGGAAATGCATCTGTAACAAACTGGGTTTCCCATTCATTACCATCAACAGGATTTATAACCCTAACAGCCCTAGATCCCACTAATGGATCTCCTCTTTCTTCAGTTATTCTATCTGCACCATTAAATTGGCCCCAATTAGTAAATTCATCACCTTCACCTTCTCCAAAATAGCCATTTGCTACCAAACTCTCAGGGTTTATTAAGTATCTTACATCTGGCGGCGGTGGCAATGTCACTGTTAAACTCTGTGAAGTTTGCATATTTGTAACAGAACTTACCATAGTTAATGTTACTATTTTAGGACCATTGGAATCATACTCATAGGTTAGAGAGCCATCTTGGTCAGCAAATTTTTGCCCCCCTTCTTCAAATTGCCAAAAATTGTAGAAAACAGATTTATTTGGTGTTGTATTTTCAAAAATATATAAACCTGATTCTCCTTCAGGAGGTGTTATTGTAAATGTAGGTTGCGTTAAATTAATCGTGGCCTCATCATCAGAGCATGACCAAAACATTAACAGTGTTAAGCTTAATAAACCTAATAATTTAGTTTTTTTCATAATTCTCAAATTAGTTTTAAAGTTGTAGTTTCAATTAGTTTTTATTGGAATTAGGAACATGACATTTATCCAAACCCAATTTTATTCTTTCAAAATTATGAGACGCATGACATATTGGATATAAAAAATGTGTTCATAAATAATATATTTGGGGCTTATTTAGCGCAAAACGCCTGTTTTAGTTTCTTTTAACAACATCTATTATATCATTATTTTTAACCACTATGATATAGGTGTTGTCTTTAACCTTTATATAGGCCATATCCTTAGAATCTCCCACAACAAAAAAACCTGATTTTGAGGCAGGCAGAGCCCCAAAACTACCATCTCCATTACCTTTTAGCAGTAACCCATGGCTAGCATCATTTCTTGGCGTTTCAACTTCTGAAGCATATAAATTTCCAACAATAAGCGCGTCTAGGTTGTCATCGTCATCAAAATCATCCACTATAATTTGATTAATACTTGATACCTGGGCTTCAATTGGTAATTGATGGATTACAAATTGTTTGCCCTTATTTTCTAAATAAATACTTGCAAAGGACTTAACTTGATAATGCAATGCCGTTTTTAATGATTCCTCAGAATACACATCAGCTAAAGTAGCTTCAGCAAAACTTTCATAATTCTCAAATTTTTGTTTGATTCCGGGTATTTGTTGTGATGAACATCCACGTCCCCGAACTGGATATTGTTTTCCTTCCTCGTAATAACTCAATACGATATCTTTTTTATTATTTTTATCAAAATCTTTCATGAAAATATCGAATGTAGCATCTGGCGTTGCTTTGTATTTATAATTTAATCCATTATTGCCAAGCACATAATCCATATCACCATCATTATCAAAATCTCCCTCTTGAATACTCCACCACCAACCTGTGGTATCTTTGCCAAGTCCCATATCTTCTGAAACTTCCTTAAATTCTGTTTTCATATTTTGAAAAACCCGAATAGGCATCCACTCGCCAACTATAATAATATCTAACCAAGAATCATTATTAAAATCAGTAATTATGGCGCTGGTGGCCATACCTAAATCTTCAAATGCTTTGGGTTGCATTTTTGAAAAAACATCAAATTGAGCCTTACCATTCTTGCTATTATTTTTTAACAAGAACGTCGAAACTGGGGCTGGATAATGTTTAGGAAGTTGACGGCCTAAAACCAGTAAATCTTGGCTTCCGTCCTTATCAAAATCAGCATGATACACTTTTGACCCACTAATGGGCATATTAGGCAAGGCATCTGAAGCTTTTAAAAACGCTCCTTTACCATTATTAATATAGAGTCGGTCTTGAAGTTCTTTTACATTTGGATCAAATTCATAACCACCGCTGACAACATATAAATCGTTGTCGCCATCAGCATCTGCATCAAAAATAAGCGCACCCAAATCTTCACTTAGCTTATCATCTTCCAAAACCGTTATCGCTTTTTCTTCAAAACCATTTTCTGTTTGCAAAAATATTCTTCCAACGTATGTTGAAGCTCCACCAATAAAATAATCATCTAAGCCATCATTGTTTAAATCACCTATCGCAAGCGCAGGCCCAAATGATGACATTTTATGCGGAAGTAATACTTGATCCTTAAAATCATCATATATATTCTCTTGATGCTTGAACTGTGGAAACGTATCATGATTTGACAAAAACAATGGTCTATTTTCCAAAATATCATAAGCCTCCTCAATAGCATTTTCTTCTTTTAAAACAAGTGTTTGATTTGCGGAAACATCTTCTAATCGCTGTATTTTACCAGTTGTCCAAACCACTTTTATTTCATCAATTTTTTCAGTTTCATTTAAACCAAAATGTAATTCTGGTGCTACTGAAGATTGAAAACCACGAGTTAAAGTCATTTCCTGCATTTGAGTTAAATCTCCAGTTTTAACGTACACACGGTTACCAATACCTTGTTTGTTCTTAGATTGGCCTTCAAACTTGATTGTTATATAGTTTTTTGTACTAGAACTCGTGTTTTCAAAAACTGAGGCATAATCATCAATATTATTAGTTACAACCTCTAAATCACCATCATTATCCAAGTCGGCATAGGTTACACCATTTGAGAATCCTTCGTATTGAATACCCCATTGTTTATTTACATGCTCAAATTGAAGATTTCCTTTATTTTGAAACATGAAATTATCAATCTTTTCAGAAGGTATTTCTACACTTTTTTTCAGTAAATCTGTTCGCTCAAATTTACCTTCTTCTAAACTATTAAAATAATCGTTATTATTAATTTCGCGTCGTGTACCGTTTGAAATATACAAGTCCTTTAAACCATCATTGTCAAAATCGGCAAATAAAGGTCCCCAACTCCAATCCGTTGATGATGTTCCTGTTATGCGTGACACATTAGAAAAATGTGGCATGTCATCAATAAAAACACCTGCATTCAATTGCATGCAATTATGCATGTATTGGTAATGAAAACCAGCATTTACGGTGTTCCAAAACAACTCAGGATTCATACTTGCCATATTCGCTTTTTGTCTTCTGTGATTTTCGGCATCCATATCCACTTGAAAAATATCTAAATTCCCATCGTTATTAAAATCTGAAATGTCTACACCCATACCATAAAAAGAAGTATGATTTGTAGTTTGCTTTACCACTTCTTTAAATGTTCCGTCTTGATTATTTAAGTACATAAAGTCTGGGGAACTAAAATCATTAGACACATAAATATCTGGCCAAGAATCATTGTTCAAATCTCCTATTGTTGCACTTAAAGACAACCCATACGATCGCACACCAGCATCATTAGTTACATCGGTAAAGTGCTCCCCATCATTTCTGTATAAATGATCGGCTTCTTTGTCCTTAACTCGTTTCATGTTTTGGACATATACGAAAACTGGTGAGTTAAATTTTGTAGGTGGGTAATTGGCGACATACAAATCCAAATCGCCATCTTTATCATAATCAAAGAAAGTAGCCTGAACACTATGACCGATATCAGCCAACCCATATTCCTGAGCACGCTCAGTAAACGTTCCATCTTGATTATTTATAAAAAGTTGATTCTGTCTTGGTTCAAATTTTCCACTAACAGAACAATAAATATCTAAAAATCCATCTCCATTAACATCTGCCATGGTTACACCAGTGTACCAGCTACTGTTACCGCTTACGCCAGATTTTTCTGTAATGTCTTCAAATTTTAGGTTGCCTTTATTTAAATATAATTTATTTGAAACCTGATTGCCGGTAAAGTATAAATCAATAAGTCCATCATTGTTAATATCGCCTGCTGAAACCCCACCACCCATATACAGATAAGAATACGTAAAATAATTTAGTGCATTAGTTTCTGTTAAGTTGTTTTGAAAGTCAATCCCTGACAGCTCTGAATTAACAATATTGAATATGCTTTGACTTGCTTTAAAAGTCTCATTTTTGCTTTTATTACAACTAAAAACACATACCAAAGACATTATCAACACATATCCGTTTTTTAATAATCTTAATCTCATGATTTATCTATTATTTTTTAAAATAGTTAAGGCCTATATGAATCTCTAGAATTATTATAATGCATAAAAAGCAGTACAAAATTTGTACTGCTTTTTACAACTAACTAAATCAAACTAAACTATTTCTTTACAAATTGACAACTTAATAGCCTGGGTTTTGGTCTTCTGCAGTAACGTTTGGATTTGTGGCAATTTCTCTATCTGGAATTGGCCATAACTCATGTTTGCCAGACTGGAAATTAGTTCCAGCAAGTTCAGTTGAAACAATTCCCCAGCGAATCATATCATCAAACCGAACTTGTTCTCCATTTAACTCTACCTTTCGCTCTTGAACTATAGCCTCGAAAACGGCAGACTTTGACAAGGCTGTTGAAAGACCAGCTAAACCTGCTCTTTCACGTACGCGGTTAATTAAAATAACCGCTGCCGCTTGAGTACCAACTTCATTCTCACATTCAGCCATCATTAATAAAACATCGGCATATCGAATAACTTTTGCATTAATTCCTGATTCCTGTACTTCACTTACTTGTTTATAATAGTTTTGATACTTTTTCCAAGCAGCTGGGCGCACATTACCTCCATTCTCAGCGAAATCACCTTCAACCAGAGTATTGGCACCACCGTTATAAGTATCACCCACAAAATAAAAACTTCCATTTAATCGCTTGTCACCTGATTCAAAAGAAGCTACTAAATCGTCTGATGGATATGTATTAAACCAATCCAAAACACCATAATCTTGCCCTCTAAAAGTGGCATGGTTTTTACCTTGACCAACTACAGGACCACCCCATTTATCTCCTGTCCCAAGAGATAAATCATATTGAATTTCCCAAACAGATTCAATACCGTGTTCTGTTTCTTCTTTAAAATTATCGAAGTAATCATTTTCTAGAGCATATCCAGTCATTTTTTTAAACTCATCTAAAGCAGGACCATATTGCTTTTGATATAATAACACCTTACCTAAAAAAGCTTGGGCAGCACCTTTATTAGCCCTTCCGAGCTCTTCCTGATTTTTTGATAATAAATTTGTAGTTGCAAATTTTAAATCTTCAATAATAAGATTAATTATATCTGCCTTTGGACTCACAGGCTTCCCTTCAGGCTGCGTGAAATCACCATTTCTTAAAGGTATATTAGCAAATCTATTTACCAATAACCAGTAATATTGTGCTCTTAAAAACTTTGCTTCTGCTAAAAACTTTGCCTTGTTCGTTGATGACAATTCATTTTCTGGAATCTCATTAATGATTGCTTCGTTACCAATAACAAAATTTGCCTTATTTATCCCTCTATAGCAAGTATCCCAATACTCAGCAATTTGCCCATTACTTGAATCGAATGAAAAATCTGCGAAAGTTACTTTATCTGCCTCTTGTTGTCCGTTGCCAGACTGCTCATGAGACATATTATCCATCATATACCAAATAAGACGACCGTACAGCGCCACTGTCTGCAAATTTGCATATGCCGCATTTACGGCTGATTGCACTTGTGCCTCTGTAGAAAAGAACGTCTCTGGCGCCAATTGATTCGGGTTACTTAATTCTAAGTCTTTGTCTGAGCAGGAATGTATAATGAAAAGGCCAAATACAGCTACTAATATTAATTTATATGTTTTCATAATATTTTTTTTTAAAATGATACTTGAAGTCCAACTATAAACGACTTTGGTTGTGGATATCGACCTCTATCAATTCCAAATTCTTGGTTTCCCTGCCCTAATTCAGGATCTAAACCTGAATAATTAGTAATAGTTACTAAGTTCTGTGCGCTAATATAGAGACGCAACTTAGAGAAGTAATCTTCAAAAATGACATCGTTTAAACTATACCCGATACTTAAATTTTTTAATCTTGCAAATGAGCCATCTTCAATATATCTATCTGATACATTATGATTTTGAGGTGCTCCGGGAACACGTGGTTGTGTTGTTGACGGATTGGATGGCGTCCAACTATTTAATAAAACAGTGCTACCATTGAATAATCTATTCGCACCTGCTTCTAAATCATATTTATTAGTATTGTAGATGTCTACACCCTGAATTCCTGTTATATACAGATTAAAATCAAAGTTTTTATAATCAGCACTCAAGTTTAAACCATAAGTTAAATCGGGATATGGATTTGCTAGAATAGCTCTATCTAATGAAGTAATATCGCCATCTCCATTTAAATCTTTATATCTCACATCACCAGGCTGAACTGTAGTTTGCGCGGGATTTGCTGTAAAAACAGCATCCACTTCTGCTTGGTTTTGATAAATACCATCACTTACTAAACCATAAAAATGAAAAAGAGATTCTCCTTCCACGGTACGAGAGATATTTCCTTTACCGTCTTTCATAGCTGCTCCTTCAAAGGACTCCAAGTTACCAAGACTTAATACATTGTTGGTACTTGTTCCTAAATTAAGGTTCGCAGACCATTTAAAATCGCCTTCATAATCATTGAATCCTAAAGCCATTTCAAAACCTGACGTTTCAACTGACCCAACATTAGCCGTTATATTTCCAGCATTAATTCCATTTGATAATGGTGCTGGTAAGCTTAATAATAAATCATCACTTCTATTTTGATAATATTCTAAACTGGCCGTAAACATATCATTACTAATTCCAAAATCAAGACCAATATTTAACATGGTGGTTTCTTCCCATTTTAAATCCGGGTTAGAACCTCCATCAGCAGTTACACCTGCTCCGTTGGTAACGCCAATAGGATATTCAAAATTACCAGTTAAAGTAGCACTATATAAATAATCTCCAATATTATCATTACCTACAAGACCATAACTACCTCTTAACTTCAGGTTACTAATACTTGTGTTTTCTAAAAAACTTTCTTTTGATATATTCCATCCAAGTGATGCCGATGGGAATGTTCCCCATCTATTGTTTTCACCAAATCTTGATGAAGCATCTCTTCTAATAGAAGCTGAGAAAATATATTTATTATCATAATTATAGTTCAATCGTCCCAAATAACCCAATCTATTGGTTTCACTTGAACCACTTCCAATAGATTGATTTGTTGCTCCAAATTGCTCTATTTCATTGGTGATCAGATTTCTTGCGTTACCACCAAAATTGGTGCTTTTTCTTTTGTTGTCTTCTACAAGAGCTAATATTTCAATATTATGATTATCTGCAATTGTGGTATTATAGGTTAGACTATTAGTTAATATTATAGTTTGTCCCTGAGTGTGACTTCTACCATAATCAGCAAAATCTTGTGCATGCGTGGTACTTCCTTCAACACTATCATCATTAAAAGAAGGCGTAAATGTATATCCATCAAAAGTAAAATAATCAAGCCCTACTTGTGATTTAAAATTTAACCCTTCAATTAGCTCTAATTCAGCATAAATATTTCCAATAATTCCCAAAGTTTTATTAGATCCAGTTGGATGAGTTTGTATTCTTACAGGGTTTTCTGCATCTTGTCCATCTGCCGATGATGAAGGCCCTTGAAATCCACCATCATTGTTTGGGTTGTAAACAGGAAGGTATGGCGCTGCTTTTATTGCATGTGTAATCAATGTTCTCCCTCCTCCTTCTCGTTCGGGGTTTTGCTTTCCAAATGCAACAGACATAGATTCCCCTATTTTCAATTTACCGACTTGCATTGAGCTATTGGCTCTAAACGAATAGCGCTCAAATCCTGTGTTTATAATGACGCCTTCTTGCTTTATGTATTCACCAGAAAAAAATTGGGAACTTTTGTCTGTACCGGCAGAATAATTGACATTATAATTCTGCATAAGCCCTGTTCTAAATATTTCGTCTTGATAGTTCGTGTTAATTTTGTAAGTGGATAAAGGTCTATTGGGAAACACCCCTAAATTTGCAGCATGTTGCAAATATTCAATAGTATTCATAGTGTCATAACGCTCTGAATTTGTTTGAAAACCAGCGTAGGTATTAAAAGACAACTGGCCTTTTCCATTTTTACCTTTTTTAGTAGTCACTAAAATAACGCCATTTGACCCTCGAGCACCATAAATTGCCGTAGTAGACGCGTCTTTCAAAACAGATACATTTTCAATATCACTTGGACTGATTCCAGATAAGTTACCTACAATAACACCATCAATAACATACAAAGGAGAATTATTCCCAAAGGTCCCTAGGCCCCTAATTAATACTAAAGGATTAGACCCTGGAACACCATTATTTACTACAGTAATACCAGGAGCACGCCCTTGAAGGGCCGATTCTGCATTAGTTACTGGGATTGCTGTTATTTCTTCCGAATCTACGGTAGAAACTGCTCCGGTAACCGTTGCTCTACTTTGAGCGCCATAACCCACGACTACAATTTCATCTAACGATTCTAAAGACTCTTCCATGGTTACATTTAGCGTATTTTGATTTCCTACAGTTATTACCTGAGTTATCATACTTATGTAACTAAAAGAAACCTGATCACTGCTATTTACATTATTTAAGGTAAAGTTCCCATCAAAATCTGTTGATGCACCATTTGTTGTACCTACAATAATTACGGAAACACCAGGTAACGGAATCCCGCCTGAGTCTGTAACCGTACCGCTGATACTTCTAGTTTGTGAAAAGGCATTTTGCATGCAAAACATTGCAAGCACGACACCAAAAAGTTTGAGTTTCATCATTTTAAATTAGTTATTTAGTTTATTAATATTACTTGTGTTGATAAGACATTAGTTACTGAGCCATTTTTATAAGACGTGCTAGGTTGCTTACCTCCAACACTTATTTCTACCTCCCCTGGTTCTAGCACTTCTTCTCCATTTTGATTAATAAAAGCGTATTGCTTTGGTCCAATTCTATAATCAAAGGATCTTGTTTCTTTTGGTTTTAAATGAACTCTTTGAAAACCTACTAATGACCGAATGGGCTGGTACAATCTATTTTTATGCGTTAGATAAATTTGAACAACTTCATCTCCAGCAACCTTTCCTGTATTTTTTATTTTAACAGAGATACTAATACTATCATTTAACTTTACTTCTTGCTTGATAATTAAATCTGTATATTCAAAATCTGTATAACTCAATCCATGGCCAAAAGCAAATAATGGTTCTTCTTTGAAATATTTATATGTTCTATTTTCCATGTTATAATTTTTAAAATCAGGAAGATCATTTACTGATTTATAAAACGTCACAGGTAGTCTACCAGAGGGGTTATAATCGCCAAATAAAACATCTGCAATTGCTTTTCCTCCAAACTCTCCGGGATACCATGCTTCTAGAATAGCTGGTATATTATCAGCAGCCCAATTAATGGCTAAAGCACTTCCATTCATTAACACTAAAACAGTTGGTTTACCTAAAGCTTTAATTTTTTTCATTAATTCTATTTGTACAGCCGGTAATGTTAATTGCGTTCTGTCGCCTTTATCGAAACCATCTAATTTTACTGGCATTTCTTCTCCTTCAATTTCAGGAGAAAGGCCTAAACACAATACAACGACATCTGACTGCTTTGCCGCTTCAATGGCAGGTGGTAATAAATCCTCATTTAGCTTAGCCCATAGCAGGTGTGCCTGCGGATCTGACAATGTGTTTTCGTATTCAATTTTAATTTTATATGAAGTACCTTTTTCTAAAGAAGTGTCAAAATATTTAGTTAAAGGTTCGTAATCAGCATGGTATTCAAAATAAAGGGAATCATTAACATATAGTTTCCCGTAGCTACTTGATTTTAATCCAATTCTATATATTCCATCTTCTTCTGGCACCAATTCTCCCGTCCACCTAACTGAAAAATTATCTGATTTCAAGTCCTTAATAGGTCGCTTTGGTGTCCAAATAAAACTAATAATACTATCCACTTGAGTAAAAACGGGATTACCTTTAAAATTGGTTTCACTAAAATATTCCCCCTTCAATCCAGCACTTTTAGCCGTTCTCAATACTTTACTGGGTATTGGCTTCAGAGTTGGCCAACCAGACGCAATATCGCTTCCTAACGCATAATTTATTTTAGCATTCGGAAGTTTTTCTTTAATCCCTTTTAAAGGGGTTATAAAATTCCTTGGTGTTCCATGATAGTTCCCTAATAAGGACTGCACTAAATCTGCATTTGGACCAATAACAGCAATTGATTTTAAATCTTTACTAAGAGGTAATATATTATCATCATTTTTCAACAAAACCATAGACTCTTTGGACACTCTCTCTGATAAAGCATAATGCTTATCGCTCGCTACTACGTCATAAGGTATTTTTGCCCATTTCACATGCTCAGGAGCATCAAACATTCCTAATTTAAATCGTGCGGTAAAAAGTCTAATTAGGGCTAAATCTATTTTCGCTTCATCAATCAATTCTTTTAAAACAGCATCTTCCAAACTTGGATCAAATACATTTCCACAATTTAGATCGGTACCATTATTTACGGCCATGGCACCAGCTTCTTCGGGAGTTTCAACAACACCATGATTATCGGGCTGCCAAAAATCATTAATAGCCCAACAATCTGAAACCACATAACCTCCAAAACCCCAATCTTCTCTTAAAATTTTACTCAATAATAAATTACTACCACAGCAGGGCACATCGCTATACCTGTTATATGCGCACATAATAGAATACACATTTGCTTCCGTAACAGCAGCTTCAAATGCAGGTAAATAGGTTTCATATAAATCTTTATCTGTGGTGTGATAATTATCCTGATGTCTTGATTTTTCCGGACCACTATGAACCGCAAAATGCTTTGCCGTAGCTACAACTTTAAGATATTTATCATCATCACCCTGTAAGCCATTTATATAATTAACACCTATTCTACTGGTAAGAAATGGATCTTCTCCATAGGTTTCTTGTCCTCTACCCCAACGTGGATCTCTGAAAATATTAATATTTGGCGTCCAAAAAGTTAAACCTTGCCCAATACCTCTTTTACCTTCGTCTACAAACTTGTGATGTTTGGCTCTGGCTTCATCTGACACGGCATTTCCCATTTCAAGAATTAGAGAAGGGTTCCACGTAGCTCCCATTCCTATGGCCTGAGGAAACACTGTAGCCTCTCCGGCCCGGGCAACCCCATGTAAACATTCATTCCACCAATTATACTCGGGCACACCCAATCGTGTAATAGCAGGTGCATCAAAACGCATTTGAGAAATTTTCTCTCTGAGTGTCATTTGACTAATTAAGCTTTCGGCCCTTTTATTAAATGACAAGTTTTCATCCCGAAATTCAAATTGTTTAGTAGATTGACTAAAACCGCAAGAGACTATGACTAAAAGTAGACTTAAGATTAAGAAAGTATACCCTTTAGTTTTCAAAAATTTAGATATGGTCGTTTTACTTTTCATCATTGTTTTTTAGTCTATAAACAGCTAAATATTAAAATGGCAAGGAATAACATGGCGCTTACTAAAAGCACTTCTAAAAGAAGACTGGTCTTAATGCCTTTATTTTTTTTAGAATTGTTTTGCTTCATATTTGCTCAAGATTCACATCCAAATATAAAACTGACCTCAGCCAAACTATGGTAAATATGAACAAGCTATGTTATATATGTTGCCAATAAGCTTATTATTTGAAATACACGCAACATTTGACCCACCTAGAGCAACATTTGTAATAAAATTAAAGGCCATAAAAAAAACAGACCATGAATTATGATCCTTAATGGATTGGTGTGAATGTCTATAAGACTTGTAGTATCGTATTAAGATTCTTTAACTTCAATTTCGGTTGGAAGAATACCAAAATGAGCTTTAAAACATTTCGTAAAATAAGAAGGCGAAGAAAACCCAACTTTATAACACACTTCACTAATATTTGCATTTCCTTTTTCAAGAATTTGATGGGCTCTTTGAAGCCTAACTTTTCTAATAAACTCAGTAACAGTTTGCCCAGTAAGTCCTTTAATTTTCCTATACAACCTGCTCCTACTTAAACTAACTTGTGAAGCTAAAAGCTCGACACTTAAATCAGTATCACTGATATTGTCATTAATATATTTAAGAACTTGTTGTATAAATTCTTTATCAATTTCAATAGATGAAGCACCTTCTCTTTCTTCTTGTCCACTCACATCACCAAAATATTTATCAAATATGGATTGCCTACTTTTAATTAACTGAATTAAACGAACCTTGAGTAAACGCATATCGAAAGGTTTCGCCATATATGCATCAGCACCAAAACCAACACCTTCTATACGGTCCTCTATTCTTGTTTTTGCCGTTAACATTAAAAGGGGAATGTGACTCGTTTTAATATCACTTTTTATTTTATTACAAAATTCAAAACCATTCATTTCGGGCATTATGACATCAGTAATTATAATATCAGGACTTGCTTTAATTGCAAGTTCTAAACCTTCAACACCATTATTTGCCACTAAAACTTTAAAAGTATTTTTTAATTCACGTTTTAAATAATTTCTCAGTTCAGTGCTATCCTCAACAATAAGAATCGTTTTAGATTTTGATAATACTTCTTGTTCTTTTTCAGACACTTTATATTCTTCCCCTTCATTAATTATAAAGCTTTTCTTTCTAGATGGTTTTTCAACAGAAACACTTAATAAATCTTTAGTATCAAGATGCTTTTTACCTTCCGGTAAAAGTATCTTAAAAGTTGTTCCTTTTCCTAAGCTACTTTCAACTTCAATTTTACCTTTATGTAATGTTACAAAACTCTGAACCACTTCAAGGCCTATTCCAGTTCCTCCGTAATACGTTTTATTCACACGCTCAACTTGATAAAACCTTTCAAAAATTTTATCCAATTGATCCTTTTCTAACCCAGGACCAGTGTCAGAAACTCGTATTTCTATGGCCCTATTGGGACTGTCTTCATTTACCAAAGGTAGTAGCACAGGTTCTTCATTTGATAAAATATCTATACTAATAGCTCCACCATCTGGTGTTACTTTAAAAGCATTGGATAGTAAATTAAAAATAATTTTTTCTAGCATACTTTGATCAGCCCACAACGACAACTCCAACACATCGGCATCAATGGTAAGGCATATATTTCTATTATATGCTTCTTCTTTAAAATAACTTAATATGTCTTTAGAGAATTCAACAAGGTTAAACTTTTCTGCTTTAATATGGACTTTATTTAATTCTAACTTCCTAAAGTCCATCAATTCATTAATCAACCTATATAATCTATCAGTATTTCGGTAAACAACTTTTAGCTTTTCTTTTACTGTATAAGGGAGACTTAAGCTACCATCTTTTAAAATGTCTTGTAAAGGATTTATTATAAGAGTAAGTGGCGTTCTAAATTCATGAGAAATATTTGTAAAAAACTGTATTTTTTTCTCATTAAGAGTATCCTCTTGAGCACGTTGTATGCGCTCATTTTTAATGGCCTCCTTTTCTTTTATTTTAATTTGTGTGATTCTCTTTAATAAAAACAAGCCAAGAAAAAACAAGGATATGTAACACGCGACAGCGATATTAGTCTTCCACCAAGGTGGTAATATTTTAATATTTAAGGTTAATGCTGCCTCATTCCAAACACCATCATTATTTGCCGCTTTCAACTTAAAAATATAATTTCCATAATCTAAATTGGTATAGGTGGCGCTTTTTTGACTACCTACATAATTCCAATCTTTTTCTAAGCCTTCTAAATAATACGCGTACTGATTTTTTTCTGGTCTAGTGTAATTAATACCGGTATACTCAATTGTAAAAACAGATTGCGTATGATCCAGTACTAAACTTTTTGTTTCTGTTATGACTTTTTTTAATGGTGAACTTTCCTGATTTACTTCAACATCTTCGTTGAACAATTTAAATCCTGTTAAATACAATTTTGGCATACTTGAGTTAAATACCAAATGTTTCGGGTTGAAATAATCAATGCCTCTATAATTCCCAAAATAAAGCGTTCCATGGTCATCTCTTAAGGACGCATTAAAATTAAAATCGTCTGAAAGCAATCCGTCATTGGCAGTATAATTAGTAGCTTGATTGGTTTTAATATTTAATTTTGTTAAACCAGAATTACCACTAATCCATAAATTACCATCAGCCGCTTCAATAATACTCGCTATATTTTCTTCTTTAAAACCATTTAATCCTGAAAACCATTTAAACTCATCATTTACTCTATCATATCTACAGAGTCCTGCTCCTCGTGTTCCTATCCATAAAAAATTATTAGAACATTCAAATAAGGAGAGAATATGACTGGTACTTTTATGATTATTGTGCGATTTAAACATTTTATCTACCAATGAGGTGATATGCAATTCATTATTATCTCCTTTATTAAGTATAAAAAGTCCTTCAGTAGTTCCAAGCCATATACTGCCTTTTGAATCAACCAATATTTTTCGCACGTCACTATCCGGAATTCTATAATTTGTGAATTGATTAGAATTATAATGTGTTATTTCATTATTTTTTGGGTCATAAGAATAAACACCACTGTAAAATGTACCAATCCAAATAATTCCATCATGGTCTTCAGCAAAACTTAAAATAGCATTTGAAGTTAACTTTCCATTTGAATTCTCGATGTTAATATTCTCAAATGTTTTCGAGTCCTTTCTTAAAAGATAAATACCATTATCCCAACTACCAGCCCAAATATTGTCTTTGCTATCAATTAAAAGAGTCTGAATATAATTACTCGTTAATCCTGAGAAATGATTATCATTTTTTAAATTAACATGTTTAATTTTTGATTCTACTGGATTATAAATATCAATCCCTCCACCGTCCATTGAAACCCATAGACTTCCATTTTCTTGCTGGACAATTCCTGTTACAGACCCACTTTGTAAAGAATTATCGTTGCTTGTTAAACTTTCAATATTCTTAAATTTATCATATAAGTCATCTCTAACGGCAACTCCATTATTGTAATAACCCATCCAAATACGATGGTTGCTATCAATAAATAAGGACCATATTGAATTAGAGCGGATTCCTTTTTCGTCGGTTTTTTCGTATTTATAATTTTTTAGAATTGATCCTGTATTAGAAACATGAAAAAGGCCATCATTTTCAGTACCTATAAGCAACGTTTGATTAGAAAGATGCGAGATTGCCAAGATTCTTTTATTACTAATATTGAATTTAGCAAAATCAACGATACTATTTTTTTTAAATTCATATTTGTAAAGCCCTGAATCATAAGACCCTGCCCATAAACAATTGTGTTCAAGGTATAAACTTTGTATTGGAGAGGATAAATTATTAGCACTTATTCCTTTTTCAATTTTTGGCAGTACAATTTGATTATTCTCTGAATCTACCAACCTAAGACCAACACTAGTCCCTAGAAAAATGGTCCCATCTTTATGCGATTCAATACTGTTTATAGCTGGAACTACGCCACTTCTATCAGGAATGTTAATAATTTCTGATGTCTCTAAATTCATTTTAAGCAAACCTAATTGCCTTGTCCCAATAAATAAATAGCCATTATTGTCTTCGTGTAAACTTAAAACAGAAATACTGGTAGCCCCCAGATTCCCCACTTTAATCCTTTCAAACGTATCTAAATTTCTATTATACAGATTCAAACCATCTTCAGTTCCTATCCATAATCTATTTGAATTATCTATATATGAAGAAAATACCAAGTTACTGCTAAGGGAAGAAAGATTATCCGCACTAAATTTATATGATGTATAATTAGCACCATCAAATTTATACAGACCCGCACCGTTAGTGCAGATCCAAATAAAACCATAGTGATCTTGAATAATTGAATAAATCCCTACTTTAGAAATACCTTCTTTAATGTTTACAAAATTAAAGTCTTGGTTCATCCTTTGAGCCCATATATTGGGGCAAAAAAGAATGAATAACAATAACGCTATATGACACCTAATTTTAAAGCTCATGAATAGAATTTATAATATGAACGCAATGTTTTGTTTAAAACAAGATAAAACCAATTTACGAGAATAGCATAATATTTTACACGATCTATGATTCTAACCCATTTATAAATTAATAATTATAAATATACTGTCTTGAGAAGGTATGAATTAGCAAAATTTAAACAAACATTGGAACAAATGATGCCTTTTAATAAACATTAAAATAAAACATGCTTTTCTAAGTAACATATGAAATCCATCTTATGTAGGTTCAGAGCTACCTAGAGTTCTATCCATGCTAGAATACCCATGTAGGTATTAACGACCGCCATAGGAATATCATTTTAAAACAATACAGCGCCTGCAAATGTCTTATAGCTGTCTTATTTAACTTCATAATTTTTAATGTTTAAATAAGTTTGTAATAGGTACACCGAATAGCACACCTTTTTCTACCTAATGACTTGGTTAGTTGAGATTATAGATAAACTGAAAGAAATGATGTAACCCTAGCAGTGGTATAGCCTAAGTCTAATCCATAAAAAAAGACCTTACATTTCTGTAAAGTCTTTCTATTACTAAGCTCCTTCTCTTGGGCTCGAACCAAGGACCCTCTGATTAACAGTCAGATGCTCTAACCAACTGAGCTAAGAAGGAGTGTATGTTTTGCCTTAGCGAGTGCAAATATAGATTGTTTTTTAATTACTGCAAATATTTTTTTAAAATTTTTTAACCAAATATCGCTTTATAGATATCATTCCCATTTGCAAATAAAACAAGTGCTATCAAAATAAAGAAACCAACCATTTGTGCATACTCCATAAACTTATCTCCAGGCTTTCTTCCAGATACGATCTCATATAATAAAAAGGCAACATGCCCACCGTCTAATGCAGGTATTGGTAATAAGTTTAAAACACCCAACATAATCGATAAAAATGCGGTTATACTCCAAAACACTTGCCAGCTCCAATTGCTAGGAAAAATATCATAAATAGCTTTAAAGCCACCTACACCTTTATAAGCACCTGTACTTGGGCTAAAAATAGCACCTAGCTGATCCCAATAAGAAACCAATTTGTCTTTTGCTTTGTTCAATCCTACAGGTACAGATTCAATAAAACCATAATCCTTAACATCAAAAGTATAATAGCCTAAAGCCTCTAAAGTCTTTGGTGTTGAAGATGCGGCATAAACTAAACCTAATTTACCATCTTCTGTTACTGAAAGCGGTAAAGTAACCTCTTGATCATCTCTTTTAACCGTGGCTTTTATATCCTGTCCTTTAAACTGTGCTAGTGCTACTTTAACTTCATCAGCATACTTCGTAGGTATATCATTCATAGCTACAATAATATCTCCTTCTTTAAACCCACTATCTTTATTGTAGGATGTATCAGGAACTTGTACCACTATAAATGGTTCTCTTATACTAATAAACCCTTTTTCTTTAGCATCCATGAGTTGAGAAAGAAAATCTTCTGGCATATGCACAGTAGACTGACGCCCTTCTCGTTCTATTAAAATGTCTTTTCCGAATAAAACTTTTTCAGATATTTCTGAAAAGGTCTCAATTTTATCACCATCTACAGCTAGAATCTTATCCCCTGTTAGAAGCCCTGCTTTATTTGCTACCGTACTCTCAATCAACAGTCCGTCTTCTATACTATCATTAGGCAAGAAGGTATCACCATAAAAATAACTCATGCCTATATAAATAAGTATGGCAAGCAAAAAGTTAACAGTAACACCACCAAGCATAATAATCAATCGCTGCCAAGCTGGTTTAGAACGAAACTCCCATGGTTGCGGTTCTTGTGCCATTTGTTCGGTATCCATACTCTCATCAATCATACCTGATATTTTCACGTAGCCTCCTAACGGCAACCAACCAATACCATAAACTGTTTCACCAATTTTCTTTTTGAATAAAGAAAACTTAACATCAAAAAACAGATAAAACTTTTCCACCCGAGTTTTAAACAATTTAGCGGGAATAAAATGTCCCAATTCATGTAAAACAATTAGTAGTGAAAGGCTCAGTAAAAACTGAGATATTTTTATAACAAACTCCATATATGAAAGAATCTTTTTTTTGTAATCGCACAAAAGTAAGGTTTTAAACCAACTTGGGGAAAACAAATAACCAATGCATTAAGATTTAACATCTTTTTAAGCTTCAATATCAATATTCAAGTCCAATATTCATTGTATTTTTGTACTAAATTCTTTTTTAAGAAAACCACGATATGCTTTCATTTTTCAAGGATTATAAAATTTTCGGAATTGTCTTTGGCGTAATTTCATTAATCATAATTTTTATTATTTATTATACGTTAAACGTATACCAACCTTTACCTATTTACCAACCCGCTATGGTGAGTACAGCATTGGTAGACAGCACCATTCAACACCAAAGAAAATACCATAAAATAGCCGATTTCTCATTAGTAAATCAAAATGGCCAGACCATAACGCAAAAGGACTACCTAGACAAAATCTATATCGCCGATTTCTTTTTTACAACCTGCCAAACCATTTGCCCTATTATGACGAATCACATGGCCATAATTCAAAAAGAGATAATACAAGATGATGATATTATGCTGCTTTCACATTCTGTGACCCCTGAAATAGATACGGTAGCACAACTAAAGAGATACGCATTAAAAAAAGGCGTGAATGATAAAAAATGGAACTTGGTTACTGGAGACAAAAAAGAAATATATAAGCTAGCTAGAAAAAGCTATTTAGCCGTAAAAGACAATGGAGACGGTGGTCCTTTTGATATGGTGCATACTGAAAACTTTATGCTTATTGATAAAAAAAAGCAAATAAGAGGTTTTTATGATGGCACAGATCCTGAAGATATATCTCGATTATTAGATGATATTCAAATACTCAAACAAGAATACACACAATAGTTTTTAATGAACTATTTTTTTGCCGCTATATTTTACACTATTTTTGCTTCTTTAAAATCAATCTAAATAAGCTTGCAAGACAATTTATCAGAATTAAAACGAGGAGAACAGGCTATAATCACTGATGTTTCTTCCATTCACATACCCTTAAAACTTTTAGAAATGGGATGCCTTCCAGGCAATCCCGTCAAGCTTGTTCAATTAGCCCCTTTTCAGGATCCTATGTATTTAAATATTAATGGATCACATTTGGCTATTAGAAAAGAAACTGCTGCTCATATATTAATAGAAAAAGTGACTCATGAGTAAACAGATCAATGTAGCGCTTATTGGGAATCCCAATACAGGAAAAACATCTGTATTTAATGCACTTACAGGGTTAAACCAAAAAGTAGGTAACTACCCCGGGATAACTGTTGAAAAAAAAGAAGGCGTTTGTAAATTACCTAGGGGCGTTAAAGCTCATATTATTGATTTACCAGGAACCTACAGTTTAAATGCCTCTTCGCTAGATGAAAATGTTGTCATCGAATTATTATTAAATCAAAATGACAAAGACTTCCCAGATATTGCTGTGGTTGTCACTGACGTAGAAAACTTAAAACGAAACTTACTTCTTTTTACACAGATAAAAGATTTACAAATCCCAACTCTGTTAGTCATTAACATGGCTGACCGCATGAGCTACAAAGGCATTTCACTAGATATTGAACACTTAGAGGAACAGCTCCATACCAAAATAGCTTTGATAAGCACACGAAAGAACGAGGGTATTGACAAGTTAAAACAGCTAATTACAAACTATAAGGATATTTCTGTAAAAGCGTGTTTGGACATAAAATCCATTGACACTAACTATTTTGAAAACCTGCATAAAGCCTTTCCTAACCAACTACTATATAAACTTTGGCTTGTAATTACCCAAGATGTAAATTTTGGAAAAACCAGCAGGAATGACTTTGATGCGGTATCCGATTTTAAAACTAAAAGTTCCGCAGATTTAAAGCGTTTACAGCAAAAAGAAACCATAAAACGCTATCAGTATATTAATAATGTTCTCAAAGCTGGACAAACTATTGACGCATCAAAAGCCAAAGATTTAAGATCAAAACTAGATCGGGTTTTAACGCATAAGTTCTGGGGATATGTTATATTCTTTTTTATTTTACTCACCATATTTCAAGCGATTTATGATTGGGCTAGCGTACCAATGGATTTGATTGATAGTGCATTTGCCTCGCTAAGTGAATGGACTAAAAATATGTTACCGCCAGGAGCGTTTACAAATTTGATTTCTGAAGGTATTATCCCCGGGCTTGGTGGGATTGTTATTTTTATACCACAGATAGCCTTTCTATTTTTGTTTATAGCAGTGCTAGAAGAAAGTGGTTATATGAGTCGCGTCGTATTCTTAATGGATAGAATCATGCGCCGATTTGGCTTAAGCGGAAAAAGTGTTGTACCCCTTATATCTGGAACCGCATGCGCTATACCAGCTATTATGGCCACACGAAATATTGAAAGCTGGAAAGAACGTTTAATTACTATTTTAGTCACGCCTTTTACCACATGTTCCGCAAGGTTACCTGTTTATTTAATTATTATTTCATTAGTAATTCCTGAGGGCCGTTTTTTTGGATTAGGGTATCAGGCATTAACCCTAATGCTCTTGTATTTGCTAGGGTTTGGAACAGCCGTTTTATCGGCTTATATCCTAAACAAAGTCCTTAAAATTAAAAGCAAGTCCTTCTTTGTTATTGAAATGCCTAATTACAAACTTCCCTTATTCAAAAATGTAGCGTTAACGGTCATTGAAAAGACTAAGGCCTTTGTTTTTGGTGCTGGTAAAATTATTTTAGCAATTTCAATAATTCTTTGGTTTTTGGCTTCTTATGGCCCAGGGGAAGCGTTTAATAATGCAGAAGAAATAATTAGGACTGAATACGCTTCAGAACACTTAGATGAGGCTGAAATACAAAAGAAAATTGCATCTCACAAATTAGAACATTCTTATATTGGCATTACAGGACGGGCTATCGAACCTTCTATTAGACCTTTAGGTTATGATTGGAAAATAGGCATTGCGATTGTAAGTTCATTTGCAGCACGCGAGGTATTTGTAGGTACTTTAGCAACCATATACAGTGTTGGAAATGATGATGAAGAGACAATAAAGAATAGAATGGCCGCAGAAACAAACCCTACCTTAGGAGGACCGCTATTCACATTTGCTTCGGGCATCTCGCTTTTGCTATTTTATGCATTCGCCATGCAATGTATGAGTACTCTAGCTATTGTTAAAAGAGAGACAAATAGCTGGAAATGGCCTGTCTTACAATTAATTATAATGACAGTTTTTGCTTATATTGTAGCACTGATAGCGTTTCAGTTTTTAAAATAAGTATTATTAATATCAGACTAAGTGACTATGAATACTATAATTCAAAACATACTTGTCTTCGCAGCTATAGCTGCTGCTATCGCTTTTCTTATGAAAAAATTTATATGGAAAAAAAGCACTGCTAAAAAAGCTTGCGGTAACGATGACTGTGGATGTCATTAATGGGCAATGATAGGCCTTAAAATAAACAGCAAAACTTTATAAACCCTTGGATATATCACCATTATAGGTCATTAAACTCTTTCTGTTACTCATTATGGTTAAGGTTGAATTACCTGCTGTTCCGGTTATATTAATTTCATAAGTATCATTACTATCTTTAACTACAACCTGTATTTTATATTTACCTTTTGTTTTATCAATAGTGTATTTTTCGGGCTTGCCTTTGAATGTTAATCCAACATCAGCACTCCCATAGTGTCCTGCTCCAGTAGATTCACCAAAAAAGGGCATACTACTATCCACGAGTTCAGGACTAAACTTTAAATAATTTTGATTCGTAGTAAGATCTATTGACCTGCCTCTGCTCGATATAGCTCTACGTCCAACAAACACAAAGGTTTTACTTTCTATTAAAGCTGAAAACTCCTTTTCCTGTTCAGCTTTCTTTTGCTGTTTCAATTCTTTTTTTGTCAACTCTTGAGCAAACCCATTATAAGATAGTAGTCCTACCATAATCAACAATACGACTGTCTTTAAACAAAGGATTTCACTTTTAAATATCTTCATTTCCATAATTGTTTTTATTAAGAGATAAACTTACTTAAACTTACAATTTTTTCAGTTAAATTTGGAAGTATTCATAAAAAAATGAACTAATGATACTATATCCTAAACCCTTAATTATACTTTTTTCACTGGTTATGACCTCTGTTGTTGCTCAAAAAAAAACAACTACTATTAATTTATTAGATGCTAATCTCAGTCATTTTGAAAAATTTATAGGCGTTCCGCATGCAACGGTTATAGGGCTTCCCAAAGACACACCAAAATCAGAAGATGTAACTAAGGGAGTTCCTCTAGGAATCAATAATGACTTAAAAAACGTTTTCACAACCACCAATATTAACGGAGAAACTATTCTCAATATTAGTGGAGAAATATATGGATGCATTACCACTAAGGACAACTATAGTAATTATCATTTTAGCACGATGTTTAAATGGGGTAACAAAAAATGGGAACCGAGACTTAAACGAAAAAAAGACACCGGCATTTTATATCATAGTTATGGCGATCATGGCAGGTTTTGGAATACATGGAAAACCTGCTTAGAGTTTCAGGTTCAGGAAACAGATCTAGGAGATTTTATTTCATTACCTGCGAATTCAATTAAACCAAACCCGGGGGGCCCAATAGTTCAAATTAGAGGGAACACCAATGCTAAAAAAAAGCAGTACAACCCAAATTTTGATACTTATTTTGAGGGTAAAGGCTATATACACGCCTATCTGGAACCTCAAGCACCTCATGGAAACTGGAATCATTTAGAGCTTTATGTTGTTGGCAATAATGCTGTACATGTCGTTAACGGCAAAGTAGTCATGGTTGTTGAAAATGCGATTAACCCGGAAACGAAAAAACCGCTAACCGAAGGACAAATACAAATTCAATCGGAAGCTGCCGAGTGCTATTATAAAAATATGACACTAACACCTATAACCGAATTCCCCAAGTTTATACGCGAAAACGTTAAGTTTAAACCTTAATTCATTTTAAAATAAATCTTTTTAAAGGTTCTGTTTTTTTATAAAAAAAAAGCAGAACCTTTCTTTTTTTAGTTACATTTGTAAAATATTTAAGCGAGCTTAAATATTAATTAAAGCGAAACGAATGTCAACTGCTATTGAAAACTTTGTTAAGGCCATTTACAAAAATGGCAAAAGAGATAATAATGATACCAAACCCGGTAATATAGCCAAGGAACTCGGTATTTCAAATGCCGCTGCCACAGATATGGCAAAAAAACTTTCTGCCAAAGACTTATTACATTACAAGAAATACCAAGAACTTAAATTAACAGATAAGGGCACTAAAATGGCCCTTAATGTTGTACGAAAGCATCGTTTATGGGAAGCCTTACTTTTCAAATTATTTGATTTATCATTACATGATATCCATAAGGAGGCCGAACTTCTTGAACACCAAACATCAGATTTATTAGCCAATAAAATCAGTGCCTATTTAGGTCATCCTAAATTCGACCCGCATGGTGACCCTATTCCTAATGAACATGGTGAAATCACAACGATTGACACATCCATAGCATTATCACAAGCTGAAGAAGGCAAGACTTACATTATTTCGCGCTTAATGAGTGACGATAAAGAGTTTTTCGAGTTCTGCGCACTAAATGAACTTAAGTATAGTAATACTGTTTTTGTATCCAAACAATTCAGTAATAATAAAATGACCCAGATTTTAGTAAAAAACAATACCATTTTACTAAATCAAGATTTCAGTTCTATAATCTATGTTAATGAAACTAATTAAAAACACCCTTTGTTTTTTAATGGTGTCATGTGGTGTGCATGGCCAGACAATTAAAGGTAGAACAACATCTGATGGTATGCCGCTACCTTATGTCAATATATTTCTTAAGAACACAACCAAAGGCAGTTCTAGTAATGACAACGGGAACTTCAGCATAACAAATGTGCCTAATGGTTCTTATACTATAGTTGCCTCTTTCACTGGTTTCAAAAATGTTGAAAAACAAATTTCAATAGCAGCTGGAAAAACCATTACGGTAAATTTTGAACTTCAAGAATCAGAAAGTCTAAATGAAGTAATAGTGACAGGGACATTAAAAGCCGTATCTCGCCTTGAAAGCCCTGTACCTGTAGAGGTATATACCCCTGCCTTTTTCAAAAAGAATCCCACCCCAAATATTTTTGAAGCCTTACAAAATGTAAATGGCGTTAGACCTCAACTTAATTGCAATGTCTGTAATACGGGCGACATTCATATCAATGGCCTTGAGGGGCCGTACACGCTTGTTTTAATTGACGGTATGCCTATTGTTAGTGGGTTATCTACCGTATACGGTTTATCTGGAATTCCGAATTCTCTTATAGATCAAGTGGAAATTGTAAAAGGTCCAGCATCCTCGCTTTATGGTAGTGAAGCGGTTGGAGGATTAATTAATATTATCACTAAACTACCTGAACACGCACCCATGTTCTTTGGAGACACGTTTATTAGCGGTTGGGGTGAGTTAAATGTGGACTTAGGCTTTAAAGCCAATGTTGGGGAAAAGGCTAATTTACTCATGGGAGTGAATTATTTCAATTATTCTAATCCCATTGACAACAACCAGGACAACTTCACTGATGTCACCTTGCAAGATCGTATTTCAATTTTTCAGAAATGGAGTTTTAAACGTAAAAGCAACAAACTATTCTCTCTGGCAGGTCGCTATTTTTATGAAGACAGATGGGGCGGAGAAATGCAATGGAATAAAAGTTTTAGAGGTGGTGACGCCGTTTATGGCGAAAGCATTTACACCTCCCGCTATGAGCTCATTGGTAATTACCAACTACCCGTTGAAGAAAATATGACCTTCCAATTTTCATATTCAGATCACGATCAGAATTCTGTATATGGTGACACACCTTATTTAGCAAAACAACGTATTGGTTTCGGTCAACTCATTTGGGATAAACCGCTAAAACACCACGATTTGCTTTTTGGTATGGCTGGAAGATATAATTATTACGATGATAATACTCCCGCTACCGTAAATGCTGATGAAGTTGTTATCCCTTCTCTTTTTGCTCAAGATGAAATCACCCTGAGCCCAAAACAGCGCCTACTTTTGGGCGCGCGCTATGATTATGATAGCAGACATGGTTCCATTTTCACACCACGTATAGCCTATAGATTTAAACCAACTGAAGATGATATTATCAGACTTAATGCCGGTACAGGATTTAGAGTGGTAAATCTATTTACTGAAGAACACGCCGCATTAACGGGCGCCAGAGATGTTATTATTGAAGGCGAATTAGAACCTGAGCAATCTTATAATGTTACCCTCAATTACCTCAAGAAGCTTTATACTAAAAACGGCATGTTGTTTACCTTTGATGCCTCTGCATTCTATACCTATTTCACGAATGCCATAATCCCAGATTATGACACCGACCCAAATAAAATATTTTATAGAAACCTAGATGGTTTTTCAACTACAAAAGGTATTAGCGTTAATATTGACGCTGTTTTTGGCAGTGGTATAAGAGGTTCTATAGGCGGGACAATACAAGACGTTTCTAAGGAAGAAGATGGTATAAAAACCAAACAAATACTTACCGAAAGTTATTCAGCTGTTTGGTCCTTATCATACAGACACTACCCTACTAACATAACGGTAGACTATACGGGAAATCTTTATGGGCCCATGCGTTTACCACTATTAGGCGTATTAGATCCACGTCAAGAATACTCACCCACTTGGAGTATTCAAAATATTCAATTTACCTACAATGGCTTTAATAATTTTGAAATATATGCTGGGATAAAAAACCTACTTAATTGGACGCCAAATGAAGGGAATCCTTTTATTATTGCGCGATCAGAAGACCCTTTTGATAAAGAAGTAGATTTTAATGAAACAGACCAACCTGTCTCAGCCACTAGCCCGGCTACCGGACAAACAATAATTGTACAACCAGGTGGTGTATTACCAACTGATAACAACCCATATGCTTTAACCTTTGACCCCTCATATGTTTATGCTCCAAACCAGGGCAGACGCCTATTTTTCGGATTAAGATTTACATTAAATTAACTATAACACATGAAACATATTCTCTTCTTATTAATTCTTCCGCTAGCCTTTTTCAATTGCAAAAACGAAAAAAATGCCAATGGAAAACTTAATGTTGTTACGACTACCTCAATGATTACTGATTTAGTAAAAAACATTGCAGGAGACCACATTAACCTTCAAGGTTTAATGGGCAGTGGTGTAGATCCGCATTTATATAAAGCGAGTGAAGGCGATGTCTCAAAATTAGCGAATGCAGATATCATTTTTTACAATGGCCTCCACCTAGAAGGGAAATTAGTAGAGGTGTTCGAGAAAATGAAACAGATAAAAACCATTGCCATTTCTGATGCCCTAGATAAAAGTACATTGATTGGTTCAGAATACTTTGCCTCCAATTATGATCCGCACATATGGTTTAATACAGACTATTGGATTCAAGCAACACAATTTGTTGTTCAGAAACTAGCCGACGCTATTCCCGAGCAAGAACAGGTTTTCAAAGCAAATGGTGCCAAATACATAAAACAATTGGAAGCTTTAAAGTTAGAGATACAAACTGCCGTTAGCACACTTCCTAAAGAAAAACGTATTTTAGTAACAGCACATGACGCCTTTAACTATTTTGGAAAAGCATATGGATTTGAAGTTGTTGGTCTGCAAGGATTATCAACAGCAACAGAAGCCGGAGTTCAAGACGTTCAAAAACTATCAAATTTTATAATTGAGAACCATGTAAAAGCCATATTTATTGAAAGTTCGGTGCCAAAGCGTACTATTGAAGCTTTGCAAGCTGCCGTAAATTCAAAAGGACATAACGTTACAATTGGAGGGTCTTTATATTCTGATGCTTTAGGTAATTCAGGCACCATTGAAGGCACTTATATTGGCATGTTTAGTTATAACGTAAATACAATAGTCAATGCTTTAAAGTAAAAATATTTGAAGCTTTTTCCTGCTATCCGCTGTATCTTTTTCGCGTACCTCAAAAAAGGATGCCGCTTCTATCAGGGCTAAAACAAAATTTTATGAGTAATAATATAGCGGTAAAAGTTGATGATTTAACAGTAGCTTACAACTACAAACCAGTATTATGGGATATTGATTTAGAAATACCGGAAGGCGTGCTTATGGCTATTGTTGGCCCAAATGGTGCCGGTAAATCTACACTTATAAAATCTATTTTAGGCATTTTAAAACCCATAGCCGGAAGTGTTGAGATTTTTGGAATGAGCTATGCTAAACAACGCCATTTGGTAGCTTATGTACCACAGAAAGGAAGTGTTGACTGGGATTTTCCAACCACTGCCCTTGATGTCGTGATGATGGGAACCTACGGGAGTTTAGGTTGGATAAAACGTCCAGGGCAAAAAGAAAAAAAAGAAGCTTTAGAAGCTTTAGAAAAAGTAGGCATGTTGGCTTTTAAAAACCGGCAAATTAGTCAGCTTTCAGGTGGACAACAACAGCGTATATTCCTAGCCCGCGCTTTAGTACAAAACGCGTCAATCTATTTCATGGATGAACCCTTTCAAGGGGTTGATGCTACAACAGAAATTGCAATCATCAACATTTTAAAAGAACTCCGCAAAGCAGGAAAAACCGTTATTGTCGTTCATCATGACTTACAAACGGTTCCCGAATATTTTGATTGGGTCACTTTTTTAAATGTAAAGAAAATAGCAACGGGACCTGTAAAAGACATCTTCAATGATGATAACCTCACAAAAACCTATGGAATAAATTATAAAGTAAGTATTCAGGAATAATTCATGGACATAGCAGAATACATAAGACTTGTCTTTTCAGACTATACCTTAAGAACCATCACCCTTGGAACCGCCATTTTAGGAGCAGTGACAGGGATGCTAGGTAGTTTTGCAGTGTTGCGAAAACAAAGTCTTTTGGGGGATGCTATTTCACATGCAGCCCTTCCCGGCATTGCCATTGCCTTTTTAATTACAGGTGCTAAGGACAGTAATATTTTATTATTAGGCGCTTTAGTCAGTGGCCTTATTGGAACCTTTTGGATTCGGGGCATAATTAGTAAAACACATTTAAAATCAGACACAGCGCTAGGCCTCATTCTTTCCTTATTTTTTGGGTTTGGAATGCTCTTACTTACCTTCATACAAAAACAGCCTAACGCCAATCAAGCTGGGCTTGATAAATATTTATTTGGCCAAGCAGCCACTTTAGTAGAAAGTGATGTTTGGATGATGACCATAGTAACTGGTGCCTGCCTACTAGTCCTTTTATTATTTTGGAAAGAATTCAAAATACTCCTCTTCGATGCCGATTATACCAAAACCTTAGGATTCAACACAAAATTTATAGACATACTAATTACAACCTTTATCGTACTAGCCATTGTATTAGGCCTACAAACCGTAGGTGTTGTTTTAATGAGTGCCATGTTATTAGCTCCTGCGGCAGCAGCGAGACAATGGACCAATAGTCTTGGTATGATGGTCTTTTTAGCCGCTATTTTCGGAGCCCTTTCAGGGGTTTTTGGAACAGCAATTAGCGCCACTCAAAACAACCTTTCAACAGGACCCGTAATTGTCATTATAGCAGGAATATTTGTGTTGTTTTCATTTATTTTTTCACCCAGTAGAGGACTCCTATTTAAACAAATACGCTTTATTAAAAACCGACGTGATTTACAGCTTCATAAAACCTTAGCCTTTATGTTTCGCATTGCAGAAACCCATGAAAACATATCACACCCACATGCCATTATCATTCTTAATAACTTTCAAGGGTTTACAAAAGGCACACTACAACAATTGGTTAGAAAAAACTATGTAAAACTTGATGGTAATATGTGGAGTTTAACCGAAGAAGGTTTTAAAACAGCAACAAATTTATATAACCAACAAAATTCGAATGATGAGTAATGCGCAGTTTGAAATACAGCTTATCGCTAGTTTAGTTGCAATTGCTTGTGCTATCCCAGGCACGTTTTTAGTGCTAAGAAAAATGGCTATGATTAGTGACGCCATTAGTCATTCTATATTACCCGGTATTGTTATTGGTTTTTTTATAACTCAAGATCTAAATTCGCCATTATTAATATTACTTGCAGCGCTTACCGGAATTCTAACGGTGGTTTTGGTAGAATACATTCAGAAAACAGGGCTCGTTAAAGAAGATACCGCCATTGGTTTAGTTTTCCCTATTTTGTTTAGTATTGGAGTCATTTTAATTGCCAAAAACGCCAACGATGTGCATTTAGATGTCGATGCCGTATTATTAGGAGAATTAGCCTTCGCCCCTTTTGACAGACTTATTATTTCTGGAGTGGATGTTGGACCCAAATCGTTATGGGTTATCGGCAGTATATTAATAGTTACCATAGGCCTTCTTATTGCCTTTTTTAAAGAATTAAAAATAAGCACCTTTGATGCTGGCTTAGCAGCTTCATTAGGGTTTTCGCCAGCTATTATCCATTATGGATTAATGACTATATCATCCATTACAACCGTTGGCGCTTTTGATGCCGTTGGCGCTATTCTAGTGGTAGCCCTAATGATTGCACCTGCAGCCACTGCCTATCTACTTACCAACGATTTAAAGCGCATGTTACTTTACGCCATAGGCTTTGGTGTTTTTAGTGCTATTTCAGGCTATTGGTTGGCACATGGATTAGATGCTTCTATTGCTGGATCCATTACAACTATGCTAGGTTTAGTTTTTTTATTGGTTTATTTATTTGCACCAAACAAGGGTGTTATTGCTGTGCTATATAGAGAAAAACAACAGCGTACTGAAGTTTCACTGCTAACCTTTTTACTGCACTTAAAAAATCATTCCGAAGAAAGTGAACGCCATGTTAATCATCTTAACGAACATATTAATTGGCAGAAGGTAAGATCCAAAACGGTTTTAGATTTGGCACTTAAAAACAACATGATTCAATTTGATAAAAATATTGTTTCATTAACCGAAAAAGGACAACTATTTACCACTCAGGCCATTGACTACATCATCACAAATGAAGATGGTAAAATAGAACATATGAAAGATGATTTCTTTTTGTTTAGAGGGTAATTATGGCACAACACAACGAACTAGGTAAAAAAGGCGAACAATTAGCAGTAGATTTTCTATTAAAAAAGGGCTATGACATTGTTGAACGCAATTACCGATTTGACAAAGCTGAAGTAGATATTATGGCATTAAAACATGATACTTTAGCCATTATTGAAGTTAAAACACGTTCGACATCCGCTTTTGGCAACCCGCAAGATTTTGTAAAACCCAAACAGATTGAACGCCTAGTCAAGGCCGTTGATGCCTATATAAATACAAATGAATTAGATGTTGAAGTACGCTTTGATATTATTGCTATCGTTAAAGAAAACAACCAATTTAAGATGGAGCATATAAAAAACGCCTTTTTTCATTTCTAAAAACCAAGTTTAATTGTCTTGCTGAAAAAACGCTTTTAAAGCTTCTATATCTTCCGGCTTACCAATGATTTCTTTGTCTTTATTCAAAATAAAATACGTTGGTGTAGCCTTTACTCCATAGGATTCTACAATATCATTATCCCATTTCCCTTCACCATAAACATGAAGAAACTCAGGATACGTTTTTTGTAATTCATTCCATTTAGTAGGCTCATCTTCTAAAGCTATAGCAATAACCTTTACCTCCAGAGCCTCAATACCATTGATGAATTTTTGCAATTGAGGCACCTCATCTAAACAATGCGAACAACCCGTGCTCCAAAAGACAATAATATTATGATCTGGTAAATCTAATTCACTTAATTTTTTAGTTACCGTTGTACCGTTCTCAATCACATCCAATGAAAAATCTGGCGCCTTAGTCCCATTTGAAAGATCTCTGTGCAATATTAAAGTACGTAAAAGGTCTTGATCATTTAAGGTTACAGCAACATCCATTAAATACGTTTCTGAAATGTAGTTCGCAACAGACTCCATTTTCAAATCAACCATTTGCTGCCATAAATCAAATAACAAAACACGCTGAACTTCCTTAGGAGCTCCTTTCATTTTATTGCAAACAACATCTATATTCGTTTTAAAAGTAGCTACCTTATCTTTTGATCTTGAAGACATTCCAAAGACATAATTCAACATTTTTTCTGTTAAAAAACTGGAACTCTGTAATACAGGATTATTAAAATCTATATAATCAAAATAGTGCGTTTTTAAAGCCTTGACATATGATCTTATATCCAAATAACCACTTGGTGTATAAGGTTTGTTTGCTTTAATAAACTCTAATGCTATTGTGCCTTTAGCGGCGTTTTCATAGTTTTCTTGCGTTGTTCTTTGAGTTTCAAATATGGTATTTAGAGCCGTGGTATCCGTACTTCTTTCCCTAAAATAATTACCAATACTTTGCGTAACCATAGACATACTGTTAGTATAGGATGACAATAGCTTGTTTTCGAATGAATTTTGATACGTAACCCCAGTTTCCGCATTAAAACTTAGTTCAATATCTTCCTTTCCATTAACAATAACATCAAAATTATAATCTTCTTGTGGAACTGCGTAGACCATTCTGTACACCCCTTTTTCCAGGGTTGAATCTAACTGGATTTCAAAATGTCCATGTTCATCTATTTTTGCATTAGCCACATATTCCGAAATCGTTGGAGTGACCTTATAAAGCAATATTACATTATAACTCTTTGCAGGCGTAAATATGCCCTTAACTGAATGCTGTGCTAATAACAAACCGGGAATTAAGAAAAGAGTAAAAATAAAACGTTTCATATTTTTTTTAAAACAAGGATTAGGCCACAATAGGTTGTAAGGCATTTAAGGCTTTTTTTACAGATTTTATATTTTCAAAAGTTAATAACAGTCTTAAACCGTTTCTAGTTTGCTTCTCTTTCATTTTACACACAGCAGCATTGGTTTGCACATACTTTAACACCTTTGTGAAACTAGGGCTTTGATAAAAACTACTTTGTTGGTCGTTTATAAAATAACCTATCAACTTCCCTTGCTTCATTATTATTTTTTCAAATCCAATTTTACTTGCTAACCACTTTATTTGGACACTATTTAACAAGTCGGTCACTTGTGGTGGTAATTCTCCAAAACGGTCTATCAATTCCTTTTCAAAGATATGTAATTCATCTTCAGATTTTAAATTATTAAGCTGGGTATAAAGATTCAATCGTTCAGCAATATTATTTACATAACCATCTGGAAATAATAATTCAAAATCGGTATCAATGGTCACGTCTTTCACATAAACCTTATCCTCTTCAGGCTCGTCATATAAATCTTTAAATTCGTTCTCCTTAAGTTCTTCAATAGCTTCATTTAAAATCTTTTGGTAGGTATCAAAACCAATTTCATTGATAAATCCACTTTGTTCACCACCCAACAAATCTCCGGCACCGCGTATTTCAAGGTCCTTCATCGCAATGTTAAAACCACTTCCTAATTCCGTAAACTGTTCAAGTGCGGTGATACGTTTTCTGGCGTCATCGGTCATGGCAGAATACTCTGGTGTAATGAAATAACAAAAGGCTTTTTTATTACTACGCCCAACACGACCGCGCATTTGATGCAAATCACTCAGCCCAAAGTTATTCGCATTATTAATAAATATCGTATTTGCATTTGGCACGTCTAGCCCACTTTCAACAATTGTAGTACTTACTAAAACATCAAAAGCGCCATCCATAAACGCCAACATCAATTGTTCGAGCTTCTTCCCATCCATTTGCCCATGACCAACACCTATTTTAGCATCAGGCACTAATCTTTGAATCATTCCAGCGACTTCCTTAATGTTTTCAATGCGGTTATGAATAAAAAATATTTGCCCACCACGTTCAATCTCATAACTTACAGCATCACGAATAGAGACTTCATTAAAGCGAATCACATGACTTTCAATAGGATAACGATTTGGTGGAGGCGTAGTTATTACAGATAGATCTCGTGCTGCCATCAAACTAAACTGTAGCGTTCTAGGAATTGGGGTTGCCGTTAATGTCAAGACATCAACATTATCCTTAATGGTTTTCAGTTTTTCTTTTACAGCAACACCAAACTTTTGTTCCTCATCAACAATTAAAAGTCCTAAGTTTTTAAACTTAACGTTTTTATTTACCAATTGATGCGTTCCAATAATAATATCAACTTTTCCCTGTTCTAAACCTTCAAGTGTTTCACGCTTTTCTTTGGCCGTTCTAAACCTATTTACATAATCTACGGTAACTGGAAAATCCTTTAAACGCGCCCTAAATGTCCTAGAATGCTGATAAGCTAGTATGGTAGTTGGCACCAATACGGCTACTTGCTTTCCATTATCCACCGCCTTAAATGCCGCCCTTATGGCCACCTCCGTTTTACCAAACCCAACATCACCACAAACTAAACGATCCATAGGGCGTTCGCTTTCCATGTCCGCTTTAATATCTGCAGTAGCTGAGCTCTGATCTGGAGTATCTTCATAAATAAATGACGCCTCCAACTCATGCTGCATGTAACTGTCTGGATTATACTGATACCCTTTTTGCGTTTTCCGTTTAGCGTAAAGTTTTATTAAATTAAAAGCCACATGTTTTACGCGCGCTTTCGTTTTTTGTTTTAGCGTTTTCCAAGCATTGCTTCCTAACTTATATATTTTAGGGGGCTTGCCATCTTTGCCATTAAATTTGGTGATTTTATGAAGCGCATGAATGCTTAAATACAATACATCCCGTTCCCCATAAACCAATTTTATAGCTTCCTGCTTCTTCCCTTCAACATCAATTTTTTGTAAACCGCCAAAACGTCCAATTCCATGATCGATATGGGTTACATAATCACCTATATCTAAATTGGTTAACTCCTTGAGCGTAATGGCCTGTTTTTTGGCATATCCGTTTTTAAGTTGAAACTTATGGTAACGCTCAAAAATTTGATGATCGGTATAGCATAAAATTTTAGCATCATGATCTACAAACCCTTGATGTAAAGATTGCACAATAGTTTGGTAAGACACTTCTTCTTCTACATCATCAAAAATATCATGAAAACGCTTGGCTTGCTGCTCGCTCACGCAGGCTATATAATTCGTATAGCCTTTATTATGGTTGGTGTTTAAATCTTCTATTAAAAGATTGAATTGCTTATTAAAGGATGGTTGCGGTGTGGTTTTAAAAATGATTTCGCCATTACGAGGCGCTTGCAACGTGGTTATCCCATCTAATGAATCAGATTGCGGCGTTTCGCTCTTAATACCGTCATTATTAAAAACTGCGGTACTTCCAAACTCAATTATTGAAAAATCAAGTAATTGCTTTTTCAATAATTCTGCATTACAAAACAGCTCATCGGGTTCAGCATGTTTAATATCAGAGGAAAGGGCTTTGAAGGCTTCCTCGGCTTTACCATAGAAATCCTCGATTCTCGAAAAAAGTAAATCGGCATTTTTTAAACAAATGACTGTTTTTTGCGCAATATATTTCAGAAAACTTTGTCGGCTTTCTTGAACCATTTTATTGGCTACGTTGGGGATGATATTGATTTTTTTGATTTGCTCAACAGACAACTGTGTCTCCACATCAAAAGTTCTAATACTATCTACCTCATCACCAAAAAATTCAATACGGTAAGGCTCATCATTAGAAAATGAAAACACATCTACAATTCCTCCCCGAACGGAAAACTCTCCTGGTTCGGTAACAAAGTCTACCCGTTTAAATTGATATTCAAATAACACCTCATTTACAAAGTCTATAGATAAGTTATCACCAACCCCAACTTTAAGCGTATTACGCTCTAACTCTTTTCGTGTGACAACCTTTTCAAATAGGGCATCAGGATAGGTTACTATTATGGCGGGTTTTTTCTGAGAATTTATTCGGTTTAAAACCTCTGCACGTAATAATACGTTGGCGTTATCTGTCTCTTCAATATCATATGGGCGTCTATAACTCCCTGGGTAGAATAAAACATTTTTATCATTAAGTAACTGCTCTAAATCATTTAGATAATGTGCAGCCTCCTCTTTATCATTAAAAACGAGAAGAAACGGTTTATTAGCTTCCTTAAATACACTAGAAATGACAAATGAAAATGAAGACCCTACAAGCCCTTTAAGATGCGTTTTACTTTGAGTTTGTGCAATAGCTTTCCGCAGATTTTGCGTTTGCAAAGCCTGTACATAGGTTTGAGAGAGGGCAGATGTACTCACCTAATTTTGTTTTGAGCTGCAAATATAAGGTTTGCCTTGATTATTTTATATTTAATTTATTGGAACTTGGAATTTATCCCTTATTTCTCCTTAAGAAATCGTTGTGCTGCATAGCCTTATGGAAAGGTCATAATTCAAGCGCTATGAAATCCTAGGAAACCCTAAAAATTATAGGCACACTTACTTTGAAAAATGAAAAAAATATGTACCTTTTGTTTTCATTTAAAAAGATAAAATATATGTCGTTTTCAAATTTATTTGATAGTGGTTTTAAAAAGCGTAATGAAAACCATTTTGCTTCTATTGTGCGTGTAGCCATGTATGATGGTGTTATAACTGATGAAGAAAAATCCTTTTTAGACCGATTGGCTCAAAATTTAGGTATTGGACAAGAGAAGTATAAGCAAATTCTAAAAAATTATATTACACACCCAATAAATCCTCCAATTTCATATAATCATCGTTTAGAACGCTTGTATGATTTAGCGCGTATGGTACATGTGGATTCTTTAACTAAGGATATAGAAAATATTATGCTACACAAAATTGGGATTGGTCTTGGATTCCATCCTGAAAATGTAAAATATATAGTTGCTAAAGCCATGGACTTAATTAACTCAGGTACAGATTTAGAAACTTTTATAGATGAAATAAAAAACATGAACAGATAATACCTGACCGATTATTTCAAGAAAAATTTAAATGCAGACCCTATAGGTTTGCATTTTTTTATGCCGTTAATCAAGGGTCTATATTTAGAGCCCAAATTAAGCACTTAGTCCAAATAAAACAATTACCAAGTCATAACGCTTCGGAGAAAACAATTTAAAAAACGATACTTGAACAAAAAAACAGCAAAACATCCAGCTTTTGTAAAAAAACCCAATAGTTGTTGCTTTTAGAACAATAGTTATATTCACCTCATAATATATGATTTACTTTTAACTTCATAAAATTTTGAGTTAAATACACTGACATACAATTGGTTATGAGTAAAATAGTAAAATGTTTCGTTTTAATATTAGTATTATATTCTTGTGGAGACAAAAAGGTAAAATCAAATGTTAAAACTACTGAAACCTATGAAGCAAACTGGACATCATTAGCAAAACATACTGCTGATCCAGAATGGTTTCAAGATTCAAAACTTGGTATTTATTTTCATTGGGGCGTATATAGCGTTCCCGCGTATGGTTCAGAATGGTATCCTTATAGATTATATCGTGAAGATGTCTATCCAGATTATAAAGAATTTCATGAAAATAACTATGGCACTCTAGAAGAATTTGGTTATCATGATTTTATTCCCATGTTTAAAGCTGAGCATTTTGATGCTGAAAACTGGGCAGATTTATTTAAAACTGCAGGCGCAAAATTTGCAGGACCTGTGGCACAACACCATGATGGTTTTGCCATGTGGGATAGTGAAATCAACCCATGGAATTCAACTGATATGGGTCCCAAAAAAGATATTACAGGTGAAATTTTAACGGCACTTAAAAAGCGTGGATTAAAAACCATGACCTCTTTTCATCATGCACGTTTGAGACAAAGGCATGAAGGCGATTCTACAAAGTGGGATACTTATAATAGTCATTTTGCATACCATCCTAATTATCCAACATCAAGTGAAGATCCTGATCTTAAAAAGTTCTATGGGAATTTACCTCAAACAGAATTTGATCAATATTGGTTGGATCAAGTTAACGAAGTTGTTGATAAATACTCGCCAGACCTGTTGTGGTATGATGTATGGTTAAATCATGTTTCAGAAGAAAAAATTAAAGAGATGTCTGCTCACTTCTTCAATCATGGTATAAAAACTGGGCAAGAACCTGTTTTAGTTGCAAAACATGACGATTTACCAAAAAGCATGAGTGTATTAGACATTGAGCAAGGTGGTAAAAAGGATCTTTCTGAAACCACCTGGATGACCGATATTACAGTTAGTGATAAAGGTAGTTGGTGTTACACAAATGGGCAAGTATATAAATCACCTGAACTACTTTTAAGAAATATGATTGATGTTTGGAGTAAAAACGGTGTTGTTTTATTAAATGTTTCGCCAATGGCGGATGGGACTATAAACAAAGAGCAACGTGATTTATTAACGAATGTTGGTGGATGGTTAGACACTTATGGTGAAGCTGTATATGGCACCCGTCCTTTTCATATTTATGGTTTTGGACATGCAAAAGCAGCGGAAGGGGCACATGGTGGACAATCGGCTAAAGTGGAATATACTGCAAGTGATATAAGGTTCACAACGTCTAAAGACAAAAAATCACTTTATATATTCCTATTGGGCAAACCAGAGGCTAGCACCGAGATTTCTTTAGGAAAAATGAATAATATAGGTTACGGTCCTGCCTCTCCTGTTAAACGCATTGTGGAGCTGAAATCTGGAAAAGAAGTAACATGGAATAAAACGGAAAGAACATATACGTTTACCATTCCTGAAGGCATTGAACTTAGTGGTTTAGCAAACGTTTTTAAAATGGAATTAGAATAGGGTTGCATATCTATACAACACGAAAATGATAAAGAAGATTATTAAATAAGCTTTGAAGCGTTCATGACAATGGACGCTTTTTTTATGATATCAAGAAAAAAGCCTCCTTTTAAAAAAACAGGTCTTGAGCCAGTCTAAATGTATTTGCATGTGCCTCAATAATTACTTTAATATCTGGCGAATAGCCACCACCCATAGAACACATAACCGGTAAACCATAATCAATGCACGTCTGAAGGACAAATCTATCTCGCTCTTTACATCCTTGTATCGTAAGACCTAGTGTTCCCAATTTATCAGAGGCCACAACATCTACGCCTGAGAGATAAAAAATAAAGTCTGGCTTTTGTTCCTCTATAAGTTTGGGTAATATGTGCTTTAAAGTTGTCAGATACGTTTTATCATCTGTTTTAGGCTCTAGGGCTATATCTAAATCACTTTCCTCTTTCTTAAAAGGGTAATTACTTCTACCGTGCATTGAAAAGGTAAAAACCGTAGAGTCATTTTTAAATATTTCAGCAGTACCATTACCTTGATGCACATCTAGATCAACTATTAGCACATTCTTCAACCCTTTTTCATTGATTAAATACCGTGCTCCAATGGCTTGGTCATTAAGTAGGCAAAAGGCCTCAGCTCTATCTGAATAGGCATGGTGTGTTCCGCCGGCAATGTTCATGGCAATTCCAAATTTTAGGGCATAATCACAAGCCTTTAAAGTGCCATCTGCAATGATAACCTCTCGCTCAACCAAAGCCTTACTCAACGGAAATCCTATTTTCCTAATGGCCCTAGCATCAAGGCTTAATCCTTTCAGGCTTTCAAAATAATGCTTTTTATGCGCTCTTAATATGTGCGTTTCATCTGGACGGTCTGGCTTGAAAAAATTGGATGGGTTGCACGTTCCTTCATAAAGCAACTGCTCTGGTAACAGCTCATATTTTATCATAGGAAACCGATGCCCCTCTGGTAATGGATGTTTATAGATAGGATGATAAGCAATTTTAAGCATACATTTTCTGGCCAATAAGCATCCTAATGGACTAAAGCTATTATTCGTAAAGGGGCTCCGCTACCTTCTTTAATCTTCATGGGTAAAGCAACTACATCAAAGCCTTTACTTGGTAATTCGCTTAGGTTCGTTAGGTTTTCAAAAGCGGGGATGTTTTTGGATAATAAAATAACATGCGATTTAAAATACTGCGACTGGCCATAATCAATACTTGGCGTATCTAACCCAACGGACTTTATATCTCTCTGGTCTACCAACCATTGTGCTGCTTCAGGTGACAAACCCGGAAAATGAAGCAATTTCACAGCCTCAGGACCACGTTGATCGGTACCCAAATACGTCTTCTTATTTGGATAATACTTAGAAAATCCCGTTTCCAATAAAACAATACTTCCGTCAGGTATTTGCATGCCGTTTGTCTTTTCCCAATGCGTAAAATCTTCAATGCTTACCAAATAATCAGGGTTGATTAATGCCTTTTCTGAAACATCAATCTTAATTGCCGATCCCATAAGATTCTCTAAAGGAATTTCATTAACATATTGTTTCCCCTTAGCAAAATGAATTGGAGCATCAATATGTGTTCCACCATGTTCTGCAGTGGTAAAATTATTAGCAGCATAATAAAAGCCCATATCCGTTTCACCATCAGCCACAACTTCCATTTCAAATTCTTTGGCGGTTACCCAATACACGGTTTCATCTGAAAACTCATGGGTTAAGTCAACTATTTTTCGATTATAAAAGGCGGTATCCTCATGAGCAATTGCTTCATTTTTCTTAGCTTCTGAATTAGTACAGGATATCAGAAGTGCCAGAAAGCCCAATAAATAGACGGTTTTAATCTTCATAAAATTTGCTTGTTTTAAGCTAAAGATAAGAATTTAAGGAATGCCTATTTATGCAACTTCAATTGAATCCGTTTTCGCGGAACATCAACCTCCAAAACTTTTACAATAATTTGCTGATGTAAACTAACGTGTTCATTGACATCTTTCACAAAACCATCAGACAAATTAGACACGTGAATAAGTCCGCTTTCTTTAATCCCAACATTAACAAAACATCCAAAATTGGTGATATTGTTAACTATTCCCGGTAGCAGTTGCCCTTCTCGTAAATCATTAATGGTTTTTATATTTTGATTGAATGTAAATACTTTGGCTTGTTCACGAACGTCTAGCCCCGGTTTTTCCAGCTCTTTGACAATATCTTCAAGGGTAAAAAGCCCTACGGTATCTGTGCAATACTGTTTTAAATCTATCCTATTGAGCAAGGCAGAATTTCCTATTAATTCTTGAACCGATTTCCCCAAATCTTTCGCCATTTTAGAGACAACTACATACCGTTCAGGATGCACAGCCGAATCATCTAAGGGGTTTTTAGCGTCCTTAATTCTTAAAAAAGCAGCACCTTGTTCAAAAGCTTTTCCACCTAAACGTGGCACTTTTTTAATATCAGTTCTAGACTGAAATACCCCATGTTCATTTCTATAATTGAAAATATTTTCAGCTAATTTTGGTCCTATTCCCGACACATAACTTAAAAGACTTTTACTCGCGGTATTGATATTCACGCCAACGGCATTCACACAATTTTCAACCACGACATCCAGTTGTTTTTGCAATTTTGATTGGTCTACATCATGTTGATACTGCCCAACCCCTATAGACTTGGCATCAATTTTCACAAGTTCTGCCAATGGATCCTGAAGTCTTCTTCCAATAGATACCGAACCACGTACGGTAACATCATAATTAGGGAATTCTTCTCTGGCTATTTTAGAGGCCGAATAAATACTTGCACCAGCTTCACTGACTACAAAAACTTGCACATCATTTTTAAAATGTACTTTTCTAATTAAGGCTTCCGTCTCGCGCGAGGCGGTTCCGTTTCCAATGGCAATTGCTTCAATCTTATAAGCATCACACAAGGAACTTATTTTTTTTATGGCACCAGTACTGTCGCTTTTCGGTGGATGCGGATAAATGGTTTCGTTATATTTTAATTGCCCTTGAGCATCTAAACAGACCACCTTACAACCTGTTCTAAACCCAGGGTCAATAGCTAAAACACGCTTTTCTCCTAATGGCGAACCTAACAAAAGTTGCCTTAAGTTTTTAGCAAAAACGTTTATGGCAGATTCATCGGCTTTATCTTTTGCTATTTGCAAAGCTTCATTACTTAGTGATGGTAATAACAAACGCTTATAGGCATCTTTAATGGCTATTTCAATCTGTTCTGAGCATTCATTATTACTTTTTAAAATTTTTCTTTCAATATTATCTAAAGCGCGATCATGATCAATTTCAATTTTCAAACGAATGAATCCTTCTTTTTCAGCTCTTAAAATGGCTAATAATCGGTGTGACGGTATTCTACTCAATGCCTCTTCCCAATCAAAATAGTCTCTAAATTTTTGAGCATGCTCTTCCGTAGCTTTAGATTTAACTACCTTAGTAGAAATCATAGCATGGCGCTCTAATTGACGGCGTATATTATGCCTAATATCTGAGCGCTCATTAACCCATTCGGCTATAATGTGTCTTGCCCCCTCTAGAGCGTCTTCAATAGACGCCACATCTCCCTTAACATATTTGTAGGCAATGATATCAATATCTTTGGCGTTTTGAGACATTATAATTTTGGCTAAGGCCTCTAATCCATTTTGCCTTGCTTTTTCTGCTTTGGTTTTTCTGCTTTTCTTGAAAGGTAGATAAACATCCTCTAGAGTTGATAAATCCTGAATTAACCCTATTTTATGTTCTAATTCTGCCGTTAAAACCGCCTGTTCTTCCAAGGCCTTTAAAACGGTCTTTTTTCGTTTTTCTAAGATTTCATATTCATCTCTAAACTTTACAATACGCTCAATTTGAACCTCATCTAAATTACCTGTTCGTTCTTTCCTATAACGAGAAATAAATGGAATGGTACAATCTTCATTAAGTAATGCAATAGTATTTTTAACAGATTGCTCAGGAAGTTGTATTTTAGAAAGTATATATTTTAGCTGTGTCATGATGAACTCTCATATTTTATAATGCTAAAATAAAGTTTATAACTGACTTAAATTTGAAAAACACATATACCATGAATCACGTAATTAAAGTATTCCTTGTAACTATTTTAACCCTAACCAGCTGCGTTAATCAAAAAGAAAAAAACACTGATAATAAAGAAGACTTTGTAGCTGTTGAAACTCTTGTTCAAAACATTTTTGATGATATTTGGGGTGCTAAAAACGAAACGCTTATTACCAAGTACCACACTGATGATTTTGTACTACTAGAACATGGTGAGGTATGGACTAATGATACTATTGCCAATTGGTGTAAACAGGCCAAATTACGTGACAAAGGCATAAAACGAATAAATAGTTTTGATTTCTTCAATGCTAAAAAAGAAGGACATCGAATTTGGATGGCCTATCATAATTATGCTACATTTAAAAAAGACAGCATTATTAGAAAATTAGAATGGCTAGAAAGTATTGTTGCTGTTAAAAAAGATACGGTTTGGAAATTAGAATTAATGCATTCTACACGCGTACCACGCAGGTCAAATTAAGCCACCTTCTTTATCAAATCAAAACAAGGACACTTTTTACAGCGTTTATTCTCTCCTTTTTTAAACTTTTTACAGCAACTAGATTTTACTTTTTCAGGAACATCAAGACCTAATTTACGTAATTTTTTGATTGCTTTTTTTTGCTTTTTTTTACCCACAGAACAATGTAATATTGAAATTTCGGGCAAATGTAAGTTATTTTTATTAAATCTAAATAAGCTTAAATGTTAAAATTATTCTGGTGTATTTGTGGCTGCGGTTGTCACCGTTAAATTCTCAATATCTCTATCAAATAAATATAAGCCCCCTTTATCATCACCAATCATATTAATTTTATCAAGAATGGTTCTCGCTACTGCTTCTTCTTCTATTTGTTCTGCAACATACCACTGTAGAAAATTATGGGTAGCATAATCCTTTTCTTGAAGACTAATATGCACCAGCTCATTGATGCTTTGAGAAACAAACACTTCATGTTCAAACAATTTTTCAAACATTTCTTTAAACGACTTGAAGGTCACATTAGGCGCCTTTAATTGCGAAATCTTGGCATGGCCGCCACGTTCATTTACAAACTTTACAAGTTTTAGCATGTGTTCTCGCTCTTCGTCACTTTGGGCATACATAAAGTTAGCAACACCCTCCAAACCTTTAACTTCTGCCCAACAGGCCATAGCTAAATATATTTGAGAAGATTCAGCTTCTATTTTTATTTGATTATTTAAAGCGTCTTGTATAGATTTTGATAACATAATTTTCTTGTTTTTTGTAAAGTTAAAAATTTCATAAGCAACTTTTGGTCAAGTTGAATAAAAAAAGGCTATTCTCTAATAGAATAACCTTTTCTTGCTATTAATCAATCTAAATACTACTGCACTGTAAGCGTATACAGTGGTGTTGGATTTAAAGGACAGAAATACACATACTCGCCTTTTGCTAATGTTGTTGCATTTGTTTTTTGAGTTTCGCCATCTTTAACAACTGTTGTAACATAAGCCGTTTTAATATGGTTCTCTGGTTTACTAGCATCTTTACCTTTTTGCACTAATACTAAACCTACTTCTTTGGCCGCATGGTTATTTGAAACTTCAAATACATAAGTACCTTCATTTACCGTTAATGCTTTTTGAACGAATTCGCCTTTAGTTTGCTCTAAAGAAATTGTTTTTACCGATGCCATAGCATCTTGTGCATTTGTGTTTAATGAAAATGCTAATGCGATTACTAAAATTGAAATTACTTTTTTCATGATTTTTTTGGTTTTTACCCCTTTTTTTTGGGGAATGATTATGTATTGATTTTAATTTTAAACCTGTAAAACTTTAACAACCTTACAGGCTTTTTTACTATACCGTTGCCACTTCTAAAGGCTGTGCTATTGGAAAATCTACTGGCACTTGTGTTGTGCTGTGTATATAATTAGAAATAGTTTTATCACCTACTAAAGCAATGGTATCAATTAAATTGCCTTTTGAGTATCCTGCATTAAAATAGTTTTCTAATACAGCTTCATCTGTTCTCCCTCTATTTTCAGTGATGTTTCTAGCCAATCTTGCTAAGGCGTCTAATTTATTATCGAAAGATGCTTCTCCAGCTCTTAACTCTAAAATTTGTTCGTCTGTAAAACCATTCATTTTTGCAATGGCTGTATGAGCAGATAAACAGTAAATACAATTGTTGACTTGACTAACAGCTAAGTTTACAACTTCTTTTTCTTTAGATGATAATGACGTTTTTGCATTTGAAAAGCCTAAATAATTTTCTAAAGCCGTATCACTATGTGCGTAAGTAGCATAGAGATTAGGTACAAACCCTAATGCTTTGTTTAAATTATCGAATATCGCTTGGTTGTTTTCGCTTACTTGGTCTCTTGTTGGTACATTAAATGTGCTCATAATTTTAATTTTTAAATGATTTGTTATTTTAAATTTTGTGGTTTGTAATTCTTGGTACAAAGGTGCAACTGTTCTAAAGGTTACACCATGTATGCTTTTCCTTTTGGCTTGTCAATTTTTCCCTTTATGGATTTAACCTATGGTATTAGTAGTTATATAAGGCCTTTCTGCATCACAGTAGAAATCTGAAATATGATTTTGCTCACAATGTGTTTGCGGAGAAATGGTGTTTAACACTTCCTTTCTTTTTCCTCTAAATATTTCAATTAAATTGAAAATAGATATGTGTTTTAAATTCATGACTTTGTTGTTTTAATTATACAGTACAAAGATGCATGAGAAGGAGGTGTAATAAAATAGAAGGAATGCCCTGTGGCTTGTCAATTTTTCCCTAAACTGTTTTTTTAAGTTGCTTTTTGAAGTCTGAAGGCGATAAGTTGGTGTGTTTTTTAAATAATCGACTTAAATGAGAGGCGTCTTCAAAGCCTACGTCATAGGCAATTTCTTTGGCCGTCTTTTCTGTGTAGATTAATAAACGTTTTGCTTCAAGTACAATGCGCTCATGAATGATATGCAACGGACTTGTATTTAATTTAGCAAACGTATTGGATAAAGTTTTAGGCGATTTAAAAAGCTTTTCCGCATAAAACGAGACGCTATGCTCTGTTTTAAAATGTGCTTCAACCAACATGTTGAATTCACGCAGTAAATCAACTTTGATGTTCTTTGAAGGTTCAACAAAGCCCGCTTTCAATTTTAATAACCGTGTGCTTATGATTATGAAACGCGCCATTAACATGCGTAACATTTCAGCTTGAATAGTGTCTTCTGTTTCCAATTCATCTAAAAAGACTTCATGAAGAATATGTAGTTTGCGATTTTCTTTTTCATTTAATTCAATGATAGGGATATGCACATTCCCAAAGAACAACAATCCAGCACAACTCACTTCTTGATCGTGGTCTTTAATACAGTAAAACTCCCTGTTAAATTGGTAAACTACCAAATCTTTACCCGATATAAACTGAAAAAACTGAACTGTAGTTAATGCCAAAACACTATTTGGAGCTATAGTATAAGGAATACTATCTACCAGAAGTTCTGCCTGAACATCTTTGGTTCTTATAAAAGTATATAATTCTGGCTGGGTAGCGGCTTTACTGTAGCGTTCTAAAAGTTCTTCATCTCCTATTTTTAAGATGGCATTGGTAGAAAACTCTGTGAATGTGTTTTGCATGCCAAGTTAGTCTTTAGGTTTTAAAAAACATTACAGAAAACTGTTCGTCTTAAAAAAACAGAAAATAGCCCTGTTTTTTTGTGCCGTTTGTCATGGCGTTATTTGGTAAAGTAACACTATTTACACATCTGTAATTCGAGTATTCTGCTTCAGAATTAATCGTTCAAAATTACTCAGATAATCGTATCAATTACTATACGATTTTGGTTTCATCTTATTTTCTTGGTGGGCAGGGCAGCTTGTGTGGACGGTTTATGAAAAACTAGAATTTTACCAATTTATATCTACCCTCTTGCAAGTTGAAATAGCTGAAATAAAGATTTTTATTATGATAAAACACATCTTCGTTAGAAGCATACTTTAGGCTATCACTATAATTCTTAATTTTTTGGAATATGTTAAGTTCTACTTTGCTCTTTACATAATTAAAATCCAAATCTAATGTTGTATTAAAATAAGTAGACTTTGTAATCGTATATGAACTATACCCAGAATACACAGGATTAATATTTTGCTGAACAATATTTATAGTGTTATTCTGAACAGAATACGAAGGTATTGAGCCCCCCATCATAGGCGCACCTCTTTTAACCTCTTTAAAACCTCCGATGGTCATATAGTAATTACCCCCTTTCTTGTATCCACTTATACCTAACTTTCCAGAAGACACTTTTCGGAGAAATTTTGAAGTTTCATCAAACTCCCTTGTTGTAACGAAAGGAACAGCCGTTTGGCCTTCTTGAACAATTTTGGAGTTTTTAATTTGTATTGGCTCTTCTTTATGAAAATAGAAAGATTTCAAAATGCTATCCTCAAAGGTCTTGGCTACCAGTTTCATTTCTTTTCTTGAGCTTGCTATTTGAAGTAATTTGTCATTTATAACATAAGAATTCATCCTCTGAAAATCATCCAATTTACCACTGGGATAACTAAACTCTTTTCTTTGAATACTAAAATCAGTCAAATCAATAATGTACATTAAGGTTGCCGCCGTTCTGTTATCAAAGGTTAAATACAACTTATCGCCTTGTTTGTATATTTTATTATCTTGAGACACTTGCTCAAGAGCATTAGGAATACTATTGTCAATTTCCAAAACATTAGACTTTTTATTAGAAAATAAGCTGGTTGACATTAAAAGGGATTTTGAATTATTAAGTCTTTGCTTTTTATGTAATTCTAGGCCATGAATTTTTATAAGTTCCAATTCATAATTATCATTTAACTCTCGTATAATTATGTCATTATCAAAACTCGTTGTTAAGACATATACTTTGTTTTCATGACTAATAGTTTTAAGATACCGTTCATCGCTAAGCTTAATATCAAATTCTTTTAGACTGGTTGTCTTTAAATTAAAATTAACCGTGTAAACACAAAAATTGCGATAGTTTTTGTCTGAATAAAATAAGCTATAGTTATTACCTAAAACCGAAGTCCCTAAAGGAATAGCATACTTGCTTTTTTTTAAATACACAAAATCAAACTGTGAAATATTATTAAAATGTTCATCAAATAAATAAGCCTGAACCTTTTTCTTTTCTTTTACAAAAATTCCTAAATAATTATTCAAGCTATTTGAGATAGAAAAAGTTTGTTTTCTAATCTGTCTTGATTCTTGGTCACATTTAAAATCAAGAACAACTTCTTGACTCATAACAAAACTAGTGAAGAACAATAAAGTTAGGGCTATGAAATATTTCATCTAGCTTCAGCCTAACTTATCTGCAGTCCATTAGCAACATCTGCTGTATCAGGATTCACAAACACCAATTTACCATCAGCACTTTCAGTCATTAAAATCATGCCTTCGCTTTCAACACCTCTTAAGGCTCTTGGTGCTAAGTTTACTAGAACAGTAACGCGTTTACCAATAATATCTTCAGCTTTAAAACTTTCAGCAATGCCAGATACAATAGTCCGCACGTCAATTCCCGTATCCACCTTTAGAACTAACAGCTTTTTGGCTTTAGGCATTTTTTCCGCTTCAAGAATGGTTCCAACACGTATATCTAACTTGGTAAAATCCTCAAAAGTAATGGTGTCTTTTTGAGGCTCTACAACCTTATTGGCTGCTTCATTAGCTTTTTTACTAGCTTCCAATTTATCTAATTGTGCTTGAATTGTAGTATCTTCAATTTTAGAAAACAACAACTCTGCTTTTCCTATTTCATGCCCAGCTGGTAACAAAACTTCTTTTTCTGAAACATCATTCCAGCTATTTTTAGTGTATGCTAGTATACCTTTAAGTTTTTCTGATGTAAATGGTAAAAATGGCTCACTTAAGGTGGCTAAAGCAGATGCTATTTGAAGTGCCACATACATAATTGTTTTTGTACGTTCTGCATCTACTTTAATGACCTTCCAAGGTTCTGCATCTGCCAGATACTTATTTCCTAAGCGCGCTAAATTCATAAGCTCTTGGCTTGCCTCCCTAAATCTATAACGTTCTATCGAACTCGCTATAACATCTGGATAGGCCTTCACGGCTGCTAAAGCATCTAAATCCTCTTGAGAAAATGCTCCTGGATTAGGCACAAGGCCTTCATAATATTTATTGGTTAGTACGACAACGCGATTAATGAAGTTTCCGAATATAGCCACCAACTCATTATTATTTCTAGCCTGAAAATCCTTCCAGGTAAAATCATTATCCTTAGTTTCTGGTGCATTTGCTGTTAAGACATAGCGTAAAACATCTTGCTGACCAGGGAAATCTTTTAGATACTCTGGTAACCAAACGGCCCAATTTTTAGACGTTGATAATTTATTTCCTTCTAAATTTAAAAACTCATTGGCTGGCACATTCTCAGGCAAAATATAAGATCCTTCAGCTTTTAACATGGATGGAAAAATAATACAGTGAAATACAATATTATCTTTTCCTATAAAATGCACCAATTTGGTGTCTTTATCTTTCCAATACGGCTCCCAATCTTTTCCTTCTCGTGCAGCCCATTCTTTGGTTGACGATATATATCCAATTGGAGCGTCAAACCACACATAAAGCACTTTGCCTTCCCCGCCTTCTGCCGGCACTGGAATACCCCAATCTAGATCTCGAGTTACGGCTCTTGGACGTAATCCGTCATCAATCCATGATTTTACCTGCCCATATACATTAGGTTTCCAATCTTTTTTATGGCCTTCTAATATCCATTCTTTCAAGAAGGCTTCATGCTTATCTAAAGGCAAAAACCAGTGTTTGGTTTGCTTTAAAGTAGGCACATTCCCCGTTAATGCAGATTTTGGATTTATCAAGTCGGTTGCATTATGACTTGTGCCACAGTTTTCACATTGGTCGCCATAACTTTCTTCGTTGCCACATTTAGGGCAAGTCCCCACAACAAATCGATCAGCTAAAAACTGATTGGCTTCAGCATCATACAATTGCTCCGTGGACTCTTCAATAAACTCGCCTTTATTATATAAGGTTGTGAAAAACTCTGAAGCGGTTTCATGATGAATAGGTGCTGTTGTTCTAGAATAATTATCATAGGTGATGCCAAAATCTACAAATGATTGTTTTATAATAGCATGGTATTTATCTACTATATCTTGAGGAGACACCCCTTCATTTTTAGCTTTTATGGTAATTGGCACACCATGCTCATCACTACCTCCTATGAATGCCACATCATTTCCGGTTAATCTCAAATAACGCACGTAAATATCTGCTGGCACATACACCCCAGCCAAATGCCCAATATGAATAGGTCCGTTAGTGTAGGGTAATGCAGTTGTGATGGTATATCTTTTTGGCTTGCTCATTTTAAAATCTAAATTATGGTCTCTTTATATCATAACGCTTTCAAAAACAAAACCTCAGAAACATATGCTTAAAAGCTATCTGAAATACTCATTTTTTAACGCGCCACAAAAGTAATCAATTCAGCAGGCATTTAGAAAAAAAATGTACATTTACAATATGTGGAAAACCCTACGAAAAACCGGATTGTTTTGCCTGTTATTATGCTTTATAATAAATAAGCATGACGCACAAAACATGACTAAAGTCCAAACTCCTAATATTTTGAAACAACCACCATATTTAAAAGCCGGCGATACTGTTGCTATAGTTGCGCCCTCAGGCATATTAAAAAGTAAGCAAGGTGAGATAAACCAAGCTAAAGCGCTATTAAAAAGCTGGGGATTACACCCTATTGTTGGCAAACATGTGTTTAGTCAAGGTAATCACTTTGCAGGAACAGATGACGAACGCTGTGAAGATTTTCAAAAAACACTCGACGACCCGAGCATTAAGGCTATTTGGTGTGCACGAGGCGGATACGGCGCAGTAAGGATTTTAGATAAATTAAATTGGACGCAATTCAAAACTAATCCAAAATGGGTCATTGGATATTCGGACATCACGGGCATTCATAATCAAATTCATAATGAAGGCGTTGAAAGCCTTCACGCCATGATGTGCGTAAATTTAACTAAAGATCTATCGCAAATTAAAACTACGATTTCTACTTTTAAAAACACTGTTTTTGGCAAGCCTCTTTCTTATACGCTTGCCGGCTCAAAGTATAATAAAGAGGGAACAGCCACAGGGCAATTGGTAGGCGGAAACTTATCTATACTTTATAGTATGCTTGGCTCAAAATCAAGTCTTAACACAGACGGAAAAATACTTTTTATTGAAGATATTGGCGAATACAAATACCATATAGACCGTATGCTTCAAAGCCTGAAACGTGCAGGATACTTTGATGCCTGCCAGGGCGTTATTGTGGGAGATATGACCAATCTTAGAAAAAACACAACCCTTTGGGGAAGTTCTATAGTACAGCTTATTTTGGATGCTTTATCAGATTACGACTTTCCGATTGCTTTCAATATGCCGGCTGGTCATGAAGAAGAAAACAAAGCTTTGATTTTAGGGCGAAAGTTAAACCTAACCGTTACCCAGGGTGAAACCAATATAGTTTTTAGCCATTAGACTAATTCATTCTTTTGGATTAATTCAAAATAGACACTACAACATCACACTTTAATAGTATTTAAGCGCTTTAATTTAGAATCCACGTTCCTTTTGAATTTGCTCATAAGCAGCCTGTACTTGTCTAAACTTTTCCTCTGCTCCTTTTTGGTGTTCTTTTCCCAAATGGATTAACTTATCTGGATGATATTTCTTTACCATTTTTCGGTAGGCCTTTTTTATTTCATCAACAGATGCATTTTTATCTACCTCCAAAACTTTATAAGCCGTTTCACTACTATTATAAAACATGGCTTTTATACTATCATAATCCCTATGATTAATTCCTAAATATCCCGAAATTCTATAAATTTCTTTGACCTCATCCTCTGTAACAACCCCGTCAGATTTGGCAATTCCGAATAAGAAATGAAGCAATTGCAAACGTGAGGCATGATCCATCATCTGACGAATCTGCAGGCATACTGGTCGTACAGAAATTTGTTGTTTGTTAATATTCTTAAAAAGCTTAAACGCATGATTAGCGCGCTCTTTACCATACATGCCTGTAAACTGTTGACGCACATAATCTAATTCCCGTTGGTCTTGCTTGCCATCGGCTTTAATAACTATAGAAGCCAAAATGAGTAAACTCACCTCAAAATCACCAGATTGGGTTTGTGGCTTTTGACGTGTGCGCCCACCCCTGTATGGTTCATCACCTTCAAAAATGGCAGTGCCATTTGACATCGAGTCAATAAGACTCCCTATTGCAACACCTATTATTGCCCCAATAGGACCTCCAAAAGACCATCCTAAAGCGCCACCAATCCATTTTGAAAGACTCATATAAGTATAAATTTTGTTTATCGTCAAATATAATATTTGTTAGTTGATTGCATCATGGTTTTGTTACACAATTGGTATCTTTGCAGTCTTAAAAATTGTTAATTATTAAAATTTAAAAATATGTATCCAGCAGAATTAGTAAAACCAATGCGTGAAGACTTAACAAAAGTTGGTTTTGAAGAATTACATACTGCCGAAGCTGTTGATGCAGCCTTAGCCAAAGCAGGTACTACTTTAGTAGTAGTAAACTCTGTTTGTGGTTGCGCAGCTGCAAATGCACGCCCAGGAGCTAGAATGAGTTTAGATAACGCTAAAAAACCTGATAATATAGTAACCGTTTTTGCCGGTGTTGACAGAGAAGCTGTAGATGCTGCTCGTGGTTATATGGTACCATTTCCTCCTAGCTCACCAAGCATGGCATTATTTAAAGACGGTGAATTAGTTCATATGCTTGAGCGTCATCATATTGAAGGACGCCCTGCAGAATTGATTGCTGAAAACTTAATTGATGCCTATAACGCAAATTGCTAAAAGCTTTTGATATTTCAATATTACGCTAAAGTCACAATTTTTATTGTGGCTTTTTTGATATATTAAATCGTTTTTTTAAGTTGTATTCAATAATGAAAAAAGCATTTTCACCAATAATCATAATCCTTTGCCTAAGTTTAATGGCAACACAATGTGATGAAGACCAAGCGTCTTTTACACAAGTAGACGAGCAAAATGAATTACTCCTATTAAAAAAAGAAATAGAAACTTTAGCCAATAGGTCTGTTTGTAATGAGTCAACAGCATGTAAATATATAGGCTTTGGCAGTAAACCATGTGGAGGACCATGGGAATATTTAGTCTATTCCACATCTACTGACACTCAATACCTAGAGGCATTAGTTGCTGATTACAATGAACAAGAGAAAACCTTCAACACCAAGTGGGGTGTTATTTCAGATTGTGCAATTCCAAATCCTCCGGCAAGTTTAAAATGTGAAAATAACATTTGCATTGCCATATATTAAAACTAAGTTTTTTACTAATTTTGGCATATGTTAAAATTTGCATCCTATATTCTAACGCCCATTTATACTATTGCGTTTTTTTTAACCTTGGTCATATTTCATCCCATTCAATGGGTTTGTTTTAATGTCTTTGGATACAAAGCCCATAAAAAAAGCGCCGATTATATGAATATCTGTTTAATGCGCTGCCTTCATATTTTAGGAACACGTTTTACTTTTGAAAACCCTTATGATATTGAAACAGGAAGGCCGTTAATAATAGTAGCTAATCATCAAAGCATGTATGATATTTCGCCTTTATCGGTGTTCTTTAGAGCTTACCATCCTAAATTTATTAGCAAAATAGAATTAGGAAAAGGCATCCCAAGTGTATCTTATAACTTACGCCATGGCGGGGCTGCTTTGATAGACCGCAAAAACCCAAGACAATCCTTACCTGCGCTTATGACGTTTGGAGAATACATTGAAAAAAATAACCGGGCAGCCGTAATATTTCCAGAAGGCACCAGAAGTAAAGATGGTACACCAAAACGGTTTCAAACCAAAGGTCTTGAAATTTTATTTAAAAAAATCCCTTCTGCTTTAGTCGTTCCGGTGACAATTAATAATTCATGGAAAATGATGCGCTATGGCAAATTCCCTTTAGGATTAGGCAATCACCTAAAATTTACTGTGCATAAACCTTTAGAATTAGCTACCTTTGTTGATACGAAAGCACTTATAAATAGTATTGAAACTACTATTACAGAAGAAATAAAACCTTAATACATATAAAGATGTCATTGAAGAATAAGAGATTTGAAGTCATGAAGTTTTTGGAAAAAGACGTTGATGCATTAATGGAAAAATATTTAATACCTATAGATAGCATCTGGCAACCAAGTGATTTTCTTCCAGATTCTGAAGGTACAACGGCAAGCTTTTTTGAGGATGTTACAGAAATAAGAGAATTGGCCAAAGAGCTTCCTTATGATTTTTGGGTTGTTCTTGTTGGTGATATGATTACAGAAGAAGCCTTACCAACTTATGAGTCATGGTTAATGGATGTAGAAGGCGTAGACCAAGTACATGGCCAAAATGGTTGGGCTAAATGGGTACGTCAATGGACTGCAGAAGAAAACAGACATGGTGATGTACTTAACAAATACCTTTACCTTTCTGGTAGAGTAAACATGAAAGAAATTGAAATTACTACGCAGCACTTAATTGCAGATGGTTTTGATATTGGAACAGACAGAGACCCGTATAAAAACTTTGTATACACCAGTTTTCAGGAGTTAGCTACCTATGTATCTCATAATCGTGTAGCAAAAATCGCCAAAGATGTTGGCAACAAACGTTTGTCTAAAATGTGTAAAATTATTGCAGGAGATGAGATGCGTCACCACCACGCTTATTCTGAGTTTGTGGAACGTATTTTTCAAGTAGATCCTAGTCAAATGATGATGGCTTTTCATTATATGATGAAACAGAAAATCACCATGCCAGCACACTTTTTAAGAGAAACAGGCAATCAAATAGGTACCGCTTTTGAAGAGTTTTCTAACACAGCACAACGTATTGGGGTTTATACCTCAACAGATTATGTTGATATTTTACAAAAATTAATTAACCGTTGGGAAATTGATAAAATCACAGGGCTTAATGATGAAGCTGAAAAGGCCAGAGATTACCTCATGAAACTTCCTGCACGAATGTATCGCTTATCTGAACGGATGAAAATTCCAGAAAACTCATTTCAGTTTAAATGGGTAGAACCGGCTATAAAATAATTTGATTCATTATACTAATAAACGATTTAGGCTATTATCTACTTCAGATAATAGCGAAGTTTCTACAGCTATAATATTTAAGTATCAGCAGGAAGGGAATATATTAACCTGTAATTATAGCGGAGAACAAATCCTTTCTGGGCATCTTATTGGTATTATTGACAGTAATGGTCATATTACCATGAGGTACCATCAAATAAATAAGAACAACGAATTAAGGACTGGCACTTGTTATTCCAAACCTGAAATTATGGCCTCAGGAAAAATACGACTTCATGAACATTGGCAATGGACTTCAGGTGACTTCTCTAAGGGCGAGTCTATTCTAGAAGAAATCTAAGCCTATGACATTTGAGAACATCATCAATAAAACAAAACTATTTGTAAAAGAAACCTTAGCTGATGCTGAAGGTGGCCACGATTGGTTTCACACCTTACGTGTTTATAATAATGCTTTACTTATTGCAAAAGATGAAACTGTAGACCCCTTAATTATAGGGTTAGGTGCGCTATTGCATGATATTGCTGACAGCAAATTTCATGATGGAGATGAAATTATAGGTCCAAAAAAAGCTAGGGAGTTTTTATTTAAACTAAATGTAGATTCTAAAGTCATTGAACATGTTGTTCAGATTATTGAAAACATATCTTTTAAAGGAGGCAATGAAACCCAAAAATTTAAATCGGCAGAACTGGATGTTATTCAAGACGCAGATAGGTTAGATGCTATTGGCGCCATAGGCATAGCACGTTGTTTTAATTATGGTGGGTTCAAAAACAGAGGGCTTTATAATCCTGATATAAAACCCAACCTTAATATGAGTAAAGAAGAATACAAAAATTCTAAGGCACCTACCATAAATCATTTCTACGAAAAATTATTGTTACTAAAAGATCGTATGAATACCTCAACCGCCAAAAAAATAGCCCTAGAACGCCATAACTATATGCTAAACTTTCTAGAACAATTTTATGCTGAGTGGCATGGGAAGCTCTAATCCTAAACTGAAATCCCTTATTCTATAGCAAAACCTGTAAAACAGCCCTTTTATACCAAAAAGACAGCAGGCTCTTTCAATTTTGCAACACCCTATATAATAAGGACTGCATTTATTGAGTCATTACTTATAATAACACATTACTGTATCATCATTTTTATTTCTTTACGATAACCAGATGCTGTTTTGCCCGTTATATCATTAAAAGTCTTATTAAAGTGCGAGAAATTGTTAAACCCGCACTCAAAACAAACATCGGTCACACTCATATCACTTTCAGTTAATAACTTCGTGGCATGTACTACGCGATATTCATTAACCACCTGTGTAAATGTTTTTCCCGTTGATTTTTTAAAATATCTACAAAAAGCAGGAACCGTCATACTTACTTTATCAGCAATTTCATCTAAAGGGATATGATGCTCAAAGTTTTCTCGAACATATTTAAAAATTGTTCCAATTTTTGCACTGTCCTGAGCTTCTGTTTCAAAGGCAAATCCATCAGCATTTAACAATATATAATCATCTGTCTTTGCCAAATGATTTAAAATTTCCAAAAACTTAAGCACACGTTTTAATCCTTTATGTTCAAGTAGTTTTTCAATTTTAAGTCCTATCTTCTTCTTAGTTTCTATTTTAAAGCGTATTCCTTTTTTAGCGCGTTCAAATAGAGCTACTATATTAGCCATCTCAGGTACACTAAGAAAATCTTGTCCCAAAAAATCTGCCTTAAACTGTATAATTGTTTCTGTGCCGTTTGCTGTAAGCCTATCCGAAAAACCATTATGCGGTAAATTAGACCCAATTAATATTAATTGGCTATTATTAAAATAAGATAAGTGATTTCCAATATGTGTCTTTCCTTGACCTTTATTTACATAAACAAGTTCAAGTTCTGGATGAAAATGCCAAAAGGCGTTATTTTTATCCACGCTTTCTCCATGCTGCTTTACAAGTAATGAACTACCAAAACTTGGAGTAAGCTTTTCTAAAGTAGGTTTCTTTTTAATCATGAGCGCACTTTTCTGGCAAATTTAAAACTTATTATGCATACATTATATATTTTTTTACCCCTATTATATGCTATTTTAACATCACGTATACTTAACAATCATTTAACAGTTAAAATAGCATACAAAGTAGCCAAAATTGATGTTTTCCATGACTTAGAAGCCCTATATCTTTGTACCGTTGAACGTTAATAACAACAAATTATGAAAAACGTATTTAAAAAGACAACAAAAGGAATTCTAATGGTAGCTCTACTAGCTACGGTTTCGGGATTCGCAGATGAAGCAAAAATTTTAGTAGATAAAGGATCTAAAAAAACGGCTTTAATCTTAAACGACGTGAAAAAAGGTAATCAGATTTCTATAAAAGACGAAAATGGAATAATTCTATATTCTGAATTAGTAGAAACTACGGGAACTTATAAAAAAGGATTTGATTTAGAAGCATTACCTGATGGCAACTACTTCTTTTTAGTTGAAAAAGACCTAGAGTATAACACTATTCCTTTTTCAGTAGAAGGTAGCAAGGTTGTTTTTAATAAAGAAAAAGAAGCTAAATTCTTTAAGCCTTTTACAAGAAAAGAAAATGATATGGTGTATATCACCAAGTTTTCTCCTAAAAATGAAACAGTAAGCATTAGTATTTATGCAGATCATAATAATGGTTTACAATTAAGACACACTGAAAAAATTGTAGATGAACAAGTTCTGGAACGTGCTTATAAATTAGAAAAAGGAAATTACAAAATCGTCATAAACTCTAATAACAAAGAGTATACAACATTCATTAATAATTAGTTTAATGTCTTATTTAGTTTAGTTTAGTTGGTAAAGTGGGCTGTGGTGGCCCACTTTCATTTTTTACAACATTCTCAAAACCATTTTATTTCAAATATTTCTTTTCTTTTAACAGAACATGCTTAATCTATTAGTAAGGATTACCAATAGATAATATCTTCCCAAAAAGCATCTGTAAAAATAAAGATTTAGTTTACTGCACAACGAACTCCCTTAACCAAAAAATCACAAGGTGATTATTCAGCATCTATTACCAGAGAAAATTAGAATCTTCTGATCAAACCAAAAATTCTCTCGCTTGAAAGCACACAAAAAAATTAGAGAAGCAAGGCGGCCAAACTTTATTCAAATAACGAAGCTATTATATATTGCATTACCATTTTATGTATTACTTTATATTTAGTTGCATACAAATTGAGCGGTCATTGACTCCCTTTTTTTTAAATACCACCCTTACAGCGATACTTTTATAATACGTAAAATATCCTAACTAATGACTTCAAAAAAATCCGGTGTTTCTACAACAATATACTCCGTTAACCACATTATATCCTATATTAACTCAAGACAAAACCAGCTCCATCTTAAGGGGTAAAATTCCATATAAATATATCAATATCAATGTTTTACTAACAAAACATCCATTATATATTTGTAGTGTTGAACGTTATAAAATACCAAATCATGAAAAACGTAATTACAAACACCAAAAAAGGATTCTTAATGGTAACAATGTTTGCTACCTTGTTAAGTTTCGCCAATGAAGCGCCGTTTTATTTTATTAAAAACAACGCTAAAAGAACCTCTATTTCTTTAAACAATGTTAAAGAAGGAAACCTATTATCTATTAAAGATATTAACGGAGTGGTACTATTTAAAGAGTCGATACAGAAATCAGGAATTTATACTAAGGGATTTGATTTAACAACCCTTCCCGATGGTCAATATTTATTTGAACTTGAAAAAGATGTTGAAATCAAAACGATTCCATTTTCTGTGAAGTCAGCAGAGGTTATCTTTAATAAAACCGCTGAAACCACGGTTTTCAAGCCTTATTTAAGAGCCGAAAAGGATATGCTATATGTTAATATGCTAGCCTTAAATCAAGAACCGCTAATTGTAGAAATTTACTTTACTGATAACAGTAATTATAAATTGATGCACACGGAAAAAATTATGGATAAACAAACAATTCATAAAGCTTTTAAATTATCCGGATTACACAAAGGAAGCTACAAGGTCATTTGTTATACACATGGCAAAAAATTTGTTAAAACTTTTAATTAAAACTAGTTCCTTAATTTAGTTTAGTTGTGAAAGGTGAGTCTTAATGGCTCACCTTTTGCATTTACTGATGTTCACAAGCTGGCCTATTAAAAGCAAGACATCAAATCAAACATGATCAATCTTGATACTCTAACCAATAAACTTATCTTTTCATATGCACAAAAATTTAGCGCGTTAATTATGTTCCAATAAAAAAATTTATATTTATGACATAGTATTATTAAAAAGTTGTTTTTTGAACATATGAATGATATCTTAAAATTAATCGTACTCCTTATCTTTTTATTTACTTTACCATTTTCTAGTCTTGCTCAGACAACCGATACCACAAACACTAGAGGCCCTTACAAATACAAACTTCCCATCCTAGGGAAGAAAGCTTATGAAAAGGGATACAACTTCCCACTTCCTCATGGTGTCCTATTAGGAACCCTATATAACAAACAGGGTATAATACTTAAGGATTTTGAAATGGCTATTGCAGATCCGGATACTCCAGATAAAGAATTATCTTATTTTGACCTTGAAGGCATCTTAGATTTTGGACCTTCTGAAGGCCGCATCAACACCCTGAATGTTAGATTTGATACCTGGATTCTACCATTTTTATCTGTCTCTGGAATATTGGGTCGTGTATGGGGTGAACAAACGATTAGTTTTAGTATTGTAGGCAGTGACCTAATAGAGAGCATCACTGACATTGAAGGTCAATATTATGGTGTTAATTTATTAGGGATTGTGCCCTTAGGACCGGTAAATATAGCTGGGGATTACTCTTGGACTTGGACAACAAATAAACGATTAGACAAACCCGTACTTGTTAAAGTTGGCGGTATTCGGGTAATTAAGCAGATCAAAACAAAGACCCCTCATAAATATTTTGCCTTTTGGGCAGGTGCCCAATCGCAGAAACTCACAAGTCAAACCTCTGGAAACATTGCTTTTGATGAAGCCCTAGGTATTACTGAAGAGGATAAAGAAAACTTAGACAATCATTGGGATATGGTCTTAAATGATGAAGTTGTTGTAAAACAATCACCTATTACAGGTAGAGATTTATACTGGAGTGATTTAACCCCATTTGAACAACAGCTTAGACAGGGTGCCTATGATTTGGTTAGAGGAGCTGTTGACAGTAATGTTTTTTATAAATTTAACAAGCAATTACAGTACGATTGGAATATGCTTTTAGGTGCAAATTTCCAATTTAATAAGCGATGGGGCCTAAAAGCAGAATATGGATTCCTTAAAGAAAAGCAATCCTTGATGATTTCTTTAGATTATAGATTTGGTATTTAGTTTAATGGTTTATTTAATGGACTTGAATTTCTCTTTTTAAATCCATAAAAAAAAAACAACTATACAAAGTGTATTTCCTTGATAGTTAAACTTTTCAATTTTAAAAAACAACATGGCTGATTACAGAATACAAACTGTTCTAAACCTTGCCTTAAACTTATATTCTAACTAGTATCAGTCAACCTGACATTCAATGCGGCTGTTGCTTTTAGAACAGCAAGTACTTATGCGTAAGAAAGTTAACTAAAATTAATTCTCAAGTTCTGATAATAATAATTTTATAAATTAGTCCGAAATAAACATGAATAAAACGACGTCCAAGAACAACACAGGTTATCTATTTTTAACCCTTAGTGCAATGGCTTTTATTGCCTTTTTAGGTATGTATAATTCAGATCAAAGTACATTAACTGGGTTATTTCTAATTATTGGTTTTGTTTCTCTTTCCATTGCGGTAAGGTGGTTTCCATTATTTAAAGGCTTTTCATATTCTCTGTTAATTTTTTCTGCTGTTTGCGTATCTATGTATTTTCCAGAATATTTTTTAGGTATTGGTAACTTTAAATTTAGTTTACTAATTGTGCCTTTACTCCAAATAATCATGTTTGGAATGGGATCTCAAATGAGTTTAAATGATTTTGTTGGCGTTATAAAAATGCCCAAAGGAGTGATTGCAGGTGTCATTTGTCAATTTACCATTATGCCCATTATCGGTATTACCGTTGCTAAACTTTTTAATTTTCCACCTGAAATTGGAGCTGGAATTGTTTTAGTAGGATCATGCCCTAGTGGAATGGCTTCAAATGTGATGGCATTTCTTGCTAAAGCCAATTTAGCATTATCCGTTACCCTAACAGCATTTGCAACACTACTTTCCCCTATTATGACACCCCTTTTAATGCAAACCTTTGCTGGAGAATTGATAGAAATTGATTTCTGGGACATGATGCTTGGAATATTTAATATGGTAATCCTACCTATTTGCGCTGGTCTTATTTTTAATCTATTTCTTAATGGGAACAAAAGTCGCAAATCAATTATTATTGAAATAGCGGCTTATGTATCGATAATATTTCTAAAAAACCTATTACAGTCAACTTCTGAAGGCATTTCCCAAACCCAGATAGTATCAACTATTATAAAGGACTTGCTAATCTTTGGCCTACTGCCAGTAATTGCTGCATATGCCTTTAAACTTACTGCGAACGGAAGAAAGGATAAGCTAGAAAAAATTCTTTCTTTTATTTCCATGCTAGCCATCGGAATTATTATAACCGTTATTACTGCTGCCGGCAGAGACAGCCTATTAGAAGTGGGACTATTACTTATAATTGCCTGTCTAATTCAGAACATGTTTGGATATTCGCTTGGGTATTTCATTGCTAAATTATTACGTCTAAAGGAAAAAGACTGCAGAACTATAGCACTAGAAGTAGGGATGCAAAACGGCGGACTGGCATCTGGACTAGCTATACAAATGGGGAAAATTGCTACTGTTGGACTTGCTCCGGCCATTTTTGGTCCAATGATGAATATTACCGGTTCCTCTCTGGCTACCTGGTGGCGCAGTAAATCAACGGAATAAATCATATAAAACCATTGACTGGAACATCCATTTCCTTCTTTAACTTAGGAATGTGACCGTGCACTCAGGCCAAAATCATGAGCATTAATATTTCCAATCCTGACTAGAATTAATAAGGTATTTAAATTAATCAACGGTAAGATTACATGGAAACCAAACCAACTGCGGTAAAACATCAGCTACCTGGAAAATCAGCTTTTCTTTTTGCTAAAAACGCTGTGGTTCCTTCCTTAAAATCATCGGTCCCAAAGCAATTTCCAAACTCCTGAATTTCCACATCAAAACCATTAACTCCATTGTCAAAACTTGAATTAACGGCTTTTATAGCAGCACTGATAGCCACTAATGAATTACCTCCTATTTTCATCGCAATTTTTTCGCAAGTAGGGAGCAGGGCTTCTTGCTCCACCACATGATTTACCAATCCATAATCACATGCTGTTTTAGCATCTATCATACCCGCTGTCATAATCATCTCCATTGCTCGCCCCTTACCTACTAATTGTGGTAAGCGTTGCGTTCCACCATAACCAGGGATAAGACCTAAAGACACTTCTGGAAGTCCTAATTTAGCATTATCACTTGCTAATCTAAAATGGCAAGCCATAGCCAATTCAAGTCCGCCTCCAAGGGCAAAACCATTTACTGCAGCAATAACGGGAGTCGAAAGGTTTGCTACAAAATCAAATAAATCTGCCTGGCCTTTTGCAGCTAGATCTATACCCTCACCAACCTCAAAATCTGCAAATTCACTAATGTCTGCACCTGCTACAAAAGCTTTTTCTCCGCTTCCTGTAATAATTATAACTTTCGTATCGTCATCGGCATTAGCGGCATCAAAGGCTTCATGCAATTCATGAATAGTTTCCTTATTTAAGGCATTTAATTTTTTAGGACGGTCAATGGTAATTATAGTAATCCCATTGTTTTGTTCTAGGTGCAGATTATTGTATGTCATGATTTACTCTTTTGGAAATGTCACTTTAAATATTGTCCCTTTATTTTTTTCTGAAACAAAGGAAATACCGCCTTTATAGGTTTCTAATATGTTTTTAACCATAGCTAAACCAAGCCCCATACCACTTGATTTTGTCGTAAACTTAGGCTCAAATACTTTGTCTTTATTCTCTTCAGACACCCCTGAGCCATTATCTGATACCGTAATAATCACATCACCTTTATCTTGACCAACATGAATCTCTATTTTTGGTGTTTGGTTATCTGGAATGGACTGAATGCCATTTTTAACCAAATTTGTAACTACCCTTATAAGTTGCGTTCTATCAAATTTAGCTATAATTTCCTCAGCATCAGCTGAAAAAATAATGTAATCTTCATTAAAAATATCTAAAGCCAATTTCACTATTTTCACCACATTAAGTGTTTCATTTTGCTGTGCAGGCATTTTTGCAAAATTTGAGAATGCTGAGGCAATAGAACTCATAGTATCTATTTGCTGAATTAAGGTCTTGGTATATTCATCAACTTTCAAATGAATATTTTCATCCTCAGGATTAAACTTACGTTGAAAATTTTGCACCGTCAATCGCATAGGGGTTAACGGGTTTTTAATCTCATGTGCCACTTGTTTTGCCATTTCTCGCCAAGCCTGCTCACGCTCACTTTTCGCCAATTGCACTGCACTTTCTTCAAGCTCATCAATCATACTATTATAGGAGTTCACTAAGGTAGAAATCTCTTCACTTGTATCATTAACCTCAATCTTTTCATTTAAACGCTCTAAACGCGTGGCATTAATTTTATCACTAATCGTTTTTAAAGATTTTGTAATATATTTTGAAAGCAAAAAAGCAATCCCAATAGCCATAAGCAACACCAACATGAACGCATAACCAATTCGGGTTAAGAATTCTTGAAGTTCTTTATCTAGAAAATCATCTTTTTCTAAATACGGTATATTTAGGATGGCTAAAGATTTAGATTTTTGATCTGTAATAAAAGTATACGAAGATTGAAACGTTTCGCCATTCTCTTTGTGCTTATCTACATATCTATGCATTGCGGTATTTGAAATAGCATTTAAAACCGCAGCATCCAAACATGTATCAGCATAATTATTTTGAAACCCAGCTTTAGAGGTAATAAGCAGATTACCTTCTAAATCATACAAATTAATTTGAAGCTTATGAATGTCGGCTATATTATAAATTTCTTCTTTGAAAATATAGGGGATGTTTTCTGTTTTAACTTCCCAAGTATTTTGCCTACCATTTAAAACCCGCATTAAATGGGTTTGAATATTCTCTTCTTTACGCTCTAAACGGCCCCTGTGATAATCTGCACTTTGTTCTTTATATTGATAAATAGCGACTGCCGAAATAAGTACAGATCCGAATATAACCAAAAGAATCATGGCAATAAATATGCGTGTACGTAAGGATAAAGTTTTTAGTTTCAATAGCTATTTTTTTGAAATTTTAATCGACACTAAATATAACAATAATCACACCAAACACATTAGTGCAAAAAGATAAAGTAAAACTTAGTCTTTACTGTCTTGCCATTTACTGCAATGCTGAAATACTTGATTGCCTTTTTAAAAAACTTCTAATTACCGAAAAGCTGGAGTCAAAAAAAACGAACACATTAGGTTTAGGCGTCCGGATGCTTATCTCTGAAATTTTTATACATCTTAAAACCTAACATGATTAATAATCCCAGTACAAAAATGCCAACGATACCCCAAATCCAATTGATGGCACTCTTTAGAATGACTAAAAATATCACGGCAAACAAAATAAAAGTAGCACCTTCATTCCATATACGCATGAAACTGGAGGTTTTCCGAACATCATCTCTTTGTAACTGTTTGTAGTATTTATGGGTTATTAAGTGGTAGATAAATAACAAGAGGATGAAACCAATTTTCACCTGCATCCAATCCATATAAATAAGGGTAGGATTCAAATAGAACAAAACCAAACCAAATAATAATGCTAAAATTGATGATGGCCATGTAATGATAAACCATAAGCGTTTTGCCATTAACTTAAGCTGTTTGCCTAGTATTTCTTTTTCTGGAGACGGCTTATCAAAAGCTTCAATTTGATACACAAACAACCTAGGAATGTAAAACAACCCGGCAAACCATGTGATAACAAAAATTAAATGAAAGGCCTTAAAATAGAAGTAGTAGTCCATAACTTAAATCGTGCTTTTCAAGCGTTTTATTTCTGGGTTCAAGTTCTTAATAATTTCTCTATTTAGAAAATATGCCGTTACTAATGTGGCTAAAATATCTGAAATTGGAAATGCCATCCACACACCAAGCTCACCATAAAAGATGGGCATGATGAAAATAAGAGGGATAAAGAAAAAGCCTTGTCTTAACAAAGTAAGCAATAGGGCCTGCTTGGCTTTTCCAATGGCTTGAAAATAGGCCGCACCTATAAGTTGAACAGCAATAATAGGCGTAACCCCAAAAACCCAGCGCATGGCAGGAGGCGTTTCTAAAATCACCTGACTATCATTAGTAAATAATTTAGTTATAGCTTCAGGAAACACCATGAGCAGGACAAAAACAACCGTCGCGAATATTGAGGCATATTTTATGGCAATAAAAATAGTGTCCTTGACCCGATTATATTTCATAGCACCATAGTTAAATCCGGCTATAGGCAAAAAGCCTTGAGTAATACCGTAAACAGGAAATAATGCGAACATGAGCATGCGCCCCACAATGGCATAGGCAGTGACCGAAGATTCGCCACCCAAATCGAATAAAATATTATTCATGAGCAAATAAGTCACACTAACAATAGCCTGCCGCGCAAGAGTCACAAAACCTAAAGAGCCTATTTCCAAAACAATGGATCTATTTAAACCAAAGTGACACCTTTTTAGTTTTAATTCAGAGTTTTTAGATAAGAAAAACCAAAAAATAAATGCAAAACATAATACATAAGCTATTGTTGTTGCCCAAGCAGCTCCGGCCATTCCCCAATCTAAGAGATTAATAAATAGGTAATCTAAAGCAAGATTACCAACAGATGGAATCATCATGGCATACATAGCAAATTTAGGCTTTCCTTCAGCCCGAATTACGGTATTACCCATCATAGAAAGCGCCAAAAAAGGCACTCCGTATAGTACAATTATATAATAAATTTTAGCAGGCTCGAGAATATTTCCTTTTCCTCCAAAAGCAGGTACAATCTCATCTACAAACCCCAAACCAAAAATCACCATGGTTATGGTTAGTACTAGTGTAAGCGTAATTTGATTCCCAAATGTTTTTAAGGCTTTTGACTTTTCGTTTGCACCTAAGGCCCTAGAAATTATTGAAGAACCTCCAACCCCAATGGCCATACCTAGGGCTGCAATAAAAAAAGAGACTGGCAACACCACATTAATAGCAGCAATAGCTGTAGAACCAATCCATTGCCCTACAAAAATAGTATCAACTAATATATTTAAAGACATCACAAGTATTCCTATGGCTGCAGGAATAGCTTGCTTTATAAGAAGTTTTGTAATAGGAAGTGTGCCTAAATCTTGTGACGATATTTTAGCCATTAAACGGTTAATGGCTTGTTAACTACTGCCCACTCTTCTGCCATGTTAGCAATAACTTGGGCAAAATCTTCACGGTCATTTAAGCATGGAATAACAGTAAATTCTTTTCCACCAACTTCATGGAAAATTTCTTCACCTTCCATAGCGATTTCTTCAAGGGTCTCTAAACAATCACTTACAAATGCTGGTGTAACAATAGCCATTTTTTTGATTCCCTGTTTTCCCATGCGCTCTATAGTACGATCTGTATAAGGCTGTAACCATGGATCAAAACCTAGTCTAGATTGAAATGAAGTAGAATACGTACCGTTTTTTAAGCCTAAGGCCTTAGCGACATTTACCGTGGTAATTTCGCATTGGTGACGATAACAAAACTCATGCTGTTCACTTCCTTTTTTAAAGCAGCATTTGCCATCCATTTTACAGTTGCCTTTGGTGATATCACTTTTACGAATATGCCTTTCAGGAACACCATGGTAACTAAAAAGGATATGCTCGTAATCTAAACCATCCAGTTTTTCTGCTATACTTTTGGAAAGCACATTTATGTAATCCTTTCTTTTATAAAAAGCTGGAGTTCGTGTTATTTTTACTTGCGGAAAGTATTCAGTAACTAATTCGTCTACTTTAACATCAATGGTTTCGGTAGTTGCCATAGCAAACTGTGGATATAACGGAATGGTTTTTATCTCAGTACAACCTTGATCAACCAATTCTTGAAGGCCTTTTTTAAGTGTCATGCTGCCGTATCGCATGGCCAAAGCCACAGGGTATTTAACTTTTTCTTGTACTTTTTCTTGAAGCTTTTCAGATAATACAATTAGGGGCGAACCGTCTTCCCACCATATTTTCTTATAGGCTTTTGCTGAAGCTTTAGGTCTTGTGTTTAAAATAATACCTTTAACTAAAAGGGTTCTGGCCCATAAAGGCACATCAATAACACGTTCATCCATTAAAAATTCGCCCAAATACTTTTTAACATCTTTTGGCTCTGGACTATCTGGTGAACCTAGATTGACAAGTAGTACTCCTTTTTTCATATCATTTTTTTAGCATTACAAAAATACGACACAAATTGCAATGATTATATGAAGTACCAAATAATTACTGTTTTGGTTTTTCAATCTGTTCCGGATGATAAAGCTTTGGACGTTCTTCGTTATAATCACACTCCTGAAAAATACCACAAGACACATTGGTACGTGCTAAAGACTTATTATTAACACCTTTATAAAAAGCTTCAATTTCTGGGCTTAAGTATTTCATAATATTAGGTTTTATATCACATTTAGTAGGGCTAAGTTAACTTTAATTACAATTCTAGTATTTTACCCCAATGACATGACATACTTTTTAGGGGTCGTGCCATACTTCTTTTTAAAAGCAGCAATAAAATGGCTTGAAGTGCTGTAACCTACTTTATGGCCCACTTCATTGACATTATCATTTCCCGCTTCTAAAAGTTTACGAGCAACTTCCATCTTATAATCAAATAAAAAACTAAAAACCGTATCTCCATAAATTTGTTTAAAGCCTTCCTTAAGTTTTTTAAGACTTAAACCTATTTCATCGGCTAGTTCTTGTAAACTTGGCGGTTCTGCCATTCGCGAAACAACTATGTCTTTTGCTTTTCTGATTTTAATGACATTCGTTTCATCTACTAAAAACGGACATTGCTCAATATTCGCATCTTCACTTCTATTAAAGTATAAACTCAACAATTCATAAGCCTTTCCTTTAAAATATAAAGGTTTTATAGACGAATTGAGGTTGTAATTTATAAGCTGATTTAATACGATAGCCATAGAAGGGGAAATCACGCCATCTTTATAATACTTTTTGTCCCTATTGTCTCCGCTCAAAAACGTAATATAATCGGCTTCATGAGAAAAAAAACTATGAAATTTTTTAATTGATATTAAAATGGAAACCATCCAAGAATGTGGGTTAATTTCTAAATTTATAGGAAGCTCACGCTGCGGATTATATAACAACAAAGAATTCTCTTCCAATATATTTAATCGGTAGCGCCCTTCATTAAAAACAAACTGACTTGACCCTTTAACGCAAAAATGAAACTGAATATAATCACTATCTATTTCTTTTGCAGCAGATTGCATTTCATTAGTTTCATTTTTATAAGCCAATACTAAAACGCCGTCTTCAACTAATGTTTCATCGAATGAACTTTCAGCGACACTTTTTTCTTTATTTAAATCTTGACTCATTCTTCTTTTATTTAGATTCGTTCTAAATTAAACAATTCAAACCTGCCTAATTCTCTACAAAAATATGACTTTTAGCATGTTTTCCCCAAAAACATCGCTAAAAAACAAAAAACGATATTAAAAGTTCTTTCAGCGTTACTTTTTTCTATGTCATCCATATATTTTTGCTTCACAATTTCAGGTATAGCATGCAGAAGTATAACATTTCACGTAGTAGTTACTTTTATGCCATTGGCTTAAGTTACAAAAAAGCCGATGCTGATATAAGAGGACGCTTTAGTTTAGATGAGGAGTCTAAGCACTTACTTCTGGAACAAGCCAAAGAAAACGACATAGAGAGTTTAGTAGTTACATCTACCTGTAACAGAACAGAAATCTATGGTTTTGCGCAGCACCCCTATCAACTAATACAATTGCTTTGTGATAACACAAACGGAACTGTTGAAGAATTTCGTGATGTTGCCTATATATACAAAAACAAAGATGCTATTGCGCACATGTTTCGTGTAGGCTCTGGTTTGGATAGTCAAATTCTAGGTGATTTTGAAATTATTAGTCAGCTAAAAACAAGCACAAAATTATCCAGAAAATATGGTTTATTAAACCATTTTACTGAGCGTTTGGTTAATGCTGTAATACAAGCCAGTAAACGCATTAAAAACGAGACTAACATTTCTTCTGGTGCCACATCAGTTTCTTTTGCCTCAGTACAATACATTTTTAATAATGTGCAAGATGTATCAAATAAGAATATTTTGTTATTCGGTACTGGAAAAATTGGCAGAAACACCTGTGAAAACTTAGTCAAGCACACCGAGAATGAGCATATTACACTTATTAATAGAACAAAAACCAAAGCTGAACAAGTTGCAGGAAAATTCAATTTAATAGTTAAAGATTATGCCAATTTACAAGAAGAAGTTAGCGCCTCTGATATATTGATTGTAGCAACAGGCGCCCAACGCCCAACGATTGACAAGCACATCATTCAAACTAAAAAACCACTTTTAATTTTAGATTTATCCATTCCTAAAAATGTCAATGAAAATGTTAAGGAACTGGACAACATCTCTTTAGTACATTTAGATCATCTCTCTAAAATTACTGATGAAACATTAGAAGCGCGTAAAGCGCATATTCCATCTGCTGAAGCTATCATAGAAGAAGTTAAAGCTGAATTTAACAGCTGGTTAGAAACCAGAAAATTTGCTCCTACTATAAAAGCGTTAAAACATAAATTGACTGATTTTGCCACTGCTGAACTGGATACACAACGCAAAAAAATGTCTGACTTTAATGAAAAGCAGGCTGAAATAATCAGTACTAAAATTATTCAAAAAATTACCAATCATTTTGCACATCATTTAAAAGATGATGACGTATCTACTGATGAAAGTCTGGAACTTATAAAAAAAGTTTTTCAGTTAGAACAATCTCAAAAATCCAATGTCTAAAACCTTAAGAATTGGCACACGCGATAGTGAATTAGCACTATGGCAAGCTAACATTGTAAAAAAATTACTAGAAGATGCTGGTCACAAGACAGAATTAGTTCCCGTAAAATCTACTGGTGACTTAGTTCTAGATAAACCTTTATACGAATTAGGCATTACCGGAATATTTACCCGAACCTTAGATATCGCCATGTTAAATCATGATATAGATATTGCTGTACACTCCCTGAAAGATGTACCAACGGTTTTACCAAAAGGTATTGTTCAAGCGGCCGTTTTAAAACGTGGCAATGTCAATGATACTTTGGTATTTAAAGATAATGAAGAATTTCTAGGAGCTAAACATGCCGTTATTGCTACAGGTAGCTTACGTCGCCGTGCCCAATGGCTAAACAGATTTCCAACGCATACCATTACAGATTTAAGAGGCAATGTAAATTCACGTTTACAAAAACTTCAAGATAATGTGTGGAACGGCGCTATTTTCGCTGCTGCAGGTATTGGGAGAATTGGTATTAGACCAGAAGAAGCCATTAATTTAGATTGGATGATTCCTGCTCCTGCACAAGGCGCTATTATGATTACCGCTTTAGAAGACGATGACTTTGCCAAAGAAGCCTGTGCTGCTTTAAACCATGAAGAAACTGAAATTTGCACTACTATTGAACGTGAATTTCTTAATAAACTAGAGGGTGGCTGTACAGCGCCTATAGGGGCCTTGGCCTATATTAAAGACGAAGAAGTTAATTTTAAGGGCGTTCTGTTAAGTGAAGACGGCTCTAAAAGAATTGATGTTACACGCGTTAAAAAACTGGGTGAACATAATGATATGGCTCAATATTGTGCCGATTTTGTTATTGAACGCGGTGGTAAGCGTCTCATGGATAAGATTAAATATTCCAATAAGAAAACCAATGTGTTTTCAACAAAGTCTTTCACAGATGACCAGCGCTTATTATTTCATGAAAAGGTAGTTCCTGAAAGTTCTGATTTCATAAAAATTAGTTTGAATCGTATTCATCCGCGTTTCTTAAGAAATGAAATTCAAAACGTTGTCATTACCAGTAAAAATGCAGTAGAAGCATTAACCGCTAATTTTTCGGCTACTGAATTACAATTTAAAAATATTTATTGTGTAGGTAGAAGAACCAAACGATTAGTTGAAAACAAGATTGGAAAAGTTGCGCATACAGAAAAAAATGCACAAAAGCTGGCAGAATACTTAGTAGAATTTATTGAAGGAACAGAAGTAACATATTTCTGTAGTGACATTAGACTGGACGCCTTGCCAACTGTACTAAGTGAAAACAATATTAAAGTCAACGAAGTTGAAGCATACCAAACTAAATATGATAGTTATAAGGTGGCTGACTCTGTTGAAAGTGCCATGTTCTATAGCCCGTCAACCGTGGAAAGTTTTGTGAAAAACAATACTATAGATGTGATTGCTTTTTGTATTGGAGAAACTACAGCGAAAGAAGCTAAAAAGCATTTTAAAGATGTTCGTATCGCAAAAGTACCCACTGTTGAGAGTGTGATTGAACTTGTGAATGAACATTATGTTTGATGATTTACTTAACGGCCTTAATGTTTATAAATGAAGGAAAGGAAGATGTTTTTAAAACATATGAAGCATCGGTTCTTCCTATTTTAAAAGATTATAACGGTAAGTTAATTTATAGAATAAGACCAAAAGAAGAAGATTATATTGAACTTGAAGGTGAAAGGCCTTTTGAAATACATTTTATATCCTTTCCATCTCATGAAGATTTTGTCAGCTTTACTAAAGATGATAAAAGAAAACGTTTTGAAAATCTAAAAATAGATTCTATAAAAACAAGCTTCATAGTTAAAGGAGAAACCTTATAACGGTATGATAAAAAACGATTTATTTTTAAGAGCACTAAAAGGAGAAACCGTAAACCGTCCGCCAGTTTGGATGATGCGTCAAGCAGGACGTTATTTGCCAGAATTCATGGAAATTAAGGCGAAATATGATTTCTTTACCCGTTGTCAAACACCTGAATTAGCCAGTGAAATTACCGTACAACCTATCCGTAGATATGGCATGGATGCCGCAATACTGTTCAGCGATATATTAGTCATTCCACAGGCCATGAATATTGAGGTACAGATGAAACCAAATTTTGGCCCATATTTACCAAACCCTGTGCGCTCACAAAAAGATGTGGATAATGTTATTGTTCCAGACGTTACTGTTGAACTAGATTACGTATATCAAGCCATCAAAGCAACCAAAGAAAAGCTTAATGATGAAATACCTTTGATTGGTTTTGCAGGTTCACCATGGACTATTCTATGCTATTGCGTGCAAGGGCAAGGCAGCAAAAACTTTGACAAAGCCAAAGAATTTTGCTTTACCAATCCAATTGCCGCACATCAGTTATTGCAAAAAATTACCGATACAACTATTGCCTACCTTAAAGAAAAAGTGAAAGCCGGCTGTAATGCTGTACAAGTCTTCGATTCATGGGGCGGCATGCTATCCCCTGTCGACTATCAAGAATTTTCATGGCAATATATTCAGCAAATCATTGATGCTTTAAAAGAAGACGCTCCAGTTATCGCCTTTGGAAAAGGGTGTTGGTTTGCGCTTGGAGAAATGGCAAAATCTGGCGCTTCTGCCCTTGGTGTAGATTGGACTTGTTCTGCTCAAAATGCACGTTATTTAACCGGAGGTAATATTACACTTCAAGGAAATTTTGACCCAACACGTCTGTTTTCGCCACCTGCGGAAATTAAGAAAATGGTACATCAAATGATTAACGATTTCGGTAAAGACAAATACATAGTAAATCTTGGTCATGGTATTTTACCAAACATTGGACTAGATCATGCCAAAGCGTTTATTGATGCTGTGAAAGAATACGGCAATTAAAACACCGCAAAAAATATTCTATTTTGAGCAACCTTAGGTTTACAACCAAACCTAAGGTTGCTTAGAGTAAATCCGTTTATCATTCCAGGGAAAATATTAAAATGCTTATTTTTAAAAATCCGTTAAGGAGCAAACCATAGGTTTCAACATCCTATATCTTCATTGAGTTGCAATCATAATGTAACGAAGTGGTCACTACTTATGATGCGCTATCGTTTTCATTTTTGAATGCTATAGCCGGTTCTTAGCATTAGGTAAATCTTATTAGCGTTATTTCGTGTCAAAAAACTATATTTACACATGCAAATTCCAGAAGGAAAGAAAATATATTTCGCATCAGATAATCACTTGGGAGCACCTACCAGAGCGGCTTCTTTCCCGCGTGAAAAAAAATTCGTTGCTTGGCTCGATGAAATAAAAGAAGATGCTGCGGCTATTTTTCTTCTAGGCGATTTATTTGATTTCTGGATGGAATTCAAAACTGTTGTTCCTAAAGGTTTTACGAGAACCTTAGGCAAGCTAGCAGAAATAAGTGATTCTGGCATCCCGATATATTATTTTGTAGGAAATCATGATTTATGGATGAATGGGTATTTTGAAGAAGAGTTAAACATTCCTGTTTACCATAAACCCGAGGAATTCACCTTTAATGACAAAACCTTTTTTATAGGTCATGGCGATGGCTTAGGCCCTGGTGACAAAGGTTATAAACGCATGAAAAAAGTGTTTACTAATCCGTTTTGTAAATGGCTATTTAGATGGTTACATCCCGATTTAGGCGTTCGTATGGCACAACACTTATCTGTTAAAAACAAACTCATATCGGGTGATGATGATGCTAAATTTTTGGGTGAAGACAATGAATGGCTTGTGCAATATTGCAAACGCAAATTAGAAAACAAACATCGCGATTATTTTGTGTTTGGCCATAGGCACTTGCCTTTGGATATTGATCTTAGTGAAAACTCAAAATATATCAATCTAGGCGATTGGATTCAATACTTTACCTACGGCGTTTTTGATGGTAAAACTATGGCATTGAAAAAATATTAGTCCTCATTTTCATAGGCATTCATATCATCTCTTAAATCCAAATCTCTTAACACAGTATTTTTAGCACCAATAGTCAAAACTGTTAGTAAGGTCATACAACCACCAAACACAACTCCAGCAACAGGCCCCATAATTTTTGCTGCTACGCCACTTTCAAAGGCTCCTAATTCATTTGAAGACCCAACAAACATGGAATTCACAGAAGACACACGTCCACGCATATCATCTGGAGTTTTTAACTGTAATATAGTTTGCCGTATAATCATGGAAACTCCATCAGCTGCGCCACTAATAAATAGCATTAAAACACTTACCCAAAACAAATTTGATAAGCCGAAACCTATAATACTAATACCAAAAATAAACACAGATATTAATAACTTCTTACCGGTCTTATGACTAATTGGAATATACGTGGTAGCAAACATGGTTACTATACTACCCAAAGAAATTGAAGCATTCATGATTCCAAAACCTTCACTGCCTACCTCAAGTACATCTTGAGCAAAAACAGATAAAATAGCAACAGTACCACCAAATAAGACGGCAATCATATCTAAAGTCAAAGCGCCCAAAATAGCTTTATTATTAAATACAAAGGTTACGCCTGCTTTTAAACTATCCGCTATTGGCTCACCAACTTTTTTGTTTAATATAGGTTTCTTTTTAATCTGAAATGTTAAAATAAAGGATAACACTACAAGAATAAACACCAAACACAATGTTTTATCAACCCCTAACCAACTGATAAAGAATCCACCAAAAAGCGCCCCTAAAACGGCTGCCGTTTTCCAAGTACTTGTGCTCCATGTTGCAGCATTGGGATATATTTTTTTAGGTACAATGAGTGCTATTAAGGAAAAAATAGTGGGTCCAAAAAAAGCGCGTAAAAAGCCTCCAAAAAAAACCAAAGCATAAATTCCATAAAGTATCTTACTTGTTGACCATCCTGCGACAATCTTAGGCCATGTAAGCAAAAACAAGCCCAAGCTAATCAACGAAAAAGCCGCTATGCATAAAGCCAACAAGTTTCTTTTTTCCCTTTTATCCACTATATGCCCCGCAAACAGTGCCATGGTGAAAGCAGGAATAATTTCCATAAGACCAATAATACCTAATGACAAAGGATCTTTAGTTAAGCTATACACTTGCCATTCTATAACAATAAACTGCATAGACCAGCCAAAAACCAGTAACAAACGCATGAATAAAAAGATATTAAATTCCTTGATGCGAAGTGCCGCATATGGATCCTGTTTCGTCATAACCTAATCTTGAATATCTCGAAGTTTTAACTGAAGGGATACATTCCCCTGCCACTCGTTTTCATCAATTGAATAAACGGCTTTAAATGGTTTTTCATGCAATATTAAATCAAGCTTATCGCCCATATTAAAGCCAATACAAACAAAATTTTGTGATGACTTAGATTGTTTCACGGTAATTCTTAAATGTGTCTTATCAGCACCAACACATTTCCCATAACCTGTGTCCTTAAGGTCATTGGACATGAAAACGGGCGTCATATTACTAGGACCATACGGCGCAAATTGCTTTAAAATCCTATAAAACTTGGGTGTAATATTGTTTAAATCTATTTGAGCATCAATATTGATTTCAGGAACCAACAGTCTCGGATCAATGGTTTTTGCAACCTCTTCTTCAAAAGCCTGTTTAAAGGCTTCAAAATTCTCTTCTTTTAAAGTTAAACCTGCTGCATATTTATGACCACCAAATTGTTCAATATATGCTTTACAAGCTTCAAGAGCATTATAAACATCAAACCCTTTAACTGATCTTGCCGAGGCTGCCAATTTATTTTCACTTTTTGTAAATACCAAGGTAGGTCTGTAGTAGGTTTCCGTTAGTCTAGAAGCCACAATACCAATAACACCTTTATGCCAATCTTCACGGTAAACAACTGTAGTACTCCGGTGCTCTTCCTTGTCATCTTTAATTTGTTGAAGCGCTTCTTCAGTAATCCGCTTATCTGCATCTCTTCGGTCTAGGTTATAATCATTAATTTCAGCAGCATATTTTTCCGCCATTTCTGAATCCTGCTCAGTTAATAGAGTCACAGCGTAACTACCATGCTTCATACGTCCCGCAGCATTAATACGCGGCGCAACGATAAACACCACATCCGTTATGGTTAACTCAGACTTATCTACTTGGTTTAAAATAGCTTCTATTCCTGGCCGGGGATTGGCATTAATAACACGTAATCCAAAATAGGCCAAGACCCTATTTTCACCATCAATAGGAACGATATCCGCTCCTACGGCTGTGGCTACTAAATCCAAATACGCAGTTAAATCATGAGCTGTTTTTCCTTCTCGAGAAGCTAAAGCTTGAATTAATTTAAAACCAACACCACAACCACATAATTCTTTGTACGGATAGTCGCAATCCTCTCGTTTAGGATCTAATACAGCTATGGCATCAGGAATTTCATCACCCGGTCTATGATGGTCACAAATCACAAAATCAACGCCTAGGGTCTTGGCATAAGCCACTTTTTCAATGGCTTTCACACCGCAATCCAAAGCAATAATAAGAGAGAAATCATTATCTGAAGCGAAGTCTATTCCTTTATAAGATACACCATAACCTTCATCATATCTATCCGGTATGTAAGTATAAACAAGAGGATGCTTTGTTTTTAAGTAGGATGACATTAACGCAACCGATGTGGTTCCATCAACATCATAATCACCATAGACTAAAATTTGCTCATTATTTGCAATGGCTTGTTCAATCCGATTTACCGCGCTATCCATATCTTTCATTAAGAACGGATCATGTAAATCATCCAAACTAGGTCTGAAAAACTTCTTAGCCTCTTCATAGTTTTCAATACCGCGTTGAACTAATAAAGCAGCCAAAACAGTATCAATCTGCAGTGCCTTTTGTAAAGCTTCAACTTTATCAGCTTGCGGTTTAGGCTTGAAGGTCCAGCGCATTAAAAACTAGCAATTAATTAAATGGAATAATTGGTGTAAAACGTTTTATTTAACGTGAAAATGAGTTTCTATTTCAAGTTCTGAAAACTGACGAAACATTTCCATTACGCCGCAATATTTTTCAATTGAAAGATCTACAGCCCTTTGAAGTTTTTTCTCATTCAGTGCACTCCCGTAAAAATGAAAATTTAACGCTACTTTATCATAAATTTTAGGATGTTCATCCGTAAGATTAGCCGTTGTTTCTATTTTAAAATCATCAACTTCTAATTTCATTTTCTTAATTAAAGCGGCCACATCTAGCCCTGAACACCCAGCTAATCCAGAGAGCATTAAGGCTTTAGGTCTATAGCCTTCGCTCTTACCTCCATTTTCTTCTCCTGCATCAATAAACAAATTATGCCCAGATGGATTTGTGCTTTCAAAACGCATATCTCCCAACCATGTAGTAGTTACCTCAACTGCCATATCTTTTAATTATTTTTCGTTAATTGTAATTTCAAAAATACTATTAAAAAAAATAACATATGCCTTTAGTAATGCCTTTATCTGCCAATCATGATTTAGAAACCAAAGAATTAGCAGAATTCTTTAATGAAACTTTGGGTTTTTGCCCTAATTCAGTACTCACTATGCAGCGCAGGCCTGCAATTAGCAAGGCTTTTATTAATTTAAATAAGGCCGTTATGGCAAATGAAGGTCGCGTAACCTCAGCCCTAAAACGGATGATTGCTTGGGTATCAAGCAATGCAACAGGCTGCCGGTATTGTCAAGCACATGCCATACGAGCTGCAGAACGTTATGGTGCCGAACAGGAGCAACTAGACAATATATGGGACTATAAAACACATCCAGCTTTCAACGATGCTGAGCGTGCTGCTTTAGATTTTAGTCTAGCTGCATCCCAAGTACCAAACGGTGTTGATGAAGCCATTAAAAAACGTTTATATGAACATTGGGATGAAGGCGAAATTGTTGAAATGCTCGGCGTTATTTCTTTGTTTGGCTATTTGAATCGATGGAACGACTCTATGGGAACCTCTATAGAAGGCGGTGCAGTGGAAAGCGGGGAACAATATTTAGGAAAACATGGTTGGGAGAAAGGGAAACATGTTTAAAATGAATGTTATTGCTAAAGGTATCATGACCACAAGCAATAAAGTTAATTAAAGTATGAAAAGAACTGGCGATAATTATATGGTTAACCGTCATTACGAGGTACGAAGCAATCTCATGAAAAGAACTACAATTTAACAGATTACTTCAGTCATGCTTTCTTCGTAATGACGTTAGTCAAAATAGAAAAGCCAGCCTTCAGATAAATCACTCCAATCTGGATTGTTAGAATTTATTAAATCTTCCTTTCGTTTCCTGTTACCTGATTTTAATTGTTTTTCTCTCGCTATAGCCCGATTTATATCTGAAAACTCTTCAAAATAGATCAATTTATCGCAATTATACTTGGCAGTAAATCCTTTATAAGTTTTAGTTTTATGTTGATATACGCGTTTTACCAAATCACTTGTCACACCAATATATATAACGGTATTGTTTTTATTGGTCATGAAGTATAGATAAGATTTGTTCATCAGTAAATATACTAATTACTTTAAAATGATAGAGTTGAGTCTATTTTTTCGTCATTGCGAACATAGTGAAGCAATCTCATGAAAGGAACGACAATTTAACAGATTACTTCAGTCGTGCCTCCTTCGTAAAGACGAAAACTATACCAACCTATTAATGATTTTTTTGAAGCTCCGGCAATGCCTCAACTTCAAACCAAAAGTCATTGCGAGGAACGACGCAATCTCATGAATGGAAATTGAATTTGGCAGATTACTTCAGTCATGCTTCCTTCGTAATGACGAATCTATGCGTCATTGCGAACATAGTGAAGCAATCTAATGATTAGAACTCCAATCTAAAAGATTACTTCAGTCGTGCCTCCTTCGTAATGACGGAAACTATACCAACTTTGCAACTCTTTTTTGTAACTCTGGTAACACCTCAACCTCAAACCAAGGGTTCTTAGTCAGCCAAAACCGATTTCTGGGGGAAGGATGCGGTAGCGGTAGGTATTTTGGCAAGTATTCTTCAAAATTATCTACGGTTTCAGTTAGTGTTTTCTTTGCTGCTTTTCCTAAATAATAGTTTTGCGCATACATACCAATCAAAATCACCAACTCCACCTTTTTAAATGCATCAAAAAGTGGTTTATGCCACTGTGGGGCACATTCTGGTCTTGGAGGTAAGTCGCCGGTTTTTCCTTTTCCTGGATAGCAAAAGCCCATAGGGATAATAGCAAACTTAGTCTCGTCATAAAAATCTACTTCTGAAACTTTGAGCCATTTTCGCAATTGCTTTCCACTGGCATCATCCCAGGGAATACCTGATGCATGAACTTTTGTTCCTGGTGCTTGACCAATGATTACAATTTTAGACTCTGGGTGTGCGGGAACTACAGGACGCGGACCTAAAAGTAAATATTCTTTACATATAGCACATTGTTCAATCTCCTGCAGTAGTTGCTTCATGACTTAATAAATTTTGTCATTGCGAGTAACGAAGCAATCTTATAAAATATAACTATAATTCAAAAGATGTCTTCAGTTATTTTGCCTTCCAAATGACATTTTATTTTTGCTTCAATGGCTCTCCCGCAAAAGCAATCCCTTCAAATCCTGTTTTCATGAAGTTTCTAATATTTTGATGTCCGTCTCCTTCTGGCTCCTTTAATACGTCATCAAAATAAAACTGCCCAAAACAAGCCAGTGTTTCTTCTTTAGTAAATCCTTGAACTTTTGCAAAGGCAAATAGCTTACAAGACCCTGAGTTTTGTCCTGCTTCATTTTCTAAATTACCATTTTTAAAAGCTGTTGGCATAAACTCATAATTTTCATCAACAACACTCATGGTTTCAGAAAAGTTAAGCTGTTCTGGTGTATTCCTTAATTTAGTTTTGAAAGCTTCTATATTCATTTTTACGTTTAAAATTCTACTTACTTTTTCCTCCAACAACAACCACTATTTCTCCTTTAGGTGGTTTATTGGTGTAATATTCTAAAACTTCTTTGGCCGTTCCGCGAATGGTTTCTTCAAATAGTTTGGTTAATTCTCTGGAAACTGAAACCGGCCGGTCTTCACCAAAATATTCACAAAAATGCCCTAATGTTTTCACTAATTTATGGGGGCTTTCATAAAAAATAATGGTGCGCGTTTCTTCTGCCAAAAGTAATAATCTCGTTTGGCGCCCTTTTTTCACAGGTAAAAAACCTTCAAACACAAACTTATCATTTGGCAGTCCAGAATTCACCAATGCCGGTACAAAGGCCGTAGCACCTGGTAGGCAATCCACTTCAATATTATTTTCAATACAAGCCCGAGACAATAAAAATCCTGGATCTGAGATAGCCGGCGTTCCCGCATCACTTATTAAGGCGACAACAGTTCCGCTTTTTAATTTCTCAATAATGTGTTCAACCGTTTTATGCTCATTATGCATATGATGGGATTGCATAGGGGTTGAAATTTCAAAATGCTTTAATAGCTTACCCGAGGTGCGCGTGTCCTCAGCCAAGATTAAATCAACGTCTTTTAATACTTCAATAGCTCTAAAGGTGATATCCTTTAAGTTACCAATGGGTGTTGGAACTATAAACAGTTTACTCATGTAATATGTATTGAATGATCTGTTTGGCTTGTATGTTTTAAGCCATGAATAAGGCATCCAAAACGATGCCCTTTTAAGTGATTAAATAAAACAGTTAATTAAACTTAGCCGCTATAATTTCCAAAAAACGAGTTTCAAACTCTTCTTTATCTTGCCAATTATTGTAGTCTGGCTTAACAACATCTTGAATAAAGCTTAAAGCATTATCAAGGGTCTCAAAAGTATTTAGTTGAGAAAGCACACGGTCATAATCTTCGCTCTTATCTTCAAATAAATGCTTTATAAACGCAATTTTATCATTAAGACCAATGTTGAGGCCGCCGCCTTTTAATTTATCATTCAATGATTTGTTTTCATTTTCAACAGTCCCGGCATCACAAGAAACAGGGTCGAAAATAGGCATGTTTTTAAATCCAGCCGTTATGTCATCTAAATCATCCGTTTTAGTCTCTTCCTTGGGAATCGCTTCTTCAAAAACGGTTTCAATATCCTGAGGGTCATCTGGCATATGCTGCAACATATCCTTTATTCTTGCCATAGCTGGAATAGTAATTTCATCACGTTCAACATCCATATTAACGTAAATCTTGTCCTCCACTTCTATATTATCGCTAATCTTGTTGTTAAACGCTGTTCCAAGCATTCCGAAAAAAGAAGAGTTATTGCCAATCTTAGGGAATTCATCTTCAAAATTTTCATGAGCAAATTTTAACACAGATATCGTCTCATAAAGCTGAGAAATTTCAGCATGCATTTTTAACACATCTTCTTTACCCTCCAACTTAAGGATTCTATGTGCTATTTTTACAAGTTCAGATTCTAACTTCTTCTTCATTGTTTTTTATTTTTAAATTATTGCGCTACAGGTTTTTGTTTTTTAATAAATTTACGCCACCTTTATACAAACGAATAATTGCTATGTTTAATGAACTCGTTTAAACTTTATTTATTGGCTTAAAATTGCCTTTTTGCATGACTTTTGGACTTTTTACTATTTTTCTAGCCTTGCTGTTTAAGTAAAAAGCCTTTAACGAATTACAAATTGCCAAATTTTTGCTTCAATCTAAAAGTTGAAATAAGCTCCATGATAAAATTACGAAATGTTTCTTGAAAATACAGTAAATCATAAAGAACAATTTGGCTGGATAGAAGTTATCTGTGGCTCCATGTTTTCTGGAAAAACAGAAGAACTCATCCGTAGACTAAAACGCGCACAATTTGCAAGGCAAAAAGTTGAGATTTTCAAACCTGCGCTAGACACCAGATATAATGAAGATATGGTTGTCTCTCATGATGCCAATGAAATAAGGTCAACACCCGTACCTGCTGCCGCTAATATTCCTATTTTGGCTGATGGCTGTGATGTTGTTGGTATAGACGAAGCTCAGTTTTTTGATGATGAAATTGTACGTATTTGTAATGACCTAGCCAATAAGGGTGTTAGGGTTATTGTAGCTGGATTAGACATGGACTTTAAAGGCAATCCATTTGGCCCCATGCCTAACTTAATGGCCACTGCTGAGTATGTCACCAAAGTACATGCCGTATGTACTAGAACTGGGAACTTGGCCCAATACAGTTACCGAAAAAATAAAAATGCCAATATTGTTTTGTTAGGCGAAGTCAATGAATATGAACCTTTGAGTAGAGCAGCCTATTATAAGGCCATGACACGAGATAAGGTAAGAAACTTGAAAGTTAATGATGCCCAAGAGGTGCATTCTAAAACCAAAGATTCTAATGCCTAAAGCACAAGAAACGGTGCTTGAGATTAACTTAAAAGCGCTACAACAGAATTTTGAACATCTTAAATCAAAATTGCTTCCTAACACCAAATTTTTAGCTGTTGTTAAAGCTTTTGCTTATGGCAGTGAGGCGTGTAAAATTGGCAATTTCTTGCAAGATTTAGGTGTTGACTATTTTGCAGTAGCATATATTAGTGAGGGAATTGCCCTCCGTAAGTCTGGTGTTTCTTTACCCATATTGGTATTGCATCCACAAAAGGTGAACTTCAAATCTCTAATAGAACACGAGTTAGAACCGAGTCTCTACAACAGAAAAATTATCAAGGAATTCATAGACTTAACCACGAAGGAAAAAATTACGGACTTCCCCATTCATATCAAATTTAATACCGGCTTAAACCGTTTAGGTTTTTCAAAAAGTGATGTCGGTTTTATTTTGGAGCAAGTAAAAAACACCAAAACGGTTAAGGTAGCCTCTGTACTTTCGCACTTGGCGGCGAGTGAAGATTTAAACGAAAAATCCTTCACTTTAAACCAGATTGAAACCTTCAAACAAATTGCCGATAGTTTAACGGCAGATTTAGACTATAACCCCATGCGTCATATTTGTAATACTTCTGGGATTTTAAACTATCCCGAAGCCCATTTTAATATGGTAAGAAGCGGCATTGGTTTATACGGTTTTGGCAATTCAGAAAAGGAAAACCAGTTCTTAACCCCCGTAAGTACCTTGAAAACCGTGATTTCACAAATTCATCATATTGAAAAAGGAGAATCGGTTGGGTATAACCGCGGATACATAAGTGAAGGAATATTAAAGACAGCAACACTACCCATTGGCCATGCCGATGGCATAGGCAGACAATATGGAAACGGAGTAGGTTTTGTAACAATTAATGGTAAACGAGCTCACATTATTGGTAATGTATGCATGGACATGATAATGGTTAATATTACCAATATTGATTGTAAGGAAGGCGATGAAGTGATTGTTTTTGGTACAAACCCTTCTGCAGAAACTTTAGCCGCAAACGCAAACACCATTTCATACGAACTGATTACCTCTATATCTCAACGTGTTAAGCGCAGCTATATAAAATAAGGGCTTTAACAATTGTTAAAGTTTTTCGCTATTTTTGGAATTCACTAACTAAAAAATATACAATTATGTTAAAGGAATTTAAAGAGTTTGCAATGAAAGGTAATCTTGTAGACATTGCCGTTGGTTTTGTTATGGGTGCCGCTTTCAAAGAAGTCGTTACCGCTTTTACCGGAGGTATTGTGTCGCCGCTAATTGGGTTGATATTCAATGCAGATTTCAAAGATTTAAAATTGGTAGTTAAAGAAGGCGTTGCAAATGCAGAAGGCGTTATTGAGGGTGAAGTATCTGTATTATGGGGAGCTTTCTTAACTAATGTAATAGACTTTATAATCGTAGCCTTTGTTATGTTCTTAATTGTTAAAGGCGTTAATAATATGAAGAAGAAAGAAGAACCAGCTCCAGAAGCTCCAAAAGGACCAACTCAAGAAGAGTTACTTGGAGAAATTAGAGATTTATTAAAGAAATAACCTTTTGTTAAATATATAACATTGTGTTATTTCTTGTTAAAAAGCCCTCGTTTTCTTAAAATGAGGGCTTTTTTTAAATTTTAAACTGGAATTAATACTTAGTTTTGTCCTCACAAAAATGAATAAAAGTTAGAAAAAATGAAAGTAGCTGTTGTTGGTGCCACTGGTATGGTGGGCGAAGTGATGTTGAAAGTTCTTGCAGAACGTAATTTTCCTGTGACTGAATTAATTCCTGTTGCATCAGAAAGATCTGTGGGTAAAACATTAACCTATAAAGGAAACGACTATAAGGTTGTTGGATTAGAAACTGCTGTTTCTATGCGTCCTGATATCGCCTTGTTTTCTGCTGGAGGTGAAACCTCTTTAGAATGGGCTCCTAAATTTGCTGAGGCTGGCACTACAGTTGTTGATAATTCTTCAGCATGGAGAATGGATCCAACAAAGAAATTAGTAGTTCCTGAAATCAATGCTAACGAACTTACTAAAGCCGATAAAATTATTGCAAACCCTAATTGTTCAACCATTCAATTGGTTATGGCATTAGCACCTCTACATAAAGCCTATAACATGAAGCGTGTGGTAGTTTCAACCTACCAATCTGTTTCTGGGACTGGTGTGAAAGCCGTACGCCAATTAGAAAATGAAATTGCGGGTGTTGAAGGTGAAATGGCTTATCCATATCCTATTGGTCGAAACGCATTACCTCACTGTGATGTTTTTCAAGACAATGGATACACAAAAGAAGAAATGAAATTGGCTAAAGAGCCACAGAAAATATTGAATGACAAGACTTTTTCTGTATCAGCTACTGCAGTAAGAATACCTACAGCAGGCGGTCATTCAGAATCTGTAAATGTAGAATTTGAAAACGATTTTGATTTATCTGATGTACGTAAACTACTAAGCCAAACTCCTGGCGTTGTTGTGCAAGATAATACAGATACCAACACATATCCTATGCCAATATACGCCCATGATAAAGATGAGGTTTTTGTTGGAAGAATAAGACGTGATGAAACACAAGCCAACACATTAAACATGTGGATTGTAGCAGATAACCTGAGAAAAGGAGCTGCTACAAATACCATTCAAATTGCAGAATATTTAATTGAAAACAATTTAGTTTAGCCTAAACATCTTAGGTTTTATTTAACAAACTCCTGCAAATTTGCGGGAGTTTTTTATTTAATTTCGTGCTAAAAATTTCTATCTTATGAAATCGTTAATAGCACCCCTTTTATGTCTGATCCTTTTATCAGCTTGTAAAAATGAAAAGAACACCCTCAAAACAAATCCAGTGAATTATCCAATAACCAAAACTGTTGATACCGTAGATACGTATTTTGGCATTGAAATTAAAGACCCATACAGATGGCTTGAAGATGACAGAAGCGAAGACACAGAGCGTTGGGTAAAAGGCCAAAACAAAGCTACCTATGCCTTTTTAGACAACATCCCCTTTCGATCAGAATTAAAAGATCGTCTGTCTGATTTATGGAATTTCGAGAAAGTAGGCGCTCCGTTTAAAGAAGGTGAATATAGCTATTTTGCCAAAAATGATGGTCTTCAGAATCAAAGTGTCTATTACAGAAAAAAAGAAAATACCGACCCAGAAGTGTTTTTAGATCCCAATACTTTTTCTGAGGATGGCACGACTTCTCTAGGGCTATTGCGTTTTTCCAAAAGCGGTAAAATTTTGGCCTATTCCATTTCGGAAGGTGGTAGCGATTGGCGTAAAATTTTAGTTATGGATGTCGAATCGAAAACTATTATTGAAGATACAATTGTTGACGCAAAATTTGGCACCATTTCGTGGTACAAAGATGACGGATTTTATTATTCCAGCTACGATAAACCACAAGGCAGCGAACTCTCTGCTAAAACTGATCAGCACAAGGTTTATTACCACAAACTAGGCACTAAACAAAAAGAAGACGAATTGATTTATGGTGGAAAACCAGAAGAGAAACACCGTTATATTACTGCAACTGTCACTGAAGATGACAGATATTTGGTCTTAACACCCAAAATATCAACCTCAAAAAACAAGCTTTACATTAAGGATTTAACCAAGAATAATGCGCCTTTTATTCCTATTTTAGACCATACTAAAAGCGACACGTCCATACTGGACAATAATGGCAGCACTTTATTTCTAGTAACTAACCTAAACGCTCCTAATAAAAAGGTTGTAACGGTTGATGCCTCAAACCCAACTCCAGAAAACTGGATTGACCTCATCCCTGAAACTGAACAAGTATTATCGGCTTCAAAAGGTAGTGGTTATATTTATGCGCATTATATGATGGATGCTATCTCGAAAGTGAAGCAATATCATTATGATGGCACACTTGTAAGACATATTGATCTTCCGGGATTAGGCACAGCAAGTGGTTTTGGCACCAAAAAAGAAGAAAAAACAGATTACTTTTATTTTACTAATTACAACACACCATATAGTATTTTTAAATTCAATCCGGATTCGGGAAAAGCAACATTATATTGGAAACCTTCCATAGCTTTTGATAGCCATGATTATGAAAGTAATCAAGTTTTCTATACCTCAAAAGATGGTACAAAAGTACCAATGATGATTACCCATAAAAAAGGACTAAAATTAGATGGAAAAAACCCTACTATTTTATATGGTTATGGCGGATTTAATATTAGCCTTACACCTTCTTTTAGTGTTACCAATGCGGTTTGGATGGAACAAGGTGGCATATTAGCTGTCCCCAATTTAAGAGGTGGTGGCGAATATGGAGAAGATTGGCATAACGCCGGCACTAAAATGAAAAAACAAAATGTGTTTGATGATTTCATTAGTGCAGCTGAATATTTGATTGATAATAGATACACCTCTTCTGATTACCTTGCTTTAAGAGGAGGGTCTAACGGTGGTTTATTGGTAGGCGCTGTTATGACGCAAAGACCTGGTTTAGCAAAAGTAGCTTTACCAGCAGTAGGTGTTCTTGATATGTTGCGTTACCACACCTTTACAGCAGGAGCAGGTTGGGCTTATGATTATGGAACAGCAGAAGACGATAAGGCTATGTTTGAATACCTTAAAGGGTATTCGCCGGTGCATAATGTTAAACCTAATGTTGAATACCCTGCCACTTTAATAACTACTGGCGATCACGATGATCGTGTTGTCCCTGCTCATAGTTTTAAATTTGCTGCCGAGTTACAAAAGAAACAACAAGGAACTAACCCAACTTTAATCCGTATTGAAACAGATGCAGGTCATGGTGCAGGTACGCCGGTGAGCAAAACCATAGAGCAATACGCAGATATTTTTGGTTTTACATTATATAATATGGGGTTCAAAGTTCTACCAAGTACAATAAATGAAAAACTAAAAGATTAGTATATTCACAAATGCATTTATCATACGCCGATTTTATTTTCGGCGTTTTTTTATACTATTTTTGCTGCGCTATGCTGAACGTAAAAAACCTTTCCTTTTCCTATAGTAAAACCCCTGTTTTAAGTCATATTTCCTTTCAAGCGCAAAAAGGCGAAAACCTAGCTATTATTGGGGAAAGCGGATCAGGAAAAAGTACTTTATTAAAAACTATTTATGGGGAGTACGACATAGATGAAGGCGAAATATTTTGGAATGACAAGGCGGTTTTAGGCCCTAAGTTTAATTTGGTGGTGGGTTATGATTTTATGAAGTACCTCACACAAGAATTTGACTTAATGCCCCCACTTTCTGTAGAGGACAATATTGGGAAATTCCTGTCTAACTTTTATCCTGAAGAAAAAAAGAAACGTACAGCAGAACTTATTAAAGTAGTAGAACTATCCGCATTTGCTAAAAACAAAGTAAAAACCCTCAGTGGTGGTCAAAAACAGCGTGTTGCCTTAGCTAGAGCCTTAGCCAAGGAACCTGAAATTTTATTATTGGATGAACCTTTTAGCCATATTGATAATTTTAAAAAACAAAGTTTAAGACGTAATGTTTTTAAATACTTAAAAGACAAAAATATTACATGCATTGTAGCTACGCATGACAAAGATGATGTTCTAGGTTTTGCAGATACCATGATTGTACTTCATGAAAATAAAATTATTGCCAAAGACACCCCCGAATCCCTTTACCATAATCCTACAACGGCTCTGATAGCCTCATTTTTTGAGCAGTATAATCTTATTGACAACAGCTTGGTCTATGCGCATCAATTACGGATAGTTTCAAAATCTACCAAGAATGCCCAGGTAGTAACCTCTTATTTTAAAGGCCGATATTTTCTAATTGAAGCACTTTACAATAACAACACAGTGTTTATAGAACATCATGAAAAATTAAAACCAGGCACCGCTATTTATTTGGATATTTCTAAATAAATTAGTTGTCAAATTTCTTCAAAAGGGCGGGTAAATAAAAAATATCTGTAATTAAGGCGATAGCGACGGTAACTGCACATAAAGCTCCAAAATCGCGCACCGATGGCGTTGCACTAGAGGCAATAATTAGAAACCCTCCAACCAAAGCAATGGTGGTAGACAGTAGAGCACTGCCAGTGTAAAGCATGGCCTTGTCCATACGCACTTCAGCAGTACCTTGTACGCGCTTACTTTTACGGTATTTATGTACCAAATGAATAGTGTCATCCATGGCAATTCCCAACATGATTGGTGTTATCATGGCCGTTGTAACGTCTAATGGGATATTAAACAAACTCATAAAAATAGCCAAAATAGCAAGAGGCAACACGTTTGGAACCAATACTAAAATAGTTGTTCTTAAACTTTTTATAAAGAACCAGAGGCATAAAAATGCTACAAAAAATGCTGCAAAAAAGGACTTAAATTGTGTTTCAAGAATAAAGTTATTTAGCTGAGCAAACACCACAGCAAAACCATTTATTTCTAAATTGAAATGGTTGGTATCAAAAGTATCTTCAAAAGCGATTTTTATATCATTTAAAACCTGTTCAAGTTCAGAGGTTCTCATTTCCATTAAGGTCAATGTAAAGCTTGCAGTGGACAAGTCATCAGAAAACAATTTAAAAAAGCTGTTTTCAGCAGCATCTACCCCTGCCAGTGTGCGCTGCAATTTCTCTTCAGAAATATTAGACTGAAATAAAACTGGCGTGCGTTTCTTTAAAAATGATTGGATAGTTACTACTGAAACAGGTGACGAAATGAGCGGATTATCTTCTAATTTTTTATGAAAAATTTCTATCTTTTTTAAGGCCTCTTTATTTAATATAGGCTTGCCATTACTGGTTGCAATATTAAGTTGCAACCTGTTACTCCCTCCAAGTTCTTGCTCTACTGCCCTTAGATCATCTTTCGCTTGTCCTTCAGCCAATAAATCGCGTGAATTCGTATCAATATCAACTTGAAAAATGGAAAAAACACCAAACACAAGAATCATAGTAAAAACAGTAATAATTGATGTTTTGTAGTTTGAAGTAAAACTATTGAGCCATTCTATAAATTTTGTCTGGGAGATGCCTTTTAGTTTCAAAATTGGTCTTGCTTTTTCAAAATCTAAATTCATAAAACTAAACCCAATAATAGTAATGATATACACCAAAATAAAACTCAATAACAACCCAATACAGGTAAAAACCCCCATATTTTTAAATGCCGGAAGTGGTGATATATACAGTGCAAAATACCCAACAAAAGTGGTCAAGGTGGTATAAAAACAAGGTGTTAAACTTCTGCGAATAGCAATGGTTATCAAATGAACTTTTGAAATGGATGCGTTCATTAACCCCTCTTTATGATAAATATTTATGATATGAACGGCATCACTAACACTATACACCATAAGTATGGTGGGGATCAGCATGGATATCATATTTAAAGCAAAACCTAACGAGGTGATTAACCCAAATAATAAACTTACAGGAATTGCCACTGCGAGCAAAGCTATATATAAATAGCGCCTGCTAGGTAATAAAAATAAAAGCAAAATGGTAATGACTAAAACCGTCAATATCCCAAAGACTAAACTCTCTTTATAAATGCCTTTACTGTAGGCCTCGTTAAGTACTGGAGGGCCAGTGAGGAAATAATTTGAATACGATTTATCAATAATGCTTCTTATTTCAATCGCAATATCCTGTCGCTTGTCCTCAATGGTTGGCGTGGGTTGCATTTGAATGTAGAAAAACTGATGCTTATAGTCTTTAGTTACTAATTGCGAAATAATGTTTGGCAACTTTGAAAATAGACTTTTTAAACCTTTTTCACTGCGCTTTGCGTTGTATAAATTATCAAAACTAATTTTGTCATTCGCATAAATAGGATATTTAGCTTTCGCTAAACTAAATGTTGTTTTTACATAAGTTAACGCTTCTAAGGCTTTATGTAATTGTTTTAGAGCCTCCACTTCTGTTTCTCCAATTGCATTTTCAACAGGGAGCATGGCAATAAAAATCTCATCTGAACCAAAGTTTTCCTGAAAATCTATATAGGCCTTATAACTAGGATCGTCTTCTAAAAACCAAATAGATAAAGAATTATCCACACTAAGTGTTTTGATCGTTTGGAAACTGGAAACACAAAGTAGAACGATTAATAATAGAATAATAACTATCCTAAATTTAATAATACGCTTAATCAGGTCTTCTAATAACTTCATGAATATTATACTGAACTTACTGAATCAATATGCTCTTTTTAGTCATTCCAATGTACTAATTCTAAGTAGAAAGCACATAAGCACCATAATTTCCATGATTGGTCAAGGAACAACCTATGCTTAAAGCGTTCTCATTCTTATAGAGTTTTGGCACGCCCAATATACTTTTCTTAATCTTAATAACATCATTTTTTACATGAAGCTTTTTAGAAATGGCTTGTATTAATTTGCTATGACCTGTGCGGCTTTGAACCCTATATGATGAATTATTAAATTCAAAATACTCACTTTCAATATTACAGCTATTATTTAGTGTAGCGATGCTGTATATAAACCTGTCATTTACAATAGAATGGGTCCGATATTTATCTTTATTAATGGTCACAACACCCTGACCAGCATCTAAAAGCCTACATGCCATTTTTTTTGGATTGAAAAAACGATGGTTATATTGTTGGACATTAATTTTATAAGCACTCTCTTTCATACTCCAAAGCTTCCAAACCATAAAAGAAGAATGCTTTGCTTTTTTAATATAACCAATCTCTTGGTCAGTAAATACCTTATTTATAAAACCTTTACGCTGCCAATGACTCTCTAATGCCGCTTGCTTTAAATCAACAATATCGTTGCCCACCATTATTTCTCATCAAGTTTGGCGGAAATAATCTCCATAGCCGCCTTTACGGTTAGCATTTTCTCCATAGCATCGTTATCAATTTCTATATCGAAGACTTCCTCTACATCTAACACAACATCTACTAAGTTTGCAGAATTAATTTTAAGATCTGAAATAAAATCGGTGTTTTCTGTTAAATTCTCTAATGCTTCCTCATTTTGAACATAAGGCTGAACAATATCTTTTAACTGTGCAATTAACGCTTCTTTTTTCATAGTAATTCTTCTATTTGCTAATTTTCTTAAAAATAACACATCCATTAACGTCTCCAAAGCCAAAACTTGCTTTTGCTACAATATTTATATCACTTAAGATCGTTTTATGAGGAATTTTAGAACCATCAATGATAGATGCAATATCTTCATGTATATCTTCTGTATTTATGGATGGGAAAATAAAACCTTCATTTAACTCTAATACTGCTGCCACACTTTCAATGGAACCTGATGCCGCCAAACAATGTCCTACCATAGATTTTAATGAATTGATATAGGGGAAATCCAACCCTGTCCTTCCTAGCGCTTTAGACCAGTTTTTAATTTCTACAGGATCTTTCATGGTCGCTGTAAGATGACCATTAATGACGTCAATATCTGCAGCTTTGATACCGGCATTTTTAATCGCATCTTTAATACAACGCTGCACCGCTTCAGAGTTAGGCGCAGTCATAGTTCCTCCATTGCGTTGCCCTCCAGAGTTTATATTGCCGCCTAAGACTTCAGCATATACATGTGCATTTCTAGCTAAAGCACTATCTAAAGTTTCCAACATCAAGGCACCCGCACCGCTACCAGGAACAAAACCTGAAGCTGACGCACTCATGGGTCTTGAGCCTTGTTTAGGCTTGTCATTGTACTTATAGGTCATGACACGCATAGCATCAAAACCGCCCCAAATATATGGACCGTGACCACTGCAACTTCCTACTAGCATCCGTTTTGCCTGACCATTTTTTAAACGCTCATACCCCATTAAAATGGCTTCAGTACCGGTTGCACAGGCCGAAGAATTAGTGGTTACTTGATTCCCTAAACCAAGTATTCCTCCCAAAATGGCGCTAACCCCACTTGCCATGGTTTGTGTAACTACTGTACTCCCTAGTCGTTTTACTTGATTATTATCCAGCTTGTAAATGGCTTCTCTGAATTTTTCAACGCCAGAGGTTCCGGTTCCAAAAATAGTTCCAGTATCATAATCTAATTCACTCTTAGCGTCCAATGAAAGTCCTGCATCTTTCCAAGCATCTATACCTGCCATACATCCGTATAAAATTCCCGAACTTTTAAACCCTCTTAATTGTAGCGGCGTTAAATATTCTAATTTTTTATCCTCAGTAATTTCCGGAATACCACCAATACAACAAGAAAAGTTCAAATCTGCCAAATTTTGATGATACCTTACCCCTGATACACCATTTTTAATCGCTTTTGAAAATGCCTGAAGTCCAACACCATTTGGAGCCACAACACCTAGACCTGTTATAACCACTCTATTTCTCATAGGCTAATCATTCCTGAAATTTGCCCACGACATACCAATTCCTCTTCAGCATTATACATCCTCACTTTACATTTTAATTTATTAAAACGAAAAACATCCTTCTCTGAAATCACAGTAACCTTATCACCTGGTAAAACAGGCAAATAGAAATCTACTTGACTTGAGGTCAAAGCTATTTTGGGATTATCATGGGTTGAAATCTCGTCCTTCATGATATACATTCCTAAACATACCAAACCTATTTGTGCCATGCATTCAATTAAGATAACCCCTGGTGTAATGGGATTATTCTTAAAATGCCCTATATAAAAATAGTGGTCGTGCTTAAAGGTATAGTGCCCTGTTATGCCCGCTAAAGAGATGGCTTCTATGGCATCAACAAACAAAAAAGGGTCTTGATATGGTAAGCGCTTTAAAATTTGATCTGATGTCATTCTTTTTATTTTAAAATACCTTGCGATTTCTCAGTAGTTAAAAGGTGCTATTAAATTAATTCAAACTTTCGCCCCCATCCACTTTTATTATTGTTCCATTGATCCAACTAGCCTCATCCTTACTCAACAAATAGACCATATTGGCAATGTCCTCAGGTTGTGTCAAACGTTTAAAAGGGTTACGTGCTAAACTATACTTCTTAATAGCATCACTGCCAGGAATCCTTCTAAGGGAGGCCGTGTCAGTCACCCCAGCTTGAATACAATTGGCTCGAATTCCAAACGGTGCAAATTCTAAAGCGATATTCCTAGTAATAGCTTCTAAAGCTGCTTTTGCTGCTGATACTGCTGCATAATTTTCCCAAGCTTTGGTATTGCCTTCACTTGTAAAACTTATAATACGGGTGTCATCCGCGCATAAATTGGCATCAAAGACGGCTTTGGTCCAATCAAACAAACTAATGGCCATGGCGTGCATGGTAAGACTAAAATCATCTGTTTTTAAGGTAGGGCTGTTAGTATTAATCATAGGCTTCAGGTTCCCTTTGGCTATGCTATGCACTAAAGTTCTTATCCGTGCATTTGTACCAAATGACTTTTTTAATTCTAAGATAATCTCTGCTCTTTTCTCAGGATTAATAGCATCCATATTAAATGACGTAAATTGAACACCTTCCTCCTTAATTTCATCAAATTGAATTTTTATTTCCTGTTCTTGAGCTCGAGAATTGCGATGAACAATACAAATATTCATGCCATGTTTGGCCAATTTTTTTGCCGAAGCCAAACCTAAGCCACTAGATCCCCCAAGGATGAGGGCCCAATAATTTTTATGTTCAAACTCTCTAACCATAAATCATTATTTTTTTTATCGTCTTGGACATTTCTAAACCGTTGTCCTCACAAATCATTATCACCATTCTAATAAGATACGCTGTGCCGAAAACCCAGGGCCGAAGCTTAGCATTAAACCGCGCTCTCCCTTTGGTATATCTTTATCCATAAAACGTTCTAAAACATACAATACAGTTGCACTACTCATATTGCCATACAATTTAAGCACTTCTTTAGTATCATCAATATTTTTGCCTAATGATCCAAATAAATCTTCTACGGTCTGAACAATTTTCTTGCCACCTGGATGAAAGATTAAATGATTTATATCTTCAATAGAAAGACCGTTACGTTCTAAAAACGGATTTATTATTTGAGGAAAATGTTCTGAAATTGTCTCAGGAACGGCTTTATCCAAAATCATTTGCAAGCCTGTATTCACCAATTTAAAGCCCATCATAGTTTCGGCATTATAAAAGTGATACATCGCTTCATCGCAAATCCTGGGTCCTAACTCATTTTCATAAGATGATAATATAACACTTGCCGCACCATCTCCAAAAATGGCAGCGCTTACAATATTTACCATGGAATAGTCATCCATCTGAAATGTTGCTGTTGGTGATTCTACGGCAATAACTGCTGCTCGTTTATTTGGATGCGCTTTCAAGAAATTCTTAGCATAAATAATTCCGGAAACACCGGCAGCACAGCCCATCTCAGTTACAGGGAGCCTAACAATATCCTGTTTCATTTTTAAGCTATTGATTAGGTAGGCATCCATAGATGGAATCATAATTCCCGTACAGCTTACCGTAATAATATAATCAATATCGGTCCCTTTTAACGACACTTTATTTAAAGCTTTTACCAAAGATTGCTCTGCCAATGGGACAACTTCCCTCATGTAAATGTCATTTTTCTCTTCAAAGGATGTTTTTGTAAACACCTCTTCAGCATCCATGATGGCATATCTTCTATCTACACCTGCATTTTCAAATAGCTTAATGACTTTCCGTCTAAATCGATCCTCTTGGCCAGCAAGCCATATATTTAAAAACGGGATAATATCCTTGGTTTCCCGCGTATATTTCGGAAGTTGCTTGGCTACTGATATTATTTTTACGCTCATTATCTCTTAATTCAAAATCCATAGAAACCGAAACGCCCAACGCCATTTTATGGTGCTTTTTACGCTTAATGTTTCCGATATTTGTAATAATTCTTTCCTTTTAAAGCCTCTCAAAACAGATACTAAACCATCTTCCTTGATCATCTTATTTTTTATGGGCCATGTGATCATCTTAAAAAGGTAATAAGCTAATCTATTGCGATGCAAATCATTAATTAAAACACCCATAGAAGCTTTTTTTACTATAACACCTAATAGCATTAAGATTTCCTCATGCTTAAAATGATGTAAGAACAATGTTGCTATGGCCACATCATAAGAAAGCTTATCAAATTCCTTCGAAAAAACGTCATATTCATAGAAAACAATCTCAGGGTAACTTCCAGAACATTTTTTCGCGTAGTCCACGGTATACTGATTGGCATCTATTCCAATAAGTTTAAAGTTATATCCCTTATTTCTACCATAATTCGCAATTAATCTTAACATATCGCCACCTCCACAACCTAAATCTATAATGGTAATTTCCTTATCTTTTGGCTGATCTTTAAGTATTTTCTTTAGCCCACTACATGTGACTTGATTACCCCCCAACCACTTATTAATTACTGCTAGGGTATCTAATGTGTTGTCTAACGTGGCACCGGTTAAAGAGAAATCGTCCATAATTTCTTCTTGATTTGTTCTATATGTTGTATCAACAAAAAAACTCATTCTACTAATAGAGGTTTACCATGTGTACGTTTAATAATTTGGGGTAATAATTTTGGAAAGCACTGCAATACGTACATCATAATTTCAGAGAAACCATACATTCTGAAAAGTGACGCAACAATACGCCCCGTTTTAAGTCTACTTTTAAACGCTAAATTCCAATGTTTTGCATACTCTCGTTCTAAGGTACGTCTATTTATGTTACCTTCCATAAAAGAAATGATAAGCCTTGAGGCCATTTGAGCACTGCTTATAGCCATACTCATACCATTACCACAAAGTGGATGTATCATACCTGCGGTATCGCCGCACATGAGCATGTGGTTTTCTATAGGGTTTTTACTGGCAAATGAAATTTGACTAATGGTTAACGGTTGATCAAATAAAGGTGTGGCGTTTTCAAAAACAGCTTTCAACGCCGTATTTTTATATATAACCTGTTCTTGAAATGCTTCAATATTCTTATATTTTTTAAATGTAGTATAATCCACAATATAACAGGCATTAATCACATCATTCTCAACTTTGGAGAGCCCGCAATACCCTCCATTAAAATTATGAAGCGCAACTAGATCATTTGGGAAATCACCTTTTAAATGTACTTTTACGGCCAAATAAGGTGATTCCTTTTTAATAAATTTGCGCTTAAGAGACACATCTAAACTTGAACGTTTACCATAGGCACCAATAACTGTTTTAGCTACAAACCGCTTATTATCTTTTGTTGAAATTGAAAATAAATCATTCTTAAACTTTACCTCAGTCACAGCGTCTTTAACAAACAGAACACCACTATCTTTCGCCTTTTCAGCTAGCGCATTATCTAACGTATAACGGCTAATACCAAACCCACCAAGTTTCATTTTTGTCTGGATAACCTTGTTTTTTGGTGTTGTTAATTCAAATTTATCAATCGATTTTGCACCTAATTTAAAGGGGTTAAAATCTAAAAAACTTAAATAAGGTAAAACTTCATTGGAAATATATTCTCCGCAGACTTTATGTTTTGGATAGCTGTTTTTTTCTACAACAATAACATTTAGTTTATACTTAGATAGATGCAGAGCACTTGTAAGACCGGCAAGCCCTCCGCCAATTATTAGTACATCAACTTTAGAATTCTCGTTTAGCAACTATGTTTTCTTAATCTAAATTATAGCAATGTCTTAAAGATACGCTGAAAATAATTTAGATTACCTTAATAATTTTAAAGTTTTGATTTCTAAATTGAATAAAATCACCGACTTGATGCGCCATTAGTAATTTTCCCATGGGAGTAGAAGCCGAAACCGCATAAAAGGGTTCATTAGCAACATGCACTTTTCCTGCACTGATACCTATAAAATAATTTAGTTCAGAGGTGTACACCACAGATCCAACACCAATCTTTACAATCGTTTTGTAAATATCAATTTTAGAAAGTATTTCCTTTATTTTTTGAACCTCAGCCATTTGATTCCCGGCCTTTTCACGTTCTAATTGCAGCATTGCTCTACCCGTTTCATGCTTATCTCCAGCACTACTTTTAGTCTCTGAAGTCAATGCCGTTTGTATGTCGTTAATCGTAACCTGAATTGTAGCTAGCCTATCTTCAACAAAATGTTCACATGACGCCATTAAGGCTTCCTTAATCTTTAAATCTTCAGTCATTTACTTTTAGTGTAGTTCAAATTACCAAAATATCCCATTTGTCTTACAATCCAAACTTTTCTTGATTCAATGTAGCTTGTGGCAGGTTTGGCTTTGTATGTTCTTGGACTTGGTAGAATAGTGGCAAGTGCTGCAGCCTCATATTTTGTTAGTGTAATCGCAGATTTATTAAACCAATATTGCGATGCACACTCAGCGCCATAAATTCCAGTTCCCATTTCTATACTATTAAGGTACACCTCCATTATTCGTTCTTTAGACCAGCACAGTTCAATGAGGCCTGTGAAATATATTTCAAAACCTTTTCTCAACCAACTGCGTTGGGGCCATAAAAACACATTTTTAGCCGTTTGCTGACTAATCGTGCTCCCCCCTTTTAATCGCTTTCCTTTTTTATTATTTTCTATGGCTTTTTTGATGGCGGTAAAATCAAATCCATTATGATTTAAAAAATTTTGATCTTCACTGCAAATAACTGCAAGTTGTAAGTGCTTTGAAATGTCATCTATTGAAACCCAATCATGTTTCAATATTTTCGGGGAATCTGATTCAAAATACCGAATAACCATTAATGGCGTAAGTGGTACAGGAACCCATTTAAAAAAAAGCACCAAACCAAATGAAATAAGCACAAACCAAAGCAGTAATTTAAGAAAAACTCTAAATAATCGTCTGAACATTTATTCTATTAAGTTTGATAATTCCTGACCTATGCTACTCCCAATAGCCACACCCATGCCCCCAAGACGAACACCGCAATACACATTATTACTTAGCGCTTTTACCATAGCCTTTTTTTGATTTCCAACGCCCATAATCCCGCTCCATCTATGTGCTATTTCAAAAGATGTTTCTGGTAAAATTACTGTTTTTAATAAGGCTTCTAATGCTTCTTGAATTTTTTTAGTTTGGTCAAAAACAGTCGTTTGTTCTCCCGTAAAATCAAGGTGTCTGCCACCGCCTAATAAAATACGATTGTCAATATTTCTAAAATAATAATAGCCCCTGTCTAAGTGAAAAGTTCCTTTTATATGCAAGTCCCTAATAGGTTCTGTAATTAAAACCTGAGCTCTTGCCGGCCTAACGGGCACATTAATTAACTGCGAAGCAAATCCATTAGTCGCAATTATTAATTTAGCCGTAGAAAACTCATTAATATTGGTAATTACTTTTACAGATTGGTTCATCTCTGCAAAGTCCTTGACATGAATGCTATTTATAATTTTAACACCATTTGAAAGGACTTTATGTAATAGGGCTTCTATCATTTTACCTGTATCGATTTGACCTTCAAACTGATTGAAAATATAGTGCGTTTTTATTTTTTTAAAATTAAAGCTATTGCTTTTTAAACTAAATACTGAATCTCCAAAAATAGGGTTCAGCAGATTATTAATCACTTCCTTTTTTGACAAACAATCCTCCAACAGGTCTGCATCCTTATCTAAAAACAGTTCATACCCACCAAGTTGCTGATAATTAATTGCCTGATCTCCCAAGGTCCGCCTCAATAGTTTAAGACCGTCTGAACGTCTTTTAACCAAATTAAAAACATCATCAAAGGAATGCTCTTTTAAATCATCCAGTAGTTCGCTCAAACTACCAAAGCACGCGAATCCAGCATTTTTAGAACTTGCGCCTTGTGGCAATACCCCCTTTTCAAGTATTACAATTTTTGCTCTTGGGAAGCGCTTTCTTAATTCTAAAGCACAACTTAACCCCACAATGCCACTGCCAACAATGCAAAAGTCAACTTGAGAAAACCAAGTCTTTATTTCCCAATAGGATAAATTCATAAGGCTAAGTTATGATTTTAAATTAAAGTTTGAAGCCACTATGGAAATTGCACAGCACAATAAAAATGGCCTATTCGGAAGAAGTTGAACAAATAAAATCATGAATTCATTGACCCTAAATTAACGCCAATACCTAAGTTATGCTGTTAATTTAGGGCATAAAAAAACTCCGAAAATTTACTTTCGGAGTTTTTATTATTTATTCTTCAACTTGTCTTTCTATGACAAAATCTTCCATGAATTTTGTGGTATAGTTACCCGCTAAATAATCGGGGTGATCCATGAGCTGTCTATGGAATGGTATCGTTGTTTTGATACCTTCAATAACAAATTCATCTAAAGCACGCTTCATTTTATTAATGGCCTCTTCTCTAGTTTGCGCTGTTGTTATCAACTTTGCAATCATTGAATCATAATTAGGCGGAATAGAATACCCAGCATATACATGCGTATCTAAACGCACACCATGACCTCCTGGTGCGTGTAATGTTGTAATCATACCAGGTGATGGTCTGAAATCATTAAACGGGTCTTCAGCATTAATTCTACATTCTATAGAATGTAACTTAGGTGTATAATTTTTACCAGAAATTGGCACACCTGCCGCTACTAAGATTTGTTCACGTATTAAATCAAAATCAATAACTTGTTCCGTAATAGGATGCTCTACTTGAATACGCGTATTCATTTCCATGAAGTAGAAGTTACGATGCTTATCAACCAAAAACTCAATAGTCCCTGCACCTTCATACTTAATATACTCTGAAGCACTTACTGCAGCCTCTCCCATTTTTTTCCGAAGTGCGGTAGTCATAAATGGCGAAGGTACCTCTTCTGTTAACTTTTGATGACGACGTTGAATAGAACAATCTCTTTCGGATAAGTGACAGGCTCTACCACTAGAATCTCCTACAATTTGAATCTCAATATGCCTTGGCTCTTCAATGAGCTTTTCCATGTACATATCATCATTTCCAAAGGCAGCTTTAGATTCTTGCCTAGCAGAATCCCAAGCATCTTTAAGATCTTCAGGCTTAAAAACCCCACGCATTCCCTTACCGCCACCTCCAGCAGAAGCTTTAAGCATAACAGGATATCCTGTTTCAACGGCAAGTTTTTCACATTCAGCAAAATCCTTGATAATACCATCACTACCTGGTACACATGGCACACCAGCCGCTTTCATGGTTTCCTTGGCATTTGCTTTATCCCCCATTCTATCAATCATTTCTGGTGAAGCGCCGATAAATTTTATCCCGTGTTCTTCACAGATTTTTGAAAACTTAGCGTTTTCAGATAGAAACCCGTATCCGGGATGAATGGCATCTGCATTAGTAATTTCTGCGGCAGAGATAATATTAGACATCTTTAAATAAGACTCTGCACTAGATGGTGGTCCTATACAAACGGCTTCATCAGCAAATTTAACATGCAGACTTTCTTCATCTGCCGTTGAGTAAACCGCCACCGTTTTTATGCCCATTTCTTTACAGGTTCTAATAACACGCAGTGCTATTTCCCCTCTATTGGCTATCAATATTTTTTTAAACATCTTTTCTTGAATTAGATTAAATAGACAATCGGATTATTCGAAAATTAGAAAACCAACTAATCATCGAGAAATCTAATAATCTAAAATTAAGATGGATCTACTAAAAATAATGGTTGATCAAACTCTACCGGAGAAGAATCATCGACTAATATTTTAACAATTTTTCCAGAAACTTCAGATTCAATTTCGTTGAAAAGTTTCATCGCTTCAATAATACATAACACATCACCTTCAGCAATAGTTTGACCTACTTCTACAAATAAAGGCTTATCTGGTGATGGTTTTCTATAGAATGTACCAATAATTGGTGACTTGATAGTGATATATTTTGAATCCTCTGCCGCTGGTGCCGCTGGTGCTGCCGCTGCTGGTGCACTCGCCTCAACAACAGGAGGTGCAGACAATATTTGTTGTGGCATTTGAGCTGCAGGAACTTGATGCACTATAGTGGTATCTGAGTCCGATCCTGTTTTAATGGTGATTTTTATATCTTCCATTTCCAATTTAACCTCGCTAGCGCCAGATTTGGCAACAAACTTAATTAGGCTTTGAATCTCTTTTATGTCCATGATTTTCCTATTTAATTAGTGGTTAGTTATTTTGAATTATAGGCCCATTTTAAATAAATGGCACCCCAATTAAATCCGCCTCCAAAAGCCGCAAAAACTATATTATCGCCTTTTTTGAGTTGTGATTCATAATCGTTAATAAGTAAAGGTAAAGTCGCTGATGTTGTATTTCCATATTTATGGATGTTCACCATCACTTTTTCATCCTCCAATTCTATGCGTTGTGCTGTAGCATCAATAATACGCTTATTTGCTTGATGTGCTGCCAGCCAATCTACACTGTCTTTTGTTAAATTATTACGTTCTAATATTTTTACAGCCGCATCAGCCATATTAAATACAGCATTTTTAAATACGGTACGTCCTTCTTGAAAAGCATACTGGCCCCCTTTTTCTAATATCTCGGCGGTTAATTTATGCGAAGAACCACCATAAGTAGCTTGCAAAAACTCACGTCCAGTACCATCGCTACGTAAATATTCATCTTGTAATCCTAAATTTTCTTCATTAGGTTCAAACAAAACGGCACCAGCACCATCTCCAAAAATAATACAAGTGGCTCTATCTTTATAATTAATAATAGAAGACATTTTATCAGCTCCTATTAAGAGTACATTTTTATAACGCCCAGATTCAATATATCCTGCTGCAACTGACATACCGAATAAAAAGCTAGAACATGCCGCATCCATATCAAATGAAAAGGCATTAGTTGCTCCAATCTCTGAGGCTGTGAATGCTGCTGTTGAAGCCGCTTTCATATCTGGGGTTGCTGTTGCCACAATGACCAATTCAATATCTTTAGGATCTATTCCCTTTTTATTAATAAGGTCCTTTGCTGCTTTAATGGCTAAATAAGAGGTTCCTTTACCATCATCTTTTAGAATGCGTCGTTCTTTTATTCCAGTTCTGCTGGTTATCCATTCATCATTAGTATCAACCATCGTCTCAAGAATTTGATTGGTTAACACATATTCGGGCACATAAGCACCTACAGCTGTTATTGCCGCTGAAATTCTACTCATAACTTATAGTTAATTCGACAAAAAATCATTAAAATTGGATAAAAAACATTCAAAAAATGGTGAAAACTACTAAATTTTGATGTAATAGAATGCAAATTAAACGTTTTTGTCCTTTAGAAAAAATATTTAAGAAAAAAAAAACGCTCATAAATGAGCGTTTTCTTATGCATGCATAACTAATTACGCAACGTTTTCTATTTCTTCAGAATTATCAATCAATACTTGACCTCTGTAGTATAATTTTCCTTCATGCCAGTGAGCTCTGTGATACAAATGTGGTTCACCTGTTGTTGGGCATGTAGCAATCTGTGGCGCAGTTGCTTTGTAATGTGTTCTTCTTTTATCTCTTCTTGTTTTCGAGATTTTTCTTTTAGGATGTGCCATTTTATGTTTTTATTTATCCGTTAATAATTTCTTTAATGTATTCCATCGAGGATCAATATCCTCATCTGTATTCTTACTTTCTTTAATCTTTGGACTTAATTCTTCAAGCTTTTTAAGTATGTCTGAGTCAAGCGTACCATCTTCAACTCCAGGATGAATGCGTTTTACGGGAACTCCTAATATGGCTAATTCATAGATATATTGCTGTATATTTATTTCATAAGTACCATGAGGTACAATTAATACGTCAATATATTCATCATTGTATTCTTCACCAAATTTCACTACTAAATCAAACTCATTATTAATTGTTTGATTATAGGGTTCATTTGTCACGTCACAATTCACGTTAACCCATCCCGTAATTTTAAAATGCAATTCTAATAGTGTTGTCTTTTTTTCAAATTCAACTGCTACCTCTAAATGTGCATCATTAAAATCCTCATACTCAAAATGTTCAAAGAACGATTGCTCTACTTTATACTCAAAATGGTGCTTTCCTATCTTTAATCCTACAAACGGAATAGTGAACTCCTTCAAAACCTTCATTATCACATCTATTTTGAGCCTGCAAATATAATAATTTTTATTTACGCAACATGACTTATAAACATTTTTTTGTTCATATCATTTTTTGTTGCTCATTTTAAATTTTACCCCTAAGAATCAAGAACTTACCGACGTCCATTTCGCGCTGCCTTTTTAAGTGGGTTTTTTGTAAGCGCTTCAAAACCAACCCTGTTTTTAAAAATCTGTATCGCACTAAAGGTAGCTTCCTTAAATGAGTTTTCATCAGCTATCCCCTTTCCAGCGATCTCATAAGCTGTACCATGGTCGGGAGAAGTTCTCACTTTACTCAAACCCGCAGTAAAATTTACGCCTTGACCAAATGATAATGTTTTAAAAGGTATTAAACCCTGGTCATGATACGATGCAATAATGGCATCAAAATTCTTATAATTATTAGACCCAAAAAAACTATCGGCAGCATAAGGACCAAATACCAACTTTCCTTGTTCTTTTATTTTATGAAGTGCTGGCCTAAGAACCTCATCATCCTCACGACCTATAACACCATTATCGCCAGTATGCGGATTAATTCCTAAAACCGCAATTTTTGGCTTTTGAATTTTAAAATCTCTTTTAAGAGAATCATATACCGTATTTACCTTTTGCTCTATTAATTGAGGTGTAATATGCTCAGCTACATCTTTAACAGGCACATGATCTGTTAACAATCCCACCCTCAAGTCATCGGTTATCATGAACATCAAACTATCCCCATCTAATTCTTTAGCTAAATAATCTGTATGTCCTGGGAAATTAAATGTATCAGACTGAATATTATGTTTATTAATGGGTGCCGTAACCAGAACATCAACCTGACTATCTTTTAAGGCTTTTGTTCCGGCTTCTAAAGATTTTATTGCAAATTCACCCATTTTAGGATCTTCCACCCCAAATTCTATCTTGGCAGGCTCATTCCAACAGTTAAAGACATTGACCTTATTATGTACAATATTATTCAAGTCCTGAATACTGTGAAAGTTTATTCCCGAATTAAAATGCGTCTTAAAAAAAGACATGGCCTTAATGGATGCAAAAATTACGGGCGTACAGAAATCTAACATCCTTGAATCTTCAAACGTTTTCAAAACAATTTCTCCACCAATACCGTTTAAATCACCTATTGATATACCTACTACTATATTTTCACCTTGCTTCATTAATAATGACAACTTTTGTTTGTAATTTTGGTTTTGCAAATTTAACCAAATAAACAGGAATTAATATGTTTACCGGAATTATTGAAGATATTGGTGTAGTCACTAACCTAGTGACAGAATTTGACAACCTGCATATATCTATAAAAAGTAAAATCACTTCTGAATTAAAAATTGACCAAAGTGTGGCGCATAATGGCGTTTGCCTAACGGTTATTGCAATTGAAAATGACATTTACACGGTAACTGCCATCAAAGAAACACTAGACAAGACCAGCCTTAGCTATTTAAAAGTTGGAAATCGGGTTAATTTAGAACGCGCCATGAAACTTGGGGATCGTTTGGATGGCCATATTGTTCAAGGGCATGTAGATCAAACAGCCACCTGTACAGCAATAAAAGAAGACAACGGAAGCTGGATATTTACTTTTAATTATGATTCTGCGCTCAACAACATTACGATTGAGAAAGGCTCTATAACCGTAAATGGCACAAGTTTAACTGTAGTGAACTCAAAAAAAGACAGTTTCAGTGTGGCCATTATTCCATTTACCTACGAGCACACTAACTTCAATACCTTTAAAATTGGCACTGTTGTAAATTTAGAATTTGATGTTTTAGGGAAATATGTATCCAAATTAATGGATTTAAATAACTAGTCCTTCCTAATTTTTTTGGGAAACTATTCTTTTAACTCCATAAAACAACGCTACAAATACACCACATAGCACACCACCATCAATAGGAAGTGGGGGCGTTGGCGGACCCGGAGGTGGCACAGGCGGAGTTTGCGAAAAACAAATAGTACTTATTAATACAAATAAGACTGAGGCAATTATTCTTTTATTTTGTATCGTCATCGGGGCACAAAAGTATAAAAAAAAGTGATTTAACAAAATATTTACAAGCTTATTCAATAAAAAACATCTGTGAAACGTTTTAAAAGTTCGTTAAAATACCGATTTTAAACCCAAAATATATAATTAGTAACTTTTCTCTTACAAATAAAAAACAAGAGCAGTTAATCCAACAAACACCCATTTTTATTTGACGAGCAAATATAGATAAATAGCTGTAAACGAAAAATAAAATCTGTGACATAGTGAAATCAATTAAACATATGTCATTATTAGAAGTTTTGACCTCAGGTTTGATAGAAAAAACTCGTTTTTACCAGTAAATAATTAACGCCGCACCAACTAAAACTCCCAAGTTATCAAAACATATAAAATCATTCCTCCCATTTTGTTTTAAAACAGATAGATAAAGTATAAATAGCCCGTAGTTTTTATTTAAACCTTTGGCAATATAACTATGCCCAAATTCAACACCAACTTTCACAAGACATATCAATGGTTTTGGTTTTACATCTATTTTTAGTACCGCATTAGAATCTAATAATTTTGGGTTATAAGAGGACAGTATTAGCTAAACAAAAAAAGCCTTACATCTCTGTAAGGCTTTACAATTTCTAGAAGTGGTCCCACATGGACTCGAACCATGGACCACCTGATTATGAGTCAGGTGCTCTAACCAACTGAGCTATAGGACCGAAATTGGAGTGCAATATTAATACTTATTTTATTTCTGACCAAGAAAAATTAACCCTTTATCTCTTGACATAATTCAATTAAAACACCATTTGATGATTTTGGATGTAAAAAGGCCACTAACTTATTATCTGCTCCTTGTTTAGGGGTTTCGTTTAACACATCAAAGCCCTCACTCTTAAGTCGCTCAATTTCAGTAACAATATCATCCACATCAAAGGCTATATGATGAATACCTGGGCCATTTCTTTCAATAAATTTTGCTATCGGACTATCCGGTTTTGTAGCTTCTAATAATTCAATTTTATTTGGCCCTACCTTGAAAAATGACGTCATAACCCCCTCTTTTTCCACGGCTTCTGTTTTATAATGTGGTTCGCCAAAAAGTTTGGAAAACAAGGCATTCGATTCTTCTAGGTTTTCTACGGCAATTCCTATATGTTCAATTTTATTCATTTTCTGTTTATCTTAAATTTTCAAAAGCCAAAACCTATCTAATTACGCATCAAAATACGAAAATAGCATTCTAAAAGTAAGATAATCTTTAAATATCCGTTATTTTTGCATTCTGAACCTTTAATAAGGATGTATAATGAGTGATATAGAGGAAAGTCAAAGACAAAAAAAGATAGGATCTGTTTTACAGAACGATTTAGTTGATGTACTTCAAAGAGCAGCCACAGAAGGTGGTATGCGCGGGGTTCTAATTTCTGTTTCTAAGGTAAAAGTGACGGTCGATTTATCGGTTGCCAAAGTGTATCTCAGTATTTTTCCAAATGATAAGGCCCAGGAACTTTTGGAAGGCATTAAATCCAATACGCCGTTAATTCGTCATGAACTTGCTCAGCGTACCAAAAATCAATTAAGACGTATGCCTCATTTAGAGTTTTTTATAGATGACTCACTGGAGTATATAGACCAAATAGAACAATCTTTAAAAGGCAAAGAAAACCCAATAAAAGATCCATCGACTTTAGATAAAAGAAAAAAATCTTAAACGCTCATTGAGTTTCTCCTTATATATAGCCAAACGATATTTACGCTCAAAGAGCACGAATAATGCTATTAACTTTATCACCTATATCGCCATAATTGGTGTTATATTGGGGTCAGCCTCATTATTTATAGTACTTTCTGGTTTTGCTGGACTCAAAGATTTTACATTACAGTTTTCAAGCGAAATTGACCCCGACTTAAAAGCCGAAGCTAGCACGGGTAAATCCTTTTTTCTGGACGCTACTGACATTGCTGCGCTTAATTCAATTGAAGATATTGTAAACTATTCACAAGTTGTTGAAGAACGTGTATTTATAGCTTCTCAAAACAAAAATACCTTAGCAGTCATCAAAGGTGTTGATGCGCAATTTCAAAGCATAGTCAGTATAGATTCTGTTATTGATTATGGCGAATGGCTAGACCAAAAATCAAATCAAATTGTGGTTGGCTGGGGCATATCAAATAGTTTGTCACTAGGTATTTTAGATTATACAAGACCTATAAATATTTATGTTCCCAAACCTGGCAAAGGTCAAATTACATCTACAAAAAATGCCTTTAATACAGTAAAAGCATTAAATGTAGGCATCTTCTTTATTAATGAAAGTTTAAATGATAAATATATTTTTGCACCCATTGAATTAGCAAAAGACTTACTTAATTATGATGCTAATCAAATTACATCTATTGAATTTAAGCTCAAAGAAGGTGCTGATGAAACTCAAATCAAAGCAGACATTCAAGCCGTTTTGGGTGATCGCGTTATAATAAAGAACAGAGCACAACTCAATGACGCCCTGTATAAAATGTTGAACACTGAGAACTTAGCCGTTTACCTCATCTTTACTCTTGTTCTCATCATAGCCTTTTTTAATGTTATTGGCTCTCTAGTGATGATGATGTTAGACAAAAAACAAAGCCTAAACACACTTTTTAATATAGGCGCCACGGTAAAAGATATTCGAAAAATATTTTTTTATCAAGGTAGCTTAATGAGTGTTTTTGGTGGACTTATTGGTTTAGCCGTAGCTTTTGTTATTACCTTACTTCAAAAAACATTCAACCTGGTTATGATAACACCGTCACTGGCCTATCCTGTGGTTATAAAAACAGAAAACTTTTTCATTGTCTTTTTAACGATATCTATTTTGGGAATTATCGCATCAAGAATTGCCTCTGCACGTATTACAAGGTCTTTAGTTCAGGATTTATAATTTAGGAAACGAGAGAAAACAAGCCTTTCACCAGCAATCAGCCATTGGCTATTAACTTATAACCTCGAGTTTCCTACCTACTTTTATGAATGCCTGTATCGCCTTATCCAAATGCGCCTTAGTATGTGCCGCAGATAGTTGCACTCTTATTCTTGCCTTGTTTTGAGGCACTACTGGATAGAAAAAACCTATAACATAAATACCTTCCAACAACAATTCATTGGCCATAACTTGTGAAAGCTTGGCATCATAAAGCATGACAGGTACAATTGCAGCGTCTGCACCAACCAAATCAAATCCTGCCGCTTCCATTTTACTTCTAAAATAAAGGGTATTGGCTTCCAATTTATCCCGCAAAGCAGTATTACTGTCTAAAAGTTCAAATACCTTCAAGGACGCCCCTACTATTGCAGGTGCTAAAGAATTTGAAAACAAATAAGGTCTCGAACGTTGGCGAAGCATATCTATAATCTCTTTCTTTCCGGTAGTATATCCGCCCATAGCACCACCAAGAGCCTTACCTAATGTTCCAGTAACGATATCAACTCTACCTAAGACTTTTTTTAACTCAATAGTTCCTCGACCTGTTTTACCTATAAAACCGGCTGCATGACATTCATCAACCATAACTAAGGCATCATACTTGTCGGCTAAGTCACATATTTTATCTAACTCAGCCACAACACCATCCATTGAAAAAACGCCATCGGTCACAATTATTTTAAAACGATGATTTTGTTCATTAGCTGCAATTAACTGAGCTTCTAAGTCAGCCATGTCATTATTAGCATATCGAAACCGTGCTGCTTTACATAGGCGCACACCATCTATAATAGAGGCATGGTTTAATGCATCTGAAATAATAGCATCTTCTTTTGATAGTAAAGGCTCAAAAACACCCCCGTTAGCATCAAAAGCTGCGGCATACAAAATGGTGTCTTCACAATGAAAAAATTCTGCAATTTTTGCTTCTAAGGCCTTATGAATATCCTGAGTACCACATATAAAACGTACCGAAGACATGCCAAAACCATGTGTATCTAAGGTGTCCTTAGCCGCTTGGATAACGGCCTTATTATTTGATAAGCCCAAGTAATTATTGGCACAAAAGTTAATCACTTCTTCACCAGTAGATACTTTTATAACAGCATCTTGAGACGTCGTAATGATGCGTTCTTCCTTATAAAGTCCATTATCTCTAATAGATTCTAATTCGTTTTCCAGGTTTTCCTTAATCTTTCCGTACATAAGATTTATATTTTTATGGCATTATAATGTGCTCTCAATTTCTTTATCATTATTGTGGTCATCCTATCCAAATCATATTCTGGTTTCCATCTCCAATCCTTTTTTGCAAATGAATCATCAATACTTTTAGGCCACGAATTCGCAATATCCTGTCTAAAATCTGGCTTATACTTTATTTCAAAATCAGGATATAATTTTTGTATTGAATGAAACACCTGTTTTGGCGTAAAACTCATCCCTGACACATTATATGATGTTCTTACTGAAATAGCTTCACTAGGCGCATTCATTAATTCTATGGTTGCCCTTATGGCATCATCCATGAATATCATGGGTAACTCAGTGGACGCCTCTAAAAAACATTCAAACGGTTCCTGCTTTACCGCTTTATGATAAATATCTACCGCATAATCTGTAGTACCACCACTTGGCATGGATTGGTATCCAATAATACCGGGATACCTTATTGAACGCACGTCCAAACCGTACTTAGTGTAGTAATAATTCACCCAGTTTTCACCGCTAGCTTTACTTATACCATAAACCGTAGATGGGGTTAGATTTGATGATTGCGGGGTAGCAACTCTTTTAACATTATCACCAAATACAGCTATTGAACTCGGGTAAAACACTTTGTTTATACCGTGAATTCTAGAAACCTCTAAAACATTAAATAAGGATTTCATGTTGACATCCCAGGTGTTTAATGGGTTTTTTTCGCCATTAGCTGATAAGATCGCTGCCAAATGATATATTTCCGTTATTTCATTTTTTAGCACACTTTCTTGAAGCGCATCAAAATCTGTTACATCAATAAACTCAAAAAGACCTTCAAAATGTTCTTGCTTTTTTAAATCTGATGCAATGACATTATTCAAACCATGTTTTCTCTGCAACATTTTTGTTAAAACACTGCCCAACTGCCCTGTTGCCCCGGTGACTAAAATATTTTTCTTTTCCATTTTAAGCTTTTGAACAGAACAAAATTATACAAAAAAGAGATTGTTGATTAAAATACACTTGAGTTTAATAAAAAAAAAGTAATTTTTACTTGATTTTTGTTTTATTTCACAATTATTATCTTTAACCTGTATTTTTAAACGACATTAAAAGTGATTTTATCTGCATGGAAAAACTAGACGATACTGACCTCAAAATCTTAAGAATTTTACAAAAAAACTCTAAGAAAACCACTAAGGAAATAGCTGAAATGCTCAATTTAACAGCATCCCCTATTTACGAGCGCATTAAGCGCCTAGAAAACAAAGGCTATATAAAAAAATATGTGGCCCTACTTGATAAAGTTCAGTTAAACAATCCCATTACAGCCATATGTATGGTCTCATTACGTTATCATAACGAAGGTTTTATAGATACATTTGAAAACCAAATTAAGGCCCTTAAGGAGGTTCAAGAATGCTATCATATGGCAGGAAAAGTGGATTTTTTTTTAAAAATAAACATGGACAGTCTAGAAAGTTATCATGAGTTTGTGAGGCTAAAACTTTCAAAAATTGAAAACATTGGTGTTCTTGAAAGCTCCTTCGTTTTAAAAGAAATGTATTCAACAACCGAGCTCTATATATAAGAAACAAGGTGTTTAGCCTAGCAAATAAAAGGCCCAAGTGACATATTATTATTAAGCGTGTTTTATCATAACATCTGTAATGGTATGACTATTATAGAAAATGATACATTAAGTAAATTCGTTTTGCCTTAATCTACTCGGCAAACTGATATCCCGCAAATTTATCCAGCACCTCATCAAAGGCTGCAAAGACATCTTCAGAATGATCTGAAGTTACCATTTTCATGCGGTATTCTTTAAAATGTGGTATACCTTTAAAATAGTTTGTATAATGGCGACGGGTTTCAAAAACACCAAGAATTTCACCTTTCCAGTCAATTGACATTTGTAAATGTCTGCGTGCTGCTTCCACACGTTCCTCCAAAGAAATAGGCGCTAAATGTTCACCAGTTTCAAAAAAGTGTTTCACCTGTTTAAAAAACCAAGGATTCCCTATAGAGGCTCTTCCAATCATTGCACCATCTAATCCGTAATCATCTCGCATTTCCATGGCACGTTCTGGACTAGTAATATCGCCGTTTCCAAAAACCGGAATATGCATTCTAGGGTTGTCTTTTACTTGGGCAATAGGTTTCCAATCGGCATCGCCTTTATACATCTGCGCACGTGTACGCCCATGAATAGCAATGGCCTTACAGCCTACATCTTGTAAACGCTCGGCAACCTCAACAATTCTAATAGAATCATGGTCCCACCCCAATCGGGTTTTTACCGTAATAGGAATATGAGTACGCTTAACCATTTCGGCAGTAAGCTTTTCCATAAGGCAAACATCTTTTAAAATACCCGCACCTGCACCTTTACTCACCACCTTCTTAACAGGACACCCAAAATTAATATCAATAATATCTGGCTTTGATTCTGCAACGATATCAATAGTTTGCAACATACTATCTAAATTGGCACCAAATATTTGAATGCCTACAGGGCGTTCTTTTTCGTAAATATCCAACTTCATGACGCTCTTAGCAGCGTTGCGTATTAGTCCTTCACTAGACACAAACTCGGTATACACTACATCTGCGCCTTGCTCTTTACATAATGCGCGAAATGGGGGATCACTCACATCTTCCATAGGTGCTAGAAGCAATGGGAAATCAGGAAGTTCTATGTTATCTATTTTTACCAAAATGAATGCTTTTTCAATTTGCAAAGATATAAATATTTGAAACGTTGTTTGCCTTAATGCATGGCGCTGTTAAATTTCAGCCTAAAAACGTCTCATTTACAAACAAAACACATGCTACAAAGGACCATAACCTTTATGATTTCAGTAATACGACTCGCTCAAAACATAAAATTAGAACCCTCTAAAATAGATAATAAATGACTTCCTTTAATTCAGGGTAACAATTCCTATGGTCTGTTTAAAACCCAAACCCCGTAAAACCCTAAAAACAATTCGCCAAAAGCTCCAAAAACAAGATTCATATTGGGCATACCATCTATAAAGAACCCCAGTAACCTTCCAAAACCCAGACCTAACATAAACACCATGTTGGTAATCAAGGCTACTTTTAAAAACTTAGCTTTAAAAAGGCCTAATAGCCAAACAACAGAGAACCCCAAATACACACCCATAATGGCCTTAAAAAAAGAGTGCTCATCCAGAGTATTTACCTGTAAATCAAATGACGAACTCGGATTAAAGCCATAGATAAAAGCTACAGGGATTACAATTAACAGTGAAATAATCAAATGAATTTTAGAGATAAAATCTTGTTTGGAATACATCATAAAGACTTTGAACCGTTAAGCTACTTTTTGATTATTTTTTTAACAGCTGTAGAATGATCATTAAATTGAATACTTACAAAATAAATCCCAGCACTTAATTGTGACATATCTATTAAAAAAGTACTGCCTTGAAATAACAATACCTTTTTCGTATCATAGATTTGAACACTTGAAATTTCAGACCCTTTAATATGCAAAAAGTTATCAATAGGGTTTGGAAAAACTTCAAATTGTTTGATGTCCTGCTCTGAAGCGATTGATAATGCCTTATCATTTGTAGAAAACGATATCAGTTTTGCATAATCAGATAGGACAGAGATTGTAAAGGCTTCAGAGGTAATAAAATAATTAGACTCATCCTTGTAGGCAATGGCTTCGGTTTGTTCAAAACTAAAGGTATCTGCAAGCGAGGTGAGCGTGTTGGTTCCTGAGAAAACATCTTGAGTTGTAAAGTTTTCGCAGGTCCATACAAAGGGTTGTAAAACATTAGGTAATGCACCATTAGAATAACCAACCAAAAAAAGTTTGGCACTTATTGGGTTATATGTGGCCCCAGTAATTAAGCCAGTACTATTTAATGCAGTGGGTAATGGGGATAAGGCATAGGTTCCAGGTGTTTTAGAAACTATATACCCTTTTGTTATTCCATTAACCCAGTTCTTATTAAAAAGAATCAAAGCATTGGAATCAAAAGACACCAAGGCTTCGGCATCCCATGCGGTAGTATTAGGAGGAGAAGGTTCAAAATCTATTTGATCTAAATAACTAAAGGCTATGGTTTTAGCCATTACAGTATCTGCCGTTAAAAAGTCCGTTTTATTAATTTTATAAATCTTCAGATCTGTTCTATTTCCGCTTATATTATTGCCAATATCTCCTATATAAATACTGGTATCATCTTGAGCCAAATCTTCCCAGTCTACATTAGTAGCATTCGCCACGGTTATAGTTCTCGTTATTAAACCGGAGGCTAGATCTACTTCATACAATTCATTTTTTCCACCAGAATCATTATGCGTTATCAGTTTATTATTAAAATATATAACACCGGATGATTCACTTACACTAGTAGGTAAAGGAAACTCTTCGGAGACTGCTACTATTTGAGCTTGAGACACCGCGAGTATGCCGAATAAGAATAAAAAAAGAATAATTGGTTTCATTAAGTATAATTTGTTCTGCGCTAATCTAATATAAAAGTAAGTATTTCAGTTCATAGCTCTTTTTTTATTTTCATCCAGATCATCCAATTAGCAATATATAAACACTACGCTATTCACCTTGAAGAACATCCTTTTTAGCATCAAATAATTAAACTATCTTTGCACAATCTTTTTTAGAAAGATTTTTTTATGAAGAATATTAGAAATTTTTGCATTATTGCACATATAGATCACGGTAAAAGTACACTGGCAGACCGTTTGTTAGATTTTACAGGTTCAGTAACCGCTAGAGAACAGCAAGCACAACTGCTTGATAGCATGGATTTGGAGCGCGAACGCGGCATAACCATCAAGTCGCATGCCATACAAATGGACTATGAACTTGACGGTGAACAATACATTCTAAACCTTATTGATACACCCGGTCACGTAGATTTCTCTTATGAGGTTTCTCGATCTATTGCAGCATGTGAAGGCGCTTTACTTATTGTAGATGCAGCTCAAAGCATTCAGGCGCAAACTATTTCTAATCTTTATTTGGCTTTAGAGAATGATTTAGAGATTATTCCTGTTTTGAATAAAGTAGATTTACCAAGTGCTAACCCTGAAGAAGTTACTGATGACATTGTAGACTTGCTAGGCTGTGACCCTGAAGAGGTGATTCATGCTAGTGGAAAAACGGGCTTTGGTGTTGATAATATTTTAAAAGCCATTATAGATCGTGTACCTGCGCCGAAAGGTGATCCGGATGCTCCGCTACAAGCCTTAATATTCGACTCTGTTTACAACACTTTTAGAGGTATTGAAACCTATTTTAGAGTCTTTAATGGCGAAATTAAAAAAGGGCAGCATATAAAATTTGTTGCTACAGATAAAGATTATTACGCAGATGAGGTTGGAACCTTAAAGCTAAACCAAGTTGCCAAAAAGAGTGTGAAAACAGGTGATGTTGGTTACTTAATTACCGGAATAAAAACCGCTAAAGAAGTTAAAGTAGGTGATACCATTACAGATTTTGCAAAACCAACCACAAATATTGTTGAAGGTTTTGAAGATGTAAAACCTATGGTTTTTGCTGGGATTTACCCCGTTGACACTGAAGACTATGAAGAACTTCGTAATTCTATGGAGAAACTTCAATTAAATGATGCATCATTAGTCTTTGCTCCAGAAAGTTCGGCGGCATTAGGCTTTGGATTCCGTTGTGGTTTCTTAGGGATGCTTCATATGGAAATTATCCAAGAACGTTTAGAACGTGAGTTTGATATGACCGTAATTACCACGGTACCTAACGTATCATACCATGCGTTTACTAATAAAAACCCTGATGAGGTTTTAATTGTCAATAACCCTTCTGATTTACCAGAACCTTCTACGGTAAACCGTGTTGAAGAACCTTATATAAAAGCGACCATTATTACAAAATCTGATTTTGTAGGCAATGTGATGTCTTTATGTATTGAAAAACGTGGTTTGATAATAAATCAAACCTATTTAACCACAGAGCGTGTTGAATTAACCTTTGAAATGCCTTTGGCAGAAATTGTTTTTGATTTTTATGACAGACTAAAAACCGTTTCAAAAGGCTATGCTTCTTTTGATTATCATCCAATTGGAATGAAAACTTCAAAATTAGTACGCCTAGACATCTTACTAAACGCCCAACCTGTTGATGCACTGTCAGCGCTAATTCATGCGGATAATGCCCAATCTATTGGACGTAAAATGTGTGAGAAATTAAGAGAATTAATACCACGTCAACAATTTGACATTCCTATTCAGGCTGCTATTGGCGCTAAAATTATTTCTCGTGAAACCATAAAAGCACTAAGAAAAGACGTTACCGCAAAATGTTATGGAGGTGATATCTCACGTAAACGTAAGCTTCTTGAAAAGCAGAAAAAAGGTAAAAAACGTATGCGTCAAGTAGGTAATGTTGAAATACCTCAGCAGGCGTTTATGGCTGTATTAAAGCTTAACGATTAAGCAATCCTGTTTTCCCGAAACAAAAAGAAGAGGACTACCTAGTAGTCCCAACTAGTAATGCTTAGTTTTTTGATGAATGATTCACGCTAAAATCAGGTTTTCACTTGTTTTTTTTAGTGATAATATGGCGTATTTCTAATTCTACTTTATTTTCTTTAAAAAAGCCTTTTGCATCAAATTGTTAATAAATATTTTGTATGTTTATAACATAGTACGCTTAACAATTTGTTCATACACCACAAGTCCTTGTTAGCGCTATGTTTATCTAATTTTGTTTTGGGTTGTTTTTTAAAATCTGCCAGTAAATTGTTATTAACAATTTAACGATTTTTAATATCTAGTTTGCTTGATTTTCAAAAGAGTACCTCTTAAATAATTGTATTGATAATTTTTCAAATGAAAAGCAAAAAAAGGGAATTGATATAAATAGGATTTCTTTTTTTTGATGGTATTTTAAGACAATAAACTATATGAAAGCACTTTTTTACACCAGAGAATTCCCGCCTTACGTTTATGGTGGCGCAGGGGTACATGTTGAATATTTAGCAGGAGAACTTGCTAAATTAATGGAAGTAGATGTCCGGTGCTTTGGTGATCAAGATGACAAATCCACCAATTTAACAGTAAAAGGCTTCCCTTTTGATAATCCTGTTTTTGATCATGCTGATGATAAACTAAAATCGGTTTTTAAAACCCTGAGTACCTGTCTGCAAATGAATGCAGATCCTATTGATGCCGATGTGGTGCATTGCCACACTTGGTATGCACATTTTGCAGGTATTGTAGCAAAATTATGCTATGGCACACCTTTGGTTATTACAACGCACTCCTTAGAACCTTTAAGACCTTGGAAACGCGAACAACTAGGCCGTGGGTATGATGCCTCATCATGGGTTGAAAAAACAGCTATTGAAATGGCCGATGCCTTAATCGCCGTTTCTGAAGAAACTAAAGAAGATGTTATAAAACATTTTGATGTTGATGAAAGTAAGATACATGTTATCTATAACGGTATTAATCTTCAGCAGTATATAACCACCTCAGAAACGTCTACATTAGATGAATATAATGTTGACAAAACAAAACCTTATGTGCTCTTTGTTGGACGTATTACACGCCAAAAAGGCATTATCCATTTAGTTAATGCTATAAAATATATCGATCCCGATACGCAAATCGTACTTTGTGCAGGAGCTCCAGACACACCAGAGATAGGTAAAGAAATGGAAGATGCTGTGAATGAAGTTAAAAAGACGCGCGATAATGTTATTTGGATTGATAAAATGGTCACCAAAGAAGAAATTATTCAGTTATACTCACATGCCGATGTTTTTTGTTGTCCTTCAATTTATGAACCTTTTGGCATCATAAACATTGAAGCTATGGCATGTAACACCGCGGTAGTGGCTAGTGCGGTTGGCGGGATAAAAGAAGTGGTTGTAGATGGAGAGACTGGTATTTTAATTCCGTTAGAACAACAAACCGAAGCCCCATTTGAACCTATTGATCCAGATAAATTCTCTAGAGATTTAGCTGAGGGTGTCAATAAAGTGATTGGTGATAAAAACTTAAGAGAAGCCATGGCAACTAAAGGCAGGAAACGGGTTGAGGAGCATTTTGATTGGATTGCCATTGCAAAACAAGTAGAAGGTCTCTATAAATCTTTGATATAAAACAATAAACGAACCAAATAAAACAACAAACAATGATTAACAATAAGGTACTAGCAATTATATTAGGTGGCGGCCAAGGGTCTAGACTATATCCATTAACTAAAGACAGATCTAAACCAGCTGTTCCTATAGCAGGAAAATATAGATTAGTAGATATTCCAATTTCTAACTGTATCAATTCTGATATTAAACGCATGTTTGTTTTAACACAGTTTAATTCGGCCTCGTTAAACCGCCATATTAAAAACACCTATCACTTTAGCTTTTTTAGTAGTGCCTTTGTTGATGTATTGGCTGCTGAACAAACACCGCATAATAAAACATGGTTTCAAGGTACAGCAGATGCCGTACGTCAAAGTATGCACCATTTCTTAAGACATGATTTTGATTATTTCTTGATATTATCAGGCGATCAATTATATCAAATGGATTATGAAAAAATGATAGCTGCACATATTAAAGCTAAGGCAAAAATCTCGATAGCCACTATTCCGGTTAATGCGAAAGATGCTACTGAATTTGGTATTCTAAAATCAGACGATTCTAACGTAGTGACCTCGTTTATTGAAAAACCAGATACTAGTTTATTACCAGAATGGACCTCAGAAGTAAGTGATGAGATGAAAGGACAAGGTAGAAATTACCTCGCTTCTATGGGTATTTATGTCTTTAACAGAGACCTTTTAACCAAGTTAATGGAGAACCCAGATACTAATGATTTTGGTAAAGAAATCATTCCTCAGGCTATAGACCAACATAAAACCTTAAGCTACCAATATGAGGGCTACTGGACTGATATTGGAAATATAGATTCCTTTTTTGAGGCAAACATTGGACTTACGGCAGATATTCCTCAATTTGATTTATATGACAGGAAAAAGCGCGTTTATACCAATGCACGCATGCTTCCAACAACAAAATTAGCAGGAACAATGCTTGAAAAAGCTGTAATTGCTGAAGGCTGTATTATAAGCGCCGCAAAAATAGAACAATCTGTTATTGGTATTCGCTCTAGAATTGGTGATGAGTCTACCGTAATTAACACCTATATGATGGGCTGTGATCGCTATGAAACTTTAGACCAAATTCAAAATAATAAAATAGAAGTCCTTATGGGTATTGGTCAACGCTGTTTTATTAAAAATGCCATCATAGACAAAAACTGCAGAATTGGTGATGATGTTAGAATTAATGGCGGAAAACATTTAGAGGATACCGAAACCGACACCTATTTTGTAAAAGACGGTATTGTGGTTATCAAAAAAGGAGCTGTTATTCCAAAAGGTTACGTGATATAACACAAGCCTTTATGTAACTTATCAACAATCAAACGTTTGCGTTTGATGGTTTGGTAACACCTCTATTTACAGTCTCAAATTAATGTTATACTTTACCTTTTTTTAATTAAAACTGATTATGCAAAATCAAAAAAGAGTTGTTATAGACTATGTTTCGCCAAGCGTTAATAATGGCGAATTCTATATTAAGCGTGTCGTTCAAGAAATTGTTAATGTAAGCGCTCATATTATGGCAGATGGTCATGATGTTCTTGGTGCCTCTGTAGTTTATAAACATGAACGTGAAAAAACTTGGAAAGAAACTAGGCTTGCCTTGAGTTCTAATGACGAATGGCACGGTTCTTTTTCAGTAGAAAAACAAGGGTATTACACCTATAAAGTACAAGCCTGGGTTGACTATGCGCTTAATTGGCGCTATGGCCTAATTAGAAAAATAAATGACGGCCAACATGTCAATTCTGAATTACTAGAAGGCGTTGAGCATATAGAAGCTATTTTAGACAAGGTGAATAATGAGGATAAGGCTTACTTAGAAAAGCTTCGTGATCTCTTTAAAAATGAAAATGATTATGGCGAGGCCATAACCGAAGCCTGCACGGATAGACTTTACCAAATATTCTATGCTAACCCTTTAAAAATCCTAGCAAATACATCTATAGATTATACGGTGTATGTAGACCGGAAAAAAGCACGATTTAGTACTTGGTATGAATTTTTTCCACGTTCGGCTTCAGAGCATGAAGGTGTTCATGGCACATTTAAAGATTGTGAACGCATACTGCCCAGAGTAAAAAACATGGGGTTTGATGTGGTTTATTTACCGCCAGTTCATCCTATTGGTGAGGTGAATAGAAAAGGTAAAAATAATACCACCGAGGCTTATGATGGTGATGTAGGTTCAACATGGGGTATTGGCTCGCAATACGGCGGCCATAAAGATATTCATCCACAATTAGGGTCCCTAGATGACTTTAAGGCTTTAATTCAAAAAGCTAAGGATCATGATATTGAAATTGCCATGGATTATGCCCTACAAGCGGCACCCGATCATCCTTGGGTTAAGGAACACCCGTCTTGGTTTAAATGGCGTCCTGATGGCACGGTACAATATGCTGAAAATCCGCCTAAAAAATACCAGGACATTTTACCTATTTACTGGGAAAGCGAAGACTACAAAAGCCTTTGGAATGAGTGCTTAGATATTTTATTATTTTGGATTGATTGTGGTATACGCATTTTTAGAGTGGACAATCCGCACACTAAACCATTTTATTTTTGGAATTGGATCATTACGCAAGTCAAGGCAAAACATCCTGATATTATCTTTTTGGCTGAGGCATTTACTGCACCAAAAGTGATGCAGCAGTTAGCTAAACAAGGCTACACACAATCCTATACGTATTTTACATGGCGCGAAAGCAAACATGAACTTATTGAATACGTTGAGGAGCTCACTAAATCTGAGCTTAAAGAATATATGCAGCCTAATTTTTGGCCAAATACACCAGACATCAACCCTTATCACTTACAAGGTGCCAATGAGTCAAAACACATCATACGTTATGCTTTAGCGGCAACACTAAGTTCTAGTATTGGTATATATGGACCTGTTTTTGAATATATGTTATCTAGCTCTTTACTTGGCAAAGAAGAGTATTTAAATTCTGAAAAGTTCCAGATTACGCATTATGACTGGGATATTAAAAATAAACTAACAACGGTTATTGCCAAAATTAATTACATAAGGCATCATAATCCGGCGCTTCAACAAACCAATAATATCAAATTCTGTCATATTGAAAATGACAATTTAATAGCATTCTACAAATGGAATGATGATAGAACAAATCAGATCTTTATTATTATTAGTTTGGATGCTCATAATTCACAGCAAGGCACAGTGCAAGTACCGCTACATGATATTGGTGTACCTCATGGGCACAACCTTGAAATGCATGATTTAATTACTGATAGTCGTTATAATTGGAATAATGAGTGGTGCTACGTAGAGTTGCATCCTACCATGCCATTCCATATCTTTAAGATTAATAAATAACATGTCAAATCAAACGCCAATATCCTCTGTAAAACCCTTCTTCAAGACTGACAAGCCTTGGGAAGTTTTACTTGATAATACAGATTTTGTTAAAATCTTTTTATCAGATGTTTTAGGCGATTATATTTTAAAGCAGCGATGGTATGGCGGTAAATCTAGTCGATTAAAATACATTGAATTGGCTGAATACTTCAAAATTCAGCAGCACGGCGAAGTTTATTTTGGTTTAATTCTAGAGATTAATTTTTTTGAAGCTTTTTACCAACATTACTTTTTACCTATTGCATTTGTTACTGATGATGACTTTGCGCAAAATGACCGCATACTACCCATTAGCATCAATGATCAAAAAGGCTTCATTATAGATGCCATAAACTTAGAATCTTTTAGAAAAGTGGTTTTTGAGCGCATTGCTACAGCGACCCCTATAGATACCACTAAGGTACAATATCATAAAAGTCACTTGTTCCAAAATGTATCCTATGAATCCTCAAGATTTATGGGCCTCGAACAAAGTAACACCTCCTTGGTATACAATGAAAAATACGTTTTAAAGTTTTTCAGAAGAATTTTTGCCAATAAAAATCCTGACTATGAAATGAGCAGGTTTTTATCGGAGAAAAAAGAATATAAGAACACCCCATCCTATTTAGGAAGCATCAATCTGGTTGATTCAGAAAATGAAAATATTACCATTGGTTTAATGCAGGAAATGATCCCCAATGAAGGTGATGCTTGGGATTATATGCTAAGAGAATTACATAAAGTATTTTCAAACTTAGAGTATAAAAACATCAACATTGATGCCTTACCAAATACGGAACTCTATCAGCGGTTATCCATTGCCGATATTCCGCCTCAAATTATAGACTGGGCAGGATTAAATCTGTTTACACAAATACAAACCTTAGCCAAACGTACTGCCGAAATGCATATTGCTTTGGGGTCTGAGTTTGAAGAAACCGCTTTTACACCAGAACATTACAATGGGGATTACACGGTTTGGTTAAAGAACAAAATGCTTTATCAATTTCAAAACCGGCTTAATATTGTTGAAAATAACATGCATAAGTTAGAAGGTTTAGCCTTAGACTTAGCGCATGAATTTCTAGACAAAAAAAATAGTATCAGAAAACGGTTTGTAGCCTTTGACTGGACCAAATTAAAAGGCGAAAGAATACGCGTACATGGTGATTTTCATTTAGGTCAAGTCCTAGTAAAAGACAATGATTTCTTCATACTAGATTTTGAAGGCGAACCAGAAAGCACCATTAGAGATCGTAAAGTAAAACAACCGCCTTTAAAAGATGTTGCTGGCTTGTTTAGGTCGTTTCATTATGCTATTTATGCTAATGTATTTAATAACAGTGAAGCGCATTATCCGGCATCACAGGAGGCGCTATTCCATGCTTCCGAAATATTATACCGCTACATTACCGGTTTATTTTTAGGTACCTATGTACAAGAAACACAAAACGCAAATTTAAATCTTGGCTACAACCAAGAGCGCATATTTATATTAAAATATTGTTTATTAGAAAAAGCAGTATATGAATTGGGTTACGAGCTCAATTCGCGTCCACAATGGGCAGTCATTCCATTAAAAGGAATTTCTAATATTATAAATCATTAATTTATGGCACAAGTAAAACCTTATAGTCTGTTTACAGAATTCGATATTAATCTTTTTAAGTCAGGAAAACATTTCAGGCTTTATGAAAAAATGGGCTCGCACTTAGTCACCGTTGATGGGATTGATGGCGTATACTTTGCAGTTTGGGCACCAACGGCAAAACAAGTTTCTGTTATTGGTGATTTTAATTATTGGATGGAAGGCGAACACCAACTCAATGTACGCTGGGATTCCAGTGGTATTTGGGAAGGTTTTATTCCACTTGTAGAAAAGGGAGCTACCTACAAATATAAAATTCAGAGCAACAATAATGATATAAAAACAGAAAAAGCCGACCCCTACGCTAGACGTTATGAGCACAACCCGAATACAGCCTCTATTGTTTGGGATGATGACTATAAGTGGAAAGACAAAAACTGGATGAAAACGCGTAAAACCCATAATGCTATAGACGCGCCTTATTCTGTTTATGAAGTGCATTTAGGTTCTTGGAAAAGACATCCTGAAGAAGATCGGTTTATGTCTTATTATGAATTGGCTGATGACCTGGTTACCTATGTTAAAGACATGAATTTTACCCATGTTGAACTTATGCCTATCATGGAGTTCCCCTATGACCCTTCTTGGGGGTATCAAATCACGGGTTATTTTGCGCCAACATCACGTTTTGGCTATCCCGAAGAATTTAAGTTTTTGGTTGATAAATTACACCAAGCTGGAATAGGTATTATTTTAGATTGGGTACCATCACATTTCCCTGAAGATCCTCATGGATTGGGATTCTTTGACGGCTCAAACCTTTATGAGCATCCAGACAAACGAAAGGGATATCACCAAGACTGGAAGAGTTTAATTTTTAATTATGAACGCAATGAAGTACGTTCTTTTCTCATAAGTAATGCGGTCTTTTGGCTTGATCAGTACCATGCTGATGGTTTACGTGTTGATGCGGTGGCCTCTATGTTATTTTTAGATTATTCTAGAGAAGACGGCCAATGGGAACCCAATATCTATGGCGGCAGAGAAAACCTTGCCGTTATTAGTTTTTTAAAGGAATTGAACGAAGAAGTGTATGCCTCATTCCCTGATGTACAAACCATTGCCGAAGAATCTACAGCCTTCCCTATGGTATCTAAACCTACCTTTGTTGGTGGTTTAGGTTTTGGCATGAAATGGATGATGGGCTGGATGCATGACACCCTTGAATATTTTGGTAAAGATCCTGTCTACAGAAAATATCACCAAAATGATATCACCTTTAGTTTGGCCTATGCCTTTACTGAGAATTTTATGCTCCCGCTATCTCATGATGAGGTGGTGTACGGTAAAAATTCCATATTAGGACGTATGCCTGGAGATGAGTGGCAACGTTTTGCAAACTTGCGTTTATTATACGGTTATATGTTTACTCACCCTGGAACTAAACTCTTGTTTATGGGTGGTGAATTTGGGCAGTATAATGAGTGGAATTTCCAAGAAAGTTTAGATTGGAACTTATTAGAATTTAAACCACACCAAGACTTATTAAATTATTACAAAGCATTAAATGGCATTTATAAAAATACTCCAGCCTTATATGAAAAAGGATTTAGTGGTGAAGGGTTTGAATGGGTAAGTTATGACGATCATGAAAACTGTGTGATATCATACATCAGAAAAGGTTATAAAGAAGAAGAACATGTTGTTGTAGTTTGTAATCTTACACCAACAGTAAGAGAGCACTATAAAATTGGGTTACCTACAAAAGGTAAACTAGCTGAGATTTTTAATAGTGACGATAAAGCCTTTGGCGGAAGTGGTGTATCTAATACAAAACAAATTACCATTAAAAAGTCACCTTGGAATGGCAAGGATTATTCAGCAGAATTAACCTTACCGCCTTTAGCAGTAACCATTTTTAAATTTAAATAAACCACTATGGATTGGAAATCCATAGTTTTAAATAAAAGAGTAAAATTCTTTTAGAAGCAGATTGTCATTCCGAATGAGGTACGAAGAGGAATCTTTTATCGTTGAGATTTCTCGTCACTCGTTCCTCCTTCTGTCGAAATGACAAGACACTCTTTAAAGTTTATAGAAACTAAAGTAACTGCAATAAAATTACAGGGTTTCAACCTTTAACTTGATAATAAATTTAGAACATCGTACAAAAACCCGCTTTTAGTATTGTGACATTAAAACAATACTAAAAGCGGGTTTTGTATGCGTAATTTTTCAGCTTAAACCTCAAGACAAACCGGTTTAATTTTCTGTTATAAAACCACTATTATTCCAAATTTAAAACACGATTCACTGATTTATATTTCAAAAAACAGCCTATTCCGTGCTACTTTATAAATCTCTTAATTAATCACCTCATTATTTGAGTATTAAACAATGTTTTAATGGTTTTTTTAGCAAAAAGAAACGACTGAGGTTTACTAAATTTACTATTTTCGTAAATTATTATATACGCATAATATTATGATATTAAACACTGAATTAGAATACAAAGGAAATCTATTTCCATCAAGAATAGTCGCCTACGAAAAGAACTTGAATAAACTCTCTTTTACATCGGCTAATGGCGTTGTTTTAGAGGTTACTGTTAGAAGAGATAGTATTCTAAGATTTAGATTTTCAACCACGGGTATTTTTGAAAATGATTTTTCTTATGCTATAACAAAATACGCGAGTAGAGGTTATAATCATCTTGAAGTTACTGAAAATGATGACCAGTATATTATTACCACAGCAAAATTAATTTGTCACATTTCAAAATTAGATTTAAGAACGTCTATTTATGATGCTAAAGACAATACATTAATTTGTGAAGATGAACTAGGATTCCACTGGGAAGAAAGTTATGAGCATGGCGGTGATGTTGTAAAAATGTCTAAAACAGCACAACCTGGTGAGAGTTATTATGGTTTAGGAGATAAGCCTGTAGATAATAACCTAAAAGGCAAGCGTTTTGAAAACTGGGTTACAGATTCTTATGCTTATGGCAGAGATACAGATCCTATTTATAAAACCATTCCGTTTTACACGGCCTTACACAATAAAAAATCTTACGGGGTATTTTTTGATAACACCTTCCGTTCCTTTTTCGATTTTTGTCATGAACGTAGAAATATAACCAGCTTTTGGGCTCATGGTGGTGAAATGAATTATTATTTCATTTACGGACCGGATATGTCTGAGGTGGTAGCAAACTATACCGATTTAACAGGAAAGCCTCATGAAATGCCTGCACTATGGACCTTAGGTTACCACCAGTGTAAATGGAGTTACTATCCAGAATCTAATGTTAAAGAAATTACGGCTAAGTTTCGTGAATTAGAAATTCCTTGTGACGCCATTTATTTGGATATTGATTACATGGAAGGGTTTAGATGTTTTACCTGGAGTGAGGAGTATTTTCCAGATCCTAAACGCATGGTGAAAGAACTTGCTGATGATGGTTTTAAAACCATTGTGATTATAGATCCGGGTATCAAAATAGATATGGATTATTCGGTTTTTAGAGAAGGACTCGATAAAGATTACTTCTGTAAACGTGCTGATGGCCCATATATGAAAGGTAAAGTATGGCCGGGTGAGTGTTACTTCCCAGACTTTACCAATCCTGAAGTGCGCGATTGGTGGTCTAACTTGTTCAAAGAACTCGTTGAAGACATTGGAGTAAAAGGCGTTTGGAATGATATGAATGAGCCTGCCGTTATGGATGTACCGGGCAAGACCTTCCCTAATGATGTACGCCATGATTATGATGGCAACCCATGTAGTCATAGAAAAGCGCATAATGTTTACGGTATGCAAATGGCTCGTGCAACGTATCAAGGGTTGAAGAAATTCTCTTATCCAAAACGTCCGTTTGTAATAACACGTGCCGCTTATTCAGGAACACAACGTTACACCTCAAGTTGGACTGGTGATAATGTTGCGACATGGGATCATTTAAATATAGCCAACTTGCAAGCGCAACGTATGTGTATGTCTGGTTTCTCATTTATAGGGTCTGATATTGGTGGATTTGCTGAACAGCCTAATGGCGAGTTATACGCCCGTTGGATTCAATTAGGTATCTTTCACCCGTTCTGTAGAACACACTCTTCAGGAGACCACGGTGATCAAGAACCTTGGGCATTTGGAACCACCATTACTGATGTTGTACGTAAGTTTATTGAAATAAGATATCAATTATTACCGTATTTATACACGGCATTCTGGAGATATGCAGAAGAGGGTATTCCTATCTTAAAATCATTGGTATTATATGATCAAGAAGACCCACAAACGCATTACCGAAATGACGAGTTTATCTTTGGTGAAAAAATACTAGCCTGTCCTATTACTGGACCAAACCAAAAAGGAAGACGTATGTACATTCCAAGAGGAAAATGGTATAACTTTTTTACCGATGAACCTGTTGAAGGTGGTACAGAGCAGTGGGTAGATGCAGACTTAGATAGTATGCCAATTTTTGTAAAAGAGGGCGCTATTATACCTAAATATCCTATTCAACAATATGTAGGTGAAAAAACTATTGATGAGTTAACACTTGACGTCTACTACAAACAAGGTAAAGAAACCTCTGAAGTTTATGAAGATGCTACCGATGGGTATGATTATATTAAAGGTAGATATAGCTTAAGAACCTTTAAGCTTAATGGTAAAAAGAAAGAGCTTGTTATCCAACAGCACAAATCGGGTAAGTTTGTAACGAGTTATAAAACCTTTAAATTAAATTTACACGGCTTACCGTTTAAGATTTCAAAAATTGAAATAGATAATGAGGAAATTGACTTTGCAGATCTTAAGCTTAATGGTAATAACACATTAACTCTTACTAAAGAGTTTACAGAACTTCATATCATGGCTTAGACATAAGCACATTATAATGTAATACGGAAGGCCTCATTTTAAAATGGGGCTTTTTTGTTGCATAATTTTGGGCGTTATATAAAACGAGTTATACAGGTACTTTTTTCAAGGCATTAGCGAATGGTCATCTCATGCTGCATTTTATTTAATTGTACGTAAATTCCTTGTTTTTGTTTGTTTTTTTGTACTTTTATTACGTTATAAAAAGCTCATGAGTCCATTACCCATAATTACACTTTCTAAGCAAATTCATAGAAACCAATCACAAATACTGATTGGGTTTAAGCATGATTGGGCGTTAATTGATGTGGTAAAGCATTTGCCAGATGCGCAATGGAGTGCCACATTAAAAAGCTGGTATATTAAAAACAACCCTGCCAATTTAAAGCAAATTTTCTCTGTTTTTAAAGGGCATGCCTATGTTAACGGCAGTGCAATTTTTGATGCTCCAGTAGCTAAGCCAAAAAAGCTCCCGAAGAAAGCGCAACGAAACCTAAGTCCGGAGCATAGAAACCTGTTAAACAATTTTTACAAATATTTATTGGGAAAACGGTATAGTAACAGCACGGTAGATACTTATTTGTTTTTTGTGGCTGATTTTATTGAATTTAACAACACCCAATTAATTGATGATTTAACCACTAGAGATGTAGAATTGTTTATTGAAACCGTTTTTATTAAACGCAATTATTCTATTAGTACGCAACGCCAGTTTATTAGTGCTATTAAACAATTTATAGTGTTTTATCCCAAAACAGCCATTAGTAATATGGCGCTAACCCGTCCAAAAAAATCTAAAATTTTACCAACGGTACTTTCTCAAGAAGAAATGATATCTATCATTCAACATACTAAAAACTTAAAGCATCGGGCTATTTTAGCACTCATTTATTCGGCTGGCTTAAGAATTAGTGAGCTCATATCTTTAGAGCTTCGCCATTTTCAAATTCAGAGAAAACAATTATTAATAAAAAGTGGTAAAGGTAGAAAAGACAGGTATGTAACCTTGGCCGACAGTTTTATGCCGTTGCTGCATAATTACATAACCACCTACAAGCCCAAAACCTATTTTGTAGAAGGTCCAGTAGGCAAACCATATTCAGCAAGTAGTGTTAGAAAGTTTTTGTCACGTTCAGTTGTAGCGGCCAAAATTAACAGAAAGATTACGCCGCATACTTTAAGACATAGTTACGCTACGCATTTATTAGAAAGCGGTGTAGGCTTAAGACATATACAAGAATTATTAGGGCATAGCAAGCCAGAAACCACTATGATATACACGCACGTCGCTAGAAAGGACTTACTTGCCATTGAGAGTCCTTTGGATCATGCGATTAAGGAATTATCAAAAACCAATAAACAAGAACAAAACTTCCTATTATCCCGAAACATTTAGATAATAATAGGAAGTTTTGTCCACATATAACCAGTTGGCATTCATTAAAAAACACTGCAATACTAAAATGAAATACTATAAATATAAATGGAATGAATCTCTTGGTGGTGAAATTGATAATTGGGGATTTTCTTTATGGNAACTTGAGAAAAGTTTTGGAATTTATGAAATTATATTCGATTCTGATTTGAACATAAAAATCGTGAATGAAATTAGCGGATTTGATAACTCAATCGACCAGAAATTAATTGAAATACTCAAAAAAACTAAATGGACAAGTTTTAACAAAGGAGTTAAAAACAAAGTTCCTGAAAATAGTAAACTGTTAATTGGAATTTATTATTATCCGAAAGAAAAGGAAAATCAGAGTTTTTTAAGTCAATACTATCTATGAAAATAACTGGTGGCAACANTGCAGAAGATGTAGAAACTGTTATTTTTTCAAGAATTAGAGAATTGAGCAATGAACATTTAAATAATTCTGGAGCTGCTAAATTGAATTTTATAACAGAAAAAAAAGAAGCTGAAAAAATAGAAAAGAAAATATAAACTGAGATAAAAAACGTTTTACAACAAGGTGTATAATTAATGGCTAGTTCGAGCTTGCTTACGAAAATCCTCGCGGATTTTCTATTCGGTTTGTATTTGCTAAATTAGTGGCTTAACCACGCCACTCATCATACACAAAACCGTTAGCCATAATTTGAAAAATGACCATATTAACAGAAAATCAAGTAACTGAACTTTGTGTTTTTATAGAAAACCGAATTGAAAAAAACGGATGTGACCACTCATTGAAAAACACTTTCGAATGGGCTGAAAAAAATGGAATTAACAAAGCTGACTTGATTGACGTTTTGGAATTGAATGGTGGATTTTGTGATTGCGAAGTAACATTTAATTTACCAGAAGATTGTGATTTAGAATTAGAGTCAGAAAACAAAGAAATGGACTTTAAAAATCCTTTCAAAATACCCTTGAATTTTCAACAGACCGAAAATAAAGTTTATACAAAAGCACTTTTTTCGAGTTCTGAATACGACTATAATAATTACACGAAAAATGGAGAACTATTAATTCCAGCACCATTTGGATTTAAACCAAAAAAGAGAGTTAGGAAAAGTATGCACTTCTTTAATGGAACTGAATCAGAAATGCCTACTGAAATTGGAATTGTAAAAGAAATAGAACCCATAAATGGAAAAGAGTTTGCGAAAAAAATTCGCGATTTAAAATTAGATTCCCTTTCGAGATTTTCGGAAAGAGATGCTGAATATTACTTTTCGAGAATTGAAAAAATTGACATTGGAAAACCAATGGGAACGCATTTTATGGAAAGAACAGGAATTGGCGGAACGAAAGTTGAATTAAAAGTGCATAAAGTAATATTTAGGAAATAAAAAACTATGGCTAACATGGTGTATAAAACATAGCTAATAAGTGCCTTACCGAAAGGTTTCTGTATATTTATGAAGTCCGCCAAATTTTTAATTTGGCTTTTAAAAAGAGAAATTTAAAAACAAAATATAAAAATTCGGCTCTGTGTTAATCCGAAAAGTTAGTGTCTTTTTGCACGCTACGTTTCATACACAAGTCCGTTGCCAAACATATGAAGCAGAACCCAATAGAAAATTGGATAAGTACAGATAAAAGGCTCAACGAGCTAATTATTGAAATAGAATTGACTGACAAAACTCTAACTGAAAAAGCGGAAATGGTATTCGACAAACTTTCTGAATTATATGAAATACCAAGAATGCCGACTGATGTATTGGAAGATGAATTTGATGATGACTTTGACGGAGTAACTGACCAAAGGTCACTTTTTGAAGAACACGCTCTGATAAAATATTTAGCGGACGAAAATGAGGACCCTCGAGGAATGGTTTTATCTGCTGCCTTTCATTTGCTAAATGACTATCGAGTTGACTTATTTCAAGTTGCGGAAAAAGAGTTTGGAAAAAATATTCCCGAAAAATGTAAAATTGGAATAAAAGGAGAAGGCCATAACGGAGAAGTTGTTTTTCCTCAAAATGAATCAATAAGTTGGTTTGATTTAGGATGTAAAATAATGAAACAAATAAATTAAAATACGTTTGGCAACACCGTGTATAATTAATGGCTAGTTCGAGCTTACTTACGAAAATCCTCGCGGATTTTCTATTCGGTTTGTATTTGCTAAATTAGTTGCTTAAACACGCCGCTAATCATACACAAAACCGTTGTAAGTAATTTAAACCCAACTCAGAATTTGATGCAATTAAAAATTAATGGCGGATTTAATAATGGATTAAAAGTCTATTCTGAAAACGATGTAATATTGTTTTCGGAGGTAAATAAAAAATGGTTTAAACCTGACTTGATTAATATTTATGACGGACAAAAATCGTTGATAATTTCAATCAAGCACATCAGTAAGATTTTCAAAACCGAATTCAAAATAATTGACCAAACATTTGACATTAAAAATATTATTCAGACTCTTAAAAAAGGAACGATTGAATTATTAAATGGCGAAATTTTTGAATTCAAAAAAAGTAGAACCTCTTTAATTACGAACCCTTATCTTAAAATATTTCATAGAGATATAGAAATTGGAATATTAAATAATAAGAAAACAGGTTTTGAATTGAACTATGAACTTTCAATTAAAGATGAATATGAAAACTATTTGAATTATGTTTTGATTTATATTCTTGCGACTGAATCTAATAAAGATTATGATTAAAAAACTACTTACAACATTGTATATAAAAAATTGCTATTTTTAGCTTAACCAATGTTAGTTGCTTTGTTTGCTAGCTTCTGATTTTCCTTCGGAAAATCCTCGCACACAAACACGCAACATTTCATATACGTAACCGTTACCCAACATTTAACAACGAACTATGAACTTTAAATTTTTAAAATTAACAGCCCTAATTATTACTCTAATTTCTATTGTAAGTTGTTCATCTGACAATGAAAGCTCTAACTCCAAAATAAGAACTGATTTTGATATTGATATTGTATCTGGCATAAATATTAGGAATTCTGATTTGGCAACACCTACGCAATTAGGCAATCCAAACATTTTCACGGATGAACGATTTATAGTTTACCCAAATCCAACTTTAGGAATGCTGGCATTAAAATCAAATTTCGATATATCTGATATATATATAATTTCTGCTCAAGCAACTAAATCATATCAGCAAACAGACTTTACTTCAATATTAACTTCGGAATCATATAATGAATCCGTAATTGCATCTAATGCCGAAATAAAAATTACTGACTTAACCGCGACCAATCTTAATATTAATTTAAATGAATTAAGCCACGGCTATTATAAAGTTTTCGTAAAAATAAATGGTAAATTATATTGGGATAATATTTACTTTCAAGATAATAATTTGGACATAGATACTTTAATTAATTATTGGAATTAAAAAACGCTGGGTAACACCGTATATAAAAAATTGCTAGTTTTACCCTAAACCAATGTTAGTTGCTTTGTTTACTAGCTTCTGATTTTCCTTCGGAAAATCCTCGCACGCAAACACGCAACTTTTCATATACAACAACGTTGGCAACAAGCTGAAAAATGAAACTCTACACATTATTTACAATCCTTCTTATTTTGTTCATTATTACTTCATGTAAAAAAAGCAAAGAGGATTATAATTCAGAAAAAGTTCACCAAGTGATTATGGAATATCATTTAAATAAAAAACAAACGACTGATTCTATAACTCTAACCATAATACCAAAAAATGATAGCATAAATTATCACATATTCTCTCATGGCATTCCTTTTGAAATTAACCCTTCTGACAATTCTAAAATTACTATTTGGGAAACTCCATCTGAATTAGTTGATAAAAAAGAATACAATCTTAATGGTAAAAAACTAATGATTAAGAAATACTATTATGATGTTGAAAATTCGTCCGATGAAGAAGGTTATTATTTTTTATTAAATAATAGAATAATTGCTTTTAGGTCTGAAGCTTGGGTTAGTTTATATGATTTCTATAAATATGATAAGACTGAAGTACATAAGCTATTGGAAAAAGACTCAACCGATTTCTTTTATAATTAATAAAGCCAGTTGCCAACACCGTGTATATTCAATTGCTAGTTTCTAGCCTACTTGGGAAAATCCTCGCGGATTTTCCTTTCAGTAATTATTTGCTAAATTAGTGCTTTAACCACGCAACAGAAACATACACAAAAACGTTAGCAAACATTACTCACTCGAAATCTGAAAATGGATAAAAACCTTATTATTTGAGAAAAATACTTCTAATATTTATTTTTAGTTTTCTGACTAACATTTTGGTTTCGCAAGAAATCCAATCTGAATATGTCTATAAGAAAGAAAAAACAAAACAGAAATCTAAAAGCGGAATTAAATGGAATTATGTAGATTCTGACAGTTTAGTACTTTACAAAGACGGAACTTTTCATCGGACTAAATTCTATCACTATCACGAAATAATATACTCGGAATTAAAAGGAGAATGGAAAATTGAAAACGACACTCTTATTCTGAATATAAAACTAGAGAAAGAAAGCAAATCGGATAAAAAATGGAGTGAAATTAATTCGACTATAATTTACCGAATAAAAAAACGGAAAATAAAACCAATAAACGGATTTGAATTCTACGCAATACGGAATTTGAAACTTGTGAAAAATTAAAAAACGATTTGCTAACACCGTATATAATTTATTGCTGGTTCTAGCCTACTTACGAAAATCCTCGCGGATTTTCTATTCGGTTTTTATTTGCTAAATTTAGTGCTTAAACCACGCAACAAACCATATACAAACACGTTAGCAAACATAGAAGACAAAAATTAAAATTTTAAAAATTTTACTAAATGAAATACTTTTTTACATTAACCATCTTTTTAATTATAAATAACTTTTATCTTTTTNACGTGTATAATTCATTGCTAGTACTCGCCTACTTACGAAAATCCTCGCGGATTTTCTATTCGGTTTGTATTTGCTAAATTAGTTGCTGAAATACGCAACGAAATCATACACAAAACCGTTGCCATTCATTTAAGAATACGCTCAAAATGAAAAAAACACTAAAAATAACTTCTACAGTCTCTATTCTGTTATTTGCAATTTTATGGATATCAAACAAACTTGATTTCTTGACAGAATATAATTCAATTGATTTCAGGAGCATTCTGATCCTTATCTATTTGTTTTCAAGTTTAAAATATTTTCAAATGGAGGTTAAAGATAAAGATGCTCAAATTAAAGAATTGAAAATAAAACTGGAGAAAATAAAATAAACTGAAAAAGGAATTTAGCTCGTTTCTGGATTGAAACGCAAAAAACATCTGAATGACCAAAGCAATATGCAACTGTTGCGGCGAACTGACTAGCAGAACGCAAAAAATAAGGATTTACGACTGAATATAATCTGTAGAATAAAAAAACGAAATGGCAACACCGTATATAAAAAATTGCTAGTTTTACCCTAAACCAATATTAGTTGCTTTGTTTGCTAGCTTCTGATTTTCCTTCGGAAAATCCTCGCACACAAACACGCAACATTTCATATACAAGACCGTTGGCAATAATTATGAAAAGTAACTCTATATTTTTAATAATATTATTAATATTCCCAATAATTAGCAATTCCCAAAATAAATTTTTGGATTTTATTGTGGACGAAAAAGGTGATACTATTTATGGAACTGTTAGAAATATTATCTCAAAGAGAAGTGCGCTTTACGAAAAAATAAATGATGGTGATAAAATTAAATTTCGAACACATAAATTAAAACATTATAAAACACTCAGATTTAATGGTGATATTTACTATTATGACGCACCCATGACACAAGACGGTATTTATGAAAAAGAAACTTTTAGAAAGATTCCTGACGATAGTATTGCAAAAACTCTCGGGAATTTTGTGAACGTAAAAAAAAGACTCCCTGATTTTATTATAACAAATTCTAATGATACTATTTTCGGACAAATCAAAAATCCAGCTCTTGGAAAATTATACCTTGACAACGAATTAAATGAAAAATTTAAGATAGATAAAGACATTATTAAATCATATAGGTATAATAATGAAATTTATGTCTTCAAGAAAAAACGCAAAGCAAAAATTTTTGATGATAAAGAAGCCTACATGAAATTGGTATTGGATGGAAATGTTAAGCTCTATGAATACCAGAATGATTTCGTTTACTATGAGAATGACCTTAATACAACTAGGCAAGTAAGGGATACGAAAATTTATTTTTATATAGAGAAAGGCAAAGAAATCATTTTGATAGGGGAGTATTTATATAAGAAAAAATTAGCGCAATTATTTTCTGAAAATAAAAACTTAGTTGCAAAAATTTTAAATAACGAATATACAATTGACAACATTTATCTGATCGTAAAATATTTTAATGAAAGTAAATAACTATTGCCAACAATGGCTATAAGTAATTGCTTGTTCTCGTCTACTTCTGAAAATCCTCGCGGATTTTCAGTTTGGTGTGTACTTGCTAAGTTAATCGCTAAAACACGCAACTACTCATAGCCGATACCGTTAGCAAACATTTAAAAACCAATCGTTACGAATGAAAACACTTTTGATCTTAATATCATTCCTATTTCTGACCAATTCAAATGTAGTACATCAAGATACTCCATTACAAATTGACAAAAAAGGAAATTTAATTGGTTTACCGAAAGAGTTTAGTCCTGCGAAATTTGACTTGAATAAAAAAAAATTACGAATAAATGACAAAGAAATTGTCTTTCCAAAATGTCTGAATTATTATTTTGAGGAACACAAAAATCCAAAAATAAACTTCTTAGCTTCTTGGTATCATTCGAAAGAGATTATGCCATATTATCTAATTATAAATATTCACGACAACGATGTGAATTATGGATATAAAATCTTAGTTGATTTAGAAACATTAGATTTAATATATCTAAACAAATTTATTAGAGAAGGAAATACAACTTACAATCCAAAAGTTGAATTGACCGAAGAATGTCTGACTGAATATAAAAGCGGAATTAAAACGCTGAATTAACGAACGAATAAAAAACGATTTGCTAACAATGTATAAAAATAATTGCGGTTTAGTGCTAAATCAAAGGTCGTTGCGTGTTTGCTACGTCTGAATTTCCTGCGGAAATTCCTCGCACGCAAACCCGCAACTATTCTTATACGAGACCGTTAGCAAACATAGAAGACAAAAATTAAAATTTTAAAAATTTTACTAAATGAAATACTTTTTTACATTAACCATCTTTTTAATTATAAATAACTTTTATCTTTTTTCACAAACAGATGTTGTTACTGGTTTAAACTTTATCCCCTTAAACATTGCATTTAATGGTAACGAACTTTATATGTCTTCTAATGCTGGTGAAATTTTAAAAATTAACATTACTGAATCTACACCTACTGTTACAAATGTAGTATCAGGTTTAAATTTTCCATATGGATTAGCCTTTAAAGGAAATGAACTTTATATCTCCGACATTGGTGAAGGTAAAATTTCTAAAATTGATATTACTGAAACCGCGCCTACCATTACAGATGTGGTAACTGGTTTAACAGTTTCCCCTAAGTTTTTAGCATTTAATGGAAATGATCTGTATTTGTCAGGTTCAGGTAAAATTTCTAAAATCGATATTACAGAAACCACACCTACCATTATAGATGTGGTAACAGGTTCAAATCATTTTAGAGGAATAACATTTAATGGTAGTGATCTTTATGTTACAGATACTAGTAATGCAGAAATCTTAAAAATTGATATTACTGCAATCACACCTTCCGTTATAGAAATAGTGACGGGTTTAACATCCCCATGGGGATTATCTCTTAATGGAAATGAACTTTATTTTGCCGATTTTCATGCAGGCAAAATTTCTAAAATTGATATTACGGCAACCCTACCTACTGTTACAGATATAGTAACAAATTTAACTACTCCCTCCCGTCTAGCATTTAATGGAAACGTGCTATATTTCTCCCAATCTAATGCAGGTAAAATTTCTAAAATTGATGTAAGCACGCTATCGACAGGAGACTTAACGTTTCCAAAATTACTTTTGTTCCCTAATCCTGCAAATCAATTTTTCCAAGTTTCTGGCCTAAGTAAAAATGAGAAATATACACTTTACAACATTTTGGGAACCGCAATCAAGAAAGGAATTATTTCCAATTATAAGCAAATTGACATAAAAAATTTAACAAATGGTTTATATTTCCTGAAATTCGATGATAATAATACAATTGAATTCATAAAAAAATAACAAAAACGTTTGCTAACACCGTATAAAAAAAATTGCTAGTTTTANCCGTGTATAATTAATGGCTAGTTCGAGCTTGCTTACGAAAATCCTCGCGGATTTTCTATTCGGTTTGTATTTACTAAATTAGTTGCTGAAACACGCCACTAATCATACACAACAACGTTGCCACACATTTAAAAATAAGAACATTGAGAAAATTTTACTTTCTGACTTTACTGTCAATTATTTTATTTAACTGCCAAAACAAATCGGAATTGAGAACTGATTTACAGCCAATTTATTCAGATTCGGAAAACGCTTTACAAGGAAACAATATATACGGAAAAGTTAAAAAAATTGAATATTACAAAACAACTTTTCAGAACACAGAAAAGGAAGACAAACCTGTACTGAACAAAATAGAGGAATACACGGATTTTGGGGAATTAAAAAAAGTAGAATACTTTGATAATTTTGGAGAACTTACACAAACTAATATTATCGATTATAACAAAAACCAAAAGTTCATAAAAAGTGTTTCAATTAGCAAATCGAACAAATCAAGTATTACTCAAACTTCGGAATATGATACTATCAAAAACACGAGTGAATTAACTGTTTACGTAAATGATACGATTGACCATAAAACGACTTTTTATTATGGAAAAAATGATTATCAAGTTAAACGAATTTCTGTTAAAGGAAAGGATACGACTGAAGTAAACAGCGAACAAACCTTCAATGATAATAATAAACTTATACTTGCGACGCAAAAAGAAAAAGGAAATGACAAATCAACAATAACTATTAGCAACAAATATGACATCAATAACAATTTAATTGAGTCGTCACATAAAACTGAATGGGTTGAAATGTTAAGTGAAACGGAATGGAAAGACGGACGAATTTCTAAACAATCTTCTTATACAATATCAGCGGATTTAAAAAAGCATTTAAATAATGTTACAGAGTTTGACATACTTTACAATACAATCAACTCAAAAGAATATGAAGATTCAAAATTACATCGTGAATTGAAATTTGACTATGAATTTGACGAAAATGGGAATTGGATTAAAAAAAATGTATCATTGAAAGAACATTTTAATAACTCAAAGGAATTTGTTCCAATTTATGTTGATACGAGAAAAATAAGTTATTGGAAATAAAAAACGTGTGGCAACAACGTGTATAATTAATTGCTTTGGTCGTTGCTTATTTGGAAAATTCCTTCGGAATTTTCTCGCGTTCGTTTTTGTTTACTAAATTAGTTGCTGAAACACGCAACTAACCATACACAAGACCGTTGCCACCAATACGAAAAAAACGATAATGAGAATAATATTTTCTATAATTTTAATAGCTTTTACATCAGGAAAAACAGTTAATCTTGACCTTGGAGCACCTGAAATTCAAGCTGTTTGTAAAGTCATATTAAACAACGGAAAAACAATAGAAGGTTTTATCACATTTGGAACTGGAGGATATGAATATAAATATAGACCTCACGGATTTTGCTTTGAACAAGATAACGGAAGGAAACAACTAATCCTCTATAACTTTAAATTCAATCTTTCTAATCTTGACGCTTATGCATCTCACCGAAATGGAACTTCAAAATTACTTTATGTAGAGAATGTAAGTAAAAGAGATTACCCTAAAAATAAAACTGAATTTGAAGAAGAAAGTAAAACATTGACCATAACTAAAACAGATGTTGAAAAATACATACTTTTAGACGAAATGGTTATTTACAAAAAAATTCCAACGGATTTATACCTTGCTTATAAAGAAAATAATGAAAGTGAAAAAGTAACAATAAAAATGAACGAAATAAAATCGATTGAACTACTTAAAAGCCCAAGTAAAAATTCACTTGAAATGATTAAAAAGGCACGAGAGAGACAAAGCAAATCCGAAGAAGAAGATGGATATTGGGTAGATTATCTTGCACCTGTTTGGTATCACGAAATTATTAATAATCAAGAAAGAATTGATTATTTATCCAAATTCTTTTAAACCGAAAAAGTACTGGTGGCAACAATGGCTATAAGTAATTGCTTGGTCTGTTCTTACTCGGAAAATCCTACGGATTTTCCTCTGGTTGGACAACTTTTGCTAAATTAGTTGCCAAACCACGCAACTACTCATAGCCGGAGACGTTGTGGTGCATTTGAAATGAAGAACATTCTTATCACATTATTCTTATTAACTTCTATCTTTTCTTGTGATAATAGAAAAGAAAGAGTTTCGATTAATTCTGGCTTTGCGGAATGGTTAAAGAAAAATAAAATTGATTCTCTAGACCTTTCAAAGATTAAGGGAAAAGAGGCTTTTGAATTATGGGCTTATTTCGACCCTATTAATAAAACGGATTCTTCTTTAGTCTGGTATCCCAATAAGGATAGTAGTTATTTCATGATTTCGAATTATGATAATATTTCAAAATTAAGACTTGAAGATTCTAACTTAATTGACATTGATTTCCATCAAAGAAATTCTGATATAAAGAAACAAGGAATCTCATTAGTAGATAGTCTAAAATCAATGGAAATGGACATCTTTTGGATTAATAATAAAACTGTCTTTCTTGCTTTTATAGAAAAAAACCACGGAACAAAAACACTAATGAAATTAAAAATTGGAGTTGATAGTCTATGGACTAATTTAAATTAAAAAACGACACCACAACATTGTATAAAAATAATGCGTAAGTTTATTCCTAAATCAAGAGTTAGTGCTTGTTTGCTTGCATCTGATTTTCCTTCGGAAAATCCTCGCACTCAAACCACGCACTATTCTTATACGTAACCGTTGTAGGTAATTACAAGTAGCTCTGAAAACCACTGAAAATTGAATAAAATAGTTTTAAATAACAATGAAAATTTTGACGGTATTATTAATAAGATAATTATTGATAATGATAAAAAAAAGACTGAAATTACCATCAAACAATGGAATAATAAAGAAACCTATTCACTATCTATTTTAGAATTTAATAATGTTATTTTTCAGAGTTTACCTGATATTAGCTCCTTTAATCTTGTTACTGAAATAACACGTAAAGAAAATATAAATCCTGTTTTAAAAGAATTAAATGAGTATTTTAATAATAATTCGAGTTTGATTTTATCTAACACGGAAGACAATATTTCAAGAGATATAAATAATTTGGATTGTGTTCAGTCATATTTATTTGAATCTGGTTATTGCAAAGATTGGTTGATTATTTGTTCGGATATGAATAAGAAAGAGTTGAATGACGTAAAATCTAAAGATTAAAAACTACCTACAACACGGTGTATAAAACATAGCTAAGAAGTGCTTAACCGAAAAGGTTTGTGTATATTTAGAAAGTCCGCCAAATTTTTAATTTGGCTTTTTAAAAGAGAAAAAATAAAATATAAAAATTCGGCTCTGTGTTAATCCAAAAAGTTAGTATCTTTTTACACGCTACGTTCCATACACAAGTCCGTTGTGCTTAATTATGACCCGTCCTGAATAAAGGCTACATAATTTTAAACATTATGTACAAAAATGACAAAGTAATCAGACGGTATTCAGAACCCTTTAAACTGAAAATTTTANACCTGCCATATAACCACAAATGAAAATTACTGCTTTAACATTAGGCTTTTTACTTTTAACTAACTTCTCTTTCTCTCAAATTAAGAAAAAGGAATTGAGTGGAATATGGAAAACGAATAGCGAATTATACACCAAAACCGACACAATTAAATTTTATCCAATTATTAAAGATTGTTACCAAACTCATTGGACTATTGAAAAAAGAAAATTCAAGACTAATGAATTAAACATTTGCACAGAACCACCTCGAATAAGCGGAATTGTCGGAAAAGAAAAAATAAAATTAAGGAATAGAGATTTCGGACAAATAATTGAATACTACCAAAACGGAGTTCTTGCTGATAAATTCAGAATTATTGAACTCAAAAAAACTGATTCACAAGGATTAAAATTAATGCGTTTTGATAAACTATCTTAACAAAAAGTATATAAATATGTTGACTCATTAGTTTTCAAAGTTCTGAACTACAATCCAGATAAAACAGAAAACAATTATGGAGTAAAAATTTCAGACTCTAATCCGAATGTGAAAATAAAAATACGAGATGGCGGAATTGGAAATCCAGAACCTCTTATAGTTGTGAATGGAAGACCTTTACAAAATAGAGAACCTTTAAAAAAATTATTATTGGTGGAAACTAATGCCATTAAATATTTGACCAAAGAAGAATCAGCAAGTATTTATGGTTCGAGAGCTATAAATGGAGTTATACTTCTGTTGACATCTGAAAAACGATTTAAGAAAATATGGAAAAAATACGGCAGGTAACACCGTATATAATTTATTGCTAGTTCTAGCCTACTTACGAAAATCCTCGCGGATTTTCTATTCGGTTTTTATTTGCTAAATTAGGTGCTTAAAACACGCAACAAACCATATACAAACACGTTACCCAACATTTCCAAAAAAACTGAATAATATCTAATCTTTAGTTCTCAAAAGAAAACCATCTTAATAAATGGTTTTCTTTACTTTTAGGCAATGTAGATTAAACTACACTTACTTTTATAGCACTTAAACCTTTATCGCCTTTTTCCACATCAAATGTTACATTATCATTCTCTTTTATTTGATCTATAAGATTTGATGTATGAACAAATATTTCTTCTTCAGAGTCTTTTACTGTAATAAAACCAAACCCTTTGGCGTTGTTGAAAAATTTTACTGTACCTTCTTTCATAATAGTTACTTTATTAATATTCATTAATTTATTTATAAATCTTTTTATCATAATTTTTTGTATTAATTAATAATTGTTGTTAACCTAAATATTTTATTAATAGATGAGACTTGTTTGATTTTTTGATTTTTAAAATTGCAGACTCTTTGATTTGTCTAACTCGTTCTCGTGTTATTCCAAATAACTGAGCTATTTCCACTAAGGTCATTGTCGATTCAAAACCAATTCCATAATGAAGTTTAATAATACCTGATTCTCTCTCTGATAGAGAATTCAGTACAGCTACTAAGTCTGTATGTAGCGAGTCTAGTAATAACACATTATCTGGTTGAGGGTACATATCTGTAATAATAATATTTTGCATATTAATATCTGTTTCAGGAGATAAAGGTGCGTCTATTGAAACACCATATGCTGAACTCTTAATGCAAATATCCACCTCTTCAACAGATACTTCAATGACTTCAGAAATTTCATATGAAGTTGGCTCACGACCATGTTTTTGTTCAAAAAAAGTTACTGCTTTTTTTATTTTGTTAATAACACCTATCTTATTTAGAGGCAACCTGACCATTCTTGAGTTTTCTGATAAAGATTGTATTATGCCTTGTCTAATCCACCATACTGCATAAGATATAAATTTAAACCCACGAGTTTCATCAAATCGCTTAGCAGCTTTTAACAAACCCAAATTACCTTCATTTATTAAATCTGGAAGTGACAAACCCTTATTTTGATATTGTTTTGCAACTGATACTACAAATCTTAAATTAGCTCTTGCGAGTTCATCTAAAGCACATTTATTACCTGCTTTGATTTGTATTGCTAACTCAACTTCTCTCTCTAATGATATTAAGCTAATTTTACTAATATCATTTAAGTATTTGTTAAGTGATTCTTCATTTCTAATTGTAATTTGCTCAGTTATTTTAAGTGATCTCATTTAAAACAAGGTTTAATTGAATCGTCCAAATAATAATGAGCTATCATTCTTTAAAAGGAACTATCTGTTATAAAAAGCATAAGTACCCACAAAACAACTAAGTAAGAAATGATGTCAGGAAAGAAATATATTTACTAAATAATATATTATGCAATCTGTGTAAAGAAACGGCTTATAATTAGGATAATATGAGTTTATCACTTTTATTTTCAGAAAATACTAAAGCATACAAATTAAATTTAAACAAGTTTTGTATATAACGCTCATAATGTTATGACTTTTGAGAATTTTAATATAGTTAACACAAATACATTATGGCACGAATGAGATATTATACTTAGCTGATTTTGGAACTGAAAAACAGGAAACCAATACCATAGTAAACGTTGGGTAACAATGTGTATAATTCATTGCTAGTTATGGCCTACTTACGAACATTCCTTCGGAACGTTCTATCTGTGATTTATTTGCTAAATTAGGTGCTTAACCACGCAACTAACCATACACAAGACCGTTGGCAATAATAAAAATTAATAAAATGAAAAAATCAATATTCATAGCAACAATAATTCTAATTGGAGTAGTAATTACAGCATTTAACATGCCTCCAAGTGATGAAAGCAAAACATGGGAGTCATCTGAAAAAGGAAAAACATTTGTAAAAGAATCGATAGTTATTGATTTCTACGCACCACCTTTTGGAGTGGGGTGGAATGAATCTTCACAGTTGCACAGATATATGGAGCGTGCTATGGAATCTGGTATAACTGGAGCATCAATTACTCTTGCTCCTACATATTTTACATGGGAACAATTCCAGAAGGAACACGCAAATTGGCAAAATACAATGCTACAAAAACCTGATAATTTTCTATTTGTACATAGTGTAGAAGATATAGAACGTGCACATAAAGAAGGAAAATACGCTGTTATTTGGAATAATCAAACAAGTACCGTAATTGATGGAGACCTTTCGAAAATAGCCATGCTAAAAGCAATGGGGTTATCTAGCATGCAATTGGTTTATAATGGAACTTATCGAGCAGGAGATGGCGTTATTTCATATTTACATGGCACTGACAGAGGTCTAACTTCTTGGGGGAAAAAAGTGATAGATGAAATGGTTAAGCATGGAATTATTGTTGACTTAAGCCATACAGGAAGAAATACATGTGCGGGTATTATTACTTACATGACGGATAACTATCCTGGAGTTCCTGTAATCTATTCTCATTCCTTACCGAATGGTTTGTATAAAGATGAACCTCACGCCACTGAAAAAGGCTGTTATCGAAATATTACAGATGAGCAAGCATTGGCAGCAGCAAAAACAGGGGGTGTTGTTTCTCCAACCTTTACAGAATGGATGATGGATGGATTATGGCCAGATGACATTACGCCTAAACAGTGTGCAAATATGATTGATTACTACATCAAACTTATCGGGGTTGATCATGTTGGAATAGCAACTGATGACATGTTTGTTCTTAGTCTTGTAAAGGCATTTGCAGAGGCAAATCCGAAAGCATACGATGATGATGGCTATATGATGGATGCTTTTGCTAAAGGGGCTGAAGGCTGCGGAGAATTAGCTAAAATATTACCTGCTGTTACAGATGAACTTTGGAAAATGGGATATACTAACGAGGATATTGCTAAAGTTTACGGAGGTAACATGATGAGAGTGTATAAAGAGGTATGGTAATAATTAAATCTAATCTAATGAAATATTCAATTATTCTTATCGCACTAATTTCCTTAAGTCTTTCCAGTTGTATGGAAAAACAAAGTTCAGATACTAAAACAGAAATAAAAACTATAGACTATTCTAAATTAACAGACTACCCAAGTCAGAAAATTGACGAGAACAATTGGTCAAATGACGAAAACATTAGAGCCTTTTCTAGACAGTTTGAGCTAAAGCCTACACGTATGCTAGCACGTGGTGAAACTACTTATGAATTGGAAAAAGGTAAAACCGAGGATATTGGTTCGATGAAATTTATTTTCCCTAGCGAAAGTCCAATGACCATGGATGAAGTATTTAAAGCTGCTAGCGTTGATGGTTATATTGTTACTAAAAATGGAAAAATAATATTTGAACAATATTTTGATGGCTTTAATGAACATAGTTTTCATTCTTGGTATTCAGGATCAAAATCATTATTAGGCCTAGCTTTTGGCTATTTGGTAGAGCAAAACATAGTTGATGTCAATAAATCTCCAGTAGAATATTTACCCGAACTGAAAGGCAGTTCATTTGAACGTGTTACCATAAGTCAAGTTTTAAATATGACTACGGCTCATAACTTTAATTATGAACCAAATAATATGGAGCCAGGCGGACAAATGTATGAGTATTTAACTAGAGCTGGGATGTTATCTCCATCTCACTTAGTGGATGGAAGCAGCAAAGATGCTCGAGGAATCAGAGCTGTTCTTCCATTAATTAATCCTCATCCAACAGTAAATCCGGGCGAAGTATTTTTATATGACAACCCTAATGTTGACATAATTGGTTGGTTAATTGAGAGATTATCTGGCATGCCTGTAGAAGTATTCATACGTGAAAATGTATGGAAAAAACTTCAAACAGAACATGATGGATTAATGGTAACTGACCCAAGTTATGTCGCTCAAGCATCTGGAGGAATTATTAGTACCTTGAGAGATCATGCAAGATTTAGCATGGCTGTAGAGAATGATGGTCGATTAGGAGAAGAACAAGTTTTCCCTGAAACTTGGGTTCAAAACACATTTAATTACAGCCAAGAAAATGCTAATTCTTTTCAAAAGCACATTGACGACTATAAAGCATTAAATAAAACTGATTATTCAGCAAAAGGAATTGTGGTTGCTTACAAAAATTACTGGTACATTATTGATAAAGAGCAAGGAGCAATGATGAGTAGAGGTTTTGCAGGTCAGTTTAGTTATGTCAACAAAGAGCAGAATGTAACTATCACTGTATTTTCGGGTCAAGGTTCAACCCAAAGTAAGGAAGCAGATAGGCTAAGATATTTTAGCCATTTATTAGCCCAAAAATTAAATTGAAAATAATATGCCTAGGAACTTTTTGAAAGTGGAGAACAATAAAAATAACTATTGCCAACAATGTATAAAAACAATAGCGGTCAAATCGCTAAAACGAGGGTAAGTAAATATAAAAAAGGTCAATATTTAACCGAAAATTAGTGCGTAATAATCCGCTACTATTCTTATACTAGACCGTTGGCATTCATTAAAAAACACTGCAATACTAAAATGAAATACTATAAATATAAATGGAATGAATCTCTTGGTGGTGAAATTGATAATTGGGGATTTTCTTTATGGTATATAGAAATTGGAGAAGACGAATATTACAGTAGACAGATTACAATATTCGATAATGGGAAAATATTGAAATACTCAGAAAGTAAATTGGATGATGAATTTGGTGGATTATGTGACCAAAAGTTTGACATATCTGAATTTGACGGAATAGAATGCTCTAAAAAAGAATTTGAAGAAAATTGGAATCAATAAATTACATAAAAGGAGATGCAACAAACCCAATAGGAAATGACAAAAAAATGATTGTTCATATCTGTAATGACATTGGTGGTTGGGGAAAAGGATTTGTTTTAGCAATATCTAAAAAATGGAAAAAGCCAGAACAGCAATATCGTGAATGGTTTAAATCACAAGAGAAATTCGAATTAGGAGAAGTTCAATTCGTCGATATAGATTCTGAGTTATCAATTGCTAATATGATTGGACAACATAAAATCAAAAGATTGAAAGGACAAATTCCTATCCGATATGAAGCCGTTGAAAAGTGTTTGTCAAAAGTAGCTGAATATTCTAAAGAAAATAATCTCTCAGTTCATATGCCGAGAATTGGTTGTGGACTTGCTGGTGGAGATTGGAATACAATGGAACAAATTATACAGAAAAAGTTAATAGACAGAAATATAAAAGTGACCGTTTATGACTTTGAGTAAAAAATAACGAAATGCCAACAGGGTATAAAAAACATAGGGCGTTTGTGCTTAACCGAAAGTTCTGTGCATATTAACAAAGTCCGCTAAATATAAAATTTGGCGTTTATAGTAGAAAAGATAAAAGCAAAATATTTATATTTAGCTAAGTAATAAACCGAAACGATAGTGCTTATCATCTGCCCTACGTTTCTTATACTTAACGTTG
>NZ_BMWZ01000003.1 GCF_014651495.1 Algibacter mikhailovii
CAATTCAATATGTTTATGAACTTTTTTATCTTTCTTTCTTAACGCGTTTCCTTGCTAAGCGGGTGCAAATATAAAACCCTTTTTTAATCCCACAATGCTTTTTTTCGTTTTTTTTAAAAAAAATTTTAATCCCTTTTAATCAATCCAAAATATTACCTGTAGAACGTATTGCCGCAAACATATACTACCGTTTTTAGCGGCTGCAAATATACCACCATTTATTATCCACAAACAAACTTTTTTAAACCTTTTTTTAAACCTTTTTTTTATTAAGCACTAAACACCTTATATACCAACACTTACATCTCAAATCTTTTTTGACTTTATATCTAATTAACCCAATAGATAAAGCCCGTTTGAATATTAAATGTAATTTATATCTGTATATGTAGTACTTAATATGACAATATTTAGTTTAATACTATTGTAAACTTATAAATTTATGAAGTACTTTTTCCCCGATTAATTAAGAAATTCAAACTAACTTTTGCTATTTCTGAGAAAACCTTTAATCTTCTCTTTAAACAATCTAACCTTAAACTTTCTAATTCGTTTACTTAATACTTTCTTCGCTTTTGGGGTTAACTTCACATGTTTTAAAATAGGCTCAAGCGTATTTAGTGTTTGGCTAATGCGATAAGCCTTTGATTGGCCCGACCACACTGAATCATTATGAATTCTGTAAACCCCCATTACTTCATTTAAATATTTGATCTTTTTATCCTGTACTTGAATAATAAATAAAGGCCAATCTCCCATAGGTAATAAGTTAAACCAATTTGGCAATTCGAAATTATTACGCATAACAACGGTATTAGTTGCAATAAAATTTCTTATTAAGATATCTTCAATGGTCGTTGTCTCTGCAGTATCACCCACAATAAAATCATCCCCAAAAACACCTTCATTTTGATAATATATTTTTGATGTATTAAAACAGATATTATAATCCTCATGATTTTCTAGGAAGTCAACTTGCTTTTGTAATTTTAATGGATCCGTCCAATAATCATCCCCATCACATAATGCGATATACTTCCCTTTTGCCTTTGGGAACATAAAACTAGACCATGGCATTTTTTTTTGTGAATATTGATTTTCAGTTTGAAGTATAGGTACTATTCTACTATCCTTTTTAGCATAATCCCTAATAATTTCGGCGGACATATCTGTAGAAGCATCATCATGAATTATAATTTCTATTGGAAAATCTGTTTTCTGCATCAAAAAGCCTTCTATAGCTTCTTGAATAAACTTTTCATTGTTATATGAAGTACAGCAGATACTTAATAATGGCTCCATCTAATATGATATTTTTAGTGTTCTAATTGGTTTTTAATAAATATCACATATTCTACTATTCATAGCTAAACTATAATCCATACTTTTTTTTGTAAAGAAATTGTGCAAATTCAAAATCAATTTGAGTATCCACATCCGCAGCCTCTTCTTGAGAAACTTTCATAAAATAGGGCTTAGAACAAATAACATTCTTAGCCTTTAACATGGCTTCTCTATTCGCTATAACTAAACCAAATGTTGGAGCTAAATATTCTGGCAGATTTTGTGAATTAGGTGCGTTTTTGGGGTCGTAATTAATTGCTTCCCCATGATGCCATAAAAACTCTTTGACAACTTTAACAGACATTAAACTATTGCAGTCATTATAATAAAACTCATTAATAGCCTTTAAATATGACTCCGTCTCAATTAATGGCGCAGTGACCTGGGCAATCATAATATTTTCAGCTTCAGTAACTCTGGCTAAATACTCATGAAACTCACTATTTGAACATTTAGAACTTGCAAAATAAGGTTCTCTTTTACAATACTTAACACCCTTTTTTATTGCTATTTCAATAGCATAATCACTGTCCGTATTAACAATTATATCGTCTAAAGGTAACTTTAGAACTTGATCTAATTTATGTTCAAAAAGAGATTTGCCTGCGAATGGCTTAAAATTCTTATTATTAACCCTTTGAGACCCTGCCCTCATTGGAATTACAGCAACTAATTTTTTCATAACATTTACACCTTATTCTATTGAGTCGTTTTTAAATTTATTTGTAAACTACAATTTCATAATTATTCTCTTTTTGAATTTAGTTAGAATAAACAAAAAGAAACAAAATTAATCTTTTTATCAAGCCTAGCCTAATTGGAGCAAATTCATCCCACAATAGAAACTAATCTTAAAGGGTTCAGTACCCCTTCAATTCATTAATAAACGATTCTATAGATTTCTTCTGAATCGTTTTTATCTCACTTATTTTACTCAGGTTGATAATTTTATTTTTGTTTTTAGAATAACTAATAAGCTCAAATGGATATATTTTCATTTCCCACAAGCCCTTACTTGAATTTGAAATATTTTGAATATTTTTCTCATTTTCAACTATTTTTTTCAAATCTTCCTTATCATCCTTAAAAAAGTGATGTCCGTAAGAATTTGTAAAATCAACACCTATAAGGTAAATCTTATCAAACCCCATATACAAAGCTAAAGGTATTGCTCCTTCTGGAACCACGCTAGTAACGGATGTAACACCTTCCTCTATTTTAAATGGGTTATTATAAACATCGCTTAATCTATTCCATAGTCTAACATTGGCCATACTATGGTCAGCACTCGTTTCAAAATGAAATAATTCAATATCATTTTTGGTTAATTTCTCCCTAAGTTTTCTCTTGTCCTGATTCCATATCAAATTAATGAATGTCACTCCCCCTTTATTCCTTAATGCCTTAAGAGCTTCATCTAGCCAAGAGAATTGGGCGTCCACAATTACATTATAATCTGGAACATAATGTTTATAAGACGAATTTGTACCGATAACAGTAAACTTTTTTAACACCTCCACTGGCAAATCTTTTAAAGATGGTCCAGCCCCCATTATTATACAAGATTCTCCTTTATGCTTATTTCTAAAAGGCGCTATTTTTTTTTTAAAGAGCCTTTTCCTAAAAGGCTTTCGAACTAGATTATCAATAACATTGCTTAAATTCATGATTATTAATTTATCATATCAGGAGCAAAAACAGGTATGCCATGAGTTTTAGCTACATCATTCCGTTCTACGTAACTATCGTCAATAAATATTGCCTTATGCCCTTCTATATATTTTGATTTTTTAGATTTATCATCAATATGAATTACCTCATCAAACAAGTTACTAAGTCTATACTTGGCCAAAGATTCATTAATATCAAATTCATGACGGGTAATTAAATATACATTTTTTTCTTCGTTTATCCATTGATATATCTTAGCTACCAATTTGACATTAACCTTTCCGTCAAGCACTAAACAATCATCAAAATCTACATACACCTTATCAAATTCATAGTCCATTTTAACGACTACATCTAAGGCTCTATCAATCTCTATATTCAAATTATTTTCAAGGATGTTAACATCATAATCAAATGCATCAAAAACACTAAGTAAAGCAAAATTTACACCTTTATACCTGTATAACAAAGAAGACCCTCCCATACGAGAAGCCACCTCCATTAATGCCAACTTATTATTGACATCTCTTTTAACTTGGAAAAACCATGCCCCCCTGAATACTAATTTGGAGTTAATAATTTTCGCAAATTCTTCAAATTCTGTTCTTTCATTAGGATCGATAGAAACTGTATTCACTGAAATTCCAGTCCTTGTTCTTCTCCGCGGCCTAGGACCTACAAACATGAGCTCTCCCTTTCTGTTTGTAAAACAATCTACGGTATACTCTTCACCTGGTAAATAATCACAAATAATACAATCTCCCCATATTTTTAAATGATTTTCACCGTCATCGAAAGATTCAATAATTTTTGCTCCTTTGGAGCCATAGCCAATAGTAGGTTTAACAAAAACAGGAAAACTTTCTATTTCACCCAAGTCCTTATAAACTTTAGGAATATTAACAAGGTTTTCTAAACGAGAATATGTTTCCTTTTTTGACGAACAAACTAGACTTGTCTTAAGAGGTGAAGAAATAATTTTACAATTCAACTGGGATTCTAAAGGCTTCAGAAATGATATTAACATATCCATTGCTGGATAAATAGCATCTATGCTATGCTCGTCAATAAAATTCTTTAAAAAGGAAACAAAATTGGGTTTTGAAATAAAAGGAAAATTACCATAATAGTTTTCAAAAACAAATTTGCCATGATCATCAATACTGCTACCACCTATTAGATGAACATGCCTACTAAACTTCAGTGAGCGATGAATTTCAAGCCCCACTTCAGAACCACATGGAAAAACTAATATATTTTTCTTCATTAATTATATATTTTGAACTTATATAAAAAAGGTTAATCTTACTTTTTACCAAATAACAGAATTTGCCTGCTATACTACCCAATCGTAATATTTATAATTTCACAAATATTATCAACATCATCTTCGGTAAGATCAAAATACAACGGCATACACAATATTCGTTTTGAAATATCCTCAGCAATTGGCATGTATTGACCACTTAAATATTCTATTGTATTTAAAGCCGGGTAAAAATAACGTCTTGGAAAAACATCTTGTTCCCTTAAAGCTTTTGTAATTTTATGCAACTGCCGTTCTGATTTAAAAACAATCGGCATATATGCATAATTATATTCTACTTGTTTTTTTATCTTTTGAAAAGACAGGTTATTATTCCCTACTAAATGCTCCATATATCTATCATACAAGTACCTCCTTCTATATAAAATCTTATCAAAGTAAGGAAAAACCGCCAACCCCATGGCAGCTTGAAGCTCGCTCATTTTAGCGTTTATCCCTAACCCATGAAAAGCTTCCTGTCCATCATGTCCAAAATTATGATGATAAAACATGATATCATACAATTCCCTATGTCTTGTAAACATCGCTCCTCCTTCTCCGGTATGAAATATTTTTGTAGCATGAAAACTACAGGTACTGATATCACCATATTCAAAAATAGACTCATTTTTATAAGTCACACCAAAAGCATGGGCAGCATCATAAATGACCTTAAGATTATTTCTATCAGCTATAGCCTGAATCGCCTTTACATTACAAGGATTGCCAAACACGTGGGTTGCTATAATAGCAGTCGTCTTTTTGGTTATTTTTGCTTCAATTTTATTAGGATCAATATTAAAAGTATCTTTGTCAATATCCACAAAAATAGGTGTACAACCTTCCCATACTATACTAGATGAAGTAGCTATATAACTAAAAGGTGTTGTAATAACCTCATCTTTTAACTGCAGTGATTTAATTGCAATTTGCAAAGGTAAAGTCCCATTAGTTGTAGCAATTATATTTGAAACATTAAACTTATCACAAATTTGCCTTTCTAATGATTCAACTAATTCGCCTCTGTTAGTAAGCCATCCTTTATCCCAAGCCTTTTTTACAAACGCATGATACTCCGCTTGATTGGGCAAAAAAGATTTAGAAACATTTATCATCTAAAAAGTAATGGATTTAGGTTAAAGCAAATATAATTCTTTAGAATTGATTAACTGTTTTTATTTCATTTTTGCCCAATTCATTTCTTCCGTCATAAGATGAAACCTTTAAAGAAATTGGCCATGAGGTTTTTAAAGGTGTACAGTATATTGTAAATTTGCACAAGAAAAACACCTTTCTCTATTCCATCAAGAAATAGTTTGAAAAACAATGTTATCGTAAACCCTGTAAGAGCTTAAAATCTCAATAAAAATCAATGAATTATAAAGAAGCACTTATACATCCTATTTTTAAAGTTATTTCAAAATCAGCACAAGAATTGCACTTAGATGCTTTTGTAATTGGGGGTTTTGTTCGGGATTTTCTTTTAAGTCGTGGTGATGCTAAGGATATTGATATAGTGGCTATTGGAGACGGGATACAACTTGCAAAACAAGTTGCAAAAAACCTACCTAATAATCCTAATGTACAGGTATTCAAGACCTACGGCACTGCCATGCTAAAATACAAGGATATTGAGATTGAATTTGTTGGTGCAAGAAAGGAATCGTACACTGAAAACAGTAGAAATCCTGCTGTAGAAAATGGCACTTTAGAAGATGATCAAAACCGAAGGGATTTTACAATCAATGCACTAGCCCTAAATTTAAATGTGGCTAATTTTGGTGAATTATTGGACCCTTTTGATGGAGTTAAAGATTTGAAAGAAAAAATCATTCGAACACCTTTAAACCCGGACATAACCTATAGTGATGATCCATTACGCATGTTACGCGCCATTAGATTTGCCACGCAATTAAACTTTGTTATTGAGGAACATTCTTTAAATTCAATTACGAAAAACAATAATCGCATACGCATTATTTCTAAGGAACGCATCATCACTGAAATAAATAAAATATTAGAAAGTGATGTGCCCTCGATTGGCTTTATTCTGCTTGAAAAAACAGGTTTGCTTGAACATATACTCCCTGAAATAACAGCATTAAAAGGCATTGATGAAGTTGAAGGTCAAAGACATAAAGATAATTTCTTTCACACCTTGGAAGTGGTAGACAATATCTCTAAACATACAGAAAACCTTTGGTTGAGATGGGCTGCATTACTGCATGACATTGGAAAAGCACCCACCAAAAGATTTAGTAAAAAAGTAGGGTGGACATTTCATGGTCATGAATTTGAGGGCTCAAAAATGGTGTACCGATTATTCAAAAGGCTTAAAATGCCATTGAATGACAAAATGAAATTTGTTCAAAAAATGGTATTATTAAGTTCAAGGCCGATTGTATTGGCTCAAGACTTAGCTACAGATTCCGCGGTAAGACGTCTCGTTTTTGATGCGGGAGACCATATAGAGGATTTAATGACACTCTGTGAAGCGGATATCACGACAAAAAACCCGAGAAAATTCAACAAATATCACAACAACTTTAAGATAGTAAGAGACAAAATAGTTCAAGTTGAAGAACGAGACAAGGTTAGAAATTTTCAACCGCCCATTACTGGAGAAGAAATCATCAAGACCTTTAACTTAAAACCATCTCGCGAAATTGGAATAATAAAAGAATTTATTAAAGAAGCAATTTTAGATGGTAAGATTCCCAATGAATATGAAGCCGCACAAAAGCTTATGCTTGAAAAAGGCAAAAAACTGGGACTAAAAACGAGTTCTGAAGATGATTAATATTATAAGAACAAATGCGGAACACAAAGATTTTGTTAAACTAGTTCATTCTCTAAATGAGTATTTAAAAGTAATAGATGGTTCTGATCATGCTTTTTACAATCAATATAATGGCTTAGAAAACTTAAAGCACGTTATTATTTTATACATAAATAATACGCCTGCAGCTTGTGGCTCATTTAAGTTATTTGATAAAAATACCGCAGAAATAAAACGAATGTATACAGTTCCTGCATTTCGTGGCCAGGGTTTGGCTTCTAAAATACTGCAAGAATTAGAAAAATGGGCCATGGAAGAAGGTTTCAAATCCTGCGTTTTAGAAACTGGAAAGAGGCAGGATCAAGCGGTCTCACTCTATCATAGAATGCAATACATTTTAACACCTAACTTCGGTCCGTATAAGACGATGAGCAATAGTATTTGTTTTAAAAAAGAGTTTACTCAAAATGAAAAAAGATAACAAAAAAGTAATTTATTGGTTATTAACCGGATGTATATTAATCTTTATAATGGTGGTAGTAGGCGGTATTACAAGGCTTACACATTCTGGGCTGTCAATATCAAATTACAAGCTGATTTCTGGTACAATTCCGCCGTTAAACAATGTTGAATGGGAAGCAGCTTTTGATCTTTATAAGCAATATCCGGAATACCAAAAATTAAATAAAGGTTTTACGTTACAAGAATTCAAAGATATTTATTTTTGGGAGTGGTTACATCGCGTTATAGGAAGATTTATTGGCCTAGTTTTTCTGCTACCTTTCTTATATTTTATAATTACAAGGCAACTCACCAAAGCAACCTTAAAAAAATCTCTCGTGCTATTGACCCTAGGTGCTTTTCAAGGTTTTTTAGGCTGGTATATGGTTAAAAGTGGTTTAGTGGATAATCCTGATGTAAGCCATTTTAGATTAGCTGCCCATTTAACAACAGCATTTATAACCTTTGCCTGTACCTTATGGGTAGCTCTAGATTTACTTTTTCCTATTCATAAAAAGATAAACAAGCCGTTTAGAAACCTTTTACGTTTTGGACTATTACTTCTAATTATTCAAATTATTTATGGCGCATTTGTTGCAGGTTTAGACGCTGGATTCATTCATAATCATTGGCCTTTAATGAGCGAGGGCAAATTTATGCATCAAACGGTTTACATTGAACAAAATCCGCTTTATAAAAATTTCATTGAAGGAAAAAGTGGGGTACAGTTTGTTCATAGAGTTCTTGCATTTATCCTAGCTGGTTACATTATCGCCATTTATATAAAATCAAAGCGTCTTAATTTAACCAAATACCAATCCATGGGTATACAATACCTCCTAGTAATTCTAGTTTTTCAATTTCTGTTAGGCGTTTTTACCATATTATTACAGGTACCCGTATGGTTAGGTGTAGCCCATCAAATAGGCGCCTTCTTTCTGTTAAGCGCCATGACATTTACACTGCATCGTTTTACGAAATAAGATAAAATAGCTACCTTTGCAAAATTAATTTTATTCATTAATGGTTTATAGATTTAGAGTCATTTTAGATAATGACACAGATGAAGATATCTTTCGAGATTTAGAAATTCTAAAAAGCGACACGCTAGAAGATTTACACAATATTGTGACGCAATCTTTTGGATTTGACGGTACGGAAATGGCTTCTTTTTATATAAGCAATGATCAATGGGATCAAGGTGAAGAAATCTCTTTATTTGATTTAAGTGAAGACTCATCTGCCCGTTTAATGAATGAAACCACATTAGACAATGTTGTTCATGAAAAAAGTACAAAACTTATTTATGTTTACGACTTTCTTAATATGTGGACTTTCTATGTAGAATTAGCAGAAATTGTTGATCAAACAGAAGGACATGATTATCCGAATCTTATGTTTGTTCAAGGCCAAGTACCAGAAAATGCTCCAGAAAAATTATTTGAAGCTGACCCAAACGATGATTTTGATGAATTTCAGGACGGGATTGATGTTGATGATTATGATAATCTAGACTTTGACGAAAACTGGAATTAAAGGCGTTTAGTGTCTTAAATTGACGGGATTGACATTTTCATAATTACGCGTTAAAAACTCCAAGGAGTATTTAACTATATCCCCCATGTTTTTACTCTTCTTAAAGTTTACATCATGCGTATAATCAAAGATGGTCATTTTTAATAGTTTCACATGTTCGCGTGTTGAAATTTCATCACTTCCCATGCAATCTATTAGCCTCCCCACTCGATTGTAAAAACTCTTTAAACGTTTTACAACTATAGAACGTTCTTCTGTTTTATATTGGTCAATGGATAATTTTTGTATACTATTAGCCACCAATTTTACCATTTCATAGTTTTCTTTAAAATACTGTGGTCTGTAAATATTAAACTTTCCTTCATAAGATTGCTGGTCAAAATCTATAGCTCTAATTTTATAAACCACCTTATCAAAATCATGTGTTGGAACTATAACATAATTATAAGATCTCATATCTCCTAGCAACCTTATCATGCAACGTTCATTAAACTTAACAAACTCTTTGGCTATTTGAGATTTTTCACGTTTACTGCAATTTGGCAACATATTTTTAATAAACTCATCACCAGGAATACCAGCAATATGCTCTTCAATTAACGTGTTTTCATAAACCAAAAAATTTAAATTATAAGGCGATAGCATATGTTCTAATTCCAAGCCATAAATACGGGAAGCATCAGCGGTTTTTACATAGAAATAGATGGAATTGTCATTTAAAACATTTCTTATTTTTATTCTAAAAGGCCTAGAATTACCAAAGGTGCAATAATCAATGGCATCAACACTCAAAAAAGGCAAGATATTCTCATTACCATCAGAATGAAAAATAGTATACACTTTTTTTAAGGCCGACTCAATTTCCTCTCTTTCAAACTCGTTGTAATAAACACGTATCCATAGGGTATCATTTTCGTTCTTATCATACACAACTATAGAACCCTGAAAGCGCAATAGGTCATCGTAAAAAATAGGTATTTTAATATTACGGTTGTATTTTGTTAAATACCTATCTAATTTTGAAGAAATAGGAAACGATGGTTTTCTTTTAGATATTTTTAAATCTTGCATAGTCTTAATCTTATTCAAATTTAAGGCTTTTAAAGATATCTTGTAACAAATTTTAATCACTTTCGTCATATCTATAAACTAACTCATGCCTTCTATTAGAATGCATAAAAAATATGATTCTTTGGAACCAATTCTCACAATTACAAATCTCACGAAGAAATTTGGTTATTTAACAGCTGTTAAAGATTTATCCTTCACCATAAATAGAGGAAATGTTTATGGTATTTTAGGTCCCAACGGCAGTGGAAAATCTACCACTCTAGGCATTGTTTTAAACGTGGTTAATAAAACAGCAGGTAATTTTCATTGGTTTGACGGAAATATAAGTACACATGATGCTTTGAAAAAAGTAGGCGCCATAATTGAGCGTCCCAATTTTTACCCTTATATGAGTGCCGCTCAAAATTTAAAACTGGTCTGTAAAATTAAAGGTGTAGATTATCAAAAAATTAATGAAAAACTTGAAATTGTTGGACTTTTAGATAGAAAGGACAGTAAATTCAGAACCTATTCTTTGGGCATGAAACAACGATTAGCCATAGCCTCTGCCCTACTAAATGATCCTGAAATCCTTATTCTAGACGAACCTACAAATGGCTTAGACCCCCAAGGTATTCATCAAATTAGAGAAATCATTAAAAAAATAGCAGAAAAAGGAACGACCATTCTATTAGCTTCCCACCTGCTTGACGAAGTTGAGAAAGTATGTTCTCATGTAGTTGTGCTCCGGAAAGGCGTAAAATTATACGCCGGCAGAGTTGATGAAATGATTTCTAGTCATGGTTTTTTTGAATTAAAATCAACCAATGAAACTAAACTTATAGCCCAATTAGAAAACCACAAATCATTTAGTAAAATCATATCAAAAAATAACCTAATAACAGCCTTTTTAAACGAACCTATGAAATCAGAAGACCTCAATGAATTCCTATTTAAACAAGATATCATTCTGACTCATTTAGTCCAACGTAAAGAAAGTTTGGAGGAACAATTTTTGAAATTAACTGATAATTCTTAATTCAACAAAAAACAAAAACTAATGTTCCGACTTTTAAACCTAGAATTACAAAAGTTACTGCTTAATAAAGCAAGTAAAGTACTCATTTTCATATCTTTCATTTTACCGTTTTTTGTTATACTCCTTTCTTCATTAAAATTTAATGTGTTTGGCTTTTTTACTTTAGAATTAGGCGAATTAGGTATTTTTAACTTCCCAATCATTTGGCACTTAACTACTTTTTTTGCTTCACAATTCAAATTTTTCTTCGCCATTGTAGTGGTTAGCATGATTGGTAATGAATACAGCAACAAGACCTTAAAACAAAACCTTATTGATGGATTAAGTAAAAAAGAATTTATACTATCCAAATTTTATACAATTGTATTCTTTTCACTAATTTCTACATTAATTATAGGTGTAATTTCATTGTGCATTGGTTTGTATTATTCCAGCTATACTGAAGTTTCCATAATATTTAGAGAAACAGAATTTCTTTTGGCCTATTTTATCAAGCTAGTTGGCTTTTTCAGCCTTTGTCTCTTTTTTGGCATGTTGGTAAAGCGCTCTGCATTTGCATTAGCCTTTTTATTTATTCTTTATATTATTGAATGGATTATTTACGGACTTATGATGTGGAAACTCAATGCTGACATAGCAGAAAAAATACAAAACTTTTTTCCATTAAAATCCATGTACAAATTGATTGACCAACCCTTTCAACGTATTGCAATGTCGAAATTTCCTGATAAAGGAAATTTATCTTATGATTATGGCGCTCATGGTTATGAAATGCTTATTGTCCTTTGCTGGACAGCATTATTTATATTTTTATCTTATAGATTGTTAAAAAAGCGTGATTTATGATATCTTTGATAGCGTTGCTATAAAAGATGAAAAAAGCCCTATTCCTAATATTCTGCGTATTACGCCTGACCACATATGCACAAAATGAAGCTACAAATTGGTATTTTGGTTTCAACTCGGGGATCAAATTTAACTTAGCCAATAATACGGTTTCTGCGCTTTCTGATGGAAAGCTAAATACAATTGAAGGTTGTGCCACAATATCAGATGATCTAGGTAAGCTTTTGTTTTATACGGATGGCATCACTGTATGGAATAGAAATAATGATATTATGCGCAATGGTACTGGATTGCGTGGCGACCCTTCAAGTACGCAATCTGCAATTATTGTTCCTAAGCCTAATAGCGATACTATTTATTATATTTTTACAGTTGACGATCATTCCTTTGACTTTTTTGGTAATCCCCTACCCCATTATGGCTTAAATTATTCGGTTGTTGACATAAGTCTAGATAACGGTTTAGGAGAAATCATATCCAAAAACATCAATCTGCTCCAAGAATGTTCTGAAAAAATTACAGCCGTCATAAAAAATTGCATTACCGGTTCTATTTGGGTAATAGGCTTTGCTTCACAAAATAGTAACACAGACATTTTTGATACTTTTCACGCCTTTGAAATTGGGGATTCAGGAGTAAGCCCATTCGCTGTTAAATCCACTTTTAATATAAGTATTTTAGATAAACGCGGGTATTTAAAACTATCTCCAGATGGGACAAAAATGGCATGCGCCAATGCCATTGATGGCTTATATTTATATGACTTTGATGCGAACACGGGAAAAGTTAGTAACCAAATTCCTTTAACTATAGATTTCAAAGCCGATAGGCCTTATGGTGTTGAATTTTCTCCGAATAACCAATTGCTTTATGTGAGTTCCTCAAATGATTTTTTTGACTTTGAAAACCCAAGAAATAATGATATTGAATCAAATCATAAATCTTTATTAACCCAGTTCAACCTTAACGCTACTAATATTGATGCTTCTGCAATTACTATAGATGATAGGAATTTGTTTCGAGGAGCACTTCAGTTAGGACCTAATGGTAAAATCTATAGAGCCCTAAGTGGTACATATTTTAACGGAAAAAATGCACTAGGAGTAATCAATACCCCGAATCAACTTGGTGTTGCCTGCGACTACAAACATAACGCAATTAGCCTAGGGGCTTCAGAATCATCACAAGGTTTACCACCTTTTATATCCTCTTTTTTTAACAAGAAAATCGATATCATAAAAAATGGCAAGAGTACCAGCAGCTTGGGATTATGTGCTGGGGATTCTTATACACTTTCTGCTGATATAATTCCAAATGCCACCTATTCATGGACACGTGACAAAATAGAATTATCTGAGACAAGTTCAACATTGGAAATTTTAGAATCAGGGTATTATGAAGTTTATATTAACCCAAACAATGGTGACTGTGCCATTGAGGGAGAAGCTTTTGTCACCTTTAACGCTAATCCAGAAGCTCTGAACAATACCCTATTGCAATGCGATGATGACAGTGATGGTTTGACTATTTTTAACCTCGAAGAGAGTATCTCTGCCTTAACAAATAATAAGCCAGACAGAACTGTGAAATTCTTTTCAAACGCATCCAGAACTAATGAAATATTAGAGGACGCCTATAGAAACACTACGAATCCTCAAACCATTTTTGTTAAGGTTATTGATGATATTACAGATTGTTTTAGTTTTTCTGAATTAACCTTGGAAGTTAGTGTAACAAGCGCTGAGGATTTTGATTTGACTGTTTGTGATGATGATGGTGTTGAAGATGGCCTTCACAGTTTTGATCTCAACCAAGCGGGTAATAATATAACAGAAAACCTATCTTCGGATTTAACCATAAATTACTATGAAACTTATAATGACGCTCTTTTAGAGCAAAATAAACTCAATACGTCCTACAGCAATACCACACCAAACTTTCAAACTATTTTTGCACGCCTTGAAAACAATAATAGTTGCTATTCCATTAATTCTATAAACCTTATTGTTAATGCCCTTCCTAACATCACCTTTGACGAAGAGACTTTTTATTGTTTGAATACGTTTCCAAAACCTATAACAATTAATGCAGGGGATTTAGATTCAATTAATAGTTATTCCTATCAATGGTCTACAGGAGAACGTTCTCATGAAATAAATGTAAATGAAATAGGAATTTATTCGGTAACAATAACCAATAGTTTTGGATGTTCCAAAACAAAAAGAATAACTGTTGCTCCTTCCAATATAGCAACTTTTGAGTCCGTTAATATTACTGATGCCTCTGAAAACAATACTATTACTGTAATAACCTCTGGTGATGGCGCCTACCAATACCAATTATTGGACAGCAAAAATTCCGTAATAACACCTTTTCAGGACAGCAATATTTTCTTAAATGTTTTTCCCGGCATTTATACTATATCGGTTAGAGATACTAAAAATGATTGCGGAATCACGACCAATAAAGTATCTGTTATTGGGTTTCCTAAATTTTTCACACCTAATAATGATGGTTATCATGATACTTGGCAAATCTATGGCGTGTCTGAAATGTTTCAACCGAATACTAAAATTCAAATTTTTAACAGATATGGGAAATTAATCAAAGAGTTAAATCCCCTAGGAGAAGGATGGAATGGCTCTCTAAACGGTATAAAATTACCCGCTGATGATTATTGGTTTTCGGTCACATTACAAGATGGTAGAGTGTATAAAAACCATTTCGCTCTAATTAACTAAAAGGAACATTTTTTTAACCTACGTTGATTTCTGCCTACAGGGAATTACTTGTATTTAAAAAGCCTAATAATACCAAATGCTATAAAATTGGTCTAAAAACCGTAAAAATAATGTTATGAAATCAGGCAATCTATTAAACCTTTTGTCCTTTGTAAAGTCATATTTAATTAAATAACTTATTTTAGTAGCCGTTCTTGGTAAAAAGACCCTAATAAAATAGCCCTAACTAAAAAAATGCACCTGCTAAATTACAAACTGCATATCCTCCTGTTTCTGTTCCTATTTTCGGGATATTTTGGTTTTTCCCAACTAAGTAAAACACATTTTATACCACCTTTAACAAGTTCTTCTTTTGGTAATGCAAATCCAGATGATCAATATATTTATTTATCTACAACCAGTAAAGCTGATGTTGCTTATACCATAATACCTATAGGCATGCCATCATCTAGTAACATAACAGGTACCGTATCAAATACCAATACTCAAGAAATTCCAATAGGCTCAGGAAACAGTCAATTATTTATTGCTTCAACAGAAAGCAGTACAGTGGTAGGTAACAAGGGCTATATTATTGAGGCCGATGCGCCAATCTATGTATCTGTTAGAATGAATGCTGGTGGAAGTGCCCAGGCTGGTGCTTTAGTGAGTAAGGGTATTTCAGCTCTGGGAAACACATTCAGGGTAGGAAGTTTTACCAATCAAAACCCACAAAGTAATTATTTGAATTTTGTTTCAGTGATGGCCTCTGAGGACAATACTAGTATTACATTCGATAACCTTCCAGCTGGGTTAATCATAAAAAACTACACAGGAACCACACCGGTAACTTCAACTTTAAATAAGGGTGAAAGTTACACTATAGCCACCAATAGTTTTGATTCGGTTATAAATCAAGATGGACTAATAGGTACCCTTATCACTTCAGATAAACCTATCGCAGTTAATTGTGGTTCAGCAAATGGTAGTTTTGGAAGTGGTGGAGGCCGCGACTACGGTATAGACCAAATAGTAGGCCTATCAAAAGTTGGAAAAGAATATATTTTTGTTAGAGGTGATGGCGATAATGAATGGGAGAACGTTCTACTTGTTCCTCACACAACAGGAACCACGATAAAAATTAATGGAGGCCCTGCAACCCCAATTTCGTTTCCTTATACTGTAATTGAAGGCAATCAATTTAACACAAACGGCAATCTTTATATAGAAACCTCTGAACCTGTTTTCGCTTATCAAGGGGTTGGAGGCTTAGGAAATAATGGTTCTCCAAGCGAAGCCAATCAAGGTATGTTTTTTGTACCTCCTCTAAGTTGTGAAACAAGGGGTAATCTTGATAACATAGCCAACATTAACAATATTGGTAATACCAATTACCAAGGCGGAATTTCAATAGTAACTAAAGTAGGTGCCACAATTACCATTAATAACAACCCCATTAATACAACACCAAGTGCTGTTGATGGAAAACCTGATTATGTTACTTACAAGATAAAAGGTTTAAATGGTAATATTTCTGTTCAAAGCTCGGACGAATTGTATTGTGCCTATTTCAATTATAATGGCGCTGCCACTTCAGGTAGTTTTTATTCGGGCTTCCCATCAGCTCCTGAGATTAGTTTTGACCCACAGTTTGAAACCTTAGGTAATTGTATTCCTAATATCACTTTAGAAGCGGCAAATGCAGAAAACTTTGACAGTTTTAAGTGGTTATTTGATGATGGTTCTGGATCAGGTTTTATTGATTTAATGATAAATATTCCGGAATTTTCGCCTTCAATTCCCGGTAAATATAAATTAGTGGGTATTATCACCTGTACCGGTGAAGAGCTTGAATCAATAGAAATTCCTGTTAGTATTTGTCCTGATGATCGCGATAATGATGGTATTATTGACAATTTAGATATTGATAATGATAATGACGGTATCCTGAATTGTACAGAATCTAAAGGAGATGTAGTTATGGACTTATCCAACACAAGACCTCCTAGACTTATATTTCAAGATGGTTCGATTAATTCAACTATAGCCACAGACAATATTGTTATAAACCGAACAACCCCAGGCAATAGCTCAATTAGACTAACGGCTACCGGAAATATTATAAGTACCATTCCTCCAGACACAAACGGAGAGAATAGCTATGACATGACATTTACTGAATCCGTTAATATAAAATTATCTGAAGACACCGCTTACATTCATACTTCGGTTTCAAATGAAGTCTTCATATTCAAAGTTTTACCGGTAAACAAAAACATCACTTTAGTTGATCCAGACAATAGATTACTGGTTGACTCTAATTTTGACGGCCTTTTTGAAACGGGTGTTACTCAGATATCTGGATCAGAAATTCATTTCAAATACAATCCGAATCCTAATGGCAATACACCCTATGAATTTCGAGCAAATCAGGTTGATGGATTTCAATTTATTCACAACCTTCAAAATACTTTAGATACATCAAATTTTCAGACTCAAATGGCTTTGACTTGTTTTAAAAACGATAATGACCTTGATGGGATAAAAGATTCTTTTGACTTGGATAGTGATAATGATGGTATTCCTGATATTTTAGAAGGCGAAGGGCAAGTTTTAACATTAAGCGGCATTGACGCCAATAATGATGGCCTTGATGATCAATTTGAACCAATTAAAGTTCCTTTAGACAGCGATATCGATGGTGTTTTTGATTTTTACGATCTGGACAGTGACAATGATGGTATTTATGACTTAGAAGAATCTGGTAGTGCACTCAATGACACAAATCTAGATGGTATCATTGACAATATTAATGCGACTATTGGCGTCAATGGTTGGGATGATAATGCAGAAAGTGCTCCTGACAGCAACCTAATAGGTTTTGAGGTTAGTGATACAGATTCTGATAAATCCTTTAATTATTACGATTCTGATAGTGATGGCGATAGCTGTAGCGATGTTATTGAAGCTGGTTTCTCAGATGGAAATAACAATGACTTTTTGGGCGATTTACCACCAACGGTAAATGAAAATGGCGTAGTTAATAATGCAAATGATGGCTATATCACACCTAATGGTGCCTATTTAGACTATGCACCACTCTCCATAACATTACAACCCACTAATACCCAAATATGTTTGTTCGCTTCAGGTATGATGTTTGTGGACTCTCCCGAGGCTGAAACATTTCAATGGGAATTCAGTGTGGATGGAACAAATTGGACTCCTATTTCAGATGACTTGATATATAGTGGTTCTCAAACAAATACTTTAAATTTCACTAATATTCCATCAAGCATTGATAAATATTTATATCGCGTAAAACTTGATAGAATTGGGAACACATGCGGGCTATATTCTGATGTAATTGAATTGACTATCTATCCTTTACCCAGTGTAAATATCCCAAGTATATATACACAGTGCGATGACGTATCAAATGATGGTCAAGCATTTTTCAACTTAACATTAAATACTATTAAAGAAGAAATTAACCCAAATTACAGTGCTGAAAATTTAGTTTTCACTTATTACGAATCTGAAAATGAAGCTGAATTGGACACGAATAGAATCGCCAATCCTGAAGCCTATCAGAATAGTTTAGGGTCCGCTATTGAAACGGTTTGGATTCGGATTGAAAATCCTAATAACTGTTTTAGCGTGGTATCTTTAAACCTTCAAGTTAGTCCTTCCAGTACTGCCTTAGAAGCCTACACACCAGACGCCTTCTACCGTTGTGATGACGGCGCAAATGTAAGGGATGGCATTTCAACATTTGATTTCTCAGAAATTCAAACCTATATCAAGGATGTTATTTTTGCGTCATTCACGGTTTCCGTTCAATTTTATGAGAGCCAGTCAGACGCCGAACTTGAAATTAATCAAATACCAGACATAACTAATCATCAAAACACCAACTCTCCAAATAACCAAGATATCTGGGTTCGTGTAAAAAGTGATGCCGGGAACGATTGTCTTGGGCTCAAAGTGTTCCCTAACTTACTCATTGTGGAACAATTACCGGTTGCAAATTCAGTAACCATAGACAGTCAATGTGATTATGATTTAACTGATGATATCCTTTCTTTTCCTTTCGATACTGCTGAAATCGAAAATAATATACTAGCTGGTCAGGACTCTAATGCCGTAATTATAACATATTTTGATGCTACCGGAGTCATGTTACCAAGTCCATTACCAAACCCATATTTGAGTACCAATCAAACCATAAATGTTCGCGTTACCAATGCAATAACCTCAGCTACTAATGGACCCTGTTATGATGAAACAACATTAACGTTTACGGTACATGAACAAGCTATAGCAAACCCAATTATCGATCAAATAGCTTGTGATGGCTCCGCTGGAGATATTGATGATGATGGTTATTATCCATTTGACACATCCAATTTCACAAATACCATTTTAGGATCTCAATCAAACATGGCTATTTACTATGACTATATAGATGAAAATGGCACCTTACAAGTTAAACAGTCCAGCCTACCAAATCCGTTGATTTCAAAAAGTCAAGTTATTAAGGCTGAAGTTATAAACCCAATTAATAATGGTTGTTCTGATTTTACAGAAATCACTTTAACGGTAAACCCATTACCAGTCTTCTCGGTTGAGACGCCAAGACTAGTTTGTTCATCTGACCCAAACTTTTCTATTGTTCTTGAACCATTTGAAGAGAACACATCTGAAACATTTCAGTATAAATGGTTTTGGACAAGTTTAGATGAATCAACAAAAAATGAGTTTATTTCAAATGACCGTAGAATTACAGTTTCTAAACCTGGTACTTATAGCATCGTATTAACAAAAACAGACGGTACCGGTTGTTCTAGTAGTCAAGAAATATTTGTTGATGCCTCAGAATTGGCTACAATCACAGCTGATGATGTCACCATTAATGACCTGTCAGAAAATAACACGGTTACCATAGATACCACAAACTTAGGTTCTGGAAACTATCAATATGCTTTAAAATCTGAGGATTCAAACTTCATTACTTATCAAAATGATCCAGCTTTTTACAATGTGATTCCAGGCTTCTATTCCATTTATGTTAAGGATGACATTTGCGGCACAGCAACCTTAGATATTGCTGTAATTGGTCATGACAAATTTTTTACGCCAAACGGCGATGGTTATAATGATTACTGGAAAATAGAAGGGCTGTCATCAACAAGTCAACCCAATAGTGTGATTTTAATCTATGACCGCTATGGTAAATTGTTAAAACAACTCACGATAAACTCTAATGGTTGGGATGGTACATTTAATGGGGCAAAGCTTCCTTCAGATGATTATTGGTTTAGAGTAATGTTGGAAGATGGTAGAGAATTTTCAGGTCATTTTACCTTAAAACGGTAATTTACACCCCTAAAAAAACCGTTTTATCGTAAATATCTGATTTAGTTCTATCTCGCCGTGATATTCTTCATTTTTTTAAATAAATTTACTCCCTCTCTTAGTTTATCTTATGCGCATGTTTTGCTAAGATTAATGAAAATTACCATAAGCATGAAAACTATTTTTTCACTAACCTTATTGCTTGGCTTATTAGTTAACTTTACAACTAATGCGCAACAAATTACTACGGATAGTTCGGCTTCTTTGGAAAGTCTTATATCTAATAATCTAGCAGAAGGTTGTGTTGAAATCACCAATATAACTTCTTCTGTTAATGGTAGCAGTAGTAACATAGAAAGCTATGGTTATTTTGAAAAAGGCGCATCAAATTTCCCTTTTGAAAATGGCATTGTACTTTCAACAGGTAACGTGAATTCAGCTGGAAATGTGGTTAACACGGAAATTTTAGCTGAAGGCGATGATAATTGGAAAACCGATACAGACCTTGAAGACGCCCTAAACATATCAAATACAATAAATGCAACCTCCGTAGAGTTTGATTTTGTATCCTTCTCTAATCAAATTCAATTTAACTATCTCTTAGCCTCAGAAGAATACTATCAAAACAACCCTTGTGAATACTCTGATGGATTTGCATTCTTAATCAGAGAAGCAGGCAGTTCAGATCCTTACCAAAATATTGCTCTTATTCCAGGAACTAATACCCCTGTAAACACAAAAACGATTCATGAAAATATTGTGGGTTTTTGTCCTGCTGAAAATGAAGCTTATTTTGACAGATTAAATTCTGGTGACACCAACTTTAATGGAAGAACAAAGGTACTCACTGCTAATGCTGCAATCACACCAAATGTAAAATATCATATTAAACTAGTCATCGCTGATCAAACCGACTACAAGTTTGATTCCGCCGTTTTTATTGAAGGTAATAGTTTTAATGCGTCTGTAGATTTAGGTCCAGATATTTCAACCTGTGCTACAACAGTTGACTTAGATGCTAATATTAATAACAACCAGGCAACCTATAGTTGGTTTTTAAACGATGTCCTAATTCCCGGTGCAACTGACCCTGAATATAAGGTAGAAGCCTCTGGGCGTTATACTGTACAAATTACAATCCAGGTAAATAGCACCTCTTGTATTATTACAGATGATATTGAAATCACGCTAGAAGGAGAACAAGTTTCTACAGGAATTCAAGATTATATTCTTTGCGATGACAAAAGCAATGACGGCATAGAAACGTTTGATTTTAATACTAAAAACGATGAAATTAGGTTTTCTGTCCCTAGTGGTAATTACGTGATTTCATACCATACTTCTAATAATGATGCCGTAAATAAAACAAACAGCTTACCGCCTGCATACGAGAATAAAGCAAATCCAGAAACCATTCATGTAAGAATTGAAGATATTGACAATGGCTGTCTTGCGTTCTCAACATTTAACTTAATGGTAAATGAAGTTCCAGATGTTACAGCTCCTGAACCTTTAATTGTTTGTGAAGATCTTGATAATGATGGATTTGTTATTATTGACTTAACACAGGCGGATGATGGGATTACAAATAATGATAGCACGCTTCAAGTGACCTACCATTATTCGCAGGAAGATGCGGATAGTGGTTTTTACCCTATCTATCCCCCATACCAAAACACAAACCCAACAGACACTCTATTTGTGAGAGTATACAATCCTTTCACTGGCTGTCATAACACAACGACCATAGAGGTGACGGTAAAACCAAATCCAAAAATCAACATAGAAGATCCCCATTGGATTAATGCCTGTGAAGAAAACTCAGATGGCTTTGCTGTTTTTGATTTAACTACTGTTTTGGGCAGTATCTTAAATGGTGTTACTGATGCCGGTACCACATTTCATTTAAATGAAGAAGATGCTATGTCCGGTCTTAATAAGATAGAGAACGTTACAGATTATGAAAATGTAAACATAAACACGCAAATAATTTATGTTAGAGTGGAAGATGCCGAAACAGGTTGCTATTCAATTACCACTGTTCAGCTCACAACAAACTTAGTACAAAATGGTAATGATTATGACCGATATTCAGTTTGTGATGATATATCTAACGACGGCATTGAAGATTTTAACCTCTTAGAAATTGAGGAGGACATAATAAGAGAATATGGCGCCAATTTAGAGGTGATTTTTTATAGAAGTCAAGAAGATTTAGATGCCGAAATCAATCCTTTGAACAAAGCTATTCCTTTAACAGTTAACACAAGCCCAACGACCATTTACACTCAGGTTGTGGATGATTTATGTATAGTAAATTTACTAATAGATTTAGTAATAAATCCTGCATTAGAGCTACCAGACATAAATAGTTTGGACTACTGTGATACCGATACTGATGGTTTTACGTCTATAGTCCTTGAAACCTTTAATGCAGAACTAACTCAAGGCATATCTCCGGTAACCATCAATTACTATTTATCTGAAACAGATGCGCTGAATGACGAAAACAGATTACCTGAAACGTATTTTAATGATGAGAATCCAAAAGAAATCTTTATTAGAGTTACTAACCCTCAAAGTGGTTGTGTCGCTGTTAAGCCCATTCAACTTAATATAATTACTGCTCCGGCAGTAAATTTTCCGGATCCAATAATTATTTGTGATGATGATCAAGATGCTTTTTCTATTATTGATTTAACTCAAATAGTACCAGATATTGTTTCAGATACGTCCAATTTAGAAATCTCTTATTTCGATGATTACGGAAAAGCGTTTAACAATCAAAACCCTATTGATACTCCTGAGTCATTTAATGCCACCAATCAAAATATTTATTTTAGAGTAGAAAGCACAACCACATCTTGTTTTAACATTTCAACTGTTTTTGTTAATGTAAATACGCTTCCCGTATTTCCAGATATTAGCACTTTTGAAAACTGTGAATCAGATGGAAATGAAATAACCGATTTTTATTTTTATACTAAAGATACCGAAATTCTTAATGGACAATCTGGAAAACAGGTGCTTTACTTTGAAACCGAGCAAGACGCCATTAACAGAACAAATGAAATTGATAAGTTTAATGCCTATGAAAACAAATCAAACCCTCAAGATATCTTCGTTAGGGTTGAAAGTATATCTGACCAAGATTGCTATGGTACTTCTTCATTTGATTTAGAAGTAGGTTCTATTCCGCTATTTAATGAGCCTGAAGATTTTCGAGTTTGCGACGACATTTCAAATGATGCCATAGAAATATTTGACCTTAATTCTAGAATTGAAGCTATGAAGGCAGGCATCAATGATAATTTAACCATAACACTTCATACCAGTAGTTTTGATGCAGAAAACGGATTTAATGAAATAGATCCGGTTTTCTCTAATACGGTCAATCCCCAACAAATTTATGCTAGAATTACAAATGGTACCTATTGTCATGGTACCACCTCATTTGCCCTTAGCGTGGTTCAAGTTCCAAATACCACAGAACCTTCACCATTAAGAGTCTGCGATACTGATTATGATGGTTTAGCTACTTTTGACTTAACCCTATCTGAGCTGCAAATTTTGGATCTAAGACAAAATAATCTAGAAATAACATATCATACGTCACAAACCGGAGTAGATAACCATACAGAAATTATTACTGATCCTGAGAATTTCAATAACCTAGCAAATCCTTCGCAAGTATTTATTAAAATCAACAATGTCATATCAGATTGTTATGTAAGCCTACCTATTGATCTTGTTGTCGATTTACCGCCACCTATTATAAGATTTGACACCTATGAAATATGTGATAACCCCAGTCGTTATTTCGACCTTAACACCATTAATTCTGAAATATCCGATAATGATTCTGACGCAATAATTTCATATTATTCGAATGATACAGATGCAGAAAATGGTACTAATGCAATAAGTACAGATTATAATTATGTAACCACTAACGACACCATTTTCCTAAGAATAGAGTCTGCAAGTAGAGGTTGTCATTATGTATATCCTTTTCAACTTAAAATCAACCCTTTACCTATTGCCAATCAACCAAACGATCTTGAAATATGTGATGATTCAACTGCTGATGGCTTTGAGTTCGTAAACCTAGCTTCTGTGAATAACAGCATTTTAGGAGGGCAAAACCCCGTTGACTTTACGGTATCCTATTATGATAACTTGGCTTCTGCTAATTCTGCTATTTCTAGCTTATCAAGTAATTTCAACACCCAAAATGGCCAAACAATATACGCTAGAATAGAAAATAATGTAACGGGCTGCTATAGCACCACACAATTTAACACCATTGTTCACCTCTACCCTAATAATGTAGACCCGCTTGTACAGTGTGATGTTGATTATGATGAAACTGTTGTATTTGATATTTCTACAAACGAAGCTGCATTATTTGCCATACCTTCAGATAACATTATTGTTTCGTTTTATGACAATTTAGATGACATCGATAACGACGCAGCAGCCATTTCAAATCCAACCAATTATACCAATTTATCACAACCTCAGAATGTATATATTAAAGTTTTTAATATCTCGGCTAATTGCTATAACATAATAAGTCAAGAACTTATTGTAACATCACCTCCCGAAATCATAAGGTTTAACACCTATGAAATTTGTGATAACCCGACCAAATACTTTAATTTAAGCACCATAGACAATATCATTGTTAACAATGACTCTGATGCACTAATAAGTTATTATAGTACTGCGTTAAATGCAGAAAATGGCATTGATGCATTAGGTTTTGATTACAACTACACAACCACAAGTGACACTATATATATTAGAATTGAATCTCGTTCAAGAGGTTGTCATTATGTATATCCCTTCCAACTCATTATAAACCCATTACCAATCGCGATCACACCAAATAATATGGAAGCCTGTGATGATGATTATGATAATAGTTATGAATTTGATTTGACACAGCAGAATAGTCAAATTATTGGCAATCAAAACGCTAATGACTTTGAAATCTCTTATTTCTTAGACGAAAACAACGCCAATGGATTAATAAATAAACTGAATGATTTTCACACGGTAAATACGGATGCACAGATATATGCCCGAATAGAAAATAAAGTTACAGGGTGTTACAGTCTTACCAATTTCTTAGTTTTCGTTAGAAGAAAACCAGTAAATAATATTGAAGATCAGGTAATCTGTCTCGACAATTTCCCATTGCAAGTAAATGTAGACACAGGCTTTCCAACAGATACTTATCTGTGGTTACCAGGTGGGCAAACCACGCCGGAAATAGATATTACAGAAATTGGAGATTACAACCTAACCGTTACCTCAGCTTTTGGATGTGTTACTTCGAAATCATTTAATGTTATCGAGTCAGAACAAGCGACAATTGAATTTGAGGAAACCGTAGATTTTTCAGACCCTAATAACATCACCATTACAATTAGTGGTATTGGAGATTACTTATATCAAATAGATGATGAAGAACCACAACGTTCCAATTTCTTTGATAATGTTAGATTGGGATTACGAAAAATTACAATCATAGATTTAAATGGCTGCAGCTCAGTAACTAAAGATGTCATGGTTTTTGACACGCCCAAATACTTTACGCCCAATAACGATGGCTATAATGATACTTGGCATATTACGGGGGTTGACCAACTTAATGGAACACTTATTTATATTTATAACCGTCAGGGTAAATTGCTAAAAACACTACCTCACACGTCCATTGGTTGGGATGGCACTTATAATGGCGCCAATATGCCTGCAGATGATTACTGGTTTAATGCTGACATTAATTATAAAGGAGAACGTCTAAATCTTCAAGGACACTTTGCTTTGAAACGATAGCATAACTATTTTGCTTAATTTTGCCATATGCAATTTAAAATAGAATCCGAATTCAAACCTACAGGTGACCAACCTGAAGCTATAAAACAATTAGTACATGGTATTTCATCTAATGAAAAGTATCAAACCTTACTAGGAGTAACAGGGTCAGGGAAAACATTTACGGTTGCCAATGTCATTGAAGAAGTGCAAAGGCCAACCTTAGTTTTAGCTCATAACAAAACGCTTGCTGCACAATTATACTCTGAGTTTAAACAGTTCTTCCCTAACAATGCTGTGGAATACTTTGTGTCTTATTATGATTACTACCAACCAGAAGCTTACATTCCTGTTACTGGCGTTTTTATAGAAAAGGATTTATCTATAAATGAGGAAATTGAGAAAATGCGCTTGAGCGCAACCTCTTCCCTACTTTCTGGACGCAGAGATGTGTTAGTAGTAGCATCCGTTTCCTGTATTTATGGTATTGGAAACCCTATTGAATTTCAAAAAAGTGTGATCTCCTTGAAACGCGACCAAGTCATTTCAAGAACAAAATTACTTCATCAATTGGTGCAAAGTCTTTACTCTAGAACTGAAGCCGATTTTAGACATGGTAATTTTAGAATAAAAGGAGATACTGTTGATATTTTTCCGAGTTATGCAGATGACGCATTTAGGATTCATTTTTTTGGCGATGAAATTGAAGATATTGAGTCATTCAATATTCAAACAAATCAAGTGGTTGAAAAATATGATCAACTCACTATATACCCGGCAAACATGTTTGTCACATCGCCTGATGTGCTCCAAAACGCAATCACTGCCATTCAAGATGATTTGGTGAAACAACACGATTATTTTAAAGAAATTGGCAAACATCTAGAGGCCAAACGTCTTAAAGAACGTACAGAATTTGACCTTGAAATGATTCGGGAACTTGGTTACTGCTCAGGTATTGAAAATTACTCACGTTATTTAGATCAAAGATTACCCGGAACAAGACCCTTCTGCTTATTAGACTATTTCCCAGATGATTATTTAATGGTAGTTGATGAAAGTCATGTCACCATTTCTCAAGTACACGCCATGTATGGTGGTGACCGCAGTAGAAAAGAAAACTTAGTAGAATATGGATTTAGATTACCGGCTGCAATGGATAACAGGCCTCTTAAATTTGAAGAATTTGAGGCCATTCAAAGGCAAGTGATTTATGTAAGTGCTACCCCTGCAGATTACGAACTACAAAAAACAGATGGTGTTTACGTAGAACAAGTGATAAGACCAACAGGCTTATTAGACCCAATAATTGAGGTTCGACCAAGCTTGAATCAAATCGATGATCTCATTGAAGAAATCCAGCAGCGTATTGAAAAAGATGAACGCACATTGGTAACGACCCTAACCAAACGTATGGCAGAAGAGCTTACTAAATACCTTGATCGTATTCAAATAAGATGTCGCTATATACACAGTGATGTAGATACGTTGGAACGTGTTGAAATTATGCAGGATTTACGTAAAGGACTATTTGATGTTTTAGTTGGTGTTAATTTACTTCGTGAAGGTTTAGACTTACCTGAGGTATCCTTAGTTGCTATTCTGGATGCAGATAAAGAAGGCTTTCTGCGCTCGGCGCGTTCTTTGACACAAACCGTAGGCCGCGCTGCTAGAAACCTAAACGGTAAAGCCATAATGTATGCTGACAAAGTAACAAAAAGTATGCAGAAAACCATTGACGAAACCGCATACAGAAGAGAAAAACAAATAGCCTATAACACAGAAAATAATTTAAAACCTCAGGCCTTAAATAAGAATTTAGATAACGTTCTGACTAAAAACTCTGTAAGTACATACAGTTATGAACTCGAAGCTGCCAAGGCTGCTGAACCAGAAAGTTTGTATTTGAGTAAGCCTGAACTTGAAAATAAGATTCGCGAAAAAAGAAAGCTTATGGAACAGGCTGCAAAAGCACTAGATTTTATCGTTGCAGCTAAACTCCGTGATGAGATTAAAAGTTATCAGGATAAACTAGAAAAGCTAAAAGTGTAACTTTTAGCTTTTCTTTTCCCAAAAAGTGGGCAACATGATACTCCCACCTATCTTTGCTATTAATTATATTGGGTTTTAAAAATATCTATTAATACATCTGGTGGTACAATTTTATTAGGAAAGCTTTCCATTAAATAGAGTACCTTGGTAATAGATTCATGACTCAGCCCCATTCTTAATCCAAAATTGTATAATTTTATAACGCTCTTAGAGTTATTGTCTTCATTAGATTCCTGCTCTATATTCATTAAAAGAACTAGTCTATGAAACTGTACAATACGCTCACTATGAGATTTTAAATGGGTATAAGTTACAGGGTGATTAATTAAATATTCAAAATCAGTACGCGTAATCTCTAGCTGTCTAGCGACACCTAATAAAAAATTATACTCCATATTTCTTATATCTTTGTCATGTTTTGCAAAAGCTATCATTTCAGACAAAAGACTTAATTTTTCTACTCTATTAACCATTACTTAGTGATTTCTTATTAATAATATAAAGTTACACAGAAGAGCCTTTTAATAATCCCTGATTATTCGTCACTTATCGAAAACAAGGACGTATTTAATCGTGATTTTGTTATACTTTATCAACCCTTCTATTTTTTTATCCTAAAAAACAGCACTTCATCTTTTGTAACCTTCTAGGATAACCGCGTAAAAAAACACCTGTAAAGTATTACAATACAGGTAATTAACAATTATTTTCGCAGCAAAATTCGTACGTTTTTTAGATTTAATAATTAAAGTATCTTTACACATTCAACAAAACGCCAATTAGCATGGTTACTCTAGAAGAAATCGATGAAATGCATCAGCTAAAGGCTTTAGAATTGCCACCCTATGACAAATAATGATATTCTAAAAAAATTACGCGTTGCTTTAAAACTTCGTGACGATGATATTGTAAAAATTTTAGCTCTTGTAGATTTTAGAATATCTAAAAGTGAACTTGGTGCTTTTTTCCGAAGAGAAGATCACCCAAAATATGTAGAATGTGGGGATCAAATTCTAAGAAATTTTTTGAATGGCTTAGTTATTCATATGCGAGGTCCTATGCCTCCCAAACAAAAATCGACTCCCAAAGGAGAAGGTAGAAAACAAAAAAAAGAGTAACTCCTAAGGGTTACTCTTTTTAATAACTATTATTTAAATATTAGCTAAGCTAATACCTGCTGTACTTTATCAGCGGCCTCTTGAAATTCAGTTGCACTCATTACGTCTAATCCTGAATTATCAATTAACTCTTTTGCTATATCAGCATTTGTTCCTTGCAAACGTACAATAATAGGTACATTAATATTCCCCATATTCTTGTAAGCATCAATAACACCTTGAGCTACACGGTCACAACGTACAATTCCACCAAAAATATTAATTAAAATCGCTTTAACTGCTGGATCTTTTAATATGATTTTGAAAGCAGCCTCAACACGTGCAGCATCCGCAGTTCCTCCTACATCTAAAAAGTTAGCCGGTTCTCCCCCTGCTTGCTTAATTAAATCCATAGTAGCCATTGCTAACCCTGCTCCATTCACCATACACCCAACATTCCCGTCAAGGTCTACATAATTTAAGCCTAATTCACCAGCTTCAACTTCAATGGCACTCTCTTCACGCACATCTCTTAAATCAACATAATTTTTATGTCTGTAAAGTGCATTATCATCAATAGTTACTTTCGCATCTACCGCCATTATTTTATTATCGCTTGTTTTAAGTACAGGATTGATTTCAAATAAAGATGAATCTGATTTCACATAAGCTGTATAAAGATTAGTAACAAACTTTGTCATCTCTTTAAAGGCTAAACCAGATAATCCTAAATTAAACGCCACGCGTCTTGCCTGAAATGGCATCAAACCAACTGCAGGATCTACTTCTTCTGTAAAAATTAAATGTGGCGTTTCTTCAGCTACTGTTTCAATATCCATTCCTCCTTCTGTGGAATACATGATCATATTTCGTCCTGTACCTCTATTTAACAGCACAGACACATAAAACTCACTGGTTTCCGATTCACCTGGATAATATACATCTTCTGCAACCAATACTTGATGCACTCGTTTACCTTCTGCTGAAGTTTGCGGAGTAACTAAATCCATTCCAATGATTTGTCCAGCTATTTCTTCAACCTCTCTTAAGTTTTTAGCAAGCTTAACGCCTCCTCCTTTTCCTCTTCCACCTGCATGGACTTGAGCCTTTATAACATGCCAACTAGTTCCTGTTTCACTAGTTAATTGCTTTGCTGCTGCCACTGCTTCTTGAGCATTTTGGGCAACAATACCTCTTTGGATGCGTACCCCAAAACTGTTTAATATTTCTTTACCTTGATATTCGTGTAAATTCATAATATGCTGTATAATTATAAGAATCACAAATGTAAATAATAGGCTTAACTTACCCTAATATTTAATTATTAAAACTTTTAATATTTATTGACACATTGTAATTGTTAAATAATTAACAAAATGTTTATTTTGTATAATATTTCATCTAATGCTTTGTAATTTTCGATAAAAAAATATCTTTGACAAAAATTTGAATATTATGTTAGAAAATCAATTGCTGAAAATTGCACAAGATTTCGGAAGTCCAGTTTATGTATATGATGCTGAAAAAATAGAATCTCAATATCATCGATTAACAAATGCCTTTAAAAGCGTAAAACATTTAAAACTTAATTATGCTGTAAAAGCATTATCTAACATATCTATTTTAAAGCTTTTTAAATCTCTAGGTTCAGGAATTGATACGGTGTCTATACAAGAAGTTCAATTAGGGTTAGCTGCAGGGTTCTCTCCAGAACAAATTATATTTACACCAAATGGTGTTTCTTTACAAGAGATAGAAGAAGCGGCCCAGTTAGGTGTTAAAATTAATATTGATAATTTATCTATTCTAGAACAGTTTGGAACTAAACATCCTAAAACACCTGTTTGTATTCGTATTAATCCCCATGTGATGGCTGGTGGAAATGCCAATATTTCGGTAGGCCATATTGACTCTAAGTTTGGTATTTCCATACATCAAATACCTCATATTTTGCGTATTGTTGAAAATACTAAAATGAATATCAATGGTATTCACATGCATACGGGTAGTGACATCTTAGATATTGAGGTATTTCTTTATGCGAGTGAAATATTATTTGACACAGCAAAGCAATTCAAAAATTTAGACTTTATTGATTTCGGTTCTGGGTTTAAAGTACCTTATAAAGAAGGTGATATTGAAACCAATATTGAAGAATTAGGTAAGAAATTATCAAATAGATTTAATGCGTTCTGTAAAGAGTACGGTAAAGATTTAACCTTGGCTTTTGAGCCTGGAAAATTCTTGGTTAGTGAATCTGGTAGCTTTTTAACTCAAGTTAATGCTGTAAAGCAAACTACGTCTACTGTTTTTGCTCAAGTGGATTCAGGATTTAATCATTTAATTCGCCCAATGTTTTACGGTTCTCACCATGATATCGTTAACATTTCCAATCCTAATGGACGTGAACGTTTTTACACCGTGGTAGGCTATATTTGTGAAACTGATACTTTTGGAAATAATAGACGTATAAACGAAATTAAAGAAGGGGATATACTTTGTTTTAAAAATGCAGGGGCTTATTGTTTCTCAATGGCCAGTAATTATAATTCAAGATGCAGACCAGCAGAAGTACTGTGGTATAATAACAAAGCACATGTGATAAGAAAACGAGAAACGTTTGACGATATATTAAGGAATCAAGTAGAACTTGATTTTTCACCTAAAAAGGAAAAAGTCATCGCATAACTAAAAAAAGCGTTTCAATTTTGAAACGCTTTTTTTGTCTAATATAGTTATTGAATTTATTGTTTAATAAACCTCTTATTAATTATTCCCCTTTGGGTTTGTATTGAAGCGACATACATACCTGATGGCAAATGGCTTACATCTACAATCGCTTTTTTAGTTTCAAGCTTTAAAATTACCCGTCCAGACAAATCTGAAATACTGATGGCATTAACTTCTACTCCGTCATTAGCACTTAATCTAAGTATATCTTTCACTGGGTTATTGGTTAATTTTAAATCGGCTTCAATTCCCTTAAACGTTGTTGTACTTAAAACAGATGATGATAAACTTTCCATAGTTGTATTATCAATATTGGCAAGGGGGACTTGAAGACGCGTAGATCTAAAAACAAGATCATCACTATTTGCGTCATAATAAAAGTATGTAGTCTGAGTACCAGTAGCAGGAACAAGTCCTCCAACCAAAAGATTTAAATTTTGCACAATTTTCAAACGCGTAACAGCACCGTCAAAAGCTTCTAGTTTTAAAATACCCCATGCGTCAACTGCTACATCAATAGTGCTAGAGTTTAATATATTACCTGAAACTGGTCCTGTAAACGTACCCTCTAGATCGTCAGTATTGGAATAACCATAACTTAAAGGAAAAGCGCCTATAACGGCAAAATTAGTATAAGACAGTTGAATACCTGATGACAATGCAGATGTAACAGATAATACATCATCGGTAGTATTTAGTCCAATTTCACTTATTAAAATAGAACCTTCACTTGTTCGAATTACTGAGTTAGGAGGTGTTTCAACAAACGTATCGGTTAATAATGTTGTTGTTGCCGCAAGTCCGGTAAAATCCCAAGACACATTAGCTCCTGTCGGCGATTGATCAATAGCTCCTGTTAGCAAATAATATTGAGAACCTGTGGCACTTTGAAATGACTCAATGTCCGCTTGAGAAAAACCATGTAAGTTTATAAATACTAGTAATGTCGTTATTATTCTTAATTTCATGAGAATTTGTTTTATTGTTTTAATTTAAACATAACAAAATTACAAAAAAGGAGTTCCCGCATATCGTAGTTATCCTACAGTATGTAGAATATATAATAAAACTTGAATTAGAGGTTTTACATAAATATTGATTATAATATCCCGGTCGTAATCCAATTATGAGTTTCCCAAATTGGTGGATTAACACAAAACTGATAAACAAATGTTAACGCAATTTTAATCATATGCCATTTTTCATATGTTTTCCGAAAACAAGTTGTTAATATTCAATATTTTAAACTATCTTAAAAAACAATACCCTAAATCTTTTTGTTAGTTACAATTCAAAAGATATAATTATGAGAAAATTCAATGGTATTTTTCGTGTGGTGTTCTGCTTCTTTTCTAAACATTTTTATCATACATACCACACGCCTTAGTTTTTTAGCTCTAACTTATGCTTAGCTTTAATTCTATGATATTTATCTAAACCAACCAATTTGAAATTAAAAACCTTACAATTAGAAAGAAACAGGCTATTCCTTTCTGAAAATCCAGTACTACGTTACATAACTTTCTCTACACTTTATATAGCCCAAGGTATCCCGGAAGGCATTACCTTTTTTGCTATTCCGGCATGGTTGGCAATGAACAATAAAACACCTACTGAAATTGCGAGCTTTGTAGCCGTTATTGGCATACCATGGAGTTTTAAAATTCTTATGGCACCATTCATGGATAGATTTACCATACTAGCTATGGGGCGAAAAAGACCCTGGGTTATTTTTGGTCAACTAGGATTAATAGTTAGTTTTTTGTCTATTGGCTTAATTCATGATCCTTTAAATAATCTAAACGAATTAATGATTGCAGGCTTCTTTATTAGCTTTTTTGGAGCCTTTCAAGATGTTGCCACAGATGGCATGGTCATAGACGTTGTACCTCTGCAGGAACAGGCAAGAGCAAATGGTTTAATGTGGGGGTCTAAAACTATTGGAACAGCTTTATCTTTAGTCATTGGCACCGCACTTATTAATATGTTAGGATTTACAAGTGCTGTTTCTTCATTATCTATCGCCGTTGCATTTATTATACTTGTACCTGTATTCATAAGAGAACGATCTGGAGAAAAATTAATGCCATGGACAGATGGTAAAGCCCATGAAAATTCAAAAAAATCCCAACTAAAAAGCTGGAAAAAAATAATTACTAGCATTTTAAAAGTAGTTATTCTACCTTCCACTATTATAATGGGAATTGCCTCCATTATAAATGGCGCCCTGTATGGTATGGTTGATACGCTTTTACCTATTTTTACCATTCAACAATTGGGGTGGACCAATACATCATATTCCGAAGTTTATTCAATTACTTCTGTTGTAGGCGGTATTTTTGGTATGTTCGCAGGCGGGGCGCTTGTTGATTTTTTTGGGGATAAAAAGATGATTATTATTTATCTTTTTATAATAATGGTTTTAATTGGCGGTTTGGCCTTTTTACCCCATTTCTGGAGCAATGATAAATTTATCTTTGGGTTTATCTTACTTTACTCCTTGTTTTATACATTCTTATGTATTGGTATGTTTGCGGCAAGTATGAAACTATGTTGGCAGGTTGTTGCAGCAACACAATTTACAATGTTTATGGCACTTTCAAACATGGGCCGTGCCATTGGGTCTGGTCTTGTTGGCACACTCAAGGATCTCATGTCTTGGGAGTATGTTTTATTATGTACTGCTTTATCTCCTCTATTTACTATAATACTCGTTAAAATTATCAACTTTAAAGAACACAGAAACAAACTTAACACCTTCAACAAAACCTAAACACTTAATAAACAGACACTTAATTACAATCCCGATTATTACAAGATAAACACTGCTTTTTTAATAAAATTTTACTAAATTTAGAATTCTCTTACTAACCACCAGAGTACAATTCTCAATAGTTGAATTAATAGCATAGACCAGCCCTAAATTGATTTTTTAATTTTAAACGCATTAGTATTAAAACACTGAATGCAATAAAACTGTAACTATTTAAAATCAATTATAACCAAAACCAAAATTATGCGAAAATTAATTCTCACACTGCTATTAATTCCAATGGTAGTATTGTCACAAGAAAATGAAAGCTTTTTATTAAACATGAGCGAAATTAGCGTTAAATATGGGCATACAGCTCAATTTATTGAGGGTGTAAAATCCTGGAAAAAATGCTACAAGGAAAACGACGGAAAAGAGCCATGGAATATGTGGAGAAGAGTACAAGGTAAAGGTAGCGTTTTTACTTTAACAAGCGCAATGGCCAACTGGGCGGAAATGGATGAAGATAGCGACCCGGCAGCAAAAGCATGTCGCATGACTGTCGTTAATTCAATTAGACCGCATGTAAAAGGCATTCATTACAATATTGCCAGATCCATGCCTGACTATAGTATGGATAAATTACCTGAGGGTACTACCGTTGTATGGGTTTACAGTGTAAAAGTTAATAATTCAACAGATTTCAAAGATGTAGTTAAACAAGTAAATACAGCTCTTAAAAATGCTGAAGGTTCTTCAAGAGGCCTTTGGTATGGCGTTGTTGGCGGTGGTCCTGATGTTCCTGATTACTTTGTATCCACACCTTTCAAAAATTTTGCTGACTTAGACAATGATCAAGACGGTGTTTGGAAAATTTATGAAGATGCTAATGGCAAGAAGAAAACTGATGCCTTAAGAGCGAAATTTAGAGCTTCAGTTTCAAGTGACTGGTCTTACATGTATGAGCTTATGCCAGAACTTTCATTTTAATCACATTCTAGAATCAAATAATACAGTAATGCTTAATACCATCTAAGCATTACTGTATTATTACAAACCAAGAGTTCGAAAAAAGGAAACATTTCCATATTACCTGATGTTTTATTTTTTATAATGTCGTTTTCTTTTGGTATTTTACTAAAGTATGGCCTATTTTTTCAACCTGCTTTAGCTATTAAGAATATACTATCTAAGTTTATCTCCTTCTTTTCGTAACCCTTTTTTTTTGGTTTAACATGCAATTCATTAAGATGATAACCAAACTGAAACTATCAATTATTCCTGCATCGTGGCTAATTTCAATAGCCTTAACTTTTTTAGAATTGTATGGCACACTAAACCAGAATATTTTATGGTCTATTTAGAACATGATGGATACTTATGGGGTGAACATAAAATGTTAATTAAAACACTAAGGACCAGCGATTTAATTCTATTAAGTAATTCAAGAACAGGATATAATTTTAGCACGAATGTTTGGGGAAGAAATAAAAGATATTAAATCAATACCTCTTTTTTGGAAAATATACTAACAAGCGATGGCTATTTAATAAAACAACAACCAAAACCAACCAGAAAATGAAGTTAAAACAATCGTTAATAATTGCCCTTATATTCGTAATTATAGGCATCACTTCTTGGGAATCCTACTGGCGGGCTCAAGGGCTACACCCAACGTTAAACGATGAGAAAGCTCTATGGGCAATGACCAGAGCTAAAGTAGAAGAAGCCACAAAAGAAGATGTTATAATACTCGGCTCTTCTCGAGCGTATTTTGATATTCAAGTGGGACAATGGAAAAATGAAACCGGAAAAGAACCTTTACAACTAGCTTCTACAGGATCTTCTCCTCTACCGACCTTTCATGACATTGTAAATAACACAGAATTTAATGGAACTATAATTGTAGGAGTCACACCTGGCTTACTATTTTCAACCACCTATCCGAAGGCATTTCCATGGGAAAGACCGCAATCTAAGGTAGACTTTTACTTTAACAGAACTTATGCGCAAAGGCTCAATTTTTTATTATCTGTTCCATTACAACAAAATTTAGTTTTAATGTCAGCCGATGAAGAAGAATGGAATGATGATATTGATCTAAAAGCCTTATTAAAGCGTATTAATTGGGGGAAACTCGATACACTTCCTCCAACGCCTCCATTCTATAATTTTGGAGATGTATCGCTTCCTAGAAATATGAGCATGATGCCGAGAGCTGCAACTGATACTGCCTTTGCCAACTCCATTATAAAAGTATGGCATTTCTTTGGTAAGGGCTCACCCCCACCAGAAAAAGATGCCACCACAGCGTTCTTTATGCACGATGTGAAAAAATTCAAAGAAAGAGGTGGTAATCTTATTTTGGTGAGACCGCCTTCAAGTGGGGGCGTACGAATTGGAGAAAACATGGGGTTACCCCGCGACAGATTTTGGGATTCTTTAGTCCATGTTGCTCAGGTAAAAAGCTACCACTTTGAAGATTACGCCCAGTTAAAAAACTTAACCTGCCCTGAAGAATCACACCTATCTCTTGAAGATGCAAATTTTTTCACCAAAGAACTCGTAGAAATTTTAAAAAAAGATAACGTTTTACCTAACCATAAAACCAAATAATTATGCTTTTTAACTCATTAAGTTTCATTTTATTCTTAATCATTGTTTTAGTGCTATACTATTCCAAATTATTTGGTTGGACGAACAAAAAAAGAATGCTCTTGCTATCCAGTTATGTCTTTTATGGCTTATGGAATCCGCCATTAGTCATACTATTATGGATTTCAACCATGATTGACTGGACAGCTGGTAAACAATTAGCTGTTGAAGAAAATCAAACGAAGCGCAAAATGTGGCTTATTTTAAGCATGGCCGTTAATCTAGGGTTTTTAGGATTCTTCAAATATGGTGATTTCTTACTAGAAAATTTTGTAATCATAGTAAATAGTATAGGCATAGATTTTCAAGCGAAACCAATGGATATTATTCTTCCTATGGGAATTTCGTTCTATACCTTCCAAACCATGTCCTATACCATCGACATGTATAAAAGAAAAACTGAACGTGCTAGGACCTTCCTTGATTTTGCTTTGTATGTTACATTCTTTCCGCAGCTGGTTGCCGGTCCTATTGTAAGAGCTAAAGACTTAATTACACAGTTTTATGAAGAGAAAAAAGCTACTTCAGAACAATTTATTTGGGGGCTGTTTCTTTTAACTATTGGGTTATTTCAAAAAGTTGTAATGGCAGACACCTTGCTATCTGAAACAGCTGATAAGGTATTTGGCTCAAAAGAATTACTACATGGTGTAGATGCGTGGGTAGGCACCATTGCCTTTTCCGGGCAAATATTTTTTGATTTTGCTGGTTATTCTACCTGTGCCATAGGCATTGCGCTCATGCTAGGGATTGTATTACCAGACAACTTCAGATACCCTTATGCCTCCTTGGGGTTTTCCGATTTATGGAAACGTTGGCATATATCATTATCCAGTTGGTTAAAAGACTATTTGTATATCCCTTTGGGAGGAAACCGTCATGGCATTACCAGAATGTATGTAGCACTTATGCTTACCATGCTCATAGGTGGTCTTTGGCATGGAGCTGCTTGGACTTTTATGGTTTGGGGTGGTTTACATGGGACATACCTCATTTTAGAACGTTTGCAAAGACGGTATATACCTTTTGAAATAACTAAATGGAATGGTATATTCCTCGCCTTTATCACCTTTAGCTGTGTTAATATTACATGGGTTTTCTTTAGAGCAAGATCTTTTAAAACAGCTTGGAACATGATAAAATCTATGTTTTACGCACAATCTGAAGGTGCAAAAATACTAGATACTTTTAGCATCATAAAAGTAACCGTTGTAATTGCTATATTATTTTTGTGTCATTGGATTATGAGAAATACCTCTATGAAAGAAGTGTCTTTAAAAACACCGCCCTATATTTTGGGTATTGTTTGGGCCATCATGACCTTTTTAATAATTATTGCTCAAGGGAGTGGTGAACAGTTTATTTATTTTCAGTTTTAGAAATAAGGACTAAATTTAGAAAACAAAAGATGCAAAATACGCTATTGCATTAACATTCTACTAAAATATAAATATGGAGTCCATGTGCTTATTCGAAACTTATTTTTGATCTGAAATCACGACCTATTGATCGCTACTAAAAAATGTACAACGTCCCAATAAGCAACTTAACTCTAAACGATAAATTATATGACGACATTACAACCGACAATTAGGGCATGCTTTAGTAAATTAATACTATTCATATATGATTAAATCTACCAGAATTGAATCCATTGACATTTTGAGAGGGCTGGTCATGGTGATCATGGCTTTAGATCATACTAGAGACTATTTTCATTACGACGCATTTGTTAATAACCCTACTAATTTAGAAACCACCACCCCTTTTCTATTTTTTACTAGATTTATCACGCACTACTGTGCCCCTGTATTTGTGTTTTTAGCAGGAACATCTGCTTATCTGTACGGCACTAATAAATCAAAAAATCAGCTTTTTAAATTCCTGATTACGCGTGGTATATGGTTAATCATTCTTGAAATTATATTAAACAATCTTATCTGGCAATTCAATCTACATTACAATTTAATTGTATTACAAGTTATCTGGGCTATTGGGCTTAGTATGTTTGTTTTGTCCTTTCTAATTTATCTTCCTAAAAAAGCTCTACTTATTGTAGGTGTTATATTGGTAGTAGGACATAATAGCCTAGATGGAATAGTTATGCAAAACACGAATTTTAAATCTATTATTTGGTACATTTTACACCAAAGAAACAGAATTATTTTAGATGCAGATCATTCTCTAATTTTCGCTTACCCAATTATGCCTTGGCTTGGTTTAATGATATTAGGCTATTGCTTAGGAACACTTTATAAAAAAGGTTTTCCTGCTACCAGAAGAAAAAAATATTTACTTGGACTTGGTATAACCAGCGTTATATTATTTTTTATTGTAAGAGGCATTAATATATACGGAGATCTAAAACCTTGGAGCGTTCAAGATAATCCAGTTTTTACATTTCTATCATTTATGAACGTAACCAAATATCCACCTTCATTACTATACATTTTAGTTACTATAGGCCCTGCTCTTTTGTTTTTATATGCGATTGAAACTATTAAAAACAAAACAACAGATTTCCTAATTGTTTTTGGTAGGGTACCACTTTTTTACTATTTCATGCATGTACTTGTTATTCATACACTAGCCATTCTAGCAATTATAATATTTAGTGATAACTGGCAAATTATTACATCATTGTCACCTCCTGGTCTAGCTAAGCAAGGATACTCTTTGTTTATTGTTTATATCGTCTGGATAGGTGTTATAACTATACTCTATTATCCTTGTAAAAAATACATGACATATAAAGCAAACAATAAGAATAAATGGTGGTTAAGTTATTTGTGATTTTTATAGAAAAGAATAACTAAAATGAGAATGAATAAGATCTACCTATATCTAACAAACCTTTTGTCTGTCTTTTCTATTTATCCTTCCCCATCTTTACAAGAATGACAAAATCTTTAATAGTTATATAAAAATAAATCAAATCCCTTTATGACAAAATCAACACGAGTTCAATCCATTGATATTTTAAAAGGTGTGGTAATGGTGCTTATGGCACTTGACCATACACGTGACTATTTCCATTATGATTCTTTCCTCTTTAGTCCTGAAGACCCAGAACAAAGTAGTCTACCTATATTTTTTACGAGATGGATTACCCATTTTTGCGCACCAGCCTTTAGTTTATTGGCAGGTATGTCTGCCTATATGGTAAGCAAAAGAAAAACTAAAATACAGCTATCCCAATTTCTAGTTAAAAGAGGTCTTTGGTTGGTATTTATTGAATTGACCATCGTAAACTTTGCTTGGTATTTTGATATAACCTTTTCCAGTCCCGGTCTATTTGTAATCTGGGCTTTAGGCGTAAGTATGATTGCTTTAGCTGGGCTAATATATTTACCAAGGAACTATATATTAGTTTTTAGCTGTGTTTTAATTTTCGGACATAATCTATTAGATACCGTACATTATGATGGCAGTATATTTTGGGCCATATTACACGAATATCATTCATTTGATTTAGGCAACGGCTATGATTTTGAATCTGCTTATCCACTTATTCCATGGGTAGCTGTTATGTCTTTTGGTTATTATTTGGGCGCCTTCTACAATACATCTTTTGATGCTCAAAAGAGAAAAAGAATTTTCAATATTTTGGGCACATCGGCTATAGCCTTATTTATAATTTTAAGGTTTACAAATATTTATGGAAATCTAGTCCCATGGACAACATATGACAGCATATCTAAAGATTTAATTTCTTTTTTTAATCCTGCCAAATATCCACCTTCATTAACCTATTTATTAATGACTTTAGGAGTCACATTTATTTTTTTGGCTAATACTGAGAAGTTAAAAGGAAGGCTCACAGAATTTTTCAAAACCTTTGGAAGAGTGCCATTCTTCTATTACATTATACATATTTACTTAATTCATGTCTTGGCTTTAATTTATGCTGAGTTATCAGGCTTTGGATGGGAAGTCATGATTTTAAAAAATTGGATGACAGAAACTCCCGCCCTAAAAGGCTATGGTTTAAATCTTGGTTTAGTATATTTAGTTTGGATTAGCATCATTATTATTCTTTACCCCATTTGTAAAAAGTTTGACCAGTACAAACAAAATAATAAAGATAAATGGTGGCTTAGTTATTTATAATTTATTAAATTCAAAACATATGAAGACAGCATTAACCCTAACACTATCCATTCTTATTGGTTTTCAATTGAATGCGCAAGAATTCACTAATCAAGTGAAGACTTTTATATCTGTAGACACGACCCTTGTAGCCATAACCAATGTGACTGTTATTGACGGAACGGGTAATAGTATTCGTTATAACCAAACGGTAATTATTAATGAAGATAAAATCCAAGACATTGGAGATTCCACATCTATAACGGTTCCTCAAAATGCTCTAAAGATTGATGGCACTAATAAAACGGTTATACCCGGACTCGTGATGTTACATGAGCATCTATTCTACACAAAATTCTTTGAAAATTGGTTTAGTGTAGGGCAAATGACCTTTTCTTTTCCAAGACTATATTTGGCAGGAGGTGTTACTACCATGCGAACCGCAGGAAGTATTCAACCACAATCTGATTTAAATGTAAAAAAATGGATTATTGCAGGTAAAATGACTGGACCTAAAATGGATGTCACAAGTCCTTTCATTGAAAGAGAAGGCGCACCAATTGCTGAATTAGGTTTTATTGAAGACACTGACGAAGTTGGTGAAATTGTTAATTTTTGGGCAGATCGGGGGGTGACATCTTTCAAACTCTATAATAATATTACTAGAGAAGACATGAAACTGTGTATTAAGCAAGCGCATAAACGAGGAATGAAAGTTACCGGTCATTTATGCTCTGTTACCTACGAAGAAGCGTCTAATCTTGGTATCGATAATTTAGAGCATGGTTTTATGGCTGCATCAGATTTTATTAAGGATAAAGAGCGTGACCTATGCGATCCATTTGAAGCCAGAAATTCTTTAACAAATGAACCTGTTGATAGTCCTCAAATAAGTACTCTTATTGATTTACTCATAAAGAATGGCACCACAATAACTTCTACGCCCAACGTATTTGAACCTTATACCAATAGGGAACTAATTCCTGGTGGCGGAGAAAGTGCAGTCACTCCCGAGGTACTAAAAGATGTTAAAAATATTTATGATCGCATGATTGATAAAGACTCATTAAACCTAGCGCGATTTAACAAAAACTTCACTTGGCTTAAACGTTTTTATGATAAAGGAGGTAAACTTGCTGCAGGTACAGATCCTACGGGAGCAGGAAGAACGGTCGCGGGTTATGCCAATCAACACACCATAGAACTTTTTGTTGAAGGCGGATTCGGGCTTACAGATGCTATAAAGATATGCACCTTAAACGGAGCGACCTATTTAGAACAACAAGATTCTATTGGCACAATAGAATCTGGTAAAATTGCCGACCTTATTTTAATTGATGGTGATTTAGAAACCAATATTAAAAATATTCGAAACATGGAAATCATCTTTAAAGACGGTATTGGTTTTGACTCAAAAAAAATGTTTGAATCTGTTAAAGGAAAAGTTGGTCTAAACTAATACAATACCAATAATCAAATCAAAAGAAAATGCATTCTACTCCTTTAGTTTTCCCTGAAAAACACTCACTTTAGAATTAAAAGGATTACCTGATGCACGTCTTAACATGACCACCTGACCGCAATGCCATAATGCATCGGCAATAGGGCCGTTGATAATATTCCAAAACGGCACTTCAGTTTCATCAAGTTTTATTGGTTCTTCCACATTATGCAAGGCATTAGAAACTTTTTTCAAATTCAATAAGGTTTGTTTACGCTTTTCAATAAAGTTCAGTTCGGAAGTATTATTATCTTTATCATTAGATAATATACTATTACGGATAAACTTAGACAAACCATATAGGTGCTCAATAGTTTCCGCACTCGTTCTCCCCGATTCACTTGCTTTATGTGCTAAATCCTTTTCTGTTAGTCCTTCTGTTGCCCAATAATATCTAAAGCCTAAACCATCTATCATTCTGGCTGCTACTGTCTGACTTGTATATACCTCAGGACTTGCGGGTATTTCATAAAATGGCAAATCATTTGTTTTTACTTGTGCCATAACCATTGTAGTTATTAATAAGGAAAAAATTAAAATACTCTTTTTCATACTTTCTTTAGGTTTTAAAGTCTAAAACACAATCACACCTTTAATTACTGTCTTGCTCAATTAGGGCAAAAGAACATATAGCGTTACCGTAATTATCTCAATTTCCTTTTCTAATATAAAACTATTATTTTTTTATATTATCAAGATTTGATATTGGGTTGACCCCATATTTATCAAATAAGTAAACCAATGATGTCATTGTGGCGGCTCCCAATTCTAACTCCCTTTTGTTTATTGCATCAAATGTATCATTGCTTGCATGATGATGATCAAAATAACGCTGACTATCAGGACGTAAACCCGCCAAAACATTAGATTCTGTTTTAAGCGGACCAACATCTGCTCCACTGCCACCTTTTTCAAAATAATGAATTAAATAAGGTTTAAATAAGGGCTGCCAATTAAGCACTTGATTAAAACTGGCATCCGTACAATCAAAACTAAAACCTCGCGGAGTGAAACCACCAGAATCACTTTCTAAGGCAAAAATATGATTTTCGCCCTTTTGCTTTGACTCTTGAGCGTATTTCTTACCGCCTCTTAAACCATTTTCTTCATTCATAAACAACACGACTCTAATACTCCGTTTTGGTTTAATACCAGATGTTTTCAACAATCTTAGAACGTCCATAGATTGCACCACTCCAGCACCATCATCATGAGACCCGTCACCTAAATCCCAAGAATCTAAATGTCCTCCTACTAAAATATACTCATTAGGGAATTCACTTCCTTTTATTTCTCCAATGACATTGTAGGACTGAACATCTTTTAACTGTTTACAGTTTTGTTTGAAATAAAACTTGGTATTCGTATTCAGTTTAAGCATGGTACTTAATAACTCAGCATCATTTGTACTAATTGCCGCCGAAGGAATACGCTTATTTACGGGTAAATCATCATAAGTCATACTTCCGGTATGGGGTAAATCATCAAGACGCAAATTCATGGATCTTACAATGACTCCAGCTGCACCATACTTAGCTGCCTCCACGGCACCTTTGTAACGCTGATTAACACATCCACCATAGGCCTCATAAGTTAAAATTAAGTCTGCTTGCATAGGACGGTTATAAAACACAATTTTGCCTTGAATACTATCCTTACCTAATAGTGCTAATTCTTCAAAGTTTTTTACCTCAACAACATTGGCCTTTATACCTAAGGCAGGCGTTGCAATTGAACCGCCTAAAGCACAAATATTTACTGTATTTGTTTTTCCTAGAGCGGACTCAATATAGCCATACTCCTTTGTTCCTCTTATCCAACGTGGCACCATTACAGGTTGTAACCATACCCTATCAAGACCTAGATTTTCAAGTTCTGCCTTGGTATAAGACACAGCTTTTTCTGCGCCCAAAGAGCCCGATAACCTACTCCCAATTTGATTGGACAAATGATTCAGCCAATCATAACTTTTACCATTGGTTAAAGATTGTTTGTATATTGTTTTAAGAACATCGGCATCTGTTTGAGAAGCAACATTTAAAGTAAGACATAGGGTTAGAAGTACAAAGGCAGATTTCATTAGTTTCATAAGCAATTCCAGAAGTGATATAATTAGTTTTTAAAAAGACATTTGAATTTCTCAGTCAAACATAAAAAATAAACAAAACTTATTCATTATTAAGCTGCTGTTTATATGCTTCGATATGCGCTTTTATGTCATCATCAAGTTCAGGTTCTTCAATGTCAGAATATGCACTTAAGGTGTCATAAATAATTTTTGCGACAATATATCTAGCGCTGGGTTTGTCATCAGCCGGAATGGCATACCAGGGTGCATGTGGTTTAGACGTTTTGTTTATAGCCTCTTGATAACAGGCTTGATACGCCTCCCAAAGTTTGCGTTCTTTTAAATCTCCTGGAGAAAATTTCCAGTTCTTTTCTTGCTTATCCAAGCGTCGTAAAAGTCTGCTTTTTTGTTCTTTCTTAGAGAGGTTTAAAAAGAACTTAAAAATAAGTGTTCCATTTTCTGATATGTGTTTTTCAAAGTTATTAATTTGTTCGAAGCGTTTTTCCCAAAAAGCATCATCAATATCATCCACACTATTTATATTTGGATTATTTTCTCCCATTATATACTCTGGATGCACTCTAGTCACTAGCACATTTTCATAATGTGTTCTGTTAAAAACACCGAACTTACCACGTGCTGGCAATGCGATATAATGCCTCCACAGATAATCATGTTTTAACTCCAAGGAAGTAGGCGTTTTAAAACTATGCACCTCAACACCACGAACATTAAAATCTTTGAAAACTTCACGGACTAAACTATCCTTTCCTGCAGTATCCATACCTTGTAAACAAATTAAAACAGCGTATTTGCCATGAGCATAAAGCACATCCTGAAGTTTACCTAACTTCTTTCTAATATGTTTAAGTTCCTTTTCAGCATCCTCAATAACTACTTTAGTTTCAAAAGTTTTAAGAGAAATGTTTGAGTTAACCTTATAATTATCCATTAATAATATTTTGTTTGGATTAAATATATAAAATAACCATTGATTTAATGACTGTTATTCTAATTGTTTCATGAATTTACATTCTTAAGAATAAACTTAAACTTAGTTTTCAAACCTCTTTAATAATCAAACCATTAGAGTCAAAAGAATTATAAGGATTCTATTCGCAAAATCCTTAGTAATAACAAAGTTGACATGGTCCTTATTATTAGGATTACAACCCTCATTGAACACTTAAAACCATCTATTTCACAATCAGCACTACACGTTTAATTAACTAATTATCAGTTAATTAAAAATTAAAACCCTATCTATTCGATGAACTACACGCCTAAACACATGATTTTTAATACATTCGTGACACCTATTTATGACTTTAACCTCAATTTTATGAAAAATGCTTTGCAATTTTTTTTCATCATAATCCCTATAATTATGGTAGGACAAACTAAGTGTGATGACGCCAACTCTTACCTTGTTAGTGCCTATTCTCATGTCAAGAATGCGTATGAATCTAACAATATTAGTCATTTAAAATATTACGCCAATCGCTCTTTAGAATCTTTTAAGCTATCAAGGGTGAACTTAAAAGACTGTAATTGTGATGAAGTTTTAGAATTAAATCAGAAGGGCATTGATATTCTAGCAAAGGTTGAGGCAACCACCACTTTTGAAGATGGTCGTTTCTTTGTCAATAGAGCCAGAAAAATTGGAAAAGAAACGGTTATTGCATTAGATAAATGTTCCTTTTCAACAGCCTCAGAAATAGTAAAGAACCTTTCAGATCCAGACCACGAGACACTATCCGTGCTTAAACAAGAACAGATGAAACTTAATGAGCAACAGGAAGCTTTAAAGCGTCAAGAACAAGAAATAAAGATGAAACTAGCAAGACAAAAAGAAAAGGAATTATTGCTAAAAAAACAACAACTAATTAGTTCTTATAAATTAGTAATTTCATCTAATATAGAAACTTATAACCAAACTTTAACGCTTTGTAGCTGTGATCATACCAAATTGATTACTCCAAAATTGACGGAAGATATTTCCACCAAAACTATTGATGCAATCAAAAGTTATTACACCAATAACTTAAAAGAATTGGCTTCTAATTATTTATCAGAGCTTAATATGTGCAACTAATCAAAGCTTGGTTATTCATCTAAGACCTAACCAAATTAAAACAATCTTCTGTTACTTACTCGCAAATAGCTTAACATCCTGTTCACTAACCTCACTCCCACCAAGAATTATTAGGCGTTCTATAACATTACGCAGTTCGCGAATATTACCAGTCCAATCATATTCTTGAAGTAACTTAACAGCTTTACTTGTGAATTCCTTCTTCACAACACCTTGTTCATCAGCTATTTTCTTAGAAAAGTGAGCTATTAATAACGGAATATCATCTCGTCTATCATTCAATGCAGGCACTTTAACAAGTATTACTGCTAATCTATGATATAAGTCTTCTCGAAACCTACCTTCTGCAATCTCCTTTTTTAAATTCTTATTTGTCGCGGCTATAACGCGCACATCCACCTTTATATCTCGATCACTTCCCACACGTTGAATTCTATTTTCTTGTAGAGCTCTAAGCACTTTTGCTTGAGCAGATAAGCTCATATCCCCTATTTCATCTAAAAATAAAGTCCCCTTATTTGCCGCCTCAAATTTTCCAGCTCTATCTTTATTGGCACTAGTAAAAGCGCCTTTGACATGACCAAAGAGTTCACTTTCGATAAGTTCACTGGGAATAGCTGCACAGTTAACTTCAATTAAATTAGCCTTTGCTCTATGGCTTTTTTCGTGTAACCAATGGGCAACAAGCTCTTTCCCTGTACCATTTGGCCCAGTAATTAACACACGTGCATCTGTGGGCGCCACCTTATCAATAATATCCTTTATTTGAGCAATGGCTTCACTCTCGCCAATCATTTCGTACTTCTTGCTTACCTTTTTCTTAAGAATTTTATTTTCTACAACTAATTCTTTCCTATCTAAGGCGTTTCTAACGGTATTCAATAAACGGTTTAAATCTGGCGGTTTAGATATGTAATCGAAGGCACCAAGGCGCATGGTATTTACAGCGGTATCTAAATCACCATGACCAGATATCATAACAATTGGGGTTTCTGGTTTAATCTTTTTAACAGCCTCAAGAACCTCAACTCCATCCATTTTGGGCATTTTAATATCACATAGAACCAAATCAAAATCATCCTTTTTAATTTTCTCGATCCCTACTAAACCATCTTCTGCTTCTTGAACCTTATAGGCTTCATTTTCTTCCGATAGGATTTTTACAAGCACACGCCTTATGGCTGCTTCATCTTCAATTACTAAAATTTTTGACATATTATATTTTAAATTTAAGTCCCGTTCTTAAATAAAACGCATTCACATCGTTTAACCTAAAAACTTCATCTCTATTTTTATTTCTTAAAACATTATTGAGCCTAAATGTAAACCCGGTATACATATAAGCTGCTAAATGTTCTGTAAAGCAATATTCATACCCAACTCCCCCCACAACAACAGATAATGAAATATATTCTGAATCTTGTCCATTTATCGTCGGTGGATCTTGTAAATGTGCCATATATCCATCAAGACCAACAAACGCCTGAATATTACTTTTTTCACTAAACGTATATTTAATATTGGATTTAGGAATCCCGGCATTATAGCTCCATGATTCATTAATTAGTCTTGTATAACTCACAAAAGGTAAAGGAAAAGGTAACCCTGTTGTAGCATTATACGTAAGACCTATAATAAGCCGGTATGGATGTTCAAGACTGGAATCGTTTATTCGGTTATCGATTAAAAATACACCACCATTAATAAAATAATCATCAGCAGTTAAAGGGCTTGTTAATGTAGAGGCAATCCTTGGATTAAACTGAATGCCTGCCCGCCATTTTTCATTCCATTTAAAAGTATAACCAAAATTCAAGTCTATCACATGAATTCTATCCAATTTTGAGGTTTCAAACGGATAGTCATCTTCTAAATTGAGAATAATACTATTATATTCGCCACCAACTATTAAGTACTTGTCTTTTTTGAGCTTTATGGGATAATTTAAAATAGCTCTAAATCGCGTATACTGATCCTCAGATTTACTTGCTGGAATAAAGGAATATTCCAATCTTGCTAAGTCTGTAATTTGTGCCTGACCATAGTATAAACAAAAAAAGAGAACCCAAACCATTGTTCCCTTGTTTTTCTGTTTTACCATAATGATGACGTACCTTTTAACTTATTCTACTCTTGATTTGGAATAATATGAATATCCCTTTGAGGAAAAGGAATACTTACTTGATGCTCTCTAAATAATTTGTCTATTTCAAAACGCACATCACTCTTGGGAAATTGTGCTTTAAAGCTATCATTAATGGTGAATACCAATTTAAAATCTAACGAACTATCTCCAAAATCAGTAAATATCACCGTTGGTTCTGGTGTACTTAATACATCTGGATGTGTACTAGCCGCCTGTAAAAGTAGTTTTCTTACTAACTGGACATCACTACCATAAGCTACGCCAACCGTTACAGACTCTCTTGTGGTTGTACCATTTTGAGTCCAATTAAACAGCATATTAGTTAAATAGAAATGATTTGGAATAACCAAAACTCGATTATCTATGGTTACCGCCCGAGTTGTTCTTAACTTTATTTCAATGACACGACCCACTTTCCCGTCTATCTCAATAATATCTCCCACTTGTACTGACTGATCAACAAGAATAAAAATACCCGAGATAATATCTTGAAAAAGTGTTTGCAGTGCCAGACCTATACCAATAAGTAAAGCCGCAGATGCCGCAAAAATGGCGGTAATATTAATTCCGGCAGAATCTAAGACGATTAACAAAACAATGAGATAAATAACCCATCTCACAAAGGAAAAAACGGTATTAAACTTCGCCTTATCTTCACCAGGCATTTTTCTTGTTACCAATCGTTTTACCCATCTTAGAACGTAGGTAGTTGCCATTAAAACAAGAGCAACCAACAAAACGTACTTTACTCTTAGTTCAATATCGTGGGCTTCGTTACCAACCCCATAATTAAAGTCAATGATCTTATATTCTAGAAAATTTACAAACTTTTCCCAGAATGAACTTTCGGTAATAGCATCACTTACCTTATCTACATGATTTTCTATTTTTCCTTCTGAATTCTGTTTTTGCATGCTAGTACTTAATCCATTTTATTAACTCTTTATAGCTTGGTTTTTTACCATACATTAATATCCCTACGCGGTAAATTTTTGCAGCAAACCAAACAGTTACTATAAAAGTACCAATTAAAAGTAATAGTGACACTATTTGCTGCCATAAAGGTACGCCAAAGGGTATGCGCATAAGCATTACAACTGGCGATGTTAAAGGAATAAAAGAAAATATTGTAGAAACCGTGCCATGGGGGTCTTCAATTACTGTGAAAACTCCTATATATACAGCTAATACTAGTGGCATAATAATTGGCATCATAAACTGCTGGGTGTCAGTCTCATTATCGACAGCCGCTCCAATAGCCGCATAAAAAGAACTGTAGAGTAAATAGCCGCCAATAAAAAACAAAATAAAGGCTATTACTAAATTCACTAAGGGTAAGCTAAAAAAAGCATTTGCAGCATTCTGAATTTGAGCATTAATCTCTGGATTTTCCATAGCCTGATTAACGATTTCCCTTTGTGGGGTCTGCAATTCAGTCATATCAACACCAAAAAAAATAGAAGTTAATGAAACTAAAACACCTCCCAAAATAAGCCATATGACAAACTGTGTAATTCCAGCTAACGAAGTCCCTATAATTTTCCCGAGCATTAATTGAATAGGCTTTACTGAAGAAATGATAACCTCAATAATTCTGCTGGTCTTTTCTTCGATAACACTTCGCATTATCATGTTACCATAAATAATAATAAACATGAATAATAAATAGCCCGCTGCACCGCCAAAAATAAGTTTAATAACACTATCAACTTTTGAGGTCTTTTCCCCTTCAAAACTTTCTTGCAAGATATCAACCCTAATTTTTGATGCATTAATCATATCTATATCTACCCCTTTCCGCTTAAGGTTTAAATTAGTAAGTCTTTTTTCTAGTCTGCGCTCTAAGTCAGTTATAAACCCAAGTGAAGGCGCCTCTTTAGAATAAAATGAAATAGTATTCTCATCATCCTCTGTGCTCACATTTAAGGAAATATGCAATAAACCGGTTCCATCTGTTTCATTGACTAATTTTTTAGCATCCTGCAGTGACATGTGCTCCAGAATATTATAATGCGTATGCTCCGTATTATTAAACATATCCTGAACCAGACCTGTTTCATCTAAAACCGTAACAACTCTGATTTTATCCTTATTCAATTGAGACAAATAAGCAACTAGAGCAATAAGTCCCATAAAAATTATCGGGCTTAAAAACGTCATAATTATGAACGACTTATTCCTAACCTTAGTAAGGTATTCTCTTTTTATTATTAGAGGTAAATGATTCATTTAATTATTCTTTACAGTTTGAATAAAAATATCGTTCACGCTAGGTATTAATTCAACAAAGTGAGACACCGTAGCTTTTGAGGTTAAATAATTTAATAAGGCATTTGGGTTCTCATCTTGATCTAGTTTGATATTAAGTTTTAATTCATTTTCTAAAGTTTTAAAATGAGCATTAGAAACACTAAATTTCTCAGCTATATCTTGTTTCAATACGTCATGATTCTCACTTCTTAAACCAACTTCAAACGTATTTATTTTATAGGCACGTTTTACATCAACAAGCTTTCCATCAAGTATTTTATTGGACTTATGAATAAGCGCAATATCATCACACAATTCCTCAACGGATTCCATACGGTGTGTTGAAAAAATGACTGTAGCGCCAAGGTCTCTTAAGCGCAAAATTTCATCTTTAATTAAATTGGCATTTATTGGATCAAAACCAGAGAAAGGCTCATCAAAAATGAGCAACTTAGGTTCATGAAGAACAGTGACTACAAACTGTATTTTCTGGGCCATACCCTTAGAAAGTTCCTGAATTTTTTTGTTCCACCAATCGCCAATATCAAGGCGATCAAACCAAAATTTCAATCTACTGTTAGCCTCTGTCTTACTTAATCCTTTTAATTGCGCTAAGTACAATGCTTGCTCTCCAACTTTCATTGATTTATACAAACCGCGTTCCTCGGGCAAGTAACCAATATCTTTAATGTGCATTGGGCTTAGAAAATCTCCATCCAAATGCACCGTACCTGAATCAGGCATGGTAATTTGATTAATAATGCGTATTAACGTAGTTTTCCCTGCGCCATTAGGGCCAAGCAACCCAAATATACTGCCTTTTGGTACTGCAATTGAAACTTCATTTAAGGCCTTATACTCTCCAAAATGTTTCGAAACCTTATTAACCTCTAGTAAATTATTCATCATTGCTTAGTTGAAAAAAGTAACACATGTAATTTTTGCTAAGTAACACTTTTAGTATAACATATGAATTTCTTGTTACAATTTTTTGTGTAAAATATTCATAAAAACAAAACCCACCCTCAAAAAAATTAAGGATGGGAAAAAAATTGCTATGAAAAAGAAAAATTATCACTAAAAGAATTAGTGATAGTCAAATATAGTTTTTTTTTCAATACTAATAGCAAAACTATTAGAATTCTTAGTCGATATATCAAAAAAAATCCGCATAAAAAGCGGATTTCTTAATTTTATTATGTTCTTTTTAAGAAAACATATCTTTTACCTTCTCAAAGAAAGACTTATCAGAACTTTCAGGTCTTGGTGCAAAATGCTCATCGTCTTTCATAGCTTCAAAAAATTCTTTTTGTTGCTTATTTAATGTTTTAGGTGTCCAGACATTAACATGTACTAGTAAATCTCCTTTACCATAGCCATTAATACTAGGTATTCCTTTACCTCGTAAACGCAGTATTTTTCCAGATTGTACTCCGGCCTCAACCTTGATTCGTACTTTTCCTGTTACAGTATCAATTTCTTTTGATGTTCCTAATACGGCATCAGGGAAACTCACGTATAAATCATAATGTAAATTATCGCCTTCACGTTGCAAAGAATCATGATCAACTTCCTCAATAACCACAATTAAATCACCAGAAATCCCATTTCCAGGAGCCTCATTACCTTTACCTGAAACTTTGAGTTGCATACCATCAACTACACCAGCAGGTATTTTTATGGATACCGTTTCCTCTGAAACTTTTAACCCTTGGCTATCAGCATCTTTCGGTTTTTTATCAATACTTTGTCCTGCACCGCCACATGCATTACAAGGAGCCGACGTCTGCATTCTACCCAAAATAGTATTTGCTATTCTTGTAACCTGGCCACTACCGTTACAAGTTGAACAGGTTTTATATGTAGTTCCAGGCGCTTGTACTTTACGTTTAACTTTAACCTTTTTCTCTACACCATTTGCTATTTCATCTAAAGTTAATTTAACACGTATCCGAAGGTTACTTCCCTTTGCACGACGTTGACCTGCGCCACCGCCAAAACCAGAAAAGCCACCACCAAAAATATCACCAAATTGACTAAAGATGTCATCCATGTTCATACCGCCACCCCCAAAGCCGCCGCCGTTTTCAAAAGCTTGATGACCATATTGATCATAGCGCGCTTTCTTATTGTCATCACTCAATATTTCATAAGCTTCTGCCGCTTCTTTAAAATTAGCTTCAGCCTCCTTATTGTCAGGATTTTTATCAGGATGAAATTCTATCGCCTTCTTTCTGTAAGCTTTCTTTATTTCAGAAGCACTTGCTCCTTTATTAATTCCTAATACTTCGTAATAATCTCTCTTAGCCATACTTTCTAATTATTGTCCGATAACAACTTTTGGGAAACGAATAATTTTTTCACCTAATACATATCCTTTTTCAACGATATCAATGATTTTTCCTTTCAGGTCTTCTGTAGGTGCTGGAATTTGTGTTATCGCCTCATGCTTGTCTGCATCAAAAACATCGCCTTTTTCTACTTCCATTGGCTTCAAGCCTTCTTTTTCTAGAGTACTTACCAATTTTTGATATATTAATAACACTCCTTTTCTTAACTCCTCTGCTTCTTTGTCATCTTCAATGTGACTTAAGGCGCGTTCAAAATCATCAAGAACAGGAAGTAATGTTTTCATTACACCTTCACTTGCCGTTGCAAATAATTCAATACGTTCTTTTGATGTCCGTCTTTTATAATTTTCAAACTCTGCGAATAAACGTAAAAACTTGTCCTTCTCTTGTTTTACTTCTTCCTGTAGTTTTTCTTCTACGGTCTGCTCTTCAACTTCAACTGCTTCATTTGGCGCAACTTCAACTTGTTCGCTTTCCACTGTATTTTCTTTATCTTTTTTACTCATCGTAAATTCAATTTTTCAATCCTAAAATTTAAGTTGGCAAAAGTACTGCCAATATTATAAAAATGTCATAATGTCATCATTTTTTTTTCACAGTTCTGTTTAACTTCCTTTCTGGTATAAAAATGAGCGCTTTGAGTTAGCACGGCAAATCTTGGATTAGAATATAAAAATGAAATGTTTTCGTTTTATTCTCGTCATTGTTAGCATGACATCATTTGTTATGATATGCTGGAAAAACCAACCCATAAAGTAATACTTAGCATAAATTTTAAATGTTATTAGGGTCGCTTTATTTTAACAAATTATTCAACGCTGATTCGAGATAGTTGTATTTAAATACAAACCCTTTATGCTCTATTTTTTTTGAACTTACACGCTGACTTTCGAATAATAACATATGCATATCACCCAAGATAATTTTCATAAAAAACTTAGGAATATTTGGCATAATCAAAGGTCTTTTTAAGACACCAGCAGTTATTTTAGTTAATTCTTGATTACTTACGGGGTTTGGCGCAACACCATTATAAACTCCTCCAATCTTCTTTTCAAAAAGGAATAAAAATATGTTTGATAAATCTTCAATATGAATCCAAGACTGCCACTGTTTACCGTTACCAAAAGCAGCTCCCACACCAAATTTAATAGGCCTTACAATCTCAGGAAGCACACCCTCGCTTTTAGCTAAAACTAGTGCTATTCTTATCTTAGTAACCATAATCCCCAATGCAGAAAATTCATCTACTGCTCGTTCCCAAGCATCTGTTACTTCTCCTAAAAAAGATGTGTTCTTCTCTTTAAAGGATTCTTCATAATAATTGGTCAGGGAATTTGGATACACACCAATGGCACTTGCAGAAATAACTTGCTTTATATTGTGTTTCTCTCCCTTAAGTGTGTTAATTAATAATTTAGTAGAAACGGTTCTGCTTTCTAAAACCAGTTTTTTATACGTTGGGGTCCAACGTTTTGATAAAGAAGCTCCTGCTAAATGTATAATGGCATCAACGTCCTCAAAGCAATCCTTATCCAATTCTTGATTTTTCGGATTCCAGTAAAAGCCTTTATAGTTAGGTATTTCCTGTATTTTAGATTTTCTTGTGGTTAAATAATTAACTGAAATATTCTTTTCATGGCAGCGTTTCACAATTTCTTTGCCAACTAAACCCGTTGCCCCAGTGATTAAAACTCGCATTTTCTTTTTTTCTATAAATTTACGAAACCACAACAGGGATTACCACCGTTTTATGGTAGCTTTAACAATTAGAAAGTCTAAAACTTAATTATCTTTCTTGATTCCTCTTAACATCTCACGCTTTCCTGGTGGACCAGGCAATCTTTCAACGATAAAACCTACGGCCTGCATAGCCCGTCTTACGCTTCCTTTTGCTGAATACGTGACCAGAACGCCATCCTTTTTTAAGGCATTGTACATTTTTAAGAAGATATCTTCCGTCCATAATTCTGGTTGTACTCTAGCTCCAAAGGCATCAAAGTAAATAATATCAAAAACCGCCTTATCTTCTATCTCCTTAAATAATTTTTGTTTCTTGGTAAGCGAAAAATAAGGAGAAACTTCATGCTTATTTTCCCAAGACATTTTATGGATCTTATCAAAACGAATGGTTTCTCTTTCAGCTTGCAACTGCTTTACGTAATTAAGTTGTAAAATCTCTTCCGCAGAAACAGGATAAGCCTCAACACCAACATAATGCATGGGTTGTTTTAATTTTTCAGCTTCCAATAAAGTGATAAACGCATTTAATCCAGTCCCAAATCCAATTTCCAAAATGCAAATTTTGTCACTTTGATTCCAAGTCTCTTCATTATAATAATGCAAACCCTGTTTTATAAATACATGATATGCTTCTTGAATAGCACCATGTTTAGAATGGTATTGCTCGTTCCATTCCGGAATATGTATGGTTGATGAACCATCAGCAGTTATTATTATTTCTCGTTTCATTAAATAAAACCTTAAAACACTATACCTATGACTCCGCAAAAATACACCTAGTTTTCCAACCTTCAAGATGTAAAACTAAATTCTTATTTTCTAGATTTGGTTGTTCCTTTAACACAGAGTTCTTAAGCAAGCTGTAATAAAAGGGAACTAGCAAGATTCTCAGGAACTTTTATCTTTTAACGTCTAACTTCTTCGTGTAGATTACATCAATTCATAGATGGTCATGAATACGCAATATTTGACTTGCTCACATAAATGTTTCAATTTTAAAGGATTTATTAAAATATACCATTTTTTGAATTTGAATTTACTTAAATTTGTATCATAAAATTACTAGACATGAGCGCTATAATCAACGATATCGAGATTATAAAAGCCAAAACTACAAAGATTAATGATGTAGATTTTGACAATTTAAAATTCGGACATGTGTTTTCAGATCACATGTTAGAATGCAATTATGAAAATGGTAAATGGCAAACACCTAAGGTGGTGCCTTACCAAGGGATTACATTAGACCCGTCTGCAAAGATATTTCATTACGGTCAATCTGTATTTGAGGGAATGAAAGCTTATAAAGATGCGGATAAAAATGTTTGGTTGTTTAGGCCTTTAGAAAATTTTAAACGACTAAATATTTCTTCAAAACGTTTGGCAATTCCGGAGCTTCCAGAAAATTATTTCATGGATGGCTTACAAGCACTTTTAGAAGTTGATAAAGACTGGATTCCTACAAACGAAGGTTCTTCATTATATATAAGACCTTTTGTATTTGCTTCTGGCAATGGATTTCATGCATCTCCAGCTGACGCTTATAAATTTATTATATGTACAGCACCTTCTGGATCCTATTTTGCAGGAGACGTTAAGGTGCTAATAGAAGAAAAATATTCACGTTCTGCAAATGGCGGTGTAGGTTTTGCCAAGGCTGGCGGAAACTATGCTGGACAATTTTATCCTACACAATTAGCCATTGAAAAAGGATATCAACAAGTTATTTGGACTGACGACAATACGCATGAGTATATTGAAGAGGCAGGTGCCATGAACATATTTGTTCGCATCAACGATACCTTAATTACAGGACCAACTAGTGATAGAATATTAGACGGTATAACTCGAAAAAGTATTATTGAGCTTGCTAAATCAGAAGGCATTCCGGTTGAAGTTAGAAAAATCACAGTAAGTGAAGTTGTAGAAGCGGCCAAAAATGGTTCGCTAAAAGAAATGTTTGGTGCAGGTACAGCTGCGGTAATTTCCCCGATTTCAGGATTCGGATATAAAGAGGCCGATTATGACTTACCTCAATTAGAAGATACTTATGCAGCTTATTTGAAAAAGCGCATTACAGATATACAAACTAATAAAGCTGAAGATCCATTTGGATGGAGATTTCAAGTGAAATAAGGAATAAAAAAAGGAGCCAAATGGCTCCTTTTTTTATTTTTCCAATATAGATTGAATATTAGGTTTAAAATAATTAGGTCCCTTTAACACTTTACCATCTTCACGGTAAATAGGCTGTCCGTCCTCCCCTAACTTACTCATATTACTGCGTTGAATCTCATTAAACACTTCCTCAATTTTATGTTGCATTCCATGCTCTATAATTGTACCACATAAAATATAAAGCATATCTCCCAAAGCATCTGCAACCTCAACCAAATCATTATTATTAGCCGCGTCTAAATACTCTTCATTCTCTTCTCGCATCAATTTATAACGTAACATATTTTTAGCTAAACCTAAATCTGCTTTGGGGCTTTCTAAATGCCCTATTTTAAATGCCGTATGAAACGCCTTTACTGCTTCTATTTTTTTCTTCATAAATTATTCGTTTGTCATTCCCGTTAAGACAGGAATGTCACCATTATTAGTTAAATTTGCCTAAAAATAATGATATGTTTAGTAATGGTCAAATCATTTTTGGGGTTTTATTTTTTATTGTCTTTGCCATAATTATTGGCTATACCTACCGAAAAGATTTAAAACTCCACAAACGCTTTTATAGCGGTAGCATTTGGATTCTTGCGGCTTTTATTGCTTTTATATTGTTTATTTCTGCTATTAAGTTTTTTCTTTAAGCCACCTTTACTACGGTTTTTATTACTATTCATCGATGTTTTTAGACTTAGAAAATTTGTTTTTTGTAGGTTTATTATTCTCTCTATATTTTTTTTAAACTTCGGTTTATTTAAAAGCATCTTTAATTAAACCTTTTTTTCCTTCTTAAGAAGCTGTTTTACTATATAAGTAATCTTATAACTATCTTTCTTCAAGAATATAAAAACTAAAATTAATAGCAAGTTCAAATTAGAGCTAATTCCATTCGCTTATGCGAAAGAATTTGTAATTAAATCAGAATGTACTGGATGCGAAAAAAAGTAATAAAAAACACTTTGAATACAAATAAATAAAATTCTAAACCCTCTCAACATGAAACAAATATTATTTTTACTTACTTGTAGTGCATTTATTTTAAGTGCTTATTCCCAAACTATTACAATAACTTTTGACGGACAGATTGCAAGTGCTGGAAATAATGCACCTCTTGACAGAGTTCTTATTGAAAATTTGACCAATAATGAAAGTAGAGAATTGACCTCAATATTTGAAATCAATTTGTCACAAGCACTTAGTTTAGAAGATAATGTCATTAATAATACAAAAGGAGGCTTTCAAAGTATTTACCCGAATCCATTTGAATCTGACTTAAATATTAATATTTATTCAGATGGTATTGGTTCTACAGAACTAAGCATATATAATTTATTGGGACAGGAAATAGCTTCGTTCTCAAAAGAATTGACGCTTGGAATCCATTCGTTCGAATTCTCAGCAAATAGTAATGGGATTCATTTTCTAGTTATGAATGATAATGGAAATACGTACACACAAAAAGTGGTTTCAAACAATAACGTAAATGCTTTTGTTAAGCTTACGTATAATGGTAACGATATAAAACAAAATACAAGCAAAAATGCTTTCACTAAAAATTCTAAGCTAAATCCATTATATGAAATAGGAGATATTTTAAAGCTTACAGGATTTTCGGGTAAAATGACGAATACAATATACTTAACACCTCGGATTAGTCAGAATGTAACGTTTCAATTTTCTGATTATTTTAAATTTGAAGAGTATTTAATTGAAACTAGTCCCCCTAGTTTTGTAGATATTATGTTTTCTGTTACCGACCAAAAAAATCTTGGGGTAGATTATTTATCTGGAACTGATTTTAATGTACTAGAAGATGGTAATACAATTTCACCAACAGAAACCTTCAGATGTATAAAAAAATTAGATGAAGTAGCGTACGAACAAAAAATTGTAATAATGCTGGATAATAGTGCTAGTGTAGCGAGTGTACTACCACAAATAAAGTCATCTGCAATTTCTTTGGTAAACCAAATACTAAACAATCCCGTTATAACCAATCAAGAAATAGCAATCTATAGCTTTTCCAGTAGCACTACTCTTATTCAAGATTTCACTGATAACGTTATGGATATTGAAAACGCAATTAACAGTATCAGTTTTGGTTTTCCTTCAACAAACTTATATGGCTCATTAATAGAAGGTTTAAATAAATTCTCTAATAATTATAGTTTAGACCTAATAGAAGAAGGTTATTTAATTGCTTTAACAGATGGCGACGACACGCAAGGTTCAAGTACCTTAACACAGGTAGTAGCTGCAAGAAATCAAAAGCGTGTATTTATGTTAGGATTGGGTAATGAAGTAAATCCTGAAAACTTAAATCAAATTGATAATACTGGAACGTCTTTTAGCTCCATCGCGTCGATAGACGATTTAGAAGCAGAATTTGAGCAGATCAGTTTAGATTTAATTCAATATGCTAATAGCTTTTATTGGCTTAACTACTTATCGCCAAAACGTAACGGTGGGCATACCTTAACCATAGGACTTCCTACAAACACAAATACAGATATCGACAAACAAATAGATGGTAATTTCAGTGCCAATGGTTTTCAAGATGCCCTATTTGGTGTTTATGCTAATATTAACGCGCAAAATATTTACGGCATTGATGAGGTTATTTTTGATTATCAAGGAAGTCCATTAGAACCTTTTGCAATTGAGGCTGTAAGCTATTGGGCATTCAATTGCCCTAATTTTACATGGAGTATTGCTGATATGAGCGTTGCAACTATTGAAGTTGATCCTATTGACTCTTCAAAAGCAACAATAATTCCTCAAACTACAGTAGCAAGCGGTACTATTTTAACTTTAACGGATGAGGCAAATAATTATACTAAAGAGATTGTTATTAGAGTTACAGATCAGTTGCCTATTGTGGAGACTTTAAGTATCTCAAATGTTACAAATTCTGGCGCTAATGGAGTTGGGGAAATTATTGATATTGGTGATTCTAATTTAATTAATAAAGGGTTTTGTTGGAGTATTAATCCTAATCCTACAATCTCAGATGTGAATTCAGTTAATAAACAAAACGTATCCGTCTTTAGTGTAAATTTAAGCGATCTAAAAAGTAATACAACTTATTATGCTAGAGCTTTCGCAACAAACAATTTTGGCGTATCTTATGGTAATGAAATTAGTTTTTTAGCTCCTGAAGGGCTACCTCAAATAATAACTGACTCATTTACTAATTTAACAGCAATTTCTGTAAGACTAAATGGAGAAGTAACAGACGAAGGAACTAATAATTTTATAAAAAGAGGAATCTGTTGGTCAAATACAACGTTTACTCCTACCATTGACAACGACAATCTGGAAAATGCAGGAGGTAAAGGGGATTTCTTTATCGATGTAACAAGCTTATTTCCAAATACAACATACTATTACAGAGCTTATGCTATTAATGATTTAGGAATTACTTACGGTGAATCACTAACGTTTCAAACTAAAACTGGGATACCTCAATTATCAATCAATAATATTACTGATATTACTAACAATTCAGCACAGACTAGTGGTAATACATCTTCAAATGGGGCAGAAATTATTGAAAAGGGGACTTGTTGGAGTACAAGTATAAACCCTACTTTATCTGATAATTTTACAACTGCCGGTCCAGGAAATGGTTTCTTTACCTCTATTATTAATAACCTGCAACCAGGTACTACCTATTACGTGCGAAACTATGCAACGACCAGTTTAGGTACTACGTTCAGTTTTGAAAGAAATTTTACAACCAAAGATATACCTAATTTAGAACAACTGATTATTACCAACACTTCGGTGGATAGTGCTCGAGCTTTAAGTTCGTTATCCTCGGACGGCGACTCTGTAATTACCGAAATTGGGTTTTGTTGGAGTTTAAATCCTAATCCTACAATACAAGATAACGTATCATTCGTTTCGGATGTAATAATAAATTCTAGTTTTTCTAAAGTCATTGATGGTTTAAATGATGATACAACATACTATATAAAGTCTTTTGCCACAAATCAATATGGTACCGGATATAGCGAAGAACAAATTTTCTCAACGAAAAGTGCAACATTTATTGGAAATATACAATTTACGTCACAAAATGAAATTGATAACTTTGCATTAAATAGATATCGCAGAATAACAGGTAATTTAACTATTTCGAACTTTATTGATTCTAATGCTATAACTTCTTTAGCCTCACTTTCTGATTTAACCACTGTAGAAGGTGAATTAAACATTTCAAATAACCAAGCTCTACAAAATTTAAATGGTTTAGAAAATATTACAAACTTAGGTGGTCTTTTTATGCGGAATAATAATTCAATTGTTAATTTATTTGGACTCCGGAATTTAAATATTGTAAATGGAAGGTTTGTTTTATTCGAAAATTTGAATTTAAGTAATATAAATAATTTAACTAAGTTGAGTGATATTAACGGCTACATAACCATAAGTGCAAATGGAAACATCAATAGTCTAAGTTTATTATCTAACATAGAACAATGCAAGGGAGATTTAACAATAAATGCTGAAATTTATGATTTAAATGATTTAAGTAATTTGACTTCAGTAAAAGGAAATATTATGATGGCTAATTGCCAAAATTTAAGTAATCTAAATGGTCTAAGTAATTTAATGGAAGTCACAGGTGAAACAATCAATTTCTTTAACTGTAACCTCACTCGTTTAGATGCTTATTGCGGCCTTAAGCCACTATTTACTTCTGGTGCATTTAGTGGAAGATTAACAGCAGAGTCTATAAGTTCTCGCCCAGTCACAATTCAGTCTATAATTAATAATGATTGTAATTAACGACGCTATCCTAAAAACTGCTATTAAAAAAACCCTCTCCGTTATGAAAAAACTATTTTTAAATTGCCTATGCTTATTAATTCTAACTTTATGTGCCCAGGCTCAAAACCCAAATATTTCTCGTGATGCACTTTTCTATCCTAGTCAACAAATAAATGATCCAAATACTTCTGGTTTTAATGAGTTTGGAGCAATAACAAAAATACAAGGGCAAACAATGGTAATAACTGCTCCTATTACTAAAGTTGTATACGTTTATCGAAAAACAAGTACCAATGGTTCTTGGCAGTTAAATAAAACGCTAAAACCATCATCATCTGGATGCGGTACAGGTAATTGCACCCAAGGTTTTGGAACTGGAGTTGCTATTGCCCCAAACGAACGTATTATTGTTATACATGGCAGCAAAGGCATTTATATATACGAGAAAACAAATACTGGTATTTGGAACCAATTTGAAACGCAGTTCATTTCAATGACAGGAAATTGCGATGGCAAGTTTTCAATCGCCATTTCAGAAGTGTTAAATTTTCAAGGAGCTAATAATTCGGGAGTTAGAATAGCTGTAGGTAGATGTGATATTAATAATCAAAGTGGAGTCACAACAGTCTTGCATAAAAGACCTATTAGTTCTGTTAATCCAACTAAAGTATGGCAACAAGAAAAAACAGTCTCTAGATCAGGAGGCAATATAAGGAACACTTTCTTTGGTAACGCATTAGCTTGGTCTGGTTCAACGTTATTTGTTTCTGCTCCAGGAGAAAATGATGGAAGAGGTGTAATATATACTTTTAGAGTTTATGAAGAAAATAGTGGAATCGCAGGGTTTAGAATGAATGTTGAGCATGTAAAAAGTTTGTCTTCAACTGATTCAAGACCAAATGATCTTTTCGGTTCTACGTTAATAGCAAACTCAACTAGGCTAGTTACATGTGGAGGCAAGAAAGCTTATGTTTTTTACAAAAACACTTTAAATCCCTTAAACCACTATTGGCCGCAAACTCCGGATAAAACTTTAATATCAAAATCTAGTACTTCAAATTTTGGAAAAGACCTCACTTTTACTACTTCTGGTTTCGCTATTGGAACGTCTTCAAAAGAAGTCTATAACTATGAATTTTCTGGTAGCACTATAAGATTACGAGAAATTATTAAGCCCGAATCTGTGTTTGATCAGCCTTTGGATATATTCGGTGGTTCATTGGCTGCAAGTGGAAATGACTTATTTGTTTATTCAAAGTCTCAATCAAATTCACGATCTTTTGTTCGGCAACTCGTTAAAGCGAATCCTATAACTACTAAATCTATATTAACTAATTTTTATAGAGCCACTGGTAGAAGTAATTGGAGCAATAACAATGGTTGGGATACTACTCAAAAAATAAGATATTGGTATGGTGTTTCTACAGATGTGATTAATGGTACTGAACGGGTTACAGCACTATCGCTTTCCAATAATAATTTAAAAGGAAGGATACACTCACAACTCGATGAATTAGATTACCTAACTAGTTTAGATTTATCCAATAATGCTCTTAATAGCAGCATTCCTGATTTCTCATCAAATACAAACTTAACAGATCTAAATTTAAGCAATAACAATTATCAATTTGGTGATTTAGAAGATAATTTTACTGATTATCAGGATGCTTTAGGGGCGAATTATGTTTATGCTCCGCAAAAAGAACTTCCATCAAAACCTGATTTTTTAGCAGGTCTTGGCGAACAAATCTCTATACCAGCTGATGTTTCAGGTACACAAAACAACTATATATGGTATAAACGTAATGCTGACAATACTTCCAACGTAGTTAGTACTTCAGAAACACTTACGCTAATTATGGATAGTTCTAGTTTTGGAAGTTATTTTCTAGAAGTAACAAATAACTTAGTTCCTAATCTTAAATTAACATTACCAGATTTTTCCATCAGTCAAAGAGGGGCAGATTATGAAGCACTTTTGGCTTTTTACAATGCAACCAACGGAGCTAATTGGACAACTAACACAAACTGGTTAGATAACACACAACCTATTTCAACATGGCATGGTGTTACCGTTGAGAATGGTAGGGTGGTTAATTTAAATTTAAACAATAACAATTTATCGGGTTCAATTCCTGCCGAAATAGAAGGTTTAACGTTTCTGAAAACCCTTTATTTATATAATAATCCATTGAGTGGAACAATTCCATCAGAAATTGGAAATCTTTCAAACTTGGAGGCTTTAAATTTGAGTTTGAATAGTCTTACCGGTAGTATTCCGAGTGAATTAGGTTTACTATCGAACCTAAAGAATCTTATACTAAATGACACCAATTTGATAGGGCAGATTCCTGAAACCATTGGGAATTTATCTAATTTGGAATCATTGCGATTGGTAAGAGTTCCTTTAAGTGGTGCTTTACCATCTGAATTGATGAATTGTATCAATCTTAAGGATATTTTAATTTCAGAAACTAATATTGAAGGAGCTATTCCTAGCGAAATCGGACAGTTACAAAATTTAACACGTTTATTGATTTATCAAAATACTAATATGTCAGGTGAAATCCCAGAAGAATTGGGTTCGATTTCCAGCTTACAATACATATCAATATTTGAAAACAATTTAGACGGTAATATACCAAACTCATTAACTAATCTGCAAAACTTAATTACTCTAGAATTGAGAAATAACAATCTTACTGGGTTTATTCCTGATTTTACTAATTTAAGTCAGTTAGAGTATCTTTTGTTAGGTTACAACAAATTTCAATTCGGAGACTTAGAACCAAACTTTAATTTTTACAAAAGTAATCTTTCTAAATTTGATTATGCACCACAAAACAGTGTAAGTAAATCGGAATACATACAAGGTGACATTGGATCCACAATAGTGTTAAAGGCAGATAATTCAGGTATTAATAATACCTATCAATGGTATAAAGATAATACCTTGTTACCTGGCGAAACTAATATATCACTAGAATTAACTAACGTACAGCCCTCTGATTATGGATCGTATTTCTGTGGTCTTAATAACACGCTAGTAGTTGATATGACCCTATTTTCAGATTTTTTTGAGATTGGTAACTTAAAACCTGTTCCATCCACAGCTATCCCAGATCCAAATTTCGAGCAACTACTAATAAACTTAGGGCTAGATTCTGGTGCTCTTAATGGCGGAGTGCCAACTGCTAATATAGAAAATGTAACTATTTTGGAAGTTCCTAGTGCTAATATTTTTAATCTTGCAGGTATTCAGGATTTTACAGCTTTAGAAGAGTTTTCATTAGCTTCAAATACCGTTAATAGTTTAGATTTTAGCTCTAATCCAAACTTAAAAAAGGTTACTATTTATAATAATCCCATTTTTTCTGTAAATCTTACTAAAAATGCATTGCTCACAGATTTGATTGTTTCAAATACTACAGGACTATCATTAAGCGCTATTGATTTAGCTCAAAACAACAACCTTAAAACATTAGATTTAAGTACAAATAACATTTCATCCATAAACTTGAATAATAATGCCAAATTAATTTTATTACGAATTGGTAATAACCCAATCAATTCATTGGATATATCTAAAAATTTAAATCTAGAAATATTAAGTACTTGGTCAACTGCCATTACTAATCTAGACTTATCTAATCATAAACATCTTAAAGAATTAAGATCTTATTCAGGAGAATTAACCAATTTAAATTTAAAAAATGGAAATAATTCCAGTATTGATTTTATAGATGTTTCCAGTAACCCCAATTTGACATGTATCGAAGTTGATAGTCCATTTTCAGCACTAGCAAATACCAATTGGATCAAAGATCCTACGCCTACCACAATTTACAGTTTAGACTGCACAAGTGAAGTTGCTTTACAAGAGGAAGAAAGAAATACATTAATTAGGTTTTATAACGCAACGACTGGCGCTAATTGGTTTAATAACTTAAATTGGTTAAGTACAGAACCTGTTTCTAAATGGTCTGGCGTAACAGTGAATGAATTTAATAGAGTCAAAGAATTAGTGTTGGTAAACAATAACCTGACAAGCACAGAACCTTTGGATTTAGGTTCTTTAAGTGAATTAGAAATTCTATCTCTTGCAAACAATAATATAAGTAGTCCAAACTTATCGGGATTTAAATTCCCGCAGCGTTTAACCAGTTTGATAATACCAGGTAATAATATATCAGGAAATATCCCGGCGACAATTACAAATTTGTTAAATTTAAATACCTTAATACTTAGTGCTAATAATTTGGATGGTTCAATTCCATCTGCAATAGGCAATCTTAGCAATTTAAACATACTTTTTCTTCAGGATAACAATTTATCAGGAGCGCTACCTGATAACCTAGGAAATTTAACTAATCTAGAGGTTGTTAATTTATCAAACAATGCCTTAAGCGGCTCCTTGCCGTCAAATATCTCAAATCCAAATCTTATCAGATTTTTTATAAGTTTCAATGAGTTTTCTGGTTTATTACCAGATTTTAGTGGTGCACCATTAGAACAATTATGGGTTGACAATAACAATTTCTACTTTAGTGATCTACTGCCATTAGTAGAATCTAATATTGTAAACTCTTTTTTATACTCCCCGCAACGTACTAAAGATGTTGCTCAAAATCTCGAGTTTGCCATAGGGGCAGATATCGTTTTAAATATTGATGACACCAACCTTAATAAAACAAAATCCCTAAAAGGAATAGGAGATGAATACCAATGGTTTAAAGATAGTATTGAAATAAATGGAGCAAACCAAGGCAGTTTTACTATTGTTAACGCTCAAGAACTAGATAGTGGTATTTATCATTGTGAAATAACCAACCCCTTGTTACCCGACCTTATTATAAAGCGAGCAAACATTACCATAATTATTGATTCAAATTTGAGCTTGAAAGAAATTGATAACACTGATGCCACAGTATTTCCTAACCCAACTAAAAATACCCTAAATTTAATATTAAAAAATTCCAACAAAGCTGATCTTAATATCTATGATATTCATGGCCGACTAATATCAAGACAAAAAATAAAATCAAAAACATCTATAATTGACACATCACATTTGAATTCTGGTTTATATTTATTTGAGATGATCACTAAAAACTCGACAATTATTAAACGTATTGCAAAGCGGTAAATGTTGTCATTGACTTTATTTGAGTCAATATCATGATCTAATATTTTGATGTCTTTTTGTTTTTATTACAAAGCACGTGCTAATAGAAAATATTTAAAGCTAAATAAAAACTTTTATATTACTAGCATTGCGATATCGGTATCCTTCATGGCTTTTATTTTGTTTATGCTTATTAATTGATTTTGAAATGATATCATATATCCTAATCAAGTACCAACCTTAATGGGGACTATTAAATATTGATTTTGATACTAAAGTAAAAGGGATAGACCTAAATTTGGAGTCCGGAACATATTTCTTTGTACTTTAAAATAATGAAGAAAAATTGAATTTTAGATTTTTAGTTAATTAATATTCGTTATTAATAAAAGGTAATAGCATATTTTGTCAAGACAAGACAAGACAAGACAAGACATAATCCTTCTTGAACATCGAATCATTGACAATTCATGATTTAAACGGTAAGCTAATAAACACTGTTGACATGCCTTTGAACAAAATAAACTTAAGAAATTTAAGCTCAGGTGTTTACTTTTTAAAATTTAAAATTGACAACGTGCATATTATGAAACGTCTAATAAAAGAATAGCAAAAACTATAGCTCTTTAACAAGCCTAAAAATCTCCATTTATTTGGAGGTTTTTAGGCTTGTTAATAAAGTAAATACAACACCTAATCAATAATGAATTAAACTTTTAAATTTAATTGCTATTCACACGCAACCTTTTTAACATATAGGCATCTAATTATTAGCTATTAAAACTAAAACCATACTAAAACATGCAGATCTTGCTAATTTTAAGCGCACTTATTCTTGTTAATATACTACTACTCGTTTTTAGTGTTAACAAGAGAACCGATCCTTAAGTTTAGTATTTAGAGTTAAGGCTCTGATATTAAATTATTTCTTTTCATTTAATGCATAAAAAAACAGAACCTAATTAAAGATTCTGTTTTTTTATGTCTATTATTTCTTAATTGACTTCAGGTAAGAAATTATAATTTTTACTATAATCTAACATTTGCCCTTCGAATGTTTCTGGCTGTTCAACTGTAATTGCAATTATTTCTCCGGCATCATTTTTTTCTGGAACAAGCACGGGGTTTACAAAACCGGAGTATGGTGCAGAATTAAACTGTTTATTTCTTTCTAGTACTTCTGCATGGATACTTTGATCAACTTTTACTCCATAGCCTTCTACCAAAGCTTCTACAGCTGCGTAATCACCTTCTGACTTAATACGTTGCGTTTCTCTTAATAATTCACCAAATAATTCACGTAGCTTGGCATAATCATTTATATTATAATATGTTTTACCGTTTCGGGTTACCTTTTCGATAACATTATCTGGCTGTCCTTTTTCAAAAACCCAAGCAGAAATCCATTGTCTGTTACGCATATGCGCCTCTTCAACATCATCACCCAGATTTAATCGAACTAATTGCATCATTAAACCATTTCTGATATAGCCATCATAGCTTGCTCTTCCTGCGGCTTCCCAATCCTCTACTAGGCCCAATTCTTGAAGCTTCACATCGTATTGATAATATAGAGCTACCAAATCAGCTCTACCCTCTTCTAAAGTTGATGCATAATTTTTTAAGGTTTCTTTGGTCTCCCCTACTCCAGGGTTTAATTGACCAGAAGCATGACCAACAACTTCATGCAACGCTGTATGCAATTTATCAGCCAATTGACCGTACTTTTCTTCCAATTCTAGCTCCTCATCGTCATGAACAAATTCTTGTAATCTTCCTGATCCACCAGCATTATTATAGGCATTTGTTATGTTTCCTAAAGAAACCGATTTGCTTCCCACTGCAGCACGTATCCAATTTGCATTAGGTAAGTTAACACCAATAGGTGTACTTGGTGATGCGTCTCCGGCTTCACCCGCCACGCTAACAACTTTATAAGTAACTCCAACCACATTTTTCTTTTTATGAGCATCCATGAGTGTAGAATTATCCTCAAACCACTGAGCATTATCTGATAATACTTTCATTTTTTGAGACATATCGAAATCATTTATTTCAATAATACTTTCATAAGATCCTCTATATCCTAACGGGTCATTATACACTTCAATAAAGCCATTGATATAATCAATATTCCCCTCTGTGGCTCCTGTCCATGCCACATTATAATCATCCCATGTTTGTAAATCACCAGTTCTATAATACTCAATTAATAAACCCAAGGCTTTACCTTGCGCTTCATTTTCAGCAACCTCTTGCGCTAATTCTAGCCATTTTATAACTTCATCAATTGCAGAACCATAAAGACCACCTGATTTATAAATACGTTCTTTTAATTGTCCATCTTCCTTTATTAATTGAGAATTTAAACCAAAAGCTATTGGTCTTTCTGCATTTGGAGATTTCTTTGTTTTATAAAAACCTATAACATCATCATTGGTTACACCTTCACCATAAAAGTTAACAGCCGATAGTCCCACATTGTCAATGCCTTTTGCTTGATTCACTTTCTTTGAATCAGCATCATTAAAAATAACTTCAAACGCCTCTCCTTCTAAAACTGTATTTGTAGCCTCTGAAATTTCTTTCAAATAATCAGAATTGAAATCTGGTTTAATTTTATCATTTGAATAATGATGATGAATACCATTACTAAACCAAACCCGCTTCAAATAGACCACAAAAGCATTCCATGCTTCAGTTGACTTATCTCCAGAATAATTAGTGTAAACATGCTCTAGAGCTTTTCTTATAGTAAGATTATGTCTATAGTTCTGGTCCCACATTATATCTCTTCCCGATAACCCGGCCTGAGTAAGATAATACACTAATTTTTGTTCTTTTAGGGTTAGATTTTCCCATCCCGGAATTTGATATCTTAATACTTTAATGTCTGCAAATTGCTCAACATTATAATCAAAGGCTTCAGTTTCCTCCTTAGCAGTAGCAACTTCCGATGTTTTTTGCTTATCATTTGCACATGACCATAGTATCACACTAATAAACAGTACATTTAAAATTGATTTTAGCTTCATTTCATTTAAATTATAATAGGTTACTTATAAAAATACAGTTAAAAAGAACTTATTGATTATCAATTAAAACTAAAAATTCAACTTTAACTACATAATAATTATCAATAAGAGTGCAAATGTAATAATTTATTAATAAAAATTTTAAAATGATTATATTTGGTTTTATTATCCCACAATTCATTTACAATGAAAGCTTTTAAATATTTTATATTCTTATTATTGATTGTTTTTATAGGATTAGCCATCTTTATTGCTGTTCAACCCAATGAGTATAGTTTTTCAAGAAATAGGGTTATTAAAGCGCCAAAATCCATGCTTTATAAAAAAGTAAATGATTTTAAAAATTGGCCCGACTTTTCCCCGTGGATAGAACAAGAACCTGAAGCCACTCTAACTTATGGCGAAAAATCATTTGGCGTGGATGGAAATTACTCTTGGAATGGTGAAGTATTAGGAGAAGGAAAGATGACCACAATTGCCGTTGAAAAAAATAAATCTATATCGCAGCACATTACATTTATTAAACCTTTTGAATCACAATCTGATATCAATTGGACTTTTGAAGATACTGAAGAGGGTATTAATGTGACTTGGGCCATGAAAGGCAAACAAGATTTCATGACTAAGATGTATACTACTTTTGCTGGTTCTATTGAAGAAAATACAGCTTCTGATTTTGATAGAGGTTTATTTAAATTAGACAGTATTGTGCATGCCGACATGAAAGTGTTTAGTATTAAAGTTAATGGCGTTACAGAACATGGTGGTGGTTTTTATTTGTATAATACTACTTCATGTAAAATTTCTGATTTATCTGACAGAATGCAAGAAATGATGCCCAAGGTTATAAACTATGCTCTGAGTAACAATATACAACTAGCTGGCTCTCCTTTTGTTAACTATCACAAATGGGATGAAGCTAATAATGCTGTCATGTTTTCTAGCTGCGTGCCAACTACTGAAAAAGTGGTTTCAAATGAGCCTGATATTTTAACTGGCCAATTAAATCCTTTTAAAGCGATAAAAACAACTTTAAAAGGAGATTATATCAATTTGAAAGCGGCTTGGGATACTACCATGAAATATATTCCTGAAAATGGTTTGGAGTTTGAAGAAACAGGTCCAAATATTGAGTCATACCCTACAGACCCGAATAATATACCAAACCCAGCTGATTGGATTACAGAAATATATATTGCAGTCAAATAAACATGAAACAACTCATCTTAGTTTTTGTTGGTGGCGGTTTTGGAAGTGTATTACGCTTTATTATTGGCAAATATCTTAACAATGCTGAAACCGGTATTCCGTATGGTACTTTTGCAGCTAACATTCTTGGTAGTTTACTAATTGGTTTTATTTTAGGCTTTGCGGCTAAAAATGAAGTCCTCACACAAAATCACACATTACTTTTGGCAACGGGGTTCTGCGGGGGATTAACAACCTTTTCAACATTTGCCTATGAAAACCACGTGTTTTTACGATCTGGTGATTTCTTGAGCTTTGCCGTATATACTTTTGCAAGTTTTATACTCGGTTTTTCAGCAGTTTTTGCCGGAATATATTTGATTAAATAAACCAAAAAGAAGTCCTACTAATGTTTTTTAAAAACCTTTACACCAGCTTCAATCCTTACCTTTAAATAATTTTCTCGCGGTACTAATGGACATGAATATTTATCATTATAGGCGCAATAAGGATTGTAGGCTTTATTAAAATCAATAATCATAGTGTCATTCCTAGGAATTTTAGCATCAATATAGCGTCCTCCACCATAACTTTCTACGCCATTAGTTTCATCTAGAAACGGCAAAAACAAATAATCTTCAGAACCTTCGACATCAACCAAACTTTGGTTTTGATAGATATTCAGTTTAAATTGTTTTCCCTTTAATTGAAATACTAGCTCGCCATATTTTAAATACTCAGGGAGTCGGTCTGTTGTTGTTTTCATTTTAAAAGGCTTCTCATTTGGTGTGCGTATAAACCTAGCCTTTACAACAAACAAAGAATCAAATTGAAAAAAATCTAAACCTTCAAAAGTCTTTCGGTCCTTCTTTTTTAACGGTGATTCAGTTACATCCTTAAATTGAGCATTTAATTCCCTTTGAAATGCCGTATCGCCTTTCAGCACTCTTTTTTCTTTTGTACAGCCTAAAATCAATTGAGTACAAAAAAGAAATATTACTATTTTATTCATTTGCTTTCTTAATTTATTCTTATAACATGAACCATGAGAATATAGGTCCACGCATATTGATTTGTACTGCTAAAATAGAACATCTATTGCTTGCTCGACTTTATACTTAAAAGAAAAAATTTTATCAAGTCAACATCCTTCCTATGTAAATCACAAATTATTGCAATGCTTAACCCAGTTCCTGATAAATACGTCCTTTGACACCTAATTATTGTATCGGTACTGTAATGATGCGATTCCAATGTTAAGGCTTGTACTAATCACAAAGCAAAAATAACCGACACCTAAGCAACTAAAACGAATAATATTGGGAAGCATTTCGTAAATAAATCAATTCATAAATATAAATTACAATTATTTTAATTAGCTTTGGTTCTTCAAAAGAAAAAAAAATGATGTATAACGTCTCAATTTGTAGAAAGCAATCGACCTCTTTAAAGAGAAAGCGTTGGGCTTGTCTTATATTGTGATGATATTATAAAGTATATACAATATGTAAAAGTCCGACTGTAAAGTCGGACTTTTTTTTTGCCCATTACCTACTCATAAAACATATTTAAAACGTGAACATAGAAACTTGAACAATTAGAACTAATGAAAACCTTAATTACCAATTACCTAAACACTTTTAAAGGCTTATCTACTGAAGTATGGTGGCTATCACTAATAACGCTTATAAACAGAGCTGGAACCATGGTGATTCCGTTTTTATCGCTATACCTTAGAGAAAGTCTTAACTTCTCCTATAATCAGGTTGGTTGGGTAATGAGTGCTTTTGGAATAGGTTCAGTTATTGGTTCTTGGATGGGTGGAAAACTCACAGATAAAATAGGCTACTATAAAGTGATGGTTTTTAGTCTAATTTCTACCGGTTTACTTTTTATCGCACTGCAGTTTTTAACCACCTTTAAATCCTTTTGTTTTGGTATTTTTCTTGTTATGCTCGTAGCAGATAGTTTTCGTCCTGCCATGTTTGTTGCTCTTAGCGCATATAGTAAACCTGAAAACAAAACACGTTCTGTAACCCTGATTAGACTTGCCATTAATTTAGGTTTTTCAGCTGGACCTGCCATTGGCGGGCTCATCATCACGACACTCAGTTATGGTGGATTGTTTTGGGTTGACGGCATTACTTGTATAGCCGCAACATGGGTACTCATTAATGTTTTAAACCCAAAGAAAACGAAAACTTTAGATGACGTTAAAACTAACAACCCAAAATCTGCCTATGCTGATAAAGCATTTTTAATATTTCTCCTAGCTATGGTTTTATTTGGAATAGTATTCTTGCAATACTTTTCAACCATGCCATTATATTACAAAGATATCCATAAGTTAAGCGAACTTGATATTGGAATAATTCTAGGTATGAACGGTTTTTTAATATTTGTTTTTGAAATGCCTTTAATCAAATGGCTAGAAAATTCAACATTCACAAAAACAGGTCTTATGTTATTTGGAGCTATTCTTACGGGACTAAGCTTTCTGATTCTGAATTTCACGTCATGGTCTGGAATTCTGATTATTGGAATGCTATTAATGACCTTTGGGGAAATGATTGCCTTTCCTTTTTCGAATGCATTCGCCATGGACAGAGCCAAAAAAGGAAATCAAGGAGAATATATGGCGTTATATTCCATTGCATTCTCTGTTTCTCATATATTTGGCCATAATGCAGGCATGCGTTTGATTGATCAACTTGGCTTTGATAATACTTGGTATATCATAACCTTACTTGCAGCACTTTGCGTATTTTTAATATTTATTTTAAGTCGATATTTAAACGCTAAAAAGAAACTAAAACAAATTTAATATTTTGAAAACGGAGAAGAAAGATATTGTAATAATTGGAGGGGGGCCCATAGGAATAGCTTGTGCGCTAGAGTTTCAGAAAAGAAATTGGGATTATGTGGTGATTGAAAAAGGGGCACTAACCAATTCATTATTCAATTACCCCAAAAATATGACCTTTTTTTCTACTTCTGAAAAATTAGAAATTGATGACATTCCATTTATAAGTAATAATGCAAAACCTAATCGAGATGAAGCTTTAGAATATTACAGACGGGTTACTACATCAAACCAACTTCAAATTAATTTATATGAAACGGTTAATTCCGTCCAGAAAGGGGCACAGCATTTTACCATTGAAAGTAGTAAGTCAACATACATCTCAAACCAAGTCATTTTATGCACCGGATTTTATGATATTCCAAAAATGCTAAATATTCCAGGAGAACAATTAAATAAGGTTACGCACTATTATAAAGAAGCGCACAACTACACCTTACAAGATGTGGTAATTGTAGGGGCTAGCAACTCTGCAGTAGACGCAGCCTTGGAAATTTATAGAAAAGGCGGAAGAGTGACTATGGTGGTTCGTAGCGAACACATTGGTGAACGGGTAAAATATTGGGTTCGACCGGATATTATAAACCGCATAAAAGAAGGTAGCATAAAAGCCTATTTTAACTCTGAAATTAAAAGCATTGAAGACCATCAAATTAACATATGTACTCCTGATAAGGACATAGAAATTCCTAATGATTTTGTAATTGCACTAACAGGTTATCTTCCTAACTTTGATTTATTGAGCCAGAGTGGAATAACACTGTCTGATGACAAAAAAGCGATTCCAAATTATAACCCAGAAACCATGGAGTCAAATGTGCAAGGGCTATATCTGGCAGGGGTGATTTGTGGTGGAAAAGAAACACATAAATGGTTTATCGAAAACTCCAGGATTCACGCAAAAAAAATTGCCGAACATATTGAAAGCATAAAAGAATAATGAATTTAAATCAAGTCACCATACCCGCTTTGGATGTTGAAAAAGCCACTGAATTTTATAAAACGTTAGGGTTACGCCTTATTGTGGATGCGCTCCCAAGATATGTCCGATTTGAATGTCCAGATGGGGATGCCACATTTTCTATTCATAAAGTTGATAAATTACAAAAAGGCTATGGTACCACTATTTATTTTGAAGAAAATAATTTGGATGCATGGGTGACCCAACTTCAAAATAAAGGTATAACATTTAATGAGTTGCCTAAGGACCAAAGTTACTTATGGCGGGAAGCTCGACTGCAAGATCCTGATGGCAATCAGATCATATTGTATTATGCAGGAAAAAACAGAAAAAACCCGCCTTGGCGAATAAATTAAAATGTTACTTGAGAGGCACAACTGCTTTCTGCTTAACCACTCGAGACAAAACAATTTGCGTTTTAGATTCGCCATAACTAATTAATTGGTCAATAAAAGTTTCAAGGTGCTTATGATTTTTCAAAACCACTTCCATAACAATATTTTCATCGCCAGTAATTCGGTAACAATTAATAACTTCATCATAAGTTTTAACCTTTTCTAAAAAAGGTTTAAGTTTTCCCATAAAAGCCCGTAGGGTAATAATCGCTTTTAATTGATATCCTATTTCAAAAGGAGAAACAATAGTTTTATAAGCTTCAATAATACCTAAATCTTCCATCTTTTTTATGCGCTCAGAAACAGCAGGTGAACTTATACCTACTTGCCTTCCTATTTCTGCATTTGAGAGCCGTGCACTTTGCTGTAAACACTTCAAAATCTTTTCATTAAGGCGATCTACAATCATTCGAAAGAATTTTAACTATATTAAATTAATATTTAAAGCAAATATAGTGTTTTACTTTAAAACCTAAAGTTGAATTTCAATTCTTGTCAGTAATTTTGAATAAAATGCTAAGAATAAAAGAAGATGTCAACTAATACCCCACTAAATCTATCGGAATTACCGATTTATCAAAAAGCTTTAGAAATTTTTGCGCTTTCTCAGGACATTTCGGGCTATTTAAATTATGACTTATCAGAATTAAAAGCTGATGGTTCTGAGGACAATAATATTTATTTTTCCGGCGATATTATTCAACAATCAGTGTCATTGGCACCAGAAATATTGAATGCTGAACTTGAACGTCATTCTGAAAAACGTCATAAGCACATTGCTTCTTTAAGAAAGTTAACCAATAGACTTTATAAAAACTCCTACCGTCTTGAGCGTTCAAACAGTAATGGAAAAGACTTTTTGCCTATTTTAAGAAGTGAACTAAAGAAATTCAAAAAGCTTCAAAGTTCTTGGATGCTCACTCTATAAATATAGGAGTTATGCCGATATAAAATTCAAATGAAGAACTTCTATCTGAAGATAGCAGTCTAAAGACCGTTATTTACTAGTTGGCATTAAATCTAAACCCATCGTTTTTTCTGCTTTTTATTTAAGATTAATTTCGAGGCTGAAGCCTCCTTTATTAATTCCTGCATACACATAAGCGAATAATCATCAACCATCCCCATTAATAAAACATTGGAAAACAGGCAATATAGTCAAGACAAGTCCATAATTCACCATACTCTGGCAAAACGAATTTTAAAAGTAAGATTACATATTTCTACGGTACTGCCCGCCTACCTCAAATAATGCTTTAGTGATTTGACCTAAAGAACAGACTTTACAAACTTCCATTAAAGCCTCAAAAATATTTTCATTATTAATGGCACCCTTCTGAAGATCACTCAACAAACCTGTAGTATCATAATCTTTATGTAGATTTTCTAGAGTTTTAATTTGATATTCCTTTTCTTCTTCAGTGGCTCTTATTACTTCCGCAGGCAATACTGTTGGAGAGCCTTTACTACTTAAAAACGTATTCACACCTATAATTGGAAATTCACCATTATGCTTCAAAGTTTCATAATACAAACTTTCTTCTTGTATTTTACTGCGTTGATACATGGTTTCCATAGCGCCCAAAACACCACCTCTATCTGTAATCCTATCAAATTCAAGCAAAACAGCTTCCTCAACTAAATCTGTTAATTCTTCAATGATAAAAGAACCTTGAATTGGATTTTCGTTTTTCGCTAAACCTAATTCTTTATTAATAATAAGTTGAATAGCCATAGCGCGACGCACAGACTCCTCAGTTGGCGTTGTTATTGCTTCATCGTAAGCATTGGTGTGCAAAGAATTACAATTATCATAAATAGCATAGAGAGCTTGCAGTGTTGTCCGAATATCATTAAAATCAATTTCTTGAGCATGTAAACTACGCCCGGAGGTCTGAATATGATATTTTAACATCTGAGCTCGAGGATTTGCAGCATACTTATACTTTAATGCCTTGGCCCAAATTTTTCGAGCCACTCTACCAATAACCGCATATTCTGGATCAATGCCATTTGAAAAAAAGAAAGATAAGTTGGGACCAAACTTATTAATATCCATCCCTCTACTCAAATAATATTCCACATAAGTAAAACCGTTGGATAAAGTTAAAGCCAACTGCGTAATAGGATTTGCCCCCGCCTCAGCAATATGATACCCCGATATAGAAACCGAATAAAAATTTCGAACGTTATTATTAATAAAATACTCCTGAACATCCCCCATTAATCTCAAGGCAAATTCTGTTGAAAATATACACGTATTTTGAGCTTGATCCTCCTTTAAAATATCAGCTTGAACAGTTCCCCTTACCTGAGAAATGGTTTTCAATTTAATAGTTTGATATACTTCTTTCGGTAAGACTTGATCTCCTGTAACACCCAATAGCATCAAACCTAAACCATTATTCCCTTCTGGCAATTCACCATTATACTTAGGTCTATCTTTTCCTTCATACAATTTGGCAATCTTGGCTTCCACTTCTTTCTCAAGACCATGTTCTTTTATATAGACCTCGCATTGTTGATCTATAGCAGCATTCATAAAAAACCCTAAAAGCATAGGAGCAGGACCGTTAATAGTCATGCTTACAGAAGTCATAGGGTTGGCTAAATCAAAACCTGAATATAACTTCTTGGCATCATCTAAACAACAGATAGAAACACCTGCGTTTCCTATTTTACCATAAATATCAGGCCTATAATCTGGATCATTACCATACAGTGTGACACTATCAAAAGCTGTAGACAAACGTTTGGCTGGTAGGCCAGCACTGACATAATGGAAACGTTTATTTGTGCGCTCTGGACCACCCTCTCCTGCAAACATTCGGGCAGGATCTTCTCCTGTTCTTTTAAAAGGATAGAGCCCTGAAGTATATGGAAACTCACCAGGAACATTTTCTTGTAAACTCCATTTTAAAATATCGCCCCAAGCTTGATATTTAGGCAGAGCTACCTTCGGAATTTTAGTGTGTGATAACGATGTGGTTTGGGTTTCAATTTTAATTTCTTTATCTCTAACCTTGAATGCATAAATAGGACTTTTGTATTTGTTAACAATTTTGTTCCAGTTTAGTATAATGTCCCAATTGTACAAATCCAAATCCATCTTAATTCTATCAAACTCAGTAAAAAGAAGTTTAATAAAATCTCCCTTGCCTTCATTTATTTTATTGATAATTTCATCTTGAACAAGTCCTTGTTTACTTAATACTTCAAACTCATTTTCTAACGAAATATTTGCCACAGAACATATGGTTTTAAAAATACCATATAATTTTTGAGCCACCTCCGATTGATCATTCGCTTTCTTGTCATAGGCTCTATTGTTTTCGGAAATCTCAGAAAGATAACGCGTTCTAGATGGCGGAATTACATAAACCTTCTCGCTCATTTCACTAGAAATGGTATAATTAGAGTGTAAATCAGCGCCTGCTCTATCTACCAATTTATTCATGACCGCTTTATAAAGCGTATTCATTCCTGGGTCGTTAAATTGTGAGGCAATTGTTCCAAATACAGGCAAATTTTCTTGTGGCGTATCCCATAAATTATTATTCCGCATGTATTGCTTTTTCACATCACGTAAGGCATCCAAAGCTCCTCGCTTATCAAACTTATTAATGGCTACTAAGTCTGCAAAATCAAGCATATCAATTTTTTCTAATTGAGTGGCTGCTCCAAATTCGGGCGTCATTACATATAATGACACATCAGAATGCTCAATAATTTCAGTATCAGATTGCCCAATACCAGAAGTTTCCAAAATAATTAAATCATACTCAGCAACTTTTAATACCTCAACAGCCTCATTAACATGTTTAGACAAAGCCAAATTTGATTGACGTGTTGCCAAACTGCGCATATAAACTCGAGGCGAATTGATGGCGTTCATTCTAATTCTATCCCCTAATAAAGCGCCTCCGGTTTTACGTTTTGACGGATCAACAGAAATAATTCCAATTGTTTTACTTGGAAAGTCAATTAAAAATCGCCTAACCAGTTCATCTACTAAACTTGATTTACCAGCACCACCCGTACCCGTTATTCCTAAAACTACGGTTTGCGACTTTTCATTCTTCTTATGTATTTTAAGTAATGTATCTTTTGCAACTTCAGGAAAATTTTCCGCCGATGAAATCACTCTCGCTATTGCCTTAACCCCTTTATTTTTCAATTGACCAACCTCAACATCTAATTCATTTCCAATTGCAAAATCAGATTTCTTAACTAAATCATTAATCATGCCTTGCAGCCCCATTTCTCTTCCGTCATCTGGAGAATAAATTCGTGTAATGCCATAATCCATGAGTTCTTTGATTTCTGATGGCAAAATAACGCCGCCACCTCCGCCAAAAATCTTAATATGCCCTGCACCTTGCTCTTTTAGAAGATCAAACATATATTTAAAATACTCATTATGACCACCTTGATATGATGTCAAACAAATAGCATTCACATCCTCTTGTATAGCAGTATTAACTACTTCCTCTACACTGCGATCATGCCCCAAATGAATAACCTCTACACCAGTATTTTGAATGATCCTTCTCATTATATTTATGGAGGCATCATGACCATCAAAAAGAGATGCAGCGGTAACTATTCGTACTTTGTATTTAGGTATATATGGTTCTTGTTGTATCATTCGTAAAAACTCTTGTGATTTCAAGTTGCAATTTAAGAAATATTCAAAAAAATCAAGCATTTACGCATGATTATCTAAAACTATTCTTAAATGTTTACAAAAGATAATTTTAACTAAATTTGACCGACCAAATACTGATTAACATGAATAAAATAACCATTCTAATTCATTGTACAGATAGATCAAACATCATAGCATCTATTACCAGCTTTATTGCTAATAAAGGTGGTAACATTGTTTATGTTGATCAATATGTTGACAGAGAACAAAACATATTCTTTATGCGTTTGGAAAGTGAGTTTGTCTCTGAAGATTTTTCTACTGAAGATTTTAAGCTAATGTTCAAGACCGATTTAGCTGATACCTTTGAAATGAAATGGCGCATGTATTCTTCTGAAAAAAAGCCAAAAATGGCCCTTTTTATATCCAAGTATGACCATTGTTTATATGATATTTTAGGACGTTATAATTCAGGAGAACTAAACTTAGAAATTCCGTTTATTATAAGTAATCATACAGATTTAAAACCTATTGCAGATAGTTTTAACATACCTTTTTATCATATTCCGGTTACCAAGGCGACGAAACAAGAAGCTGAGGATAAACAACTAGCATTATTACAAGAACATAATATAGATTTTATTGTCCTTGCACGTTACATGCAAATAATATCTGACAAACTGATAAGTAATTATTCAAATAAAATAATAAATATCCATCATTCGTTTTTACCGGCCTTTGTTGGTGCCAAACCTTATCATTCTGCTTATAAGCGTGGCGTAAAAATTATTGGAGCTACAAGCCATTATGTTACCGAAGAGTTAGATGCAGGCCCTATAATTGAACAAGATGTTACAAGAGTGTCTCATGCTCATAAAATAACAGATTTAATCACAAAAGGACGCGACTTAGAAAAAGTTGTATTAGCCAACGCGATTAAACTTCATGCCAACAGAAAAGTGATGGTACATAATAATAAGACCATTATTTTTACATAATGTAGCACATACCCCATTTTTGAATGTATTGGTTTCAATACAATTCATTCAAGAAATACGGGATAATTAAACCGTTATAGCCGCTTCGATATCTTGTTTTGTTAATAATGCGTTAAAGGATTTCGTGCATAGTGCTGAATTAAAAATGTACATTTCTGCAGAAAACACACATAAAAAAACCGCCCAAAAACTTAATATATTAAAAGAAGGTTTTGTGTATACGGAACAATAAACCATTTCACATCAAAGAAAAGGCCAAGCATATTTTTGGTTTTTTCACTTTATTTCTTCAAACAGTTTATATTTTGGAATAAAAAATGTATATTTAAGTCATTGAATATCAGACCAAAAATGAACAGAATCGATTCATTAAAAATTCATCAAGTTGAACTCATCAAGAAATACAAAAGTCTCGTTGAACAGGCTTATAATTTTCGTCAAACGGATTCTGCGCTTAGCGACATCTCAGAATACAGAGCCATTAAACTACTTAATAAGCTCAATAGATTAAAATATCTTCATAGAGAACAACAGCAAAAAGCTGTATAATTTTTATCATTTCTTTAACTTTTCTTGCACATCTATAGAGACAGTAGCGCCGTAACTATAGTAAATAAATATTACAGACATGAATACAATGATAAAAAATCACCAGAAGAAATTAAAAAAGAAGTATAAACAACTTATAGAATTAGCCTATAATTTAAGACAAAGTGATGCTTCATTAAGCGACGCTTTAGAGTACAAAGCAATTCTTTTACACAATAAAATTAACAGATTAAAATACCTTAACAGAGAGCCATCTCAATCGCTATTTTAAATTTCATAATTTTTTAACCTTTTAATTACATCTAAATTAAAGGTTTACACGTACTTTATATAAACTAAAAGAACGTTATGAAAACACATTTTTGTAGAGTTGGTAAAATAAAGCCCAACTTAAATAAGCTAATAAGCTTAAACAAACTAGAAAACAGAATAGCAAATCTTGTTGAAGATAAAACTAAGATTGATTATTCTGAAGATTTGAACGGAGCGATTTAAAATAATGAAACGCTTTTACAAGTCTTGAACCGTACCAAGAAAACATTTCTCCATCCGCTAGCATAATTGTGGTTTTGGGAAAGTGTTCTTGCACCTCCTTTATGTGCACTTCCTTAAACGGAAATGGTTCTGAGGACAACAGTATTAAGTCAATTTTTAAATTTTGACCTTCTACTTTCATATCTATTTCTGGATATCTTGTTTTTTCCTTAAAAACATTTTCAAATTTATTCAATTGGAGCAAATAATTAATAAACGTTTTATTTGCTGCAACCATCCACGGTGCCTTCCAAATAAAATAGCCTACTTTGAGGACTGGCATATTTCTAGTAAAATATTGAAATTCATCAACCTCTTTTTCAATAGCTTCAATTATTTGAGAAGCTCGCTTTGCCTTATTAAATATAGCTCCATAAACCCTTGTTAACTCGAGACTATCTTTAATACTATAAATATCAGAAACATGCACAGTGCAAATGGACTGGCACACCTCAACAATTTCCCTGGTATTTTCCTCCTTATTACAAAGAATAATATCTGGTTGAAGGTTTTTTATTTTATTGATATGAATTTGTTTCGTTCCACCAACCACGGCTACCTCTTTTCGTATATGTCCCGGGTGTGCGCAAAACTTTGTAACGCCAACCAATGACCCTTGTAAACCTAAATCACAAAGTAATTCGGTCTGACTTGGAACCAATGAAACAATACGTTTTGGAACTTTTTTTAAAGAAATAGTTCTGTTTAACTGATCTTGGAGTTTCATTATTCTAAGATTGCCACGTCGTGCTTCCTGACAATGATGTTGATTAACTTAAAATCTGCGCCATCTCCTTTTGAAGTTCTTCTGCTTTTCCTGCAGCAGCACTCGCAAAATCAGTCCCTTTAGAAGCATAAATTATACCTCGAGAAGAGTTAATGAGTAAACCAATGGAATCGGTCATACCATATTTACAAACGTCTTGAAGATTACCACCTTGAGCACCAACACCAGGAACTAATAAAAAACTATCAGGAATGATTTTTCTAATATCTCCCAAGTACTCAGCTTTTGTAGCCCCTACAACGTACATTAGGTTTTCAGAGTTTTCCCAAGTTTTAGAAGTTTCCAAAACTTGTTTATAGAGTTCTTTACCCTCAACAGTCTTTGTTTGAAAATCAAAAGCACCCTGATTAGACGTTAACGCCAAAAGAATAGTATGCTTATTTTCAAAAGCTAAAAAAGGCTCAATAGAATCCTTACCCATATAAGGAGCAACAGTTACAGAGTCAAAAGCTAAATCTTCAAAAAATGCCTTAGCGTACATGGTGCTCGTATTCCCAATATCACCACGTTTAGCATCTGCAATGGTAAAAATTTCTGGATGCTTATCATTCAAGTAATTAATGGTCTTTTCCAAGGCTTTCCAGCCTTTTAAACCATAAGCCTCATAGAAAGCTGTATTTGGTTTATAAGCAACACACATATGGTGTGTTGCATCAATAATGGCTTTATTAAAAGCAAAAATAGGATCTTCTTCGCTTAAAAGATGCTCCGGAATTTTATTCAAGTCCACATCTAATCCAATACATAAAAAGGATTTCTTTCGCTTGATTTCTTGTACGAGTTGGCTTGTAGTCACGTATTATATTTTAAATCTGATCATTATTAGCCTTCAACTTCTCTGTATTTTCAGCCAATTGTAATTCATCAATAATTTTTTGAATATCTCCATTTACAATATTGGACAGATCATAAAGGGTCAATCCTATTCTATGATCTGTAACACGTCCCTGTGGATAATTGTAAGTTCTAATTTTCGCACTTCTATCACCACTAGTTACCATTGTACCACGTAATGCAGCGTCCTCTTCCATCTTCTTAGCCAATTCTAAGTCATATAATCTTGAACGTAATACTTTAAACGCCTTCTCTTTATTTTTATGTTGCGATTTCTGATCTTGACACTGAGCCACTAAGCCTGTTGGAATATGTGTCAAACGTACTGCAGAATATGTCGTATTTACGGACTGCCCACCAGGTCCTGAAGAACAGAAAAAGTCAATACGAACATCTTTAGGGTTAATTTCAACATCAAATTCCTCGGCTTCAGGAAACACCATAACCGTAGCAGCACTCGTGTGCACTCTACCCTGAGTTTCCGTTTGAGGAACACGCTGTACTCGATGTACCCCGGCCTCGAACTTTAAAGTACCATATACATCCTCCCCTGTAACTTCAAATTGAATCTCCTTAAAACCTCCGTTTGTACCTTCACTAAAATCAACTGTATCAACGCGCCATCCACGACCTTCACAGTATTTTGTATACATTCTAAATAAGTCTCCGGCAAAAATACTAGCCTCATCACCCCCAGTTCCTGCACGTAATTCTACAACAGCATTTTTAGCATCTTCTGGATCTTTAGGTATTAATAGCACTTTTATTTCTTCTTCCAATGCTGGGATTCCCTCTTTAGCTTCATCATATTGCATTTTGGCCATGTCTACCATTTCGGCATCACTACCATCTGCAATTATTTCTTCAGCTTCGGCTAAATTATTAGTCAGTTCAATATATTGCTCACGTTTTTCCATAAGAATACGCAAGTCCTTATATTCTCTATTTAACTCAACATACCGTTTTTGATCTGTTATGATATCTGGTTGAATAATTAAATCACTAACCTCATCAAAACGTTGTTTCACTATTTGTAATTTCTCTAACATCTGCCTTTTTTAATTGGAAGTCAAAAATACGATAATTTATGAATTTTTAATGATTGCAATCCGCCCTAATAGCACAATAATAAAATAACTTTTAACATTAAGCGTTATTACAGTTACTTATGCGGCAATTGATTGCAATTTTCTTTTTTTACAGACCTTTTCTCATTTGGTCTATTGGCATAAACCTATTTTTTTTGTCCGTACACTTTCATGTTATCCCTATTCTACTAATTAAAATAATTCTGATTGGTTTTTTATGGTACATTTTAAACGAAACTGATGGTAAGCGCAAACTTATTTTTTACAAAAACTTGGGCCTTTCAACGTTTAAGCTATTTTCTTTGGTATTCATTATAGATGCTATCTTTTCGTTACCTTTCTTACTTATATTGCAAGAATTTATATGATCCTAGAAATAGATAATGTTGAGCTTTATTTTAAAGAAAAATGTATTTTACAAGGCATTTATTTAAAGGGCGAAATAGGACAGGTTACTAGCATACTTGGTAGCAATGGCTGTGGAAAAAGCTGTTTATTAAACATTATTTTTGGAAATTTAAAACCGAAGTACAAACTGATACGACTAAATAACAAGCCTATATTAAAACCGCTATACCGAACTAAATTAGTAGCTTATTTACCTCAGCACCATTTCATACCGAAGGCCATGAAACTAATACTAGTTTTCAAAATGTTTAACATAAACTGGTACGATTTCATCATTTATTTTGAAGCTTTCGAAATTTACAAAAATCATAAATTTGGAAATTTATCAGGTGGTGAACGTCGGATTGTTGAAACCTACATCATTTTAAGAAGCCATAGAAAAATCATATTACTTGACGAACCTTTTTCTCATCTAGCACCTCTACAAATTGAAACTTTTAAAAACATAATTTCTGAGGAAAAACATCAAAAAGTCATCATTTTAACCGACCATATGTATCAACATATTATTGATGTTTCAGACCATCTTTACCTCCTTAAAAATAGACACATCAAACCTATTAAAGATTTAAAGGATCTAGAAGATTTCAAATATTTAAGCACAGGTAGTTTAAACTAAATAAAAAAGGGAACCTTCAGGCTCCCTTTTTTAGTGAATAATACTTAAAAAAATTATCCACATTTAGAAGAACCACAATCTTTACAGGTTAAGCATCCTTCTTGGTAAATTAAATTTTTAGATTTACAATTATCACAAGCTTGCCCTTTGGCTTTAGTACCATCGGCAACATAACGTTTTAAGGCCCGACCAACGCCATTTTTCCAGGTGTTTATTGACTCACTATCTAATTGCAAACTATTTATTAAGTCCACAATATTATCAATAGGCATTCCGTGACGCAACGTACTAGAAATTAATTTGGCATAATTCCAAAATTCGGGATTAAACTTATGAGATAAACCTTCAATTGTGGTCTTATATCCTCTTGTATTCTTGTATTGAAAATCATAACGCGATGCGCCTTGTTCATCCCTATTTTTAATAATCAATCCTTTATTTACCCATCTTGGAATTAAAATACCATCTTCATCATCAACTAAACCGGTAAAAACCTCATATGGTTTGTCATCAATTAATCCAATAAATGCAATCCACTTTTCTTTATTATTTTGAAAACGCACAACGTCTGCTTCCAAAATCTGTGGTCGCTTTATAGGGAATGCGGTAAGCTTATCTTCTAACTGGTCTTCCTTTTTCTCTTCATTAGAAATTAAAACCCCAGAACGCGAACCATCTCTATATACCGTAACGCCTTTACAACCTACTTCCCAAGCTTTCATGTACAATTCACCCACCAAATCTTCAGACACATTGTTGGGTAAATTAATAGTCACACTAATGGAATGATCTACCCATTTTTGAATAGCACCTTGCATACTAACCTTACTCAACCAATCGACATCATTAGAGGTTGCCCCATAATAAGGCGATTGCTTTATAAGTCCATCTATTTCTTCTTGTGAATAATTTTTAGAGCTATCAATTCCATTGACTTCCATCCATTGTTTGAATCTATGATGGAATACCACATATTCTTCCCAAGAATCCCCAACTTCATCAACAAAATCAACCCGAACTTCTTTATCATTAGGATTCACCTTTCTTCTTCGCTTATAGACAGGCATGAATACGGGCTCAATACCAGAGGTAGTTTGAGTCATTAAACTAGTCGTTCCGGTTGGAGCAATAGTTAAGAGCGCAATATTTCTTCTGCCGTATTCCAACATTTCATAATACAATTTACTATCAGCTTCTTTCAACCTTTGAATAAAAGGATTATGCTTTTCGCGCTCGGCATCAAATATTGAAAAGGCCCCACGTTCTTTTGCCAAATGTACTGATGAACGATAAGCCTCAATAGCTATAGTTTTATGAACTTCTAATGAGAATGCATTTCCAGCTTCACTTCCATATTGAATACCTAATGCAGCAAGCATGTCCCCCTCAGCAGTAATACCTACGCCTGTTCTCCTACCTTCTTGGGCTTTTTTTCTAATATTCAACCATAAATTATGCTCAGTCGCCTTCACTTCATCCAACTCGGGATCTGAATCAATTTTCTTTAATATATTATCAATTTTCTCAAGTTCTAAATCAATAATATCATCCATTATTCTTTGCGCAATGGCGACATGCTTTTTGAATAATTCAAAATCAAACTCAGCTTTATCCGTGAACGGGTTCTCCACGTATGAAAATAAATTAATAGCTAACAATCTACAAGAGTCGTATGGACACAATGGTATTTCACCACATGGGTTGGTAGACACTGTTTTATAACCAAGATCAGCATAACAGTCAGGTACTGATTCATTAATAATAGTATCCCAAAATAAAATACCTGGTTCAGCAGATTTCCATGCATTATGTACAATTTTTTTCCAAAGCGCATTAGCATCAATAGATTTCGATACTTTTGGATCAGCACTAAACACAGGATATTTTTGCGTATATGAGTCTCCATTTTTAACAGCCTGCATGAAATCATCATCAATTCTTACAGACACATTCGCGCCAGTAACCTTACCTTGTTCTAATTTTGCATTGATAAAATCCTCTGAATCCGGGTGATTTATAGACACAGATAACATCAATGCTCCACGCCGACCATCTTGCGCTACTTCTCTAGTAGAATTTGAGTAACGCTCCATAAAAGGGACAAGTCCCGTAGAGGTTAAAGCAGAATTTTTTACTGCTGATCCTTTTGGACGAACATGAGACAAGTCATGTCCAACCCCACCGCGACGTTTCATAAGTTGCACCTGCTCTTGGTCAATTTTCATGATGCCTCCGTAAGAATCTGACTCTCCTGAATTACCAATAACAAAACAATTTGACAGAGAACCTATTTGAAATGGGTTTCCAATACCAGCCATAGGGCTCCCTTGTGGTACAATATATTTAAAGTCTTTAATTAAATCAAAAATCTCTTCTTCTGTATAAGGATTGGCATATTTTGCTTCAACGCTTGCAATTTCCCTGGCAATACGCTTGTGCATATCATTAGGGGTTAATTCATAGAGATTTCCTTCTGAATCCTTAAGCGCATATTTATTGAGCCAAACACGAGCTGCGAGGTCATCATTTTTAAAGTATTTCAGTGATGCCTGAAAAGCGTCTTCTTGAGAATAAGTTTTAGAGGGTTTTTGGGTAAGTTTTACTTTCATTGATCGTTTTAAGTTTTAAGCGGGTTACATTATTAGCGAAGCCTAAATAAACCATAAATATACAACTTAAAACATGACATAAATCATAAAGTTTACACCTAAAAACAATCAACACACTGATTTACAGATGTTTAATTATTTATCAACACAAAAAAGTTAACAAATAAATCAAATAAAATTTACATTTTTAAAAATCAAAAGCTATACCAATACCCAAAAACTGCTTCCACTGCACTTTAGCACCGGCCTCATCAAACTCCCCTTCAATTTCTGAAGGTTTTTGCGTTTTTACATCATCATCATACCTTAAATGCGAGCCAAAAGTAGCTTTAACAAAGCTATTTACTTTAAAGTTAAAATCTAACCGCCAATCCACATCAATATTACCAAACTGATTTAAGTAGTCAGAATACAAACTCAATTGGTTTTTAACATCAATATTTTTAGCCAATTTCATCTCGTAACTATTGGTAAGTAGTATCCCGAATTCCTTCCTAAATTGTTCTCCAGGAACAAGTATATTACCTTCGTCATCATACTCCGCAGGTCTAACACCAAAAGAACCAGCGTTAGCCAAAACTTCGTCTAACACAAAAGTTCCTTTTAAAGTTAAAGGGGAAAAGTAAAAAGACAATTCTTCCATATTTCTACCATATTCAATACCCCCTCCAAAAAACACATACCCAGGAGCCATAAATTTTGAAATGGGCTCATCTGTATTTGGATACTTATAACCATTGGTCAATTGGGTCCTAAAGTTAAAACGCGCCATATAGTACCAATTAGATCTATCGTCAGAGTGATATCCTAAATTAGAGTTCACCTCAAATAAGTCATCGGTTTTTCTAGCTTCTTGATCCTCTTGGGCATTGACACCATAACGCAAATGAGCATCATTATTCCAGACAAAGAATTTATCCTTATAATTCAACTTGGTTTTTAAATCTATAATACCCGAAATAGAATTTGTACCACCCGCATTCCAATTTACAAACACGGCTTCATTAATTAAGAAAGCAGCTCTATTCTCATAAATCCATTGCGGACCAGTGTACTCACTTTTTTTTTCTTTAATAAAAAGCCAATTGGGCTGCCCAAAGGAGGCGGAGTAAAAGAAAATAAAAACAAGAATTACAAGGGACCTCATCATAGGCTAAAATTAATTTTTACAAATCACCTTATTATCAAGAATTATTCCATTCCAGCAAAAAAGAGAATTAATTTAATACGTAAACTCTCCAAACTCAGATTTTATTGTAAGTTTTTTATCTTTTGAGGCTTCAACTCTACCAATTATTTGAGCGTCAACATTAAATGATTTTGAGATTTGAATAATTTCTTCGGCCACATCTGGCGACACATAAAGCTCCATCCTATGTCCACAATTAAATACTTGATACATTTCTTTCCAATCTGTTTTAGACTGCTCTTGGATTAATCTAAACAATGGCGGTATTGGAAACATATTATCTTTAACAATATGAAATTGATCTACAAAATGAAGAATTTTTGTTTGAGCACCACCTGAGCAATGCACCATACCATGTATTGCCTCACTGGAATATTGGGATAGAATCTTCTTAATAATTGGTGCATAGGTACGTGTTGGTGACAACACTAACTTCCCAGCATCTATAGGAGAGCCCGCAACAGCATCAGTTAATTTTACACCACCAGAATAAACTAAATCTTCTGGAACAGCAGAATCAAAACTTTCTGGATAGCTTGCAGCTAAATACTTACTAAACACATCATGACGCGCAGAGGTTAAACCATTACTACCCATTCCCCCATTATATTCTTTTTCATAAGTAGCTTGACCAAAACTCTCTAAACCAACAATGACATCACCTGCTTGAATATTTGCATTATCAATAATATCAGAACGTTTCATTCTTGCGGTTACCGTAGAATCTACAATAATTGTTCTTACAAGATCTCCAACATCTGCAGTTTCTCCACCTGTTGAATGAATGGTTACACCAAATGATTTCAAATCCTCAAGTAACTCCTCTGTACCATTAATAATTGCAGAAAGCACTTCGCCAGGAATCAAATTTTTATTTCTACCAATGGTAGAAGACAACATGATATTATCAGTGGCACCAATACACAATAAATCATCAATATTCATAATTAATGCATCCTGTGCAATGCCTTTCCAAACTGAAATATCACCAGTTTCTTTCCAATACATATATGCCAAAGACGACTTTGTTCCAGCACCGTCAGCATGCATCACCAAACAATACGCATCATCATTTGTAAGATAATCTGGAACAATTTTACAAAATGCTTTAGGGAACAGCCCTTTATCTATGTTTTTAATGGCATTGTGCACATCCTCTTTTGATGCAGAAACACCGCGCTGGGCATATCGTTTTGAAACTTCTTGACTCATAATATTTTATTGTAATGCAAAGAAAAGGAATATTTTAAAAAGTAATCGTTTTTAATCAAAATATGAGCGTCAATTTATCAACGAGTTTTCAAACAAAACCAATCCGTCTATTTAATCAAAAAAAAGAATAAAGGTATTGTATTGACACCGCTCTCCACGCTACAACTAGCTGAACAAAGCTATATTCAAGAATAATTGACAGAAGAAAAAACTAAGCGTGTATAAATTTAATTCAACTCTTGATTCTTGGTATAGGCGCGCCATTTTTCAACACAATTTTGCATATCCTCTGGCACGGGCACTTCAAATCGCATAAACTCACCTTTTGTAGGATGTTCAAATCCTAAGGTTTTTGCATGTAGGGCTTGTCTTGGCAATACTTTAAAACAATTGTCTACAAACTGTTTGTATTTAGTAAAGGTGGTTCCTTTTAAAATTTTATCACCACCATATCGTGCGTCATTAAAAAGCGTATGACCAATATGCTTCATATGCACTCTAATCTGGTGCGTGCGTCCGGTTTCAAGCTTACAAGAAACCAAGGTAACATAACCCAAACGCTCTAACACCTTATAATGCGTAACAGCAGGCTTACCTCTATCAGCCTCATCATCAAAAAAAACTGTGTTTTGTAGTCTATTTTTAGGGTGACGACCAATATTTCCTTCTATTGTCCCTTCATCTTCACTCATATTACCCCAAACTAAGGCAACATATTCGCGTTCACTTGTCTTATTCGCAAATTGCGCCGACAAATGAGCCATAGCATTTTCGGTTTTAGCAACCACTAAAAGACCACTAGTATCCTTATCAATCCTATGCACCAATCCAGGGCGCTCACTGGAATTATTAGGTAATTTATCAAATCTATATATCAAAGCATTTATCAGGGTACCAGAATAATTACCATGTCCAGGATGCACAACAATACCTGCAGGTTTATTTACCACCAGCAAATCATCATCTTCGTAAACTACATCAAGATAAATATCTTCACCTACTAATAAATTTTCAAATGGTGGATGTTTAAAAAGTACCCGAATTTTGTCTTCTGGCTTGACTTTATAATTCGATTTTACAGGCGCATCATTCACATAAATACTTCCGTCTTTAGCAGCCGCCTGAATTTTACTTCGCGTTGCATTTTCAACAAAATTCATTAAATATTTATCAATACGCAAAGGTGCCTGCCCCTTATCTACAGTAAAAGCATGATGTTCATAAAGATTATCTTCGTTTGGTAATTGCGGTGTATAGTCATTCATAATTTAAGGCCTTTGCCCATTACCAAGTTCCAAATCTATAATTGCAGTTTTAGCTAACTTATCTCCAGCTTTAATTTTTTTTCCTTTATGAGATAATTTCAAAACAATGTCCTTTCCTATATTGTCAACATAGGTGATTTTTCCAATTTTAAAATCCAACGCTTCTAACGTAGGTTTTACTTGACGAAATGTTTTATCAATTAATCCTTCAGGAATTATCATTTTTCTATACCCAGATGGATTCAGGGTAATATATATTTTTCGATCTTCTTTAACTTTAGTACCCGCTAGTGGTTCTTGCTCTATAACTGAAAACTTAGGGTAATCCGGATTATAATTTGCCGAATCTTGAATCTTCATAACAAGCTTATTATCTTGTAAGGCAACCTGAGCCACACTAATAGACTTTCCTTTTAAATCTGGAACGGTCTGAAACTGGCCATGATTTGTGGATACGTTTAACCACTTTAACAACACAAAACATATAACCACAATAGCCACTACTGCTAATAGTATTTGTTTTAAAAAAGTTTTACTCGTTATAAATTTAATCAGACTCATTTATAGAATTTTCTGTTAGGCAAATATATAAAAACAGAACTGTTTTTTGTTTTGCAATATATATGATATTTTAGCTCGACTTATAATAAATACGCTTTATTATGGGTTTTAGATTTTAAATAAATTAATAAGCATATAAAAGGTTACCTGTTTAAAGGGAATCCCCTAATAGTAAATTCAATGAAAAAAAACATTGCAATCATTATGGGCGGTTATTCTAATGAATATAAAATTTCATTAGCTAGTGGAAATGTGGTTTACGAAACCCTAGACACCAATAAATACCAAGCATACCGCATCCATATTTTTAAAGATAAATGGGTTTATGTTGACAACGAAAACATAGAGTTCCCCATTGACAAAAATGATTTTTCAATACATATTGACGGCTTAAAAATCACCTTTGATTGTGTTTTTAATGCAATTCATGGCTCCCCTGGTGAGGACGGCTACATGCAAGGCTATTTTGAATTGCTAAACATTCCTCACACCAGTTGCAATATGTATCAAGCCGGTGTAACTTTTAACAAACGAGATTTACTCAGCATATTAAAGCCTTACGGTATTAAAACTGCTGAATCGTATCATCTAAACCTCGGTGAATCATATAATGAAGACACCATAATTGGCAAGGTAGGCTTGCCCTGTTTTGTGAAAGCCAATAAAGCAGGAAGTAGTTTTGGAGTCAGCAAAGTCCATGAAAAAGAAAAATTGAAACAAGCAATTGATGTTGCTTTTCAAGAGGACAATGAAATTATCATTGAGTCTTTTTTAGACGGTATTGAAGTTTCTGTTGGTGTTATTACATACAAAGGAAAAAGTAAGGTACTCCCTATTACAGAAATCGTTTCAGAAAATGATTTTTTTGATTACGAAGCAAAATACCTTGGCAAATCTCTAGAAATCACGCCAGCTCGACTAACAAAAGAACAGGAAGTTAAAGTTACACATGTGGCAAAAAAGATATACGAAGTATTAAAAATGAAAGGTTTTAGCCGAAGTGAATTTATTTTTAAAGAAGGCGAACCTCATTTATTAGAAATGAATACTGTTCCAGGCCTAACACGAGAAAGCATTTTACCTCAGCAAGCTGCAGCAGCAAACATTTCGTTAACCGATTTGTTTGACAATGCCATTGAAGAAGCCTTAAAATAATTAATAACTATCTTTGAAATATCATCAAAACATAAATAGACATCACATTACTGGAAACATAAAATATGCACTATGAAGCGAGCTTTATTTCCGGGATCTTTTGATCCCCTAACCTTAGGTCATCTTGACATAATTACCCGTGGCGTCACGCTGTTTGATGAAATTATAGTAGCCATAGGTGTCAATGCTGAAAAAAAATACATGTTTTCACTGGAGGAACGCATAAAATTTATTGAAGACACTTTTGCTCATGAAGCTAAAATAAAAGTGGTAGCCTATGAAGGCTTAACAGTAGATTTTTGTCAAAAAATTGATGTTTCATTTATTTTACGTGGTTTAAGAAATCCAGCAGATTTTGAATTTGAAAAAGCCATCGCGCATACTAACAGAGATTTAGCACCAATTGAAACAGTATTTTTATTAACTTCCGCCGACACTTCATATATTGCCTCCAATATTGTACGTGATGTAATCAGAAATAACGGCGATTATACCAAACTAGTACCAGAAGCTGTTAGAGTACAATAATTCAACATGGTCTTAGGCAACCAGAAACAACCGCATGATAGTTTATTAGTAAATCGTTTTTGAAAACTCTTTTACCATGAACCGTTTAAGGAAAAATAACCTATAATAAAAACAGCCTTTTTGATAGGAAAATCTAAAACTTATATTCAGAAAGTCCTTTGGTAAAGGCTTCCGGATTTTCAGCCAAGTGATACCTAGGATCATCAATATCTTCTACGATAACCTCCCTAAATTTAGGGTTAGACTTATACAATAGAATTTTACAATCTTCACTTAAATGCTTTAATTTTATCTTTTTACCCGCAGCCTCATATTTACTAACTAAGTTAAAAATAGCTTCAATAGCTGAATGATCACTAATTCGAGACTCTACAAAATCAACCTCAACATGTTCTGGATCATCTTTAACATCAAACTTCTCATTAAAAGCAATAATAGAACCAAAAAATAAGGGACCCCAAATTTCATAGACCTTAGTACCATCTTCACGTACACGTTTACGCGCTCTAATACGTTTTGCATTTTCCCATGCAAAAACTAAAGCCGAAATAATAACCCCAACAAAAACGGCTATAGCTAAGTCAAAAATAACTGTAACTGCAGACACAACAACCAAAACAAAGGCGTCCGATTTAGGTATCTTTCGCATGATTCTAAAACTAGACCATGCAAAAGTCTCAATAACCATCATGAACATAACCCCAATTAATGCTGCTATGGGAACTTGCTCGATTAATTTATCAGTAAATAAGATAAAGGTTAATAAAGTAAGCGCCATCATAATTCCGGATAATCTTCTACGGCCACCAGCTTTAATATTAATTACCGTCTGACCAATCATACCACAACCTCCGGTACCTCCAAAAAGCCCAGACATAATATTACCAGCTCCTTGTGCAATACATTCGCGATTTCCATCGCCCCTAGTTTCAGTAAGCTCATCCACTAAGTTCATTGTCATTAAAGACTCTATCAATCCAACGGATGCCGCCAAAAAAGCATAAGGCAAAATAAAACTAAGTGTATCAAAATTAAAAGGTAACTTTTGCCATAACTCAACATTAGGTGTAGGGAATTCCCCTTTTAAACCCGTACCTCCTCCTTCAATAATATAAGAACCAACGGTTGAAACATCCATATTAAAACCAACCACAATTAATGTCGTTACCAATATAGCTGTTAAGGCTGCAGGAATTTTAGTGGTAATCTTAGGCAATACATAAATAACACCCATGGTAAGTGCCACTAGGCCAATCATGATGTATAATTCAGTACCACTCATAAAAGTACTAACATATTCTTTCACGCCCTCTGGAGATATATGTAATGTTTTGTGTGAAAACATTTTAACTTGTGCCCAGAATATCACAATAGCAAGACCATTAACAAATCCCATCATAACAGGATGCGGAATCAATCTTACAAACCGTCCTAGCTTAAAAACTCCTGCAAGGATTTGAATAACCCCCATTAAAACAACACAGGCCATTAGGTAGAAAAAACCCATATTCTCTATAGGTTGATCAAATAACATTCCTTTTGTATGACCTTCAGCAATCATGCCAACAAAAATTACGGCAACTGCTCCTGCCGCTCCTGAGATCAATCCGGGTCTCCCTCCAAAAATAGCGGCTACTAATCCAATTATAAAGGCTCCCGAAAGCGCCATTAAAGGATCTATTTGAGCCACGAAGGCAAAAGCCACAACTTCAGGCACCATTGCCAATGATACAGTAATCCCAGCTAAAATGTCATTTTTAGCGTTTGCTGTACGTTTAATTATAAATTCAGTCATGGTTGTTTTTTTGAAGGTGCAAATTTACGTTTAATATATTGACGTGCAAGAAGAAGTAATATAAATTATGACACATTCAATCACTGTAAATCAAAGATTGCTTATTCCTGTATATAAAATCATGTAAGTTAAAATAAATCTAAACATAATAATCCTTAAATGACTTGCGGGTAATTAGTGCTCGTTATATCCTAAATATAGACTAATCTTTATCATTCCTTTTTCATATTTTTAACTTTATCTCCGAGGAACTATTATGTGATGGCTAAATTACCAGAAAAAAAAGTAAGAATTAATGCTGTTGATGCTTTACGCGGCTTCGCTATTATGGGTATTATGCTTTTACATAGTATTGAACACTTTAACTTTTACGTATTTCCGGACAAGAACACACAACCAGATTGGCTAAATAACCTAGATGAAGGTGTTTGGGACACTTTGTTTTTTATTTTTGGAGGAAAGGGCTATGCTATTTTTGCTGTTTTATTTGGTTTTACATTTAGTTTAATGTTCGCTAAACAACAAAACCTAGGCAAAGACTTTGGATTCCGATTTTTATGGCGAATGGTACTTTTAGCTGGGTTTGCTTTTATAAATGGACTTTTCTTTCCTGGTGAGGTCCTACTTATGTATTCTATAGTTGGCATCATCCTTTTTTTAGTAAGAAAATGGCGTGAAAAGGCATTACTTTTTACCTCCTTGTTTTTTCTGTTACAACCTATAGAATGGATACATTATTTTGTATATCTATTCGATAATGAATACATGGTACCACAAACCCAAATGAGTAGTTATTGGGGTTTCATAATAGAAGGACAATTAAGTGATTCGTTTTTTGAGTTAATAAAAAACAATACACTGTACGGACACAAAGTTGCTCTTCTTTGGGCGTATGGGGTTGGTCGATTATTACAAACTGCTGGGCTTTTTGTTTTAGGGTATTGGCTAGGCAAAAAGAATTATTTCAGAGATTCAGTAAAAAGTAGAATGTTTTGGAAAAAAACTTTAATGCTTTCCATACTAGCCTTTATTTCTCTTTACATGCTAGAGTTAAATATGAAAGCAAATATCACTGAAAAAATTTATAAAGACACCCTTGTTAAGGCAATTGACATGTATGGCAATTTAGCCTTTACCTTCATTTTAATATCCGTTTTTCTATTGTTATACAAAACAACCATATTCAAAAAATCAACTAACGGGTTACGTCATTGCGGCAAAATGAGTTTAACCGCCTATGTTTTTCAATCGATTGTAGGTAGTTACGTTTTTTATGAATACGGCCTAGGATTAGGTCCATCATTAGGCCATACCAAAAGTTTTTTACTCGGAATATTACTTTTTGTGATTCAGGTGTATATTTATAAATACTGGCTAAAAACCTTCAAACAAGGTCCACTAGAAAAACTCTGGCACAAATTAACTTGGCTAAAAACTAAATGAATTTATATCAATAATTTTATATTGGCATAAGAATTTTCAAGAGCCGCCAGAGCTTGATCATTATTCAACCAAGCCACTTTGGTAATACCCTCATTCTCCTGAGCATGTAATTTACCATTAAAACTTGTTTTCATTTCGAACCAATACGTCACTTTAATTCTATATTGCCCATTACGCTTGAAAATATGATAGGTCCTATCTAAAGGTTTGCTAATACTCAGACCAGTAACCCCTGTTTCCTCGGTCACCTCACGCATAGCTGTTTCTTCAATAGTTTCTTTTCGTTCTGCCTTTCCTTTTGGCAAATCCCATTTATCATTTCTATAAATAAACAATATTTCCCCGCTATCATTATAGACTTTTCCTCCTCCTGCAATGACACAAGGCAACTTTTTTAAAAATTTTTTAATGAGCTTGTCTTCATTTTTATGTATCAACCTTACTTCTTCTAAAGAAGTATTATTAAGTTTTTTTATAACCTTAGCCATATTCACTGTTTTAAGTAAATAATTCTTAAAGTTAGTTTCCTTCTCAACTATTGCAGTTAAAACAATTGGCTTATCTCCAACAAAAACTTTATACATAGTTTACCACTATTAAAAAATTGAATACGGTAAAAATATGATTTTTACCTAGACCCAAAACATTGTTGAAAAATATTTTTTTTTATCACTAAGTGGCATTCTCTAAAATTAAATTTATATGTAATTTTGCATCTATGATTTTTAACAAAAACACCGCAAAAAAAACAGCTGAAGTTTTATTACAAATTAATGCAATAAAGCTCAGTCCCAAAGAACCTTTCACTTGGGCTTCTGGCTGGAAATCACCAATTTATTGTGACAACCGTATTGTACTATCTTTTCCTCCAATACGTAATTACATCCGAGAAACTATGGCCAACCATATTGAAAAACAATATGGAAAACCAGATGTTATAGCGGGTGTAGCCACAGGGGCGATTGGGATTGGCATGCTAGTAGCTCAATATCTCGATTTGCCTTTTATTTATGTTAGACCTGACGCCAAAGGTCATGGACGTAAAAATCAAATTGAAGGCTTTATTGAAAGCGGACAAAACGTTGTTGTTGTGGAAGATTTAATTAGCACAGGCAAAAGTAGTTTGAATGCTGTAAAAGCATTAAAAGAAGCTAATATAAACGTAAAAGGTATGGTAGCTATATTTACCTATGGATTTGATGTGGCTGCCGAAAACTTCAAAAAAGAAGGCATTATGCTACAAACCCTAAGTAATTACGATAATCTTTTAGAACAAGCCCTTGATACCAACTATATTTCTCAAAAAGAATTAGAGACTTTGTCTGAATGGAATACCAATCCCAGCGAATGGAATGCTATTTAAAGCCAAATTTCTTTAATTTAGCACAAAACTCGTATAACTTTATAACAATCAAGAATTTAACAATACTATGAATTTAGAATCTCCAAAAATAAATGTTGGTAAATCTCCAGAAGATGTTTGTGCTTTTTTAGCTGATATAAAAAATTTCGAATCTTTAATGCCTGAGAATATTAGTAAATTTGAAGTACTATCAGAGGACACCTTCATATTTGCCTTAAAAGGTATGCCCGAAATTGTTTTGAAAAAGAAGGAAGTTATCCCTCCTAATAAAATAGTACTAGGTGCAGCAGGTGGAAAATTGGATTTCTCACTTGTAGGACATATTAATCAGGTAGATGATAATTCGAGCGAAGTACAATTAAGTTTTTCAGGTGATTTTAATCCCATGATGGCCATGATGATTAAAAGCCCTATCACTAAATTTATTGAAACTTTAGCTACGAATATACCTTCGTCAATCTAATACAAAAGCGTTATTTCTTTCAAATCATAATGCTGTACTACTTGATCTTCAAGTAGTACTTGTAATTTTCCCGATTTAGAAACACCTTTAATAAAACCAGAAAACATAGAACCTTCAGCATCCTTAAATGTTGAAGGTTTATTTTTTCTAAACAAATAAGATTCATATTCTTCTTTCAAAGATTTCAATTCGTTGCGCTCTAATCTTTCAAAAGTCACCTTTAAATTCTGAATGATACTAACCGTAATTTGGTCCATATCATAATCGATACCCGAAATCCTTTTTAAAGATGATGCTTGAGGTAATTTCTCAAAGTCAGTCTGATTTACATTGAGACCTATACCAATAATAGATGACTCAAACACGCCTTGTTTCATGACATTTTCAATCAATATCCCACAAATCTTCTTATTGGCTGACATAATGTCGTTAGGCCATTTTACACTTAATCGAGGTATTGAAATTAATTCTAAGGTTTTCATTAAAGCTAAAGCCGCTGTCATACTGACGTAAAAAAAGTCATTAGGACGTACTCCAACCAATCGCTTATAAACACTAAAAGTCAGATTTTTAGAAGGTTGAGACTCCCAAATAGTTCCCAATTGACCACGTCCTTGAGTTTGAACCTGAGCAACTACAGCTGTAAAATCCGATAGTGTCTCTTGAGTATATAAACGTCGTAAATAGCTATTTGTAGAATCAGTGGCATCAAGTTTGACTATACGCATGCAGAATATATTGGTTTTCTATTAAATCTTATGATTAATTTAAAGTATAAAGAACCAAAAAAATAATAACTTTGCACAAAATTTAAATAATTTAATGGCGAAAGAAAAAATTAACGCAGACGAATTAATATCAGTAATAATTAGTGGCATTGAAGATGTTAAAGGTAATGAAATAAATATTTTAGATTTAAGAGATATTGAAAACACAGTTTGTGATTACTTTATTATTTGCGAAGGAACTTCAAATACGCAAGTAAACGCTATAGTTAATTCCATACAGAAAAAAGTCAGCAAAGAGCTTAAAGACAATCCTTGGCATACCGAAGGTGCAGATAATGCAGAGTGGGTGTTAATTGATTATGTCAATGTTGTTGTTCATGTATTTCAAAAACATATTAGAGAATTTTATGACATTGAAGGCCTTTGGGGAGACGCAAAAACCACTATTATAGAAACAAGTTACTAAAACATTGAAATGGCAAAAGAAAACAAAAATATAAAAGACAAAAAACCTAAATTTAGTCCTTATTGGGTATACGGTATTCTAATTGCTGTGTTTTTAGGGTTTCAACTGTTTAGTGGCGGAAGCTATCAAGATGGAAACCTAACTACGCCATCCGACTTTTTTAAATATTTGCAAGATGGTGACGTTGAGCGCGTTGATATTGTTAAAAACACACGGGTTGCCAAAGTATTTTTAACTAAAGATGCTGAATCAAAAGAGATTCACAAAAATTCAAAACCTCAATCTTTTATACCATCTGCAACCAAATTACCCAACTATAGATTTGAATTTGGTGATTTACAGAATTTTGAAAACAAATTAAATGAATCTACAAAAGATTTAACGGACAAACCTGTTATCACTTTTGATACAGAAACCAATGATTGGGGCAACTTACTCATGGGCATCTTGCCATTCATTCTTCTAATAGGTGTTTGGATTTTTATTATGAGACGTATGTCTGGTGGTGCTGGTGGAGGCGCTGGTGGTCAAATTTTTAATATAGGGAAATCAAAGGCCAAGTTATTTGATCAAAATACAGAAGTAAAAACAAGTTTCAAAGATGTTGCTGGATTAGAAGGGGCAAAAGAAGAAGTACAAGAAATAGTAGACTTCCTAAAATTCCCTGAAAAATACACTTCACTTGGTGGAAAAATTCCAAAAGGCGCTTTACTTGTAGGCCCTCCAGGTACAGGTAAAACCTTATTAGCAAAAGCAGTAGCTGGTGAAGCCAAAGTACCATTCTTTTCACTATCAGGATCAGATTTTGTGGAAATGTTTGTAGGTGTAGGCGCGTCTCGTGTTAGAGATTTATTTAAGCAAGCCAAAGAAAAATCACCATCTATTATTTTTATTGATGAGATAGATGCCATAGGTCGTGCTAGAGGTAAAAACGCCATGTCTGGTAGCAATGATGAACGTGAAAATACCCTTAACCAATTATTAACTGAAATGGATGGTTTTGGCACCAATACAAACGTTATTGTGATTGCTGCAACAAACAGAGCAGACATTCTTGACAAAGCACTTATGCGTGCAGGTCGTTTTGACAGACAAATCTATGTTGATCTTCCTGATGTGCGTGAACGAGAAGAAATATTTGAAGTTCATTTAAGACCACTGAAAAAAGCGAAAGATTTAGATTTAGATTTTCTTTCCAAACAAACACCTGGTTTTTCTGGAGCAGATATCGCCAATGTTTGTAATGAAGCTGCCTTAATTGCTGCTAGAAATGGTAAAAAAGAAGTTGACAAACAGGACTTTCTTGATGCAGTAGACCGTATCATTGGTGGATTAGAAAAGAAAAATAAAATTATAACGCCTAGTGAGAAAAAAGCAGTGGCCTTTCATGAAGCCGGACATGCCGTTACAAGTTGGATGTTGGAACATGCTGCCCCATTAGTTAAAGTTACCATTGTACCACGTGGTCGTTCTTTAGGTGCAGCCTGGTATTTACCAGAGGAGCGTTTAATTGTGCGCCCTGAACAAATGTTGGATGAAATGTGTGCTGCTCTTGGTGGTCGTGCTGCAGAAAAAGTAATCTTTAACAAAATTTCAACTGGAGCATTAAGTGACTTGGAAAAAGTCACTAAACAAGCTAGAGCAATGGTTACCATTTATGGCTTAAGCGATAAGATTGGTAATCTTACTTATTATGATTCGGGTCAAAGTGAGTATGGTTTTACAAAGCCCTACAGTGAGAAAACAGCAGAACTTATAGACAAAGAAATATCTGATATTATTGAAGAACAATATCAACGGGCTATAAATTTACTTGAAGAACATAAAGATAAATTAACAGAGCTTGCAGAAGTTCTATTAGAAAAAGAGGTGATTTTTAAAGATAACCTCGAAAAAATATTTGGGAAACGACCTTTTGAAAAAGAGGAAAAGGTTAATTCTAAAGAAAAAACAAATAGCGAAGAGGAAGAATAGACTGAAACTTATTTGTTTTGTTAAGGTTATAGTAAAAATCTTAAATTAGTCGTAAGGTTAATTTAAGATTTTTTATATTTGATAAAGTACATAATAGTCTGGGTTAATAGCAAATAATTAAATGAGTCTTTTTAGAAAATTTTTTGGTTCCAAATCTAAACGATCTGAAGAGGAATTAAAATCTGATGACAGAGGCAGATATATGCCAGAAATAAAACTACCAATAGATGAAAGGTTTACAATAAACTTTAAAGCTAATGGCGGTAAATTCTTGTATTGCGAAAATTTAAATGAAGCCTTTGAAAACCTAGGACATATTATTGAAGAAAATGAGTGGTCTGAAGAGCAGGTCTTAGTATTAGATTCCAATCTCGACGATAAATTTAAAAGCTGTGATTTATTGTCAACTAAAAACATAAATACTTCAACTTTTTTCTTAACCACCTGTGAAAACCTCATTGCTAATGATGGCTCATTATTAATTTCATCAAAACAAATTTTTGAAAAGAAACTTCCCGAATTACCTTTTAATGTGGTTGTGTTTGCTACTACAAGTCAAATTGTTGAAAATATAGGAGAAGGACTAAGAGGAATAAAAACCAAAAACAAACAAAAAATACCTACCAATATTACAACCATAAAACATTTTAAATCTGGTAATGAAAAAGATTTTCTAAGTTATGGTAGTAGCGCAAAAAATCTCTACCTTCTGCTTCTAGAAGACTTATAGGATGAAAGAAACCCTTACCCGATTACTCTCTGGATTACTTTACGTGTCATTATTAGTGGTTTGCTTGTTTTTTGAACAGGCTCTTATTGGCCTTTTTTTTGTTTTTGGATTAATTTGTATGGGGGAATTCCTTAGACTTATTCAGCTTAAAAGCTACGTTCCTTATCTAATTTTCACCCTCCTATTTGGCATTTTTGGTTATTGGCAAACGGTTTTAAATACAGATCAGGGATTGAATGAAGCTATTCAAATCCTAATGGTACTTTCAATTTTTGTAAATCTATTTTTAATTAAAGATCTTTTTTCTGAAAAAACAATTCCATTGTTCAGCACCAAACGATTTTTGCTTACTACTTTTTATTTATCAAGCGCTTTCGTATTTTTAATATTGATTGCAAATTATTACCAAGCCTATAATCCACAGATATTATTAGGGGCTTTTATTTTGATTTGGGTTAACGATACATTCGCTTATTTAGTGGGTAAAAACTTTGGGAAACAAAAGCTTTTTGAAAGTATATCCCCAAAAAAAACAGTTGAAGGATTTCTTGGTGGACTATTCTTTTCATGCGTTGCAAGCTATTTTATCGCTACCTTTACGGAAACTTTGGGTTTTACTAACTGGCTAATATTAAGTATCATTATAAGTGTGTTCGGAACCATTGGTGATTTAATAGAATCCAAATTTAAAAGACAAGCAAAAGTTAAAGATAGTGGTGTTATTATGCCTGGACACGGTGGTCTTTTAGACCGCTTAGACAGCATTATATTTGCAGCGCCGTTCATATATTTATTTTTAAGAATACTACATTATGTTTCATAAAGAAGGTCATAAAATTATTATCATTACGCTCATATTCGTTGTGGGCTGTTTTCTTTTGGCTGATACTTACATCGGTCAAGCGTGGCTTAGAACTGTAATCATGATTGGATTATTGCTAGTCTTAATCTTAATTTTACAGTTTTTCAGAAATCCAAAACGTCATTCTGTTATTGATGACAAACATGTACTCTCCCCGGTTGATGGCAAAGTTGTAGTAATTGAAGAAGTATTTGAAAAAGAATATTTTAAAGAAAAGCGCTTACAAGTAAGCGTTTTTATGTCACCATTAAATGTGCATGTTACGCGCTACCCTATTAGTGGCAATGTTATTTTCAGCAAATACCATCCTGGAAAATATTTAGTGGCTTGGCACCCAAAAGCTAGTGAAGAAAATGAACGTACTACTGTTGTTGTAGAAAATGAAACTTACGGTAAGGTCTTACATCGGCAAATAGCTGGTGCCCTAGCTAAACGTATTGTAAATTATGCCAAATTAAACAACAAAGCTATTCAAGGTCAAGACTCAGGCTTTATAAAATTTGGTTCTAGAGTAGATTTATTTTTACCATTAGACACTAAAATAAAGGTTAAATTAAATCAAAAAGTGAGTGGTGGCGAAACCGTTATTGCTGAAAAAGGCTAATGAGCGATAAAGATTTAGACATAAGATTTCAAGAGGCCGTAGATCGGGTTAACAAACATGAAGAACCTTTTCCTGCGGACACGCTTTTAAAACTTTATGCCTATTATAAAAAAGCCACTAACGACTACAGAAAGCCAAAAAGTAAGAAGCCAATCATCAATGCGTTTAAGACAAATGCGCTTTTTCAGGCGAGAGGACTGGATGTAGATCAAGCGAAACAATTTTATATTGATTTAGTTAATAATTATTTCTTGTACAGAGAGTAAGACTCAGGCTTTTTGGTGTTTTTTTACAAGCAATGCTCTATAATTGTTAATCCCTTTTACTGTACTCGAAAGAGACTCATAGTGTTAGCCGCATTATAAATCCGATTTACATAACCAAATTTAGTATGTGTTGAATAATTTGTAACTTACAGGTTACAAATGTCGACAGCATATAACTTTGGGATTACATGAATAAAAAATAAAAATTTTATTCATACCATGTATTCCATGCTAAGGTTCTACTAATCTTATACAGAAAGGTTCTGAACGATATAAAAATCTTGAATATGATTAAAAACATATTAAAAACTGCGGTAATATTTCTAATAGTATTTTTTTATTCCTGCAAGCAGGACAACTCAAAAAACAAGCATATTAAAATTACTCAAGATACTGAGACTGTTGAAAAGGTTCCAATTATAGACCCCAAAACGCCTGTAGATGATTACGCAAAACAAAGTGTAGACGACGCCTTAGCAGAAAAATTAAAAATCTACATATCCACCCAATTTTTAAACAAAGAGGATTTAAATATCATATCAGATAATCAAAGAAAATTTCAGTTATACAAAATAGACTTAAACAATGATGGAGAAAATGAAGTTTTTATAAACTTTTTGACTTCATATTTTTGTGGCACTGGAGGTTGTACGCTTTTATTACTCAACAACAACCTCGAATTGATAACAAAATTTACTACTACTCGAACTTTATTTGTGGAACAAACATTTCAAAATGACTGGCGGGTTATAATGACGGAATCTCAAGGGAGCTGGAGAAAACTCATTTTTGATTCTGGCTCTTACCCATCAAACCCTTCCATGGAAGACATAACAAATGAGTTTCCAAGCGGACATGCGGAAGTATTATTTGATGAAATTTACAGTAAAGCAAAAACATATTTATTCTAAACCACATGCATATCATGTAGGATTCGTACCTCTTTTTGCTAAAGAAGTTCCCTAGAGATTTAATCGTCGCTTAACCTCCATTTTACTTTATTTCTTATCTTTAAGTCCATACAAGTTTAATAGTTAGGTATATGCCATACCCAAATAAATAATTATCACCTCAACAGAATGTATTACTACTAAAAGTAGCATTGAGAAATTATAATGAAAAAAAGTAAAAAACTATCTACACTTGCCTCAACAGCCATATGTGGCAATGACATAAGCTCATCTGTATTATATGTATCGGCGCTGGCCATTGCTTTTGCAGGTCAGTATGCTTGGATTACCCTTCTTATTGTGTCATTGGTTCTTTTTCTATTTAGAAAAATTTATGGAGAAGTAGTTGGAGCATTGCCCTTAAACGGCGGTGCCTATAATGCACTTTTAAATACCACCAGTAAGTCCGTGGCCTCTTTTGCAGCTACTTTAACCTTATTATCCTATATGGCTACCGCAGTCATTTCTGCAAATGAAGCCATTCATTACCTCCATCATTTAATTCCTGCGATACCCATCATTATTTCTTCTATAATTTTATTAATCTTTTTCACTCTTTTGACCATTGGCGGCGTTTCTGAGTCAGCGAAAGTGGCTATTGGGATTTTCCTTTTTCATTTAACATCTTTTGCCATCCTAAGCGCATTTATCACTTTCTATCTTTTTAATAATGGCATCAGCATATTTATTGAAAACTGGCATCTGCCCGTTACGGGAGGCAGTATTAGCAATGCCATTTTTCTTGGATTTGCAGCTTCAATGCTAGGCGTTTCTGGCTTTGAAAGCTCTGCCAACTTTGTAGAAGAGCAACAACGCGGTGTATTTCCAAAAACACTAAAAAATATGTGGATTATTGTGAGTATCATTAATCCCCTTGCGGCCTTGTTTGCTCTATCCTTATTTGCCATGCCCTTATTGCAAAGTGAGGCCTACCAAAACACCTTATTAATTGAAATGGCCTCTCATGTGGGCGGAAACTGGTTAGCTATTATCATTGCTATTGATGCATTTTTAGTTTTAAGCGGAGCGGTACTCACAAGTTTTGTTGGTGTTTCCGGACTATTAGAACGAATGGCCCTTGATCGTATTTTACCACAATTTTTTCTAAAGAAAAACAAAAAAGGAAGTTCTTACCGCATCACTATTGTTTTTCTGCTGCTTACTATATCGGTTTTACTTATCACCAAAGGCAATGTAAAACTTTTGGCTGGCGTTTATACAATTTCATTCCTATCCGTAATGGCGCTTTTTGGAATAGGTAATATTCTATTAAAAGTAAAACGGCATAGATTACCTCGCCCTGAAAAAGCAAGTTGGTTCGCAATCATTACAGCTATTACTGCGGTAATCATTGCGTTGATTGGAAACCTCATTATGCAACCTAAAGTGGGCGTTCCTAGTAATTTATCAGTGTTTTTAGAATATTTCATTCCTGCTATTATTTTGATAATAATAATGCTAAACAGAACCATTTTATTAAAGTTCTTGTTGAAACTAATTCATTCCGTTTTTGATCCTTTCAGAAGATTTGTTCTAAATACCGATAAAAAAATTATCTCTATTATTGATGATATCAATTCCCAAGAATTTGTGTACTTCACAAAAAATGATGACGTTGAAACATTAAACAAAGTCATGTTATACATTAAAAACAATGAGCACACCAAAAAAATAAAAATAGTTACGGCTACAAAACATGGTTTTGAGGTTCCTGCTCAATTTAAAAACGACATAGACGTGGTGGATAGGGAATATCCAGAGATAAAAATTGAACTTATAGAACTTAATGAAGATTTCACTCCTGAGTTAATTCATAAGCTATCAAAAGACTGGGACATTCCCATTAACTTTATGTTTATAGGATCGCCGGGGAATAGCTTCCCTTATAAAATTGAAGAGTTAGGTGGTGTGAGATTAATTATCTAATATGATGTATTCACTAAAAAAAGCTTCTTACGACTTTTCCTTGTAACTTAAAACATCCTTTCTAATAGTTGAACGTATTTATGAACCCCATTAATATATTAATTGAAAAAATAGAGGATGAAAACCTTTGGCAAAAAGTAATACACTTAGAGCGGAATGAATATTTAAAAGTCAAAGGTAGTATTGACACAAATATCTATTTGGTGGTACAGGGGAGTTTAAGAATATTTGTAATTGATGAATACGAAGAACACACCATCAGGTTTGGCTATAAAAACAATCTTATAGCCTCATTAGATTCGTTCCTAAATGAACAACCTTCAGACTTCTATATTCAAGCACTTAAAAAAACAATAGTAAAATCCATCAGTAAAAAAGAATTTAAAACCTTTATTGAGTCATCTGAAGCGCACAAAAGTATTTGGTTAAATATTCTAGAAAGTTTCGTTTTACAACAAATGGAAAGAGAACGAGATATACTTACCTCTTCTCCTATTGAAAGGTATCATAGAGTATTAGACAGAAGCCCTCAACTATTCCAAGAAATACCTAATAAATATATTGCTTCGTATTTACGAATGACCCCTGAAACACTTTCAAGAATTAAAAAATCTTAATTTCAATCAATCTTTTTAATGAATTATCTATTGACCTTTGCCTTAAAACAAATACTATGGCATTAGCAACTAAAGAACTTTTACAAGACCTGTTAGAAATCACTCGTGCAAACTTAAATAGCGCCGAGCAATTAAAACAACAACCTATTACGATTCTAAACGAGAGACAAAATCCTGAAAGCTGGAGTGTATTAGAATGTATTGAGCACCTTAATCGGTATGGCGATTTTTATCTTCCTGAAATAACAGAAAAAATAACAAACACGTATTACAAGCAGAGTACAACTATCTTTAAAAGTAATTGGTTAGGTAAATATTTTAGCAAGTCAGTAGCTTACAAAAAGAATTTATACAAAATGAAAACGTTTAAATCAATGAATCCAATAAATTCAAATCTCGACATTGCTACCATTGATAAATTTATAGAACAACAGCATCGGGTAATTGCACTTTTAAATAAATCAAAACATGTAAATCTTGACAAAACCAAAACTGCTATTTCTATTTCAAAATTAATAACCTTAAAATTAGGGGACACTTTTAGAGTACTCATTTTTCATAATGAAAGACATGTAAAACAGGCCCTAAATACATTAAATGCGGTGAGAACGAAATAATACTGCACTTGCAAATTAGGTCTTTATTTGGGTCGGGATTGCTATAGGACTATTTGGTTTCACGACTGAACCTACTGCAGATGCTCCTGAAAAGAATTCTTATATAAAATTCTATTAAAACATTACAACTTTCGGTTGAATCTAAAAATCTCTCCCGATTGTTCAACGTGAAAAAAAGCACAGTTAGAATAATGTACAATTTTAAATGTTGAATGATAATCGAAACCGTCACTTTCTAAAATAAATATGGCATCCACATCAATATTTCCATAAGGAGAAATTCGTCTATACCGATATTCAAACTGCTTAGACGTGGCATACAACTCATACCAAGCCCCAGAACCAATTCCTGAAAGCCATTGCGCATTATCGTCCAAACCAGCAACAGCCTTAGGCTCTAGTGATCCTGCTACAGACGGCTCATGATTTCTTAATTTATCAAAAAAACAACGAAGGTTTTCGCGGTTCTTGGAACCTGTGTATTGAGATATCATACCATTCTCAGTGACTTCATAAACATACTGTTCTGTATCTGCTATTAACACATTCCCAATGGTACTTGGTGTAAACCATTTTGAGTTTTTGAGTTTCTTTCTAATAGAAGCATTTGTAACGGAAGCAATCAAAGTATCTGTAACAAAACGAGCACAATTACTGGCATTTTTAATAAAAGCCGCATAACGAACAAAATGCATGTTTTGCATTTCTGTTATATATGACCTTGCCAGATTATAATCAACAGCATTACAAACTGAGGCCACTAATTTCCCTTCACCATGTGTTAGTTTAGGATGGGTTGCTAAAAACTCCAAAATAGAATTGATGTTTGCAATAGAATCGCCTGCCATACTAGCCTGCATGGGAAAATGCAATTCATTATCTGTATCTCTTCCTCGTACGCGCCCTGTGGATTCCGTAGTTATATAACGACCAAAATCATAGTATTCTAAAACGCCCGTTTCTTTTTCTATTAGAACCAAAGCCGCATGACCAGCCCGCAAGTAATTCTTTTTGCCAATGCCTATATATTTTAAATAAGGCGAAAACCATTCTTTAGATACCATAACAACGGTATCTGGATAGGCCAATGTTAAAATTATTCCAGTATTATTCATTTACAACTTCCGGTACATTGAAGACTTTTGTTGTAACTATATGACTATCCAAATGCTCATAACGCATCTTTAAGTTACCATGATCTTTTTCGACTTGAGTAATGCTTGTTGTTTTTACAAAACCCCGATCCATAACCACACCATAATCTTCGTTTCCCCGACCTGCCGATTTATGAAAACCTAATAAGGCTTCTGAATCCAATATACTCTCAGATTTAAAGGCTTCAAACCAAGCATTACGCTCTTGTTTCATAACTGTAGAATACAAAGTAGATGATGACCATATTTTTGATTCCAATGGCAAATCCGTAAAAAACTTTTGCTCACCATCCCATACCAATTCATAAAATTTTAAATCCGTATTCCAATCTGAAATCACAATGGTAAAAGGTTCTATATCATTAAAGTCATAGCTATTAACTGTATTTACAATATCATCTGAAAGCATAAAATCATTTGCCACCACCCCTCTACTCATTCTATAACTTGATTTCCTTTGATGCAAATCAAACCCTCCGTTAAGCACGCATACTACTCTATTTTTTTCGCTGATACCAATCCAAGTTCCACCTGCCAATTGATCCTTTGGGAATAACATTTTGGTGCCATTCACCTCGTAATAATCGGGAGCAAGCGCCATTCTATCTGGAGCTTCATCGCGATTTTGAGTTATAACAAATCCTTTATTTTCTTTTGGAATTATAGTAAGAGTACACATAAAACATCTAGTCTAAAAAGCGCATAGCAACTTACAAAAAATAAATAAAATTTAACGCGCTTTTAAGAAGTGTCTCACTCAATTTATCATTTGAAAATTCTTAAATTTGCAGCATATTTACTGAATAATTTTTAATAAAAAACCTAATATCATGGGAAAAGGCTTTTTTAATGTTCCAATAGCGGTTAACGAACCCGTAAAATCATATGTTCCAGGTTCGCCTGAAAGACTTGCAGTTTTAGAAGCATACAAGACAATGTTTAATAGTACAATTGATGTTCCATTATATATTAATGGCGAACATATTACTACAGGAAATACTAGAACAATGTCTCCACCGCATGATCACCAACACGTTGTTGGCACATACCATGTTGCGGAGCAATCTCATATTGACGATGCTATTGCAACCGCTTTAGAGGCTAGAAAGACATGGAGTCAAATGCCTTGGGAGCAACGTGCAGGTATATTTTTAAAAGCGGCAGAACTGATAGCTGGTCCTTACCGTGCTAAAATAAATGCTGCTACTATGATAGCCCAATCTAAAACGATTCATCAAGCAGAAATTGATGCTGCCTGTGAGTTTATAGATTTCTTACGTTTTAATGTGCAGTTTATGACTGACATTTATATGGAACAACCTGAAAGCACGAGTGATGCTTGGAACAGAATAGAATATCGCCCTTTAGAAGGTTTCACTTATGCTGTAACTCCATTTAACTTTACAGCTATTGCTGGAAATTTACCAGCATGTATGGCTTTAATGGGTAATGTTGTGGTTTGGAAACCTAGTGACAGTCAGGTGTACTCTGCTAAAGTTATTATGGATGTATTTGAAGAAGCTGGTGTACCTCCCGGCGTTATCAATGTAGTTTTTGGCGACCCTGTTATGATTACCAATACGGTTTTGGCAAGTCCTGATTTCTCAGGGTTGCACTTTACAGGTTCTACATTTATTTTTAAAGAACTTTGGAAACAAATTGGAAATAATATACATAATTATAAAACCTACCCAAAAATTGTAGGAGAAACTGGAGGAAAAGATTTCATTGTTGCACATAAATCTGCAAACCCTATTCAAGTAGCCACAGCTATAGTGCGTGGAGCTTTTGAGTTCCAAGGTCAGAAATGTAGCGCTGCCTCTAGAGCTTATATCCCAAAAAGCTTATGGGCTGATGTCAAAGCTCAGGTTATAAAAGATGTTAACTCATTTAAAATGGGATCTCCTGAAGATATGGGCAATTTCATTACTGCGGTAATACATGAAGGTTCATTTGATAAATTAGCGAAATATATTGATGCAGCGAAGACAGATTCAGATGCTGAAATTATAGTTGGGGGTAATTATGATAAAAGTAAAGGTTATTTTATTGAGCCAACAGTTATAGTAACAAGTAACCCTAAATACACTACCATGTGTACGGAGTTATTTGGTCCTGTTATTACCATATATATTTATGAAGATGATGCCTATGCTGAAACTCTGAAATTGGTAGATGAAACAAGTGAATATGCACTAACTGGTGCCATATTATCTAAAGACAGATATGCGGTTACTCAAGCAACAGAAGCTTTACAAAATAGTGCAGGTAATTTCTATATTAATGATAAACCTACAGGTGCTGTTGTAGGGCAACAACCATTTGGTGGCGCTAGAGCATCTGGAACGAATGATAAAGCGGGAAGTGCTCAAAATTTACTGCGCTGGGTATCTCCAAGAATGATTAAAGAAACATTTGTTACTCCTACGGATTACCGCTATCCATTTTTAGGAGAATAAAATATCATATTCAAAATAAAACAGAAAAATCCCAATAAAAAGTTATTGGGATTTTTTTTGCATTACATATACACAATGCAACAAAATTTAATTTCTAGTGCCTTACGATAATTGAGCCTTAAAAGACGATTACACCTCTATAATAATAAGGGATATTATTCAGTCTTAAGATTACCCGATGGTCAAATACAAAGACTCATGAATAAGAGTACTAAGTAAAAAAATAGTAATCCTCTAATCCGCAAATAATTCAGGAAGTGCTAGAGATAAGCTAGGAAACAATGTAACTAAAATGAGCACAATAAAACTGACCATTAGAAAAGGAAAACCAGCTTTACTAACAGAGGTTATGGACACCTTTCCTATACTTGAGGCAACAAATAAACAAACCCCAACTGGCGGGGTCGTTAAACCAATTATTAAATTTAATACAGCTATTACGGCAAAATGAATAGGATCAACATCTACCGCCAATGCCACTTTTAAAAGGATAGGGAACAAAATCAATAAAGCTGCTATAGTTTCCATAAAGGTGCCCACAGCAATGAGTAACAAATTTATTAAAAGCAATACCATATACTTATTTGTTGTGAAACCTAAAATTTCACTAGAGATGGTCTGCGGTATTTGCTCAATAATTAAAATCCATCCAAAAAGATTAGCAAACCCAACTAAAATCATTAGTGAGGCTGAAGATTTCATTGAATCCAAAAAGACAATTTGGACATTCTTAAAGTTCAATTTCTTATAAACAAAACGACCAATTATCAGTGCATATATAATTGCTACTACTGAGGCCTCTGTTGGTGTAAATATGCCTCCTATAATTCCAAATAAAATAATAAAAGTCATTAATAGAGACCAAAACGTGTCAAAAAAACCTCTGGCCACTTGCTTAAAACTACTTTTAGGGTGCTTAGGATATTTTTTTCGTTTTGAAATAAAATAGGCTGTTAACAACAATCCCAATCCCAGTAAAATACCTGGAATAGCACTTGCCAAAAATAATTTACCTACTGACAAACCGCTTAAGGTTGCCGCAATGATCATGGGAACGCTTGGCGGAATTATAGGACCTACAGTTGACGAGGCAGCAGTCACCGCACATGAAAAACTTGAGTCATACCCTTCTTTTTTCATAGCCGGGATTAAAATAGACCCCAAACTAGCAGTATCTGAAATGGCAGTACCAGATATGCCTGCAAAAAGCATTGACGCTCCAATATTTACTAAAGACAAACCGCCCCTTATATGCCCCAATAAATGGTTACAAAATCTAATGATTTTTTCTGTTAAACCACCCTGATTCATTAAGTTACCCGCTATTATAAAACCAGGAATACTAAGCAATATAAACACATCAATTCCTGAATACATTTTCATTGGTACAACGATCAATGGTGTCCCTTTAAAAACCAAATACAATAAACATGAAAGGCCTAAAGAAAAAGCAATGGGATACCTCAAAATCAAGCAAACCACAAAAACAATTATTAAAATCCAAATCATTTTTTATCTGATTTAAGGGATTGTAATATTTGAATTAAAGCATAATAACATATTGCACTAGACATAATAAAAATACTAAAGAAGGCAAAACCCATATTAAACTCCATACTTGGCGATCTTTCAGGCATACCAAGTATAATTAGTTGAATACTAAAAATCATTATTAGACCAAATAATATAAAAGTCACAAAGGGAATAGCAAAAAGTATTCGTCTCTTAATTTTTGGATTAAAACGGTTAAAAAACATATCTAAATGGACATAATAATTGTTTTTTAATGCCAGACCTGATGCAAAAGCAATGGCATATATAAAAAATAATCTTGAAGCCTCTTCTGTCCACGATGGCGCATTCTCTAGAAAAAACCGCGCATATATCTGAAGGACTACTGTAAATACAAAACCACTTGTGCTCCAAAGTGTACCAAATTTAAGTATTCGTCCGATTGTTTTACTGGGCTTCATTCTAGAATCTTTTTTATTTGATGATATACCGTTTTCATATCTGGTGAGAGACTTTCATAAATACCTGGTTCACATTTTTTCAAAAAAGCTTCTTTATCTACCTCTATAAACGTCAAACCCAATTTTTTCAATTCTTGCTGCACACTTTTTTCATTTTCCTGAAATAATTGGTGTTCAAAATCCTGCATATCTTTTGCTGCTTCAAGAAAAATAGTTTGCAAATCTTTTGGGAGCTTCTGAAATTGTTTTTCACCAATAACGGGATAACTCCAACTTACCACATGACCAGTCAAATTAATGTAGCTCTGTACTTCTGAGAAACCAGCACTTTTTATTAAAGCAAAAGGATTTTCCTGAGCCTCAATAGTGCCTTGCTGTAATGAAGTAAAAACTTCAGAAAACGCCATAGGTGTGGGCTTGGCGCCTAATGTAGACCAGGCTGTTACAAATGCAGGAACATTAGGGATTCTTATAATTAAACCTTTCAAATCATCTGGATGTTTTATAGGTCGGTTTGATGTTAAATGACGTTCGCCTCTTTGAAAAAAAGCAACTGGTCTTAAACCCGTTTTTTGAATCATTTCTTTTTCCATTTGTTGTCCAATGGAACTATTTATAAATTTCTTCATATCAATGGAATCCCTCATAAAGAAAGGCAACTCACAAAAAATAGCCATTTCAAACCAATTGCTTAATACAGACCCTGTAGTAGTCATATCAATAACCTCCGCTTGAATTAAACGAATCGCTTCAATTTCTTTTGATAATTGTTCAGAAGGATAAACTTCCAATTTCATTCTACCCTTTGAGCGTTCATAAAGCAAATCCGCTAAATGTTCAAAGCCTTTGTACCATGTATGATTTTCATTAACAAGAAGACTGGCTCGAAATAAAAATTCTGGTTCCTTATCCTTTTTTGATTGACATTGAATCATTAAAAGACAAACCAATAAGAGCACGAATACATTAAGTAAAAACCTAAATTCACATCTTAATTTCAACATTAGATTTGAATAATTTTTTATTCCTTCTGAAATGTAAGGAATAATTGTTCTACATCCACATTATTGAATTATTATCTAACTAGGTTTTAATAATTTATTTGACCAATTACACTCTTGATAACTCCATACAACCATTATTATATATGTAATGGCTTCTTGCATGTTCCTATTGCTTCTTAAAGGTTATTTAATATAAATAAAACAAGTTCAATTGCCCTAAAGAATATGACAATAACTACTAATACCAAGAAAGATATATGTGAAGTAATAACATGATAAACCTAATCCTTGCCTTATACAAGTTAAAAGCGCCCAATGAATTAGCCAATGAAAAAAATTAAGTACTTAAAAAGTTAAAGATTAGAGTATACAGAAAATTATATTAGAATGAAATATACCGATTCAAATCCCACAAAAATTATTTATCTTTCCTGAGTATTTCTTCAATAAAAAGCGGCACGCTATTTGTTGAATAAAAAACGCTAATGAAAAAACAACTCTTCATTTTACTAATGCTTTTGCCATTGCTCTCTGTTGGGCAAGCAAGTAAGCTATACCGTAAAGCATTGCGATCAACTGATTTTGATGAAAAGATACAACTGCTCAATGAAGTCATTAAGTTAGAGCCTAAAAATTTGGATGCTTATTTTCAGAGGGGACTAGCAAAAAATGATTCAGGAGATTACCATGGAGCCATAGTTGATTACTCCAAAATTATAGTGGAGCAACCTGATGCTGACACGTATTACAATAGAGGGAATTCAAGATATAGTATAAAAGATTTAAGCGGGGCTAAAGAAGATTACGCAAAAGCTTTCATGCTAGACAAAAACTTTTTTGATGCATTGTATAGCTTGGCTTGTGTGCGGTATGACCTTGAAGAATATGAACGCGCCATACTTGATTTTAATAAAGTCATCAAAGCCGTACCTAATCAACCCAAATTATATACGTTAAGAGCATCAGCATATAAAGCGGTAGAAAAATATACGGAAGCTGCACAAGATTATTCAACCGCCATTTTAATTGCGCCAAACGCTATGCATTATTACAATAGAGGTGCCTTTCTAATGGATATTAATTATTACGAAAATGCAAACGAAGATTTAACCCGATCTTTGCGCTTAAATAGCAATAACGCATACGCCTATTTTTACAGAGGTGCTTCTTATTTAATACTAGGTGAATATACTAAGGCCATTTCTGACTTCAATGAGGCCCTCAAATTTGACAATATGGATTTTGATGCTCATTTAGGAATAGCCATGGCCTATAATAAGGTTAATGACCATGAAAATGCCAAGGCGAGCTTTAAACGTGCCAACGAAATTTTATCTATCGATGATGACGTTTCAAGTATTAACCCCTACAATAATACCTATTGGTTTCAAAATCAATATTATTATTTTAATAACAATCTTGCCCCACTAGCAAAGTTATAGGCATACCAACATTCAGCCAAATTAATTTTATTCCATTTCCGGTCAATGAAATTTATTATGAATTAAATAATCAGGATTCCATGTAACTGAAGGATATTTTAAGCGGAAATAACTAGGAATAAAACCTCAACTTTAAGAAAGTTATCCTCTATATTTTAATGGCAAATGCACCACTTTTTTTGTTTCATAAAAATCTTCACTAAAGTAATCACTTAAGTTATAAATAGTAGTTGTTCTATAATCTTTAAGTTCATCTGAAAGATCACCTCCCTTTAGATATAGAATTCCATTTTTTAGTTCATGGTTTTGTTTTTTTGCAATCTTTCCCTTGATCCAATGCACGAATGTAGGCATCGCAGCAACAGCTCTACTAACGATGAAATCATAAGTGTCATCAATAGCCTCTACTCTACTATGGGTTGTTTTCACATTGGTTATACCCAACCCTTCTATAACTTCATCTACCACTTTTAATTTTTTGGCGATACTATCAACTAAATGAAACGAACACTCAGGAAACAAAATTGCTAAGGGAATACCAGGAAAGCCTCCTCCCGTTCCAACATCTAATATTTTACTTCCCGCTTTAAATGACATTACTTTAGCAATACCTAATGAATGTAGGACATGACGCAAATACAACTCATCAATATCTTTTCGAGATACCACGTTGATTTTTAAATTCCAGTCTTGATACAAAGATTCTAATTGTTTAAACTTTTGTATCTGATCCTCTGTAAGGTCAGTAAAATACTTTAAAATGAGCTCCATTAAATTCTAGTGTTTTATAAATCAACAACATAACTCGCTAAAAAGAATGCCAATAATCAACTAAGCATCTATGATTAAACGATGACTGTTCTTGTTAAATTTTCAACAAAAATATGCTTTTTCAATACATTTTTTTACATAAAAATGGTATTACTTAAGTTGGTTTATACCTATCTTTGCCCTCAGGTATGATCAGCAATTTATATTATTTATCATATTAAATATAATAGCATGAGTAAACAAGCACTTTCATTTTCAAGAACTGATTCTGCAAAATTTTTCAAAACACTAAATAAACGCGTTAACGATTATTTTAAAGAAAACAATATAAAACGCACTGGTAATTGGAAACTTTATTCAAAAGCCATTTTCATGTTTGCCTTATTGATTGTACCAACAGTTCTGGTACTTACGGTAGATTTACCTTGGTGGGTACAAATATTATGTATGGTATGTACTGGTGTTGGCATGGCCGGTGTAGGCATGAATGTCATGCACGATGCTAATCACGGCTCTTTTTCTAGTAAAAAGTGGGTTAACAAATTAATGGGAAGCAGCATTTATATATTAGCTGGTAATGACTACAATTGGAAAGTACAACACAATGTTTTACATCATACATACACCAATATTCAAGGTCACGATGAAGATATTGATGCTGGTAGAATTATTAGATTCTCAAAGCACACCAAATGGTTAAAAATTCATCAATATCAAAAATATTATGCATTTTTCTTATATGGATTATTAACGGCCAATTGGGCGATAACCACAGATTTTATTCAAACCTACCATTATCTTAAAAGAAAACTAGCCTATGGAAAATTACCCCACCCGGCTACCCAATGGACTAAATTAATTATTGGAAAGATTGTTTATTACTCCATTTGGGTTTTACTACCAATATCACTTGGTTTTACATGGTGGCAAGTTTTAATTGGTTTTATAGTAATGCATTATACGGCCGGAATTATTTTAAGTGTCATTTTTCAATTAGCACATGTGATGCCAAATACAGAGATGCCCTTACCTGATTCTGATGGAAATATGAAAAACACTTGGGCTATCCACCAATTATTTACAACATCAAATTTCTCACCAAAAAGCTGGTTGGCTGAATTTTATACCGGAGGATTAAATAGACAAGTTGAACACCACTTATTTGCCAATATTAGTCACGTACACTATAGCAAAATCGCCAAAATAGTTAAAGAAACTGCAAAAGAGTTTAGCTTACCATACAACGAATATAATTCGTTTTGGCAAGCTGTAGCTGAACATTATAACCAATTAAAGGTCTTAGGAAGAAAACCTAACATGGCCTAATCATTATATTTACTTTTAACAAATAATTAAATGCAATTACTATCTGATAGAATTTTAAACATGTCTACGTCTGCAACGTTGGCCATGGCAGCAAAAGCAAGAGAACTTAGAGGAGAAGGAAAAGATATTATCGGTTTAAGTTTGGGAGAACCAGATTTTAACACGCCGGATTTCATCAAAGAAGCTGCGGTTCAAGCTATTAATGATAACTATAATTCTTATACTCCTGTTGATGGGTATGCTGATTTAAAAGAAGCCATTATCACAAAATTCAAGCGTGACAATAACTTAACATATTCTCCAAGCCAAATAGTTGTTTCTACAGGAGCTAAACAGGCATTATTTAATATTGCTGGTGTTATGCTAAATAAAGGAGACGAAGTGATTTTACCATGTCCATATTGGGTAAGTTATGCGGATATCGTGAAATTATTTGATGGTGTACCCGTTGAAGTCAAAACATCTATTGATACCGATTTTAAAATGACCGCGAATCAACTGGAAGCTGCAATCACGCCAAATACTAAAATGATGTGGTTTAGCTCACCTTGCAACCCAAGTGGATCGGTATACAGTAAAGCTGAACTACAAGCTTTAGTTGACGTATTAGCCAAACATCCAGATATATATGTGGTTTCTGATGAAATTTATGAACACATTAATTATGGTAAAGGTCATACAAGTATTGCGAGCTTTGAAGAAATGTACGATCGTACTATTACTGTAAATGGTGTTTCTAAAGCGTTTGCTATGACTGGATGGCGTATTGGTTATATTGGTGGTCCTGAAAAAATAGCACGTGCCTGTAATAAATTGCAAGGACAAGCTACTAGTGGTGCCAACTGTATCGCCCAACGTGCTGTGATAACAGCCTGTACAGAGTCTCCTGAAAAAGTAAAATATATGATCGACGAATTTAAACAACGTCGTGATTTAATTTTAGGCTTATTAAATGATATTGAAGGATTTAAATGCAATGTGCCTGATGGTGCTTTTTATGTATTTCCTGATGTAACTCATTTTTATGGAAAAACTTTAAAAGGAACGAAAATCAATAATGCCAGTGATTTTTCATTATTCTTACTGGAAGAAGCCCTTGTAGCAACGGTAACTGGAGAAGCTTTTGGTAACCCTGATTGTATAAGGATATCCTATGCTGCGTCCAACGAGCAAATTATTGAAGCCATAAAGCGTATAAAAGAAGCGGTAAGCTAATAACATATCACTTGAAATATTTTATAAAGCCACTAATATGATATTAGTGGCTTTTTTAAGTTATAGCATATAATCCCCCTGTAAGTATGAGAATAATAACTATAAAACCAATTAAGTATGTTATCCGCGCTTGCTTATTCTCTCTGGTTAGTCGTTCTTTAATTTCCATCAACTTTTCTGGTGTGGCTTTAGGAAAATCTTTAATTTCCACATGCTCATAACTACCAGATAATGCTTTTCTATCTTTTCTTTTTGATAATAGGCTTCTGTTATTCTTTAACGAATTGTTTGCAGCGGCCATTGCCCCTTCTCCTCCCATAATTTCTAATATTTTAATTGCGAATCTTTGTTGAAATATGCAACAAAGCAGTATTGAGTTTTAGAAGATATCTTAAAACATCAATTAATAATTTCGTAGTAGCTACTCTATAATATATGTAGGTTATTTTATAAAAATGTTACAATCGAGCTTAGTATTTTGCATTAGTGATGAGGTCCTTTTTTTGTAATAAAGCATAGAATAGCCTAAATAAGGTTTAGTAAATAAGGCGACCTATACTTCATTCGATTCCGGAAAAGGAAATCCCCAATTAAACTATCTGTTACGCCAAAAGAAGGGTGTAAAAAGAATCAGAACTGTGAATAGCTCTAAACGACCTATAAGCATTAAAAAAGACGCCCACCATTTACCTAAACTAGGCAAACCAGCATAATTGTTAACCGGCCCATAATCACCTAGGGCAGGTCCTACATTACCAAGTGTAGATGCAGCCAAACCAACGGCCGATTTAAATTCAATACCCATTATAGAAAACCCTAAAGAACCTATTATAAAAGATAACATATAAAGAATAAAAAAGGCCAAAACATTGAATACAATAAATCTATTAATAGCTTTTTTATTATAACGAACAGGTACGATAGCGTGTGGGTGAAGGGTACGTTTAAACTCGAGAAAACCGTTCTTTATTAATATTAAATGACGAACTACCTTTACCCCTCCAGAGGTACTACCAGCAGAACCGCCTAAAAACATCAGACCAAAAAAGAAAACCATTAAAAAAGGTGTCCACAAAGTATAATCTGCTGTTACAAAACCTGTAGTGGTTACAATAGCTAGTACTTGAAATAAAGAATGCCTAAAGGCACTTTCCCCTTCACCCCAAACCATGGGATGATCAATTGACGAGGCACTAACATCTGCCCTAAAATAAATAACAAGTGCCGCTACAATAGTAAATACAGCAATGAATTTGAAATACAATTTAAACTCCTCATCATGTATAATTTTTTGAACTTTCCCTTTAAAAGCAAAGTAGCTCAAAACAAAATTTGTTCCGGCTAAGAACATAAATAGTATAATAATATATTGAATAATAGGCTGCCCATTCCAATAAGCCACACTAGCATTTTTTGTAGAAAACCCGCCAGTTGATAAGGTACATAGCGCATGGTTTATAGCATCAAAAAACGACATTCCTGCTGCGGTAAGCAAAATAGTTTCAGCAGCTGTATATCCCACATAAATAAGCCATAAACGCTTAGCCGTATCTGTAATTCTTGGATGTAATTTATCTGTACTTGGTCCTGGTGCCTCAGCCGCAAATAATTGCATCCCTCCTATACCTAACAATGGTAAAATAGCAATAGCCAAAACAATAATCCCCATTCCACCAATCCAATGAGTCATACTTCTCCAAAACAAGACACCTTTTGGCACGGCCTCAATATCATTGAGAATAGAAGCCCCTGTGGTGGTGTAACCCGATATGGTTTCAAAAAAAGCATTGGTAAATTCTGGAATACTATTAGTAAATACATAAGGTAAAGTTCCTGATAGAGACATAATAACCCATCCAAAAGTAACCACAATATAACCTTCACGTTTATTTATCTCCTTCTCATGCAATCGTGTAAAAAACATGCATAATATACCTATTAATGAAGTAATAATTCCAGCAAGACAAATTGATAGTGTAACACCGTCTTGATAAAAGAAACTTATGAGTGCAGACAATAACATAAAGCCACCGTTAAACAAAAGCAGCAGCCCTAACATGTGAACTATAATTTTATAATTGAGTTTCAATATAGTATTGTTTAATTATGGTTTTAAACAAAAAGCTTTTCGACCGTTTTTATCGACTTCAACAAGCAACAGACAACAACGCGATCACCTTCCTGAATTTTAAAACTCCCAAGCGCAATCATACCCACACCATTTCTAATAACCCCTCCAATAATTGCTGTGATAGGAAAATTAATAGACTTAATGGTTTTATTACAAACCGCAGAATTTGCTTTGACCTCAAACTCTAATAATTCAGCATTTAAATTACTAAGCTTGGTCATAGCCACAACTTCTCCTCGCCTTATATATCGAAATATATTGTTTGCTGCCAGTAACTTTTTATTTATTAAAGTATCTATTCCTATAGAGTGTGATAAATCAAAATAGTCCATATTTTCAACCAAAGCGATGGTTTTTTTAACGCCTTTTGATTTAGCAACTAAACATGACATGATATTCGTTTCAGAGTTTGGTCCTACAGCAATAAAGGCATCCATTTGGGCAATATTTTCCTCTTCAAGAACATCAACGTTTCTACCATCACTATTAATAACCAAGACTTTCGTTAGTTCATCTGCAATCTCAAAAGCTCGATCTCGATTACCTTCTAATAGCTTTGCATTAAAGCCTTTCTCGCTTAAGTCTCTAGCGGTTTTATATCCTATTTGGCTTCCCCCCAAAATCATGACATCCTTGATGGCTCTATTTTCTTTACCTGTTAAACGGCATAACTCATCTGCACCTCCTTCTGAAGTAATAAAAACCACTGTGTCACCACGTTTAAACTTTGTATTGCCCCTAGGGATAATGGTATATTGCGTTCCAAACCGTTGAATCGCTATCGGTACAAAATGTATTTCAGGAAAAATCTCAGCAGCCTGCTTAACTGTTTTACCAACAAAAGAAGCCGATCTTGGTAGTGTTAATCCCGCCATAGTAAGTGCACCATCTTCAAACTCATAGTTTTCATCAAATGAAGATTGTTTTAATGACAATTCAATTTCTGCTGCAGCCAATGCCTCTGGTGATATTAATTCATCAATGCCAAACTTGGTAAATCCCACTTCGTCTTTGTAATGAATAAACTCTGTATTAGATATTCTTGCTATCGTTTTTGTAGCGCCAAGTTGTTTGGCCAAAACACATACCGTTATATTAATAGATTCGCTTGAAGTAACAGCAATAAAAAGTTCACATGAGTCCACACGAGCTTCCCTTAAAATTGCAATTGAAGTAGCATCACCTTTAACCGTTCTAATATCTAAATGGGTATCTGCGTAGGCTAAACCTTTTTTATCTGGGTCTATCAGTGTGATTTCTTGCGATTCGTAAGAGAGCAATTTTGCCAAATGAAATCCTACTTCACCTGCACCAGCAATTATTATCTTCATGGTTTAAATATCATAAAAAGTACAACAAATATAGTATAAAATCAATATTGTATTACGCAATAGCGTTAATATAATTATTTAGAATCCTTATTATGTAATACTTACCTAATAGTTTATATTTGCCAAAAATTTAAAGTTTTGTCAAAAATAAAACCATACAAGGATAGCGATTTAACCAAAAAAGAACAAGTCACTAAAATGTTTGATAACATTTCAGGTGAATATGATGGTTTAAACCGCGTAATTTCTTTTGGAATAGACATTAAGTGGCGCAAAAAAGTTGTTAAACTGGTTAAAGAAAATAATCCAGATACCATTTTAGATATTGCCACGGGAACTGGTGACTTAGCTATTAATCTTAGTGAAACCAACGCCTCTAAAATTATTGGTTTAGATATAAGCAGCGGCATGCTTGAGATTGGTAAGACTAAAATCAATAAGAAAGGATTAGACTCTAAAATAGATATGATTTTAGGGGATAGTGAAAACATGCCTTTCGAGGATGATTCTTTTGATGCTATCACCGTTGCATTTGGCATAAGAAACTTTGAAAATCTTGAAAACGGACTAAAAGAAATTTTAAGAGTTCTTAAACCAGGCGGTGCTTTTGTAATACTAGAAACTTCTGTCCCTACAAAAACACCTTTTAAACAGGGCTATAAATTGTATACAAATAATATTATGCCATTTATTGGAAAAACATTTTCTAAGGATCAAAGCGCCTATGCCTATTTAAGCGAATCAGCCTCTGTTTTCCCTTATGGTGAAAACTTAAACAATATTTTACGAAAAATGGGGTTTATTAATGTTGAAGATTTTCCACAAACTTTTGGAGTGGCAACAATTTACAAATCATCTAAGTAATAATATGAACCTTTCATAACTAAAAACAATACAATACTACTTTTAAGAGCCTCAAGTAACCATTGAAAAAACTAGTAAAACACATGAAACACGTTTTAATATTAATCGCTTTTTTATTTATATCTCAAGTATCTACTGCCCAGCTCTTTCAAAAAGAAAAAGTAACCTATGATGCCAATCAAGGGCAAGGTTCTACAGATAATGACTTATTGAGGTGGGGTTATTTCCTTGGACTGAATGGCTATGATTTCAAATTCAATTATAACGAAGACTTAAGAGACATATATGTTAAGCGCGGTCCTGGATTCAATGTTGGTCTTATTGGTAACTTGCGCATTAATAAATTTATTGATTTACGATTAGAGCCGGGACTATCAATAAATACTAGAGAATTACATTATAGCCCAAGTTATTTTGATGGTCAAGATTACAAACCTTCTGACTTAGTTAGGGAAATTAAATCTACTTACATTCACATTCCTTTATTGGTTAAGGTATCTACAAAGCGTGTAAACAACTTTAAACCTTTTATAGTTGGCGGCTTTTCAACAGCATTGAATTTATCTAGTAATGAAGATAATCCTGAGGATAATGATAATGGCCAATTTAGAACAACCAGTAACCCCTTCTTTTATGAGTTAGGCTTTGGTATAGACTTCTATTTGTACAATTTTAAATTCACACCTTCCATTAGAGGAATATTTGGTATAAGTGATGAATTAGTTAGAGACGAAGACCCTAACAGTCCTTGGACCAGTAATATTGCAAGTATGAAAACACGTGGGGCCTTTCTAAACTTTACATTTCAATAGTATTGTTTTCTAGGTTCCTCTTTTAAACTCACTTAATAATATTGCGGTAGCTGTCGCTACATTCAAGCTTTCTGTCACCTGCATATCTCCAAATCGAGGTATTGATATTTTATCTGTAATCGCGGCCTCTACTTCCTTAGAAATACCATTTGCCTCATTACCCATAACTATTATCCCCGATTTTGGTAAGTTCAATTTATACACATTATCACCATCCATGAAGGCACCATAAATGGGACTTTTATTCCCTTTTAAAAACGGCACCAAATCCAGATAATTTACAGTCACTCTTGTTATAGACCCCATAGTTGCTTGAATAACTTTTGGATTATAACAATCAACAGTTTCATTAGAACAAACCAAATTTTCAATTCCAAACCAATCACAAAGTCTAATAATGGTCCCTAAATTACCCGGGTCCCTTACGGCATCTAAAACCACTATTAGTCCGTTTTCATTAATTGGTTTCAATTCTGGTTTTTTAAAAACGGCTAAAGCATTGTTTGGGCTTGTTAAAAAACTGATGCGCTTTAAATCAGATTCAGAAATTAAAACTTCATTTTTGGCATCAATATTGATTTCCTCTGTGGTGTATAAGGCATAAAGTTCCAAATTAGATTGCATTAATTCTTTAATCGTCTTAACGCCTTCAGCAACAAACAAATCATGTTTTTGTCTATATTTTTTTTGCTTTAAACTCGTTATTAATTTTATTTGACTTTTAGAAAGCATGATTAAATTTATATTTTTTATAAAGAAAAGAAAATAATAAACAGATTAGTCAGACCCTGCGAATATTTAAATATTTTTTTGGTATAATTAATGTATTTTTGACATTATAACCAATACTTAACATTTTGTTTAATTATTAAAATTACAAAACCCAAAACTAAGTATACTTTCATTTGAATAAACAACTCCTAAAAATATTAATTTTCATCATAATTGGAGCGCAATTAATTTCCTGTGATGCTGTAAAAAGAGTTGCAGACGATGAGCATTTACTTACAAAAAACGCCGTCATCATTAATAGTGAAACTGATAAAAGGGAATCCATAGAAAACTTGCTTGCTCAAAAGCCTAATAAGAAGATTGCTAGTTTCCCCTTGAGTCTTCATGTATATAATTCAGCACGACCAAATAGAGATTCTATTTTTGATGCTTGGTTAAATAAAAAGCCAAAACGAAAAGAACATCTAAAAAACTTGTATTCTCAAAAGCAAGTAGACCAAATAAGAGCTTCGGCAATAGGGTTTAACAAATGGCTAAAAAAAACAGGAGAGCCTCCTGTTATAGTTGATGAAGATAAAGCAAAGAAATCGGTTAAAAATCTTGAGGCATACCATACTAATAATGGTTGGTTTAACGCTAAAGCGGATTACAATATCACCAAAAATGATGATAAAAGAGCGGAAATAGAATACACTGTAGATACAGGAACACCTTATATTCTTGATTCTATAACGACCACAATAAAATCGCCTTCTATTCAAGCACTTTATGAAGATATAAAACAAGAAAGTTATTTAAAGGAAAATGAGCAATACAAAACCTCTGATTTTGAAAATGAGCGCGATCGAATTTCATCGAAACTAAGAAATTCTGGAATTTATCATTTTAATACGGATTATGTATCTTTTGTTATTGACACCATAGGGACTAATAAAAAAGTAAATGTAAATCTAACGATTCCCGATCGGGCAATCAGAACCCCCGACTCCTTAGAGCGAGAACCGTTTAAAGTGTTCAACATTCAAGCAGTAAATATAATAACTGATTACTCTTTTGAAAATAGCAGTAAACCTTTTCAAGACTCAGTCTCTTATGACGGCTATAATTTATACAGCTATGGAAAAATGAGATACCGTCCAAAAACCATTACAGATGCCATATTTATAAAACCAGGAGATGTATTTAAAGAAATTGATGTTCTCCGTACTTACCGTCATTTAAAAGAACTTAAGGTCTTTAAATATCCGAATATTGAAATCACAGAACATCTTGATAATACGCTTACCCATACCATAAAGCTCTCTCCTTTAAAAAAATTCAGTTTAGGTTTAGGTGCTGATGTTTCCCAAAGTAATATACAAACTATTGGATTTTCATTTAACCCAAGTTTGCAAATGCGCAATATATTCAGAGGTGCAGAGACTTTAAGTGTTACTGCTAAGGCTGCGGTAGGTGCATCAAGAGACAAAAACAATCCTAATGATGCTTTTTTTGATATCATTGAATATGGGGTGGATTTAAGACTCACAATTCCCAGATTATTTACTCCTTTTTATACTAAGCATATCATTCCGAAATACATGTCGCCCACAACCCAAATTGGACTGGCAACTACAAGTCAAACCAATATTGGACTGGACAAACAAACTTTTATTGGGTCGTTAAATTATAACTGGCTACCCACTGAAGAATTGAATAATCGAATTAACCTCATTAACATTGAGTATGTCCGAAATTTAAATCCTGACAATTATTTTGGAGTATATCAAACATCCTATAACTCCTTAAATAAAATTGCCCAAGATGTTGGATATATTGATCCCGACGAAAACTTAGGTATTCCAGAAGAAGCAGATGAATTTATTGATTACGCCTTGGGCCCTCCTCCTGCTCCAGAATTATCAGAAGACCAATTAAATGAAGTAAACAGTATTGACGAGCGAAAAACTAGACTTACTGAAAACAACCTAATTCTTTCGTCAAGTTTCAGTTTCACTAAGGATAACAGAACGAACTTGTTTGATGAAGATTTTTCTATTTTCAGATTTAAATTTGAAGGAGCAGGAAATTTATTATATGCTGCCTCAGACCTTTTAGGTCTGGAAAAAGATGCTAGTGGACGTTACACGCTTTTTAATGTGGCATACTCTCAATATTTAAAAACGGAATTGGATTATGTGAAACACTGGGATTTGGGCAAAAAAAATGTCATAGCCATAAGAGGCTTTTTTGGTATTGCTATTCCCTATGGAAACTCAAACAGTATACCTTTTGCTAAAAGTTTCTTTGCTGGAGGCCCCAATGATAATAGAGCTTGGTCTGCCTATAGCTTAGGTCCCGGTAGTTCAAAAACCAGAGATGAATTCAATGAAGCCAATCTTAAAATTGCATTTAGTGCAGAACAGCGATTCAATATTTTCGAGAAATTAAATGGCGCCGTGTTTGTTGATGTTGGTAATATCTGGAACGTTCTTGATAATGTAACAGACCCAAATGCCACCTTTACAGGGTTAAGTTCTCTTAAAGACATAGCCGTAGGATCTGGAATTGGTTTGCGTTATGACTTTAGTTATTTTGTCTTTAGATTAGATGTTGGTTTTAAAACCTATGACCCTTCATATCAAGAAAAAAACAGGTGGTTTAATGATTATAATTTCTCTAACGCAGTATATAACATTGGTATAAACTACCCATTTTGAGCAAGATATCTTTACTATAATACTATAACGTTTTAGTGTTTTTTAACTAATTCACGCTTCAAAACGCCTGTAAATTCCTTAAAATTTGATTACTTTTGATTTCTAATAATTAGAAATTAATTTAAATTAAAAAAATGGGACATAACATAAAACCTGGAGTAGCTACAGGACAAGAGGTTCAAGCTATATTTAATCATGCCAAAGCTAACAACTATGCACTTCCTGCTGTAAACGTTATTGGCTCAGATACTATAAATGGTGTTTTAGAAACTGCAAGAGATTTAAATGCTCCTGTTATTATTCAATTTTCTAATGGTGGTGCACAATTTAATGCAGGTAAAGGTTTAAGTAATGACGGCCAAAAAGCCGCAATTACTGGAGCAATTGCTGGAGCAAAACATGTTCACACTTTAGCTGAAGCATATGGCGTGCCTGTTATTTTACATACAGATCACTGTGCTAAAAAACTTCTACCTTGGATTGGCGGGTTATTAGACGCTAGTGAGAAGCACTTTGCTGAAACTGGAAAATCGTTATTCAGTTCTCACATGATTGACTTATCTGAAGAGCCTATTGAAGAAAACATTGCTATCTGTAAAACCTATTTAGAGCGCATGAGCAAAATGGGAATGACTTTAGAAATTGAGCTTGGTATTACTGGTGGTGAAGAAGATGGTGTTGATAATACAGATGTTGATGACTCAAAATTATACACACAACCAGAGGAAGTTGCTTATGCTTATGAAGAATTAAGTAAAGTAAGTCCTCAATTTACCATTGCAGCTGCTTTTGGTAATGTACATGGTGTTTACAAACCGGGTAATGTAAAATTAACTCCAAAAATCTTAAAAAACTCTCAGGAGTTTATTACCAAGAAATACGGTGTTGAAGAAAACCATATTGACTTTGTTTTCCACGGTGGATCAGGATCTACAGTTGAAGAAATTCGTGAAGGTATTAGCTATGGTGTTATTAAAATGAACATTGATACTGATTTACAATACGCTTTCATGAGCGGTATTAGAGACTATATGGGTGAGAAATCTGAATATTTAAAGTCACAGATTGGTAACCCTGATGGTGATGATTCTCCAAATAAGAAATATTACGATCCAAGAGTTTGGTTACGTGAAGGCGAAAAAACATTTGTAACGCGTTTGAAAAAAGCGTTTGAAGACTTAAACAATGTAAATACTTTATAAACCTAAGTGTTTTTATTGTAAATATGAAAGAAAAAGACTCTGTTTAACACAGGGTCTTTTTGTTTTATCTACCTAGACAACAACACCTTAACCTCATTAAGGTAATAAAATCATAAAAGGCTGGCTCCTAAATTAAAAAAAGGTTTAATTTTGTAGTTAGGCTTAAAGGCGTCGGTTTTCAGGATGATTCTGAAAAGCTTCAATTAATGCCTCAATCTTAAACGAAAAGTTTGATTGTATTTTAATTTTAAAAACCACCTATTTAAGGTGATCAAAATAATAAATCATTATGTCTTGGTTTAAAAGAAAAACAGCAGGAATAACCACAACCACGGAAGAGAAAAAAGATACGCCAAAAGGATTATGGTATAAATCTCCAACTGGAAAAATTGTAGATACTGAAGAATTAGAAAAAAACTTTTATGTAAGTCCGGAAGATGGTTATCATGTTAGAATTGGAAGCAAAGAGTATTTTGAAATTCTTTTTGATGATAATAAATTCAAAGAACTAGACAAAAACTTAGAATCAAAAGATCCATTAAAATTTGAGGATACAAAAAAATATCCTGAGCGTTTAAAAGTTGCTCAAGATAAAACCAAACTAAAAGATGCTGTTCGTACGGCTGTTGGAAAATCAAAAGGAAAAGATTTAGTAGTTGCTTGTATGGATTTTGCTTTTATCGGCGGATCTATGGGTAGTGTTGTGGGTGAGAAAATTGCAAGAGCAGCAGATTACTCATTAAAAAACAATATACCGCTAATGGTTATTTCTAAATCAGGTGGCGCTAGAATGATGGAAGCAGCATTATCTTTAATGCAATTAGCAAAAACATCTGTAAAGTTAGCACAATTATCTGATGCCAAAATACCTTATATATCCTTATGCACAGATCCAACAACAGGAGGAACAACTGCTTCTTTTGCGATGTTAGGTGACATTAATATTAGTGAGCCTGGCGCTTTAATTGGCTTCGCAGGACCGCGTATTGTTAGAGATACCACAGGTAAAGAACTTCCTGAAGGCTTCCAAACTTCTGAATTCTTACTGGAGCACGGTTTCTTAGATTTTATAACCCTAAGAAAAGACTTAAAAGACAAAGTAAATCAATACATAGACTTAATTACTAACCAGCCTTTAAGGTCATAATTTTTATTTAGTTACTTCCCCCTAGGTACACAGAATGTTTTAATAGCCTAACATTCTAAAAAAATATAAAAATGAAAACAAAAGCCACATTATTAATTATCCTACTATTAAATGTTTTAAGTTGTGATGAAATAGACAAACTCACTGAGTTTGATGTTAGAGACAATTTTGAAAGCGTATTTAGAATTTCAGAAAGCGCAAATTCCGAAGGTCAACCAGTAAGTATAACCGAAACAGTTACCGTTGATATTTCAACCAATCAAGAAATTGCTGACAATTTAAATCTAATTCAAAGTATTGCTATTGAATCTATTACTTTTAAAATTGAAAATTTCTCTGGAAATGACAATATTACATTAAGTAATGCGTCTATAGCGTTTAACAATGAAATAATTACATTAGAAGATATTAACTTAAGCTCTGCCGAGGGTTCAGGCACTGTTTATAACATTGGAACAGCAAGTAATTACAACACCATTGCTAATATTTTAAAAAATGATCCCTCAGTTACAGCAAAAATTTCTGGTACAATAAGTGAAATACCTGTTAGTTTTGACCTAAGACTGAAAGTGGACCTTAAAGTAGTAATTGACGTAATTTAATTAAAGAAAGCGTTTCCAAAACCAAGAATAGTAATTAAGTCTGCGTAATATCTCAAACCCTTATTCTTTGGTTATATTTTAACGATACATTCTATAAAATTCACTTCTTGGAAAACAAAATTAATTAAGCCTGTTAGTTAATATCTAACGGGCTTTTTTGTTCAACGCCTTTTAAATATATTAAAAACTCACTACCTACACCTACCTCACTTTTAACTTCAACTTTACCCCCCATAGACTCAATATGGTTTTTAGTGATAAACAAACCTAAACCTATGGCATCTTTATTAGAATGGAAGGTTTTATACATGTGAAAGAGTTTCTTCCCGTATTTTTCTAAATCAATACCTACACCATTATCCTCTATTTTTAGTACAACAAATTGATCTTCATTGGTTGAAGAGATTTCTACTTTTGATTGTCTTTCTTCAGACCTATACTTTATAGCATTAGTTAAAAAATTCAATATAATACTATCTAAATAAGCAGGCACACCTTTTACTAATAACTCTTCATCAATACGGTTAATGATTGTAGTATTGGTATTTTGAGCAAGTGCTGTAACATTATAAATTGCTTTTTCAACATAACCATAAAGGTTCAATGTATGCAATTCATCATTTCCTACTTGCTTTATTTTTGCAACCTCGGTTAAATGAGAAACGGTTTCCTCTAAATTCTCAATCGCTTTTGAGAGTAATAGAAAGTTTTCATTTTCAGCGAGTAAAGTAAACTCCTCCTTCAGGAAATCTTTAATCGTTGATAAATTACCGGAGTGAGACCTTAAATTATGGGTTACTATATCTGCAAAGGCCGTGAGTCTTTCATTCTGCTCTCTTACTACAGCAAGCATAAGTTTTAGCTTATCCTGATTTAATTTTCTACTTGTTTGATCAGAGAACTGCCAAATCATTTGCCCAGGAGTACCATCCTTATTATAAATTAAGGATACAGAAATTAACACCCAAATAATCGTACCGTCCTTATGAAAATAACGTTGCATTACTCTATACCTACTTATTTTCCTTTGCATTAAACGTTCATACTTTGTGGCATGAACACCTAAGTCTTGTCTAAAAACAATATTTTGAATGTCCATATTGAACAATTCATTTCTAGTATATCCAAAGAGACTACAAATACTATCGTTTACTTTTACCCATTCGCCATCCAATGTTAAAATAACTATACCATTGTATGTATTATTGAAAATTTCTTCAAAAGAGTCATAAGTATCCGGAATACTATTATTAAGGAAACTAGATTTCATGCGGAGATAATTATAAGTTAGTTTTTAACTATAAGTATTGATCCTTGGGGAGGGTCTAGCTAAAATAACAAAAATAAATGTTTCAAGCTAAAAAATTACTATATTTGCCGCTCGAAAGAAAGGCTTTCGATTACATAACAATCATTTACAATAATATTAGCATGTATTTATCAAAAGAATCAAAAGAAGAAATGTTTGCAAAACACGGTAAAGGTAAAAACGATACCGGTTCTGCTGAAGGACAAATTGCGTTATTTACGCATAGAATTAATCACTTAACTGAACACTTAAAAAACAATCGTAAAGATTTTAATACTGAGCGTTCATTGGTAAAACTAGTAGGTAAGCGTCGTGCTTTATTGGATTACTTAACTAAGAAAGATATCTTAAGATATCGTGCCATAGTAAAAGAATTAGGATTAAGAAAATAGTCTACAACATAAAGACCACGCTAAAGCGTGGTTTTTTGTTTATACCTTTTTGTTTTTAATAGTGCATAGAGCATATAAAAAAAGGTTAGACTTATTACAATATAACTCAAGCGCAGGAGTTTAAACCGCGTAAATAGAAGAAGCTAATTATAGTTTTTCATTGGTCATACACACAACAACTACACAACACAACGACCATTGTTTAATTAAATTTAGGCATAGCTATGCTTAAATTACAAGAAAAAATTTATGATTCCAAAAGTTTTTAAAGAGGTTATTGACCTTGGTGATGGTAGAGAAATTTCTATCGAAACCGGAAAATTGGCAAAACAAGCTCACGGTAGTGTTGTTGTTCAATCTGGAAAATGTATGTTATTATGTACAGTTGTTTCCAACTACAAACAGGCCGATGTAGACTTTTTACCTTTAACGGTAGACTACAGAGAAAAATTTGCTGCTGCGGGAAGGTATCCAGGAGGTTTCTTTAAGAGAGAAGCTAGACCAAGTGACGGAGAAGTATTAACCATGCGTTTAGTTGACCGTGTTTTACGTCCATTATTCCCAAAAGATTATCATTCTGAAACTCAGGTGATGATTCAATTAATGTCTCATGATGATGATGTTATGCCAGATGCTATGGCAGGTTTAGCAGCTTCTGCGGCTATTCAATTATCTGATTTCCCGTTTGAGTGCCCAATCTCTGAAGCTAGAGTTGGTCGTGTAAATGGTGAATTCATTATTAACCCTACTAGAGCGCAATTAGAAGAGTCTGACATTGATATGATGATTGGTGCTTCTGCGGATTCGGTAATGATGGTTGAAGGTGAAATGGATGAGATTTCTGAAGAAGAAATGACTGAAGCTATTAAGTTTGCACACGAAGCTATTAAAGTACAATGTGCTGCGCAAGTAGCCTTAGCTGAAGCTTTCGGTAAAAAAGAAGTACGTGAGTACGAGCCAGAACGCGAAGATGCTGATTTAGCTCAGAAAATCCATGATATGGCATACGATAAAGTATATGCTGTAGCTCAAGCAGGTTCTGCTAAACATGAACGTAGTGCTGCTTTTGGAGAAATTAAAGAAGAAATCAAAGCATCTTTCTCTGAGGAAGAGCAAGAAGATTTTGGCGGATTAATTTCTAAATACTATTCTAAAGCTGAAAAAGCTGCGGTTAGAGATTTAACTCTAAATGAAGGTTTACGTTTAGACGGACGTAAAACAGATGAAATTAGACCAATTTGGTGTGAGGTTGATTATTTACCTTCTACTCATGGATCTTCAATCTTTACACGTGGGGAAACTCAAGCATTAGCTACTGTTACCTTAGGTACTTCTAGAGAAGCTAACCAAATAGATATGCCATCTTACGAAGGTGAAGAGCGTTTCTATTTACACTATAACTTCCCTCCTTTTTCAACGGGTGAAGCTAGACCTATTCGTGGAACATCTCGTCGTGAGGTAGGACATGGAAATTTAGCACAACGTGCTTTAAAAGGTATGGTTCCTGAAGATTGTCCTTATACAGTTCGTGTGGTTTCTGAGATTTTAGAATCTAATGGTTCTTCTTCTATGGCAACCGTTTGTGCTGGAACTATGGCTATGATGGATGCTGGTGTACAATTAAAGAAACCGGTTTCTGGAATTGCAATGGGATTAATCTCAGATGCGGAGTCTGGAAAATACGCTGTGCTTTCAGATATTTTAGGAGATGAAGATCACTTAGGAGATATGGACTTTAAGGTTACAGGTACTGCTGATGGTATTACAGCCTGTCAAATGGATATTAAAGTAAAAGGTTTAAGTTACGAGATTCTTGTAAATGCATTAAAGCAAGCCCGTGATGGCCGTTTACATATCTTAGGTAAAATTACTGAAACTATTGAAACACCTAATAATGAAGTAAAAGAACATGCGCCTACAATGATTACTAGACGTATTCCTAACGAATTTATTGGAGCTTTAATTGGTCCTGGAGGAAAAGTAATTCAAGAATTACAAAAAGAAACTGAAACAACTATCGTTATCAATGAAGATCCTGTTACTGAAGAGGGTGTTGTTGAAGTTTTAGGTGTTGGCAGTAAAGGCATAGATGCTGTTTTGGCAAAAATTGACTCGTTATTGTTTAAGCCAGAAGTTGGTAGCGTTTACGAAGTTAAAGTTATTAAAATGCTTGACTTTGGAGCTGTTGTTGAATATGTTGAAGCACCAGGAAACGAAGTATTACTTCACGTAAGTGAATTAGCATGGGAACGTACTGAAAATGTTTCTGATGTTGTTAATATGGGTGATGTATTTGATGTAAAATACTTCGGTATAGATTCTAGAACGCGTAAAGAAAAAGTATCTCGTAAAGCTATTCTACCTAAACCAGAAGGTTATGTTGCTAGACCACCAAGAGAGAACAACGACCGCGGTGGACGTGGTAGAGATAGCAGAGGTAGAGACAATCGAGGACGTGATAATCGCAATAGAGATAATCGCAGAGACGATAGAAAACCAAGAGAAGATAAAAAAGAAGATTAATTCTTAAATCTTTATAAATTTAAAGCCAATGGGTACATACTCATTGGCTTTTTTTTGATATTATTTCAATTAAAGCAAGTATTTATATTTAATATGAGAAGAATAAAATCTAAACCCAGATTATTCTCGTATAACTCATAAATCCATGCTAAAAAATGAAAACTACCTTAAGTAAACTTTCCCCTCTAGTTTCAAAAAATATAAATAATAACTCCAATTATTGGGGCACCTTTGTTATTGCTTGTACATTTTTCTTAATGATAGATGCCATCTACCTATTTTACATCTTACAAAATGACTTCTATGAATTTAATATAGAACGTGCCTCCACCATATTTGGGTTAACCTTTATGGCCATTGCTGGTGCATTAGTGCTTTTCAAGGCTTGTTTTTTTATTTATACGTTGTACAGATATTTTTGCTATAAACCGATAGCATCAGTTACAGATGACAAATTACCAACCTGTACCGTAATTGTCCCGGCTTACAATGAAGGCAAACAGGTATATGAGACACTTATGAGCTTAGCTAAGAGCGATTACCCTAATAAAAAATTACAACTATTGGCCATTGATGACGGTAGTAAGGATGACACATGGTCTTGGATAGAAGAAGCTAAAGCGGTTTTAGGTGACAGCTTATCTATTTTTAAACAACCCAAAAATAAAGGGAAACGTCATGCGCTTTATCGTGGATTCCATGAAGGTACAGGCGACCTATTCGTAACCGTTGACAGTGATTCTATAGTAGAAAAAAACACGTTAAGAAACCTTGTTAGTCCAATAGCTATAAATGAAAATTGTGGTGCGGTAGCAGGAAATATAAGAGTCTTAAATAACAAAAAAGCGTTACTTCCAAAAATGCTAGATGTAAGTTTCGTTTTAAGTTTTGAATTTGTACGTTCTGCTGAGAGCAGTCTTAATTCTGTACTATGCACGCCAGGAGCCTTAGCGGCATATCGCCGAGATGCTGTATTTGCCTGTCTTCCAGAATGGATTGATCAAAAATTTATGGGAAAACCATCCGATATAGGTGAAGATCGCGCTATGACCAACATGATATTAAAACAAGGCTACCATGTTTTATTTCAAAAAAATGCATATGCCTATACTAACGTTCCAGAAAAATACAGTGGATTGTATAAAATGTTTATTAGATGGGGCCGAAGCAATGTTCGTGAAAACATAGCCATGTCTAAATATGTATTCACCAATTTTAAAGATGAATCAAAGTTTGGTACACGTCTGCTTTTTTTAAGTCAGTCTCTAGAAATCATAATGTGTTACCCGTTTTTAATTTTTATGCTACTTTTTGTTGCTACTCACCCGTTACTGTTTATTAGTTCAACATTATTTAGTGTCTTTATTCTATCAACGTTTCCCGTCCTATTTTATGCCAAAAAATATAAACTTTCAGAATCGTTATGGGCATATACCTATAGTGTTTTATACACATTTGGATTATTTTGGATTACACCATATGCCATTGCAACGGCCAATAAAAGTGGTTGGTTAACACGTGAATTACCAAAAAATAAGACAACCAAATAGCTTCATAAGCATTCAATAAAAATAAAATAGGCATCTGGAATTATTCATACTTTTCCATCCAATCAAAATGCTTTGCAATTAAAGCTTCCTTATTGTTATTTACATAATCTATAAGAGCTTTAGAAATTGCCGACATATTTTTGGAACTTAACCATATTAAATTCCAATTCGTGACAATTGGTAAACCTTTTACAGGAATAATTTGTAGATCGCCAATAGTAATGGCATTTTTAATTCCTATTAAAGGCATAATAGAAAAGCCTAGTCCCGAAATAACTGCTTGTTTTAAAGCCTCATTAGAAGTTAATTCCATTTTTTTATAAGTCGATATTTTTTTAGAATCTATGAATTTTTCCATGGCTAAGCGTGTGGCAGAACCTTGCTCTCTATAAATAAGAGGTAACTTTTGAAATTCAGATTTTGATAAATTTTTCCCCTTATGCTTATATTGCTTTCCGCCTACCATGTATAGCTCATTTCTCATAAGCTCTATTCTGTTAATTTTCAATTTATTGGGTATCGTAGAAACCATCGCAAAATCAATCTCATTATTCTCTAAAGCCTTTATAACAACAGCCTTGTTGGTAACATCCATAATGAGGTCCACGCCTCTGTTTTCATTAATAAAATCCGAAATAATAAAGGGCATAACATATTTTGCTGTTGAAACTATCGCAATTTTTAATTTTCCTGCCAGTTCCCCTTGGTATGATAACGCCTTATAATCTATGGCCTTTACTTCATCCATTATTTTTTGTCCTGCCACAACGACTTCTTCTCCAAATTCGGTGATATAAATACGCCTTCCAACCAATTCAAAAAGAGGAATTTTAAATTGTTCTTGAAACTTTTTTAACTGTATTGAAACAGCCGGCTGAGTTAAATAAAGAGCTTCCGAAGCCTTAGTAACACTTTGTAATTGAGCTACTTTTAAAAACACTTCCAACTGATGCAAGGTATAGTTCATAATATATATTTATGTATTTCATAATAAATATAAATAAAAATAAATGAAAAATATGTATAAACTTTGCATCAAACAAAAATCCATGAAAGAAAGACTTTTTACCAGCCTTAAAACAATCAATGAAATACCAATCACATTTAGTGCTGTTTTTATCTTTTCGATGTATCTGACCTTTATTTCCTTATCACTAAAAAGCAACAAGCTACTTCTAGAAGAGCTTATTTTATGCGGCGCTATAATTGGCCTAGCATTAATAAATGGACATAACAACAACCTGTAACTAATAGAATAATTGAACTTCTTATGGATTTACATTTACTAATTGACAATCTTACAAACCCTGCCCTGCTATTTTTCTTTCTCGGGTTAATAGCTGTTCAACTTAAAAGCGATTTAAAAATCCCCGAGAACTCATCTAAATTCATCTCTCTATACTTATTATTAGCCATAGGCTTTAAGGGCGGCCAAGAACTTTCTCACAGTACTTTTTCTATGGAAATAGTTTGGTCTTTAGTCTTTGGTATATTTTTAGCCTTGACCGTACCCGTATACACCTATTACATATTACGCAAAAAATTCAGCATTGACAATGCTGGGGCTATCGCAGCCTCCTACGGCTCAGTAAGCGCAGTAACCTTTATAACTACAATTGCGTTTTTAGAAATGGAACAAATACCCTTTAATGGGCATATGGTAGCTGTCATGGCATTAATGGAAGCCCCATCGATCATGATAGGCCTTTTTTTAATTATGATTTCAAAAGGCAGTCGTGGAAATTCAGATATACCCATTAAAAACGTACTTCAACACGCCCTTTTCAACGGCAGTGTTCTATTAATTATTGGGAGTTTAGTTATAGGATTTTTGGCCAGCGACGCACAAGCTGAAGGTATAAAACCATTTACTACAGATATCTTCAAAGGATTTTTAGCCGTGTTTCTACTTGACATGGGCATAACCAGCGGTAGAAAGATTTCAGATTTAATTAAGAAGGGCTGGTTCGCTCTTATATTCGCTATAATTATTCCAATTATTAATGGCACTTTAGTTGCCTTAGCCAGTGGGCTTTTTATTGAAGGTGTAGGGAACAGACTTTTATTTGCCATATTAGCAGCTAGCGCATCTTATATTGCCGTTCCGGCTGCCATGAAGATTGCAGTCCCTAAAGCAAGTCCAAGTCTTTACATCCCCATGGCATTGGCAATAACATTCCCCTTTAATATTACCCTAGGCATGCCACTTTACTTATGTATTATTCAAAATTTCTAATAACTTTAAATATAAAATCTCATGGAAACAGTACAAAAAAAATCAGAAAAACAACAATTGAAGCAACACGTTAATCTTGTAGACGGGACATTTACTTTATCAGAGGCTAGAACCATTCTTAACGGCCTTTTGGATACAAAAATAAATTTCCATAAAATTCAAAGATTATCAATTAACGAAGGCGATAGCAGTGACCCATGCACCTTTGATACCGGCAGAATAGTTGAACTTATAGATTCAAAACAAGACACTAAAACATTCTTAGCCGATGCAAATTTAAAAGGAAAAAAATTAAGAATTGAAAGTACCGTTACAATAAACGTTATTGATTAATTTCGCTTTCTTAATATATTAAACCCCATCAATTGTAATGAAATGATGGGGTTTAAATCTTTTATTGCCGTTAAAACTTACCTCTCGGTATAAGTTTAAAAAAACACACCAATTTTGATTTCTTTTCTAAAACAACAAAAAAATTGTCAAATTATTTTTGAAAAGCCGACTATTTATTTATGCTAATTTCAATAGAATAACAGAAAAACTTAATCACACCTAATCAATTAATTGGTCACTTGGCACTAGGATTATTACATATCTAGTAATCCAAATCGAGTCGCAGGAACATGTTAAATGGAAACCAACATAAGCATAGCCTGGACTAAATTAGCATCCTTATCTTTAGATTCCGTTAATTACAAACGCTTTAAATAATTGCCACTGGTCCAAATCGCCGTTTATAATAAATATATCACTATTCTTAAAAATCGTGCTAATTCCTCCTGCAACAGCGCCTAATGAAGCCCCTGCTGTCACATCCATTATCACATAATCTGATTTAGAAAAGGAAAAAGAGAGCATTCCAACCTCATCATCACTTTCTCGGTTAGCAAGGCCATGAACTAGGCCTAATCCAGCACCAATTAAAGCGCCTTTAAAAACATTATGACCTCCCGACTTCTTAGTTTTAATTAGCCCAATATTTCTCATGAAAAAACTTTGATACACTTTAGAAGAACGCTTTAAACCAATTACACTATCGTTGATAAAGGCAATTCTACCTTTAGCAATTTTATTTCCTTCCAAATCATAAACTCTAACAAACATGTTCTTAATAGTTTCAGATTTCTGAGCCATGCTCAAATATGAATTTAGGAATAGAGAAAACATCAAAATAAAGGCGACAACTTTCATATATATGGAACTTTTAATTAATAGCTACCCATAAAGCTATGGTGTAACTAAATATTAATTATCCAAAAATATCTTGTGAATAGAATTTAGGACGTCCAACGATTATTTCGGACGCCGTTGTGGTTTAATATTTACCTCTAAATGCAGACGGAGTTTCGGAAGTAAATTTTTTAAAAGCGGCATAAAATGTAGATTTTGAGTTAAAACCACATTCTAATCCTATAGCTACTATAGTATAATCCTTAAAATCACTATTAGAAAGAAACTTCTTGGCTTGCTCGACCCTTAATCCATTTATAAAATCAGAGAAATTATAATCACTATAAGAATTTATTAATTTTGATAAATAACTTTTACTCATGCCAAAATCAGCAGCTAATACCTCCATACTTAATAAAGGATCGAGATATAACTTCGCTTGAATTATATGGGCTCTTACCTTATCAAAATCTTGTTGATGTTTGTCATTAAAGAAATCGTCCTCAGCATGAAAACGGCCTTCTAAATTCTGAGAACCAATAAGCACTTTATCTGTTTGTATTGAACTTCGTAAAACAATTCTATCTCTTAAAACATTGTACTTATAGAACCCTTGATACCCCATCCAATATAAAACTATAGAAGAACTAAGATTTAAAAACTTATAGGCATCATTATTACCTGTTAGCATTTTGACGCCAACAGCAATGGCCCAAAAACCAATAACCATTACCCCCATTCTAATAAACCATTTAATCCAATTTAAATCATCATAAGACAATATGTACGTAATTAAATGATCTCTTTTAAAGATTAGCAAACAGGCCTTTACAAAAAGAAAAATGCTAAATACTAAATTGAAAATTTCTTCAAATATGGTGTAGTTTTCAATTATTGAAGTGTTTCTATCTGGAACATTAAAATATACAAATGCAATTAAGGCGAACCTAACTAGCATTTCAATAACGAAAACTAGTCTTGAAAATTTCAAGAAATCCCTAACCTTATTCTGAACTTGTACAAAGTGCGTTGCAAAGGCATAAAACATAGGTAAAATAAAAACATACCAGGGCACTAGTAATTGTTGTATCACAAACAAATCTGAAACATAGCCATTATCTATTAACCACCGCTGAAGATTATTTAATGAGATAAAAAGAACTGTGAGGTTTAAAAAAATTATAACTCTATCACATTTTTTTTTCACAAAAGTCGTCACAAGATTAAATCCAAAACCTTGTATCACACCTGCAATTAAAAAAAAGTTGATAATTGAAGTCAAAATCGTCAGTAAAATTTTACTAAATATAAGAAATTCAACAATTTAGTACTATTTCTGAAAATAAAAATCCTCCACCTAAATCAAAAAAAACAATTAAACCACCAAGATCACCTAAATACATACTTCATTAAAGAATGTGGTATATGCAATCCACAATTTCTTTTGTACTTGTTTTGATACCTCTTGAGTATACAACCAAGGCGTTCTTAATGATGCCAAAGTAAACTCAATGCTCATTAATTACCAGTAAATAACAGGAACATAAATGCACCATAACCAATAACTAGAACAAATCCTTTCCATCTACTTATTTCTAATTTCTTTGGCAAAAGAACTAGGGGAATTAAGACTGCCGCAAAAGCTAACATCCAGAAGATATCATTTGAAAGTATGCTGCCCTCGGTAACGGGGATAGGCTTTACCAAGGCTGTCAAGCCAAGTACGGAACCAATATTAAAAATATTACTACCTATTAAGTTCCCTAAAGAAATAGCTTTTTCTTGCTTAGCCGCAGCAATAACTGAAGCTGCTAGTTCTGGTACACTAGTACCAATTGCTATTAAAGATACGCCAATTACAGCCTCACTAACCCCTATTGCCCTTGCGATATCTTTTGAACCCGCAACGAGCCACTCACTGCCAAAATAAAGCGAGGCCGCACCAATAAGTAGCCACAAGCCAATCTTAAAATTTGAAACAATAGCCAAAGCATCATCTACCTCTTCTACAACAACATCCTTTTTAGCCTTCTTAATAAGTACGAATAGAAAAGTTATTAGACCAACAAATAAAACGCCCCCCTCTAAAACAGATAATACATCATCATTTTTTAGGAAATAATACAATGCTATTGAAAACACCATCATTACTGGCCAATTAAGTTTATAGAATGACTGATCAACCAATATTGACCCTACCATAGCAGTAATACCTAGCACCAGGCCTATATTGGCAATATTAGAACCAATTACGTTATTAATAGCAATAGCTGGCGAACCTGAAAACGCAGCTTGAAGACTCACGAGCAATTCAGGAGCAGATGTCGCAAAAGAAACTACAGTCATCCCTATGATCATTTTGGAAATATTGAATTTAAAAGATAAGGCTACCGATGACCGTACTAAATACTCCCCACCTAAAACCAACAATATAAATCCAAGAATTACCCAAACAATACTCATAAAATATTTTTTACGAAGATAGATGAAAGTAAAAAAGTGAAAAGTGAAAAAATGAAAATTTTTAAAAACTTAAAAAATAGCCTTAGAACCAAGGCAGTATTTAATTAAATCAAGACACGACTTAATACCTTCTTTCATTTATGCTTTTACCATCATTTAAAGATTAAATCTATTAAAAACACCATTTTATGAATAAAAATCCCCTTGGATTCAAAACAACCTCCAAAAAAACCCCTTGAATTATTACATATTAAAACAATAAAAGCTAATTAGTATTTCATTTTAAAACACAAATCAAGACAACAACATTACATATGTAACACAAATCATCTTTTTACTTACACATCAGCATTCAAATTCATAGATTTTATACTATTCATTTGGCGGACATATGGCAAAATATATATCTTAAAAAAATAGTGCTATAAACAACCTAATTATTAACCTTTAATACCTGAAAAAAATGATAACGCTTGCCAAACTTGTAATTGATGTAATACTTTTTATTATATCATTCATCTAACCCATAAAAATGTAAAACTTCGTCTAGAATGAGTTTTATAATTTTTTACAAACCTAAAAGCAAGTATTAAACTTTTCAGAGTAGACTCCAAGGAAAACTTCATAATAGAATATTTCCCTTTTAGGGTTAGTACAACTTTACTCAAATAATTTTATTCACCTAAAAACATATGACTATGCTAACAATTCTCGGAATTTCATTAATTATTATTGGACTATTATCCTTCATTTTAAAACTTGTCCTTAAACCAAATAAACTTATAGATTGGTTTAATAAAAAACGTAGTTTACAAATCACCATTATAGGCTTAATTATGAGTGCATTTACAGGCATGTTCTTTTACGCCGATGCCGGAACTGCTTATGCAGTACAATACGTAACCGGAGGAGACAAAATGATAACCACACAAGGCGTAAAATTAAAATGGTGGGGAAGAATTATTCCTTTGTCCTATGAAACTTCTATAAAAGATATTATTACCGCTCCAAAGGAAGAACTTCCAAGAAACGGACAAGGTATTTACAATAGAAAAGCCCAAAAATGGGAGTTTAGTGATGCCATTAAGGCTGAAATAAGTACCTCTGTAATTGTGGGTGTCAACATAAATGACGAGGCGGTATTTCTTAACATGGCCGACAGAAATCGCAGCGAAGCTAAACTCATATATGGAAGAGTTCTACCCAACATAGATGCTGCAATAAAAAACACTTGTAAATTAATGGATGCACAAGATTATATCTCTGGTCAGGCCTCTGATTTTGATAGATACTTTAGAGACCAACTTGAAAATGGTATGTATCAAGTAGAATTATACTATGAATCTGATAATAACAACGAAATTGTTGGAGATACTTCAACCGTAAGACAAATAAAAATTGGAAAATCCAGTAAACAAAAAAAGTTTAGAATAAAAAGAGATTCAAGTGGTGAAATAATAAGAGATAACTCGAACACATTGAAACAATACGGATTAAAGATTTATCAAGCCCAGGTCACGGGAATCGATTGGGAAGAATCATTTGATAAAAGACTAGATCTTCAAAAAAATGAAGTCGCTCAAACTCAATTAGAAAAACAACAAGCAGAACGCGAATATTATAGAGCAAAAAAAGAAGTTGCCAAAGGTGAGTCTGAAAAAGCTAAAGAAAGAGCACGATTAGAAAAAATTCAAATTCAACAAACTATTGAAGCGGAAACTCAAGCCAAAGTTGCCGGATTTAATTTAATAAAGGAAAAAAAGCAATTTGAAGTCGAGCAGTTCAAAGCTAAAAGTAAAAAAGTAGCCGCTGATGCGCAATACTATGAAAATGCGAAATTAGTAAGTGCTGGTTTAACCCCTCAGGAAAAAGCGGAGTGGAATTATAAAACAACCGTTGGTGTGGCGCAACAACTTAAAGATTTAAGTCTGCCTCAAACCTATATTGACGGTGGAACAAATGGAAGTAATGGCAATTTATTACAATCATTAATTGGTGCAGATTTAGCTAAGAAAATGATGAATAATGGAGTAAAAGAATAATAAAAGAATACGCTCCAATAGTGCTTTATCTATTCTAAACAAAAATCAATTATATAGAAACCAGAGCCTAAAAGACTCTGGTTTCTATTTTTAATTGTTTATTATTCCATAAATTTGATATATAGATTTTAAAATCATGCAAAAAAAGCTATTCAAAATATTGGCTAGACTTAATAAGGTATTACTACCAATTTACAGCAAAAAACAATTGGACTTAGCTAAAGCTAGTAAAATACAAATGGCCATTATAGGCTGGAAGTGGTATGTTACTAAAAATGCTCTAGACTAGTTAATTTAGTAAACATATAGCCTTACAAACATGCCATAAAATCTAACTTAGGTCTTCTAAAAGCGATAACCAACACCCACCACTAAAGAATAGGTTGCGTACTCTTGTTTATAATCCCAATAAGCACCGGCCATTAATCCCCATGGCCCATTTAATTCATGGATAAATTCGCCACCAAGTCTTGTTACAAATAGATTTTCGTTTTTTTCTAATTCAATGCCTAGACCTGCCATTACCTTAAAAAAGCTGAAGAGTTCATAAGAAGCACCACCCAGAACCATAAAAGCATTTTCCCTATTAAGCTCTTTTGAAAGCACTAAATATTTACCTAACTCAAAATCGAGCATTAAAATTAATTCCCATCGCTCACTAATTTCTCTTGAATAATCAAAACCTATAGCAGGCACAAATACATCTCCAGAAGCCTCTGAATGCAGTTCTGAGCTTCCTGGTATATGTGTGTATCCAAAATTTAATAAAAATGAATTCTTTAGTTCTGGTTCCTCAGATCGCGTTTCTTGAGCCATTAGATTTAGGTTTCCCAATAGAATCAAAACCATCACTTTTGATAATAATTTGAACGTCGTATTCATAGTTTTCTTTTTATAATTACTCAAAGTTAAAGTTTTCAATGATTCCCAAAGTGATTCTTTATAAAATTTCATATAAAATTATTCGTCCTTGGTTCTTTTATAAATTCTTAACAACAGGAACTCTATAAAAAGGTCATCATTAAGATCTCGCAAAATAGTAGTGTATTATAATAATTTTAAGATATTTGTAAGCAACTCATCAATAACCACTTATATTTTATAAAACTTCATGAATTTAAAAACATCCAACCTCATTATTGTAATATGCTTTATTTTAGGTGTGTCAGAATTATTATATGCCCAGAATATAAAAGGTGAATTAAAAAAATGGCATAAAGTAACCCTAGAGTTTGAAGGTCCTTTAACCGCTGAAGATGCAGAAAACAACCCTTTTCTTAATTATAAACTTGATGTTACATTTACACATAAAAAATCAGGTAAAACTTATGTTATTCCCGGATATTACGCCGCAGATGGCAGGGCCGCAAATTCAAGTGCCAGCTCAGGGAATATTTGGAAAGTACATTTTGCGCCAGATGAAATTGGACATTGGGAGTACGCCGTGAAGTTTGTAAAAGGAAAATGGGCATCAATAAGAGTTTCTAATAAATTAAAGTCGGCCAACTATATGGATCAAATGACGGGTTCAATTAACATTGAGCAGACTGATAAAGTAGGAAGAGATTTCAGGGGAAAAGGGCGTTTGCAATATGTTGGAGAACGTTATTTAAAATTTGAAGAAAACGGCGAGTACTTTCTTAAATGTGGATCTGATGCTCCAGAAAATTTTCTTGCCTATGAAGATTTTGATGGCACTTTCCACAATGACGGTTATAAAGACGATTTGGTGAAAACTTGGGAAGCCCACTTACAAGATTGGAAAAAAAATGACCCCAGTTGGAAAAATGGTAAAGGAAAAGCTATTATAGGCGCTATTAATTATTTATCCTCAAAGGGTATGAATGCCTTCTCTTTTATAACTATGAATATAGAAGGAGATGACAAAAACGTTTTTCCATATGTTGATTATAATACCTATGATCGGTTTGACACCTCAAAACTAGATCAGTGGGAAATATTATTTGAGCACGCCGACAAACTTGGTATGTTTCTTCATTTCAAAACACTAGAGGCCGAAAATCAAGGTTTACTGGATCATGGTGGTACGGGACTTTACACCAAACTATATTACAGAGAACTTATTGCTCGTTTTGGACATCATTTAGCCCTTAACTGGAATCTTTGTGAAGAAACTGGCGACTGGCAAAACCCACCTAAAACATTTCCGGTAGATGTTCAAGGACGATTAACCCTTGCGAATTATGTATCCTCCATTGATCCCTACAAGCATCATATCGTTATTCATAATGGCAATTGGTTTACCGGCCTATATGGTGTTGATAGTAAATTTACAGGGGCTTCACTGCAAACCAATAGAGCTGATTTTGCAAATGTGCATAAGCAAGTATTAAGAATATTCGACGAGGCCAATAGCGAAGGGAGTACTTGGGCAGTGGCATGTGATGAACCTGGTGATGCCCAACATGCCTTATTACCCGATTCTGAAAATCCTGAACATGATAATGCTCGTAAAAATGGATTATGGGGAGCTATGATGGCTGGCGCATGGGGAACAGAATGGTATTTTGGATATAAACACGCACATTCAGATTTAACCTGTCAAGACTTTAGATCTCGTGACCTTTTCTGGGAGCAGGGAAAAATATGTCTCGATTTTTTCAAGAATAACAATATAGAATACTGGAATATGAACTCTAATGACACTCTCATTTCATCTGATGGTGACTTTGTCCTAGCCGATGCAGGGAAAAGTTATGTGGTATTCCTTAAAAATGGCGGTGAATCTACCTTAGACTTAGGTAGCAACAAGGGTACTTATGATGTTTTATGGTATAACCCTAGAACTGGCGGTAAACTTCAGCATGGCTCTATAAAAACCATAAGTCATAATGGTAACGGTAAACCTTCGCTAGGTGAAGCTCCTTCCCAAAAAAACATGGATTGGGTTGTGTATTTAAACAAAATTGAATGAGGTTTAACTACGCCTATTTATTTTAAGGGCTAAAGGCTTAGTCGTTTTGGCAGCATACAACCAACTATACAGCTAGCTTTAGGCTTCTTAAAGACATCTAAACACTAGTCATTGATAACAATTTGAACTTATTCGTAACACATTTCATGTAAACCAACAAATAATAAATTGTACACATTAAAAGTACCTTTTTCTATCATTTCAAATGGAATAATTAAGGTAACAGAAAAACAAACTGTGACAAATGAATAATTATTAAAAATTAGGATAGGGAATAAATAAAAAGGTTCATGCATCATTTAAACACATGAACCTCTTAAATTCTCCCTTAAGAACTTAATTAATAGCTCTTTAAATGTAATCATTTTTTAAATACTATTGATTAAATTATCCCTTTTTTTTTATCTAAAACCAAGAATTCTGTTTTTTCTACTTACCAAAACCGCAAAAAAACTCAAAGACTATCCCCTTAAAAAACTAAATAAAGCTATTAACCATCCAGACGCGAGAATAATCTTTGAGCAAATTATAAGATACTGATTTTAAACCACATAAATACAATATTCTCTATAAAATACAGATAATTCCTCACATCTGGTAATTTGAAAGAATTTTAACCTCTTTTTTGAGATTCGTTTAGCTGATTACCAAAAAACACAAACTTACAAGGATTTAAGGAGCCAAAACAACATAGAAATAACCGTGAATTTTTTAGCATAAACCTAAACAATTAATCCATGTTTTAGCTAGTCTTGTATATATTTCAAAAACAAAAAAGCCTCCAATCTCTTGGAAGCTTTATTATCAGTAGTGACCTCGACAGGATTCAAACCTGTAACCTCTTGAGCCGTAATCAAGTGCGCTATTCAGTTGCGCCACGAGGCCATTTTTGTGGCTGCAAATATACAGTTTTTATTAAATTGGCCGCATTACAGTTTACAAAACAAGTAGCAGATGCTGTGTCTGAAATCGTGCTACTTGATCCTTATCCAATATAAATACCTGATTAAAAAACCTTTAAACAATGTGTGCTTTCAAATAAAAACCCCATACCCAAAGTATTAGGAATAATCTCATTATGAAACAAAATACTTTATGAGTATCTCGTTAAAAAAACAGAAGCATACAAATCCTTTTTTCAAGTTCCGTTGGAGTTTAAAACCCTAACAACTCCTAGAATATGATTTATTCCTTCTGATACATTCTTAAATATCCATTCGGTAATATCTCAATAAATTAGGATCAAGTTCCCAAATCAACAGTCCTAGTGTTTTTATAATGAGATTAGTCGTTACTAAACTTACAATAAACAAAACCACCGTTTAAGGGAATCATCATTTCTCCATGTTTTAACCGCCATGAGAAACCATAACGGTGATAAGTTATTTATAAAACTTTACTCTAAGCAGACTAAATTAAATAATAATTAATGTAGTCCGTATTAACATAATTGTGCAAAAAAATAACTGTTTTTAGTTTTACTTTGCTCATTATGAATTTCTGTATAAATCCTCAAGGAGAAAATTTCTATTTAGCTTTTATTTAATAATTGTTGCTTTGCATCGGTAACCTTTGTTACAAACTCCATCTACATACTCAGTTACTTTTGCATTAATAAAACAATTTATTAATGAAAAAAGCACTTTTCTTATTTACCATCTCATTTTTATATTGGTCTATTTCCCTGAATGCACAAGAAATAGTTCTAATCACAAAAGAAAAAGTCCTATCTCTTGCATCAGAAAACAATACTTCATTAAAAATTTCCGAACAGGACTTTTATCAAGCAAGAGGTGATTTCAGACAAACCAATGCTGTTTTTTTACCTCAAATTACAGCCAGCCACACAGGATTAGGCACTACCAACCCATTAATGGCATTCGGGTCTAAATTAAATCAACAAATTATAACACAAGATGATTTTAATCCGACGTTGCTCAACAATCCTTCTCAGATTGAAAATTATGCTACGGTATTTGAGGTTAAGCAACCAATATTAAATATAGATGGGTTTCACCAACGTAAAGCGGCAAAATCTAAAATGGAAGCTATGTCCCTAAAAACAAAAAGAACATCTGATTATTTGTTCTTTGAAGTTGAAAAAGCATATATGCAACTCCAATTGGCTTATAAAGGTGTAGATGTCATGGAAGATGCTTTAACAGCTGCTCTAGCTAATAAAAAAATAGCGGAAAACAGTTTCAAACAGGGCTATTTACAACGAGCAGATGTCTTGAATGTTGAAGTGCGTGTGTCTGAAATTAGAAACCAGTTACAAACTGCAAAAAGCAATATTTTAAATGCTTCAAACTATTTATCCTTTTTAATGAATGAAAACCAAGTTTTGGTTTATAGGCCCGCAGATAATTTACAACTTTCCAAGTTTCAAGTAAAGCATGAGTTAATCTCAGAAAACCGTTCAGATATTAAAGCCATGCAACTCGCCTCAGCAGCTTATGAGTCAATGCATAAAGCTGATAACATGGCATTTTTACCAAGTTTAAATGCCTTCGGAAGCTATGAATTACATGATGATAAAATTTTTCAAGGTGGCGCCAGCGGATACACTTTTGGAGCCCAACTTAGTTGGGATATATTTCAAGGGTCGAAACGATTTGGAAAAGCACAGAAAAGTAAAGCTGAATTTGAAAAATCAAAACTTGAATATGAACAATACATATCTCAAAGCAATTTAGAATTAAACAAAGCAAAGCGTTCTTTAATGGATTTACAAAACAAACTAAGCTTAACTTCACTTGCTCTTGAACAATCAGAGGAATCCTTGAGAATTAGAACAAACAGATTTAAAGAAGGATTAGAAAAAACTTCAGATTTATTGCAATCAGAAACACAATATTCTCAAAAACAATTAGAACATTATCAAACCATTTTTGAATATAATTATGCATTAGCATATCTACAGTTTTTAACTAAGGATTAACAAAACGCCCTATTTAAAACTCTTAAAATAAAATTAAAGACCATGAAAAAACATATCTATATACTGACTTTATCACTAATCTTTTTGAGCTGTAACAGTGATTACAAAAAAAACATTAATGAAAATGCACCATATATTAACGTTAAAATTAGTCATGTTAATAACCAAACTAACAGTCCATTTTTATCAGTTAGTGGAAAAATAAAATCCGTTATGAGTGCAGATCTTAGTACTAGAATAATGGGTTATGTTAACAAGGTACATGTTAATGTAGGCGATACAGTAAAAAAAGGACAGTTGTTGATTTCTATTAATAATGCTGATTTACAAGCCAAACAAGCCCAAGTAAACGCAAATATTTCAGAGGCCACCGCTGCTTTCAATATCGCTGAAAAAGACTTTATACGTTTTAAAAATCTTTTTTCAGAAGAGAGCGCATCTCAAAAAGAAATGGATGACATGACCGCTCATTTTGAAATGGCAAAAGCACGTTTAGAAGGTGCTTATCAAATGAAAAATGAAATTGAAGCCCAGTTTGCATATTCCAATATTACAGCTCCTTTTAATGGTGTAATAACAGGCAAACATATTGAAGCCGGTAATATGGCAAACCCTGGTGCACCCCTAATAAGTTTAGAAAATCCTAATAATTTTGAAGTTATCGCTATGGTTCCAGAAACTGAGATTTCAGAAATCACAAAAGGAAGTGAAGTAACTGTTATAGTTAACTCCATAAATAAAACTTTAAAAGGTATAATTAGCGAAATAAGTGGTTCTGCTAAACATACAGGCGGGCAATATTTAGTAAAAATAGTTTTAGTTAAAACTGACATTAACATCCTATCAGGAATGTTTGCCACGGTGCAGTTTCCTGTTCAAAGGAAATCTAAATCAGATTTGGTTCTAATTCCTTATGAAGCTATTATTGAAAATGGTCAGTTATCTGGTTTATATACAATAAATGAAAATAATACTGCCATATTGCGCTGGTTACGTTTAGGTAGAAGACTTGGCAATCAAGTTGAAGTTTTATCGGGATTAAAAAACGGAGAAGCATACATACTGTCAGCGGATGGAAAACTATTTAACGGAGCTAAGGTAAAGCCATCTTCAACAGCAGAAAAATAGAACTAGAAATCTAATTCGACAAAGTTTAAACATATAACTAATCAGTATCGCGTTAAGGAAAGTAGTAAAAATCCTTTTTAAACTCCAAATATGTTTAAAAAAGATGGCAACGAATAACCTGTCTAAACGCTCAAATAAATTAAAACAATGAAAGAAGGTCTTGCTGGAAAAATAGCCAAAGTATTTATAGGCTCTAAGCTTACAGTACTTTTAATGGTAGTATTCATGGTTATTGGCGTGTACAGTTCGTTTTTAATTCCGCGTGAGGAAGAACCTCAAATTGACGTGCCTATGGCAGATATTTTTGTAGGATATCCTGGTGCCAGCCCTACCGAAGTAGAGTCTAGAGTTCTTAAACCTTTAGAGCAACTCATTTCAAACATAAAAGGTGTTGAATATGTGTACTCTACGGCCATGGAAGAACAAGGCATGGTTATCGTTCAGTTTTATGTAGGCGAAGATATTGAGCGGTCATTTGTAAAATTATATAATGAGATAAACAAGCATATGGACCATATGCCAAAAGGGGTAACATTTCCATTAGTTAAAACACGTGCTATTGATGATGTACCTATGCTTGGTCTCACCCTTTGGAGTGAAAATTATGATGATTATCAATTAAGCCAAATAGCCCAAGAATTAGAGCATGAAATTAAAACCGTGCACGACGTTGCCATTACACATAAAATTGGTGGTAGAAACCGACAGCTACGCGTTGTTATTGATAAAGATAAGTTAGCTGCAAGTGGTTTAGATTTATTGTCTGTTTCTGAAATGATAAATGCCAATAATGCACAATTGAATTCGGGCAGTTTTAACAAGAATGACACCGAATTTCTTGTTAAAACAGGAACTTTTCTAGCAACAGTAACGGATGTAGAAAATTTGGTTATTGGTGTACAACAAAACCAACCCATCTATTTAAAACAAGTAGCGAGCATAATTGATGGACCAGAAATACCTCAAAATTACGTGAGTTTAGGTTTTGGTCAAGGCAGTGAAAAGGCATCTAAATATAGATCAGAATACCCTGCAGTTACTATCTCTGTAGCCAAAAGAAAGGGTGCCGATGCTATGAAAATTGCAGATGTAATTATTGATAAAGTTGAAAACTTACGTAAAACTTTAATTCCTAACGATGTCCATGTAGAAGTTACTCGGAACTACGGTGAAACGGCCTCACATAAAGTATCAGAATTACTATTGCACCTTATAGGGTCTATTATTGCCGTAACATTTGTGGTTATGCTTGCCATGGGTTGGCGCGGTGGTTTAGTGGTGTTTTTATCTGTCCCTATCACTTTCGCCCTTACCCTACTAAGCTATTATATGCTAGATTATACGCTTAACAGAATTACACTTTTTGCCTTGGTATTTGTTACTGGAATTGTTGTAGACGACTCTATTATCATTGCTGAGAATATGCATAGGCATTTTAAAATGAAGCGCCTACCCTTTAAACAAGCTGCATTGTATGCCATTAATGAAGTTGGAAACCCAACCATTTTAGCAACATTTACGGTTATAGCCTCAGTTTTACCCATGGCTTTTGTTTCTGGGTTAATGGGACCATATATGGCGCCAATGCCCATTGGAGCATCTATCGCTATGATTTTATCCCTATTTGTAGCTCTAACAATTACGCCATATTTAGGCTATATTTTCTTAAAGGAGAAGGAGAAAAAGAACAAAATTGAAAAGATTGAAAAACCCATAGAAGACACTTTCATTTATAGGGTATATAACAAATTTGAACGCCCCTTAATTGAAAATAAATCTAAGCGCTGGCTATTCCTAGGTGGTACATTTATGCTATTAATTGGAACCATGGTATTGTTTTTTACTAAATCAGTAGCTGTTAAAATGTTGCCTTTTGATAATAAGAATGAATTCCAAGTAGTCATTGATATGCCAGAAGGCACAACACTTGAGCGCACGGCAGTTGTTGCACAAGAAATCTCTCAATATTTAACCACTAGACCTGAAGTCATAAATTATCAAAATTATATAGGGACTTCTGCTCCTATAACATTTAATGGTTTGGTACGTCATTATGATTTACGCGGAGGTAGTAATATGGCTGATATTCAAGTAAATTTAATAGATAAAAGTGAACGTAAAGCCCAAAGCCATGACATCGCAAAGTTATTGCGCCCTGAGATTCAAAGAATAGCATCAAAATACAATGCCAATGTAAAACTGGTAGAGGTACCTCCTGGCCCCCCTGTTTTATCCACCATTGTTGCAGAAATTTATGGTCCTAACTATGACAAGCAAATTGAGATTGCTAACCAAGTTCAAAGCATTTTAAAAAACACCGCTGATGTTGTAGACATTGATTGGATGGTTGAAGCTGATCAGATTGAATATCAATTTAATATTAATAAAGAAAAGGCCATGCTATATGGTGTTGCTCCACAGCAAATTGTTTATACCATGAATATGGCATTGTCTAACAAAGCCATAACAAATTTGTACGATGAAAATGCATTGAATCAAGTTGGTTTAGTGCTTGCTTTAGATGAAAAAGAAAAATCTACAATTAATGATATTTCACAGTTAAAAGTAAAATCTAAACAAGGTCATCTGATTCCTATTGCAGATTTAGTAGATATTAAGCAAGGCACTAAAGCCAAAAGTATTTACAGAAAAAACCAAAAGCGCGTTGTTTATGTAATGGCTGATATGGCTGGACAACTAGAAAGCCCTGCATATGCTATTTTAGGCATGGAAGAAAAATTAAAACAAATTCAGCTACCAAAAGGCTATAAGATTAACGAAATGTATTTAGGACAACCTGATTTTGAAGATGACTATACGGTAAAATGGGATGGTGAATGGCAAATTACTTTAGAAGTATTTAGAGATTTAGGTATAGCCTTTTTAGGTGCCATTATCTTGATTTATATTTTAATAGTTGGTTGGTTTCAAAATTTTAAAGCGCCAATTGTAATGATGGTGGCTATCCCATTATCATTAATAGGCATTATTTTGGGGCACTGGATGATGGATGCTTTTTTTACAGCCACATCATTTATAGGCATGATTGCCTTAGCTGGAATTATGGTGCGAAATTCAGTTTTATTAATTGATTTTATCAATTTACGTTTAGCTGAAGGAATTCCATTAAAACAAGCAGCTATTGAAGCTGGAGCCGTGCGTACTACTCCTATTTTATTAACCGCAGGAACTGTGGTTATTGGTGCTTTTGTTATTCTTTTTGACCCTATTTTCCAAGGACTCGCTATTTCTTTAATGGGTGGCACCATAGTATCAACAATATTAACCCTATTGGTTGTACCGCTAGTATATTATATGATTGAACGTAAAAACTATAAATAATGAAATTAGTCATGGTAACATCAGTAGAAGCGTTTCAAAAAGATGTTTTGAAACTTTTCAAAGAAGCAAATATTGAAAATTTTAGTAGCTCAGATATTGATGGTCATAAAAACACCACTTCAACATTAATGGCTTCTAATTGGTTTTCATCTATAAAAGGAAGTAATGAATCCAGGCTATTTTTCTCTTTTACCAAAGATCAAAACATAGATACCCTGTTCCAATTGATTAAAGAATTTAACAGCACGTTAATTACAAATAACCCATTAAAAGCAGTCGTTATACCGATAGAAAACTATATTTAAACTTATAATTATGAAAAACAGAATTGTTAGAGCCGTTGCAGGAACCTTTGTATTAATTAGTCTCTTGCTAGCTATTTATATTAATATAAATTGGTTGTGGTTTACGGCGTTTGTAGGCGCAAATTTATTGCAATCTTCCATTACAAAATGGTGTTTAATGGACACTATATTAGAAAGGGTTTTTAAAATAAATAACTAAAAAAATAAACGCATCCAAAACCCTTATTTAAAAAGCGTTTTGGATGCGTTTTAATGGTATTTACAAATTGTATTAGATGAAAAGTAATTGACACCCTTCTTGATCGGCTCTACTATAAAAATCTCCTATAGTTAATATACCATCTAAATCATCAATAAGGTCTTCCTCTTTTAAATGAAACATATCAACGGCTAGTTTACATGCCCAAAGTTTACATCCAGAATCTGTTAAAATTTCTAAAAACTCTCCTATAGGGGGCATATCAAGTTTTTCCATTTCTTTTTTCATCATTTTGGTTGCCAAGGCTTCCATACCTGGCAAACCCCCAAGCATAGTAGGAATATGCATTCCTGGGTTACCTACAGTAGCTACTTTTAAATGTTCTAATTTTTTCTTCTGAATCGCTTCTAGACCAAAGAAGGTGAAAAATATTTCAGATTCAATGCCTTCCATTCTTGCCCCGTTTGCCATTACAAAAGCCGCATAAGCATTTTCAATGGTTGCTTTTGATAAAATAAAAAGCATTTTTTTAACTTTAGTTCCCATAATCTTATAATTTTATTAAGTCCAATTTTATTTTAAATACAACTTTTTGGTTTTGGAATACCAGCTATTAAGGTTGATTTCTTTAATGGTCCTCCAGGAAACAGTGCATAAAATTCTTTTATGTTTATTACACCGCTTTTTTTAATCCCTCTAATTGACAGAGGTTCTTCTTTAAGATGTTTATCCTGAAGATACTCAACAACTTCCCAATGCTTTTCGGTCATTACAACATTGCACTCCCCAGCGATACATTCACAAACTTCTCGATCCCATTGTTTAAAATCAACTAGGTATCCTTCTTCATTAACATCTACTTCTTTATTTGCTATTACTTTTTTCATGATTTCTAATTTTTACTAATTTCTGTTATTTATCTGCTTTTATATCGAATATTTTTCCTTTAAAACTCATATTTCTACCAACAAATGGAATGGGAATACCTTTTAACAACATATTCCAATATATCCACCTAAATGCTAATTTTCCCCAATGGTTAAAAACACTTTCTTTTAATAACTTAAGCGGTCCAATTTTTGCAAATGGAAATGTACCATGCACTGGTTCTTGTTTATAATTAAAATCTATTAAAAGTGCCTTATTATTACCCGTTTCAATGAAACAATTAGCATGACCATCAAACTCTTCTTTCAGCTTATAACCTTTGGTATATAAAATAATATTATCCGTTAGGGTTTCTGCCTGAAAGTGCGCTACAGATCCAGCTTTAGATGCGGGCACATTGGTTGCATCTCCAATAACAAAAATGTTATCATGAGCTATAGATTGTAAGGTATGTTTATGTGTTGGAATAAAATTTAAATCATCGCCTAAACCAGATCGTTCTATTACTTCATCACCCATATTTGTAGGTACTGTTACTAATAAATCAAAAGGAATTTCCCTGTCTACGTAATCTACAATGGCTTTCTTTTCATTATCAACCTCCATGACAGCAAAATCAGTCTCTATGTTAATTTGCTTTTCCTTCAATAAGTAATTTAAGGCTTTCGTACATGTTGGTTTTGTAAAGGCGCCATCTAAAGGGGTTACATAAGTAATATCCACCTTGTCTCGCATGCCTTTTTTCTTAAAATAAGAGTCGGCCAAAAAGGCAAATTCTAAAGGTGCAACTGGACATTTAATTGGCATTTCAGTAATATGAACTACTAATTTACCACCTTGCCAATCGCGTAATTTATTACGTAAAGCCAAAGCTCCCTCATAAGTATAAAAATCAAAAATATCTTTTTGCCATAACGGCCCTAATAAACCATCGGTTTCGTCTGGTGCAATTTTAGATCCTGTAGCTACGATTAAAATATCATAACTCAAGGTTTCGTCTTCTAATTCAACTTTATTAGTTTCGGGAAAAATTTGTTTTATTTCTTTCTGAATATAATTCACCCCTTTAGGTACAAATTTCTTCCCTTCTTTTTTAACTTGATTTTCAGTGTAAGTATCAAAAGGTAAAAACAAAAAACCTGGTTGATAGTAATGTGTTTTATATTGATCAACTATGGTAATTTTCCATTCCTTATTTGAAAGTTTAGACACTAAGTGATTGGACATCATTGTTCCAGATGTACCTGCTCCTAATATTATTAAATTTTTCATTTTTTTAGAGTTTAATGTTTACCCAAAACACACATTTAAGTATGATGCTAAATTAAACCTAACATGAAGTTTAAACTATGACAAAAATCATGTAAACCCTTGTGTAACAAAGGTTACACAAGGGTTTACACAAAACAAAGTTTAAAAACAAACCTGTGAATTATGATAAAAATCATAGTTACAATTATGTCCACCGAGTAGCTTTGAATATAAATTTTCCAACTCAGTATTTTGTTCAAATACTAACAGAATACTCTTAAATACTTTAATTATGAAAACTAATTTATTTAACTATGTATTACTATTGTTCTCGACCTTTGCCTTCTCGCAAGCTGGTCATATTATGCAAGGTGTAGGCGCTATAAACATGTCAATGGGAGGAGCAGCAACCGCACAACCATTGGATATCTCTGGAGCGTTACAATGGAACCCAGCTTCAATTTCTTCTTTTGATTATCAAACTATAAAACTGGATGTTGGTTTGTTTTCATCATCTCCAGAATTAAGCTCTTCATTTGGGCCGTTATCTGGAACTACTATGGACGATAGAGGAACATCAATTATGCCTAATATAGCTTATGTTTGGGCTAAAGAAGGAAGTAAACATACCTTTGGAGCTTCTGCCTTTGGCATTAGTGGTTTTGGAGTAACATTTCCTGAAGATTCCAATTATCCTCAAGATATTTTAGGCAACCCTAATCCAAACTACAACCCTAATCAAAGTTCAAATCCAATAAATTTCCCGCAAAATGCTGGAGGATTTGGTCATATAGAATCAGACTATATGCTACTGCAAGTAAGCTTAAGTTATGCTTATGAAATAACCGATAAATTTTCAATAGGTGTTCAGCCCAATATAAACTATGCCGCCTTACAACTCATGCCAAATCCAACAGCAAACCCTTCAATGACAGCTGGCTACTCTGCTACTAACAAAGCATCAGCAATTGGCTACGGCGCACAGTTCGGCTTATTCTATGATTCCGGCTTTGGCCTTAAGCTGGGAGCCTCCTATAAAACAACACAAAAATTTCAAGAATTTGAATTTGATAATACTTATTTAGATAATTCTATGGCAACTAGTAAATTCCAAATGGATTATCCTGCCATCTTATCATTTGGTCTTGGTTATTCAGTCAGTGATGTTGATTTGGCTCTTGATTTTAGGAGAGTAGATTATGAAAACACCGAAGGATTCTCAAAAACAGGATGGACACAAACAGGATCTGTTTCAGGATTTGGATGGCAAAATATTTCTATTCTATCAGCAGGTTTACAGTATAAAGGTATTAGTAAATTACCTCTACGTATTGGTTATACTTATAGTTCAAATCCAATACCTGAGGATGTTACATTCTTCAATGTTCCTGCTACTGCTGTTATTAAAAATGCCTTTCAATTTGGATTAAGTTACGAAGTTAATAGTAATTGGAAAATTGATGGAGTTTACCATTATGGAGATAGCGGAGATGCCACAAAAGGACAAATGTTAAGCCCTTTTGCAGTATCACCTTCAAATCCCTTGGGAAAAATAGCAGGGTCTTCAATTTCTTATGATATGACAACTTCAATGATTATGCTTGGAGTTAGTTACACATTTAATAAGCCAACTGATTAAAGAAAAGAGTAACCCGAATAAATATTTGACATAATAAAAACAAAAAAGCTTCCATTACAATGGAAGCTTTTTAAATATTGTGACCTCGACAGGATTCAAACCTGTAACCTCTTGAGCCGTAATCAAGTGCGCTATTCAGTTGCGCCACGAGGCCTTTAATGCGGGTGCAAATATACATTTTTTATTAAAATACAAGCAAATATTTATGTCGAAAAAAAAATATTAACCTCGCAACACCTCTATTTATAATTCATATATTTTCATGAAGTATTATTATGATATAGAAAAGAGTAAAATATCCCGCATAATAGTGTCGTTTTACAAAGCGAAAGCGCTTTCAAACTACAAAATCTATACAAACTTCCAATAGAGATAATAAACCATGTTAAAACTTAGCCTAATTGATGATTTTCAGGATAGCCTAAATGAATAATATTAGCTTTTCCTAACAAATTATAACATGTTTTAATCTTTTATCTTCCATGAAGAATTGATTCAGGTAGAAAATCATTATTTTTGAAGCTATGACAAAACAGTTATTACAAGAAAAATACAATCATATTTTAGATGAGAAGCTTATCAAAGAAATTTTTGAAATTGGCACATTTAAAACATTTAAAAAAGATGATATAATTATTGACATCAATCAACCACTTCAACATATACCTTTATTACTTACCGGTCATATCAAAATTCTCAGAGAAGATAATGAAGGTAATGAATTGCTTATTTATTTTTTAGAAGCTGGGGAAACCTGTACCATGTCTCTAACCTGTTGTTTAGGCACAACAAAAAGTAAAATAAGAGCTGTGGCAGAAGAAGATTCTAGCCTTGTAATGATTCCCGTAGAAAACATGCAAAAATGGTTTAATAACAATGATAGTTGGAGAAATTTTATTTTGGAAGCTTATCAAACGCGATTTGATGAAATGCTGGAAACCATTGACAACTTAGCATTTATGAAAATGGATGAAAGGCTTTACAAATATCTTTATAATAAAACTATACTTCACAACTCCAAAATCATTATTGTTAAACATCAAGACATTGCTATTGATTTACATACCTCTCGGGTAGTTATTTCAAGACTTCTAAAACAATTAGAAAACAAAAATAAAATTAAACTTAGTAGAAATAAGATTGAAGTTTTTTAGTTTTTCTAGTCAGATAATGTAAGGAGACTTTAGTTATATATCTTGATCCGAATTAAAAGTTATAAAGGCAAGTTTATTGCTTAGTACGAGGTGCATACATTTTTCACCATAGTAATATATTCAACTAAACATCAAGTCATTAGACCTTTAAGTAACATTTATCACAAATACAATAGACTGAATATTATAATTTTGCAAAAAAAAAAAAAAAAATGGAATCTCTTTTAAACCCTTGGCCGTGGTATGTTTCGGGCCCATTAATAGCCCTAGTCATGGCGCTTTTACTCTATTTTGGAAAGACCTTTGGTATGTCTTCTAATTTAAGAACATTATGTGCAATAGGCGGCGCCGGAAAAATATCTAATTTTTTTAAATTTAATTGGAGAGATCAAGCTTGGAATTTAACGGTTGTTTTAGGAGCCATAATCGGGGGGTATATAGCGGTTCAATATTTATCAAATAATAGTGGGACAGACTTAAACCCAAAAACCGCTGCTGAACTAAAAACTATGGGGTTTGAAAATCCTGGATCTACATTGGTGCCCAATGAAATATTTGGTTTAGATATTTTGACAACCCCAAAGGGAGTTCTACTTTTAGTTATTGGCGGCTTGCTCGTTGGTTTTGGAACGCGATACGCAGATGGATGCACTTCTGGGCACGCGATTACAGGTTTAAGCAGTTTACAAAAACCTTCTCTAATAGCCGTTATTGGATTCTTTATTGGTGGACTAATAATGACTAATTTTATTTTACCCTTATTATTTTAAGTATGAAATTTCTAAAATTTTTATTTGTTGGTATTTTCTTTGGAATTGTTCTGGTCAAATCTGAAGCGGTTTCTTGGTTCAGAATTTACGAAATGTTCCGTTTTCAGTCTTTTCACATGTATGGCATTATAGGTACTGCAGTGGCTTCAGGAATTCTGTTTCTACAAATTGCAAAAAAAGGACACATCAAAAGCATAAAAGGCGCAGACATTTTTGTTCCTAAAAAGGATAATGGATTAATTAGATACATAGTGGGCGGCATTATTTTCGGATTCGGCTGGGCACTAATTGGTGCTTGTCCTGGTCCTATGTATATTCTCTTAGGTACAGGTGTTTGGAGTATGATAGTGGTTATAGCCGCAGCCACTTTAGGAACTTTTATATATGGTGTACTTAAAAATAAATTACCGCACTAAGCATGGATAATATCCAAATTTTAGGATACATTGGCGCACTGATAGTTGGTCTGGTTTTGGGGCTAATTGGCGGCGGAGGTTCTATTCTTACCGTACCACTTTTAGTTTATCTTTTAGGTTATAATCCTGTTGTTGCAACAGCATATTCTCTTTTTGTAGTAGGTACCTCATCTATGGTGGGAACCTATCAAAAATACAAAAAGGGATTGGTAGACTTTAAAACAGGATTAGCCTTTTCGTTTCCATCATTTATTGCGGTGTATTTATCTAGAAGGTATCTTGTTCCCGGAATTCCTAATCATTTGTTTTCTTGGGGCGGCTATACTTTAACAAAAGATATGGGCATCATGCTTTTCTTTGCCATTATCATGTTGTTTGCGGCCATTTCAATGATTAAAAAAGGTGAACCAGAAGATACCCAATCAAGTGGCCAGCCTTATTACAAAACGTTCTTTCAAGGCGTTGTTATCGGAACTATTACTGGTGTTATTGGCGCAGGAGGTGGTTTTCTGTATGTTCCGGCTTTAGTGCTTTGGGCGAATATCCCAATGAAAAAAGCCGTAGGCACCTCTTTAATTATAGTAACTATAAATTCCCTTATTGGGTTTATTGGAGATATTCAAACATTAGATATTGAATGGTTTTTTCTCTTAACTTTTACGGGTATTTCAATTCTTGGAATACTTATAGGTGTATTTCTGTCCAAATTTGTAAGTAGTAGCAAACTAAAAAAGAGCTTTGGCGTCTTTGTTTTACTCATGGCTGGTTACATAATGTATAAGGAACTACAGTAGCTCAGTGTAATATAAGTTACATATTGACTGCTAACTATTTAGTAATTTTGAACAACTATTAAAGTTCATATAGAACACTTCCGTCATAGGAAATCACTAAAAATTAAAAACTATGAAAATAGAACAAATTTATACAGGCTGTTTAGCACAGGGGGCATATTATATTGAATCTAATGGAGAGGTCGCTATTATTGACCCATTACGAGAAACACAACAATATGTTGACAAAGCTAATGCAGAGGGTGCTAAAATTAAATATATATTTGAAACTCATTTTCATGCTGATTTTGTTTCAGGACATGTGGATTTGGCTAAAAAAACTGGAGCTACAATTGTTTTCGGACCTGGTGCTGAAACATCATATGATATTCATACAGCAAAAGACAATGAAGAGTTTAAACTTGGTGATGTTATTATTAAAGTGCTTCACACCCCAGGGCATACTTTAGAATCTTCCACTTTTTTATTAATTGATGAAAAAGGTAAAGATCATGCCATTTTTTCTGGTGACACCTTATTTTTAGGGGATGTTGGCAGGCCTGATTTAGCAATTAAATCTGACTTAACTAAAGAAGATTTAGCGGGTATGCTTTTTGATTCGCTTCGCAATAAAATAATGCCATTGGCTGATGATGTAATAGTATATCCAGCGCATGGTGCGGGTTCTGCTTGTGGTAAAAATTTAAGCAAAGAGACCGTTGGTGTTTTAGGCGATCAGAAGCAAACGAATTATGCGCTTAGAGCTGATATGACTAAAACTGAATTTGTGAAAGAAGTGCTTGATGGTATTGCACCACCACCACAATACTTTGCAAAAAATGCTATGATGAATAAATCTGGCTATGATAATTTTGAAACCATTCTTAAAAAGGGTGATACACCATTGAGTCCTGAAGAATTTGAAGCCGTGGCAAACAACGAAGATGCCTTAGTTTTAGATGTTAGAAATGAACAAGAATTTGTCAAAGCACACATACCTAATTCCATTTTTATTGGAATTCATGGAGGATTTGCACCTTGGGTTGGAGCTTTAATTACCGATTTAAAACAACCTATTTTATTAGTTACCCCAGAAGGCAAAGAACAAGAAACGGTTACGCGATTATCTCGGGTTGGCTATGATAACACCTTAGGTTATTTAGAAGGAGGAATTGAAGCTTGGCAAAATGCTGGTAAAGATATTGAAACCATAAAATCAGTTTCTGTTCAGGAATTCGCTCAAGACTTTAAAAATAATAATGTAGAGGTTTTAGATGTTAGAAAGGATGGTGAATACAAATCTGAGCATTTAGAAGGTGATAACGTGAAACATTTCGCTTTAGATTATATAAATGACAACATGAATACCATTGACCAAAATCAAGAATACTATGTGCATTGTGCTGGTGGTTATCGTTCTGTAATTGCGGCTTCCATTTTAAAGGCTAGAGGCTTTAATAAACTCATTGATATTGCGGGTGGATTTGGAGCTATAAAAAACTCTGATTTACCAATTACAGCGTTTGTATGTCCTTCAACTTTATAAGATTAAATTGTTATAAGTATTTCTAAAAATATGCTATCCTCGAGGTTCTTCCTCGGGGATTTTTTTCACACTAACTGACCGGTTTAATTTAGGAAATGCCTTTCTATTATAAGTCATATCAAACCTAGGGTCTGACACATAACCCATACGTTCCTGCTTTATAACTTCAATAGTTAAAAACCCAAATTCTTCAACCACCTTTCCTGTAATACGATAAACACCTTTTCCTTTAAACGGATAACGTTTAGCCACAGGTGGAAAATGTACTGTGTCTAGCCATTGGCCATCCTGATCCAAAAAGGTACCAAAATGCATACGATCCCCTTTATGTGTACTTGTGTTTTTGGCCGTAACTAAATAACCGTAAATCGTTATTACTTTATTTTTAAAAGCTTTCAAATCTGCGACTAAGCACCTATTAGTAGGTGGCGTTTCAAGAAGAGAAAAGACATTATATAGTGTGAAGTTCAATAATTCTAATTGGTCAAAAGCATTTTCTAAATCTGTAATTGTAAATTCTGGCAATACAAATTCCTTAGTGCCTACTTTAAATAACTGCGGTTGTAATTCATCAACTGCCAAATGGTTGTATTTATAATAAGCCTCCCATAAGAGCGTCCGTTTATCTTTCCCTAAACTTCTAAACGCATTAACTCTAATTAAGATATCGAGCTGCTCTATAGACATTGGTACACGTTCTATAAAATCATTTAAAGACGTAAACTTTTTTTCTGCTCGAGATCGTAATACATGAATCATATTACGTTTTTCAAAACCCTGTAGATGCTGAAACCCCAAATAAATATTAACCCCCTCTATAATGGTATCTACATGACTTTTATTAATACAAGGTGGATGAATAATACCACCTAATTTTTTAGCCTCATGAAAATAGAGTTCCGTTCTATAAAAGCCACCACCATTGTTAACCGTTGCTACCATATATTCTAAAGGGTAATAACATTTTAAAAACAAACTTTGATAAGACTCAACAGCATAAGATGCGGAATGTCCTTTTGCAAAAGCATAGCCTGCAAAACTTTCAATTTGTCGCCATACCTCAAATATTACGGCATCTTGTTCTCCTTTTTCACGACAATTAGAAATAAACTTTTCTTTAACAGCTAAAAATTCTTCTCTAGAACGGTATTTACCACTCATCCCTCGCCTTAACACATCAGCTTCTCCCAAATCTAAACCAGCATAATGATGTGCTACTTTAATAACATCTTCTTGATACACCATAACACCGTAAGTATCGGGCATAATATCCCATAATACAGGATGTGCTTTTTTTCTTCGTTCAGGGTTTTTATGTCTCAAAATATACTCGCGCATCATACCACTTTTTGCAACACCTGGACGAATAATAGAACTTGCTGCAACGAGTGTCAAATAATCTCTAACCCCTAATTTTTTAAGCAACATACGCATAGCAGGAGACTCAACATAAAAGCAGCCTATACATTCTGCTCGCGCTATCATATCATTAATCTGTTTATCAATGAAAAATGGTTTTGCATTATGAATATTGGGTAATGTAATCTCAGGACTGTTCTTCTCAATTATAGCAATAGCATCCTTTATTTTACCAAGTCCACGCTGTCCTAAAATATCAAACTTATACAAGCCCACATCTTCAGCAATATGCATATCAAATTGTACCGTTGGAAAGCCTTTAGGCGGCATATGAGTTGCCGAAAAATAATGAATGGGCTGTTCTGAAATTAAAATCCCAGCCGCATGTATACTAATATAATTTGGTCGTCCTTGTAGATAATTAGCATAACGCAATACCAAACTAGACAATTCATCAAGTTGTTTGTAATTAAACTTCCCTGAGCACAACTTATCAATTTCATATTTAGGTAACCCAAATACTTTACCTAGTTCGCGTACGGCACCTTTATACTGAAATGTGACATAAGCTCCTAACAATGCTACTTGGCCTTCAGATCCAAATGTTTCAAAAATAAAACGTGTCACATCTTCCCTATCCCAGGTTGAAAAATCGATATCAAAATCTGGAGGGGTTGTGCGATACAAATTCATAAACCGTTCAAAATACAAGTCTAACTCAATAGGGTCTACATCAGTGATTTCTAACAAATACGCAACAATACTATTAGCTCCACTACCTCTTCCTACATAATAATATCCTTTTGATTTTGCATATTGAATAATCTTCCAATTAATTAAAAAGAAGCTCACATAATTCTGTAACTTTATAAGACTCAGCTCCTTTTGCAACCGTTGTTTAATGGTTTTTGTAACAACATCATAGCGTTTAGGCAAACCTTCATTACAAAGGGCTACCAATTTTTCAAAATCCAGTGCCTTACTCTCATATAGGGTTGCTAAATTTTGACTCTTTTTAGTATTAGAAAAATCAAATTGAATACTACAACGCTCCAATACTTCTGTTGTATTTTTTAGAATATGTGGATAATCTTGAAATTTTTTTTCTATTTCAGAAGTTGATACTATGCTATGTTCTATTGATCCTTGCTGTAATTTAGGCAGCTTACTTAAAAGTGTATTATTATCAATAGCTCTTAATAAACGATGTATATTAAAATCTCGCTTATGTCTAAAACTTACCGTATGTAATACGACCAGATTATCCTTATACTGCTTAAATTTAGAAAACTGAAGTTTATTGATGTCTTGAAGCGATACCCCTATACATTCATTTTTAGCAAAAGTATATTTCTCAATAGCAAACACCTTTTTTAAAGGGTAAATTGTTATTACGTTTTGAAATTTTGGAGCTACATCAGGGAATTGTTGATTTGCATGTAAGTGTTTTGAAAGAAAATTATTTAATTCTAAAAACCCCTGATTATTAATTGCTAAACACACGTAACATTGTTGCGCATTATTCCTAAAGTCAATACCTACTACCGGCGTAATAGAATATTCGTTAGCGCGTCTAATAAAATTCAAACAACCTGAAGTATTATTAATATCAGTAAGCGGGAATACACTACAACCCTGCGCTTGAGCCAATTCTAAAAGCTCATTTTCGGCCATAGTGCCATAACGCAAACTATAATAAGAGTGATTATTTAAAAACATACTAGTATCTTTATCTACTGACTTCTATGCGCCAATACAATAGGAGGTTCTCCATTAAAAGGGTTTGTAAAGTTCCCAATTGATCTTGCCCCCTCTCCAAGTGCAGAAGCTCTCACCACACTTCGAGAGCCATAACGCAAACGAATTTTATCCATAGCATTATACAGGTTAACTGTTCGTTTTTGGTCATCAAACAAATTGATTTGATAGGTCCCTGAAGTTATCCCCCCATACTTCACTCCTACTAATCGCACAAGAACTCTTCTATCATACAGTTTTTCAAATAGTTCATGAACCAAAGGAATTAAATGATGATCTGCCGATGTGTAGGGTATCTTAAGTTGCTTGGAATACGTTTGAAAATCAGAATATCGAATTTTCACTGTTACTGTAGAAGCTAATTTCCCGCCTCGGCGTAACTGAAATGCTAAATCTTCAGCCATCGCTGCAAGCGTTGTTTTAATTTTAGAAACATCTATAGTATCTAAACCATAAGTACGCTCGCTGGAAATAGATTTTCGCTCATGATATTCAATAATTGGCGTATTATCAATGCCATTAGACCGTTGCCAAATAACACGTCCATTTTTACCAAAAACAGAAGTCATCATTTCCACAGGCATTTGTTGTACCGTATGTACCGTTTTAATACCCATATTACAAAAGGCTCTAAAGGTCTTTTCTCCAACCAATGGAATCTTTTTAATTGAAAGTGGTGCAAGAAATTCCTTTTCTGAACCTACATCTATTTTTAATTGATTATTAGGTTTTGCCTCATTGGTAGCGACCTTAGAAACTGTCTTATTTCCTGAAAGTCCAAATGATATAGGCAGTCCTGATTCTCTAATTACTTTTTGACGTAGTTCTGTAGCATATTTATAACATCCAAAAAAACGATCCATCCCAGAAAGATCTGCATAAAACTCATCAACACTTGCTTTTTCCAAGACAGGAACTTCACTTTGCAAAATCTCTGTAACTAGCTTAGAATACTTTGTATAAGTCCCTGCATTTCCTCTAATAAAAATAGCGTGACCACATAATTGTCTTGCCATTTTCATGGGCATGCCAGAATGCACGCCATATGCTCGTGTTTCATAACTAGCAGCACTTACTACACCACGACCACCTAAACCACCAACAATAACGGGCTTATTGTTTAGTTTGCTATCTAAAAGTCGTTCACAAGAGACAAAGAAAGCATCTAAGTCGAGATGTAAAATAGTACGCTTCATAAAAGTGATCGTATTTCTAAAAGTATTTTGTTCTACAAAAATATAGAACAAAAACAAATATTCTATATTTGTATATATTTTAATTATTAACAAATTAGCATTTAGATTAAGAAAACCACTTAACAACACTGTAGATGAATGATTTACATGAAAACCAAGTATTACTTTTAAACTTACTTGATGAACATATTGACACTCCACTTACCATAAGACAAATTCAGGAAATCTTAAATTTTTCTTCATCTAGTATGGTGGCCCATCATATTCAAAAACTAGAACAAAAAGGCTATTTAAAACGGAATCCTCACAACCCAAGAGACTATCAAATTTTCATTAATCCAGAACGTCCAATAGTCTATTTAAACTTATATGGTCATGCGCAATGCGGGAAAAATGGGTCTATACTAGACGGAAACCCTATTGATAAAATCCCTATTGCCTCAAGATTACTTAAATTTCCTGCCAACCAAGGTTTTATTGTCACTGCCAAAGGAAATTCTATGGAACCGCTTATTAAAGAAGGTGATTTAGTTATTGCACATAAGAAAAATGAAGCCTCAAACGGAGATAACATTGTATGTGTTTATGGAGAAAAAGTAATCATTAAAACCTTTTTTAAGCAAAATGACACAATAACATTAAGTTCTCTAAATAGTAAAAGTCATTCTCCTATAATTATTGTAGACGATTACTTCAAAATTGAAGGTGTAGTAAAAAATGTCATTAAATACAGTTAGCATTATTTCTGAAAAAGCTGTAATAATCGTATTTTAGTATAAACTTATTCCCCCATGAAAACAACTCTAGAAATACAAAACTTAAAATGTGGTGGTTGTGCGCACACCATTACCACTAAATTGAATGAATTAAGCGAGGTTTCAGATGTTTTTGTTGACAATGAGAACTTCTCTGTGACGTTTACCTACACAACAGAACCTGTGCTGTTAGAAGCTAAAAACGTATTAGTTAAACTGGGGTATCCCGAAGTAGGCGATAAAAATGCAATAACAACAAAAGCTAAATCTTTTGTAAGTTGCGCCATTGGAAGAATAAATAATTAAACTATTTCAGCACTTAATCCTGCTTCTAAAAGCAACGTACAACGTGGTTTTAAATCGTCAAAAAAACCTGTTTTAACAGTACATTTCCCCTTGTAGTGCACTAGAAGAGCACATTGCTCAGCTTGTTCGGCAGTATGCTCACAAGCATAAATTAATGTTTCAATAACGTGATCAAAAGTATTCACATCATCATTAAATAATACAATCTCATTTTGAGCTAAGACCTCTTCCTTAAGTAGTACTTCTTCGGATATTTTTTCTTTAGTACCCATTTTTTTTATACTAATTTATAAATTTTAGCGATACCCAATTGTTTCTTTCTAATTTTTCTGTAAAATTTAACAAATGTTTTTCACATTCCTGTTGAATCATAGGAATATCATCATTGTAAAAACCACTTAAAAATAGCATACCGCCCTTATTCAAGCAAGACACATAAGTCGCCATATCTTGCATTAAAATATTCCTATTAATATTCGCAATAATGACATCGTATGTTTTCCCTTCAAGCACAGCTGCATCTCCCTCAATAACCGTAATATGCTTACAATTATTGCGTTCAACATTTTCTAAACTATTTAGGTAACACCAGTTATCATAATCAACAGCATCAATAGGTTTTGCGCCCTTCAATTCAGTTAAAATAGCCAAAACACCTGTACCGCAGCCCATATCTAAAACTGATTTACCATTAAAATCATTCTTCAAAATATGTTGAATCATCATGTGTGTAGTTTCATGATGTCCTGTACCAAAACTCATTTTGGGTTCAATAATTATATCATACTTTGTATCAAAGGTATCATGAAAAGGTGCTCTAACCGCACAAAGATTGTCCACCACAATAGGGTTAAAGTTTTTCTCCCATTCTGCATTCCAATTGGTTTGCTCTATTTCATTAAACTCGAAAGTGATTTTGAATTCCTCAGAATTCAGAATTTGTATATCATCTAAAACAGTCTCCTGCCATTCTTCTTTTTGAATATAGGCCGTTACGCCTTTTTCTGTCTCTACAAAACTTTCAAAACCGGCATATCCTAGTTCTGCAATAAGAATTTCAACTCCTGGCTGTAAAGGTACTACTGTAAACTCGTAACCGATATAAATGATGTTTGACATAGTCGTTTTTTTGCGACTACAAAGATATGAAGATATCCCCTATAACAATTCTTTCTCAATCGCTATTTTAATAATTCCTACGCTGTTTTTAGCACCCAGCTTACTCATTATATTCATCCTATGAGTCTCAACGGTTTTAGGACTAATAAACAACTTTTCTGAGATTTGCTGAGTTGTTAATTCTTCGGAAATAGCAATTAAAACATCATGTTCTCTTCTGGTTAACTTTGGTATTAAACCATTATCATTCGTCTTTTTAACCCTTTGCTGTATGAGTCGTGATTGAATGTCTTTTTGCAAAAATAATTCTCCAGACAAAACAGTTTTCATGGCTGTTACCAATTCAAGTTTATCTGTATTTTTTAATAGATAGCCGTGAACCCCATTTTTAAGCATTCGCCTTACAAACGAGATATCTTCAAAATTAGTAAGTGCTATTATTTTTAAATCAGGTTGTAATTTTAATAGTTTTTTACTTAAGTTTATACCATTAATATCGGGTAGATTAATATCTAAAAATAAGACATCGGGCATATCAATTCCAATCTGTTCTATGGTTTGTTTCCCATTTTCGTACAAGCCTACAATTTTCAATTCTGGGGAGCCTTGAAGCATAGAAGGAATACCTTGTAGTACCATTTTATGATCGTCTGTTATGGCTATTTTAATTTCCATTAAGCGTTTCTTTGTTTATTTCTATAGTATAAGACGTACCAGCTTCATTAGAGATTAAATCTACTGTGGCTTGTAAATAATCTATCCTTGATTGTACATTACTTAAACCAATACCACTTGACTCAATATTGGTTTTATCAAAGCCTTTCCCATCATCTTCTATAGTCATTTGAATAAGATTGTTGCGGTTACTTATTTGCACATTTATATTAGAAGCATCGGCATGCTTTAGACTATTTGTAACTAACTCCTGAATAATTCTAAAGCTATTGACTTCTGCCTTTTTAGACATATCAACAACATCTCCCAAGTGCTGAAATGTAATTTCTATGCTAGGATTTAATTCATTCAAATTAGCACAATACGCATCGGCGGCTTCTACTAAATCAAACTTTTCTAAAGACGGCGGCACAAGATTATGTGAAATAGCCCTTACTTGTTTACATGAATCATCAATCATGGTGATAGCCTCCTTAATTACTTTATTATTCATCTCCAACAATGAGGATAATTTATATTTTATAGCGGATAAATCGCCATTAACCCCATCATGCAATTCTTTTGCTATACGGAACCGTTCCTTTTCTTCACCTTCAATTAAAGACTCTAAGGTTTTTATCTGAAACTCACGTTTAAGCGTCAACAACTCCTGATTCTTTCGTTTTTGACGTTGTTTAAATAAAAAGACCAATAAGATTGAGGCGATAGTTAAAAATACAATTGTTCCCAACATATAGTTGTTTTGCGTTTTCTTTTTTTGAATTTCGGACGCTTTGTCTTTAAGTTCTAATTGTTGATTAGCAATCTCTTTGTCTTTTTTTACAGTTTGATACTTAGCTTCAGCAATAGCAAGAGATTTTTTATTCTTTTCAGAATTTAAAGAATCCATTATTTTAACATGCTTAAGGAGGTACTCGTTTGACTTCTTATAGTTACCTAATTCCCTTTCAGCACGAGACCAACTCATATAAGAAAACGGGCTCATTATGCGTTCTGCATTTGCAGGGTCTTGCTCTTGCGCTTTTTCAAAATTTTGTATGGCCTTTTTTGCATGACCAGCCTCCTCATAGTGCTTCCCTAGATAAGTGTAGGCTAGCATAATGTCTTGTGGTGCTCCTCTTTTTTTTGCATTTTTTAAAGCAGTTAAAAAAGCATTTTCGGCTTCCAGTGTTTTTTTTAATTCATCTAAGTACCTTCCCTTTTGCAGGAACGTATGAAAACATAATAGATTTAACTTTGTTTCTTTGCAAATATTTTCAGATTCAATTAAATAAGTATTCGCTTTTTCTAGATCCTTATTTTTTAAAGCAAAAATTGTTAAATTATTTAATATATGCCCTTTTAATGATTTTTGGCCACTAGCTTCGGCACTTATCAGCGCTCGTTGTAAATAGTCTATAGCAAGCGTATCTACACCGGTAAGTCTGTAAACGTTTGAAATATTATATTGGGTAAAAGCAATCTTAGACTGATCACCTATGCTTTCCATTATTTTAAGAGCTCTGGTATAATAAGCAATCTTTTCATCTAACTCATTTGTTTCACTTAGTAAATTAGCATAGGCTGATAAAATTTGTCCGAACTTCTTTTTGTTCGAAATACTATCAACAAGTGGTAATGCTTTTTTGTATGACTCTTTTGCTTTATTAATTTCCCCAATTTCACTATAATATACACCCATAAAATAATAACCGCCATCGAGCAAATAATCATTATTTTTCTTTGATAAATCTATAGCATCTAAGGTGTATTTCTTTAGACTGTCTAAACTAAATCCGCCATATTTTCCCGCTAAAATTAAACAGTTTTTAATTTTTATTGTGTCGTGTATTTTAGAATTGGTTAAAGATAATTTTAGACTGTCAACCTCTCTACTTTGAGAAAGTCCACAGTAAAAAGAAACGCTGATTAAAATAAAAAGTACTTTTTTTTTCATTTGTAATAACATATAAACCAATCAAACACTTTATTTTTCTTCAAAAGCAAATTTTCCAGCTATTAAATGTAAGAAAATTATAAACTACTTTTAGAATTAGTTACACAGGTCACTACCACCAATCACCCATTTATCGTCATTAATATAATAAGCACCATCTTCGGTATAACGCTCAATAGGCATATAACTTACCTCTCCAGCATTAGATGCTAAGCGCAGTACCATATAATTATTAACATCCATTAAACTCCGAAGCCCTTCGCCAGCACTGGTATTAGACCAAGCTTCACCATCCATACCCGGCCCGCCAGAACTCAAGTCTGAATACCCCTCAATTGCAAAGCCTCCGTTTGAACAAAAATGAATAGTTGTTTTACTATTTGATCCCACACTCACCGTATTATTAAAGTCCGAAGTGTAATACGAGTTATACCTAATTAGTTTTCTTCCCTTAAAGATATCGGCGCTTTGTTCGGCCTTAGGGTTCATAATCGATCTATATTTTATTGACTTTGAAATGACTACAGCTAAATCCTGTAAATCATCATTAAAACTATTTTTGGGCACTAACACAACGGTCATTACGCCTCCTCTTCCCCAAAGTTTACTTCTTGAAACTACAGCAACTACAACAATCTCTTGCCCATTACCACGTCCTTGATATAGTGCTATTAGGTCGCCATTATCCAACTCCATTATATCGGTCGCTAAACTGGCCTGCCAACCTTCTTCTAGAATTTCTTGCTGCATTTTTTCTAGAACCATCTGCTCTGTTGTCCAGCCATGTTCAATAAACATGATGCCCGCTGCATTCTTCGGGTTACTCAACAAAATTTGTCCGTAGTTTTCTTCCTGAACCACCCATCCACTTGGCAAATTTGCAGACATGGCTATTCCTATAAACTTTGTTTGCGAATAGGATAACAAATTCATAAATATTAAAACTAGAATAGTAAGTTTTTTTACTTCCGTACTATAAGGTTCCATAAGCCTTGTTATTATAAAATCCGATTTACTTTTTAATCACTTTGTTTTCTATATCAATTACTGATCACGTTCTTATTGTAGAATCTATAAATTTAAAACCAAACTATTTTCCGAATCTATAGGCTATCCCAACTTGAATTTGGTTGATCTTTATATAGTTATTACTATCCCCATTTTCTAAAAGGTTGGTTTGTCCCCAAACATATCGAGCATCTATTGCTATTTTTTCAGAAATATCATAAGCTACTCCAAAATCTACAGCAAAATTAAAACTGCTAATATTTGGAGCAGGGTCGAGAAGAAATGCAAAACTAGGACCAGCAAAAACATGAAATTTCTCCTTTATGGGATAGCTCAATAACACCGGAACTTGAATTTGATTAAAATCCTTAACCCCCACAAAACGCAATTCAGGCTGAAATTCAAAATTTCCGAAAACATTAAAATCACTTAACGCTAAGCCTAAATAAAATCCCGTTTCATTATTCGTACCTTTTGAGGTAATCGATGATGTATTATTTGTATCCACCAATGCTTTTTGAGAATACACTTTAGTTGTCACGTCAGTAGGTGTATCTGTAGGCTCATCACTAGGTCCATTTGCTGGTACTATGGGTATATTACTAGCGTATTTAACACTCATAAAACTGGCACCTCCTGTTACCTTTAAATTTTGACAAAAGGCCATTGCTGTTACTAATAGCATTGCGATTGTAGTAGTTATTCTTGTTTTCATTTTAATATGGATTTAAGATTAGTTCTTAATGATTTTCCCCGATTTAACGAGGTGACCTTGCGAATACAGGGAATATAAATACATGCCATTATTTAATTCTGAAATATCGATTTTAGAAGCATTATTCTCTAGCTCATTCACAGTTTTTACCACCTTTCCCAAACCATCATAGATTTTCAATTTTAAATCTTTTGAAGGGGATTTAAGGTTTATTGTAAATACATTTTTTACAGGATTTGGATAAATACGTAATACACTACCCTCGTTTGAACCGTTTGAAACTCGAAGTCCATTTATACACTTCCCTGAAGCACCAGCATTAAAAATACTCTGTATTTCTATGCTTGATAACGCTCTATTATAAATACCAATCTCATCTAATTGTCCTCCAAAAAAGTTAGAATAATCACTGTTTTGATTATTAAGCTGAGCTCCAATAGTTAAAGGTAGCCCTGAGCTACTTGCTGGAGGATTTGCAAACATCTCCCATCCAAAATCAAAACCATCAGCATATATAATATGTTGATTGCCTTGACGAACATAAGCGTAATGGTGCCATTGAAAATCTTCAAAAGCTGGTCCGCCCAGCACAATATCCGCTCCTGTATTATCTTTGAATACACATTGAAATATTTGCCCTAAAAAACGTATTGAATACGTTATTTTTTCATCTTCCGTTCCTTTACAAAGGACTGTGTTTTCCTCATTAAACACAGTTTGTAATGCCCAAAACTCAACAGTTACATCTCCGGTAATATCCAGATTTGTGCTACTTGGTACGTTTACAACATCGTTTACACCATCAAATTCAAATGCACTATTTACCGTACCTGTACTATAAGACACGCCATTGGGTGTTCCGTTATTATTACCAACAGAATCATTGGCATTGTCCTCAGCCGCCCACCAACTTATAAGGCTGTTAGGAGGTATTGCACATACTACATTTTGAGTCGTCTGACTTTCAGATAGGCCAGTACTCTCGGGGCTATTGTAAACATTTTGAACACTGTGATTTTTAGAGCTATTAGCAATAATACCCTGCTGAGCAAATGACAAAGCAGATATACATATAGTTATAAAATATAGTTTTTTCATTGTATTAGGTTATTAGTTATTATGCTGCGGTGTCGTCTCCATCAGTTGACACTTCATTACAAATTATTATTATTCTTAATTCCGCTTTATTTCCACTTGTATCAACAAATTCAAATATTACAGAATATGTACCAGGCGTATCTGTTGAAAATGATGTATACACTTCATCAGTAGACTCTGAATGCGTATGAACCACCTCTCCAGCAGGATTAATTACCTTGACTGTCCCGCTATTAACTTTGACATTATCACTAGCTCCTGCATTAAGAACAACAGTAGTTATTGCCTCTGGCGTACCTATTGGATAAAAAACAGCATTGTCATTGGGTGTTACAATAATAATCTTTGGAGCCTCAGTATCAGACTCCTCAAGAATGGCAGTTTCTGCTGGGCAACCACTACCAACAATGACCACCGCAAAAACAGCCATTAACGTTGGTAAAATTGATGTTTTAAAAAGATTTTTCATGATTTTTAGAATTTATTGTTAATTGTTTATATAATCGCAGATACGCCATTAATGAAATGGCAATTAGAATAATAGCTATGCCTTGGGAGTGCGACAAGACCCCAGATATTATTTGCCCTCGCACATCCCCTCTAAAAATTTCTAAAACTATTCGGCAAATGCCATAGTAGCTTAAATAGATTAAAAAAAGTTGTCCATTAAACGCTTTATGTTTTTTGATAACCAGCATAATTACGAGCCCTATACATAAAAGCATAGATTCGTATAACTGGGTGGGGTGCACAGGTAAATTATTAGAAACTGGAAACGCCATACCAAACACATGCTCTGTAGGTTTCCCGTAGCAACAACCTGCTAAGAAACAGCCCGTTCTACCTACAATTTGAATAAGTGTAGTACTAATTGCAAGAACATCTAAAATAGGCCATATTGGTAAGCTGTGTTTTTTAAAATACCAAATGGCGGTTGGAATTACAAAAATAAACGATCCGTAGAAGACAAAGCCACTAGAATAAGTATCTAAAACGGCATTGGGATTGGTGATATAATACTGAGGTCTTTCTAAATATAAAAACACCTTACCACCAATATAACCTGCTAAAAAGAGCAGATAAATAAAATTATTAGATATGCTTATTCCTAATTCTTTTTTAAGCGTATACTTGCCATATAGACTTGCCAATAATGTTCCTAAAACAATACATACTGCGTAGGATGCAATAGGTATATAGTTTAATCCTAATAAGCCTTTTAAATTAATATTGAAAAGTTCTGGATACATACTTAACTATCTTAACATTTTAATAGTTGCAAGTTATATTCACCTCTCAACAAAAAAGTAAGGGCATTCCTTGATTTATAAAAAATCAGGGAATACCCTTAGACAAAAAAAATCCTGCCAACATGAAAGTATAGCAGGACTTTAGTATTTAAATAAAATTCTATTTATTAAAATGCATTAACGATAGCAAAGAAATCATCTGCATTAAGTGCAGCTCCACCAATTAATCCACCATCAACATCTGGCTTAGAAAAAATCTCTTTTGCATTTCCTGGCTTACAGCTACCACCGTATAAAATTGACGTATTGTTAGCCACATCATTACCATATTTATCGGCTAATGTTTTTCTAATAAAGGCATGCATATCTTGTGCTTGCTCTGGACTAGCTGTTTCTCCTGTTCCAATAGCCCAAACTGGCTCATATGCCAAAACAATATTTTTAAAAGCATCTGCATCTAAATGAAATAATGCATTACTAATTTGACTTTCTACAATAGCTTCTTGAGTATTAGATTTTCTGTCCGCCAATACTTCACCAAAACAGAATATAATGCGTAAGTTATTCGTTAAGGCGGCATCCACTTTTTTAGCTAATGAGGCATCTGTTTCATTAAAATATTCACGGCGTTCACTATGTCCTAAAATAACCGTTTTAACGCCTACACTTTTTAACATACTAGCACTAATTTCGCCAGTATAAGCACCATTTTCTGCAAAGTGCATATTTTGTGCAATCACCTCAATTGATGAAGACTTTAAAGCTTCATTAGCTTGATACAAATTGGTAAACGCAGGAGCAACCATTACTTCTGCATCCGATGATTTTGTTTGGCTTTTTAAATCTGCTAATAATGATTCTGTTTGTGATAAATCATTATTCATTTTCCAGTTACCTGCTACGATATTTTTTCTCATAATCTTGTGCTAACCTCTTAAAAACAGAGGGGTATCTTTTGTTTATAAATTTAATAGTCTTGTTTATTAGTACAAAAATAGCTAATTTTTTAATGCTTCTACCAACTTATCGTCATCAGCTTCAATAACATTAAATACAACGATTTCGCCAACTTTATTAATTAGCATATATCTAGGAATCCAACTAATATTTACGAAATCAGCAAAGGCGCAATCCTTACCATCTTGCATATAATAATGTTCACCCTTTACCTTGTACTTTTTAATACCTCTTTTCCAGGCATCTTGTGCTCTATCTAAAGATAAAAAGACATAGACCGCTTCAGGATAAGCTTTCTGTAAAGCCCTTACTTTAGGCATCCCTTTTATACAATCACCACACCAAGACGCCCATATATCTATAATAATATTCTTGCCTTCATGGGCTTTTAATATATCTTTAAATTCAATAGATTCCCCTTCTAAAGTGGTGAACGTATCATTAAGAGCTGGTTCATTAAATGTTGTTGGCTCTGTGGTATTACAACTCAAAAAAACTATGAGAACAACCAGTAAATATTTCATTTTTTTCATTTTTAAATTTTCTTTTATTAGACTAAAGAGTCTGCCATAATCTTTCAATCTAACAAAAGTAGACTATCATTCCAATTTAACTTTAGGATCTAACCAAACATACATTAAATCAACAAAAATATTGATAATTATAAATAACAAGGCAATAATTAAAACAGACCCCATTATTACAGGTAGGTCTAAAGTATTTAAGGCGTTTACTATTTCTTTACCCAATCCATTCCAACCAAAAATATACTCTACAAATACAGCACCTGCTAACATGGAAGCAAACCACCCTGAAATAGCTGTTACCACAGGATTTAAAGCATTTTTAATGGCATGTTTTTTAATAATCTGAAATTCACTTAAGCCCTTGGCCCTTGCTGTTCTTATATAATCTTGATTAAAAACTTCTAGTAATGAATTACGCATCAATTGTATAACAACTGCCAATGGGCGAATACCTAATACAACCGCAGGAAGAATCAAATTTTTCCATTTAATATGCATGCCTTCACCAAAATCATCCAATTCATATAAACTCCCTGTCATTTCTAAATGCGTAAACTCGTGAAGAATATACCCGAAAAGCCATGCAAATATAATGGCACTAAAAAAGGAAGGGATACTCATTCCTAAGGTGCTCAAAACCATAATGGTTTTGTCTAACCAAGTATCTTTATAAAGCGCAGAAATAACCCCCAAGCATATCCCTAAAATAATGGCAATAAAAATGGCGGCGACTGCTAAAACAATAGTATTGGGCAATGTTTCAGCTAAAACTTGACTTACTTTTTTCCCTTGTTTTGTAAATGACTCTCTTAAGTAAGGCCATTTTAACACAATGGTGCTAGAACCTAAGGAAATTAACTTAGCTTCATTATACTTGTTCTCTTCTAAATAAGTATAATCACTAGATTGGTTAGAATGGAATGACATAGGTGACAAATCATTTAAATAATATAAGTACTGCGTACCAATTGATTTATCAAAGCCATACTTCTGTTTAACCAAAGCTAATTGCTCGCTGTCCTCATTTTGCCCAAGCATCATTTGCGCTGGATCACCAGGAAGTACGTTAAATAAAAAGAAAATAACAGTAACTACCCCAAAAAGAGTGAGGATAGCATAAAATATTTTATTTATTAAGTAGCTTATCAGCTTGATATAATATTAGTAATCAATTAACATCTTTTAGTAATTCCATAATCCAAGGATTGTCTTTTTCCAGCTCTTTAACTTCTTGTAGGGTATAAACTTTATATTCAAAATCATCTCCAAAAAGTCCTTTACCATGCTCAGCTAAGGTAGTTTCAAACCCAGAAATTCGTCTTAAGGCATCTACTTTAGATGGATTTTTAATAGGCCATATAATATTTTCTGGTGAACTATTCTGATTCAACACCGTACCTTGAGTACCATAAACCTGCTCTTTACCATTGCTCATTAAATACCTATCCTTGGCCATAGCAAATTTTATATTATCTAATTCCTTATTTCTTGCTGCTTGTTCAAGTAAGGATAAATACTCTCCAATTTTATCAGAATGCTGGATAACATAAAATGCCGCTGCACTTGTTTTATCTCCAACTAAAGATTTACCAGGATATCCATGGTCCTTTATTACTGCTTCAACTTCAATTAAATTGAGACTGTCAATTTTTGATTGCTCTTTAAAGTTATTATCAAAATTCTCCCAAGTATCCCTAAATTTCTGATCAAGACTAAAAACATGGTCTAATTTCGTTTTTAGCTCAGGATTCGAAAAAGTCATTGGTAAATCCAAATCCGCAATATCATTCCAATGCACTTTCTGCATTACCGTTCCTTTATCTAACTCCAATACACCAGGATTTGAACGCACTACAGTTTTTAAAGCCTTTTCATCACATAAATACCATTCAAAATCTATCTTATAAGCTTCATTAATTCGTTGTTTAGCCTCATCACCTGAAGCAGTTAAACCAATAACCTCATAACCACGTTTTCGTGCCAAATCTTGTAACTTTTTCAACTTTAAAGCTCCATTTCGCTCTATTTTTTCCAAACTATAAGAAACCACAACAATTACGTTGTCTTTGTTCAAAAATTCTTCTGTCAAATCTGCTTCATTTGTTTCAATAGAGAAATCTACTACTGGTGGTGTATATCCTTCCTGAAGCACTTCTGTTTCAACTGATACAAAATCGCCCTCCACAGTGGGATAGGATCCATCGGTAACAATGATTTTATCAGACCCATTGACATTAAACTTCCAACTGTATTCTAAAACAGGTTTTGGAGCATCTTCAGGGATAATCATACCTTCATGAATATTTTCACCTATGGCATATGCTCTAAAATCTATAGATGGTAAATGTTCTAAAACATGAAACCCAAACCATAAACTCAAAATAAAACTCATTAAAGCTAAAACAGTGGTTTGCAACTTCCCAAATACCGGTTGTATATGTTTTAATCCAAAAAATAAGACTAATATAAAGAGTAGCAAAACAACATCTTTTGTAAAACTTTCCCATGGTGTTAATTTTAAAGCATCACCAAAACATCCGCAATCCTTCACTTTATCAAAATAAGCAGAATAAAAAGTTAAAAAGGTGAAAAACAGAATCATTAAGAGCAAACTCCAAACCGTAAATTTTGGCTTATAGCCAATGAGAAGAAAGGCTCCCAATACAACTTCAAAAACCACTACTAAAACTGATATTCCCAATGCATATGGCTCAAGAAATGGCAGGTTCAAGACATCTGGACTAAAGTATTCCTGTAATTTATATGAAAACCCAAGTGGATCATTAAGTTTTATAAAGCCTGAAATGATAAATAAAACACCTACAAAAATTCTAGATAAAGCGACTAATGCCTTCATACATTTTCACTTTTTAAATGAATCATCGCAAAAACGGCATAGTTTATCATATCTTGATAATTAGCATCTATACCTTCACTTACTATCGTTTTCCCCTGATTGTCCTCAATTTGTTTCACTCGTAATAATTTTTGCAAAATCAAATCGGTTAAACTGCTCACACGCATATCTCTCCAAGCCTCACCATAATCATGATTTTTATCTTCCATGAGTTGTTTAGTGATAGCAGCCTTTTCGGTATATAAAGCCACCGCCGTTTCAGTAGACATATCTGGCTGTTCAACAACCCCCTTCTCTAACTGAATTAGGGCCATAATGCAATAATTAATAATCCCAATAAACTCACTTTCTTGACCTTCATCTACTTTCTGCACATCATTTTCCTGTAATCCCCGAATGCGTTGTGCTTTGATAAAAATTTGATCGGTGAGTGACGGTAATCTAAGAATCCTCCAGGCACTTCCATAATCGCTCATTTTCTTTTCAAACAAACTTTTACAAGTATGTATTACGGCATCATATTGTTTTGAAGTATCTTGCATCTATAAATTCATTTTTGCGTAAATTTCGCATAAATTATTAAAACCTTCAAGGTTTATGGTTTAAAGTTTTAAATGATATTCCTGTACCCTAGAAAATTGAATACATGACCATTAATTGTAAAGGCCAACTTGTTGACTTATCATCACCAAAAGTAATGGGGATTTTAAATATTACACCAGACTCATTCTATGATGGCGGCACACATAAAGATCAAAAAGAAGTTTTAAAACATGTTGAAAAAATGCGCCATGAGGGAGCAACTTTTGTCGATGTTGGTGCCTATAGTTCTAGACCTAATGCAGCGCATGTAAGCGAAACAGAAGAATTAAATAGAATACTGCCCATTGTTAATCTTATTTTAAATGAGTTTCCTGAAACCCTAATTTCAATAGACACTTTTAGAAGTCAGGTAGCGAAGCAATGTATTGAAGCAGGTGCTGCACTGATTAACGATATTTCAGCCGGTTCTTTAGATGACAAAATGATGCCTACTATTGCCAATTTACACGTACCATACATTATGATGCACATGCGAGGTACACCCCAAAATATGCAAGAGCAGACAACCTATGATAATTTGGTAAAGGATATTCTTTTTTACTTTTCTGAACGAATTAAAACGGCAAAAGCTTTAGGAATCATTGATTTGATAGTTGACCCAGGATTTGGATTTGCCAAAACTTTAACTCAGAACTATGAACTCTTAAATAAATTGGAGCTGTTTAAAATGATTGAAAACCCCTTATTAGTTGGTGTCTCCAGAAAATCAATGATATATAAAACCTTAGGGATAACGGCTAAAGAAGCTTTAAATGGCACATCCATACTGAATACCATTGCACTGCAGAAGGGCGCATCAATATTACGGGTTCATGACGTTAAAGAAGCCATGGAATGCATTACACTTGTTGAATCATTGACTAATTAGTCAGAAGCTAAAGAAAATGAAAAGAAATTTAATTATTCTAATAATTTTAGCTTGTTTTTCCTGTAAAAATGATAAAGTTATTCAATTACCAGAAATCAATAATTCAGAAATTTCAGAAATAAATGATGTATCTGCCGCTTATATATTTTATAACGAATCAAAACCCGACAGCACTGAACTCAATCGAAAGAATCTTATAAGTACCACAAATTGGTTGGTCAATATTGACAAACGCTTAACGCTAAGTCAGGTTATTCCTCATATTAAATATTTGCAAGAAAAGAAAAGTAACTCAAGTCATAAAAACAACAAGGCTAAAAACTATTTCACTTGTCACGATACCAATGAAAATAATCTAGGTTTTATAGAATTCACTCCTGTGATTTATCAAAACAAACCAATTAACACCTTAATTGAAAACAATATAAATACAGAGTTAGAACGTTTAATAATCTTTTTTAACCGTTTAAACAGTATAACCATTTATTCCAAGGCTGGCAAAACAGCTCTTATTGACTCCAACGCCGCCCACTTAAAACAGGACTTATTATCAATAATAAAAAATCAAAAAAGCAAAACCAAATTGGTTTTAAGCTTCAATAACGGTTTAACGTTTCAAGATTATATTTCGTTAAAATCAATCTTGTCAGCTTTTAAAAACCAACCCATTTCGATATCTAATATTGAATTCATTTCTAATTAATCAGATTTTCTTAAATTTACAAAAACCCACCACCATTGGATATCTTTAATGACCTTTTAAATTTCTCAATAGTTGATATTATTGATGTCATTCTTGTTGCCCTACTGCTATACTATTTATACAAGCTTGTTAAAGGTACAGTTGCCATAAATATTTTTTTAGGAATTATTATTATATATGGTGCTTGGCGACTAACTAGCTTTCTTAATATGGAACTCCTTACAAGTATTTTTGGAGGATTCATGAAGGTTGGTATTATTGCGTTAATAGTTGTTTTTCAGCCTGAGATAAGAAAATTTCTGCTTATGGTAGGATCTACAAACCTAGGGCGGGGATCTAAGTTTTTTAAAAACATTAAATTCTTAAAATCTGATATATCTGATGGATCAGATGTCGATGCCATTGTTACTGCCTGCAATAAAATGTCCATGTCTAAAACTGGTGCATTAATTGTTTTTGAGCGAAATAACAATCTTGATTTCTTATCAGAATCTGGTGATGAGATGAATATTAAAGTCACACAACCTATTATAGAAAGCATCTTTTTTAAAAATAGTCCTTTGCATGACGGTGCCATTATTGTGAGTAATAATATTGTAAAAGCAACGCGCGTAATACTGCCGGTCAACAATGAAAAGAACATACCGCAACGTTTCGGGTTACGCCATAGAGCAGCTATTGGGGTTACCGAAAAAACAGATGCTCTGGCCTTAGTAGTAAGCGAGGAGACAGGACATATATCATACTTTAAAGATGGAGAGTTTGTTGTTTTTGAAGACACCAATGAGCTCAATACTATAATTAAGAATGATTTAGCTTAATGTTTTGTAAAAATTGTAACAACAATTTAATTAACCAAGCAGATTACTGCCATAATTGTGGCGAAAAAATAATTAGAAATAGATTAACATTAAAAAATCTATTTCACCTTTACGCGCAGACCTTTTTTAATTTTGATAATAAATTTTTTCAAACCTTTGTTAACCTATTTTCAAAACCGGAAGTTGTTGTTACAGCATATATTGATGGCGTAAGAAAAAAGTACATCAATGTTATTAGCTATTTTGCTTTAGCTCTAACATTAGTAGGTCTTGAATATTATATTATCAATAATTACTTCCCTGGATTTTCTGACTTATCAACAGTAACAGCAAAAGGCACAGAACACTTTACCAATTCTGTGTTAAAGTTTATACAAGGTCATCAATCATTACTTCTAATAGGTATGATTCCCGTTTTTGCCTTTTTGATTAAAGGTGTTTTTTACAAAATTACAACCTATAATTATACTGAGTTATTAGTAGTTCTTATTTATGTTTTTGCCCACACCACAATTATAACAGCTATTATTTCTATAATTTCTGCTGCCTTTGGTTTAAAATTAAGTGCTATTGGGTATGAATTAATTGTTTTAAAAACGGTGTATTTATTTTATGTTTTAAAACGATTATACCGTTTAAACTTAAAAACAACAATAGTAAAGACCTTACTATTTTTCATATTAGTAGTTTGTCTATATTTTGTATTAATTATCGCTTTAACAGCAGTCTTTTACGTCATCAAAGGTCCTGACTTTTTGGAAAACCTAATTACCTCGTAATGACTATGCAAGCTCTTCCTGCAAAAATTGCACTTCATATAGGTTTTTATAATACCCATTGTCTTTATTAAGTAACTCAGCATGCGTGCCCTGCTCAACAATTTCACCAGAATCCATAACAATAATTTTATCAGCTTTTTTAACCGTTGCTAATCTATGGGCAATCACAATAGAGCTGCGACCTTTTGTAATTTTATCCGTAGCATTTTGGATCAATTGTTCAGAATACGAGTCAACCGAAGATGTAGCTTCATCTAATACTAAAATACTTGGATTGGTAACATAAGCTCTTAAAAAAGAAATGAGTTGGCGCTGTCCAGAAGACAACATTACACCCCGTTCTTTCACATTATAATGATATCCATTTGGCAGAGACATTATAAAATCATGAATTCCTATATCCTTTGCTGCTTGAAAAACTTGTTCTTCAGTTATTTCAGGGTGATTTAAGGTAATATTATTCATAATCGTATCTGCAAATAAAAACACATCTTGCAGTACCACGGCAATTTGTGTTCTTAAAGACGATAAAGTCACAGCTTTAATATTCGTGCCATCAACCATTATGGAGCCTTCTTTTATCTCGTAAAAACGATTCAATAAATTAATAATAGTAGATTTCCCAGCCCCCGTGGCTCCAACTATTGCAACCGTTTCTCCAGCGGCTACATCAAATGAAATACCTTTTAATACAGGTTCATCCTCCACATAATTAAAATAAACGTTTTTAAACGAAATTTCCCCTTTAAAATGTTCTGCTACATGCGTGCCTGAATCATCAATCTGCGATGTGGTATCAATCACTTTAAAAACTCTCGCTGCGGCTACCATACCCATTTGAAGCGTATTAAACTTATCTGCTATTTGACGCAATGGTCTAAATAACATGGGAATGAACATTATGAATGAAATTAAAATACCTTGTGTTACGCTACCATCTAAAACTACATTTAATCCGCCATACCAAGCTACTAGGCCTATGGTTATAGATGAAGATAAATCTGCCAATGGAAAGAAAATAGAGTTATACCAAACGGTTTTTAGCCAACCTTTTTTATGCCGCTCATTTATTGCCTTAAAATTTTGAGACTCTATAGACTCCCGCGTAAAAAGCTGTAATATTTTCATCCCCGTAATACGCTCTTGAACAAATGAATTTAAATTAGACACTTCAGTTCTAACTTCCTCAAAAGCCCTTTTCATATACTTCTGAAAAATTCGAGTGGCATAAAGCAATATGGGTAGCATTAAAAACACAATTAAACTTAATTTCAGATTGGTAAAAACCATAAAACCAAAAACCACAGCCATGGTTAATAGATCTCTTACAATCATGAAAAGTCCCTGACCAAAAATATCGGCGATACGCTCCATATCAGTCACAGCGCGTGTAATTAAAACACCTACCGAGGAATTGTCATAGTATTTCATTTTAAACCGCAATAAATGATCAAAGAGCTTTACTCTAACATCCATTACTAAATTTTGACCTAACCAAGTGGCGTAATAAATAAAAAGTAACTGAAAAAAAGTTTGAAGAATAAGTACGGCTAACATGAGTATGATGAAGTACAAAAAATTTTCAGCTTCTTGTTTAGCAATACTTTCATCAATAGCATACTGCGTTATTTTAGGTGTTGCTACGCTAAAAACAGCCAACATAATCACAAGAATTATCAGACCAAAAAATATTAACCTGTATGGCTTTATATATTCAAAAAGGCGCTTGAATAACTTAAAATCAAAAACAGTGTCTTTTCCTTTACCCATCTATAGTTTTATATCCTCAGGATATTCAATTTTTGTTAAATATAAAGCATGTGCCGGTACAGAAAAACCAGCTTCACTCCTATTTTTAGATTTAATAATACTGTGCAAATCAGCAACTTCTGTTTTACCTATTCCAATATTAATCATGGTTCCAACAATGGCCCGTACCATATTACGTAAAAAACGATTTGCTTGAATTTCAAAATGAAGCTCATCATCCTTATAGCGCCAACGGGCTTTCATTATCTCACAATTATACGTTTTTACATCGGTATTACTTTTTGAAAAGCATTGAAAATCTTTATACTGAAATAAAACTTCAGCCCCTTCATTCATTTTATCAATATCCAAAACCTTCTTAACGTAATAACTGGTATCAGTGGTAAAAGCGTTCTTTTTTATGTTAACCTTGTATACATAAGTTCTACTTAAAGCCTCAAAACGTGCGTGCACCTCTGGCTTCACTTTAAATATACTATGAATAGCTATATCAACCGGTAAAAAAGAATTCAATTTAAAAACCAATTCTTTTTCTTTAAAAATAAGATCGGAATCAAAGTGTGCAAACATTTGGATGGCATGCACGCCAGTATCTGTCCTGCCCGCTCCCATAATAGCAATTTTACTTCCTAAAATTGTAGATAAGCCATTCTCAATAACTTCTTGAACTGAAATATCATGAGGCTGGATTTGCCAACCATGATAGGATTTACCGTTATACGAAAGTTCTATAAAATACCTCAACTACCTCCTATTTTTGTAAGAACACAAAGATAATGAGATAAGTGATTCTAAAAACAGCATTATTCTTAAATAAATAATAAATATTAGTATTCTGCTATCACGTTTTAATACGTTGACGTTAATTAAAATTGTTAGTATAAAATATTAAGTTTTTGCTGGTCTTCTATCTTAATAATCCCAGAATTAATAATGGTATTATTCATTTGATGGTTGTTCTTTTCTCCCCAGAGGAGCGCAACAAGTTTAATAGGATTATTTTTGAATGTGTTATTGTTTAATGTCACATTAACAATGCCTCGTGTTTGGATTAAAATCCCATTACTATCGGCATTTCCACATCGTGTAAAAGTGCTATTATATACATTTAAACATCCACCAATAGTAGACTCATCATAGCCATCTCTAAAAAAATTTATAACATTGCCTTTTACATTCTCAAATTCACAATGGTCAAACGTTACCATTTCGGCATTATAATCGCCTTTTAAATCTGCAGCCAATTCGATACCGTTTTTACAATTTTTTATAATTGTATTTTTAATGTGTATAGAGTCCGCAAAAGATCCTTTCGTCGCTTTAAGAACATAATCAAAGCCATTAATTGTACACCCCTCCATAAACAAGCTGTAATTTGAAAACATTTTTTCCTTTAAAGGGGCAAAAGTAAACTTGTTCTTAGAACTAATAAGTATTAAATTTTCTAATTTAATATTGCCTCTAGGATTCATTTCGAAGGCAGAAGAATCATCTGTTCCTGTAAAAACTAGTTTTACCTTATTTTTAGTATCCTTGGCGCGAATGACGATTTTTTTATCAATTTTAAGACTTTCTCCTATAGTGTAAAGCGAATCCGTTAACTCGATAATATCACCATCTGCGGCTTGAAGGATTTTATCAGCAAGTTCATTTTCAGCTGATGAAGCTAAAAACACCTTTTGATTATTAGCAGTTTCTTTAGGTGAAAACCAATCAGGGCCATATTTTTTCTTATCTATCTTAAATTTTTCTGCCAAAAACAGATTATTGATAGCTCCTATGGTATTCTTATCGGTTCTTGAGGAACCAAAAATATCGTTCTGAATTTTATTAAAATCATAGCCTTCATAAACTTCATTTAAGATCGGATTTTTGGCGTCCTCTGGGGCATATAACCAATCATTTATCTTTTTCATTTTTAAGGTTCCATTCTGGAACACATCATACGTAGTATATTTGATATTGTTGTTGTCAATCAAATTATTCTTGAACCGTATACCGTCAATTTTGCTATGATTAATAACAGGTGATTCATCCTTCTTAGTATTATAAATGATATTATTTGCTACAATAGAACGAATTGGAGGGGCCGAGCGAATTTCGCTAATTGGAAGCACATCTGCACTTTTTATGTTTTGACCAACTCCTATTTGCCATGGTGATTTACAATCTACCCAAGTATTATAAGTCACCACAACATCTGAAACTTGCAGATATCGGTTTAAAGGCGTCATGGGAATGCCATTCATAATAGCAAGAGGTGCTCTAAAATTTGAGCCATTAATTTTGTAAAAATAGTTATTGGTAATCCAATGGCCTGTATTTACTACCCTAATTCCGCCATAAAAGTCAGATTCATCACCCCCAATAAAAATATTACCATCTACCGAGGAGTAACTTCCATGTCTTAACACAAGTGAACCTTCACATTTGTAAAAAATATTATTCTTGAATGAGTTAAAATTTGTTTTATCAGAAATAATTTCAACTTCCCCATTACAGGCTTCAAAATAATTATTAGATACATTAACAAATCCAGGAGATACTCGTGTTTTACTATCTCCAACCCTGATGGTCTCAGCTCTGGGCCCTCCCTTTCTTGGACGTGGCCCAAAATAATTATCTACTATTTGATGGTACGTATTTATATGCTCATTGCCAGTAAAAAAAACTCTTAAGGTTTCTCCATCATTAGATTTTCCAGTTATGTAACAATGGTCTAATTTATTATGTTTTCCGTAAAACACAATCCATCGATCATTTATTAATCTATTTGGCTTAGTAAAACCATCAATGACAGTGCTGGTTACCCTACAATGGTTTGCCGTACTATCTTCACCAATCATGTATCGAATTATCGCGTTTTTTGGAGAATAGCCATTTCTGAAATACAAGCCTTTTACGTTAAGGTATTCGCCACCTAGATGAAGAAAGGAAGCGCCCTCAATAAAAACCTTTCCTGGAGTTTCCGCCCGTAAGGTAATTGGCCGGTCTTTTGTGCCTATGCCATAGAAGTTAATCTTTGCATCTTGCCATACCCCGTTCTTGAGAACGATATCATCACCGGGAGCTACTTGTTCAATGGCTAACTCTAATTCTTCCAAATCTTTCACATAAATACTTTTTATTTTTTTTTCACAAGAAAAAAGCAGAAGTACTGCGCTTATAAAAAGAATGGCGTTTTTCATCTGTAGACTTACTTTTATTTGATAGAAGTAAATGTATAGAAAATTTCTATTAATTTATTGCAGAAGAATTATATGGATAATTTAACTCAATAAATCCTAGACGCCTGTTTGTAAAAGATTAAAACAATTATCTCTAACTTTACCAATCTACTATACAAGTATAATTGATGACTAAAATTTTACTCCTTTCTGACACCCATGGTTACATTGATAATGATATTTTAAAATATGTAAAACAAGCGGATGAAGTATGGCATGCTGGTGATATTGGTGACTTAAAAGTCACTGATGCTATTAAAGAATTAAAACCCTTGCGTGCTGTTTATGGCAACATTGATGATGCTAAAACACGTGGTGAGTTTCCAGAACACAACCGTTTTATGTGTGAAGATGTTGATGTATGGATAACCCATATTGGGGGCTATCCACCAAAATATAATACCAAAGTCATTACTGACATCAAACAAAACCCACCAAGACTGTTTATTTGCGGACATTCACACATACTAAAAGTTATGCCAGATAAAAACTTACACCTTATTCATATGAATCCGGGAGCAGCTGGTAAACACGGGTTTCACAAAACACGAACAATGCTCAGATTTACTATAGACGGAAAAAAAATTGACAATTTAGAGGTTATTGAATTTCCTGTAAGGCATCCTAAATAACGAGCCCTTTTTTGTCATGCCATTTTAGTATTAAGTTGTAGCTTTGTCAACTTATAAATTATATATAATTATGAGTTTAGTAAAAGAAAATGACACCGTAAAAGTACATTATACGGGTACATTAAGTAATGGTCAAGTCTTTGATAGTTCTTTAGAAAGAGAACCTTTAGAAATCACTTTAGGTCAAGGTTTGCTTATCCCTGGTTTTGAAAAAGGTTTAGTAGATATGGCGGTTAACCAAAAGAAAACTATAAACATTCCTGTAGATGAAGCTTATGGTGAGATTAATAACGAATTATTTTATAATGTAGGTAAAGATCAATTACCTCCAGAAATGACTCCTGAGGTTGGTATGGCTTTAGCTTCAAAAGGACCTGATGGTAAAGAAGTACAATTTAGAGTGGCTGAAGTAAATGACGACCATATAGTTGTGGATGCAAATCACCCATTAGCAGGTCAAGCATTAACCTTTGAACTAGAACTTATTGACATAGCTTAAGTTTTTAGCACAAATCACAATAATTAAAAGTCTGCGACCTAGGTTTCAGACTTTTTTTATACCATATCACATAAAAAAGCCCAAGATCTTCACCTTGGGCTTACGCACTAATAATACTAAGATATCAGGTTTTTAACGTAACCTATCTACAGATTTGACAAGATCTTCATCCTTCTTGATGGCCTTATTGGCTAGGGCCAAAAATACGATAGAAACAATAGGGAGAAGCATCCCAATACCTTTCTCAGAAACCGCCGTTTCTCCAGATACATTTAGAGATTGGTACACGAAAAATCCTAGTAAAATAAAGTTTAATATGATATTTAGACGTCCCAACATAAATTGAGCAATCCTATTTTTAAACATAATTAATGAAATCAAAGATAATAAAGCAGAACCGATAAACAAACCTATATAAACTAAATTATCTTTTGCAAAAACAACCGTACCATCGTTGCTAACCCATAAATGGAACACAAAAATAAGTCCTGCAGAAATAATAGCAGCACATAATAAATAAATAGTCTGAATTCGTTGTAACATCTTACTATAATTATATCAGTTTAATTGACTTAAATAAAACGCTTTTAAAGTTTTCAATTTCAAATTAATAAAAAAAAACAACAATGTTGGTTGACCTTTTAATTTCTCTCAGAATTTAAAAAGGCATACTTTTTCATTGCTTCAAATTCTACTAATTATTGACATTTGAGCGCAAAAATAGTAGAATTAATGAGAAAAAATAAAATATTGTTGTATAATTGCATTAATAATTCACAACAATCGCAAAAACAAGCGATTAATTCTTCAGATTTAAAAATCATATTATATGAATACTCAACAGAGTATTCGGCACAAAATATTCAATTAAAACATCCATGTTTGAAATTTCACAATTAAAAGAAAAAAAACTAACTGAATTACAGGAGATTGCAAAAAAACTAAGCGTTCCTAAGTATCGATCTTTAAAAAAATTAGATTTAGTTTATCAAATATTAGATCAACAGGCAGCAGACCCAAAAGCTATAAAAGCTGTTGTATCTCCAACAGAACCTGCTGAAAAGACAGAAACCCCAAAAGCTAAACCTGCAAGAAAACCAAGACAGCGTGTTCAAAAACCAACCAAAGATGCACAGCCTAAGGCCATTGAAAAAGCGCCTGAAGAAAAGGTAACTGAGTCTGTAACTAAGGTTGAAGCGAATGAAAAAGCTGAAGCTCCGCAACAACAGAACAGACCGGCAAAAAAGCCAGTACACAAACCAAACCCCAGGCCACAAAACGACAATCAAAAGAAGCCTAATCCAAGAAATAATCAAAATCAACATAAAAACCAGAAAAACGGGAATGTTGATAGAGGGAATAAGGACAACAGAAACCGTTATAGAGAGCCAGATTTTGAGTTTGACGCAATCATAGAAAGCGAGGGTGTACTTGATATAATGCAAGATGGGTATGGCTTTTTACGTTCATCAGATTATAACTACCTATCATCTCCTGATGATATTTATGTATCGCAATCACAAATTAGATTATTTGGCTTAAAGGTTGGGGATACTGTATTTGGAAACGTGAGACCTCCGAAAGAAGGTGAAAAATATTTCCCATTAATTAAAGTAAGTCAAATTAATGGTCAGAATCCAAATGTGGTAAGAGACCGTGTCTCTTTTGAACATTTAACACCATTATTTCCTGAAGAAAAATTCAAATTAGCAGAGCGTCAAAGCACCATATCAACACGAATTATGGACTTGTTTTCACCTATAGGTAAAGGACAACGTGGTATGATTGTTTCTCAGCCAAAAACTGGTAAAACCATGCTATTAAAGGATGTTGCCAATGCTATTGCTGCCAATCACCCGGAAGTCTATCAAATGATTTTATTAATTGATGAGCGACCTGAGGAGGTAACTGATATGCAACGAAATGTACAAGGTGAAGTTATAGCTTCAACCTTTGACAAAGAAGCGCACGAGCACGTTAAAATTGCGAATATTGTTCTTGAAAAAGCAAAGCGCCTAGTAGAATGTGGTCATGATGTGGTGATCTTACTAGATTCTATTACGCGTTTAGCCAGGGCTTACAACTCGGTTCAGCCGGCTTCAGGAAAAATATTAAGTGGTGGTGTTGATGCCAATGCTTTGCATAAACCAAAACGTTTCTTTGGAGCTGCTCGTAATATTGAAAATGGTGGTTCTTTAACCATTATTGCTACGGCACTTACAGAAACAGGATCTAAAATGGACGAAGTAATTTTTGAAGAATTTAAAGGTACTGGTAATATGGAACTTCAATTGGATAGAAAAATATCTAATCGTAGAATTTTCCCTGCTATTGACCTTACATCTTCAAGTACACGTCGCGATGACATTCTACTAGATGACTCTACAGTTCAACGTATGTGGGTAATGCGCAAATATTTAGCAGATATGAACCCAGTTGAAGCTATGGAATTCATTAACGAGCGTTTCAAGCAAACTAGAAATAATGAAGAGTTTTTAATATCCATGAATGGATAATCGATTATTAACTTTACCAACTAAACGAAAAAAGTCTTTACCTAGTGTAAAGACTTTTTTCATTTCTAGGCCGATCCCTAACATAGTTTTTCAAACAGTATCCTTTAAGACACAATTTCCTTTTACAATAAAATAACCATAGTTTCCAAAACAATCTTTTGGACATAATACATACCTTGAAAAGACTGATAATATATGCAATGCCATTGAGGTTATATTTAATAACAAAAGTCGCTTCATTCTTAGATATTAAAAACCTTTTCACTTAAAGTTTTCAATAAGAATACTATTCCTATTAAAACATTTCTTATTTTTAAGAGAAAATCAAGACACCATGAATGCAATCAAGTACCCGAAGTCATTTTCACATATTGGTATAACCGTTCCAGATATTCATAAAGCCGTAAAGTTTTACGAGGACATTATGGGATGGTACGTGATAATGAAACCATCAACAGTAAAGAAGGAAAAAGAAACGGCAATTGGCCAAATGTGCATTGATGTCTTTGGTGAAGCATGGGAAACCTTTGAAATTGCCCATATGTCTACCTCTGATGGTATTGGTATTGAATTGTTCTCATTCCCCCATGGTATTAAGGAAGAACCAGAATTCAACCCTTTTAATACAGGTCTCTTTCACTTTTGTATTCAAGACCCAGATATTGAAAATTTGACAAAAAAAATAGTTGAGAACGGTGGAAAACAGCGTATGCCCATCAGAGAATATTATCCAAATGAAAAACCTTATAAAATGGTTTATGTTGAAGACCCATTTGGAATTGTATTCGAGATATACACACACAGTTATGAATTGACTTACTCTTCAGGAGCCTATCAAGAATAGATAACCACTCAAAAATAATAGCGACTAAAAAAAAGCTACTCAAAATTTGAGTAGCTTTTTAAATTAAATGATTTGATTATCTATTTTTTAATACGCATTCAGGAGATCTCTGTATTCTTTTAAATCCGAAATATTCATTTTGTTATCCAGGTTTTTAATAAGAGATAATAAATACTTTAAGCTTTCTTCTGGAGCTTCATCATCTGTAGACTCAATTACACCTTCCACCTCATCTACGGGTTCATCATCTAAAATAGGGATTAAGAAAGAACCATTTGCTTCTATGTGCTCATAAGTTAGTCTAAGCACTTTAACTACCAAAGGAATTTCAGCTTCTAAAGCATAAGTTCTTAATTCCTTAATATCATCAATTAATGTATCTGTATTAATTCCTGTTTTATCAAGATTTACCAGAATTTTATCGATTAATTTTATTGCCTTTTTATTTTCCAAGAGATTATAATTAAGTGAGTGTCCTATTTTTTAATATTGCAAATTTATAGTTTTATTAGTGTTTTAAAACTAAAAACTTAAAAGAAAATCATAAAAAAAGCTTCTCATTTCTGAGAAGCTTTTTATTATCTTGAAACTTTAATACAATTAAAGTGCTGCAACGTGCTTTGCTAAACCTGATTTTAAGTTAGCTGCCTTATTAGCATGTATAACGTTTTTCTTAGCTAATCTATCTAACATAGAAACTACAGAAGGAAACATAGTTTCAGCTTCTTTTTTGTCTGTCAACTCACGTAATTTTTTAATAGCATTACGAGTTGTTTTATGCTGATACTTATTAGTTAAACGTTTTGCTTCGTTACTTCTAATTCTTTTTAATGCTGACTTATGATTTGCCATTTTATTCTTTCTTATTAAAATATTGTAGCCCGTAGGGGAATCGAACCCCTCTTACCAGGATGAAAACCTGGCGTCCTAGCCGATAGACGAACGGGCCATTTGTTTTGAGTGCGCAAATATAAATTTAATTTACAAAACTGCAACTAAAATTTAAAAATTACTTCACTGTTTCAAATAACTTACAATGTTTTCCATTGCGGATGCAAAAATACAACTATTTTTAAATGTTGCAAGAGCAATATAATTTTTTTTTAAAAAAATTTATTTCACCCGCCATTTTCGCCAAATTTAATAAGCTTTTGCAAACAATACTCTACGTTTAGAAGGGTTTCCAGAATAAACACAAACCCCTTCTTCATCCTTCCCTTCTAGCGGAATACATCTAATAGTTGCTTTGGTCAACTCTTTAATCTTATCTTCTGTCTCATTTGTGCCATCCCAATGTGCAGAAACAAACCCGGTTTTTGTTTCTAAGACACTCTTAAATTCATCAAAGGTATCTACTTCTGTAATATGCTCGTTTCTGAAATCTAATGCTTTATTAAAAAGGGCATCTTGAATCTCTTTAATTAATCCCTCAACTTTATCATTTAAATTATCTAGAGCCACAACCTCTTTTGTGAGTGTGTCACGACGCGCTACCTCTACAGTGCCATTAGCCAAGTCTCTGGCTCCAATAGCTATTCTAATAGGGACACCTTGCAATTCATGCTGAGCAAACTTAGCACCAGGTCTACGGGTCGTTCTATTATCATATTTAACGGTAATATGTTTGGCTCTAAAATCACAAATAATACTATTTGCAACTTCGGTAATCGCTTCTAAATCTTCTTCGCTTTTATAAATAGGAACAATAACAACTTGATTTGGTGCTAAGCTTGGCGGTAATACCAATCCATGATCATCACTATGCGTCATAATTAAAGCCCCCATTAAACGTGTTGAAACACCCCAAGAGGTCGCCCACACATAATCCTGTTTCCCTTCTTTATTAGCAAATTTAACATCAAAAGCCTTAGCAAAATTTTGTCCTAAAAAGTGAGATGTTCCAGCCTGTAAGGCCTTGCCATCTTGCATTAAAGCTTCAATACAATAGGTCTCATCAGCACCCGCAAAACGTTCGCTTTCAGTTTTTAAGCCCTGAATAACAGGAATAGCCATAAATTTTTCAACAAAAGTAGCATAGACATTATTCATTAACTCTGCCTCAGCCAAAGCTTCTTTTTTGGTTTCATGTGCCGTATGCCCTTCTTGCCACAAAAATTCTGCGGTTCGCAAAAACAAACGTGTTCGCATTTCCCATCGTACAACATTAGCCCATTGATTAATGAGAAGTGGCAAATCTCTATAAGACTGCACCCATCCTCTAAACGTATTCCAGATAATAGCTTCTGAAGTCGGTCTTACAATAAGCTCTTCTTCTAATTTAGCTTCTGGATCTACTCTCAATTTCCCTGCATTATCCGGATCATTCTGCAACCTATAGTGCGTTACAATAGCACACTCTTTGGCAAAACCTTCCGCATTTTTCTCTTCAGCCTCAAACAAACTTTTAGGAACAAACAATGGGAAATAGGCGTTTTGATGACCTGTTTCTTTGAACATTTTATCCAATTCAGCCTGCATTTTCTCCCAAATTGCATAACCGTAAGGCTTTATAACCATGCAACCTCTAACGGCTGAATTCTCGGCAAGGTCAGCTTTTACAACCAATTCGTTATACCATTTCGAATAATCTTCCGCTCTACTAGTAAGTTTTTTACTCATATTTTTGTTTTGGCACAAATGTTGTGACTAAGTTAAATAAGAAAATAGTTCAGCAAAACTAACTATTTTTGTGATGTTCAACAATTAAATTCAATAGATATGCATACATACAACTACTTAAAAGAAAAAGTATCATTAGCAGGCTTGCTAGGTCTTCTTCTAAGTTTAGCATCCTGTGGATCCTATGAATATGTTGGCATAGACAATGATGGAATATACGGAGAACCCACCGTAACTCATCAAGAAAAAGCAGTTGAAACGCCACCCAAAAATGACACAAACTACTATGAGAACTATTTCCAAACTAAAGCTATAGAGTCGGAAAACCTAGACAATGACAATGCAATATTTACCGATATAGATTCATACGAAAACTCAAGTTATGTTGAAAATGACACTATACCTAACAATTATCAAGGCTATCCTGGATGGGGACAAAGCAACAGTAATGTTGTTGTTAATGTAAACGCTGGCTGGGGAGGCTGGGGTGGTTGGGGCGTTGGTTTTGGCTGGGGCTGGGGAGGATATTATGGCGGATACTACCCCGGCTGGGGTTATCCGGGATGGGGTTATCCAGGATGGGGATACCCAGGTTGGGGGTATCCAGGATGGGGCTATCCGGGATACGGCTACTACCGCAGTCCATATGTATCATATAATGCTAGTAGACGAGGTAGTTATTATTCTAGAGGCTACAGCGGCTCTCAATCTGGTAGACGCAGCTCGTATAGCTCAACGGCAAATGGAGGAAGGCGAAGCGCGTATGCCTCTAATAATTCCAGAAATTCTGCATCAGGAAATAGCAGTTCAAGACGAAGTTCTGTAAATTCAAATAACAGGACGACATCAAAGTATACCACAACGCGCAGAAGTAGCAGTGTAAATAGAAATAATACAACATCCGGCTACAGTACTAGACGCAGTTATAGTACTACGGGAAATAGAACATACTCAGGTACCACAAGACGATCAGTTAGCACAAGAACGCCCTCTGGAAACTCAACATCTCGAGCTTCAACTTCTCAATCTAGAAGAAGTTCAAGCAGCGTTTATAGCCAACCGAGCAGAAGTTATAATTCAGGCGGTAGCACCTACAGAAATTCGTCCTCAAGAAGCTCAGGTTACTCACCTAGCAGAAGTTCTAGTTCAGGCTCAAGTGGCTCAATGTCCAGATCTTCAGGAGCTAGTAGAAGTTCAGGTGGAGGACGCTCATCAGGTGGTGGCGGAAGAAGACGCTAATCTTATATTTATAAAAAAACTAATAATATGAAAAAGTTTAAATTACTATTCATAGGAATCCTATCTATGTCTACCATATACGGCCAAGAAATTAGCGATGTCCTAAGATATTCGCAAAACGAAATTCACGGAACAGCTCGTTTTAGGGCTATGAGTGGGGCTTTTGGGGCCTTAGGGGGCGATATGAGTGCTGTAAGTTTAAATCCTGCTGGTTCTGTAGTATTTAGCCAGAGTCATGCCTCAGTAACAGGCTCTGTAGTAGGCACGGATAACACCACTAATTATTTCAGTAATTACAGCAATTCTGAAGAATCAAAATTTCAAATTAACCAAGGTGGCGCCGCATTTATTTTCAGAAACAATAACAGAAGCTCAGATTGGACCAAATTTGCATTATCATTTAATTATGAACGCACCAATAACCATAATAGTAGCTGGAATGCACGTGGACTTAATACTGACGGAGATCAAGACTTCAGTAATTCGGTAGCAAGCTACTTTTATGACTATGCAGATGGCAAAAGACTTGATGAAATATCTGCTCTACCCGATGAATCAATCACTAGAGCTTATAGAGAAATTGGAGACCTATATGGGCATGCGCATCAGCAAGCTTTTCTTGGCTATGAATCTTACATCTTAGATCCAGAATTCGATGAGGATGATAACACAACCTATTTTGCAAATGTTGGCCCAGGAAGTTTCAATCATAATTACACCTATATTGCCGCTGGATACAACTCTAAAATGAGTTTCAACTTAGCTACCCAATACAAAAACATCCTTTCATTAGGACTAAATTTAAATTCTCATTTTTTGAGTTATGATAGGACAACCATACTACTAGAAGACAATTCAAATATAGGATCAACAATTACTAATATCGATTTTCGAAATAACTTATGGACCAGAGGAACAGGTTTTTCATTCCAACTTGGTGCTATTGTTAAAGTGACCCCAGAATTTAGAGCTGGTATAGTTTATGACTCGCCTACCTGGTATTCTATAGATGAAGAAACAAGTCAATCTGTTACTACTGTTGAAGAAACCGACTCCAATTCTTTTACAACCGTAATTAACCCAGGAATTGTAAATGTCTACCCGAGATACAACTTACAATCCCCAGGAAGAATTACGGGTAGTTTGGCTTATATAATAGCAAAACGCGGATTAATTAGTTTTGATTATTCTAACACAAATTACAGCAAAACACAATTAAGTCCAACTTATGACGATTTTTTTGCTGATCAAAATGAGGTTATGCGTAATACTTTTGCGAACGCATCAACATATCGGTTTGGGGCGGAATATAAAATAAAACAAATAAGCCTAAGAGGTGGTTACAGGTTTGAAGAAAGTCCGTACGCAAACAAAACAACAGTGGGCGATTTAACAGGATTTTCTTTTGGTCTTGGATGCAATTTTGGCAGTATGCGTATAGATCTAGCCTATGATCAAGCTGAAAGATCTTCTCAAAATAGCTTGTACAATTTAAATTTTGGCACACCCCCTTCTGCCAATGTGAATACTAAAAATCAAAATTTCACATTCACCTTAGCATTTAATATTTAATTCAGAAAAGAATGAGGGTACATCTAATGAATAGCAAACTTCATTTTTTTATATAGAGTTTACTGTAATTAAACAGCACTTTTATTGACCAATTACAGATATTAATTATTTGCCAACATCAAGCGTTTAAAAAGAGAAATGCTTATATTTGCAAATTAAATTTTTAGCTATTAAAGATGAAATTTGATAATAATTTAGACGATTTAGAAGCCTTAGGAAACGAGCACATTGGCACTTCAGAAAACACGCCAATGCGCAATGATGCCTTCAAACTTTCTAATGAAGAAAAAATAGATATTATTAAGGATGATGTTCGTCATATCATGGAAACCTTAGGTTTAGATTTAACTGATGACAGCCTTAGCGGTACACCAAACCGCGTAGCAAAAATGTTTGTTAAAGAAATATTTGGAGGTCTTGATCCAAAGAAAAAACCTAGCGCTTCAACTTTTGATAACAAATACAAATATGGAGAAATGCTCGTTGAAAAAAACATAACTGTTTATTCAACTTGTGAACACCACTTACTTCCTATAGTTGGGCGAGCTCATATTGCTTATATATCTAATGGCACTGTAGTTGGCTTATCTAAAATGAATCGTATTGTTGATTATTTCGCTAAACGTCCTCAAGTACAAGAGCGTCTTACCATACAGGTAGTTAGAGAACTTCAAGAAGTGTTGGACACTAAAGATGTTGCTTGTGTGATTGATGCCAAACATCTGTGCGTTAATTCTAGAGGAATTAGAGATATAGAAAGCAGCACCGTAACCTCTGAATTTGGAGGGAAATTTAAAGACATGGCAACACGCAGAGAGTTTTTAGATTACATCAAATTGGACACTACATTTTAATTATCAGTTGAAATAATTAACGCGACAACTACCTAACATGCCATTATACCAATCGCAACAAATAAAAATATATAATTCCCTTACGGGAAAAAAAGAGGTTTTCAAACCCATTAACGAAGGACACATAGGCATGTATGTTTGTGGTCCTACTGTTTATAGCAATGTGCATTTAGGAAACGTAAGAACGTTTATGTCATTTGACATGGTATTTCGCTACCTCAAACAATTAGGCTACAAAGTACGATATGTACGTAACATTACAGATGCAGGTCATTTAGAAAATGATGCCGATGCGGGTGAAGATAAAATCACGAAAAAAGCACGTTTAGAAGAAATAGAACCTATGGAGGTTGTGCAACGCTATACAGTTGACTTTCATAATATTTTAAATGTCTTTAATTTTTTACCTCCTAGTATAGAACCAACGGCAACAGGTCATATCATTGAACAAATAGAATTAATAAATACAATTATTGCAAATGGCTACGCCTATGAGGTAAACGGCTCTGTTTACTTTGATGTCCATAAGTTTAATGAAACCAATGATTACGGAAAATTAAGCAAACGTAAACTTGACGATCTTATTCATAACACCAGGGTGCTTGATGGTCAAAGTGATAAAAAGAATCCGCAAGATTTTGCCCTTTGGAAAAAAGCAGAACCACAGCACATTATGCGTTGGCCATCTCCATGGAGCGATGGTTTCCCTGGATGGCACCTTGAATGTACAGCCATGAGCACCAAATATTTAGGTGAACGTTTTGATATACATGGCGGAGGAATGGATTTAAAATTCCCCCATCACGAATGCGAAATCGCTCAGAACGAAGCAGCAAAAGGTGTTTCTCCTGTAAATTATTGGATGCACGCCAATATGTTAGAGTTAAATGGCTCTAGAATGTCAAAATCTACTGGAAACACAGTCAATCCAGGAGAATTACTTTCTGGCAATAACAAGTTCTTTAGTAAAGCCTATAGCCCAAGTGTTATCCGATTTTTTAATGCACAATCCTCTTACCGCAGTGTTCTAGATTTAACAGATGATGGTTTATTGGGAAGTGAAAAAGGATTTTATAGATTGATGGATGCAGTCAATCAATTACCCGCCTTGAAAGCTTCAGGGACATCTTCTATTGATATTGTAGCATGGAAACAAAAATGTTATGATGCCATGAATGATGATTTTAATTCACCTATTCTAATAGCACATCTTTTTGAAGCAGCTAAATACATCAATCAAATTAAAGAAGGTCAAGCTTCTATTTCCTCTGATGATTTAAGAACATTCAAGGACACGATTAATATTTTTGTTTTTGATGTTTTAGGGCTTGAAAACAATTCTAATTCTGATTCTGGAACAGATAAATTATCAGGAGCGGTTGACGTTTTAATTAAATTGCGTCAGGAGGCTAGAGCCAATAAAGATTTTGCGTTATCAGATAAAATCCGGGATGAATTAGCCGAAGTCGGTATTCAGCTTAAAGACGGAAAAGACGGCACAACATACTCTGTGAACTAACCTTTTAATTTAGTATACGCTTAGTTCGGGTAAAAAACGTAAAGTTTGGGGTAGAATTGATATATTCTTTAGCCTTTTAATTTTCTAATTTGCCCATCAATTAGCTTATCTCATCCAGCGGATTCAAATCTTCTAGGAATTATTGAGAATAAGCCAAGGCTAGGACTATTCAAACTAAATTAAAATGTTCAAAAAAAACACTGCAATTATACATATAATTGCACTTTCTATTTGCTTCTCATTTACATCCCCTTTAAGTGCTCAAACGCCAGACACCAATTCGTTTGTAGAGGCATTTAAAGACTTCCGGAGAAAGGAGAAAAACTTAAGAAAATGGGATGCTCCTGTAATTGCAGACCTAGACCAAGATGGATACTTAGACCTACTAATCAACGATCATGGCTACGGCATCCAAGTGTGCTGGAACAACAAAGGCAAATATGCTAAACCATATGACATTATTATGGGTGACCTGCATGGCGTTTCCGTTGGTGATTTTGATAAAGACGGTGATTTAGAGATTATCATGTCACGGGGTGGTGGTTCAGGAAGTAATGCTAGAAACTCAAAAATGTATCGGGTAACCAAACAACGTGAATTTGTGGAATTACCAGATTTCAAGGTGCCCCTTGCTCTTATGCGAGGAAGAACTGTAAAATTTATTGACTTAAATAATAACGGTGAACTTGATCTTCTAAATTTTGCTTTTCCTGATTTGAAAATGAAAGGTGAAACAGAAAACTATATTTATGAAAATAATGGTTCAGGACAACTTACACTTAAATCAACCATACCAGCCTCGAAGGTTAATGGTCAAAAAGCCTTAACTACAGATATTAATGGCGACAACATCATGGATATCATATTATATGGCTATGACAATGTCATAGTATATAAAGGTAATGGTGATTTTAGTTTTTCTGATGTTACAAAGAAAGCACTTCCAAATGACCTAGAAAACGTTACCAGCATTGTTGAAATAGATTATGATAACGATGGAGATTTTGATTTGTTTTTCACAAGAGGTTTAGAATTTCAAAAAGGAGAAACTTTTTTCAATAAAGACACTAATGTATGGGGGTTCTTTACAAAACGAGGTGCTTTTAAGTTTGATGATTTAGAAACTGGAGATATTCTTAATATTGAAAACTTCCAATCGCAATGGCCTAACAACGATACCTATTATATTGGTGAATCTTCATATAAATATGAATTTTCAGGTGAAACGCATTCTGGCAAGGATATTAGATTAGTCAATAGCGATGCTCTTGGCTTTCCAGATAATGCCAATCACAAAGAACAAACAGGGCATTATATTGGTTATGTTGGTAATGATAAATGGCGACTTTCTGGATTTCTTTGGGCGCCAGCTACTGGAATAATTCGTGGCGTAAAAGATTATCCAGAATATAATCATCCCAAAGGACTTAAAGATGTCTTGCTAGAAAATACAGGAGGAAAATTTAAAGAAGTCACCCAAAAGCTAAATCTATCTAATAAAGAGCACACCATGGCTTCTACGGTAGCAGATTTTGACAATAACGGCTATCAAGATATTCTTGTGATAAGACGCGGCAACTTGGTATCCCCAAACGAATCATTAATTTACTTAAATCAAGGCGGCTCTGGATTTAATACATTGAGCAATCATAATATTATTTCAACAGAATTGGGCGCTATAGGCATGGCGGTTGAAACTGTTGATTATAATAAAAATGGAAAAATTGATATTGTTATTGGTAACGAACGCGGCAAATGGCATTTATTTAAGAATGAATTAGCTTCTGCCAAACAAAACAATTTTATAACCATAGAAGTTAGTAATTCTAAACGAGGTCACGTTAGTCCGCTTGGTGCAGTTGTAGAAGTAAGTTCATGTAAAAACAAACAATTAAAACGTATTGGATCTTCAGGTTCTCAATACTCACTTAATTATAATACGTTTGCTCATTTTGGTCTTGGAACATGTAGTTCTGGGATTAAAGTTAAAGTGACTTATTCTAACGGAGAATCTATTGAACAAACCATTTCAAACATAAACCAAACTGTTCTTATAGGTAAGAAAAATTAAATCTAATATCTGTTAAATATCATTTATAAAATTCTAAAATATTATGGCTAAGATTTCAAAACCAATAAAACTACTTCTCCTTGGAACTTTTATCTCTATAATGAGCTGTCTAGGCCAACAGGCCAAACCTAATATATTATTCATATTATGTGACGACCTAGGTTATAATGATGTTGGCTTCAATGGATCAACAGATATAACCACACCAGAATTAGATAAGTTGGCCGACAATGGCACTATCTTTACTTCAGCCTATGTAGCACATCCGTTCTGTGGTCCAAGTAGAGCTTCATTACTAACAGGGCGCTATTCTCAAGAAATAGGAACCCCATTTAACCTTCATGGAAATTCTAGTAAGAATGACGAAGACAATATGGGTATACCTTTAGAAGAAACATTTATATCCAAAGTACTAAATGATGCTGGATATTACACTAGCGTTATAGGAAAATGGCATTTAGGAAACTCTCCTAAATACCATCCCAACAAACGAGGTTTTGATAACTTTTACGGATTTCTAGGTGGAGGTCATGATTACTTTCCAGCCAAATATCAGAAAGAATACGAAAGACAAGTAAATGCCGGAAATAAAAATATTCGCGACTATGTTCATCCTTTAGAGCACAATAATAAAACAGTAAAAGAAACCGAATACATAACCGATGCCTTATCTAGAGAGGCCGTTAAAGACATAAAACTGGCTTCTAAAAATAAAGAACCTTTCTTTATGTATTTATCTTATAATGCGCCTCATGTTCCATTACAAGCCAAAGAAGAAGACCTTGCGATTTTTAAAAATATTGAAAATAAAGAACGAAGAACCTATGCTGCTATGGTATATGCAGTAGACAGAGGGGTTGGAAAAATTGTAGACGCCTTAAAAGAAACTAATCAATATAAGAACACCCTAATTGTTTTTATGAGTGATAACGGCGGAAATTTTAATCATGGTGCTAATAATTCCCCACTCAAAGGAACCAAAGGAGATGCATGGGAAGGCGGTTATCGCGTACCTATGTTCTTTCATTACCCAAATAAACTAAAAAAAGGTAAGCAATTTGATTATCCTGTGTCTGCTTTAGATTTGTATCCTACGTTTGTCAATCTAGCCAAGGCAACAATTCCTAAAGGTAAAATATTGGACGGAAAAGACATCATGAACCATGTAACATCAAATACAGACGCACATAAAGACGAAATGATCTACTGCTTGCGTTACAGACATGGCCATTGTGATGTTGGAGCTAGAAAAGGAGATTGGAAAATTACACGAGTTGGAAATGAACCATGGCGATTAACAAATATCACGGAAGATATAGGTGAAAAGAAAAATGTTGGAGGTAGATATCCTGAAAAATTAAGAGAAATGGTTGTTGAAACCGAAAAATGGACAGAAAGCTTCGTAAAACCACTATGGTACTATTCTGCCAAAGATGAAGAATTATGGAATGACGGCAGAATGCCTCAGTATGAAGAGACCTTCACCGTTGATCCACTTATCAATCCTGCCTCTAAAAAATAACAGCTGTACAATATACTTCGTGTAAAATTGCCAAGGCTTCAAACATTGATTTACTAATTTTTGTTTGAAGCCTTTTTAATTCTATAAACATTACCTAACTATTAAACCAGAAACAGTTTAATCCCCGACTATATTGCTTAAAATCTAGAGTTACTATTGCCTTACTATTAAGTCTTAGCTGTTTAACTAAAAATGTTAAGTGAAATTTATTTGGACATCACTAAGAGGCCTCATAAATATTTTTAGACCATAGTAAAACAAAGAAATTCCCCAAATTGATCTATTTATTATAAATGAATTAAGTCTATCTATTTAAAAATTTATGAGGTCCTACAGAAAAAAAAACTCCTCAAAAAAACTTAGATTGAATTAATTAAGTTCGTCAAATTCACACCTCTATTCAAATCCATTTTTTTTCTTAACCTATGACGTGCAACATGGACACTCCCTAGTGATATTCCCAAAAGATAAGCCATTTCTTTCCCTGAAAAGTTAAGTTTTATTAAAGCACAAAGTTTAAGATCAGCCCCCGACAAATCAGGAATTTTTTGTTGCAAACGTTCATAAAACCCAACATTCTGTTCTTTAAATCTTGTATTGAATGCATCCCAAAGACTTTCAGATCTCCCCTCAATCATTTTCAACAAAGATTTAGCCTGATGCTCAGAGTTCGAGGATTTAATAAAATCTATAAGTTTCTTAATTATCTCTTCTTTTTCAATAAGTCTTAAAGTACTCCCAGTTAACTCCTTATTTTTAATGTCAATTAACGCCATTGAGTCTTTTTCCTTTTTTTGATGTTTCAATGACCTAATCCTAAAAATCACAACAAATCCAAAAATCACAACCACAAATAAAAACACATATAGCAAGTTTCTAAACCGCAAAACATCTTTTTCTTTGTTTGCCAATTCTAAATTTTTTGAATTTAGTAGTTCTTTCTTTTTAGCCAGCTCGTCCTTATATCTATTCCGTACCGTTAAAAACCCTCTATTTCTATCTTTCCGCGGATTTAGATACATATCACTTATAAACTTCGCCTTTTGTTCACTCTCATACGCCTTTTTGTATTCACCCTGTCTGTACAATAAATTGGCATATTGCGAGTACACAAAGGATTTATAGAATATATTCTCCCCGGTTTCATCCTCTATTGAAACTGCCTTTTCAAAATACTGCTTAGCATCTACATAGCGTTTAAGCCCAATATTTACACCACCAATACGCCCATAAAGAATAATTAAGAAACTTTTTATGAACTTAGCCTTATCCGTATTTTGGCCAGCATTTTCTAATGCCGAAGCGGCCCATACTAACAAGGTTTTTGCAGCAGCAAGTTCATTAGTCATTTCAAATAAACTGGCCTCTTTCTCAGCAAGAAATATTTTATCAAATTTCTCGTTTCTAAAGGTGCTCAATGTCCTACATGAATCTATCTGTGCCTTTAATCCATCATAATTAGAAATTCTCTGATAATACATCATTAAATTATAATGTGATTGATATAAATCACCAATATCAATTTTACTCTGCTTATAGAGTACCTTATAGTATTTATGCGCCTTCAGAAAGTTGCTACCTGCGTCTTCATCCTGCTTGTATAAATAAGCCAAAACACCAAGTTCTTCATGCGCCTTCGCTATTAAAACTGAGTCTTGAATTTCTTCAGCCATAAATAGTGCTTCTCCTGCATGACTAAAAGCCTTACCGTACTCAAATTGACCACGCTCAAATGCACTCAAACGCACTAAACTTTTTATATCTCTTTGGGCTTCACCTTTTTGATATGTCTTCTGAAGGGTATTATAGATCGAATCATCTAGGGAATCTGAATAGAATTGCCTCTCATCGGAATACGTTCTAAATTGCTGAGCATGTAAACTCACAAAACACATTATGTTAAGTAAATACAATAAGACAATCTTTTGATTATTAATCCTTATAGTATTCATATAGAATAATTTAAGTCATTTTTAAAAAACAAACATCATTACAATTGTTAAGTTACATATTACACGAATTATTACAATGTTAAGTTTATGTAATCCCTAAAATTAGGAATTAATAATGACACAACATAGATTTATACATGTCTTTTACAGGCACCGTTAATTTCAGATAAACATTGAATCTAATGAGATTATTCTATTACCTAATTGTTTTTATCAGCATATCTAGCTGCAGTCAGAAACAAAACTCCATAAAAAAACCAAACATCCTATTCATTGGCATTGACGATTTGCGTCCAGAATTAGGATGTTATGGCTCTGATATAGCTATAAGTCCTAATCTCGATAAACTTGCCAGTCAAGGTTTACTATTTAACAACGCGTATTGTCAACAAGCTATTTGTGGCCCATCTAGAGCGAGCTTACTCAGTGGAATTAGACCGGAAACAAGCGGGGTATTTCATAATTACATAAAATTTCGAGAAGTCAATCCAGATGTAGTCACCTTACCTCAACATTTTATAAACAATGGCTACGAAGCCGTTTATACAGGAAAAATTTACCATCATGGAGACTTAGACGATGAGAAATCTTGGAGTAGACTACCAGTAGTAGATAGCATGAATTCAAAAGGTATAAAAAAACCTGTAGGCTTTGCTTTAGAAAAAAATATTAAAGAACGTACTGCAACCAAGAAAGAAATGATAGCCAAATATGGTGATGTCGCCAAATATGGACTCGCTATGGGGCAGGCCTATGAAAGTGCAGATGTCCCAGATAACACCTATAGAGACGGTTATAACACAGAGTTGGCAATTGCCACTATGAAAGAAATGGTAGCTAAGGGAGATAAGCCTTTCTTTCTTGGTTTAGGGTTTAACAAACCGCATTTAAATTGGGTGTCTCCAAAAAAATATTGGGATTTATATGACCGAGAAAAAATAAAGCTATCTACACAAACGGAGAGCCCAATCAATGGCGCAGCAATGGGGTTACATGCGTCATTTGAATTACGTGTACGAAGCGGCATTCCTAAACAGGGAAAAATTGATGATGAACTAGCTATAACCTTAAAGCATGCCTATTTGGCCTGCGTAAGTTATGTTGATGCTCAAATAGGAAAAATGATTGCAGCCCTTGAGGAAGCAGGAGTTAGAGACAATACCATAATAATTATCTGGAGCGACCACGGCTGGCATCTGGGTGATATGGGCATCTGGGGAAAAGCTACCAATTATGAAATTGCTACCCGAGTACCTATGATGATATGGACACCAGATATGCCAACAGGTAGTCAAGGAAAAACCACAGATGCCTTAGTAGAATTGATAGACATGTACCCTACTTTATCCGATTTAGCTGGTTTAGAAATACCCGCACATGTTGAAGGCACAAGCTATAAAACTTTGATAGATAACCCCAATACTGAATGGAAAACAGCGGCTTTTAGTCAATTCCCCTCCCCTGCCTTAAGAGAATGGGGCGGATTTCCAATTAGACCCGCCATGCGAGAAACCTATTTCGGACCTTTACTTAAAGAAGTTGAAGGAAAAATTAAAACACAACAAGGAAACAAATGGGATAGAGATTTGTTCGAAAATAATTTAATGGGCTATGCAATGCGAACAGAAAATTACAGATTTATTGTTTGGAAAGATAGAGCAAACCAAGCAAAAGCCCCCTTGTTTGTAGAGTTATTTGACCACACAACAGATCCAAAAGAAACTAAAAACATTGCAGAATCAAACCCAGAATTGGTCAATAAATTAATGAACCAATTCAACAAAGGGTGGCAAGAAAATCAAGTAAAAACAGGTGTTAACCAACTATAAAATAAGAATTAAATGAAACGAAGAGAATTTTTTAGTAAGGGAACTAAAGTTGCATTGGCAGCGGGTTCAATTCCATTCATCACTGCCTCTTGTGCTAGTACAAATGATGTGGTTTACAACAAAAAAGAAGACAAATGGCATCATCTAGGAACTGGAGAATCTGGAATTGTAAATCGAAAGAAAACCACCGAGTTTGATGTTGCGGTAATTGGAGGTGGTGCCGCAGGAATTTGTGCTGCTGTTTCAGCAGCGAGAAACGGAGCTAAAGTCGTTTTAGTTCAAGACAGACCGGTATTGGGAGGTAACGCTTCAAGCGAAATACACGTGCATTTAAATGGTGTAAACAACATCAAAGGAAAAGCCGAAAGAGAAACCGGATTAATTGAAGAAATTTTGTTGTTAAACCGTTTTGAAAACGAGCAAGAGTCTTGGTCCGTATGGGATCACGTGTTATACGAGTTTGTGGTTAGAGAACCAAACTTAACTTTAATGATGAATACCCAAGCCATGGAAGCTGTAATGGAGGGTAATAAAATAAAATCTGCATTGTGTTGGCAAGGAACTACAGAAACCATGTACACTATAAATGCTGATGTTTTTATTGACTGTTCGGGTGATGGCCTATTGGCTGCGACTTCAGGTGCCGAATACAGAACCGGAAGAGAAGGAAAAAAAGAATTTGATGAAACCTTCGCTCCAGATGAACCAGATGGATGGCAAATGGGAGCAACATTGATTATGGAATCAAAAGACATGGGAAGACCAATGAAATATTCTCCACCTTCATTTGCTATTAAATACACCCATGAGGGTGCTCATAAAAAAAGACATTTTAAAGGCTTTCAAGACGGAATTTGGTGGATCGAAGTTGGTAGTGATAATGATATCATTGCAGATTTTGAACAAAATAGACATAAATTAATGGGATATATGCATGGCGTTTGGGATTATATCAAAAACTCAGGTAATTTCCCAGAAGCTGAAACCTTAGCCTTAGATTGGGTAGGTTCATTCCCTGGTCGTAGAGAATCTAGACGGTTTATTGGCGATTATATAGTTTCTGAAAGAGATATGACCGAACACAAACATTTTGAAGATGCAGTTGCCTATGGCGGTTGGTCCTTAGATGAACACAACCCAGGTGGTATAGAAAACCTTTCAGAACCACCAAGTTATTTTCACTATCATTTTAAAGAAGTGTATCAATTTCCGTTTAGAAGCTTGTATTCTAAAAACGTTAGCAACCTCATGTTTGCAGGAAGAAATGTGAGTCAAACACATATTGCATTATCATCATCAAGAATCATGGCTACTTGTGCTTTACAAGGGCAAGCCGTTGGTACAGCTGCTTCTATTTGTAATAAAAGGAATGTTTCTCCAAGAGAAGTTGGACAAAAACATATTAACGAACTACAAGAACAGCTATTAAGAGATGATGCTTTTATTCCCAAAAGACCTGCGAATGACCCGTTAGATTTAGCTAGAAAATCAAGTCTCATCTTTGGATCTACAACCTCATCAGGAGCTGCCAAGAACCTTTTAAATGGCATGTCTCGTGATATTGATGGCGAAATAAATCACTGGCAATCTGATGGACTTTCTGCCAACGTTCAATTAGAATGGGAAACTCCGATCGATTTATCTAAAGTGGAATTAAAATGTGATACGAACATAAAACGTAATATCATGATGCGCAAGGACAGTAGAAATGATGAGCTTTATGGCAATGGTGTTCCAAAGGAAATGCTAAAAACTTTAAGTTTACAAGGGCGTGTAAATGGAAAGTGGGTAGACTTAGGCAACATTTCTGAGAATAAAACACGATTAATCAAGTTTAGTTTTGAATCAATAAAAGTTACTGCCATAAAAATTGATATGACTAAAACTTATGGTGCTGAAAATGTTAAACTCTTTGAAGTCCGTTGTTACGCTTAATACATGATATCATTTACTAAATTATTTTTTTGGTTAATCATCCTTCCCACTTTATGGTTAAGTCCTTTCGAGGGAACACAAAATAGGTTTAAAACCATAAAACACGAGGTGATTATTAATCACCCTGGAGAAAAAGACCCCGTATTTACCATACTTAATGAAATTCAAAACCAAGATGGTCTTCCTACCCGCTATACCATGGATGTATATTCTGTGATTTGCCTTGAGGAGGTGTGCAAGGTCATTCCCGTAAAGCTTTTTTGGAACAACACAGGTGAGTATCAAAAATACGAATTGGCTAAAGGAGAAACTCTTGAAAAATATGAAGCCGATCTGTTTGAAACCGAAGACTATATAAAACTGCAGAGTATATTGGCCAATAACAATTCTCCATTCAAAGAAGTATATATTGATGAAATCCTAACAGTTCCCGATGAGCATGGTAATGAAGATGTTGATGCCGTTTCAGGAGCTACTGCATTGGAGCTTGATGAGAAAGACACTGTTCCTGGTGCAGCATTAACCTGTTTTACACTTTGGCATTGGGCCAATGGCGATGTGGTTTTAAAAATAAAGGCTCAAACAGGAAAATCTGCCTCAGAAATTCAACTTATCGATTTTATCTTAGATAAGAATAACACCTATTTTCATATTGCTTTAGAAGAATTAGAATCACGCGAATTATATACAGCACCTTTTATTGATGCTACAATTCAAAAGGTTTTAAAAGAGGAATCTGTTTTAAGGCCAGCTTATAAATTTTTGGAGAAAGCAGGAAATGACAATTATTTAAAAGCCAGTAAAACATTGTTCGTTCAAGGGCATAAGGAACAAAAACTTGCTGCGTTGCAATCATTGAAGCAAACAAAACAAAATGTTCCAAAATTATATTTGGACACCTTGAGCGATAAGGTCTCAACCTTAAATTCTTACCAAGAAACCTCGCTCCTTTTGGAATTGATGCAAAGCAAAAATCCGAATTCACAGCAAGTCATTAAAAATGTCATGCCGCTCTTGGAATCTGAATTTCTAATAGCGAGACGCGCCTTTTGGTTTCTTAAAAATCAAATACTTGACGATAATCAGGTCAATCTAGTAAATGCATTTGAAGAACAATATAAAGACAGACTCTAAACGTAAAACTCAAAAAAACATAGTACACTTCTGCATATACTAATCGATCCTGAAGGATTTAGTATAAACGACAAATCATCCTTACCCATGGGAATTATGGTAGCCCTAACAGCCTCTTTTTGGTTTATATTTTGGAAACCAAAAAAAGAACAACCCTAAGCAATAAAAAGCATAAGACATTTATAGTATCTTTGAATAAAGTACAAGATACAGAAATTGCATTCTATTAGAAACATACTTATTGCACCAATTTTATTCCTAATTAAGGTATATCAACTATTTATATCACCTCTAACCCCAGCAACGTGTAGATTTCAACCTACATGTTCTCATTACAGCAAAGAAGCCCTACAAAAACACGGCCTTTTTAAAGGAGGTTGGTTAGCCATAAAACGTATTTTTAGTTGCCATCCTTGGGGAGGAAGTGGTTATGATCCTGTTCCTGAGAAGGATGACAACTAAAAAAACCCCTTCGCGCCGGCTCGCCTGTTCTCTAAAAATGTACACTGTACATTTTCTTTACGTTCCATCGCCTTGGGGAGGTTCAGGTTATGATCCTGTTCCATAAAATAAAAGTCCTGTAATTATTGTAATTTACTGGTCTAAATCCATTTTAATGAAATTACAATATTCTTCAATTTTACTGATAGCAGGTATCCTAATGACACTTCTATCCTGTACAAAACCAAATAAAGAATATGCCACTACGATAATATTTGGTGGTAACATATATACGGCGGACTCCTTACAACCAAAAGTAGAGGCAGTAGGTATTAAAGGAAATTCCATAATTTTCACAGGAAATCTCAAGGCGGCAGAAGCATATAAAAATAGAGAAACTCAACTCATTAATTTAAAAGGAAAAACCATGACTCCAGGTTTTATTGAAGGGCATGGTCATTTTATGGGCATGGGATATAATGAATTAAATCTTAATTTAATAAACACAACCAGTTATCAAGCTCTTATAGATGCCGTTTCTGAACGTGTAAAATCAGCAAAACCTGGTGAATGGATTCTAGGTAGAGGATGGCATCAAAGCAAATGGGATTCACTGCCTGAAGAAATAGTAAAAGGGTTTCAAACCCATCATAGGTTAAGTGAGGTTTCACCTAATAACCCGGTCTATTTAAGACATGCAAGTGGACATGCAGGATTTGCTAATGCTAAAGCCATGGAACTTGCAGGTTTGAAAGTTTTGGCCAAAGAAGGCATTCAAACAACGTTTAATGCTGATGGCGGTGAAGTAATTATTGATGAATTCGGAAGACCTACTGGTATTTTTAATGAACGGGCCCAAACCCTGATTACGAAACGTATTCCTGAAAAAACACTCGAAACTGACATAAAAGCATTTGAACTTGCCACAGCATCGTGTTTAAAAAACGGTATCACTAGTTTTCATGATGCTGGTATTCCCAAAGAAACAATAGCCTTATATGAAAAAATGAAATCGGAGGGTAAAATGAATACTCGAATTTATGCTATGCTTACAGGTTGGGATAAAAATTTACTAGAGGAATGGTACGCAAAAGGGCCCTTAATAGACCCTGATCATTTATTCACGGTACGCTCTGTAAAACTTAACTGTGACGGTGCTTTAGGATCTCGAGGCGCATGGTTATTACAACCCTATACGGATAGACCAAATCATTTTGGACACGAGACCCTACCTATGGATTTTGTACAAGAAACTGCGTTAAACGGCCTTAATAATGGTTTTCAAGTGTGTGCTCATGCTATTGGTGATCGAGCCAACAGAGAGATTTTAGATCGCTATGAATATGCCCTACAACAACACCCTGAAGCTGCTAAAAACCATAGATTTCGTATTGAACATGCGCAGCATTTAGACCCTGAAGATATCCCAAGGTTTTCGGAATTAAATGTGATTCCGGCTATGCAGGCTATTCATATGTCTTCGGACAGACCATGGGCTATTGACCGCTTAGGAGAACAGCGTATTAAAGACGGGGCTTATATGTGGCAAGCCTTATTGCAAAGCGGTGTGCCTATAGTGAATGGAACAGATGTACCTGTTGAACCTATAAACCCAATTGCAAGCTTTTATGCTAGTGTTACCCGAAAAACATTAAAAGGTACTCCCGATACAGGTTATGAACCCGATCAAAAAATGACGCGACAGCAAGCTCTTAAATCCTATACCATATTTGCTGCTTATGGCGCTTTTGAAGAAAGCATCAAAGGCTCTATTTCTGTAGGCAAACTTGCTGATTTCACCATTTTTGACCAAGACATCATGACTGTAGCAGAAAGTGATATCTTAAACACTAAAGTTTCTATGACTATCTTTAACGGAAAAACGGTATTTAATGCAGCAACCAAATAACATAGGATTTATAAAAAATAGTAAAAACAGGTACCTGTTAATACTCTGCCCTATGAACTTAAGCCTTAGGAATCTGTTTTAGAATCGCTAATACAAACTTCCAATATTTTTGAACCGACGAAATTTGAGCGCGCTCATCTGGTGAATGCGCTCCTTTAATGTTAGGTCCAAAACTAATCATATCCATTTCTGGATAGTTCTGCCCCAAAATACCACATTCTAAGCCGGCATGACAGGCTGCCACATGCGGATCTTCGCCATTTAACTCCTTATATAATGGCTTCATTACTTTTAATATTGCCGAATCCATATTAGGCGTCCATCCTGGATAATCTCCAGAACATTCAACTTCACACCCTGTTAATTCAAAGGTTGCTCTGAGCGTATTCATTAAATCAATTTTAGCACTTTCTACTGAAGATCGTGTTAAACATCCAACATGAATACTACCGTCCTTAACTAAGACCCTCGCTATATTATTAGAAGTCTCTACCAATCCAGGAATATCAGCACTCATTCTATAAACTCCATTAATAGCAGCATACATGGCACGAGTAAAACCTTCTTGAACACCCAAATCCATTATTGATTTTGGAGTTTCACATTTTGAAACACTGATTTTCAAATCAGGTTCCATAGTTTTAAGCTCCCTTTGGATTGTATTTACAACTAAAGCCATATCTAAAAGAAAAGCGTCTTCATGCACCGCATCAATAGCAATAATGGCATTACTTTCTCGAGGAATAGCATTTCTCAAACTTCCACCATCGATACTAGAAATACGTAGTCCAAAATTTTCAAAGCCATCAAATAATACACGATTCATAATCTTATTTGCATTCCCTAAACCTTCATGAATCTGCATACCGGAATGACCACCTTGCAATCCTGTAACAGAAATGGCGTACCCCACTTTGAACTCAGGAGTTTCTTCCTCTTCATAGTTACGTTTCGCAGTAACATCAATACCCCCTGCGCAACCAACACCTATTTCATCGTCTTCTTCCGTATCTAGGTTCAATAAAATACCACCGCTCAACAAACCGCCTTTTAACCCCATGGCACCTGTCATTCCAGTTTCTTCATCTACTGTGAATAAAGCTTCAATTGCGGGATGCGGAATATCTGTACTTTCTAAAATAGCCATAATTGTTGCCACACCAAGACCATTGTCTGCACCTAGGGTTGTCCCCCTTGCCTTAACCCAATCACCGTCAATAAACATATCTATACCTTGGGTGTCAAAATCAAACGCCGTATCGTTGTTTTTTTGATGCACCATATCTAAATGCGATTGCATAACTACTGTAATCCTATCTTCCATACCTTGAGTGGCGGGCTTTTTTATAATAACATTCCCAACTTCATCTACTACAGTTTTCAAACCAAGATTTTCGCCAAAATTTTTCATAAACGCAATAACACGTTCTTCCTTTTTTGAAGGTCTTGGAACCGCATTTAAATCCGCAAATTTATTCCATAATGATTTTGGTTCAAGTTGTCTTATTTCTGTGCTCATAGTTTTAATATCTAAAGTCACAAAGATACATTTTAGCTAGTATGTTTTTGTAAACATTTTTCTATTTTTGATCTATGCTAAAAAAGAAAAAAACCATTATTGCGCTTTCTCTAATTCCGCAGATTTTAATGGTACGTTTATTATCCCATTATCCAGAATTTATAGAACGTTATTACAGCAATGGACTCTATGAATGGCTCTCAAAAGTATTTCGATTTGTTTTAGGCTGGCTTCCTTTCTCTTTTGGCGATGTACTTTATATTTTTATGATTGTTTACTTGATTCGCTGGATGGTAAAAAACAGAAGGCGCTTAAGAAATGATACAAAAAACTGGCTTTTAGAGGTTTTATCTACTAGTGCCTTATTTTATTTTGCTTTTCATTTATTTTGGGGCTTGAATTACTACAGACTACCACTACACAAAAGTTTAAAATTAGATCATGAATATACTACTGATCAATTAATTGAGCTTACCGAAAAACTTATCAAAAAATCTAATACCTTACACACATCTCTGGCTAGTAATGACAGTCTTCCTGTTACATTTCCTTATTCTAAAAATGACATTTTTAAAATGACATCAAATGGTTATGAACATTTAAAAGCCATTTTTTTTAATTTAGAATACCATCCAAAATCTATAAAGAAGTCTTTAATAAGCTATCCGCTTTCATATATGGGCTACAGTGGATATTTAAACCCCTTAACCAATGAAGCCCATGTTAATGGACTACTGCCTATATATAGATTCCCAACCACCTCGGCTCATGAAATTGCCCATCAATTGGGGTACGCAGCAGAAAATGAGGCTAACTTCATAGGTTTTCTCGCGAGTATTAAAAACGATAATGCCTATATAAATTATAGCGGATACACCTTTGGTTTAAGTTATTGTCTTAATGAAGTTTATAGACGTGATGAAGCGCTTTATGAAACGATGCTTGAATCTGTGAATAAAGGCATTTTAAAAAACTCAGAAGAAGTAAGACGCTTTTATGAAGCTTTTGAAAACCCAGCAGAACCCTTCTTTAAACTTTTTATGGATAATTTTTTAAAGGCCAATAATCAAAGTAAAGGCATGCAAAGTTACAGTTATGTTGTAGCCTTATTGGTTAACTATTTTGAAAAAGAAAACTTGTAAGTGCTTTTTACTCTACTATTTGGGCTCCCTCAGGAACTTCAAATATTTCTGAATTAATCTTGTCTTTAGAAACCTTGATATTAATAAATTTTAAGTCACTCTTTTTCTCTGTTGGTTTATTATTTTCATAAGCATACCACGACAAAGTTTCTGGCAATATTAAACCATTCACTTCTTGCCAGTCACTATATTTTATAAAATGAAATTCCTTGCCTTTTTCTTTTGTAAAAAAAGTAACGGTATATCCCAACCATGTCATTTTATGTGTTTCCGCGTCGAAATATAAGATGTATTCATCTTCTGGTGACTCCCCTACTCCTGAGTTATACCCTATCCTTATTCCTGGAAAAGTCTGTCCTTCAAAAACTAAGGGGTCCGCATCACTATAAACTATTCCATCATCAGCTAAAATAAAAGGCATAGCATAAAAGTAGAGCATCAAATTATAGTAAAATTTTGGCTTCCCTTTATAATGCATGGAATCTTGTTTAATCCATACATCTTGTCCGTTATAGCCTATTTGAAATTTATCGGTTGAAATAAACGACTTTCTGTTTTTTAAATCGGTTAATGTCCGCTCTGCGCCATTGGGCTTTTCCATAGTAAACTCCAAAGTCTGGAAAGTATTCCAATGTTTCAAACCGCCATGGGCCTCAAATACATTCAGTAAATTTTTTGGGTATTTATTATCCCTAATGGATGTGTCTTCTTTGGAAGATATAACAACCTTTTCTTTTTGTTCTTTACATGCGACAAAAAGGAATACTGAAAATACGAAAAGAATAGACTTCATTTATATATGTTTTAGGTTTCCATGTTTGACGAAATTAGAAACAAATAATTACACAAAAATCAATTACTTTTGTTTAATACTTATGAAATTAATTAGCAGTCCGCAAAATCCCTTTATTCGACAACTTGTACAACTCAAGGATAAATCACGTGATCGTAAAAAATCAGGTACGTTTTTAATTGAAGGTATACGGGAAATCAATTTAGCTCTAAAAGGAGGTTATACCCTAGAAACTCTTTTATTCTGCCCAGAACTGTTTTCTAATAATCAATTAAAGGATTTTACAAATGACACCTCTAATTGTATTGAAATATCAAAAGAGGTTTACCAAAAATTAGCCTATCGGGAAACTACCGAAGGTGTTTTAGCCATAGCAAAAGTAAAAAACCATGCATTGACCAATTTAAATTTTACTACAAGTAATCCCTTAGTATTGATTGCTGAAGCTCCTGAAAAGCCAGGAAATATTGGTGCTTTATTAAGAACAGCCGATGCTGCAAATGTAGATGCTGTTATAATAGCCAACCCAAAAACAGACTTATATAATCCCAATATTATTCGATCTAGTGTGGGTTGTGTCTTCACCAATCAAATTGGTACAGGAACGACCTCTGAAATAATTAACTTTTTAAAATTAAAAAACATAAATATCTACTGTGCTATTTTACAAGAATCTGTACCTTATCACAGTCAAGATTTCACCAAACCTAGCGCTATTGTTGTTGGAACAGAAGCCACTGGCTTAAGTGAAGAATGGCGAAATCAGTCGACTCAAAATATTATTATTCCCATGCAAGGTGAAATAGATTCTATGAATGTTTCTGTTGCAGCGGGAATTCTTATTTTTGAAGCGAAAAGACAGCGAGGTTTTAATTAAATTAAATTAATTTAATTGTGATGTAAAACCATCATAATTTCTCAAACAAAACTACGTATATACCGATTGACGCATTACAAAGACGTTAAACAACAAACATGACTGCAAACACACTTTTTTACATCATAATAGCTATTATTACAATCAACTTTATAAAGGATAAAGTTATTGATGCACTAAACGCAAAACATTTTAATGATGCCCTTCCTGATGACCTAAAAGATGTTTATGACGATGTAGAATATAAAAAATCACAAAATTATAAAGCAACCAAATATAAATTTGGCATTATCACCTCAACATTCTCCGTAATACTAACCTTAGGTTTTTTATTGTTAGATGGATTTGAGTATGTGGACACTATAGCTAGATCCTTGAGCGAAAACCCAATAATCTTTGCCCTAATTTTCTTTGGAATAATTATGATAGGTAGTGATATTTTAACTACACCTTTTTCATTCTACAGCACTTTTGTAATTGAAGAAAAATTCGGTTTTAATAAAACAACAAAAAAGCTTTTTGTAATAGATAAGATAAAAGGATGGCTTATGATGGCCATTTTTGGTGGCAGTATTTTAGCTTTAATTATTTGGTTTTACACAATTACTGGAAAAAACTTTTGGCTATATGCATGGGCATTAATAGCCATATTTACATTGTTTATGAATATGTTTTACTCCAAACTTATTGTACCATTATTTAATAAGCAAACATCGCTTGAAGAAGGCCATTTAAGAGATCAAATTGCAGCATACGCGAGAACTGTTGGATTTAAATTGGACAAAATATTTGTAATTGACGGTTCTAAACGCAGTACAAAAGCGAATGCCTATTTTTCAGGATTTGGGAGTGAAAAACGAGTAACGCTTTATGACACATTAATTAACGATTTGGAAGAAGAAGAAATTGTTGCAGTCCTCGCACACGAGGTAGGGCATTATAAAAAGAAACATATTATTTTTAATCTTATTTCCTCTATTTTACTAACGGGCATTACGCTTTATATTTTATCCTTATTCATTTCAAACCCTATTTTATCTAAAGCTATTGGTGTTGATATCCCGAGTTTCCATATAGGCCTTATTGCCTTTGGCATATTATATGCTCCAATCTCAGAAATCACAGGACTTGTAATGAATTTATTTTCTAGAAAATTTGAATATCAGGCGGATGATTTTGCAAAAAACACGTACCAATCAGAACCATTAATTAATTCCCTTAAAAAACTTTCTAAAAATAGTTTAAGTAATTTAACACCACATCCTGCGTACGTATTTATGCATTACTCACATCCTACGCTTTTAGAACGGATTAAAAATTTGAGGAAGTAAAATGAAGTCTACCTTATAAATACAAGGTCGTTCTCCTTGGACATCGCTTCACTAAAGCCGTAGCCCATATAATTAAAGCCTTTTATATCATCAATAGTTTGTGCATTGGTATCTATAATATATCTAGCCATTGCCCCTCGCGCTTCTTTAGCAAAGAATGAAATCATCTTATATTCGCCATTTTTAAAATCTTTAAAATTGGCAGTAACAACAGGAACTTTAAGAATCTTTTTATTTATAGCTTTAAAATATTCATTGCTTGCTAAGTTTAAAAAAACTTCATCGTCCTTTAACTCTTCATTCAAAAATTTTGTAATATCTTTTTTCCAAAACTCATAAAGATTTTTCTTTACGCCCACAGGTAGTTTTGTTCCCATTTCCAATCGGTAGGGCTGAATGAGGTCGGTTGGTTTTAGGACACCGTATAATCCGGATAGAATACGCACTGTATTTTGCATAACCTCTTGTTTATCCTCTGGAATCGTATAAGCATCCAAACCTCTATAAACATCGCCATTAAAAGCATAAATGGCTGGCCTCGCATTATCTTTTGTGAATGGTAGTTCCCAAGATTGATTACGTTCGTAGTTTAGCTGACCTAAAGCATCTGAAATGCTCATAAGCTTAGATAAAGCTCTAGCCGATTTCTTTCTAAGCAATTTATTTAAACGCTCAGGCTGTTTTAAAAAAGACGGCTCTGTATACTGTGTTGTTGGTAATTTACTTTCAAAATCTAACGATTTTGCTGGTGATAATACTAATTTCATTTAGGATAAACTTTTTATTTTGCACAACGGGAGATAATCAAAAACCTAGATTATTCTGAATCCCCTTCTCCAAACAAACAATTACTTCGGTTCAAATTTACAACTCCTAAATTACTTTTAATATTGCTACCTAGAATTATTTTAAATGAGGATATAAGTGAAGTTTATAACATGAATTCATGATACATTAATTCTAAATTTTACCTTATTTCAAAATGAATAGGTTTAAAAGTACCATTATTACTATCCTCCGCAGAACAAGCCGTTAAGCTCACAATGACATCCATTAGCGCTTTAAAGAGGTTAAAAGCAAAAACTTCAACCCATAAAGACTTAAATTAAGGTTAATGCGTTTTGTAAAACACCAAAAGAAGGAATTGTCTTAATATTTAGCAAGTACTAATTTTCCCCAATTCCCAGTTCTAATTTGAAAATAAGACAAGAACCAACAACTTACATATCCTCTTCAAGAATATTAAATTCGGCAACCGCATTATCAGCATTATATTTAATTAACTTATAATGATGATACAAAGCTTTCCAAATTGTCCAAGATTTGTATTGAAAACCATTCTCTTCAGCATATTCCTTAATAACTTGGGTTGCCTCAGGAGAATAAACAGGGCTAATATTGGGATATATATGGTGAATGATATGATAATTGAAATTTCCCATTAAATTACGGCTAAACCAACTATCCATAGTAACATCATTGGTAGTAATAAACTGATGCTCTAGCCAACTATTAGGCATTTTACCATTTTCATCTGGAACAGGAAATTCATTAGTTAGATTAGGGTGTGCAGTAAGCAAGATGGTCAAGGCAACTAAACTTCCTACAACCAGCATAAGTAATAAAGCACCAAGTGCCGTAGCAACACTCTGACCCAGCATAATAGGAATGAATACCATGTAAAAAATAAAGAATATTTTAAAGAAAAACAGCTTCACATATTCTATTGGAGGAATTTTATCAAGCTTCTTTTTAATGCAACGGTCTTTCTGAAAGAAGTCTTTAAAATCTCTAATTAAAATCCAGTTGAATAAATACAAGGGATACATAAAAAATACGAGTATATGCTGCTTCTTATGAATAGGCTTTGTTTCACTGGCAGGGTATATTTTTACGGGTCCTGCTTGCTCAATATCAGAATCCCAGCCCATAATATTTTGATAATTATGATGCATTTTAATATGCCTGTTCTTCCAGATAAAACTATTTGCTCCTAAAAGGTCAAAAACGATTAATACTAAATTATTTGACCAATTTTTCTTAAAAACATGATTATGAACAGCATCATGAATGATATTAAGGAAAATAAATACAATTACTAAACCTAAACATGCATAAAGCATATAATACAACCCCGTATGTTCAATATTGTATAAGGCTAAAAAGTAAACAATTACATAAAGTGAAATACAAAAAAACGTAGTTACCTTTTTTGCCGTATTCCTTGATTTTGGTAAATCTTTGACAACAGCATCAACCTTTTTTTTAAGTATTCGGTAGTGTTTATTATCTGTAGAATTTTGCTTAAAAGTGATATCTACACTCATATAATTAGCTTTAGTTTTTATGCAAAATTAAAGATTATCTATTAAAACAACAAGCATAAACCCATGGAAATTCAGCAGAAAAACAATGGATAAAACACTAGTAATCAGTAAGCTTTTCAAGCTTACAAAAAGACAAATCTTGTTTGTGATAATTCATTTTTTTCACTGTAATATTTTAGAATACCAAAGATTTTATAAAAATATTTTACTTTTTTGTAACAAACTGAAACAAACATACGTATAACTACTGAATGCCCTATTTATTCACACATTAAATTCAGGAAGACATTAGATGAGACAACTTAAAATTACGAAGCAGGTAACTAATAGAGAAACCGCTTCGTTAGATAAATATCTGCAGGAAATTGGTAAGGTTGATTTAATTACAGCCGATGAAGAAGTTGAATTAGCACAACGCATCAAAGCTGGAGATCAAATAGCTTTAGAAAAACTGACAAAAGCGAATTTAAGATTCGTTGTCTCAGTTGCGAAACAATATCAAAACCAAGGTCTTACATTGCCAGATTTAATTAATGAAGGGAATTTAGGACTTATAAAAGCGGCTCAACGTTTTGATGAAACACGTGGTTTTAAGTTTATATCCTATGCCGTTTGGTGGATTCGTCAATCGATTCTGCAAGCTTTGGCTGAACAATCTCGTATTGTACGTTTGCCGTTAAACAAAATTGGATCGATTAATAAAATTAATAAAACATTTGCCTTTTTAGAGCAAAGTCATGAGCGTCCTCCTTCAGCTGAAGAGATCGCAAAAGAATTGGATATGACCATCAATGACGTTAAAGAATCCATGAAGAATTCTGGACGTCATGTAAGTATGGATGCTCCTTTAGTAGAAGGTGAAGATTCTAACTTATACGATGTATTAAACTCGGGTGAATCACCTAACCCTGACAAGGAATTATTACACGAATCTCTGCGTACTGAAATTGAACGTGCTCTAGAAACATTAACACCTCGAGAAGCAGATGTTATTCGTTTATATTTTGGTTTAGGCAACCAACACCCAATGACGCTTGAAGAAATTGGAGAAACGTTTGATTTAACACGCGAGCGTGTAAGACAAATTAAAGAAAAAGCTATTCGTAGATTAAAACATACATCTAGAAGTAAAATATTAAAAACATATTTAGGATAGTAATTGATTACAATTACGACTAAATTACAGTAACAAACAGTTACATCATAACTGTTCGTTTTTTGATTGATGAAAGAACCCCCGGCTGATTACCGGGGGTTTATTTTTGGTCTTAATTCAAATTAATTTTCCTTTAAAAAAGACTTTATCTATCTTTGCCAAAATTTAAATGATATGTCATCAAAACTAATTGCCCCTTCAGTATTAGCAGCAGATTTTGCCAACCTTCAACGTGATGTTGAAATGGTTAATGCAAGTGATGCAGATTGGTTTCATATTGATATTATGGATGGTGTTTTTGTACCAAACATTTCATTCGGCATGCCGGTATTACAAGCCATTTCAAAGCATGCAAAAAAAACAATTGACGTTCATTTAATGATTGTTGACCCTGATCGTTATATTAAAACGTTTGCTGAATTAGGTAGCGATATTTTAACCGTGCATTACGAAGCTTGCACGCATTTACATAGAACATTGCAGGCTATTAAAGCTGAAGGAATGAAAGCAGGCGTTGCGCTTAATCCGCACACAAATGTTAGCCTTTTGGAAGACACAATTAATGATATTGATTTAGTTTGTATCATGAGTGTTAACCCTGGTTTTGGAGGGCAAAGCTTCATTGAAAACACTTATAATAAAGTCAAGCAACTTAAAGAATTAATTACGCGTAAAGGGGCATCAACACAAATTGAGATTGATGGTGGTGTTACCAATAAAAACGCAAAGCAATTAGTAGATGCGGGAGCTGATGTTCTGGTTGCCGGTAGTTATGTCTTTAAAAGTAAAACCCAGGAAGAAACCATAAAAGACCTAAAGGCTATTGCCAATTCTTAATATTGTTGGTGGTAATAATTGAGTAAATCAGTTGTTGTAATAATACCCACTAAGGTATCGTTATCTACCACAGGTAAGGCGTGAAATTCTCGAGTGGCTAATATTTTGGTAACCTCTTTAATTGTAGTATCACTGGTTACTGTTACTACATCCTTCACCATAACTTGCTCAATTGTAAACATGTTATAAACTACAGATTCAACTGTGTTTTCAAATTTTGAAGACGTTTCAGCATAACTTATTCGCATTAAATCAGTATAACTTAACATACCTATAATCATATCTCTCGAAACCACAGGAATGTGCCTAATTTTATTTCTTTTAAATAATGTTTCAGCCTTTTCTAAATCATCTGATTTTGTTAACGCTACAATATTTCTTGTCATAATTTCAGATACTGGCGTGCGCTGTCTCATATTGATACGTATTTAATCGTTTAATAATTCTTTATTAAGTTTTAAAATTGAAGTAATAAATATTTAATAAGATCAGTTGTTGTAACAATTCCAGTTAAGGCATTATTATCGACTACAGGCAAAGCATGAAACTCCTTTGATGCTAAAATTTCAGCAACCTCTTTTATTGAATTTGACGATGAAACGGACACAATATTCCTATTCATTACCTGTTCAATATTAAACATACTATAGACCATAACATCAGACATATTATCATCATCATTTAATGCAACATCTGCGAAACTTAATCTTAGCAAATCAGTATAACTTAGCATTCCAATAATTGCATTGCCATCTACAACAGGGATATGTCTTATATGGTTGGCTTTAAATAAATGCTCAGCAGTTTCTAAACTATCGTGCTTTTTTAATGTAATGACAGGCGTGGTCATTATCATGGAAATTGGTGCTTTTCGTATCATGATCTTCAGTTTTAAATTTAGTTACCACTAAAATTATTGAAATCATTTCTAAAAATTCATGACAAAAATCATACAACAGCTTAATAACCAGCAAAATTAAAATTCAGCATTTGTTTTGTTTTACTATAAACTTCGGGGAAATACGTCTGAAATTCCCTCGGTGTTTCTATAAATGTCTCCATGATTACAGCTAAAAATTCAAACTGGTTTGTAAACGCATATTTCCTGAAATAATTAGATGTCACCAATTTTTGTCGCAACTCAGGTTTTTCAGCCATTAGCTGTGTTAATTCCTTAAAGCTATCACTAAAAATTGTAGAACTAATATCGCGTTCTTTCATACTATTTATGTGGATAGCATGTGTTAACTCATGAATTCCTAGATTTAAGTTGTCATTTTCTATATCTAAGCCTATTTTAAAATCTTCCCAACTTAGAACAAGGGTCTTTAATTTAGGGTTAAATTCTCCCTTATGCAATGCCTGATTTGTATTTGAGAAAAAGGCCTTGGGATATATTACTATTTTAGAAATTATTCCAATATAATAATCTCTAAAACCAAAGGTTAGCATAACAGCCGTGGCAGATATCATCACCTTAACTTCATCTGTAATAAGGCATCCGTCTCTGCCAATAAAATCCTTATCCTTTATAAAAGAGGCAACACGGTGTTCGAAATACAATTTGTATTTAGGATCTAATTTATTGTAAAAGTTGAAATGTTTTTTAAGGATTAATTTTTCAGAATCACTAAGCGTTCTTAATCTAAAATATAAGTGCGTATACCAAGGCTTCATGTACTTCATGACGTATGCTGTCTCCAGCATTTTCTTTAAATACCGTAAGATAATAATCATCATAATTACAAAGAAAACCATAAGTATGGCTTGACCAGCCATAGAAGACTGCTTTAAAACTAAAAAATAGGGCATATCAAAAGATGAAAACTGTGTTGTTATGAGGTAAAAGTAAGACAACTAGTGCGTAATAAATCAGAACAACCTAACATTTTTCCGGACTATTTTTAGACTATGCCCCCATTATCATTTACGATACTCATGCTTTACATAATCTACTTCCATAATCCAGGATTTACCTGTCATAGGTGAGTCGGTAATTTTGGCGAAGTTCAAAATAGCGAACATAGGTTCCGGATATTTATCCCCTTCTCCAATATTACGATAAATTTCCTTACCATCAAGTCTATAGACAAGATCACTCCCTTCCCATTCTACACTGTACTCATGCCACTCATTTAATGTCGCCGGAAAATTTCTTCGCTTACTTTCCCAATCCCCTTTATCGCATTCCCCCAAACTGACTATTGCCCCGGTGGTAAATTCATCCTTCATATGATCTCCATGATGTTCAAAAATATCAATCTCTCCAGATCCTGTTAGAGGCCAACATATATTCTCATTATCCTCCTCAACAGGAGATTCATTGTTTTGAGCGCCCAGCAACCACCAAGCAGGGAACATGCTTGCCTCTCCATTACTAGACATTTTTAGTTTGGCCGTCCATTTCCCTTTCACAAACTCCTTCCTGTTTTTTGAACAAATTCTACCTGCAACATATTCAGTATCTGGATGCTGTTTTCCATGCTTATCCAAATTATCACAACTCTGTCTTTCATCCAATTTAATAACTTTCAGTTTTAGTGTGCCATCACTTACCTCGCGAGTTCCAAATGCGCCATCAGGGACATAGCACTGTGTTTCATTATTTACCCATATACGTTGATCCTGCCAATTATCAGGATTGAATGTTTGAAACTCATCTAGAAAATCTACATCCCAAACTTTAGACACTTCCTTTTTCTTTGATTCTTCTTTATTGTTCATTTTACAGGATACTATTATTATCCCGATGAACAGGATACTTAATAAACGGAAATAAGATGCATGCTTCATATTTAAAAGTTTTTAATATCATTCAATTTTCATCAACTACTCTTCTGAATTTCACAAGATTTCACTTCACACATCTTTTATTATGCAGAGAGTAAATCTAATATTTCAGAATTAATTCTTGCTGGTTTTTGAGTTTTTGAATCTATTAAACACCACAATGTTTCTGCTTTTGCAATTAAAGTTTGGTCTTTCACTATAGCGACATGACGTTTTGATTTCACTCCTTTAGATTCTCCTACCCAAGTTATCACAGTAATTTCATCACCTAAAAATGCCTCTCCTAAATAATCAATTTCATGACGTAGGCAAACCCAATAATACTTTGCGTTTATTTTGGCATTAGACAGTATGGTCCAATGTTTTTCAGACGCATCATTAATCCATTTCACATAAACCAAATTATTCACATGATTTAAGGTATCAATATCCTCTTGTCCAACCTCAACACCAAACTCATGAGATATTGTATTTATTGGTGGAATATTACTTAGATCTTTTCGATTCAAAATTTATGATTTTATAGACAGTACCACCAAATTAATCATTTTGAGATAATTTCTACATACTACAAGTCATATTTACATTAATCAACACCAAGTCATAGGAGCAATTTTATTAATCCTATTACCTTATAGACCCATTGCTAAACTATCTTTTTATCAATTTTATACTTTTTAGACCTGTTAGTGTTTTTACCCGAGCAAAATATATTCCAGATTCTAAAGTATAAGCATCCAGAGTTACATGTTTAGATTTAGGATTTACAGTCATTATTTTTTTTCCATGAACATTAAAAACCACTATAGATTCTATCAGTTCCTGAGAAGATTTCAAATACCATGAATTCTGAGAAGGATTAGGGTAAACACTAAAACTATTGAACTCTTGTTCATTAACACCTAAAACACAACGATCACCAACCTCATAAGCAAAATACTTGGTTACGGCTAGCCCACCAGCAAAAGCAAATTTACAGGCATACCTAATAGTTGTACCTGAAGTTTGGCCAGTAATTCTAGTACTAAAGGCTTTGGGTTTACCAGATACTGGTGTCATAGCAATTTCATTAAACGGACTTTGTTGCCATAAATAAGCAATAACGCCATCCTTATTATCCAGTAATTCAAATGTAAATATCACCTCTGTACCAGATGTTTCAAAATTATAATTATAACCAATATCAAACGCGCCCTGTTGGGCTTCTGAACTTATCCCTGAACATGCGGTATTTACACTAGCAGCAGTGGTTGCTTGAATTACAATGGGATTGTTCAACGCATTATTTCCTGCTAAATCGCTCGCGGTTACTGTAAATGTGTATAAGGTTTCCGCTTGTAAGGCATTAATTCCTAATGATTGTTGAACTCCTGAATCACCAGATATTCCATTTGTTCCGGAATTATAAGATACATTATACACTACCGTACCAGAGTTATCCGTACCATTTAATAATAACTCCACTGAGGTAGACGTAATTGCACCTATTGCAGCCGTGAAATTTGTTGGTGCTTCGGTATCATTACCACCAGAACAATCAGTCCCTACAACATATTGAACATAACTAGTAACAGCAAGTCCACCTGAGAATTCGAACTTACATGCATAACTAAGTGTTTCGCCATTAGTTACGCCGCTAATCATTTTTGTGAATTTATTAGTCTCAACAAAATCCATTTGTGATTCAACAAACGGTGTCTCCTGCCACAAATAAGCGTTCCCAGAAAACTTATCATTATCAAGCAATTCAAAAGTGATGATTACATCAGACCCTATAGTTTCAAAAGTACTTTTATAGCCCATTGAGAACGCCCCTTGCAATGCTGAATTACCAGTTTCTTCACATATTTTAACTTCATCTACAGAAATATTTATAGTCTGAGATGTACCTTCCCCACCTGCATTGTCCGTAGCTTTTGCTGAAATTTGATGCGCACCTATGCTTGCGCCACTCCATTCAAAACTATATGGTTCAGAGTCATCTTCTCCTATTTTTGTAGTACCATCATAGAACTCAACTTTTGCAACAGTACCATCCAAATCGGTTGCCGAAGCCGTAATCATTATGTCTTCACCTTCCTTAAAGACTGAATTATCTGACGGGTTTGAAATGGATATTGTTGGAATCACATTACCTGTTTGAGTAACAATGATTAGCGAGGTACTATTGGATGTATGGGAACCATCATCAACTGTAAGCTTGACTTTATAAATCCCTTCTTCTAAACTAGATACATTTGGAGAAGCCACTGTTGTGCTAGAAAATGCTATTGTTGATGGCCCATAAATCTGTTCCCAATTATAGTTTAAGACCGGTGTATCGGCATCTGTACTTTGAGAGCCATCTAATGTTGCTGTTGTATTGGGTAATATAACTGATACATTATCTCCCGCATGCGACACTGGCGGGTTATAGGACAAATCTCCTGTACGTGCAAAGGTAATTCGCCCTATATTTAGTTCACCATTATCAAAAACCATTTTCAAGACATGGATTCCTTTATTTAATTCAATGTTGTTGACAGTCTTATTGGCCCAGGTAGTCCAATTCGAACTGCTTGTGGGTGTTACCAAAATATCTGGACTAATTTTAGTTCCTTCTATCTCAAAATATAATGGACCTCCGCCGGCGGGATTTCCAGACGCATATCTAAAGGACAGGTCATAAACGCCAGCTGTTTGCACATCAATAGTATATTCAACCCACTCACCAGCTGAAATCCATCCTATTATGGCTCCTTCGGATGCATTAGAGGCGGCATCAACATATTCCTCCTTTCTGAAATCACCTTGATTGTTTTGAGAGACATCAACATACGCTATACCCTGACTATTCCCTCCTTCATAGGCATCATAATGAGCTGCATCAAATGTTCCAGGAATTTGAATGGCTGTTCCTGTGTAAGGCACTTGTTCACCAACTTGAATGTTTACTATATTAGTCACGTTAAATTGCGCGCCTTCATAAACTTTGGCATACATACCGTGCGTTCCTAAAACAAGGTTACTTGCCTTTATTTGATAAGGCGCCGTCGTTATCTCCCCCAAAAGTATTGTACCGTCAAAAAATTCCACTTTAGATACGGGTCCGTTAGTTTGAACAGATAAGTTTACGCTCCCATTGGGGTATGCTTGATTAAAATCACTTGACAGGACTCCAGATACCCTAACATCTTTATTCGTGGCTATTTGATTGGCTGGAACATCTAATGTAAACCCATTAGAAAACGTTACGGTAATTGGAGCGTCTGAATAGTTATGCGCTACATAGGTAATATCTCCATTTTTATTAAATGCGGCCGCAATAGGATAATCGGCTGTTAAAGAAGCTTCAAGAGTGCCCATGGCATTCATAGCATGCAGCCAGTGGTACGTTTGCACATCTGAAACTCCAAACTTCATTATTCTTGTTGGGTAAGAATTATATAAATCAATTGCCTGTTGAGGATCAATAAAACAAAGATATTTCCAAATGGTATCATGCCATAAATTTGGATTAGTGCTTGTTGTACTTAATATTTCTGTATATGTTTTTAGTTCTTCCCAAATTTTTGAAACATAAGCTTTGTTTTGTCCTAAATAAAGCGAACCGCCATGCATAGGATATAATTCTATGCCATAAGATGCCGTGATATCTGATGTCCAGAAGGTGCCGTTATCATAAGAATTACCCCAAACTCTAGACACCAAACTGTATTGCTGTGACGGCCCAAAATTACGTTCACTCATATCAAACCAGTATTCTTCTATAGCCGTTTGTTCTGTCGTATAAAGATATATTCCTAAATCTCTAATGGCGTCGTTTCCTGTAATGGTTCCCCAATGAATCAATGATGAATTAAATTGCATACTTTCTGAGGTCGACTCTTGATCATTTCCTTGAGGAAAAGAAGCCATTCCATTTGCCCAACAATGTCCTCCATACGGACTAAAGTTTCTTAGAAAAGGAAATTGAGAATCATTTCTATCTACTGAAGCAGCATCTCTAATTAATAGGTTAATCATACCACCCCAATCATCAGCCCATCCTGGCTCAAATTGTTCCATAAAGGCAGCAGCATGTATGAAATATCCCCAATGAAAATGATGGTCATTAATATTGGTGTCTTGTCCATGACCCGCCGGATAGCCCAACATAGCAGACCAGGTATTATTATAATAAAAAAGGAATGCCTTCTCTCCAGATTGATATGTTAACCAGTCTTCCAGCCTTTCTTTAATAGTCGCCATCATTTTATCCCTTGCCTCCTTATTTCCAGTTTGATCGGCCACTCTGGCAGATTGAATTAGACGGTTCATTACCTGACCTTCATTGTAAGAATCAGTCCATGTAGCTAATTGATCATTCTCAATCTGAGCAATTTTAGCCTCTAATTCAGAGGGGTCAAAACCTTCACTATAATTTGCCATATAAGGCATAGTTGGCAAAATACCACGAAATGTGTTTTCAACTATAAATCCATTTCCGTCGAGAGTTTTTATTTCACCTCTTACCCCTTCATAGCTGTATCCATTGGGTGTTGCCGACATAGAAGACAAATTATCCCACTGGTGGGGTAACAAGCCTTGTAAAATATTAGTTTCGCTACCTTCCATAGCAACGGTAGTTACCAAAAAATTTGTTTGAACGAGACCTGTATTTGCATTATAAGACCATTCTGTTGTTGTATTAGTTGGAAACACGTAGGCATATTTTTTGTATTCATTCGCAACCGTGTTTACATTGGATATACTTTGGGGTAACATGGCCATAGACCAATAATTTTTACCATTTAAAGTTGATGTATATGTGCTCCCATTATTAGTCCACGTACCACCTGAAGGTGCGTAAAACACAAAATCTGCATCGCCACTAGCATTTTCTATGATTAATAATTCACCAATAACAGTTGCTGTTCCTCCATTGACTTTAATCTCTAAAATGTCATCAGCTTCCTTTTCAAAATAAAGAAAGGGCATCCCAATACCTGACGTAGCTTTAAGCTCGTGACTGCCATCATTCCAATTCATAGTGACCGTCCAATCGGAATAATCAGAAACTGTAGCTCTGTTTGTATTCAGTCCGGACAACCCTATTTCAATAGGTGCAGAATCACCTATAACGCCAAATGGAATATAGGTTACAATTAATCCTGTATTGGTGGTTTTCATGGTCATGGGATAATTAAATAAATTATCCGCATGATCTTCTTTTATCAATTTGGACCACCAATCATTAGTGGGCACTGGTTTTCCTGCAGTAGCACCCGATAATTGAGGTGAGCCCGACGGGAAACCGTTTCGCCCTGCTTCATCAGTTCCTGGGAAATTGGTTGTATAGCTACCACTGCCTACCGCTACTTGAGCTGTAACGTGCATGGCAAAAGAGATAAATACTAATAATAACAACCTAAACGGTGTTACATTTGAATGATTCATAGTGTAAATTTTAGAAAAACTTGTTAATTTTTAACAAGCTTTACGGTGTGCATGTTTCCTTCTTGCGTACTAAGTCTTGCTATATAAATACCAGCCTGTAGGTGCTCAGCATCAATTTTCACTGAAGTACTTTTAGAAGATAGTGACATGACGCTTTTACCTAAAACATCAAACACCTCAACCATGGAAAGTATTTGATTTTGTGTGTTGATGTTCCAGCTACTAGAAGATGGATTCGGGCTTACTGATAAACCAGTTAAATCAAAGCCATTTACACTGAGGTTACTTTCACTGGTAAAGTATATATTATCAATAAAAACAGTCCCTGTGCCTCCGTCATCAACAAAATTATACTGATAGACATCTTGAAGATTCACTCCTTGGCCACCATAAACTGATAATGGGATAAAAACACTTGTCCAAGCGTTCTTCACGATGGCTTCGCTCCCTCCTGTACCCAGAACATATTGTTTATCATTAGTAAGCGGGTTTTCAGAATTCACTCTAAATGCAAACCTTGTAGCATCTGTTGTCCAATAATCAAAATGCACGTAGGCATCACTTGAAACATCCGTATTTCGAAAACCAGCACCATAATATCCAAGATCGACTTCTAAAGCTTTATTACCATTATTTTCTATATCTACCTCCCTAAATGATTCGGAAAAGTTATAGAGGTACTCAATGTTTGTATACGTTTCTCCATAAACACTTTTAACCTTATTAGCCGGTATAGTTGGAATTGGTGCATCTTTAGAAGGTGTAGCTCGTGGTGGCACATTAACTGCACCTGCAATATCATCAATAAGATAAACATCGGTTTCAAAACTTTGGAAATCAGGAAAAATGATAAGATTTCGGTAGACACCTAAGTTAGGTCCAAAATCTAGCGTGATGGTTTGCCATCCTGTCCCTATTGTATTAAACCTTACTTCAGCGGTATAAGGAGGTGTTCCGCCCGAAAACTTCAACATATGATTCCCGCTTCCTGATCCATTCAAAGGGTTTATTCTAAAAGTGATGGTATTATTATTATCATCAGACAAGTCCACATATTGATCAAGTTCAATGGTTTGAGCCGAACCAAATTCAGCGTAATCATAGCTTGTAAGCTCCCCAACTGGATTACCAGAATCAAGGGGGTCTACTGCTAAACCAAAATTACAGTCAAAACAGGTGAAAAAATAAGCAGGATCTGTTGACTCTTCAAAACTTATTGGTAAGGATTGCGAAAACCCTAAGATACTTGAAGTCAAAAAAAGGAAAGTAATTATTTTCATAAGAAAGGGAGTTTAGTTTTAGTTTAATTTCAAAGGTCATCCATAATCCGTTCTTTAAGAAAAAAAACACCCCAACAAAACCACTACAAAACAACCATTAACCCTTTTTTACTAATACAAAACCACAACATCTATAATTCTAAAAGCAAGCAAAAGATAAAGCCTTTAAACAAGAAAAGAGTGTGACCATAAAATCACACTCTTTACAAACTACATAATAAACTACTAAACTATCTTTTTATCAATTTAATACTTTTAGAACCGGCTAATGTTTGTACAGTTGCAAAATACAAACCAGCTTTTAAGCTTGTTCCGTCAATACTAACTTCTTTTCCGTTTGCATTTATTGATAACACACCTTTACCTAACACATCTACTACAGTAACAGAAGTGATATTATTGTTTGCAGATTTAATATTCCAAACACTATTTGATGGGTTTGGATAAACTTTAAAACCAGCTATTTCATTATCATCAACACCTAAAGTTGTATTTTTATGTAAGTAAATATTATCATACCACACATTAGTTAAATTTGCCGTTGTGATACCTATTTGTGCAACATCACCTCTAGTTAGGCTGCCACCAACAACACCTCCTAATGAAGTAATATCAACATCTACTGAAACCCAAGAATTAGCAACAATAGCAGGAATAGTACCTGTATTAATATTAACTTCTAATGCAGATGCTTCTCCTCCTCCACCAGCAAAATCGACCAACTTTACGTTAAACACATCTCCAGTTAAGTCAGCGTCATCCGTAAAAAAGTCAAAATGAATATGTGTGAAACCGGATAAATCTTGTCTATCACTCTGAAAATCTATACCATGACATTCTATTCCTGCATTCTTTTGTAACGTATTGTTACCTGCTATCAAAATTGGTGTTACAGCTGCTCCACCACACCATCCGGCGTCAAAGTTATCATAAGCTATACCTCCTTCATAAGAATCACTATAAATAGAAACAACATCAGATGCCATCCTATTTGGAGGAAGAGGTGCTTGTACATTTGGCGGTGTAGGACCGGGAGGAGTGACAGAAATATCATCTCCAGCAATAGCGGTAAAATTATCAATATAAGAAAGACTTACAGCAGCATCAAACCAGCCACCAGCAGGGCCCGATGAAGAATCATAAAAAGGATAGAAAATTATAGCAGAAAATTGATCATTTGGAGGATTATATCCTGGTTGCCCCGTATCTGCGGCAACATTAAAATCAGCAGTTAACTTAGCCCATCCACCACCTGGGTGTGTTACAAAAGTTTTAGAATTTTGAGCCTCAGAAGAACCAGCATCTGCGCTCGCTAGTTTTACAAGAAAATTTCTTCCTGACATGGAGTAAACATCAAAACTCACTGTTTTATCTGCTGTTCTCATATCTATTTTTTTGTTCTGCATCATAAGGCTTGCTCCTTGCCAATTCTGACCGGCAGCCTCAGTAATTAGTTGTAATGACTTCGTCCCAGTACCTGCAGATTCAGCAGAACTTACTGCAACTGTGGCGTTAGGCCCGGCATCAAACCAAGCAGTTTCGGGTTCAGCGCCTTCAAAATCTTCCAGAATAGCTTGCTGGGAATACCCTAAAGAAATAACCAATAGGATAAAGAGAAATGTAATTTTTTTCATAATTAGGTTTTAAGAATTAATAATCGGCTATTCAATATTTGAAATAACCATTTTTGTAAAGTTAAAACCTCATCAATGCATAAGCCATAAAAAAAGCCTATACAAAAAACATACATGACAATAAAAACACTAAATTATTGAGAATATCTCAAAACAACAAGCCTTAGCACTAGAGTTTAAAAGCTTTCTTGTTTTAAGGATTAACAGAACATAAGTCGGAGCAAAGCGTCTTTTTTAAGATATGTATTGGTAATGTTGTGGTAAAAAAATCAGGCTGTATACCTGTAATATATTCTTAGATAGTCATTGACTTACAAAAAAACAGAAAATCAAAGTATCAGGTAAAAAATAATCATTAAAATAATCTAATTAACATGGCCGGTAAAAACATTTGAGACATCATTATTATTAGTCACAAGAATTAAGAAATTATTGTTTTGCTTTATTCTAGAAATAGATCGACTGTCATTTGGCACATAGAAACCGCTCTCCTGGGGGGGCATAAAGCTAAAATTATTTTTACCATCACCTAAAAGTATGGCGCCATATCCAGCGTCATATCGTGTGGTTTCCACCTCAACACCATAATGATTTCCTACCGTCATAATATCTTGAAATCCATCTTTATTAAAATCCTGAACTAACGACGATTTTAGTGGTGATAATTGAGCTTGTATAGGTAGTGCTTTTCGGCTAAGAGTTCCATTATTATTAATCAGTATGATACTTTCAAAATTATTAATCTCATATACTACAGCCCCTTTTATTTTATCTTCTGGTAGAATTTCCAACAATTTAGATGAGGCAAAGCTATTATAATCTTTAAATTTTTCAGACACATAAGGCATTTGCTGGCTTGTACACTCTCTTCCTCTTAAAGGCACATAATCATCTTTATAAAATTTAGCTAAAACCACATCATTCGTACCATTATCGTCAAAATCATTAGAATAAACTTTAAACGGATGTTCTTTTGATGCTTTGAATTTATTATTCCTGCCTAAGTTACCAACAATGTAATCATCATCACCATCATTATCTAAATCACTAGCCGTTATGGACCACCAAATACCCCTTGTATCTTCCAGTCCAAAGTTATCAGAACTATTTTTAAATTCTCCGTTATTATTAGTCAGCAAAGTAATTTTCATCCATTCACCTACCACCATGAGGTCATCATCACCATCTTTATCTATATCAGTAAAAACAGCATCTGTAACCATACCAATATTCTCAAGATCGGGCGCTAATTTATTATCTGCTTTTTTAAAGGTGCCTTTGTCATTAATTAACAAATAGCTGCTTGCAGGAAATGGGTATTGCTCTGCTATTAGTCTAGTCCCAACAAACAAATCTAAATCACCATCTGCATCAATATCAGACACCTTTACACATTGCGTACTTTCATATATTGCGGGTACTGCGTAGTCCTTTTTTGTAAATTGCCCCATTCCGTTATTGAAATATAAGCGATCCTTTAAAAATTTATTTCCTCTAATGAACTCATTGCCACCACTAGCAACATATAAATCCTGGTCACCATCATTATCAACATCAAAAAACACACAGCCCAAATCTTCAGCAGCCCTATCGTTTTCCCATGGTTGAGAATTGCTCTTTTCAAATTTTTTATTTTCTTTTTGTAAATAAAGGATAGCGCTAGATCCAGCTGCTCCACCAATAAATACATCTTCTAAACCATCTGCATTGACATCTGCCACTGCTGAGAATGGACCATTTTCAGATAATCTATGAGGTAACAATATCTCTTTTTCAAAATCGTTGAAATCATTTTCTTCATGCTTATATGCCAATCCTTGATCAGATGCATTAGAGGCAATAAGCAATCTTGGTTTTTCTATAGTTTTTATCGCTCGTATTTCCGCGCTGCTATATTTAGCTGTTAGCGTTTTATTTGCGCTAACATCCTCAAAGCGATTTACTTTTCCGTCTGGCCAAACAACTTCAACTTTTTCAACTTTTATTTCTTTTCCTAAACCAAAAAACAATCCTGGTTCTACAGAAGATATAAAACCTCTTGTTACGCTATTTTCGGCAACTTGCTTTATACCATTGTGATGAATAATGGCTTTGGCGCCATAGCCAAAAACATTCTTATCACTACCTTCTAAGTTTATTTTTAAAAAATTACCTGTAGCTTTGTTTTTATAAACAAATGCCGGCGCATCCATATTATTAATCACAACATCCAAGTCACCGTCATTATCTAAATCGCCATAGGCCATTCCACTAGAAAAACTAGGGGTATCAAAGCCCCAATCTTTAGTCACTTTTTCATACTCAAAATTTCCCTTATTTCTAAATACATAATTTGATATGCGTTGCGAAGGTGCATCTTTACTAATTTGAAATAGTTTTTCTGGCGTTATAGTTTTAGGGTCAAGATTCCTTAAAAGCGCTAAATAATCATTGTTATCCACATCTTTCTTTATACCATTTGACACCATGATATCTTTCCAACCATCATTATCTAAATCTACTAAAAGACTAGACCAACTCCAATCAGTATTGGCTATTCCCGCCAAATTTGCTACATCAGAAAAACTCCCCATGCCTGTATTAATCTGTAATGCGTTGGCCATATATTGATGATGCGCCCCGGCATCAACTAGAGTATTAAAGGCTTCGATACTCATAGAAGCCATATTCGTTTTTGATCGATAGTGATCTTCAGGAGTCATATCAGTTGTGATTAAGTCCATAAGACCATCGTTGTTTACATCTCCAGTATCAGAACCCATACTCAAATTGGTAATGTGTTTTAACTTCTCATTAATGACATTACGAAACGTACCATCGCCATTGTTATAATACATAAAATCAGGTTCGGCATAATCATTGGCAACATAGAGATCCATCCAACCATCATTATTAAAATCTGAGGCATTAACACTCAGGCCATATGCTAAATCTCTAGAAATACCAACCTCATCAGATACATCCCTAAATTTTCCATTTTCATTTTTATAAATCCTATCCTTAAAGAATTCATAATGCTTAGAGGGAATTTTATTTACTAAAGCAATTTTTTTATCAACTACTTGATTAACTTGATACATATCTAAGTCGCCATCATTATCCATGTCAAAGAATAACGCTTGAGTAGAGTATCCAACATCTGCCAATCCATATTTCATAGCAGATTCAGTAAAAGTTAAATCATGATTATTAATGTAAAGTTGGTTTTTTCGATCTTCGAGATTCATAGAATTTCCATTTCTACTTACATAAATATCAAGGTATCCATCTGCATTGACATCGGCCATGGTCACACCCCATGTCCATCCCGCGTTTTTTGCAACTTTTGACTTTTTAGTAATATCTTCAAATTGAAAATTCCCTTTATTAAGATATAATCGATCAGAAACTTGATTTCCACCAAAAAAAATATCCGATAACCCATCATTGTTTAAATCACCTATAGCCACACCCGACCCCACATAAATTTGGCTATAGAAATAATGATTTAAATCTTTAGTTTCCCTAAGTCTATTATTAAAATCAATACCCGTAACTTCCGGTGCTAATAACTCAAAACCTCCAACCAGTTTTTCTGGATAGAGGTTTCTATTTGTATTTTCACAAGCTAATACTAAGAACAAAACAGTAAAAGCAATACATCTCAATTCCTTCATTCTAATCATTTTGTAGGATCTAATTTTTATAACAATATATGAACTAAGTTCCGAATATCACAATGCGCATGAATCAACTAAGATTGAACAATCTTTTACCACGGGATTTGAAGGATTTTTCAACAAACTTAATACGTTCATCTTTATCCCAAAGCCCCCAATACGCTCCAACATCGCCCTCAGCACCAACTTTCCAAGATTCATCAAAAGAAGAAAAATAGAACATTTCTATTTGATCTTCGTTAGACCAATTTTGTCCGTTAATAAAATATTTTATAGCGTTCTCAAATGATGGCAATGCACCATGGAGTCCTTCCCCTTGACTTGGCCAGCCTGTTTCAGTAATAATCACCTTTTTTCCGTTAGCTGCCTTAGTAGCTTGAGCAAACATATCTTTCATATACAACAGAGAATATTCCAAACTACAGCCTTCCCAATACGGATAGCAGTTGGCTAAAATAACATCACATGCTTCGGTAATCTTTGGCCGTTCAGTAAATTCATAATAAGCATCCACATACCCCATAGGTATTTCAGGGATTGCTGTTTTTACTTCCTTCATGAAGTCCAGTAATTCATCTTCTGTTAAATCTCCACGATACATGACTTCATTACCTACGGCAGCTATATCAACATACCCTTCTTTAGCCAGTTGAATTAGACCGGCTATCTCCTTTTTATTAATTTCTGCATCGTTCCCTAACCATGCTCCTACTAGCGTTTTTATACCATATTCCTTCGCAATTCTTGGAATAGCCTCATTACCATCAGTACATGAAAACGACCGTATCCATTTTGTATATGGTTTTATTATTTCCATGCGTCTTCTTATTTGTTCTTCGGTTATCTGTGCACCAGGTTCTTGTCCTTCTTCGTAAGGGCTAAAACACAAACCATGCATCCCTCTATTTAATACTTTTTCAAAAACGTATTGTAAACCTTTTGTTGTTTTGTTATCCAGGTTACCTCCTGACAGCGACATTATTTTATGATTTCTTCCACTTGACATAACTCTAATTTTTATCTATTATTTTCTATAATTCTCCTCTACGGGCTACTAATTGTTCTTTTATATCACGTGCTCGTGACTCACTTAAACTGTACTTATACATAATCCAAATGGCCATACCAGCCGTGATTGACGGAATAAGAATATCTGCTATTCTTAAACTATTCATGGTCTCGACACTTTGTGTTGGTGCATCTGAAATAAAGCCTACTAATTTTAGAACCAAACCGCCTAAAAACAAAGCAATGGATTGACCGATTTTAACCATCAACCAATAAATAGCTCCAAAAGTACCTTCCTTTCTCGGCATGCCGTTTTCTAACTCATCCAGATCACAAACATCGGCAGTCATACTCATCATGAGCGTAAATAGCCCGCCTAAACCAAAGGCTATAAATGGTATAGGCATAAAAATCAACCATGGAGACCCTTGACTTGTGTCAATGCTAAACCATGTCATCCCGATACTTTCTAGAAATGGATTTAACCCTTCAAAGACCGAAGCAACACCACTGTTCAAAGATTGACCAAAACCAGTCTTATTAAAACTTTCGTTGAGCTCTGTATTAAAGCCCCACCATTTTAAGATATACCCCACAATAGAAATAACTGTGGAAATAATAAATGCCCTGCGTTTACCCCATTTATTAGCCATTTTTGAAATAATAGGAATAACAAGAAAAGCAGTTGTTACCGCGGTGATGGTTGAAAACCACGCTGGCCAAGTTCCGGCTTGGGCATAACTACCATTGTACATATAAAATACAATAATATACACACTAAATGCTGCCACCAATTGAAACCCATTAAACACCAAAAATGTAGCGCCACAAAGCTTCATGAAAGGCTTATTTTTTGACACCTGCATTATGCCTCCCCAAAGATCCTTTAAATTAGAAGCCAATGTTTTGAAGGTTATTTTTTTTCTGTTTTCCATATGCGAAGAATCAATGCCTCTACAAAAAATAGCAGGTAGTAATCCTAAAACCCCGCATAGACATCCTACAATTATGGATAAATGTCTTACGCCTTCAGCTTGTGTTTCATAAATATTAGGATCTGCAATGATTACCCAAAACCAAGGTACTATCATCCAAGCAATCTGACCCATGGTATTAGAAAAGGCCATTAATCTCGTCCGTTCATTATAATCCGAAGTCATTTCATATCCCAAACCAACTAGAGGTGTGGCATACATGGTATTTCCGGCCAAGAATAGGATGGTCAAAATCAGAAAATACCAAAAATTATACATTTGAGAGTTTTCCGGAGACATCTGCCATGTTAAGGCAAATAAAATGCCACTTAAGATGGCACCAACAAAAATAAATGGCCGTCTTCTTCCCCATCTGGATTTTGTATTATCTGTGATAAAACCCATTATAGGATCTGAAACAGCATCAAATAATCTAGGAAGCGCGCCAAGTATACCTGCATAAAGCGGATCCATACCAAATGCGGTCAATAGAAAAAACATAAAGAACCCTAGGGCGCCTGGTAACAAATTAAGAACAAAATGGCCAGCTCCAAAGGCGGCTTTTTGACCAATAGGGACTTTATCTTTTGCAGTAGTTTTTACAGTTGGCATATGGCTTTGGTTTTAATTAGTTTGGAATCACAACAGTTTGAATTGCTTTAGCATCTATCGAAAATTCCATGGTGTTTTCATTTAATAATAGGTTAATACTTTTTGGGGTTTCTGTTTCATTATAAATCACAACAGCTATGGTGTTATCGGTGTTCTTAGCTGCGGTGACCATCAGGTCATTATCTGAATTTTCTAATGCTATAATTTGAGCCTCTGGCCGTATATATTTACTAAAATGCGCCATGGTATAGTATAAAGGTGTGAAATACACCTCATCCTTATCTGTATCAACAATGACAGGGGCTACACACCAGTTTTTAAACCAATTTGGCCCGCCTTGAATATCTAATACCATATTCCAATCTACCCAGCCGTCAACCCAATTATTCAAACACCCTATAATATCTCTGGCATATCGATTTACAGGTGCATACTTTGGGTGTAAATATTTATTCTCCTCCGTGGCCCAATCATAACCCCAATCCGTAGCTTCTTTTCTCCAGTACCAGGCATCATCTTGCCATTTTGGAACTTCAGAATCTACACATGCTTCCGTTTGAATTAATAATTTATCTGGCGCCTTATGGTGGGCGTCTTGCAATTCTTGTGGAAAAATTTCATAGGTGCTATCATACCAATGAATGGCTGTTCCATCAAAATATTTTGAAGAAGCCTCTGTTTTATACATAGAATCCACCCAATCTTTTAAATGTGCTCGGTTTTGGTCGAATCCTAAAATCTTAAGATCCCCTTTACCGTCTGCCTCAAGTTTTGGTCCCAAATGATTTTGCACAAAATTGGTCATCTCATCAGGGGTATAATGCATACTCTCCCAATTATTACCATTACCCATAGGTTCGTTTTCAACAGTAAAACCCCAAATATCTATGCCTTCAGCTTTGTAAGCATCTGCATATTTTGAAAAAAACAGCGCCCAGGTATCATAATATTCAGGAAGCAATTTGCCTCCAACCCAGCTGTTATTATCTTTCATCCATGGCGCGGCAGTCCATGGCGACCCAAATAACTTGAACCCATCTTCTGATACTACCATGGCATCCTTAATCATAGGTATTAAATCATCCTTATCTTCTTCAACACTAAAGTGTTCTAATGTTTTATCACCTTCAACTGGGGTATACGAATAGTTGGATAAAGAAAAATCACAAGAATTCATATGTGTTCTTGTTAATGAATATCGCGCACCGTCTTTAGCGAAATAGGCTTTTAAAATAGTATCTCTATTTCCTTTACTTAATTGGTTTAAAAGATGGGCTGAAGCTTCTGTAAAAGCACCACCAAAACCTGTGATTGTTTGCAGTGTTGACTCCGGTTTTAACACAATCGAAACAGCACTATCCGACCTTTTGAAATTAGTTACTTTACTAAGTTTATTACCTTTTTTAGAGGTTTCAAAAACTTCAAAACGCATCATATCACTTTTTTCTTTTTGTTTAATACAACTAGCGGATAAAAGAACCGCCAATATGAAAACTATATATACCCTCTTATTCATTGTTATTGGTTTAGTTGTTTATAATAGGATTTAATAATATCAAATGTTTCTTTCTTATTTCGGTCTATATCCACCATACCCCAATACTCCTCATTTGGTGTGCCATCATAGGGCACTCCGCTGCTATTTGGTGCCCATCCCCCCGGATCTTGAGTATCTAAATTTCCGGCCTTCCACCAACCATCGGTAAATGAAAACATAGTTACTCCAGAACAGATCTCTTGATTATTAAAAACACTTTCTAAAATATTAGCATTGGCGTCTGCTTGCGCTTTTTCATTAATCCCAGCTTCATAGCCAGCCTTGGCAATGGTCATATAGCTATCCCCTCCGGCCTCAGATAAATACATAGGCTTATCACTCCTTTCTTTCCAAGCTTCGAAGATATCTGTGGGGTCATCCCATCGATATACATTCATACCCCATACATCTATATTTGGTGAAGACTTCAATGCTAATTCATCGGGTAATTCGCCATGCGCTGTGGTTACTGGATGATTTGGATCATTTTCATGAACCAGTTTGGCAGCATCATTCATGGCTTGATACCAATTTTTTAAATCACCATCAAACCATTCGGGATGATAATTATATTCATTCCCCAATTCCCACATTAATATCACAGGATGATTCTTATATGTATTCACGTAATCAATAAAAGTTCCTGAAAGTATATCAAAATGTCCGCCTTGATTATATCCAAAACCTACTATTAGTTTTATACCTGCTTCTTCAATGGCATCAAGTACTTCTAGATTATCTATGGGTGCATATACACGAATGGTATTAATCCCAGCCTCTAGCATTAAATCTAAATCTTGGTTTAAATTCTCAAAACTTCTTTGCTCAGCTCCTTTAGCCACTGGGTGATAACATATTCCCTTAATAGTAAAAGGTGTATTATTTACCATAATTGAACGTCCAGACACTTCAACAGCATTTGTGTTATCAGCACCTTTACAGGATAATAAGCCAGTAATCATTAATAAAAGAAGTATTCTTTTCATCATAATTAATATTTATTCTTAATGTTGAGGCACTAAACCATATTCTGATGGTGGTACTAAAACATCATTTAAAAGTGACGCTTTGTCTCCGCCATATGTCTTTCTTATTTCTTGACCATCCCGAGTTAAACCATCAAAAAGGCCTTGATCTACCAATTCCCAGAGTCCATATTTAGCCTCTCCTTTGAGATTAATTAAACCAAAGTGGTTTTCAGATCCCAAACTATTTTTGGCATCTTTCCATTGCTCATCAAAAGCTTCAAAATAAAAGCAGGATACACCTTCCTTATTAGACCATTCTCGCATTAATTGATAATATCTGCCAGATTTATATTCATCTGCAGCCTTTGAACCAGAAACGCCATAATGACCATTAGAAACAGTCGCCCAGCCCGTTTCTCCAATATGGATGGGTTTATCGACACCAAGACTTTTCATATACTTTGAAACCTCATCATATTGATTGATAGCAAAATCTCTAGCCCTAATCATAGCGGATTCAATTTTTTCAATCTCAGACAAATGGTTTTCATCTTTCGGAGCTATCCAAAACGCAGGATTATAATGTGAATTATGCATAGGATATGTGTGCATTGATATATAATCAACAGACTTGATTAATGCCTCCAATTCAGGTGTATGATATGAAGGATCTCCCCCGCCCCAAGAAGCAAAATCATCTGAACTTGTAATCCAAAGGTCTTTGGGTAGTTTTCCAGAATTCTTCAAACCTTGCAAATGGTTTACCCACTTTAAAATAACATTAGGTCTAACAAAATAACTTGTTGCCCATCGAATCATAGCTTCATTACCTACCGCAATTATCTTTACTATATCTGGGTATTTGTTTGCTAAGGCTACAGCCCTGTCAATTTCGGCTTCATTATAATCAGCCTCTACCTCATGATTCACTGGCAAATCTGTCCAGGCATTTTGACAATCAATCCATGCACCTAACATCACATACATTTCGAAACTAGGGTCTTCCTTTTTAAGTTCACTAATTGCCTTTAATAAGTTTGAAGCATGCGGTAGCGGTATTTGTACATTATAAGTACGCAAAACCCTTATTCCCATAGCTGATAGGATTTTCATATCTTCCTTTAACTGGGGTATTGTTGGTTGAATTTCTCTAGACTTCTGCCTATATCCTCCGTAGGAAATAGCTTGGTAGTCTGGATTACCTAAAATATCTGCTGCCGTTATATGTTTTTCTTCAATCACTTTTTCATTTTGTTTTTTAACTTTATTTGCACATCCCAAGACTGCAATTAAAGCGGTTAGTAGACCTATTTTCTTTATATTAAAAATCATTGCATTCTAAATTTAATTTTCCCTATTGACTAACTAATATTTGAGTCCATATCCATATTCAAATAGTGGTTCTATTGAATCATCCCAAAAATTAGGTCCATAAAGGCCTTTATAATCATCTACAGATTTAGGCCAAGAATGCGGGAGTTTCCCCATGAAATTATAATCCCCATAAAGTACCTCTGCAATGCCATCACCTTCAGACCCTGGTAGCCATGCGGCTATAAAGGCATCAGCCTGTTCTAATGGTTCAGTAATGACTAAAGGTCGTCCTGAAATTAAAACCACTACAGTTTTGACACCGGCATCAGCATAAGTACTAATATAATTTTGATGTGCTTCACTCAAGGTTAGCTCAAAATTTGTAGTATCGTTGATATCCCCAAAAAATTCAGCATAAGGCTGCTCACCTACCACTATTAAGGCCACATCAGCATCAAAATGTGTTCCTGTTCCTTTTACATCATAAATAATTTCTGCCTGAGATTCTTTTTTTAAACCATCCAAAATTGTTGTGGCCCCAATATAATTTTTAGTCTCTCCTTGCCAAGAAATTGTCCATCCACCAGATTGAAGACCCGAGTTATTGGCATGTTCGCCAACAACAACTATTTTACTGTTCTTATCAATTGGCAAGGCGTTATTCTCGTTTTTCAGTAAAACGAGTGATTCCCGCACCAGCTGCTTTGCTATAGTCCTATGGGGAGCGCTACCAATTTTGGAAACTAAAGTTGAGTCAGGCAAAGGGTTTTCAAACAAACCTAACCTGTATTTCTGGCGTAATACCCGTTTTACGGCGTCATTAATGCGCTCAATTGAAACAAAACCAGTTTCCACACCTGTCTTTAAACCCTTTTGAAAAACGTCGAGATCACCATCAACCGCCATGACCATATCGATACCAGCGTTGATAATTTCATTCCGTCCATATCTGGAATACCCTTTCCAATCGGTTAATACAATACCTTCAAAACCCATTTTAGTTTTTAAAGTATCCGTTATCAACGCTTTGTGCGCATGCATAGGCTTATCCATTAGGGTATTAAAAGAGGCCATAACAGATCCCACACCGGAAGCCACCGCAATACGGTATGGCGGAAGTAAGCGTGCACTAATCTCTTGATTGGTAAGGGTTGTATTTCCGCCTTCAATACCATCATCCGTAGCACCGTCTCCAATAAAATGTTTGGCCGTAGCCAACACCGTAGTTTTATCAGCAAGTTGCCCTTGATGCCCACTTATAGAGACCAATGTCATTTCTTGCGTAAGCCCCGTATCCTCAGAAAAAGCCTCATAAACACGTCCCCATTTTTCGTTGTATGGGATAGCAATACAGGGTGAAAACACCCAATTAAACCCTGTTGCTTGAGCTTCAATCGCTGTTACTTGAGCGGCTTGTTTTACCAAACTCATATTTCTTGATGCCCCCAAACCAATATTATGCGGAAATATAGTCGCCCCCGGAAAAGTATTTTGACCATGAACGGCATCTACACCAATTAAGAGCGGAATACCCAAACGTGTGGATAAGGCTTCTTTTTGAAGTTCAACAAATCTAGCTTGCCAACCCAAGGCATCTTCTCCCGGTAAAGGGCCGTTGGTATGGATTACAGAGCCTATAAACTTAGTTACAACATCTCCTTTTTTAATATCATAAAAATGCCTTACCTGCGTCATCTGACCTATTTTCTCTTCTAAAGTCATTAAGCCCAACAAAGAATCTACTTTTCGCTCTATAACAATCGCAGGGTCATGTATTTTTGCAATCGAATTTTGACAACTCAAAAGCATAACAAATCCCATAGTGATAAAAACCAAACATGATGCTATGTTATGACGCTGGATCATTCTACTTTTTTACAGAAACAATTATTTGATTAATATCACCAGTCCTTTTAAACAACATAGCTGTAGTAGAGCTATCTAATTTCAATCCCTCAATTTCATTGTGACTACCATTATTGTTTATTATGATTACCCCCTCTAAATCAGATAGCTTGTAAATAATTGGTACTTGACAATAGGAGAAACAAAGCGTATCCTTTTCCAATGCTATACTATTTGACTGACCACTTATATCTGTATAATTGTATACCGATGGTTCTATAAGAAACTCTTTTCGTTGCAATAAGAATGGCTTAAATTGTAATACACCATCTTCTACAAAGACACCTAGTTCACCAAATCTGCTTAAAATATCTTCTTTAACCTGACCAGTCATTCCTGGTTGCTGTGCGCCTTTTGTAGCAGGCGTGTGAGAATAAGGATCTGTTGGAAAGGCTCCATATAGCTCTGGCGATTTATGCACACCAATACCGGCGTTTATTTCATAATAATGATCTAAGAGTCTCCCAATCACGGCATCCGATTCTTTATTTTTTATAGCAAGCAAACAATTCTCCTGTACTGCAAGTAAAAGTTTTGATACCATATGCCAGTAAATAGACCCTAGCCCTTCATAACCAAAGAAAGTACCAGATCGTCCGGTAAAAGATTTATGGTCAAAAACAGATTCAAACATATCAAGTAATGCATCTGTATCCTCATCTACTAAAGACTTATATGTATCTTTTGGCAAAGTATTTAAAGCCGCTTTGAGACTATCAGCATTATTAAAATTACCGTTAAAATGGTAATTACCTAAAACATCCTGCTCAATAATTAAGGTATTATTATCTCGAATTAACTGTTGTAGTAAAGCAGATTGCTCTACCTTATTGGCAGGAATATTATTCTTTTTATCAAATCGAGGTAATTCTTTATTTGGATACAATATGTAACTATATTGATCTTCTCTAAAGAGGGCGCTACCCTTAAGACCATCCAGTAAATCAAGAGCTTCTTTTGGAGACAAATACCCTGAACTTAATACCGCAACCTGACCTTCAAGCATTTCTGACAAGTAAGAAATTGAAATCTCTTTGTCATTCTCAACGGTCATCAAATTATAAGCATGATACATATTGTCGGCACGTTTATTAACTGTAATGGTATGCTGTAAAAATGATTGAGTTACTTCAATAAATTTTAAAATATCAGATGTATTTAATGATGTTTTACTTCCCGTAAATGCTGAAGAATAAATGGTGGCTCTATATGTACTTCCCGCTTCTCCTAAACCATCTAACACTAGTTTTCTATCTGCATTTGAAATTGGCCCAGATAAAATATTTTTATACTTATTTAAGACTCCAAATACGGTATTAAAGAATACCTCTAATTCCTCTGAAAGTTCAATAGTTTCTGAATCAGATTTTGATACTATGCTTTCGAAAAAGTTTAAAAAACGATTTAAATAATAAAGTGTCACCATAGACACCCCATTCCCTACTAATGCATTATTAGCATCGTTCCATTCTGGACGTTGTGTATTTAACCAAATACCGCCTTCAGGAATGAAATTTGACATTTTCGCCAAAACAGTCGCTAACAATTTCTCAATAAGATTTACTTTATAAATGGCGTTGTTCTGATCTCTTAACAAGGCACCATCTGCACCTATTTTAGCCCTGCTGACATTTATCTCTGCATCTAATTTATGATCAAAATCAATGGTGTCTTTAGGATTCTTTAAGGTATCTTGATAACTCTTTATTTTATAGGGCACATTAGCATAAACAAAAATATCTTGAGTAAATAAAGATACTAATCGATTAGGATAGTGATCTTCTATGAATTCTAAGAATTTTAATAAATAGATGATTTGATGATCACCCCAATAGCCAATATATGACCATGGATCATCTTCTTCTATAACTTCCCAATCGAAGCCATCTTTTGTTACGCGATAAGGATTATAACCTTCAAATGTGGTCGCATTCAAAAATTTATGAATCATACTTTCAATAAACTCCGGATAAGAGTGCGCAAGTGCTTCCCAATTCTGGAAAATATCGCGCCAATTCCCTTCATAATCTAAAATTTTAGATCCGTCTATTTCACTTCTGGTATTTATAGAAAACTTATTCCAAGGCCTACTTGGATCACCATGACGTCTACTAAATTTTAAAGGCAAATATTCTAGGCATAGCCTTTTAAAATCTTTATCAGTATCCTTTAACGCTATGTCTTGTATATGACTAAAAGTAAACCTATTGGGCAAATTCTCTAAAGACTTCATTTTGCTTTCAAAAACATCTTTATTAGCCTTAGAAATATAAGTTAGAAAGTCATCCTTCTCTATGAAATAATCATGATCAAAAATACCTCCACGCATTATATTGAATAACGTGTTTGCAAAATGTCTTGTATTTATTAGCGAATCAGCTGTAAGTTGCAACCCATCTGAAGCACCTGACAATTGCACAAGATTTTTTGTTCCGGCTTCAATATCCTGTTCCAACATTTCAGCTAATGTATTTTCATTCTTAATCAATTCAGCGATAGAAACCACATCTGATATAGACTGATTCACATTGGCTACAAACTTCCACTGCTCTGAGGCTTGAGGCTTAAGATTAAGAATTGAAGACATAAAATATGCTCCTTTTTCGGCCTTTACATCATCTTCCGGTGTTAGGGACTTCCCTAACCTAAAGTTATCTAACTGCAAGGAAGAAACTAAATAGGTAGGTTTATCCATCCCTAAAGACCAAACAACATTGGACTTTAACGCTTCACTTGGTTCTGCTTTATCAACAATTATGGCGCTAAGCGCAAATACACCTACCCCTGAATCTGATAACAATTCACTTTTCTTGTAGGCATCTACTAAATTACTTCTACTATTTTGCAAATCGGTAGTAACTCCTGAAGGCAATATATTTTGTAAACCATCTAAAACGGTCACCTCTACCTTTTCATTGTTATTATTAATGAGCGTGGAACTTTTAACAAAACCAAATCGATTACTTGAGCTCCATTTATATCTAAAAGTTAAGCCTAGGTTCTCGTTAATTTCTTCAAATACTACCTTATTTCCATACGTATTTTTATAAAGATTTCTACGTGTTTGATAAAGTCCCATTTGCCGCTGTGAAAATGGCTCCCATATCTTAATTTCACCATCAACATGGACCTGAAAAATAGTTTTACTACCGGTAATATCCGCCGACTCTGTTATTTTATCGTCCGTATAATAGGGAAACAAAGAAGACTCACTGTTTTTTCTACCTGCCGTTAACCCGCCATTACTGGATATAAACATCCAATGATTTGAATCACTTACGATGCTCATAAAAAATGGACGCATGGCATCACTATTCGAAATTTTGTAAAAATTCTCATTATCGAAAGTCACCTGTTCTCCCCTAACATGTATATCACCTGATGCCATTTCTCTAGTTTTATTTATTGTTGTTTGATTCATTTTTTTCTAAATTATCATTACTAACTTTTAAAGTTTTAATCAACTTTTCACTAATAACTCTTCTACTTCTTCAAGTGTTTTTCCTTTTGTTTCAATAACAAATTTGTAAACAAATAAAACAGCACAGAACGATAAGATTCCATAAATAGCAAAAGTGATTGTTGGTCCTAAATTTGACAATTCCCATGGAAATACTTGAGTAACTGAAAAACTTATTAATGAGTTAAAAAAACCAACTACCGAAATAGCGATTCCTTTAATTGAACTTGGAAATATTTCTGATATTAGCGTCCACATTACGGGACCTAAGGATATGGCAAAAGAAGCCACATAAAGCAAAATGGCCATTAAAACTAAAGAAGCATTTATATCAATAAAATTTGTAATCTCGTTCCTTTTGAAGTCTAAAAATGCGGCATCATCCAGTTTCAATTGCACGGCAGAGAAAAGCTCTGCCTGATTGTCAAAAGTTCTACCTTCTAATTCAGTCAATGCTTCCTTTATTTCAGGATTACTAACTTTACTTAACGTTTCCCTATTGAAATGGTAGGTTGCATTTTTGAAGGCAAACGTTGCCATTAATAAGGCAATTGTCATTGAAATTGTACCAATTAACAATAGCGGTTTTCTTCCTAATCTATCAATTAACCAAATAGCTACAAGAGTAAAAACTAAATTTGTAAGACCTACAACAATAGCTTGTAAAAATGATGAATCCGTGCTACCTCCGGCTTGTTCAAAAATGGTAGGTGCGTAGTAAAAGATTGCATTAATACCGGTAATTTGTTGAAAAAAAGCAATACCCAAAGCAATTATCATTATGGTGGCATATTTGCTCTTAAAGATGTCTGAAAACTTTCCTTTAGTTTCCTTTTTAGAAGTACTTCGTTTAATTTCTTCAAGTGTTATATTGGCATAATCATCACCGCCAATTTTTGTTAAAGTTTCAAATGCTAAAGCCTCCTTATTCCTTCTAACGACCAACCACCTTGGACTTCTAGGCACCGCAAATAATGAAATCAAATATATTAGTGCCGGAATGGCCTCTACACCTAACATCCATCGCCAACTATCGTTCTCCAATTGCACCAAAAAGTAGTTTGAAAAATAAGCCACTGATATTCCAATTACAATATTTAATTGGTTAAAAGACACCAGACTTCCTCTTAATTTGGGTGGCGCAATTTCAGCAATGTAAATTGGAGCAATTAAAATAGCACCTCCAATACCAACACCACCAATTATTCTGGCAATGATAAACTCAAAATATCCTGTAGCCAATGCAGACCAGGTTGCAGAGACCGAAAACAAAAGTGCAACAAAAATGAGCACTTTTTTTCTACCAAAACGGTCACTCATTGGTCCAGCCAATAAATTTCCCGCCATGGCTCCAAAAATGACACAACCAACGGCAAACCCAAGCATCTCATCTGTCATTTCAAAATAGACAGTAATGCCCTTTATAGCCCCTGAAATAACAGCACTATCAAAACCTAATAAAAACCCACCTAAAGCTACAATTAGACTTATTAGTATGGTATAAGGTTTATTTAATTTGATATTATCCTGCATATTTTTGGTTGTTTCTAAACAAAAGATTGAATTGAACGCTAAATCTTTTAATTCAAGCTGTTATTAATGCCTTGATTATACTGTTCAGAATATGCTCTTAGCTATACTTAATGAACACTATACTTATCTTAACCTGTTTTTCGTTTCTGCTTTAACTGATTGATATATCAGATCAGTTAAAACAAGACATACTAAACTAAAATGTCGATATAAGCCTGTGTTTAAATTAATTGTAATCGCGATTCAAACTATTCCAAAACCATAATGACACAACTCTGAGATTAGAGCTTCTGTTTATTAATCTAACTGGTCATAAAAAAAAGGGTCGGCCGTTAGAAAAACCGACCCTTTTCACAATCTATTTATACTATTGGTATACTCTTATATAATCTATCTCAAAAGTGTCCTGAGTAAAATTAGGATCAACTGTTCCACCAAGACTTCCTCCCATAGCGAGATTTAATATCATAAACATATCTGCGTTATATGGAATTTCTGAGTTATTATCATATGAGAAAAAGAATTCATCATCCACTGACATTTTAATAGTCTCTGCAGTCCACTCAACCGTATAGTTATGGAACTCAGAAGTGGCATCTTCTACATCAATTCTACCAACAATGGCCTCACCTCCCGAGTTACCTGGGAAATGTAAGGCGCCAGAAGTTTCACTTTTATTCTGTCCGGTTTGCTCCATGATGTCAATTTCACCACAATTTGGCCATCCTACTTCAGTGAAGTTAGCTCCTAGCATCCAGATTGCCGGCCAAGTACCCTGAGAGACTGGTAACTTAGCACGACATTCTATTTTCCCATACGTATACTCTTGAAGCCCTTCTGTTTTTATTCTTGCAGAGGTATACCCGCCATTGCCATCAGCAATAGCCGTAATTTTAAGCATACCGTTTTCAATTACAACATTCTCTGGGTTGTTGGTATAGGTTTGTAATTCTTGATTACCCCAGCCACCTGCACCTAGGTCGTAAGTCCAATTAGCTGCATTTGGCGCACCATCTGTATCAAATTCATCTGACCATACAAGATCTTCAAAACCGCCTTCTGATTCATTAGGGTTTTGTGTTTGGAATGTACAATACCAAACCAAGCCCGGATCTACACCATCAACAACTCTAACATAAAGCGTGCTGTTGGTAATTGTAATGATTTCAAACAAACTGTTAATACAGTACCAGCTCATAAAGCCACCATCTGACAAAAAGATACTAGTTCCTCTATAACTTGGATCTTGAGCATCTTCAGTAGCTATAGAAGAGGATGGAATTAATGCTACACTACTTTCAATTCCTAATGCCGGAGCAACATCACTACCATGACAGGTATCGCCATCAACGCCTAAAGCACCAGCAACTGTTCCAGGAACATAAGCTTGACCAACTACTTGTTGAAACGTTAAATTACCATCAGCATCCTGAGTAAACACTAACTCAGCGTCATACATACATAATTTATCTGGATGAAAAGGGTCAGAGTTAAAGAAGGTAGGGAAGGTATGATCTCCTGGGTTTGGAGAATCTTTCACATTACTTCCTAAAGCAATATTTGAAGGCTTATCGGCCGCCCAGTACCAGGTTTTGCTATTTCCAGAACCACCACTTAAAAAGTCCTTGGCCTCGATATCTTCAAAATCGCTGCGTACAGTTACATTCATTGTTGTGCTAGATTGTACACCACCTGTACCAACGGCATTTACAACAACTGTGTACGTATTAACCCCTACACTTGTAAAACGATGTGTTACCTTACCTGTTTGATTGGTTTCAGTAAAACCATCGCCAAAATCAAACTTATAGGCTAGAGCTCCACTGGCAGTGGCAACAATATTTACCAAGCCACTTCCATCGCCATCTGCATCAGTACAATCTTCACAGATTATTTCGGCAGTAAGGGTCACATTGGTTGGTATTTTAACCGCCCCAAACGTTTGATCATCATCCTGACAACCTGTAAAAATCATTGCCAGAGCTAGGAATAAACCTAAGCCATAATATTTATACTTTATATTTCTCATAATTTATTTTTTTAGATTTTCACAAGTTTATATTGCCAATAAGTTCCTCCACCTACATCAATACTCACGTTTATAGTGTTAGCATCTGCAAAAGTGACATTATATACCACAGCATCTGGTGCGGCATTTGGATCAGAAATCTCAGAACCATTCACGGCTTTTGGCAGACCTATATAAGACCCTTTGCCATTTAGAGTAAATGTTCCGGCTCCACCATCATAAGAATATGTTGCTGGAATTGAGCCATCATGAGGTGCTACAGGAGTTCCACAAGAATCTCCTCCGCCTTGCCATCCTTCAATCCAAGTTTCAGCACCTGGAACATTTTGGAACGATCCATCTGCGCCAAACACATATAAATCATCATAATAACATGCTCTTCCTGTTACACAAGCAGGATCACAATTCCACCAGCTTACATCTCCAAGAGAAGGACCAACACCTAAGGCACCGCCTTCATTTGCTAATTGCCAAGTTCCAGTTAAAGGCGTGGTTACTACCCCTGCTCTAATCAATTTAAATTGCCAGAACGTACCGCCTCCAACATCAATATTAACTGCAATAGTATCATTATCTAAAAACTCAAGATTATAAGTTATTGACGCCGGAGCATCTCCTGGGCTTGATAATTCTCCGCCATTGTAAGCTTTTGCTAAACCAATGAAAGCGCCAACGCCACTTAAGGTAACAGTACCTGCACCCTCATCATAGACATAGGTTGCTGGGTTAGATCCATCATGAGGTGCAACTGGAGTACCACATGAGTCTCCGCCACCTTGCCAACCTTCAGTCCAAGTTTCAGCACCTAAATCATTTTGGAAAGATCCATCGTTACCAAAAATATACACATCGTCATAATAACATGCTCTGGCTGCAACACAATCCGCATCACAATTCCACCAACTAACATCACCAACAGAAGGTCCAACACCCAAAGCACCACCTTCTGGAGCCATTACCCATTGTCCTGGTAATCCTGTTGCACCACTTGAAGGGATGGTTTGATTAATATCATCTATATAAAATGTCCATTCTGGTCCTCCGGCACCAACTGTACCAAAATCAAAGAAGTACACTAATTTTTGATAAGATTGAGATTCATCAATATCAGAGAAATCAAAAACGGCTTCTTCCCATGTACTAGTACCTTCCAAAGTAACTTCCTTCTCAACAAAAATTCCAGCATCGTCAAGGTTTTCAATTTTCAATAGAAGTTTACCACCTGCTCTTGGAGACCACACATTCATTTTTATAGCTTTTTTCAAGCTAAAATCAATTGGTGAAGACATAGTGATTACGTTTCCTGCCCATACTTCTGGACCACCTTTTACAATTTCACCTACTTTTGAAGATGAATTTCCATTGGTATCGGGATTATCAATTACTGCTGCAGAAGCACCACCAAACCCAATAAAAGCAGAAGCGTCAAATACCTCAAAATCTACAGGAAATACTACTGGTGCAGAAATGGTAACTGTTTGTTCTAGTTCGCTAGATTCAACACCTCCACTTAAGGCAACTACCTTAATATTATAATCACCAACACCTGGATACTCGTTACTAACAGTACCGTCCAACTCTAAAGGCGTACCTTCTTCATCTGGATTAGTAGTGTCAAAAAATACGAGAAAACTTGATGCATAATCCGCCGTAGCCGATACATTAAGTACAAATGGATTTGCGCCATCTATCGCTGTATTAATTGTAATATTCTCAGGAGCTCTGAATGACACATTTACCGTTTGTGTACCTGTAGCTGATTTACCATTGATACCTGTAGCCGTAATAATGGCCTCAAAAGTACCTTCGGCATACATATGCTCAGCATATTCCCCAGGAGCTAAAGATTCTGAAACTTCAGAACCATCTCCAAAATCAACTACAAAACTTGCCACACCATCACCTGTTGGGGTAATCTGCGTCAACCCTGTGTTATCAGGAATAACATTTACACCAGCAGAGATATTAGTTGGTGCTGCTATATTTTTAACAAAATCGACGTTCTCATCCTTATCGCAGCCAAATATCATCAGCATAGCGATAGCACAAAAACTAGTTATATATTTCATTGTTTTCATAATTTTTCTTTTTTTTAGTAATTCGGGTTTTGTGACCAATTTCCATTAGCAAATTGAATCTCCTCGATTGGAATTGGGAAAATATTATGCTTTCCCTCTACAAATCCGGGGATTCTTGATCCATCACCAGTTCTAACCAGGTCAAAGAAACGGTGTCCTTCTCCCATAAGTTCTAAACGTCTTTCTCTAGCTATTGCACTTGTAAGATTACTACCCGAGTCGGTTATATCAACAGAGTTGTCATCAACGCCATAAGCACGTCTTCTCACTCTGTTTAAATACTCTTGTGCTTTTGTATCACTAATTCCCCCAGTATTATAAGCTTCAGCAGCCATTAATAGCACATCTGCAAAACGAATGGCTCTGTAATTCCCAGGATTTGTTAAGTTTAAATCACCGGCAGCTTCTGAACTTCTTTTTCTTGGAATATATTTTCTATTAAAATACCCAGTATGTTCATAGCCTGTCCCAAAAGTAGCACCTTCTTGTGCAGCCCATGCGTCAATATCTAAAATTGCTATGTCCTTACGTAAATCAGCATCTTCAAAAGCATCATAAGATTCTTGAGTAGGTACATTAAAACTAAATCCAGAAGAAAACAATGGACCTGTGTAGTTTCTTATACCACTAAATCCAATGGCAACATTACCTTCACTACATTGCAAACAATCAAATCCTGCACCTTCAACATCTGTATATTGAACTTCAAAAACAGCCTCTATACTATTTTCGCCTTCAGCCTCCCAAAGCATTTCATAATCTTCAACCAAATCATAAGGTCCCATTTCAATTAAATTGTCAAAAACCGTAGTAGCCTCACCGTATTTCTCTTGGTATAAATAGGCCTTACCTAAAAGTGCTTGAGCAGAACCTTTTGTCGCTCTTCCCGCCTGAGGAGCAGTGTAAGTCAAATTAGCTACAGCATATTGCAAGTCTTTTTCAATTAGAGCGTATACATCAGCTACTGGCGAACGCGGAATCGATGTTTCATCACCTATTTGAAAGCGAGATTCTTTCAACGGTACAGGACCAAACCATTTTACCAATTCAAAATAATAATACGCTCTTAAGAATCTAGTTTCAGCAATAAGTGCCTCCCTACCTTCAAAGTCGATTTTATCCTGAAATTCCATAATGAAATTTGTTCTACTCACACCAGCGTACATCCAGTTCCATACATCTCTTAAATTACTATTTACAGGGGTATGAACCATGTCATCAATTTGTTGCCACCCAATAACATCGGTAGCGCTTTCACCTCCACAAAGGGTATTATCAGAAGCGATTTCCCCAAGAATGGCATTCACGTATGAAGATTGTAATAAATCATAAGCACCTACAAGGGCATCATAATAATCTGATTCTGAATTAAAGTAATTTTCGGAATCAATATTGTAGACTTGAACATCTTCAAGGTACGCATCGCCACAAGAATGAGCTCCAAACACAACCACTGCAATGGTTAAAGCTTTCGTTATTTTATTTATATATTTTTTCATCTTGTATATTATTTTAGATTGATAGATTTAAACCAATAATAAATTGTCTCGCAATAGGGTAGAAACCATAGTCAATTCCTCCTCCAATAGCAGCCCCATTTGTCGCTGCTGGATCATAACCATTATATTTTGTAATGGTAAACGGGTTGTTTATTAAGGTATAAATACGAAGCTTTTTGATGCCAATTTTTTCAACAACATCATCCCCTAAAGAATAACCTAACTGAATGTTTTGGACTCTTAAGAATGACGAATCTTCAACATAAAAATCTGAAAACAATCTATTAGTTGTTCCTCCATTAGTCACTCTTGGAACAGAGTTGCTAGTACCTTCACCGGTCCATCTATCTAAATACAATTTCAAGCGGTTTACATTAGATTGATCACGCTCATAGTTTCTAACGGTCTCTTTTCCTAACTCTGCATACATGTATGCTCCAAAATCCCAGTTTTTATAATCAAAGCTTAAATTAAGCCCCATAATATAATCTGCTTGAGGTTTTCCCAATTTGGTTCTATCTGCATCAGTAATTTCACCGTCATTATCTATATCTAAAAAGCGAATATCTCCTGGAGCTGCATCCGGTTGTGCTGAAGCATCAACTTCGGCTTGATTTTGAAATAAACCATTGGTCTTGTACCCTAGGAAATACCCAACCGGTTGACCTGGTTCTAAAACTGCTATTTGTGGTTGACCAACACTAAAATCACCACCTCTTGAAGGAATATTGTCTCTTACCTCAAGTACTTCACCTTCAATCTTAGTAACGTTATAGTTTATGGCAAAAGCTGTGTTATCATTAATTTGATTTTTATAACCTATTGCTAATTCAATACCTGTATTTCGTGTAGTACCTGCATTTACAGTTGGTAATCCCGCTCCGGGAGCAAAACCACCTAAAATACCTGAAACAGGAAAACTAGAAATTAACAAATCTTCTCTATCTTCAATGAAATAGTCAGCTACAATAGTTAGTTTGTTATCAAACATGTTTAAATCTAAACCAACATCAAACTTTTTTGCTGTTTCCCATGAAGCATCAGGGTTTGGTATTCTACCACTGGCTCTACCGTTAGTAATTGCACCATCTAAAACATAAGTTGCTTCACCATCTAAAAGGGCTCTATATAAATCAGCACCAGTATTATTACCCAGAGTACCAAAACTACCTCTTAACTTCAAGAAATTAATCGTTTCCGAATCCTCCAAAAATGCTTCATCAGAAATTTTCCAACCTGCGGTTACAGAGGAGAAGTAATCAATTCGATTATCTGGAGAAAAATCAGAAGATCCATCTCTACGAATCATTGCAGATAATAAGTACTTCCCTTTATAATCATATTGTACTCTACCAAAGAATGAAGACAACCGACTATCATAGGTATAAGAATTTGCATTTTTTGTTTCGCTTATTCCATTAGCTAACTGTATTTCAGCAAAATCCCACGAGTTATTGGGTACGTCAAAACCTGTACCACTTAAATTATCTCCCCAATCTCTAATAACACTTGTACCAAGTGTAAACGTTGTATTATGGTTTTCAGCAAAAGTTCTTTGATAATTACCAAAGGTCTCCCAAGTGTAAGAATTATTAGTGTTTCTATATTGGTTTACACTGCTTCTTGGGTTATTAAATACTTTACCTGAACCATATTCCACCTCAGGGCTAAATGTTTTTCCTTTATCATTATAAGATCTTATACCAAGACGAGAAGTGAATGACAAACCTTCAATAGGCGTATAGACCAACTGAAATGTACCCTCAATAGCATTTCCATTATAATCGTTGTACGTGTTAGCTATTTGAGTTAAAGGATTAATCACCTCGTTTCCTAAAAAACCAGAAGGATCTCCTTCATCAACACCATACGTTGGTGCGTAATTAAGCGCGTTAAATAACGGTGTCCCTAAAGCATTTTCACCAATGGTTTGTCGGTTTGAATTAAAGTAGTTTGCGGAAGTTGTAAACTTCAACTTTTTGCCTATATCAAATCCTAGTTTGATTTTAACATTGGCTCTTCTAAAATTTGATTTTTCAGGTGAAATAATACCTTTTTGGTCTATATAAGATCCCCCAAAATAATAAGTACTTGTTTCTCCACCACCTGAAGCACTAACATTATGGTTCATTATAGGAGCGGTAGTAAACAATTCATCCTGCCAGTTGGTTCCTACGCCTAAACCACTTACATCAGGATAAGGTAAGGCCTCACCATTTGCTGCATGGCTTTCATTAAGGATTAGGGCATACTCCGTAGCATTTAAATATGGCAATTTACGTGTAGTTTGTTGCACACCAGTAAATCCGTTATAGTTGATTTTTAATGCCTGGTTCTTTTTACCACTTTTAGTAGTTACCAAAACCACCCCGTTTGCACCTTCTATACCATAAATTGCTGCTTGAGCATCTTTAAGAATTGAAAAGGTTTCAATATCACTAGGGTTAATGGTGTTTAAATCTCCTTTGTAACCGTCAACAATTACTAAAGGTCCATTGTCACCGTTTGAACTAACACCTCTAATTAAGATGTTGAATCCACCACCTGGTGAACCCGAGGGAGCGGTTACTGCTACCCCAGCTGAAGTACCTTGTAACGCCTGGGCTGCATCTACTGGTTTTAAATCCTCAATGGTTTGTGAATCTACAATGGCCACTGCCCCTGTAACATCCTTTTTCTTTTGTGTACCATAACCAATAACAACTACTTCATCTAGTTGCGCTAAGTCTTCTTGTAAGACAATAGTTAAAGGTTCATTGCTTGTGATAGTAATTTCTTTAGTTACATATCCTATGTAACTAACGGTAATTATCGAACCCGTTTCAACCTCGTTTAAAGTAAAATTACCATCAAAGTCTGTTGTAGATCCTTTGCTAGTATCCTTTACAATAATGTTTGCCCCAGGAACTGGAAATCCTGTTTCATCCTGAACAACTCCACTTATGTCCACATTTTGTGCACTGGAGTATGCTATAAAGAATAAGGTTAAAATTTTGAATAGCGTGTGTCTCATAAAATTGTTAGTTTTTGTTTTAAGTAAAATTATCGAATCACATTGTTGATTTAATAATTTACACCGCTACAAAAAACATACAATTCAAAAAAAAGGACACATTTTTATTAAAACCCCAATAATTACAAGGTTTTAACATAGATTTAAGGAAATTAAATTTTTAACCAAAAAACCACTTTTTAAGCCAATGTTGTGGTCTTGTATAGGTATAAAATAGCTGTGTTGTGGTTTTAAATTTCCAAAATATAATCCGTTAAGCTTGATTCATGCTTTAGATTCATTTTTTTCCTCAACCTATAACGTTTAACCTCAACACTTCTAGATGAGATATTTAACAATGGAGCAATCTCTTTTGATGACAAATTAAGTCTCAAATAGGTACATAACCTTAAGTCATTTGAAGTGAGTTCTGGGTGAAGAGATTTAATCTTTTTCAAAAAATCCTTATCGGCATTATTAAACGCCTCTTCAAAAACATGCCAATCATCATTATTGTTTAGATTCCTATCAATTATCTTAACCACTTGTTTGATGCTCTTACTATCTTCTGTACTTAATAATTCCTTTTTAATACTATTCAAAAACTCATTCTTTTTAATTAAACTCATAGTAGAAATACCAAGCTCTCTATTCTTACTTTCAATATCCTGCCTCAGCTTATCATTATTAAATCGCATAAGCTGCTGCTTATTTTCTAACTCCTTTAATTCCAACTCGCGCTGAGACTCTTTAAGTAATACCTCCCGCTGTTTTCTATAATACCTTGTATATACATTATGCATAAACAATGAAAATAAAAGCACTAGTATAACATATATGCCGATCATCACATTGGTTAAAAACCATGGTCTGTCAATACTAAATTCATACGACGCCGTATTTTCGGTCACTCTATTCCCAACACGTGCCCTTAATTTGAATACATAATCCCCAAATGATAAATTTTTAAACAGTGTATGAGCATCCGTAGACCAATCGCTCCATTCTGGATACATACCTTCAAGCTTATATTGATATTCTGTATCAATATACTTATCAAACTCTGCTACACTAAAATTAAAAAGCACATCGCTCTCTGAATTTTCAAAAAATCCTTTTTCCAATTTATTAACTGTATCAGGCGGCGCGTTAAATTTGCTTTTAACAATCGTGTTAAGGACCACATTATAATTCTTTTTAGGTAGTCTTTCCAAATCTACCATAGTATACCCTGTAGAAGTACCAATTAAATAGCGCTCTTTATCAATATGGGTAATATTTTCATACCCCGTCAAACCTCTTGGTAAAGATTGTGATAAGGATATCGAATTAATTTTTGGAACATCACTTAACTTACCTGGTGACAAATAATTTAAACTGTATTTTGAAAAAGCCCATAAGGTATTGGTCAATGGGGTATTAATTAACTTCCCTGAAGTATATTCATTACTTTTAAAAAGTGTGCTCAATACCGAATCTTTTACAAACTTATTATATTCATCTTGGTATGTGAAAACACCTTTTTTACAGCCGAACAATAGTTTATCCTTATATTTCACAATACTAGAATGAAGCTCTTTATCTACTGCTGGAATTTTTTCTATTTTTAATGCCTTTTTAAAATCCTTATCTACCTCTAATTTAAATACCCCTTTATATTCATGGCTTATGAAAATATGATTATTATATAATTCATAAAACCTACTTGACAAATCAAAACCTTCAATTCTATTTCTTAGCACCCAATTACCATTTTGGTTTTCTATCACATACAATCCATTGTAATTGCCCTGAAGCAGCCAATTAGGATTTCCAGGAATCGCTTTAATATCCCAAGTCCCATGATCAATGCCCTTAATTTTTTTGGCCTCTCTCCCGCTTACTATAGAGGTTCCTGTATCATGACCACAGAACAAAACATCATCAAAAACAACTAAATTCCATACAGATTCCTGAATTCCAGAAAGTAAAGCAAACTCTCCATCACTATTTAAAGGTTTATAAAACAAACCTTGATTAGTTCCTAAATACAAAACATCATTAAAGACTGTCGATGTATGCACCGTTCCTAATTTACCATCCTCATCCTTATAAGTAGTAAATGGAGATTTAATATTTATACAATTTATTCCATTTTCCAAAGCCAACCAGATATTGCTATCCTCATCCTCAAAAACCGCATGCACCGTATTATTACTCAGACCATGTATTACATCAATTTTATAATCCAGTTTCCCGTCATCAGTTAAATGAAGAATACCATCAGATCTTGTTCCTAAAACAAAGCTTCCATCTCTTAACTGAATACTTCTGAAAACACTTACTTCAGAAAGCACGTTATTAGCTGTTATATTCCACTTTGAAATACCATTATTAGATAACACATAGAACCCTTCGTTTTCGGTTTCTACTAATAAGCCATCATTAGTTTTATATATATTAACAAGCCTATTGTATGCCACAATCGGATTATCAGAAACTAACTTAGCATCCCCATTTTCTATTTTATAAATACCTTCATTGGTTTTTTGGAAATAAATACTTTCATCCACCTCAAACATTTTGTAAATAATTGATTGGGATTCTATAGTACTATAAGTACCATCTAATTTATTATATATATATATGCGCCTTAAGGATTGAAACAATATATAATCTTCAACACTAAGGATATTCCAAAAGCTTTCTTCTTCAACAAATTCTATTTCTAAGGCCTCAGAAAGGGAAGAATAGAATAAGATGCCGAAATCATTTTTTTGCCAATACCCAAAATCGTTGTTACTTCCGGAATAAATTAAATTATCAATTACACTAACAGATCGCATTATAGTTTCATTCGGCGATTCATATAGTTTCCAATAAGCGCCATTATACTCTAAAAGTCCTTTATTATTTGCGACATAAATATTTCGATCTTTAGATTGGGCAACACTCCAATTCTGTGTTTCAGCCTCGTAATCAGTAGCTGAAAATACTTCTATAGGAGGCTGTTCTTGTGCAGTTAATTTCAAAACAAAAAACACACACAACAAAAAGTGATTATAATCTATTAGTTTCATTTTAGCCATTAATTTAGTTGTAGTGTTAGCAATATATATAAAATAAAGGAATTAAGCCTGTTATTACCAATTTTGTATGGTACTCAACTCAAGTAAAAACAAACAATACAGGTTACGGAAAACACAATACATTAAACTGCTTAGATAACGATAACAAAAACACAAGGTTTTTACACCCTATTTCTTTGGCAACTCTATAGGTTGGGGTAAAGTAATATTTTATGACGCAAAACACCAATTTCAGAATACGGTAGCAGCATAAATCATAGCATCTCTAATAAAGAAAAAACACATGCCAAGCCCTTGGTAAGCCTATTTTTGAAATAGATTCCTATCTAGCAGATCCTTCTAAGCTAGAGCTCAGCATTTTTAAGACAGAAGACCTACTTTTTAAAACAACTATAGCGCCAAGACCTAAAAATGAACAACCTGCATGAATCAAACAAAACCATGCAAATAAAAAAAGCTTCAATCATTTGATAAACAAATCATTGAAGCCTTTTAATTGTGACCGCGAAGGGATTCGAACCCCCAACCCTCAGAGCCGAAATCTGATATTCTATCCAGTTGAACTACGCAGCCATTATATCCTGAATTATAGGATTATATGTTATGATAATTTCGATTTCACGATAGTAGAAATAGTTTTCCCATCAGCCCTTCCTGCCAACTCCTTATTCACTATTCCCATGACTTTCCCCATATCTTTCATCCCTGACGCACCTATTTGATCTATAGTTGCAACAACCACTTTTTCAATTTCCTCATTAGTCAAGGCTTCAGGTAAAAACTGGGCTATCACTTCAGCTTCAGCCAATTCAGGAGCAGCAAGGTCTTCTCGTCCTTGTTCCAAATAAATAGCCGCACTATCTTTGCGTTGCTTTACTTGCTTTTGAAGTATTTTAAGTTCCTGCTCTTCGCTTAAATCTTCTTTTACACCTCTTTCAGTTTGAGCTAATAATATTGCCGATTTAACCGCACGTAAAGCTGTTAGCGCTACCTGATCCTTAGTTTTCATTGCGACTTTTAAGGCCGACATAACATCTTGCTGTAAACTCATTATTTCTTTATTTGACTGCGAAGATAAAAAAAAGTTGGATGCCTAAACTTAGAAGTACAAATAAAAAAGAATTATTACTATCAACATTTTAATTACATCAAAACCTATATGGCACAGGTCCATTTTAAAGACAAAACAATCCCAATTAAAAACCCGAAAAGCTGAGGGAGGCCTATTCGGGTTCATTACATAGTAAAAGTTAGTCAATGGAACTTTAATTAATCTACGTTATCATGCAAAAAAGAATTATTACTTCTTAGTTGAATATCATCGTTATCATCTAAGCCAATACTTGTTCGTGACATATCAGTTTCAGATGAATGTTTAGCTTCATTTAAATTAACGCCCTGACGTTTGTAGGCAGGTACTTTTTCAATATCATCAATTTTAGAACTATTAAATTTATAGTTAAAATCTTTCATTTTACGCCTACGCTCTTCAGCCCGCTCCTTTAGTAATTCTGAAATAGGCGTGTTCATTGGGTCAATTTCCTGAGCATCATCTTCTTCAAGCACAACGCTTTTCACAACCTTTCTTTCAAAAGCAATATCATTATCTTCTTCTATTGGCTCAGCTACGGCATCCTTTTTACTTAAAGAAGACTCTTCGTCTGAATAATCATCTAAAGCATATCGAATATCGCCATCTTTATTAGTCTCTGTGACAGTAATGAGCTCAACATAATCATTTACAGCAATATCTTTAACATCGTCATCAATCAAATCATAAGATACCACATCCTCAACTTTTCTCTTTTCAAATTGATCCTGATCATCCTCGGATAAAGGCAAATCAAAGGTTAACGTAATTTGCTTCTCTTCTTCTATATATTCAGAAATAGTGTCTTGTTCAAGTAAACTATCTAAATCCGTAGACATTCGCGTCACCGGCTTAATAATGAAATCTTCTTCATCTTCAATAGTAGCAGAAACCTCATTATAGACAACGTCTATATTTTTTATTAAATCAGACGTTGAAATTAAATCTATGTTATGGTCTGTCTTTTCTGTTTTTTGTTTGATTGTAAATTGTTCAGCATCATCCTCTTCAACATCTAAATCTAAGGTATGACGAACAACAGGCGTTTCTTTTTCTTCTTTCAGCTCAATTACAGGTGCAATGATTACCGGCTCCTTTTGCGCTGCGTCTAACTCTTGATCTTCACTAAGAGAATGCACTACTTTTTTAGTCTCTGTATTAGAAATCTCATCCTGTTGTTCAATATTAAAACCCGTAGCAATAATAGTCACGGCAATAGATTCTTCAAGCGTTTCATCTTCACCAACACCCATTATAATATTAGCGCCATGACCAGCTTCATTTTGGATATGATCATTTATTTCCCCTATTTCATCAATTGTAATTTCCTGAGCACCAGAAACGATAAGCAACAATACGTTTTTAGCGCCGGTTATTTTATTGTCATTCAATAGTGGTGAGTCTAAAGCATTGCGAATGGCATCTTGAGCACGATTTTGGCCAGAAGCTAATGATGAGCCCATTATTGCGGTACCACTATTACTCAATACCGTTTTAGCATCACGTAAATCAATATTTTGTGTATAGTGATGTGTTATTACTTCGGCTATACCACGAGCAGCAGTAGATAAAACCTCATCAGCTTTAGAGAAGCCAGCTTTGAATCCTAAATTCCCATAAACTTCACGAAGTTTATTATTGTTTATAACAATAAGCGAATCAACAACACTTCTTAATTTTTCAATTCCTTTTTGAGATTGCTCAAGACGCATTTTCCCTTCAAATTGAAAAGGCATAGTCACAATACCAACGGTTAAGATATCCAAATCCTTAGCCATTTTAGCAATTATAGGAGCCGCACCAGTACCCGTACCTCCTCCCATTCCGGCAGTAATAAAGACCATTTTTGTATTAGAGTCTAACATTTGAGAAATATCATCAAAACTTTCTACTGCAGACTGCTCTCCAATATCGGGATTTGCTCCAGCCCCTAAACCTTCTGTAAGCGTAAGACCTAATTGGATTTTGTTTGGAACACCACTATTTTGGAGGGCTTGGGCATCCGTATTACAGACGTAAAAATCTACACCTTTAATACCTTGTTGGAACATATGGTTAATGGCATTACTTCCGCCACCACCAACGCCTATAACTTTAATTACGTTTGATTGATTCTTGGGTAAATCAAATGAAATACTTTCGAATTCTTTGTTGCTGCTCATAAATTCAGTTTTACTGGGGGTTTGTACTTTATAATTTTAATTCAATGGTTTAATCACTCAGCGTTATCTAAAAAATCTTTAACGCGCTCTGTCAACTTATCAAGGAATGAGCGTCTTTCCTTAATAGGTGCTTCTTTTGGTTCTTCTTCAACAGAGGTATCTGATTCTAATAAATCTTCAACATCCTGCTGCTGCTCAGTTTTCTTACGTTCTTGTCTTTTTAATCCGTCTAATACAAGACCAACGGCTGTAGCGAAAAGAGGGCTTGTGATATCGTCATCACTATCGCCAGCCAAATGTTCATTGGGATAGCCAATTCTGGTATCCATTCCGGTTATATACTCTACTAATTGTTTTAGGTGTTTCAACTGACTGCCTCCTCCAGTTAAAACTATACCTGCTATTAATTTTTTCTTTTGCTCTTCATGCCCATAATTCTTAATCTCAACATAGACTTGTTCCACAATCTCCACTACACGAGCATGAATTATTTTTGAAAGATTTTTTAAGGTTATTTCTTTAGGCTCGCGACCTCGTAATCCAGGAATTGACACAATCTCATTATCCTTATTTTCTCCAGGCCATGCCGAGCCAAATTTTATTTTTAATAATTCAGCTTGTTTTTCAATTATTGAACACCCCTCTTTGATATCTTCGGTAATAACATTGCCGCCAAAAGGAATCACTGCAGTATGACGAATAATTCCATCTCTAAAAATGGCTAAATCAGTAGTTCCCCCTCCTATATCAATTAAAGCGACACCTGCTTCCTTCTCTTCCTGACTTAAAACTGCATTAGCTGATGCCAAAGGCTCTAGTGTAATACCTTCTAAATTCAATCCGGCACTTTGAACACAGCGGCCAATATTTCTAATGGAAGACACTTGCCCCACTACAACATGAAAATTGGCCTCTAACCTTCCACCATACATACCAATAGGCTCCGTTATTTCAGCTTGGCCATCAATTTTATATTCTTGAGGTAAAACATGAATAATTTCTTCTCCCGGAAGCATTACCAATTTATGAACCTGATTGATTAATCGATCAATATCATCATCATCAATTACGGTATCAGAATTAGACCGTGTTATGTAATCACTGTGCTGTAAACTTCTAATATGTTGCCCTGCAATACCAACGGTAACATCTTGAATCTTCATTTCTGCAGCAATCTCAGCTTCTTGAATGGCCTGTTGGATGGATTGAATAGTTTGCGTAATATTATTTACTACACCACGATGAACACCTAAGCTTTTAGATTTACCAATACCTAAGATCTCAACCTTACCGTATTCATTCTTACGCCCAATCATGGCCACAATTTTTGTGGTTCCTATGTCTAATCCTACTGCTAAATTATGCTCCATGGCTTAAATTTTGGTACATATTACTTGGTTCTCAAACCGTAAATTCACTTTACTATACTTATTGAGTGTATTATCTTTTAAGTTTTTAAGATAAAACGCTTTTAAATTATTTACTTTTTTATCTAACAAATCAACACTTCCTAATTGCACTAAAAATTTATACTTCCTAAGTCTCAAAGCAATCGCCCCATTAACCTCTTGATGTATTTCTATAACATGTCTTTTTAAGAAGTCATCATCATTAATTTTACGTGCAACCTTATAAAGGTTTTGTAATTTGTTTTTTTCAACATAACCAGTAACTAATGGTACTCTAGCAGAATAATTTTTTGACAATGGCATAAATAAACCTTCGTCATCAATGTAATAAGATGCATTTGTACTAACTCTCGCAATTGGTGTTTTTTGCTCTATTTTAGCTTTAAGTAAACCATTTACAGCAACATACACCTCTGCAGTTTTTATCATAGGATTAGATTTGAGGGCTTTTTCTAATTCATTCAAATCTAAAGTTTCTTTGGGCACGTTTTTAACACCTCCACAATTTTGTATTAACAATTTACTAACAGTTTCATTAGTTATAAAAAGATTATTTTCACTCACAAACTCAACCTGAGGCATGGAGATCGCACGATTCGCATTCCTAGTCGTCGAAAAAGCGAATAAAACGCCTACAACGCCCAACAAAACAATCATCCTTATGTAATCCCAATTAACTCGCATTACTCAATCTTCTTTTTATATGTTGCACTTCATCCCCAATATCACCAGCCCCCATTGTTAAAATAACCTGAGCATCACTAACACTTATTTCATCCAACAATTTTTCTTTTGTCACTAACTTTTTATGCTCACAATTAACCTTACTCAACAACCATTCAGAAGTCACGCCGTCAATTGGTAGTTCTCTGGCCGGATAAATATCTAGCAATATTAGTTCATCAAACTGTGATAAACTTTTTGCAAAATCATCTATAAAGTCTCGCGTCCTAGAATACAAGTGTGGTTGAAAAACCGCAAGCACTTTTTTCTTAGGAAACATTTCTTCTATTGCGCTAAAAACAGCATTAATTGCTTCCGGATGATGCGCATAATCATCAATAAGCACAAGGTCATCTCTTTTAATTTGGTAGGTAAATCTGCGCTTAACACCGCTATAAGATGCTAAAGCTTTGGCGAGCTGTTGGTACGGGCAACCATATTCTACAGCCATCGCCAAGGCTATTAATGCATTCGACAGATTGTGTCTACCGGGTAGGTTAAATTCTAAATTTTCAAGGACCATCTTTGGTGTTTTCACATCAAAAAAATAGGTTCCTTCTTTTATTTTTATATTTTGTATTGAATAATCAGAATCATCATCAATGCCATAAGTCATACCTTCTAAGGGCAAACCGTTTCTAAAAAACAGCTTTCCGCCTGGCTTGATTCGCTTAGAGAAATCCTGAAATGATTTCTCTATTTCCGAGGCATCACCATAGATATCCAAATGATCTGCATCCATTGACGTTATACAAGCCAAATTTGGTGATAAGGTTAAAAAAGACCTATCAAATTCATCTGCCTCTACAACGGTAACCTCAGTCCCGTTAAGAATTAAATTAGAATTATAATTCTCGCTAATACCGCCTAAAAAAGCTGTTAAGGGAACATCACAAACATTCAATAAATGCCCTAAAATACTTGTTGTAGTTGTTTTTCCGTGGGTTCCAGCTACAGCTAAACAAAACGTGTTTTCAGTAATCATACCTAAAACTTTAGATCGCTTAACCACTTGAAAATTGTGAGCCATGAAATAATTCAATTCCTTATGACTTCCAGGAACAGCAGGCGTATAAACCACTAAGGTCGTATCTTTATCTAAAAAAACAGGATTAATCTGCTCAACGCTATCAACGAAATGCACAGCAATACCTAAAGTTTGTAAACTATCAGTTATTTCAGTTTGCGTTCTATCATATCCACTTACACTTTTTCCTTTTGCTTTGAAATATCGAGCCAAGGCACTCATACCAATACCTCCAATACCAATAAAATAAACGTTATGTATTTGATTTAAATTCATTTATTTTCTTTCAATATCTCTTCTATTTCGTTTGCAATTTCATCTGTTGCATCAACCAGCGCTAACTTTTTTATATTCTCCCCTAGTGATTTCTGTTTTTCACTAGATGCTACCAATTGCGAGAACTTATTTTCAAAATCCGCATCTAGATCTTCCTCCTTAATTAACATAGCCCCTTGCTTATCTACAATGGCCATAGCATTTTTTGTTTGGTGATCTTCAGCCACGTTAGGCGAAGGAATAAAAATAACTGGTTTACCTACAATGCATAATTCCGAAACGGAACTTGCTCCGGCTCTTGATATAATAAGATCCGCACTTGCATAGGCCAAATCCATAGTATTCAAAAACTCATAAACCTGAACATGCTTTGTATTGCCATAAATTTTATACTGCTGATAATAAAGCTTTCCACATTGCCATATAATCTGTACATTTTGTGCATCTAGAAAATCCAGTTTATTTTCTATCAACTGATTAATACGCCTTGACCCTAAGCTACCGCCAATAACCAATAAGGTTATTTTTTCAGGCTTTAAATGAAAAAAGGCCTTCCCTTCATCAACCTTTGCGGCAATACTTAAGAGTCCTTTTCTTACTGGGTTTCCTGTTTTTATAATCTTATCTGAAGGAAAGAAACGCTCTAACCCATCATAGGCCACACATATTTTTTTTGCTTTCTTCGCCAACAACTTATTCGTTATTCCAGGGTATGAATTTTGTTCTTGAATTAATGTAGGCACATTATTAGAAGCCGCAACGTGCAATAACGGACCACTAGCAAAACCACCTGTTCCAATAGCTATATCAGGCTTAAAAGCCTTAACAATCTGGCGGGCCTTCCAAAGGCTACTAAGTACTTTAAAAGGAAAGCTTAAATTCTTCAAGGTCAACTGACGCTGTACACCCGAAATCCACAAGCCTTCTATCTCATATCCAGCCTCTGGCACTTTCTCCATTTCCATTCTATCCTGAGCGCCAACAAATAAAATTTTAGCATCAGGAAAACGAGATTTCAACTCATTTGCAATAGCAATGGCCGGATAAATATGACCTCCTGTTCCCCCTCCTGATAATATGATATTATAGCTACTCATTTATAATGCTTCTGACAGTATTTCTAATGGATTTTCCTCTCTAATTTCTTGCTCTTTTATTTCTTCTCTTTTTGCGCTCACACTCAAAATTATCCCCACTGCCAAACAAGTCATCCAGATAGAGGTTCCTCCACTACTTATTAACGGCAGTGTTTGACCTGTAACCGGAAATAATTCTACAGCCACAGCCATATTTATTAACGCTTGAAAAACAATAGGCAAACCAACGCCAAGCACTAACAACTTACCGAATATAGTGTCAGATTTTTGTGAAACAATTACAATTCTAAATAACAACCACAAATACAGGGTCATAATCACACCGCCTCCTATTAATCCATACTCCTCAATAATTATGGCGAAAATAAAATCTGAGGATGACTGCGGTAAAAAATTCTTTTGCATGCTCTTACCGGGACCAACACCTTGAATTCCGCCTGTTGCAATAGCAATTTTAGCCTTTTCTATCTGATAATCTGCCTCTGTATCTTCAGGGTTTGAGAAGCTTTCTATACGCCCCATCCATGTATCAACCCTATTAGGCATAGCATCTGGGAAAGCCTTAGCTATCAATATAAATAATGTCAACACCAAAAGCCCTGAACCTATAATAACCGCCAAATATCTTATAGGATAACCACCGAGAAAAACCAACATCACCACCATTAAGAATATAATGGCAGCTGTAGAAAAGTTTGCCGGAAGAATCAATATCAAAACTAAAAAAACAGGCACCCAAAGTGGTAAAATAGATTCTTTAAACGACACCTCTTTATCACTAACCTTAGACATATATCGAGCGACATAAACCATGAGAACCACTGCTGCCAAAGTGGACGTTTGAAAAGACATACCAACAAAAGGAATCTGAATCCATCTGCTCGCATTAGCCCCCGCTATTGTTGTTCCTTGTAGCATTGTTAAACCTAACAACACCAAGACAATAGGAATCATTACCAAAGACAACCCCTTAAAATATCGATAAGGAATCTTATGTACACCGTACATAATAGCAAATCCCAATACAAGATGCACAAAATGTTTGATAAAAAAGGAGAAGGTGTTACCGCCTTCACCCTTATAAGCCAAATTACTGGCAGCACTATAGACGGGCAGAAATGACAAAATAGCCAATAACGCTACTATAGCCCAAATAAGCCGATCTCCCTTTATATTTTTAAATAGTGACTGCACGTATTATTAGTATTATTATTACAGTTTTCTAACCGCGTTTTTAAATTGACGTCCTCTATCTTCGTAGTTCTCAAACAAATCAAAACTGGCACAAGCAGGCGACAATAATACACTATCCCCAGCTTCAGCAATTTTATAAGCAATTTTTACAGCTTCACTCATGAACTGCGTTTCAATAATGATGTCTACCATATTTCCAAAAGTGCTCATCAATTTTTCATTATCGACACCCAAACAAATAATAGCTTTTACTTTTTCATTAACAAAAGAAAACAACTCTTGATAATCATTTCCTTTATCTACACCTCCAACAATCCAAACTGTTGGTGCATCCATACTTTCTAATGCATAATACGTAGCATTTACATTGGTCGCTTTAGAATCGTTAATATATTGCACCTTATTAATTTTAAGCACCTGCTCTAAACGATGTTCTACACCTTGAAAGTTTTCTAAACTCTCTCGAATCGTTTGTTTTCTTATTTTTAATAAATGCGCTACAGTAGAAGCTGCCATTGCATTTTTAATGTTGTGCTTTCCTTCTAATGCTAATTTTGATGTTGGCATAATTATCTCTGTATTATCTATAGTTATTTTAATATTTTCTTTATCTAAATAAGCCCCTTTTTCAATGGTTTTAATTAATGAAAATGGCAATAATGTTGATTGAACTGGATGATATTTTAAGTGATTCACGATGACTTCATCATCAGCATCATAAATCAAATAATCATCTTTTGTTTGATTCCTTGCAATTCTGAATTTAGATGCGATATAGTTTTCAAATTTATAATCATATCTATCTAAATGATCTGGAGTTATGTTAAGCAAAACAGCAATATGCGGCTTAAAACCAATACAATCATCCAACTGAAAACTGCTAATTTCAAGGACATAGTTTTCAAAATCTTCTTCATACACCTGCTTGGCAAAACTATCTCCAATATTTCCAGCCAAACCCACATTTAATTCTTGTCTCAAGATGTGATGCGTTAAGGTAGCTGTTGTTGTTTTCCCATTACTCCCTGTAATACCAACTAGGGTGGCATTAGTAAATTTTGAAGCGAATTCAATTTCAGAAAGCACTGGAATACCACATTTACGAATTTCCCTCACCAAATCTGCAGTTTCAGGAATACCGGGACTTTTCATTATGATATCAGCATTTAGAATTTTTAATTCTGTATGCCTTGTATCCTCCCATTCAATCTCATTATGTATAAGAACTTCTTTGTACTTCTCTTTTATTCCGCCTTTATCCGAAACAAAAACTTCATACCCGTTTGCTTTCGCCAAAAGCGCCGTACCAATGCCGCTTTCTCCTCCTCCAAGAACAACCAGCCTTTTCATTTATCTTATTTTCAATGTCACTATTGAAACAATCGCAAGCAATATCCCCACAATCCAAAATCTTGTAACAATTTTACTCTCATGATATCCTAGCTTCTGATAATGATGATGCAACGGTGACATTTTAAATATGCGCCTTCCTTCTCCATATTTCTTTTTAGTATATTTAAACCAACTCACCTGCATAACAACCGATAAGTTTTCTGCTAAAAAAATTCCGCAAAGCACAGGTATAAGCCACTCCTTCCTTACCGCTATAGCAATAACAGCGATAATTCCTCCAATAGTTAAACTTCCAGTATCACCCATGAAAACTTGAGCCGGATATGTATTATACCAAAGAAAACCGATAAGCGCTCCAACAAAGGCTGCGATGTAAATTGTTATTTCCTCCACACGTGGGATATACATGATATTGAGGTATTCTGAGAAAATAATATTACCCGAAACCCATGCAAAAATCCCTAAAGTAAGCACAATGATGGCAGAGGTTCCAGCCGCTAAACCATCTATTCCATCCGTCAAATTCGCCCCATTAGAAACCGCAGTAATTATGAAGATAGACACCAGAATAAAAACTATCCAAGCATATTTTTCCAGGGATGGACTGATCCATGTTATAACTTTAGCATAATCTATTTCATTTCCTTTAACAAAAGGAATGGTTGTCTTTGTTGATTTTATCTCTGCACTAAACAATTTTGAAGCTTCAAGATCTGGGTTTTCAGCTAGCAACACTTTTTGCTGCTCCAAAGGCAACTTTTCTTTCATTGTTACATCTTGGCTGAAAAACAACGTTGCTCCCACAATTACTCCCAATCCTACTTGCCCTAATACCTTAAAACGCCCTTTTAAGCCTTCTTTATCATTTTTAAACTTTTTGATATAATCATCAATAAACCCAATGGTTCCCATCCAAAGTGTTGTAACAATCAAAAGAATAATATAAATATTGTCAAGTTTTGCCAATAATAGCACAGGAATCAAAGTAGCAAGAATAATAATAACTCCTCCCATTGTTGGCGTTCCCGCCTTTTCTTTTTGCCCCTCTAAGCCTAAATCTCTTATGGTTTCACCAACTTGCTGTCGTAGTAAAAACCCAATAATTCTTTTACCATAAATAGTTGAAAATAACAGCGCAAAAATCATTGCCAAAGCCGCTCTAAAGGTTAAAAACCCAAAAAGTGACGCTCCCGGAAGCTGAAACTGTTTTTCTAAATACTCAAATAAGTAATACAACATTTAGTGTAATATTTGTTTTATTTTAAATCATTTCCTGACATCTCAGGAATGGCCCTTCTAATTTTTTAATCGCTTCAATAATTCCTTTACAATATTTAAATCATCAAAATCAAAGCGTTCACCCTTTATTTCCTGATACGTTTCATGACCTTTACCCGCAATCAAAATTATATCATGGGGTTGTGCCATTTGACAAGCCGCCTTAATAGCCTGTTTTCTATCCTCTATAGTCAATGTTTTTTTAAAGTCTTGAGGCTCTACACCTGCTTCAATCTCATTTAATATATCTTCAGGCTTCTCGCTCCGTGGGTTATCACTAGTAAAAATTACCTTAGTACTTAGTGCTGATGCAATATGTCCCATGACCGGACGTTTCGCTTTATCTCGATCACCACCACAACCTACAACCGTGATTAATTCCTCATTTTTAGTACGTATACTATTAATAGTCTCCAATACATTTTTTAATGCATCAGGCGTATGAGCATAATCAACAATAGCCGTGATTTTATCTTCAGAAACCACATATTGAAAACGCCCGCTTACACTATCTAGATCGCTTATTAAACGGAGTATCTCAACCTTTTCAAGGCCTAATAATTCTGCTACTGCATAAATAGCCAATACATTATAGGCGTTAAAACTTCCTATAAGCTTGGTCCATACTTCACTTTCATTAATTTTGAGCAATAAGCCGCTAAATTGATTTTCTAATATTTGTGACTTATAATCAGCATATTGCTTTAAAGCATATGTATATTTTTTAGCTTTGGTATTTTGAAGCATAACCAAGCCATTTTTATCATCAACATTTACCAAAGCAAAGGCATCTCCTGAAAGCGTATCAAAGAACCTTTTCTTTACATCACGATATTCTGCGAAAGTTTTATGATAATCTAAATGATCATGAGATAAGTTAGTAAAAACTCCTCCTTTAAAAGACAACCCCTCTGTACGGTTTTGATGAATACCATGCGAACTCACTTCCATAAAACAGAATTCGACTCCTTCAGCATTCATTTGACTTAAATACTTATTTATAGTGAACGAATCTGGTGTTGTATGCGTTGCTTCATATGCCTTATTATCTACCAATACTTTGACCGTAGACAACAAACCAACTTTATAGCCTGCTTTTTTGAATAACTGATACAACAAACTTGCCACCGTGGTTTTCCCATTAGTACCTGTAACGCCAATCAACTTTAAATTCTCTGATGGGTTATTATAGTAATTGGATGCTATAATAGCCAAAGCTTTACTCGAATTATCAACTTCAACATAGGTTACACCATCCACTAGGTTTTCTGGCATACTTTCGCAAACAACACTCTTGGCACCGTTTTCAACAGCCTTATTAATAAAATCATGACCGTCAGAAACCACTCCCCTATTAGCAACAAATAAATCACCTTCCATGATTTTTCGACTATCAAAATCAACCATACGCACGTTAACCGTTGTATTTCCTACAACTGCATTTATGGTTACTTTGTATAGTATATCTTTTAATGCTTTCATGAGGCTCTTAAGACTACAGTTTGATTTGACTTTAATTTTTTATTCTTATTAATGGATTGCGCCTTCACTATACCATGTCCTTCCAACTTAACATTTAGATCCACTTGCATGTTCTCCAATAACACGATAGCATCCATAGCCGGCATGCCTATTAAGTTTGGCATAATAGTCTTATAGGTTTGTGCCGTATGATAAAAATTTTCATAATCTTCATTAACATCAACTGCTTGAACCTCTAAAGACGCCACCTCATCAACCAAAGGCGTATCTGTGTATATTTTTTTCGCTACACGTTTAAAAACAGGACCAGACACGTCTGCACCATAATAACCGATACCTTTTTCAGGTTCATGAATAACCACAATACATGAATACTTTGGATTTTCAGCAGGAAAATACCCTGCAAACGAAGAAATATAATTCAACTTTTCTTTATCCCTGTAATCCTTTTGACAAGTCCCCGTTTTACCAGCCATTGAAAAGTTTTTTGCATACAACCTATGCCCTGTACCATGATCTTTTTCCACTACATTTTTTAACAGGGCTTGCAACTTTCCTATAGTTTCTTTTGAACAGATTTGCTCATTAATAACCACTCTCTCAAAAGGCTCTACTACCTTATCAAACTCCTTAACCTCCCTTAAAAATCGTGGCCTAACCATTACGCCATCATTAGCAACAGCATTATAAAACGTGAGCGTTTGCAATGGCGTAAAAGAAACTCCATAGCCATATGCCATCCACTGTAAAGCTATACCACTCCAACGTCCATTTTTAACCCTAGGGTCCGGTATAATTGGAACTGGCTCACCTATTATAGGCAAACTCAAGCTATCGTTTAAATTCATCTCATACAACCTATCAATAAATTTTTCAGGTTGTTTTCTATATCCTTGATCAATCACCTTAACAATACCAGTATTAGAGGATACCTCAAAAGCTTTTGAAACCGTTATCTTTCCGTAACCGCCACGTTTTGAATCACGAACTTTTTTACCATAAAAACTTAAAACACCCTTTTCCGTATCTACAACATCACTGGTATCAACAACCTTATCTTCAAAAGCTGCAGCCAAAGCCATCAGCTTAAATGTTGAGCCAGACTCATGACTTTCTCCAACAGCATAATTTAAACGCTCATAATAATGTCCGTTTTTATTTCTTCCCAAATTAGAAATCGCCCTTATCTCACCGGTCTTGGTCTCCATAACCACCACGCAGCCATGGTCTGCTCTATATTTTTCCAATTGTTCTAAAAGTGCATGATGCGCTATATCTTGAATGTTCACATCAATTGTAGTATACACATCATACCCATCTTTAGGCTCAATTTCGTTTGCATCACTTAAAGGCTTCCATTGCCCCTTCCCTATTTGCTGTTTTTTGCGTTGCCCATCAACCCCACGCAAATATTTTACGCCAAAAGCTCCATCAATCCCTGGCCTAGTAATATTACCTTGATCATCAATCCGCTCATACCCTATTGTTCTTTGAGCTATTCCACCCATAGGATGTTCGCGCTTAGTAGTTTGCTCTACAATCAAGCCACCTTTAAAAGCACCTAAACTTAGTAATGGAAAATTGCGAATACGCATATAATCAGAATACCCAATATTTCTTGCTAACAAATAATATCTGTTTCTGTTTATTCTTGCCCGACGAAGGTCTTTTTCTAATGTATGTGAAGCTTTGCCTGTATACAAAGACAATGAATCACATAGTGGTTTTACATACTTTTCAAACCTTACAGATGAAGGCGTCAAAGCATCAAAGCGAATATCGTATCTCGGAATAGATGTAGCCAAAAGATTGCCATGCACCGAATATACATTGCCGCGATTTGCCGGAATCACAACATCCTTAACAACGCGTTCTGTTGCCAGGGCCTTGTATTTTTCACCTTGAAGAAACTGAATGCTCAATAACTTAAAAACAACAGCAATTCCAAATATGAACATGCAGCCTGCCACAAAATACAAACGATTCAATATGTTTTTATCATCTACAGCCAATGTTACCTGCTAATTTTGAGTTTTCACTTTTATTTTTTGTGGTGGGTTTTCTGAGACCACCAACCCTTTTTCTTGCATTTCTTTTACCACATGCGATTCCATTTTCAACATCATCAACTTAGACCGGCCATCTACAAAAGCCGAACGCATTTCTTTAACTTCATTTTTTAAGCGCGCTACTTCATACACCTTTTTATCAGCACTATGCGAACTAGCAATCATCACCAAAGCCAATCCTGAGATAAACAGTATAAAGCGCCAATTTTTAAATGCGTCATCACTAACTAAAAAAGTCCCCTTTAATATGTTATAAATATTACGCTTCATCTATAGTTTCTCTGCAATCCTTAGCTTTGCACTTCTAGCTCTATTGTTTTGTTTTATTTCTTCTGCAGACGGCACAATTAAACCATTTACTTTCTTCAATGGCACCTCAAAATTGCCAAACATATCGCGCTCTGGCTCCCCTTCAAACAAGCCATTTCTAATAAACCGTTTCACCAACCTATCTTCAAGAGAATGATATGATATAAAGCTTAACCGCCCTCCTTTTTCCAGCAATTGCGGCGTTTGCAATAAAAACTCTTTTAAAGCCTCTATTTCTTGATTAACCTCGATTCTTATGGCTTGATAAATTTGCGCCAACACTTTATTTTCATGACGTGGCGGCAAAAATTTTCTCAATACTGTTTTCAATTGCTCACTAGTTACAATAGGCTCATGCTCTCTATACTCCACTATTAACCTAGCCATTGCAGGAGCAGCACGCAACTCACCATACTGCAAAAGCACCTGCTTTAATTGCTCTTCCTTATACTCATTAACAACATGAAAAGCAGATAGTTTGTTTTGTCGATTCATTCGCATATCTAAATCAGCCTCAAAACGCGTTGAAAACCCACGCTCCGCAACATCAAATTGATGCGATGACACGCCAAAATCAGCAAGAATACCATCCACCTTCTTAACCCCATGAAATCTTAAAAAACGTTTGATATATCTGAAGTTTTCATGAATTAAAACAAACCTATCATCATCAATTTCATTCCTTAACGCATCAGCATCCTGGTCAAAAGCAAACAACCTGCCTTTTTCACCCAACCTACTCAACATTTCTTTACTATGACCTCCACCACCAAAAGTGACATCCACATAAACGCCATCAGGATCAATAGCCAAGCCATCAACCGTTTCTTTTAACAATACAGGGTTATGATATTCCATGGTCGTCATCGTCTTGTCCCATTACCTCTTCAGCTAAATCTGCAAAATCAACCGCAGCATCATCAATAGCTTGTTCATACAAATCTTTATCCCAAATTTCAATAATATTGATAGCAGAAGCCACTACAATATTTTTAGAAATATCAGCAAAAACCGTCAAGTCCTTCGGAATCAGTAACCGCCCATTAGCATCTACCTCTACTATTTTTGCTCCAGCGGTAAACCGTCTGATAAAATCATTATTCTTTTTCTTAAACTTGTTCAACTTGTTCATTTTCTGCATCAAAACCTGCCACTCTCTCATAGGATAAAGCTCTAAGCATTTTTGAAAAACTGAACGTCGAACCACAAAACCCTCTTGCAACACTGACGACAACTGCTTTTTGATAGCGACGGGCATCATTAATCGACCCTTCACATCAACTTTACAATCGTATGTCCCTGTTATTAAGCTCAAAGCAGTTTGTTGGAAATAATTAGTTTACTTTTCAAATATATCGAAAATTTTACCACATTTTACCACTTAATACCACTTTGTTAATAAATTTTCGACTAAATAGGTTTTTAGACCGATTTAAAACAGGCCCGTTCAACGAGAGCGCTATCTTCCACCAAACGAAACACTTCTGTATGTGAGATTAGGATTGTTAACATCTTAATATTAATATTCCCAATTACAGCTATATGATTTTGCTTTGAAAAGAATTATTATAGTGGAAATATCAATGAAATACCTATATTTGTTTTGAACGACTGACTAATTAATGAATGGCGCATAGTTTAAAAAAAGAAAAAAAATATAGCTATATTGAGGCTGGTGAAGGCACACCCATAATCATTTTACATGGTCTTATGGGAGGTCTAAGTAACTTTGATTCTGTTACTGATTTTTTTAGTGCAAAAGGATATAAAGTTCTTATTCCCGAACTACCTATATACACCATGTCTTTATTGAAAACCAACGTAAAGAGTTTTGCGAAATACCTGCATGATTTTATAGTTTTCAAGGGCTATAAGGAAGTTATAATATTAGGAAATTCATTAGGTGGTCATATTGGATTATACCACACTAAAATGTACCCTGACACTGTAAAAGCTCTTATTATTACAGGAAGTTCTGGATTGTACGAAAGCGCCATGGGAGGTGGATACACCAAGAGGAGCGATTATGAGGTTATAAAAAAGAAAGCACAAGATGTTTTTTATGACCCCGCGGTTGCCACTAAGGAGATTGTTGACGAAGTTTACGAAACGGTTAACGACCGACACAAACTAATTAAAACGTTAGCCATTGCCAAGAGTGCGATTAGACATAATATGGCTAAAGATTTACCAAAAATGAAAAATCCAACCTGCATCATTTGGGGCAAAAACGATAATGTAACTCCCCCGGAAGTTGCTGAAGAATTCAATGAACTTTTACCTGACTCTGAATTGCATTGGATAGACAAATGCGGCCATGCGGCCATGATGGAACACCCAGATGAGTTTAATAAAATCATGAATACATGGTTAGAAAAAAGAGGATTTTAAAACCCTACTAAAAGTCACCTCTTTATATACAATCTCTTCTATAAACCTAATGATCTGAGTTATGAAAATTAAATCTGCTGAATTTGTTGTTAGCAATTCTGATGTCGCTAAATGCCCAAAAAGCAGATTACCGGAATATGCTTTTATTGGTAGAAGTAATGTTGGTAAATCTTCATTAATCAACATGCTAACCAGCCGTAAAAGTTTAGCAAAAACCTCAGGAAAACCAGGAAAGACACAACTTATAAACCATTTTTTAATTAATAAGAATTGGCATTTGGTTGATTTACCTGGATACGGTTATGCACGAGTTTCCAAAAGCTCAAAAAAAGTTTTTCAAAAATTTATAACCCAATATTTTGGCTTACGAGAACAACTCGTTACCGCATTTGTACTTGTTGACATAAGACACACCCCACAACCTATTGATTTAGAATTTATGCAATGGTTAGGAGAAAACGGCATACCGTTTTCAATAATTTTCACAAAAGCCGATAAATTAAAACCTAATGCCATCACAAAGCATATTGAAGACTACAAAACCATTCTATTAGAAACGTGGGAAGATATGCCTAACCACTTCATTACATCCTCATCTAAGAGCATTGGAAAAGATGACGTTCTAGAATACATTGATGAACTAAATGGAAATATGGATTTAAATCAAAACTAATACCTCCATAAAATACACGAGTTCAGCAAGCCATTGCAAAACAAGCAACATTGAGAACTATTAATTAAGCTTGATATGAGCAATGTAATCATCCAGCACAAGATTAATTCTTCACATCTAAAGCGTCCCGCAAGGCATTACCAATCAACATAAAGGCCATCACTAAAATCATTATACAGAGCCCGGGTATTATAGCTAAATAGGGTTTTCCTAGAATTATATAATTGTAGTGATCTTTTATCATAGCCCCCCAACTAGCCATAGGAGGTTGAGCACCAATACCTAAAAAGCTTAACCCACTTTCAATTAAAATAGCTGCTGCAAAATTAGCTGCAGAAATCACAATTAAAGGCGCCATAATATTCGGTAAAATATGCTTTACAATAATCCTATAATCCGTGTAGCCTAATGCTCTTGCTGCAGTAACATATTGCATTTCTTTAGTACTGATTATTTGACCGCGTACTATTCTGGCCACCTCAACCCACATGGTTAAACCAACCGCAATAAAAACTTGCCAAAACCCCTTACCTAAAGCTAAAGTAATGGCGATGACTAAGAGTAACGTAGGGATAGACCAAGTTACATTAATCACCCACATGATAACTGCATCCACTTTACCGCCAAAATACCCCGCTGCACTCCCCATTAACAGACCAATAAGAAGTGAAATAAATACCGCTACAAAACCAATAAAAAAGGAGATACGCGCACCAACCAAAACACGACTTAACAAATCGCGACCGTATTTATCGGTACCAAACAAAAATGTTCTTTCTACGATAAACCCTTCAACAGACTGGTTTGGAAATATTGAAAGTTCAATTGTTTTCTCAGCACCCTCTATGCCATCCGCAGCATATTCTTGATAGATCAAAACACCATCCTCAACACTAAAATCAGAAATTGGAACTTCAGTATTTGTATTTTTTTTTCCAAACAGAATAGCGTCTAGCCCCCCTTGCTCCTCTTTTCTATCTGAAGGAATCGTTAGCATATCTATAGAAAATCCGGGTTTTTTAGAATGAATCGCTAAATGCATTTGGTTTGCATGCTGGGTATTATCTGGAGCGAAGATGTAAGCAAAAACAGCAATAAACCCAACAAAAATGATGAAGCAAAAACTAAAAACGCCCCAAAAGTTTTTTTTAAACTTTTGGAGCGCTAACCCTCTTAATGAGTTTGATTTATGACTCATAAATTTTTTATTACTTCTTAACAGTAGAAGCCACTTTTTTAATTCTATAAGAAACTTTTAAATCCTCTAACACATTAAGCGCCTCTTCAATGTACACATCTTGACTTAGACTTTGATGCCATCTTTCACGCTTTTCCTTTAAATCTGTAGTATCTTGTTCAAAAAGTGCTTTCTCGTAACTAGTAGAATCAAAAGTTAAATTGGTTTTATAATCTGAAATGGCATCAAACTGCTTTGACTCCTCCTCATTTAACTCGTTTTGAGCACTATACTTTTCATAATTTAAAGAAAACACCGTTTCATCAATCTTGCCTTTAACCCACTTCGCATTTTTATCAATTAATTTTAATTGCTCGTTATTACTCATTCGGGTTTTGCTTCTCGCCACAGTTGCATCATAGTCAAAGTAATCCTCCCAAGGCGTATAATCGGCAGCATCAATTTCATCCCATGGTAATGGATTTCCTTTGTCCTTCTCACCAACATCAATATAGGTAAAACGTCCGGGTACTTCTACATCACTTTTCACTCCTTCTAATTGAACGGATCCACCATTAACTCTATAATACTTTTGAGTGGTTAAGGCTAGAGCTCCTAAGTCGCCGCTCGTATTATTTCTCAACATATTATTCAAATTAATCACATTTTGAACTGTCCCTTTACCATAAGTCTGCTTACTCCCTATTATTATGGCACGCTTATAATCTTGCATAGCGGCAGCCATAATTTCAGACGCTGATGCTGAAATTTCATTTACTAGAATCACCAAAGGCCCATCCCAAGCAATACTCTTATCTCTGTCTTTTAAAACCTCTTTTGACTCTCCTGTTGAACGCACTTGTACCACTGGTCCATCTTCAATAAACAAACCTGCCATATCTACAACCGTAGGTAAAGATCCGCCACCATTATTACGTAAATCTAGCACCAATCCTTCAATACCTTCATTTTTCAAGTAGTCAATTTCCTTTTTCACATCTTTCGCAGCGTTGACATTTTTATAATCTTCAAAATCAACATAAAAGGCAGGTAAATTTATAACGCCATATTTTTCACTATCCTTTTCAACTACAGAAGATTTAGCATAAGTTTCCATTAACTCAACCACATCCCTAGTAATAACAACGTCTTTAAGACTACCATCTACTTTTTTAACAGTTAAGGTAACTTTCGTGCCTTTAGGCCCCTTGATATATTTTATAGCATCACTAATGCGCATCCCCACAATATTCACTGGAAATTCTTCATTCTCTTGTTTAACTTTCAAGATAATATCCTCAACTTCTAGCTCCTTACTACGCCATGCCGGACCACCAGAAATCAATTCTACAATCTTTATGTAGTCCATGCGTTTTTGCAATCTCGCACCTATACCTTCTAATTTACCTGACATACGCTGGTCAAAATCTTCTTTATTTCTAGGTGCTAAGTAGTAAGTATGCGGGTCATATTCTTCAACTATCGTGTTCACAAATAAGGCAAACCAATCTTCACGTTTTAAATCATCAATACTATCATTAAAATAAATATCAATAGATTTTAATGTCGCCTCCCTAGCTTCAACTTCCATAACCTCTTTGGTCTTCATTACATATTCAGGATCTTTTTCTTTAGCAAGCTTTTCTTCCTTAAACAGGTCGTCATAATTAGAAATTGTAGAAAACTTTAGTTGCTTTCTCCACCTGTCTTTCATTTGCTTTTTATTCTTAACAAACTCACTATTCTCATAATTGGTATCAAAAGATTCGTCTAAAGTATAATCAAAAGGTTCAGCTAACACTTCTCTATAAATCTCTTTTGCACCTTCAATTCGTTCAAGCATGCGTTCATTTACAATATTGAAAAAAGTAATATCTGTATCCTTTAATTGATCATCAATTTCTAACTTATACTTTTCAAAATCCTTAATATCTGATTGATAAAAATAACGTTTTACGGGATCAAGAATTTCAATATAATCGTTGAACAATTCCTCTGAAAATGAATCATCCATTGAAATCGGGTCAAAATGTCCCTGTTCTAAAACAAACGTTATAATCTGAATTAGAAGCTTATCTTTATCCGGGTTGCTAAATTTTTTCGTAGTAAAACTACATGACGCAAATGCTAGGAGTAGCAAAAGTGACAGTACTTTATAATTCCTTCTCATAATATTTTTCATCTATACAAATTTGTTCACTTCTAAAAGCGCAACTTATTTTTCACTAAAATAAAGAAAAAACCATGCCATAACAGGGAATTGCTACTAATTTTTTGTTAAACCAAACAAAATGAGACTTTACTCACGAATTTATGTATTTTAGCGAAGCTATATGAAAAATGTAAAATGAATAAAAAACCACTTATTTTAGTTACTAATGATGATGGTATCAGTGCACCAGGAATAAGGACTTTAATCTCCATTATGAATGAGATAGGTGATGTAGTTGTAGTCGCTCCAAATAGTCCGCAAAGCGGCATGGGCCATGCCATAACTCTTGACTCTACATTGTTTTCTGAAGAAGTGCATTTTGATGATGGGCCACAAAAAGAATACAGCTGCTCAGGTACACCTGCAGATTGCGTGAAACTAGCTGTAAGACAGATTTTAGGAAGGAAACCTGACCTATGTGTTTCTGGAATTAACCATGGATCAAACGCTTCAATTAATGTGATTTATTCTGGCACCATGAGTGCAGCTATTGAAGCAGGTATTGAAGGAATCCCTGCCATTGGTTTTTCCTTACTTGACTACAGTTGGAATGCAAATTTTGAAGCTTCAAAAACTTATGTTAGCACAATAACCAAGCATGTTTTAGAACGTGGTATACCAGAAGGAATTGTCCTAAATGTAAATATTCCGAACATAGAAAAAGACCTTATAAAAGGCATAAAAGTATGCAGACAAGCTAAAGCAAATTGGGTTGAAGAATTTGACAAACGTAAAACACCTCAAGGAAAAGATTATTATTGGCTTTCTGGAAAATTTGTTAATTTAGACGGTGGTGAAGACACAGATGAATGGGCACTTGCCAACAATTTTGTTGCTGTAGTACCCACACAATTTGATCTTACAGCACATGACTTCATAAAAGATTTAAACACTTGGAATTTAAATGAATAAAAAAGACATATTTATAGGCATGTTCATTGGTTTAGTAGCAAATGCTATTGGACTTTTTTTTGCCGCCAATTTATTAGGACAAGGTGAAGATTTTACCCATGTCATACAAGCTGCAGCAAAAGAAGGGTTTCTTGGAAAACTTATTAGTCTTGGGGCTATTTTAAATTTACTAGCCTTCTTTATTTTCATAAAAAAAAGACAAGATTACAGGGCACGAGGCGTTCTATTAATAACAGTATTTGTTGCCGTTTTTACTTTTGTATTTAAACTCTTCTAGACAAGATGAAATACTATATTCTAGTTGGTGAAGCCTCAGGCGATTTACATGGATCAAATTTAATAAAAGCCTTATTGAAACAAGATAATGATGCCGATATTAGATTTTGGGGTGGAGATCTTATGGCATCAGCTGGAGGCACGCTAGTTAAGCACTACAAGGAACGTGCATTTATGGGATTTACTGAAGTGATTATGAATCTCAATAAAATCTTCAAACTAATAGCATACTGCAAAACTGATATCAGTACATTTAACCCTGATGTCGTTATTTTTATTGATAATTCAGGTTTTAATTTACGTATAGCGCAGTGGGCAAAAGCTGCAGGTTACAAAACCAACTACTATATTTCTCCTCAGGTTTGGGCATCTAGAGCTAGTAGAGTAAAAGCTATAAAACGAGACATTGATTCCATGTTTGTTATCTTACCTTTTGTAAAACCTTTTTACAAAAAGTACAATTATGATGTCACTTTCGTTGGACATCCTTTAATTGATGCCATTGCACATAGAAAACAAGTTAAAGAGCATGAATTTAGAAAAACCCATGAATTAAGTGATAAGCCAATTATTGCCCTACTTCCTGGAAGCAGAAAACAGGAAATTACTAAAATGCTCAATATCATGCTAAGTTTAGTCGATGATTACCCAGATTATCAATTTGTTATTGCGGGCGCTCCAAGTCAAGATTATAGTTTTTATAAAACTTTTATAAAGTCTATTAATGTCCACCTTATTGAAAATAAAACCTACGATTTACTTAGTATTTCAACCGCAGCATTAGTTACATCAGGCACGGCTACACTTGAAACAGCTTTGTTTAAAGTACCCCAAGTTGTTTGCTATAAAGGGAGTGCTATATCTTACCAAATTGCAAAACGTATTGTAACTCTAAAATTTATATCATTAGTGAATTTAGTGATGGACAGAGAAGTTGTTACTGAACTGATTCAAAAAGAATTTAATAGGAAAAGACTCAAAGAAGAACTTGACAAAATACTGGACAAGGATTTTAGAGAGCAAATGTTTTTGGATTACTTTGAATTAGAACGGACACTTGGCGGCGTAGGCGCTAGCGAAAAAACTGCTCGTCTTATTTATAATGGCTTAAAAAACTGATTCATGAAACCCTACCTACTAGTTTATGTTGTTCTTACCATGCTTATCAGTTGTAAGTCATCTAAAAAAATCTATAAGAGAGATGCCACTGCTAATGAGATTAGTGCGTCAACTCATGGACAAAAAGAAACAGAACGAGAATCTTTTAAAGACATCAAACCTCAGAAAAGAGAAGCTAAAGCCTCAAAATCAATAGAAAAAAATATTATAGATTATGCGAAACAGTTTGAAGGCGTAAGATATAAATGGGGCGGTACTACAGAAGCTGGAATGGATTGCTCCGGACTGATCTACGAGTCCTTTAAAACTTATGAAATCGTGCTTCCTCGAATATCAAGAGATATGGCCAAGAAAGGAAAGAAGATATCTTTAAGAAAAGTTAATCGCGGAGATCTATTATTTTTCAAAACTGGCAACAGAAGAAACTCTATAAATCACGTAGGGTTAATAGTGGCTATTAAAAACAATGATATTGAGTTTATTCATGCCACCAGTAGCAAAGGCGTTATAATTTCCAAATTAAACGAAGCATATTGGCAAAAAGCCTTTTTCGAAGCTAGGCGTATTTTGTAAGATTTTTTATATATTGTAAGAGCATGAAATTGCTCAATTTCAATATTATAAAATTAACATTATGCCTTATAATCGGGATACTTATTTCCCATTTTATAGGAATCACTTTAATAGCTTGCGTTTACCTTACTATAGCACTCCTAGCCTGCCTATTATTACTTTTAATTCGATCAAAAAAAAAGATCCAAAAAGATTATTGGTTTGGATTATGTGCCATGTGCGCCATGATTTCTATCGGCATGCTAACAAGCAGTTTTCAAAACAAAAAAAACCGTTCAAGTCATTATACCAATCAATTTAAAAAAACTGACAGCTTAAAAGTCATAACATTTAAGGTTAGGGCCGTTTTAAAACCAAGTGCATACCATGACAAATATATTATTGATTTAAAATCTATTGATAATGCCACGGTTTCTGGAAAAACACTTTTAAATATTGAAAAAAACAGGTTATCAGAATCACTTAAAATAGACGACATCTACATTAGCAAAATATTATTCAGCAAAATAAATACTCCCTTAAATCCTTATCAATTTGATTACAAAAACCATCTTGCCAAAAAATATATTTATCATCAAATCTTTATTACCAAAAACCACCTATTAAAGGTACAACGCAGAAAAACAACCTTATTTGGTTTTGCAAATTCCATTCGTGAGTACATTAACAAAAAACTCAAACCATACAACTTCAAACCTGATGAATTAGCAATCCTTAACGCCTTACTATTAGGTCAAAGACACGACATTAGTGATAAGATTTACACGAACTACGTCAACGCCGGTGCCATTCATATTCTAGCCGTTTCTGGTCTACATGTTGGTATTCTTTTACTCATTCTAAGCTATCTTTTCAAACCTTTAGAATGGTTCAAACATGGCAAACTCATCAAGACTTTATTACTGGTCAGTTTTCTTTGGTGTTTCGCCCTAATAGCAGGATTATCAGCTTCTGTAACTCGTGCGGTTACCATGTTTAGTATTATAGTCATTGCCCTAAACCTAAAAAGACCCACAAATATTTACAATACCCTAGCCATAAGTATTTTAGTTATTTTACTTTTTAAACCTATGCTTTTATTTGATGTAGGCTTTCAACTGAGTTATTTAGCTGTTTTAGGAATCGTAACAATTGACCCTTTACTATATAAACTTTGGCAACCCAAATCATGGGTGACAGACAAATTTTGGCACACCTTCACGGTTACCATGGCTGCCCAATGTGGTATTATACCTTTAAGTTTATACTACTTCCATCAATTCCCGGGCCTATTTTTTATTTCAAATTTAGTCATCATTCCTTTATTAGGCATAATTTTAGGGTTAGGCGTTCTCGTTATTTCTTTAGCCACCACTAATCTACTACCGCAAATAGGCGCAGATATTTATGGTTATATTATAGCTAGAATGAATGATTTTATTGGCTGGATTGCACTTCAAGACGCCTTTCTTTTTCAGCACATTTCCTTCAGTAGATTGAACCTTTTTTTATCATACCTATTTATTATTGTTTTCATAAAGTTTCTGATTCAGAAGAATTATGGAGCACTTAGAACACTCTTGGTTGCTATATTAATTATTCAGTCTATACTCATATATAACAGACTTAAGCCTAAACAAAATGAATTTATTATTTTTCATAAAAGTAGACATAGCCTAATTGGCAATACCGTCAATAACCAACTGACAATAGCTCATGACATAAGCAGTCAAGCAAAAAATCAAGATATCATTACAAAAAATTACGCTACCGGACGTCATATAAACGCCATACATCACAGTACTCTTAGATCGGTTTATCAATTTAACAATGAAAAATTACTCATCATAGATAGTTTAGGAATTTATAAAGTAAAATCCTTTAGACCTGATTACGTTCTACTCCGACAGTCTCCAAAGATAAATCTAAATAGGCTGATTGACTCACTACAACCAAAACACATAATCGCTGATGGCAGTAATTACAAATCCTATATTAAATTATGGGATGAAATTTGTAAAAAAAGAAAAATCCCTTTTCATCCAACACATAAAAAAGGCGCCTATATTATTTCTTATTAATAGCTAAAGCTCTTTTGCTACAATTTTATTAGCAATGTCCAGCCATTTTTTAGAACCACCACGAACATAACCTGTACGACCAAGACTTTCTAAGTTAGTTCTGCCATCAGGCATTACTTTTGGTGACACAAAAAAAACTGTTGGATAGCCTCTAACACCAAACATACTTTGCAAATTTTGATTTTGACCTCTAGTTCTTTCGTCTTGCGGCGTTCTTTTAGGAAAATCTACTTCCACTAAAACAATATCATCAGACCATGTTGCAAAATCTGAAGTATCAAAAACCTCTTTTTCTAGCTTTGTACACCAGCCACACCAATCAGAACCGGTAAAGAACAACAGCATTTTTTTATTCTCTTTAGTTGCCAAATCAACTGCTTTTGACATATCTGTATGCCATATTAGTTCTTGAGACTCAGCATTCCCAGACCACAATAATAAAGCAAATAATGGTAATACAAAACTATTTACAAAACTAATATGTTTACCCTTTAAACTCAGATGTAAACGCTTTATAGTATTCATTAAACTCTTCTTGAGTTGTTATATTCTTATGGTCGTTCTGATTGAACATTTTTAAATACAATTCCAATTGCGGCGGGGTTTGATACCCTCTAATGGGTGCTATTACCTCAGCCTTTTCATCCAAAAACACAATCGTAGGATAGGCATTTACTTGCAAATAACGCGCCAATTCATGCACTGAGTTTCTTGAATTTACTCTAGCTGGGTCATAACTAGGATTTGAAAACGTCTTCTCTTTATAGGTTATAGCTTCATTACCTTCACCATTAAATTTAACAGCATAAAAATTTTTATTCACATAATTAGCCACATCTGGATTTTGAAAAGTCTTTTTATCCAATAACTTACATGGACCACACCAATTGGTATAAACATCCATCATAATTTTTTTTGGCGTCTTTTTTTGCAGCGCTAAAGCCTCATCTAAACTTAACCATTTTATTTCTTGTGATATGCCGCTTAAACTTATAAGCCCCATAATCAATACGAGTACTAGTCCTTTTTTCATAATAATTTAGGTTGAAAAACTTGGTCCGAACTTACAAAAAATGCTCCAAATTAGGAGCATTTGAGATATTTTTAACTTTTTATTCGATTAACGAACACCATGCATGAGTTTTTTCAACAACGGATGCAATAGCAATGATACAAGACCTAAGCCAATAGGTATTAGCGTAAAAATCAAAAAGAAAAAAGAAAGCCCATGCTCACTTGTAATCTTTTCAATATCACCGCCTACATAATGTGCTAGTTTATTCCCAATAGCTATAGCCAAGTAATAAACACCAAACATAAAGGCGATCATTCTTGCAGGAATCAATTTACTCAAATAAGATAAGCCCATTGGAGACAGACACATTTCTCCAAGGGTATGAAACAAATAAGCAAAAACTAACCAGGCCATACTTAAGCTTGCTGTTTGTGCCCCTAGAGCCACATCTTTAGCTCCAAAGGCTAAAAACCCAAAACCTAAGCCCAAAAGAAAAAGTCCCAGAAAATATTTAACTGATGCCGGCGGATTGTATTTACTATCCCACCATTTGGTAAATAGCGGTGCGAACATGATAATAAAAAGTGAATTCAAAATTGCGAACCATGTAATAGGAACCTCGGTTTCGGTAGATTGAAATTCGATATAAACCTTATATATCACAATAACCCAAACAATAATGAAACTGCAACCCAATATAATATTTGAAAGCCCTATTTTATTAAACGTTTTTCTAAACAAACTCAACAATACATAGGTAATTACACCAAGCGGGACTATAGTCACAATTAAATCAACAATCTTAAACGTTGTTGCTGCATTTCCTTCTAAAATTCTATTAGTAAAATCTCTTGTATAAATGGGTAAAGACCCCGCTGCCTGCTCAAATGCGGCCCAGAAGAAAATAGTGAATATACAAAATATAGAGAAGGCTATCATTCTATCTCTTTCTATAGGCTGATACCTCGGTATTCTAATCAATAAAAGTAAAATAAAAGAAATTGCTGCAAGTAAGGCAAAAAACAAAGAATCGCTTAATCCGGCGATTGTAAAATTAAAGGTTTGTATATCACCTATCTTACTCAGCGGATCATTTATGATAAAAATTATAGCGGAAACGATAAAAACACCTATCAACAAATAATCCAGTATTGAAAAATGATTTAGTTTTATCTCTGAATTTAAAGCATCATTTGTTGTAGTTTTCTCCTCAACCGTCGCCTTAACAGGCTTATCACCAAGGTTTCCAAAAAGAGGTTGTGCAAAATAAAACTGAAGCATCCCTAAAAGCATAAAAATACCAGCCAAGCCAAAACCAAAACTCCATCCTATCTTTTCACCAACCCATCCACAAAGCATAATACCAATAAAAGCGCCTGCATTAACACCCATGTAAAATATGTTGTAAGCGCCATCTTTTTTGTCATCATGACCCTCATACATTTTAGAAATTATAGATGTCATATTGGGTTTAAAAAAGCCATTACCAATAATTAAAAAAGCAATACCAATATACAAGAAGGTGGGTGTTTCAATAGCCATAGAAGCATGTCCAATGGTCATGAGTAAGGCCCCAATAACAACCGCCATTCTGTATCCAATTTTATTATCAGCTAGCCAGCCACCTAACAAGGGGGTTAGATAAACTAACATAGCATAAGTTCCTAAGAGAGACAAAGCTGCTGATGAACTCCATTCCCAGCCTGGATTTTCTCCCAAAAGGGAACCAGTTAAAAAAATCACCAATATGGCTCGCATCCCATAATAAGAGAATCGCTCCCACATTTCTGTAAAAAACAGTACAAAAAGCCCTGCTGGGTGCCCTAAAACTTTGTCTTTAAAAAATTGATCTGTCGCGTTTTCTGCCATGATTTTATTTTTAGTTATCTGCTAAGTCAAAACCTTCTGCTTCCTCAAGATGCATATCGCCCTCTTCATCTTCAACGCCATGTGTTAATACCTCTAACTTCTTTCGTACTAAAAGCACCAAAGCACCTAATACTACACAAAAGACTGCTATACCCGTAAATATTGTATATTCTCCTAAGCTTTCTGACCATTCCCCCAATAAACCAGCAAGTTTACTTCCAAAACCAGTCATAGCAAAATAAACCCCCATCATAATTGAAGCGTACTTCACAGGAGCTAATTTGGTTATAAAAGATAATGCCACAGGAGACAAACATAATTCCCCTACAGTATGAAACAAGTAAGCCAAAACCAACCAATACATTGCTGATGTACCTGTAGACTCAAATTGAGCAGTTGCCCCTGTCATAAAAAAGAAACCTGTTCCCATTATAATTAATCCAACGATCATCTTAAACAAAGACGTAGACACTTTTCCTTTCAATTTTCTATTGGCCCAAAACAAGGCCACAGAAGTTCCTAAGAAGATAATAAACATGGCATTTAACGACTGAAACCAAGACGCAGGAACTTGCCACCCCATTAACATTCTATTGGTTTTTTCCATAGTATAAATATTCATTAGTCCTCCTGCTTGTTCAAATGCTCCCCAAAACACAATAACTAATAGAAAAGAGATTAGTAGCACAACCACCCTATCTTTTTCAATTTTAGTTAATGGCTTTTTCAATAACGCCTTCTCTTCTTCATTCTGAGAAGCCCCAAGGAAATTTCCAACACTGGCTAAATGCTTTTGACCAAGAACATATTGCAATATCCCTAATCCCATACCTATTCCTGCTAGACCAAATCCATAATGCCAACCATATACTTCTCCCACATAACCAACAATTAAACTAGAAAGAAAAGCACCAACATTAATACCTATATAGAAAATGGTAAAGCCCTTATCTCTTCTAATATCCCCGGTTTTATATAAACCACCAACCATGGTTGATATGTTAGGTTTTAGCATACCGACTCCGCATACAATAAGTATTAACCCAGTGTAAAATGCCCACATTTGTTCAACCGCCAAAATACTATGTCCAAAAAGCAACAATACACCGCCAACAAGAACAGATTTTTTCTGTCCTAAAAATTTATCAGCAATAATTCCCCCGGGTATAGACATCACGTAAACCATCATAGTATACCAACCATACAAAGCCAAGGCTTCGCCATTTGTCCAACCTAATCCAGCATTTTCAACATCCGTCTGAGCCACTAAATACAAAACCAAAATAGCACGCATACCATAGTAAGAAAACCGTTCCCACATTTCAGTAAAAAAGAGCACATATAATCCTACCGGATGCCCAAACAGTTCTTTTTGCTTTATCGTTTCTGAATTCGCCATAAATATTTTTGTTGTTGGTTAGTATTATTTTTTAATCTTCAATATCAAGATTAAATGACTCATGAATAAATTTAGTCATTTTTCTAAACAGATGAAGTCGTGTATTTCCGCCATAAATGCTATGATTCTTATCTGGATAAATAGCCCATTCAAAATCCTTATCCGCTTGAATAAGCGCTTCTGCTAGTCGCATCGTATTTTGAACATGCACGTTATCATCTGCAGATCCATGTACCAATAAAAAATCACCCTTTAATTGATCGACATGACTTAAAGGTGAATTATTATCATAACCTCCTTCATTTTCTTGAGGGGTAGTCAAATAGCGTTCTGTATAAATGGTATCATAAAACCTCCAACTTGTCACAGGAGCTACAGCAATAGCCATCGAAAACACATCATTGCCTTGAAACAGACAATTACTACTCATAAAACCACCATAACTCCAGCCCCAAATCCCTATTCTCTCTGCATCAATATACGGAAGCTCTCCTAATTGTTTAGCCGCTTGAATCTGGTCTTCAACTTCATATTTCCCTAATTCATTTTGAGTTACTTTTTTAAATTTAGCACCTTTGAATCCGGTACCCCTGCCATCTATACAAACCACAATTACACCTTGTTGAGCAAGTAATTGATACCAGTAATCATTAGCAGAATACCACTTATTAGCTACTTCTTGTGAACCTGGTCCTGAATACTGAGTCATTAACAAAGGGTATTGCTTAGACGCATCAAAGTCAAGTGGCTTTATAGTCCACATATTCAATTCATTTCCATTTACACTAATACTACCAAACTCCTTTTTAGAAAACTTATAGGTATCAAGTGTTTTAGCCACAGCTTCATTATCCTTTATCTTTTTAATTAAATCTCCCGATTTGGCTTTATGTAACGAATATGTTGTTGGAGAAGTTGCACTAGTATGGGTATTAATGAAAAACGAAAAATCTGCACTAAAATCAGCTTTATTTGTACCATCATTTTTTGATAGTCTAGTTTTATTTCGCCCGTTTAGCTTGATTCCAAATACATCTCTATTAATAGAACCATTTTCTACAGATTGATAATAAACCGTCTTATTTTCTTCATCAAACCCATAATAATTGGTCACTTCCCAGTTTCCTTTAGTCACTTGAGTAATCAATTTTCCATTCTTATTATAATGATAAATATGATTGTAACCATCTTTTTCACTGGTCCAAATAAAACTATTATCTTCTAAAAAGGTTAAGTAATCAGTTACCTCAACATAAGCTTCATCCTTATCTTGAAGAATTAGTTCAGCTGAGTCTTTATCTGTATCAAACATCCACAAATCGAGTTGATTTTGATGTCTGTTTATAAATTGCGCACTTAACACCTGAGGATCATTGGTCCATGCTATTCTTGGAATGTAAAAATCTTCATAAACCGTTGTTGTTTTTAACGCTTCCAAAGTATTAGTCTTTAAATCATAGACATGCAAAGACACTTCAGAATTAGGCTCACCTGCTTTGGGATACTTAAAGACATGTTGCGTTTGATACAAAGTTTCGCCATAAACATCCATTGAAAATTCAGGGACTTTAGTTTCATCAAATCGAATAAAAGCAATTTTATCATTATTAGCATTCCAGTCAAAGGCTTTTACAATTGAAAACTCTTCTTCATACACCCAGTCTGCAATACCATTAATTACCTTATTTTTTTCACCATCTGATGTTATTTGAACAATTGTATTAGACACCAAGTCTTTAACATACAAATTATTGTCTTTGGCAAAAGCGAGTTTATTTCCGTCTGGAGAAAAGGTAGGTTCTTGAATTTGATCTTCAGAAATTAATTCCAAACCTTTTGTTTGCACATCATACACATAGTAATGCCCTTTTGATGACCTCCTGAATATAGGTTCTTCATTAGCAGTAAGTATTACTTTCTTTTCGTCCTCACTAAAGGTATAGTCTATAAAATAAGGCATTGCTTCCAGATCTTTAGAACTTACGATAGTGCTTACTTTTTCTAAAGTCTCATAATCGTATACATCTATAGATGTACTTCTACTAGCTCTATCAAAGTTTAATACTGAATACTGCTTGCCATTAGCCATTGAATGCAAGGCATCCATATAATCCTGTCTAAAAGTGCCGTTTTTCCAAATATCTTCAAGTGTAATTTCTTTAGTTTGTGCTGTTAGTATTGAGGAGATTATAACACAAACAAAAAAGGAGAATTTTAGGTATTTCATCAAAATAAATGTTTATTCCATAAAGCGATGTCAAGATTACTAAAAAATCTTCAAAATACCACACTTATTAACACTTAAATAACCCGTTTCAAAAAGATTTTGTTACAATTTAATACCAAGATCTTATCTTTGCGTTACAAATTAAAATCTATGAGTAAATCTATTTCAGGCTTTTCCAAACTTTCCAAATCAAAAAAAATTGACTGGATTGTTAGTACGTACTTTTCAAATGCGGAAAGTGCCAAAAACATTTTAATACAGTATTGGAATAACAATGAAAAACTGCAACAACTTCATGATGAATTTATTGAAAACACGATAACCAATTACTATTTGCCGCTTGGTGTAGCTCCTAATTTTTTAATAAACGACAAACTCTATACAATTCCAATGGCCATTGAAGAAAGTTCGGTTGTAGCGGCAGCTAGTAAAGCTGCCAAATTTTGGCTAGAACGTGGTGGATTTAAAACAAAAGTTATATCAACAACTAAAATTGGACAAGTTCACTTTAAGTTTTCAGGTAATATAAACACTTTACAACCTTTCTTTAATGCGCTCAAACCAAAACTTATTGAGGAGTCTAGTGATATTACAAAAAATATGACCAAGCGAGGTGGGGGCATACTTGATATTGAACTGCGTGACAAAACCGCCGAACTAGAAAATTATTACCAATTGCATGCGTCTTTTGAAACCTTAGATGCCATGGGTGCCAATTTTATAAATTCTTGTTTAGAGCAATTTGCAAAAACACTTAAGTCTGAAGCATTAAAACACCAAGGTTTTTCGGAAGACGAACGAGGTATTGATGTTATAATGAGTATTTTATCAAACTATGTACCTGATTGCCTTGTAAGAGCAGAAGTGAGTTGTCCAGTTGAAGATTTGAGTGAAAACAAAGCCTTGTCTGGTGAAGCCTTTGCCCATAAATTTATAGAAGCGGTTAATATTGCCGAAATAGAACCGTTCCGAGCCGTTACGCATAATAAAGGTGTAATGAATGGTATTGACGCTGTGATTTTAGCTACCGGAAATGACTTTAGAGCTGTAGAGGCAGGTGTTCACGCCTATGCCTCGCGTCATGGGAGGTACAGCAGTTTAACTCATGCCAAAGTAGAAGATGGTATTTTTACATTTTGGACAGAAATCCCTTTAGCCTTAGGAACTGTGGGCGGTTTAACAGGGTTACACCCGTTAGTAAAATTATCGCTAGAAATGCTCCATAACCCTTCTGCTAAAGAGCTCATGCAGATTGTAGCTGTGGCGGGACTGGCTCAGAATTTTGCAGCATTACGGTCCTTAACTACCACCGGAATTCAACAAGGACATATGAAAATGCATCTCATGAACATATTAAATCAATTTGAAGCTAATACTGACGAAAAAGAGGTGCTCACTGCCCATTTTAAAAACAATACAGTATCACATAGCGCGGTCACGGAAGCTTTAAACAAATTACGGGTTGACGGTGAAAAGTAAAACCTTTTACAGTAACGGCAAACTGCTTATCTCAGGTGAATACGTGATACTTGACGGCGCTAAAGCTTTGGCACTACCAACCAAACAGGGGCAGTCTTTAAATATTGAACCTATTAATGATAATAGGCTATTATGGGAAAGTTTTGATCATAAGGGGGACCTTTGGTTTAGTGATGTTTTTGAGATAAAAAATGGATCCATTGAAAGTCGTAACTCCAATGAAATTACACAAAGACTTATTCAAATATTACAGGCAACATTTACTTTAAATCCGGCTTTTATAGATAACATAAAAGGATTTAAAGTCACTACATTATTAGATTTCCCAACTAACTGGGGACTAGGAACATCATCGACATTAATAAATAATATAGCTCAATGGGCAGAAGTAAGCCCCTATAAACTTCTAAGCCAAACCTTTGGAGGCAGTGGTTATGATATTGCCTGTGCACAACATAGTACAGGTATCATATATCAAATCGAAAACGAGATACCAACAGTAACTAAAGTTGAATTCAATCCTAACTTTAAAAACAACCTGTTTTTTATTCATTTAAACAAAAAACAGAATAGTAGGGCAGGCATTAAGCACTATCACGAAAACAAAAAAGACATTACCGCAGCACTGGCGGAAATAAATGATATCTCCATGGCAATGGTTGAGGCTAAAACATTGGATGAGTTTGAACACTTAATCCATCAACACGAGGGTCTCATTGCCAAAATAACAAATCAGACACCTGTAAAATCGCTATTTTTTAAAGATTTTAATGGTGCCATAAAAAGTTTAGGAGCTTGGGGTGGTGATTTTGTCTTGGCAGCCTCAAAAGAAGACCCAACGCCTTACTTTAACTCCAAAGGATATCATACTGTGCTTCCTTTCAATGACATTATTTTGAATTAATATGTTTTTGATTACATATCATTTCAAAATAAAATTCGCACTTATACTTTGTTTATTATCATTAACGAACATAATGTATGGCCAAGATGATAAAGAAATTAAATACGCCTTAGAAATTTCATCAGATAATGATGCATTTGCAATTTGGGAAAATTTTGACAGATACTATACTTTTGGTATTGGGCCAAAATTCTATCTAAAAACAGAAAAACTACTTGGATTACAAAAATTATTCAAGAAAAAAAACGATTACTTCTTTGCGTTTGGCTTACGATCAGAGGGCTACACCCCTACGAGACAATCCTATGACTCTACTTTACCTTCAGATTCACTTTCATTTGACAGACCTTTTGCAGGACTACTTTATGGTACATTAAAAGCTACTTATACTTTTGACCAGGCATTTATAAAAACTGAATTCCTTTTTGGAGTCATGGGACCATCAGCCTTTGCCAAGGAAATTCAAAACTGGCTACATAGCCAATTACCAACCAGTGATGAAGTTGAAGGATGGGAATATCAAATACCCGACCAAGTCATTATTAATTTTAATATTCGAGGAACATATACCATACATAATATTACGGATTGGTTTGATATTTACGCTTCTGCAGAAGCGCGCTTAGGAAACTTGTATATAGATGCCACACCCTTAATAGGCCTTAGAATTGGTAAGTTTACCTCACTCACTAAATCTACGGTGTACAACAATCATCTTTTAGCACCACTAAACATTAAGGAGATTTTTTTCAGAAGTTCTTTTGCAGCCACTTTTACCGCCTTTAATGGCACGGCACAGGGAAACCTATTCAATAATGACTTTCCTTATACTTTAAATAGTATTAACCATTTTCACACCACACTATCAAATGGTATATTCATAGCTTTTAACAAAGTTTCATTGGGTTATGATAATATTTTCACCTTTGGAAAGGTTACCAAAGGGTCGCAACACATATATGGACGACTGAATTTTAGGTATCGCTTTTAAATAATCTCAGTTTGGTATATAATTAATTGGTACAGTTTTTTAATTAGAATACCAACGATAAAGGCTCTCAACTCCTTCTTCAAGATCAACGGTATGCTTCCAGCCCAATCCATGCAACTTTGAAGGGTCAGTTAGCTTTTTCGTCGTACCGTCAGGTTTAGTTGTATTAAAGAAAAATACTCCTTTAAATCCAACCTTATTCTTAATAACCTCCGCTAAGGCTTTAATGGATATATCAACCCCAGTACCTATATTGATATGGGTATTTCGGATTTCCTTATTTGACTTGATATAACAATCGGCAAACTGTCTATTTTCCATTAAGAAAACACATGCATCTGCCATATCTTCGCTCCACAAAAATTCCCTCATAGGTTCTCCTGTACCCCATATCTCTAAATGAACGCCATCTTCTTTTCTTTGAATACCATACTTATCAAGCACTTGGTAAATTTCATCTTCTGCTGAAGAACCATTTACACCCTCAATAGGTAGACGTTCCAAATCTCTACGAATGGCATTCCAATCACCTTCCTCAAGAGCCTTACCCAAATGCATCTTACGAACAAGGGCCGGCAAAACATGAGACTTCTCTAAATCAAAATTGTCATTAGGACCATATAAATTTGTAGGCATAACAGAAATGAAATTGGTCCCATATTGAAGATTATAGCTCTCGCACATTTTAATACCTGCTATTTTTGCAATTGCATATGGCTCATTGGTATATTCTAAAGTACCTGTTAATAGGCTATCTTCTTTCATTGGCTGAGGACAATACTTCGGATAAATACAAGTACTTCCTAAAAACAACAGTTTTTTCACCTTATTTAAATAACTCTGATGAATCACATTATTTTGAATCATAAGGTTGTCATAAATAAAATCGGCGCGATACACATTGTTAGCAACAATACCACCAACTTTAGCTGCTGCAAGTATAACATAATCAGGCTTTTCTTGCTCAAAAAAAGCTGCCACAGCAGCTGTTTCTGTTAAATCTAATTCTTTATGAGTTCGTGTTATAAAATTATTATAACCTTTTTCTTTTAGGTTCTTTAAAATAGCACTCCCAACCAAACCTCTATGACCCGCAACATAAATTTTAGAGTTTTTTTTCATAAATAAGTTTTTCTCATTATAACTATTGAATCCCATTAGCTTATAAAAGGCTATTCAGCTTGGTTTAGAATTTCATGTCCAGCTTTGAGCAAATCAACATCCTTCTTCATTAACTTAACATCAGATTCCATCATATCTTTCACCAGAGCTTCCAAGTCATATTCTGGCACCCAGCCTAACTTTTCCTTGGCTTTCGTAGGGTCACCAATTAATAAATCAACCTCTGTTGGACGGAAATAAGTTGGATCAACAGATAAAACCTCTTTCCCTATTTCTAATTGAAATTCTTTATTGCTGCATGATTTTACATACGCCTTTTCATTAACGCCTTTTCCCTTAAATTCTAATTCTATTCCAACCTCAAGAAAAGCCATATGTACGAAATCTCTAACTTTAGTAGTCACTCCAGTAGCAATAACCCAATCTTCAGCCTTATCAGCTTGTAAAATCATCCACATCATTCTTACATAATCCTTAGCATGTCCCCAATCTCTTTGGGCTTCAAGATTTCCTAAGTATATTTTTTCTTGCAATCCTAATGCTATTTTAGCAACTGCCCTTGTAATTTTTCTAGTTACAAAAGTTTCTCCTCTTCTTGGAGATTCATGATTGAACAATATCCCATTACAAGCATATAAATTGTATGCCTCTCTGTAGTTCTTGGTAATCCAAAATCCATAAATTTTAGCAACTCCATACGGAGAACGAGGATAAAAAGGTGAGTTTTCATCATAAAAACCTCTTTCATTTTTGTTTTCTGGCAAACCTCCATAAAGTTCTGAGGTAGAGGCCTGATAAATTCGAGTTTTCTTTTCTAAACCTAAAATACGCACCGCTTCCAAAATCCTTAAAGTTCCCAATCCATCAACATTACCTACATACTCCGGACATTCAAAGGACACTTTTACGTGAGACATAGCACCCAAATTATAAATCTCATCTGGTTGACACTCTTGAATAATCCGTGTTAAATTCATTGAATCTGTCAAGTCACCATAATGCAATTTTAATCTTAAGTCTTTTGCATGAGGATCTTGATACAAGTGGTCAATTCTATCTGTATTAAATAGAGAAGCTCTTCTTTTAATACCATGAACCATATAGCCTTTACTTAATAATAATTCCGCCAAATATGAACCGTCTTGCCCCGTAATACCAGTAATTAATGCCACTTTCATAACAACTATTTTTTTCAAAGAATTTAATATTCTAGTTTGATTATATTCTATATTATTTGGATTGCAAAGAAAAGAATTAATAATTAACTCTACTAAACTAATGTCTTTAAAATTTATATGTTCTATACTTTAAAACTCTTTTGAAAAGACACAAAACATTGCCCCTCTTTAGTGCTGACATCACATTTACAACATTATATTTAGTTTAAATAAACTAAAAACTTGTTAGATACCCTAAATACAGATAATCTGAAATTTAAAATTCATTTTTTATTCTTAAAATAGCTAATTTTAAGATTTACACTTTTCATAGAAGTATTCTCTTTTGCGGATAGGTTTTACTATAACAAGAAAAACCAGCATTTTAATAAATTTGCTTCCTTTTTATATTTATAATCATACCTACCCCTTCTAATAGAACCCGAACTCGGTTTTTACCAACTTCTTGAACTATAGCTTGATTGCTTCCTGCTTTTGATTGCCTAGTTCCCAACAAGTCATTTTTGATTGAGATTCTATCTCCCGGGGTTAATTCCGACAGACTACACGATTCAACATTACCATCAGACAACCAGTGCTTTATGGCATCAATCTCCTCATTTCTGACAATTGCTGGTTTCCCTAGCCAAAATAAATACCTGATAATACCCGGCACTGAAAAAACCAATTCCCTTTCTTTATCTAACAATCGAACGAACAGGTAGGATTTAAATAAAGGCGCTTCAATCGTTTTTTTTCGATCGCTCCAAACTCTAACTTCCTTGACAACTGGACAGTACACCTCGATTTTTGCCTTCAAGAGCCTTTCAGCAATTTTTTTCTCATTTTGAGGCTTAACATAAAGTACAAACCATTTTTTTTCCATAAGGTTAATTATTGGCTCAGATATTTGTGTGTTTTCAACTATATTTTTTTAATATTCACCCGTTGATTCTAGACCTCTTGTTTAATATATTAAGAAATAATCAATAAAAAAACACTAATAATACAATGACTATCAGTGTTTGTTTAAATTTTTCTATACCTTTTATTTGTCGGGGTGGCAGGATTCGAACCTGCGACCTCCGCGTCCCAAACGCGGCGCGATAACCGGGCTACGCTACACCCCGATTTATGGTTATCTCTAACGGGATGCAAATATATATCTTTTTATCAATTACACTAGGCTTATTTTTATTTTTTTGAATATTAAAAACTTGATAAATTTTTCATGCTTAAAATTGTATCTTCCATTTTTGTTTAGACGTCCTTAAATGATTACCTACACTATAAAACCAGTACTGTATTTATTCCTACTTATAAGTCTATTGAGTTATAGTCAAGAGTCTTCTACAATTAAGGTTATAGACCAAGAGGACAAGTTTGTTTTACCCAAAGTAACCATTATTAGTCTATCTACTAAAGACTCTATACACACAAACTATAACGGTAGTTCTCAAACCTTAAGTTCAGGCACTTATTTATTCAAAAAAGACGGGTATATTTCAAAACACCAAAGCATCAATAATTCAGAATTACAAATCATTGAACTTCAAAAAAACCCTGCGCAATTAAATGAGGTTATTATTAATTCCAATCAAATGCCTAGTAAACTGAAAAAATCAGTAAACTCTTTAAGTTTAATATCTGCAAATGATATTATGCTTGGTAATAATATTGATCTATCCCAAACTCTTAACAGAGCATCGGGCATCTTTATGCAATCAGGAGCATTAAACACGAATAGACTAACAATTAGGGGTATTGGGTCCAGAAATTTATTTGGCACAGCAAAGATAAGAGCCTACTTTAAGGATATCCCTTTAACAAATGGTAGTGGAGAAACGAGTATTGAAGACTTTGAATTAGGTGCCATTTCTAAATTTGAAATTATAAAAGGAGCTGGTTCCACCACCTACGGCACAGGACTAGGGGGCACCATACACATAACACCTAAAAACGGGCTATTCAACAAAGCAAAACTAACAAGTGAACTAAGTGCGGGGTCTTTTGGGTTATTGAAAGGTATTATAGGTTTTAGTTATGGCTCCAAAAAAGAAGACATCAATGCTCTCTACAGCAATACGCATAGCGATGGATACCGCGATAATAATAATTATAACCGGCAAACATTTACTTTTAGCTCAAACCACTTTCTTAACAAAAGCAACCAAATATCATTACTCTTTAGCTATGTCGATTTAAAAGCTTTCATTCCAAGCTCCTTAAATGAGGACGATTACCTAAACAATCCTGAATCCGCTGCATTTCAATGGAAAAGCGCAAAAGGCCATGAAGACTTCAAAAGAGGAATCATAGGGCTATCTTGGGAACATGATTATAGTCTAAAAACCAAACAAATTACCAGCCTATTTTCTTCACTAAAAGATGCTTATGAGGCAAGACCTTTCAATATATTAGAAGAAAACACAAAAGCGTTGGGTATACGAACTAAAATTGTAAGTGAATTAAAACTCTTTGAAGACACTATTAACTATGCCATAGGTTTTGAAGTTTTCAATGACCAGTATAAACATCAAACCTTTCAAAACTTATATCAAGACTTCCCTCCCGGAACAGGAAGCGTAAAAGGTGATCCATTGTCCAATTTTAAAGAGCAACGCTACTACTACAATATATTTTTAGATTCAAATTATGCCCTAAACCCAAGAACAACCCTTGTGTTTGGGATAAACATGAATCAGACCTTCTTTAATTTAGAAGACCGCTTTCCTACTTCACCTGAAAACCCAGATCAATCTGGAGATTTTAAGTTCGATATTATTGCGTCTCCAAAATTTGGTATTTCTCATTTAATCACAAATAACATAAGTCTATACTCCAATATCAGTCATGGCTTCTCTCCTATCTCCTTAGAAGAAACATTGTTACCCAATGGCCTCATAAATAACAATATTAAACCTGAGACGGGTTGGAATTATGAATTAGGCACACGAGGTACATTATTCAACAACAAATTAAACTTCCAAGCTTCTATCTTTCGCATGGATGTTAAGAATCTCCTAGTTCCCAGACGTACAGATTCAGATGAATTTATTGGTATTAATGCTGGAAGAACACAACATGATGGTCTTGAGTTAAATCTGGGATATAATATAGTTAATACTCATACTGTAACATTAGATTCTTTTTTAAGTTATACTTTAAACGCTTTCACATTCAAAGAATTTATTGATGACGATGCTGATTACTCAGGAAACGACTTAACTGGGGTTCCTTCAGAGGTTTTTAATTTAGGTTTGGTTTGCAACTTCCAAGTTGGCATATATGCTAATATAAATTATCAATATGTAGGTGAAATCCCAATAACAGATAGTAATAACTTATACTCAAACAGTTACAAACTCTCAAATTGCAAAGTAGGCTTTCAGAGAAATCTAAACAAAAACTTAAATTTCAATGTTTTTTTCGGCATAAATAATATCTTTGATGAAACCTATGCATCACAGCTTTTAATCAACGCCTCTGGTTTTGGAGGTAATGCGCCTAGATATTATTATCCAGGAAACCCAAAAAATTACTACGGAGGCCTGAATTTAGCTTATAAATTCTGATTTTGAAAACTAATAAAAAGAGATTATGAAAAACCTTCAATGCTTGTTATTCTTTTCAATTACAACCCTTTTTTCCTGTGCTCAGCAAGTAGAATCAGAGATTAAGGCCGTATCTAATTTAGACATACAATACACAACGGAACTAATAGTGCCCGAATTAAATATTCCTTGGGGCATGACGTTTTTACCTGATGAAAGTTTGCTGATAACGGAAAAAACAGGCGACATCATCCATTATAAAAATGGACAAAAAATAAGTTTAGAAAATGTCCCCGAAGTCTATGTTCGAGGTCAAGGTGGACTGCTAGACATCATAGCACATCCGGATTACGAGAATAATGGTTGGATATACATAAGCTATAGTTCTTCTAAAGGCGAAGGGAAAGGCGGTAATACGGCAATCATGCGTTTTAAATTAGACAACAATACTCTTGTTGAAAAGGAATTACTCTACAAAGCGGAAGGCAACACAAAAAAAGGCCAACACTGGGGGTCTAGAATTGTATTTGACAATGAAGGCTTCTTATATTTTTCAATAGGTGATAGAGGAAACCGAGATGTAAACCCCCAAGACATTACTAAAGACTGTGGTAAAATATACCGTTTACATGATGATGGTACAATTCCTACTGACAATCCTTTTGTTAATGAAGAAAATGCCAAAACAGCCATATTTAGCTATGGGCACAGAAATCCACAAGGACTAACCCTAAACCCTTTTACCGGAGCACTTTGGAATCATGAACATGGTCCCAAAGGTGGTGATGAAATAAACATCATAAATGGAGGCACTAATTATGGTTGGCCTGTAATTTCTTATGGTATTAATTATGACGGGACTGCTTTTACTGAAATCACAGAAAAAGAAGGCATGGAACAACCTGTATTCTATTGGGTACCATCTATCGCTCCAAGTGGGATGACATTTGTTTCATCGGAAAACTACCCGCATTGGAAAGGAAACATACTCGTGGGATCCTTAAAATTTGAATATCTAGAACGTCTGCTCCTAGAAAATGAAAAAGTAATAAAGCGAGAAAAACTATTTGAAGATATTGGCAGGGTACGGCATGTTATTCAAGGTCCAGATGGCTACCTGTACATCGCCGTTGAGGACAAAGGCATCTATAAAATCATTTCAAAAAATTAAATCATGAAGGTTATTCCTATACTTGTATTAATCTTAATCAGTAATTTAATCGACCACTCAAACTACACGCAAACTACACCTTTAAAAGAAAGTATTTCTCGAGGCAGTGTCATTTATGAAGATTTCTGTATGCAGTGCCATTCTCCAGACGGCAAAGGTGTTGAACATGTTTTTCCGCCACTAGCCAATTCAGATTTCTTATTACAAAATAGGGTACTCAGTATTAAAGGCATCAAATATGGTCAAAAAGGAGAAATTAGTGTTAATGGCAAAACGTATAATGGCTTTATGCAACCCATGGGATTAGATAATGAAGAAATAGCCGATGTCATGAATTATATAAATAATAGCTGGGGCAATAAGTCAGAAAACATGGTCACTGAAGAAGAAGTTGCTGCCATCAAAAAATAAGCAATATTTCGCGTTGGATTTTTACATTTAATTAACTTTGTAAAAAGAGTTACAAACCAAAAACAATGTTGATAATAGGTATAGCAGGTGGCACTGGTTGTGGGAAAACCACTGTAGTTAACAAGATATTAAATGAGCTTCCCGAAGGAGAAGTTGGTGTAATATCTCAGGACTCATACTACAAGGACACGTCTCATTTATCCTATGATGAACGAATTAAAATAAATTTTGATCATCCCAGATCCATAGATTTCGATTTACTAGCTTCACATTTAAAAACACTTAAACAAAACACACCTATTGAGCAACCCGTATATTCTTTTGTAAAGCACAACCGAACAGGAGACACTACGTTAACATTACCTAGAAAGGTGATGATTATTGAGGGGATATTAATTTTAACAAATCCTGATTTAAGGGATATGTTTGACATTAAAATTTTTGTGCATGCTGATAGCGATGAACGTCTCATTAGAAGGCTTAAACGAGATATTGCTGAGCGCGGTAGAGATTTAGATGAAATCCTTACTCGCTATCAAAACACTTTAAAGCCTATGCATAATCAATTTATAGAGCCCATGAAGGAATATGCAGACATTATAATACCCAACAACAAACACAATACTGTTGCGATAGATATAGTTAAAACAATAATTGCAGAAAAACTTTAAAATGGGATTAAAAGACAATAAATATTTAAAACCATTCAAAAACATATTCTTATTAATATTGGTTGTTTTTGCTATTTGGATGTTATTTTTTGATGCCAACTCATGGCTTATTCATCATGAATTGAACACTGAAATTAACGATTTAGAAGACGAAAAAGAATATTATAAAAAGGAAATTGAAAAGGATAAGAAAGATTTAAAAAAACTGAGCACAGACGAAGGTCTAGAAAAATTTGCGAGAGAAGAATACTATATGAAACGTGATAATGAAGATATTTTTATTATCGAGTATGAAGACAGTCTAAAAACAGAAGTTAATGACTAAAGGCTTATTTGATGAGTTTGATCCTGTTTCTTCAAAACAATGGAAGCAGAAAATTCAGTTCGATTTAAAGGGCGCTGACTACAATGACACGCTTCTTTGGAAGACCAATGAAGACATTGCCGTCAAACCCTTCTATCATCTAGATCATTTTAAAAGTACGCCACCAGCATCAAATACAAAGGCAACCAGCTGGAAAATATGTCAAACAATTTATGTTTCTGATGTATTAGAATCCAACTTAAAAGCTTTTGATGTTTTAGAACGTGGCGCTGAGACAATAAAATTTATTATCCCATCCAATGCGATTTCAATTAAAAACCTCATCAGCAATATAAATACAGATGAAACACGATTAATATTTGATTTACAGTTTCTATCTAATGACTATACTGAGAATCTATTAAAACTGGTTCCTAGCTGTATAATTAGCACTGATATTATTGGACATCTTGGCAAAACAGGAAATTGGCATAATACGCTCGCTAATGATTTTAAATATTTAGAATCCTCCATTACTCAAACATCTTCTATTACTGTTAATGCAAGTTTATATCAGAATGCGGGGGCAAATATGATTCAGCAATTGGCCTATGCTTTGGCACATGCTAATGAATACCTCAACAAGTTAGACTCCAACATTAATTCAATTCAAGAAATCGTTTTTAACCTTTCCGTAGGTACTAATTATTTTTTCGAAATCGCTAAACTTAGAGCTTTAAGGATGCTATGGAATACATTAGCTTCAGAATACCAAATACAAACAGATTGCCTAATAATTGCCTATCCAACAAAACGAAACAAAACGCTTTATGATTATAACACGAATATGCTTCGTACTACCACCGAGTGTATGAGCGCTATTCTTGGTGGTGCTAATATTATTTGTAATCTACCTTATGATGCTATTTATCATAAAGACAATGAATTTGGAGAACGCATTGCTAGAAATCAATTATTGATATTAAAACATGAAAGCTATTTTGACAAAGTTAACAACCCCGCAGACGGCGCATACTATATAGAAAGCATAACTAGCCAGTTGGCGGAAAAAGCATTGATTTTGTTTAAGAACATTGAGGCTTCGGGTGGCCTTTTAAAGCAATTAAAGGCTGGGACTATTCAAAGAAAAATTAAAGAAAGTAATGCCCGCGAACAAAAACAATTTGATAATGGAGAAGAGGTGCTTTTAGGCACAAATGTATTTCCCAATACCAAAGACAAAATGCAAAAAGAGCTCGAACTCTATCCATTTGTAAAAACAAACACAAGAAAAACATTAATTGAACCCATAATAGAAAAACGTTTAGCAGAACATTTAGAACAAAACCGATTAAAAAATGAAAACTAACATGAATTCCCAATTTAACCTTATTGCTGTTTTATTAGTATTTACTTTTTTTAACTGTAAACAGCAAAACACTTTTTCAGACTACAAATTTGCCGACAAACCACAGGCTATCTCTTGCGAGGGTTTAAATTCCAAATTATACAATGAAGCCCTCTATAGTTTTGAAGATGATATTCTAAACTACTATCAACAACAAAAATCAACTTCTACTTTAGTGCAAGCGTATTCCCAGTTCCTAAGAGGTTCTAATTATGGCAGGCTTAAATTAGAAGATTTTGTTTCAAAGCATACATTAGATGTTTTCGAAGCCTTAAAGGAAGAGGCTGATTTATGGGATGCCAATAATACTGAAAGTCATTTGAACTACCACGGAAAAACAATACGTTGTATTTCTGAAAACATAAAAGACGCTAATCTTAAAGCAACCCTTAATGCACTCATCTCTACAAATAGTATGAGTCCAAAATTATTTGGCGCTCCATTATTAACAAAATACAGAAATGCCCTAAATGATAAATATCTAGCATTATATATCACTCTAGACTTGTATTACTCTAATCTTTTTGAATTAAACTTAGACCTAGTTAATTTAGATAAACCAGAGCAGCAAGTAGACTTTAATAAACTACCACCTGCATCTAACCCTGACCCGCATGCAGGACATAATCATTAATTGATTTGAGAAAAAACCTGCAACATATCACTCTAAAAAGCGAAGCTAAAAGTCAAAAGCCTCAAGCACCTAGCTCTTTTTTAACTGCTGAAGCTATTGAAGTAAAATCAACATATTCAAAGGAAGATATTGATGACTTAAAACAAGTTAATTTTGTAGCTGGTGTAGCCCCTTTTTTAAGAGGGCCTTACAGTACGATGTATGTTCGCAGGCCATGGACCATTAGGCAATATGCTGGATTTAGTACTGCTGAAGAAAGCAATGCTTTTTACAGACGAAATCTCGCGGCTGGCCAAAAAGGGCTATCCGTGGCATTTGACTTAGCAACGCATAGAGGTTATGACTCAGACCATGAGCGTGTTGTTGGAGATGTTGGAAAAGCTGGAGTAGCAATTGATTCGGTGGAAGACATGAAAATTTTGTTTGACCAAATCCCGTTAGATAAAATGTCGGTTTCCATGACCATGAATGGTGCTGTACTTCCAATCATGGCATTTTATATTGTAGCAGCTGAAGAACAAGGTGTAAAACCCGAACAACTTTCTGGAACGATTCAGAATGATATCCTGAAGGAATTTATGGTGAGAAATACATACATCTACCCGCCTACGCCTTCCATGAAAATCATCTCAGATATTTTCGAATTTACCAGTAAAAACATGCCTAAATTCAATAGCATTAGCATTTCCGGATATCATATGCAGGAAGCAGGAGCCACCTGTGATATTGAATTAGCCTATACCTTGGCTGATGGATTGGAATATATAAGAAAAGGGTTAGCTGCAGGTATGGACATTGACACCTTTGCACCGCGATTATCATTCTTTTGGGCAATAGGCATGAATCATTTCATGGAAATTGCAAAAATGCGGGCAGCAAGAATGCTTTGGGCTAAACTGGTAATACAATTCAACCCAAAAAATGAAAAATCATTAACGCTTAGAACACATTGCCAAACTTCAGGTTGGAGTTTGACAGAACAAGACCCTTTCAACAATGTTGCAAGAACTACTATTGAAGCTGCAGCAGCTGCATTTGGAGGTACTCAAAGCCTGCACACCAATGCACTAGATGAGGCCATAGCATTACCTACCGATTTTTCAGCGCGTATTGCAAGAAACACACAAATTTTTCTACAACAAGAAACTAAAATAACAAAAACCGTAGACCCTTGGGCTGGCAGTTATTACGTTGAAAAACTAACCCATGACATTGCTAATAAAGCTTGGGGGCTTATTCAAGAAATTGAAGATTTGGGCGGCATGACCAAAGCCATTGAATCGGGAATTCCTAAAATCAGAATTGAAGAAGCGGCAGCCAGAAAACAAGCACGTATAGACTCGGGGCAAGACATTATTGTTGGAGTGAATAAATACAGGCTCAAAGAGGAAGCTCCAATTACAACCTTAGAGATTGACAATCAAACAGTGAGACAATCTCAAATAGAGCAATTGCGGCACATAAAATCAACACGAGATTCTGAAAAGGTAAAACTGGCTCTTGCAAATTTATCGACAGCAGCCTCTTCAGGAGAAGAAAATTTATTAGCTTTAGCTGTTGAAGCGGCTAGATTGCGCGCAACATTAGGTGAAATAAGTGACGCATTAGAAATCACTTTTGGCCGATATAAAGCACAAATAAAATCATTTTCCGGGGTGTATAGCAAAGAAATAAAAGACGACAAATCCTTTAAGAAAGCGCAAAAATTAGCTGATATTTTTGCAGAACAGGATGGGCGCAGACCACGTATTATGATAGCCAAAATGGGGCAAGATGGTCATGATCGAGGAGCTAAAGTCGTGGCCACAGGCTATGCAGATGTAGGTTTTGACGTGGATATTGGCCCCTTATTTCAAACGCCACTTGAAGCAGCTAAACAGGCTGTTGAAAATGATGTTCATATTTTAGGGGTTTCATCGCTGGCTGCAGGACATAAAACTTTAGTTCCACAAGTTATAGAAGCCTTGAAAAATTATGGTCGTGATGACATCATGGTTATTGTTGGTGGTGTAATTCCAAAACAAGATTATCAATTTTTATTTGATGCCGGTGCTGTAGCGGTTTTTGGACCCGGCACAAAAATAAGTGAAGCTGCTATTACTATTCTTGAAATTCTAATAGAAGAATAACTAAAATATTCAGCCGCTATCTATACCTTTTAAGTTTGCAAGGTTCACTACTTTAAGTTAATAAATGTTAATTTCAAAAGCATCTACAAAAAAGTACTGTAACTTTATTTTGTTTTTAACTACAAACACATCTATAACCAAGAATTACTTCTATGAAAACAGCAATAACTCTAATAGTATGCTTCATTTTAACCATTTCAAATCAATTAATAGGCCAAGACCTTAATAATCAGATTGATTTATCAGCAAAAATTCCGGTCGACAAAAATGTAAAAATAGGGAAACTAAGCAATGGGATCACCTACTACATTAGAAATAATGAAAAGCCAAAAGACAAGTTAGAATTAAGATTGGTTGTAAATGCAGGCTCTATTTTAGAAGATGAAGATCAACTAGGGTTAGCGCATTTTATGGAACACATGAATTTTAACGGAACTACACATTTTAAAAAGAATGAATTAGTAGATTACCTGCAAAGTATAGGTGTTAAATTCGGTGCCGATTTAAACGCTTACACCAGTTTTGACGAAACCGTTTATATTTTACCAATTCCTAGTGATGATCCAGAGAAATTAGACAAAGGTTTTCAAATTATTGAAGATTGGGCGCATAATGCCTTGCTGGACCACGAAGAAATAGATAAAGAACGAGGTGTAGTACTTGAAGAATATAGGTTAGGAAAAGGTGCTGACGAACGCATGCTACAAAACTATTTACCAAAAGTATTATACGGTTCAAAGTATGCCTCTCGCCTACCGATTGGCACTAAAGAAATTTTAGAAAATTTTGATTATAAATCTCTAGAGCGCTTTTACAAAGATTGGTACAGACCTGATTTAATGGCCATAATTGCCGTTGGAGATGTTGACACAAACACGCTAGAACAAAAAATAAAATCTCATTTTGAGCAAATTCCGGCAGCTGTTAATCCTCGACAAAGAGAGACGTTTTCCGTGCCTAACCATAAAGAAACACTAATAGCCATAGAATCAGATAAAGAAGCGCCATTTTCTAGGGTTCAGGTTTTATTTAAAGATGAAGGCAACATCCAAAATAAAGTAACACTTGCTGACTACAAGGCTATGATGACCAAATCGTTATTTACTCAAATGATAAATAATCGCTTGGATGAATTAAGAAATAGCGAAAACCCTCCTTTTGTTTATGGAGCTAGCTATCATGGAAAAACGTGGGCAAAAACTAAAGCAGCTTATCAATCTTTTGCAATGACTAGTGAAACAGGTCAAATTGAAGGATTAAAAACGTTACTTGAAGAAAATGAACGTGTAAGACAATATGGTTTTTATGAAGGTGAATTTAATCGGGCAAAAGCTAATATTTTAGCAAGACTTGAAAAAGCCGAAAAGGATAAGGACAAAACACCATCTAATAGGATTGTTGGTGAGTACATTAGGAACTTCTTAAATAAAGAACCCATACCTGGCATTGCATGGGAATATAACTTTAATAAGGCGAACTTACCTAGCATTACATTAACCGATGTAAACAATATAATTAACAACTATTTAAAAACTGAGAACCGAGTTATTGTGATTACGGGTCCTGAAAAAGAAGGCATTACCAAAGTTACTAAAGCTGAAGTCGAAGCACTTTTAAAGACAATGCAAGACTTGAAATTAGAACCTTATGATGACAAAGAATTAGCAAATTCTTTAATTTCAGAATTGCCAACACCTGGGAGTGTTACCAATACAACTTCTAATGAGACTTTAGGTACAACACAATTAATTTTAAGCAATGGCGCTAAGGTTACCTATAAAAAAACCGATTTTAAAAATGATGAAATTTTATTTAAAGCCTTTAGCTACGGAGGAACCTCTTTGTACTCCAATGAAGATTACTTATCTACAGCTCATGCAAACAGGGCATTAACCGAAGCCGGTGTAAATAATTTTGACAAAATAACATTGAACAAAATGCTTTCTGGAAAAATAGTTTCGGTCAATCCTAGCATTGGCACTTACAGTGAAAACTTTTCAGGTTCAGCATCACCTCAAAACCTTGAGGAATTACTTCAATTAACCCACTTATATTTTACAGCTTTAAATAAGGATGAAAAGGCCTTTAATTCTTTCATCAATAAACAAAAAGCGATTTTAGCTAATGTTTTAGCCAATCCTCAGTATTACTTCCAAAATGAGATGGGCAAATTCCTAAACGCGGATAACCCAAGATATGTTGGTTTTCCTAGCCCTGATGATTTAGATAAGGCAAATTATGATCTGGCCTATCAAAAATATAATGAGCGTTTTGCTGATGCTGGTGATTTCAACTTCTATTTTGTTGGAAATATTGACGAAAATAAGTTGATTGAATATTGCTCAAAATATTTAGCTAACCTTCCTACTAAAAATAAAAAGGAGCATTATAAAATACCCGATTACAGACCTCTAACAGGCAAACATACCAAGATTGTTGAGAAAGGAGAAGACCCAAAAAGTAGTGTAAGAATTATTTATCAAGGTGGTACTACCTATGATGAAAGCGAAGCTCAGGCTTTTAAAAGCTTGGCAGAAATATTAAGTATAAAACTTATAGAAAAGCTAAGAGAAGAAGAAAGTGGTGTTTATGGTGTTGGTGCACAAGGGCGCATTCAAAAAATACCGTATGGATGGTACAACTTGAGTATTGGTTTCCCTTGTGGCCCTGAAAACGTTGAGAAACTTAAAAAGGACGCCATCAATGAAGTTGAATCTATTATACAAAATGGACCAACAGACAAAGATTTAGCGAAGATTAAGGAAGCTCAAATTTTAAAAAGAAAACAACAGCTTAAGGAAAATAACTATTGGATTAATTTACTCAAAAACGCAGACTTTTATGATAAAGACATCTCTAATGTATTTAATTATGAAGCACGTATTAATGCTTTAACCAAAGTTCAAATTCAAGATGTGGCTAAAAAGTATTTAACTGGCGATTATATTTTATGCATTCATAATCCAGAGAAATAAAAAAATCATTACTAATTTAGATCGCTAATTAAGGCGCTTTGTTTCTTCCTGCTGTTTGTTAACATTTTGGATTTTTATTCCTAATAATAAATCGTATTTTTGGCGGGAATAAAACCAAATCAATTCATGGGGAAAATCATTGCGATTGCTAATCAAAAAGGTGGTGTAGGTAAAACAACAACATCAATCAATTTAGCTGCTTCACTAGGTGTATTAGAAAAGAAAGTATTACTAATTGATGCTGATCCTCAAGCCAATGCAACTTCGGGAATTGGGATAGATGTGGAATCCGTTGAAGTAGGAACGTATCAGCTTTTAGAACATTCTAACAGTGCTAAAGATGCGATTATAAAAACCAGTACGCCAAATCTTGACATTATTCCGGCGCATATAGATTTAGTTGCTATTGAAATAGAACTCGTAGATAAAGAGTCTCGTGAATACATGCTAAAAAGTGCCTTGAAAGACATCAAAGATGATTATGATTACATTTTGATTGATTGTGCACCGTCATTAGGTTTGTTAACGCTTAATGCTCTAACCGCTGGAGATTCTGTAATGATTCCTATACAGTGCGAATATTTCGCGCTAGAAGGTCTTGGTAAGCTATTGAACACTATAAAAAGTGTGCAAAAAGTCCATAACCCTGAATTAGACATTGAAGGGTTACTTTTAACCATGTATGATTCGCGTTTGCGCTTATCTAATCAGGTTGTTGAAGAGGTTCAAAAACATTTTAATGATATGGTTTTTAAAACCATTATTCAACGTAATGTTCGATTAAGCGAAGCACCGAGTTATGGTGAAAGTATAATTAACTATGATGCTAGTAGTAAAGGTGCAAACAATTACTTAAGTTTGGCAAAAGAAGTTATCAATAAAAACTCCTAATATTATGGCTAAGGCAACTAAAAAACAGGCTTTAGGAAGAGGTTTATCAGCCCTATTAAATGACCCAAGTAACGACATCCAATCGGTACAGGACAAAAATGCTGATAAGGTTATTGGGAATATTGTTGAATTAGATCTTGATTTCATAGAGGTTAATCCGTTTCAGCCTCGTACTAATTTTAGTGAAGAATCATTAAGAGAATTAGCTTCTTCGGTAAAAGAACTGGGTATTATTCAACCTATCACGGTTAGAAAACTTGACTTAAACAAATACCAATTAGTTTCTGGAGAACGCAGATTTAGAGCTTCAAAATTATTAGGTTTAGAGACGATTCCTGCCTATGTAAGAATAGCTAATGATCAAGAGTCTCTTGAAATGGCTCTTGTAGAAAACATTCAACGTCAAGATTTAGATCCCATTGAAATTGCACTGTCATATCAGCGCTTAATTGATGAAATTAACCTAACGCAAGAGCAAATGAGTGAGCGTGTTGGGAAGAAGCGCTCTACCATAGCCAATTATTTACGCTTGTTAAAGTTAGATCCTATAATTCAGACAGGCATGCGCGATGGATTTATTTCCATGGGACATGGTCGTGCTTTAATAACTATTGAAGACCAATCCATTCAATTGGACATATACGAAAACATACTTTCTAATAAATTATCAGTGAGAGAAACTGAGGGATTAGTGCGTGACTATAATACCTCTGAAAGTGATAATAGGAGCTCAAAAGTTAAGGAAAATGAGGATATGCCAAAATTTGTTAAAAAAGGCATTACAGCATTTTCAGAATACTTTGGACACAAAATTGACGTTAAAGTCTCTAAAAACGGAAAAGGAAAAATCACCATTCCTTTTCACTCAGAGGAAGATTTTAACCGTATTAAAAAATTAGTTCAAGGTGATTCTAAATAAGCATCTTATAGCATGTCTTCTAACTACTTTTTGTTGCCTTTTTAGTTTTGGACAGGAAGGAGAAGAAACAAAGGAAGAAATTCCTAAAGTAATTGCTGTTGATTCGATAACTACAACTAGAAAACCCATAAACCCGCTTTCCCCTGCCAAAGCAGCATTTTATTCAGCGCTTTTACCTGGATTAGGTCAAGCTTACAATAAGAAATATTGGAAAATACCCATTGTTTGGGGAGCCATTGGTACGGGCATTTATTTTTACGTAATAAATGACAAAGAATATGACCGTTATAGAGAAGCCTATAAAAGTAGATTGGCTGGGTTTAAAAATGATGAGTTCTATTATGATTCTAATGGTAATTTACTAGAATCACCGCGAGTCACTACAGACGGATTAATACGTGGGCAAGAATTTTACAGACGTAATAAACAAGTATCCTTATTGGTAACTTTTGGGCTTTATGCCTTGAATATTATTGATGCCAATGTTGATGCACACTTAATGCAGTTTAATGTGGATGAAAACCTATCTTTGGCTCCGCATTATGAATTTAACGAAATAGATGCTTCAAGCAATCTGGGATTAACCTTAAATTTTAAATTTTAACCCAATAGGGAATTAAACAAAACATATGAATATAGCTTTATTAGGATACGGGAAGATGGGAAAAACCATAGAACAAATAGCCATTAAACGTGGGCATAATGTGGTTTTAACTGTTGATAAAGGAGATACTGATTATGATATAACTAAGGCCGATGTTGCCATTGATTTCAGTATCCCATCTGTGGCATTTGATAATATTTCTAAATGCTTAAATAACAATGTTCCCGTTATTTCTGGAACTACAGGATGGCTAGACCGTTATGACGAGGCTGTTGCACTTTGTAAAGAAAAAAAGGGTGCTTTTATATATGCATCTAATTATAGCCTAGGCGTTAACATCTTTTTTGAACTCAACAAAACTTTAGCTAAAATGATGAGTGCTTTGAAGCAGTATAACGTATCTATGGAAGAAATTCATCACACTCAAAAACTTGATGCACCAAGCGGTACGGCCATATCATTAGCCAATGATATAATTGACCAACACAATAATTACGATGCCTGGAAACTAGACGAAAGTGACAATACTACCATTCCTATTGTTGCTAAAAGAATTGAAGACGTTCCTGGAACGCATACTGTAGATTATTCAAGTGAAGTGGATACAATAACCATAGGACATATTGCTCATAACAGGCAAGGATTTGCTTTAGGGGCTGTAATTGCAGCTGAATGGATTGCTGATAAAACAGGTGTTTTCACAATGAATGATGTGTTAAATATTGGTTAACGCCCATTCCATGTGTAACATTAAAACAAATAAGCTCTACTAACAAAACATTAAAAGTACTAGATTATGACATTATCGCAGTGGTTTATTTTCATCCTAATTATCCAAGTAATTCACGGCTTAGGCACTTGGAAACTATACGTAAAAGCAGGTAGACAAGCTTGGGAAGCTTTTGTGCCAGGGTACAATGGTATTGTTTTAATGAAAATTATCAATAGACCAGTGTGGTGGGTTATTCTTTTATTTCTGCCTATTGTAAACCTTATCATGTTTCCTGTAATATGGGTTGAAACTGCCAGAAGCTTTGGCAAAAATCAAACTATTGACACTGCCTTGGCTATACTTAGTTTAGGTTTTTATAATTATTATTTAAATTATGTTGCCGATGTAAACTACATTGAAAACAGAAGTCTTCAACCTAAATCTGGTGCGGGAGACTGGGTAAGCTCCATTCTATTTGCTATTGTTGCTGCAACTATTGTACATACTTATTTTATTCAACCATTTACGATACCGTCTTCGTCATTAGAAAAATCACTGCTTGTTGGAGACTTCCTATTTGTTAGTAAATTTCACTACGGAGCTAGGGTGCCTATGACCACGGTAGCAGCGCCCATGGTACATGATACGTTACCAAAAATTGGCGCTAAATCGTATTTATTTGATGATGATTTTTCAAAACGTAACACATCTTGGAAAAACAAATTACAACTGCCTTATTTACGCTTTCCTGGATTTGAAGATATAGAACGTAATGATATTGTAGTATTCAATCAACCAGCAGACACGCTTCTGGATATGAATGATTTCAGACCAGACAGAAACTATTATAAACCTATTGACAAAAAGACCAACTTAGTAAAACGTTGCGTAGGAATTGCTGGTGACACGCTAGAGGTAAGAGACGGCTATGTCTATATTAATGGGAACAAAAACGAATTACCAGATCGTGCACATTTACAATTTAGTTACTACGTGCAACCAAAAACCAATAGGTTTAATCCTGCTTTTTTAAAAAGCAGATATGATATTACTGATGGTATCTACCCGACCAATCCACAGTATTCTAATTACTATTTTTCAGCTGTTTCAGATGAAGCTATAGCCAAATTTAAAAACAATCCTAATGTAGGTAGTATTACGAGAAATGTTCAAGAAAAAGGCGTACGAGATCCAAATATTTTCCCTCATGACCCGAATTACAATTGGAATGTTGACTTTTTTGGCCCATTATATATCCCAGAAAAAGGAAAAACCATTACTATCAACCTTGAAAATTTACCTTTATACAAACGTGTTATCTCTGAATACGAAGGCAACACACTCCAAGTAAAAGGTAATCAAATACTCATTAATGGTGAGGTAACAGATACCTATACCTTTAAACAAAACTATTATTGGATGATGGGTGATAACCGTCACAACTCCATTGATGCTAGAGCTTGGGGCTTTGTTCCTTTTGACCATGTGGTAGGAAAGCCTGTTTTTATATGGATGAGCTGGGACGGCCTTAAAAATCCAAGATGGGAGCGATTCTTTACAACCGTTAGTGGTGAAGGTAAAGCAACCTCATTCTTTATTCCGTTTTTAATACTACTTTTTGGATGGTTTGGTTTCAATAAATGGAGAGAAATCAAAAAATCAAAAGACTAATTTGTATATAAAATAGTTTCTCAGCTAAACTGAGAAACTACTTGCTATGAGTATTATAGTACATCCAACATATTTCCCAAGTATTGCTCACTACGTTGCCATGGCCAATACTGATGAAGTATGCTTTGAAACAGATGACAACTTCTTAAAGCAGACCTACAGAAACCGTTGCTATATTTACGGTGCCAATGGAAAAATGGGCTTAAATATCCCTGTAATTCATTCACAAAAAAATCGTCAGAAATATAAAGATGTCAAAATATTTAATGATGATAACTGGCAGAGCAATCATTGGAAATCTCTTTTATCGGCTTATAGAACATCGCCATTTTTTGAATATTATGAAGACGACTTGAAACCGCTGTTTCATGAAAAAGCAGACTATATATTAGACTTTAATTTTAAATGCTTAGAAGTCATCAATGCCTGCTTACAATTAGAAGTAAAAGCGTCTAAAACGAGGCAATATAATAAAGACATAGTTGATAAAACGGACTTTAGATTTCTGGTTCATGCAAAAAAGGAAGTCAATCAGGCTTTTGAAAAATACACCCAAGTTTTCAGTAATAAGCATGGTTATATTTCTAATTTAAGCATATTAGATTTACTTTTTAATGAAGGCCCGAATAGCTTGAATTATTTAGAATCTCAAACTATATCCTCAGACTAATGCTTCAAACCCTAGCGCATTACGGTTGTCATTTTGGACTGCCACTTATTATTGCTTTAGTCTGGTACAAATCTAAATGGAAAATGGCCTTTTTGATTATGGTAGCGGGTATGCTAATTGATTTAGACCATTTACTCGCAGATCCAATCTTTGATCCCAACAGATGCAGTATCAATTTTCACCCCTTGCACACTTATTACGCACTTGCAGTGTACCTCTTTCTTCTAATTCCAAAAAAAACGCGCTTAATTGGACTTGGATTAGTCATACACATAGTAGCTGACATGGTTGATTGTGCTTTTATGTAGCCTAGCTACTTATCTAAACTGAGTGTCGCCATTATAGGAAAATGGTCTGAATAATGCTCAGTATAACTGCTGTACCCATTGACATTAAATCGATCATCGGCAAGAATAAAATCTATTCGAACAGGGAAAAACTTAAACTCATAGCTGCGCCCAAATCCATTTCCAGCTTCCTTAAAGGTATCGTTCAAATCCCCCTTAATAATTCTGTACACATAAGAAAATGCCGTATTATTAAAATCACCACATACTACCATTTTGTATGGACATGCTTCCTTATGTTCTAAAAACAATTCGGCTTGTAATTGCTGCATTTTGAACGCTGTACTTACCCTATTCAGTAAACGTTCAGAATCCTCCTTTTTTAGATTTTCTACGGCCGTATTAATGCGCAAGGATTGCAAGTGAATATTATAAACCCTAATGGTATCACTTCCTTTTACAATATCAGCATATATGGCATTATTAGCTGTTTCAGGAAATTCAATGGATCCAGAATTAACTATGGGAAATTGAGAAAAAATAGCCTGTCCATATCTTAATTTCCCATTGGATAATTTTTCGAACTTATACTTAAAAAAAGACAAATCTATATTTTTATGCGGGTGATATTCTTGAACACTCAACACTTCTGGAGATTCCGTTTGTATAAACTCGATAATTTTAGTTTCAACACCGCTTTCAGGAATCCATCCATACAAATTAAAAAGCCTCACATTATAATTCATGATTTTCAAATTGCTGGGATTCTCAATCTTTTTTGAAGACGAAAATTTGTATAGCGTACCAAAAGAAAAATAACCCAAACAAAGTACCACCAAAGATAGAAGACATTGTTTTTTTAAGCGAATAACCCAATAAATGAAAAATAATATATTCAGAATAATTAAAAAGGACACGCCTAAGTTAACTACAGCTAATATTGAAAAGGGCTTAGGAGGCAGAAAAGGCAGAATAAATGATAACAACAGCAGTACTGCCGCAATGCCATTTACCAAATAAATAATTTTATTTATTAAGCCTAGATTTTTCATAGGTTACTTACCGGCTCTAAACAAGAATTCTTTTTCCTCCGAAGTTAAGCTATCATAACCACTTTTACTGATTTTATCCAAGATGACATCAATTTTCTTCTGATTATTAAACTCCTTAAAGTCGGTTCTAGTATAACCACCAACTTTACTTTTATTTTTATGGACTGTTTTTAATGGTCCTTTTTTAGAGGCTTTAAACAGATTAAGAAAACCAGTCATATATTTTTCAAAACCCCTTCCTATATCTTGACCTTTAATCAATTGTTTGGCATAAAAATAGCCTAAAACGGCCCCACCAATATGTGCCAAATTACCACCAGCATTACCAGTTGCTGGATTGCTAATTCCTGCGAACACGCCTAAAACATCAAAAATAACAATAGCAACACCTATATACCATAGCTTGAGATTGAATGTAAAAAAACGAATATCCTGATTGGGCATATAAGCACATAAAAAAATTAAAAGGGCTCGCACTGCAGCCGACGCTCCTAACAGCCTTGAATTAACTTGAAAAACACTAGGCAACAAGGTATAACATAACATAAACAATAAACCTCCAGACATCGCCCCTAAAAAATAAATGTTAAGTGCCATTTTAGAACTAAACATATTCAAAAACATACGTCCTAAAAAATACAACCACAGCATATTGAAGAGCATATGCATAAGATCAAAATGTAAAAAAGCATAGGTAATGATACTCCAGGGTTTTAATATAAAGTCTGCAATATCACTGGGCAATGTCATCCAACCTAAGAACGGCTTAAGGAAAAGTGATAAAACAAAAATCAACACATTAAGCGCAATAATTTTTTCTAATACATTCAAATTAGAAAGCTTCTCTTTTATATCTTGATTAAGATTAGTCATTAATACCAGCGGTTTTGATTGAACTGATTCTTTTTCCAGTACCACATGATAAAAAAGCCAGTAAGGGCGCCACCTACGTGCGCCATATATGCTGTATTACTCGGACTAAAAAACGATTGCCCAGTTAATCCAGAAACTAGGTCTAAAATGATAATGCCCGGAATAAAATATTTCGCTTTTATAGGGATGGGTAAAAATATCATCATCAATTTAGCTTCAGGATTCATCATTCCAAAAGCCGCCATAATGCCCATGATACATCCTGAGGCACCAACCATACTTGCATTATAAGCTGGAAAAATTGCTTTAAGCTGTGCCAATTGGGACTGCGTTATTCCAGAAACAACCTCATTATTAGTAAGCATATGTTTAATGCTTTCTGAAGACACTCCTGATTCAATTAAGGCATTATAATTAGGGATGTATTGAAAATAGTAAAATCCAACCTGCAAGAGTACTGCCCCTAGCCCTGCTGAAATATAAATGAATAGAAATCGCTTAGAACCCAATACCTGTTCAACGGGTGTACCAAACATCCAAAGCGCAAACATGTTAAAGAAAATATGCATAGCCCCCCCATGCATAAACATATGTGTAATAATTTGCCAAGGTTGAAATGCATCATTTTTTGGAAAATACATGGCGAACCATTCATAAAATAATGTTCCATTTCCAATGGTCAAAGTACCAACAAACATAATCACGTTTATGATTATTAAATGTTTAACGGTTTCTGATATCCTCATCATATTCTAAATAAATTTTTTATCTAATTCATCAACACTCATAGTAATGAAGGTTGCTCTATTAGTTGGAGATACATTAGGTTCTTTACAAGCAAATAATGTGTTTACCAAATGCTCTTGTTCTTCTTTTTTTAAGGCTGTACCAGTCTTGATAGCCATACTTTTAGCCAATGATTTTGCCATTAAATCTGAGGCACTAAAATTACTATCAGGCACCTCATTTTGAACATCACTTACCAACTGCTCTAAAATTATAGACACCTCACTTTCCGGAACTCCAACAGGAACGCCTGTTATACCAAGCGCTTCTTCACTCATGATTTCAAACACAAAACCTATATGTTCTAAATCGCCTTTCAACTGCTTGATAACTTCAATATCTTGCGTTGAAAAATGCAATTCCAGTGGAAATAATAATTGTTGGCTAGCAGCTTCTTTAACGGTTAGGTTCTTTAGATAATCTTCATACAACACACGTTGGTGTGCCCTATATTGATCAATTACCAACATCCCTGACTTAATGGCACTTACAATGTATTTATTATGTAACTGATAGGTAGTATGGGATTGTTCAACTTGAATATCCTTATCAAAAATTGATGCTGAATGTTCTTCAGTTTCAAATTGAATACTACTAAAATCTTCTTGATTTTGGTTGCCTTTAGATTCTAGACCCACATAGAGACTTTCCCAATTGGCTGGTGATTCTTTCTTATATGCAACAGCATTAGTCTTGAACTTGGTCTCTTCTTGAAATGGGTTAAAACTTCTATCAACCTCAACTTTTGGCGCACTAGTCTTATTGGTTTTATAGCTATAAGGTGTATCCAAATTAGGATCTCGATCAAAATCCAAAACCGGTGCAATATTAAATTGGCCTAGACTATGTTTAACTGCTGAACGCAGTATAGCATAAAGCGTCTGTTCATCGTCAAACTTAATTTCTGTTTTAGTAGGATGAATATTAATATCTACAGTATTTGGGTCTACTGTTAAATTTAAAAAGTAGCTAGCGTGGGTGCCGCTTTTCAATAAACCTTCAAATGCTGAAGTTATAGCATGATTTAAATATGGGCTTTTAATAAAACGGTTGTTTACGAAAAAATACTGTTCACCTCGAGTTCGTTTCGCAAACTCGGGTTTCCCCACAAAACCACTAATGGATAAAACCTCAGTATCTTCATTAACAGGCACCAACTTCTCGTTGGTTTTATTTCCAAAAATATTAACTATGCGCTGACGGTAATTACTTACTGGCAAGTTAAAAGACTCACTTCCATTGTTATACAACACAAAACCAATGCTAGGATGTGCTAGTGCTACGCGATGAAATTCATCAATGATATGCCTTAGTTCTACATTATCAGACTTTAAAAAATTTCGCCTCGCAGGAATATTAAAAAAGAGATTCTTTACGGAAACTGAGGTTCCTGTTGGCGTAACAATAATATCTTGTGACGCGACTTCACTGCCTTCAATTACAATGGCATTTCCAACATCATCAAGCTCTTGTTTTGTTTTTAATTCTACATGAGCAATAGCCGCAATACTAGCTAAAGCCTCTCCTCGAAAGCCTTTAGTGCTTAGTTGAAATAAATCTTCAGCCCTTTTGATTTTAGATGTAGCATGTCGTTCAAAACTCATTCGGGCATCAGTATGACTCATCCCCTTGCCGTTATCTATTACTTGTACAAGCGTTTTCCCAGCGTCCTTGATGATAAGCTTAATAACGTCAGCTCCGGCATCAATAGCATTCTCAAGGAGTTCTTTAACCACTGAAGCGGGGCGTTGTACAACTTCTCCAGCAGCAATTTGATTTGCAACATGATCAGGTAAAAGTTGTATGATGTCTGCCATATATTACTTAGAAAAGAAAATAGATAAATCGAAATCGATGACAAACAAAAATACCAAAACCAGAATAGCCACAATAATTAGAATCCGTCTATTTGCTTGTTCATCTGGATTATTTTTAAAATCATCTAAGGCATCATTGAATTTACCTTTTAAACCTTTATTTGCACCTACCGTTTTTCGGTATGCATCAAATTTATGTTTAATCTCAAAAGGATTCCCCTCTCCTTTATCATCAAAATAACGAGGGGTATAGCTGAATTTCTTGTTTTTGCGCGTTTTTAAAAGTCCCATAATTTCTTAGTTTTCTGATTACATGTATTTCTTTTCAAGTAAATACATACAAATCAATAATAATACCAAAAGCAAAAGTAAAGTCCTCATTCGTAAAACGCCTTTTGTAATAGGCTTTTGGCCAGAGCTCTTTCGCCATCTCGAGATAAAATCCTGAGTATTAGATTCGGTCTTAGAACTAGAATCTGATTGATTATCTTTAGAAAACCTAGGTTGATAATTGAACGTTTTATGTTTGCGCTGTTTAAACAAAATCTAGTACTGTTTATCTCTCAAAAGTACTTAAAATTAGATAGAAATAAAGAATTGGAACGCTAAAAATTGTTAACAAAAACACAAGAGTCCGTTAGAAAAAAGCAACTCTAATTAACCGTTAAAACAACTACGAAAAGCAACTAATATTTTTAAGGAATGTAAATCGACCTAACTATTTTTGCGCAGTTCTGCCATTTTAATAGCGGCTACTGCAGCTTCAGTCCCTTTGTTACCATGTTTACCTCCAGATCTTTCAAGACCTTGTTCCATGGTATTATCTGTTAATACACAGAAAATAACGGGGGTTTCACGCATCACATTTAAGTCTTTAATACCTTGGGAAACACCTTCACAAACAAAATCAAAATGTTTGGTCTCCCCTTGTATTACACTCCCAATGGCGATAACAGCATTAACCATTTGTTCTTGCATTTTTTTACAACCGTAAATCAGCTCAAAACTTCCTGGCACATTCCAACGTATAATATTATGTGGTTCTACACCATTTTCAATTAAGGTATCATAGGCCCCTTTATAAAGACCTTCTGTAATAGTATCATTCCACTCAGAAACAACAATCCCAAACCGAAATTTACTCGCGTTTGGGATTGCTGTTTTATCGTAATCTGATAAGTTTTTGTTTACCGTAGCCATATAAAGCTATTTATTTATTTGCCAATACTTGGGCTTTACCAATAAATACATCAACCTTTGCGGCTTCAGTAGAATTAGAATAGTCTTCCTTTATTCTTTTAAAATAGCCCAAAGCTTTATCTGATTCTCCTAAGTCCATCGCGATAGACCCTGCTTTAAACAAATACATTGGCGTTGTATATTCATTATCTCGCATTTTAAATGCTTCTTCATAATACCCTAAGGCATCTTCTGGCTGATTTAATTGCACAAAAGCATCTCCTATATTTCCTTTTGCTAAAGGCGCCAATATTTCATCATTACTTTTAAAATCACCTAAATAAGCAACTGCATTTTCGTAATCTTTTAACCTAAGGTATGCTGTTCCTGCATAGTAACTTGCTAAATTAGCTGAAGGCGTACCACTGTATTCTTCAATAATATCTAACATACCAAATTTACCTTCACCTCCATTTAACGCTAAACTGTACAAAGAATCTTTTTGCGCAGCTGCACCTGTTACAGCCTCATCAAAATACTTCTGAGCCTGAAACATGTCATTCATTGCTTCGGTTTGTTTTGGTTGAGAAATAAATTCTTTGTACCCTAAAGAACCTAGTACAACTACAGCAACCAAACCAATAATAATAAAAATATATTTTTGATTTTTAGCTACAAAATCTTCTGTTTTTGAAGCTGTTTCATCAAGGGTGTTAAAAACCTCAGCGGTAGTTGATCCTTCCTCAATATTATGCTCTTTCTCTACTTTAGTTTTTGGTTTGTAACCTCTTTTATTATAAGTTGCCATTTATTCGTTCTAAATTATTGTGGCGCAAAAATATAATTTTTCTTCATAACTAAAAGGGTATTTATTTGATATTTTTCAATAATTTGCACTTCTTTTAAGCCGTTTACATAACTAATTGGTCGCAAAGTAGCTTTTTGTATGATTTTAAAATCACTTTCTTTACTGAACTACAAAAATTTTAATGATAAATCATTCATTTTCAACGAAAAAATCAATTGTATTGTAGGAAATAATGGCATAGGAAAAACGAATGTTCTTGATGCCATTTACCATTTATCATTTGGTAAAAGTTATTTTAATCCAGTAGCCACCCAAAACATAAAGCATGATGAAGATTTTTTTGTAATTAATGGAAATTATGAAAAAGAAGACAAAACTGAAAAAGTTGCAATTAGCTTAAAACGGGGACAAAAAAAAGTAATAAAGCGCAATGGCAAGGCTTATGAGAAGTTTAGTGATCATATTGGTTTTTTGCCATTGGTCATTATATCACCTGCAGATAGAGATTTAATCACAGAAGGCAGCAGTACACGTAGAAAATTTATAGACAGTGTGATTTCGCAAAGTGACAAAGGCTATTTAAACCAACTTATTAATTACAATAAAATATTAGCACAAAGAAATGCCCTTCTGAAGTATTTTGCCTTAAATCATACATTTAACCAAGATACGCTTGATGTTTACAATACACAACTTACAGATTATGGCACATTAATTTTTAACAAAAGAGATTCGTTTTTAAAAGAATTTATCCCTATTTTCAAATCAAGATATAAAGCCATTAGCAATGGCAATGAAGTGGTGGACTTAGTTTACCGAAGTGATTTATATGAAAACGAATTAACTACTCTATTAAAATCAATTATTAATAAAGATAGGGCGCTTCAATACACCAGTGTTGGCATTCATAAAGATGACCTGCAATTTAACATTGCTTCGCATCCCATAAAGAAGTTTGGTAGTCAAGGGCAACAAAAGTCATTCTTAATAGCGCTTAAATTGGCTCAATTTGATTTTATAAAAGCACAAAGTGGCGTAAATCCAATTTTGTTACTCGATGACATTTTTGACAAGCTGGATGAACAGCGTGTTGCACAAATCATTAAATTAGTGGATGATGAAAACTTTGGACAACTTTTTATTAGTGATACGCATGGTGAACGTACGGAACACGCAGTAAAACAAGTACATCAATCTTATGAGATTTTCAAACTTTAATTACGGAACTAATAAGCAGCAATTGCTTTGACTCGTCCATAAGACCAAAAACAGGAAACAAAAAAGAACTGACAAATCTTTATAAAAACGGGGATTCCATACCAATTTAATTCTGGTATTGGCAATCCAATTTTGATATTAGAACAAAGGGGATTAAATCAAACTTTCTAAATTTTGTATTTAAAATTTAAAAAGATTAAAAAAGAAAAACATGGCAAAACGTAATAACGAAAACCAAAGTATTTCAGACATATTAAAAGAATTTGTAGAAGTCAACAAATTAGAAAAAGGTCTAGACAAAGTTAATGTTAGAGAAGCCTGGGCGAAACTAATGGGCAATGGTGTTAATAATTATACAACCTCAGTGAATCTAGAACGTGAAACGTTGTATATTCAATTAAGCTCAAGTGTACTTCGTGAAGAATTAAGCTATGGTAAACAAAAAATAATTAAGATGCTTAATGAAGAATTAGGAAAAGAGACCATTAAAAAGCTAATATTAAGATAATTATGCACCCTTTTATTATCGAAATATTTTATTGAAAAACATCATGATGTTATTATTTATATTATATTTGCGACTTAATTTATTATAACACAAATACAATGAGTAAAGGTACCGTAAAATTTTTCAATGATTCTAAAGGATTTGGTTTCATAGTTGAAGATGACAACAACAAAGAACATTTCGTACACATTTCAGGACTTATCGATGAAATTCGTGAAGGTGATGCAGTTGAATTCGATCTACAAGAAGGTAGAAAAGGATTAAACGCCGTAAACGTAAAAGTAATCTAAGATATATACTTTAACAATTACAATTAAAAGCCTATCATTTTTGTGATAGGCTTTTTTGTGAAATACAGTTTAAGAATAAAAAAATAAATCTCATAAGGCAATTATGGGATTTTTTATTTTAAAGAAATAAACAATCAATTTCTAAAAGGCTGTATTTTTTTATAAGAAAGACTGCGCCACAACCATTCAGCTGGTCCGTATCTATAATATTTTAACCAAATAGGGCTAAATAATAATTGAAAGATCCAGATAGCACCTACCACATAGTATAATTCGTAACGCTGCAGTTTTCCAAACATTCCAAAACCAAAACCTAAAAAATAAGTGGTACAAATAATAGTATGCATTAAATAATTAGTGAGGGCCATTTTACCCACAGCAGCCAAGGCATTTTGCAAAAACCCTAAAATGCCAGATTTAATAAATAACATAAATAAACCTATATGCCCAAGGGTGGTAAAAAAGCGTCCTAATTGATAGGTTTGTCCCGCCTGACTCCTTTCAACAATACCAAAATTACTATTTACTTCTATCATGGTTTCATAATAATTAACAGTCAAACCTACCCCATAACCAACTAGAAGTAATATAAAATAGAATTTAAAAGTTCTCGAGCCTTGAAATATATTCCATTTAAAAAAAGCGATACCAATAAGCATAAAACTTAAAATATCCCAGACCCAAAATTCATAAACCACATTAGCCTGCATAAACGTATTCACACCAAATCTACTTTTAACTATACTCCAGTAGCCCTTTCTATTCTTTTCATTGGCTTCATTAATTTGCTCTTCTGTTTTCTTACTTTTAAGAAGCTCTTCCCAGGCGCCTAAATCTTCCTCTTGCTCCTTAGTCAATTCAACATTCTTATTATCTTTTTTCAATTGTTCTACTTCTAAACCTTTCGTTCTGGTTGTTAAATTTTCATGATATTCATTGACGCTTTTTATACTGCCAATAGTCAACAACACCAACCCGGCAATTAATAAATACTTAGCTTTTGTGTTACGTAAAGGAAAAAGCATCAACCCAAATAAAGCATATGGATACAAAATATCTCCAGGCCAAAGCATGAGATAAACATGAATAATTCCAAAAAGTAACAGCCAAAGAATTCTGCGATAGTACAAATCGGCAACCTTTATCCCGCCTCCATTTCGTTCTGCTCTAGTTGTTAATAATATAAATCCTGCTCCAAACAACATGGTAAAAAGACCGCGCATAGTCCCCTCAAAAAACATGCTATCCATTATCCAAACCTTTAAATTCCAACCTGTTGAACCTCCAGAATTTGTAGGATCACCATAAGCATACGCAAGTCCAAAACCGGTTATATTCATCAATAGAATACCCAACAAGGCTATACCTCGAATAATATCAAGCGAATTAATACGATTGTTTTGTTCTACAGGACGTAGTTCATTATTAATATAATTAGACATTAAACTTAAGATTAGATGGTTAGTGTTTTTAAAGATATGTTTTTAAAAACACATTGAGGTTTAATAAGGCACAAAAAAAAAAGCTCATAACTATAATCAAGTCATGAGCTTTTAACTGTAAATATGTTTAAAAGAGTATTTAAAACATCTCTCTACCTGAAAAATGAAATGCGCCTTCAATAGCAGCATTATCATTACTATCACTACCATGAACAGCATTTTCACTGATAGAATCGGCAAACATTTTTCTTATTGTACCCTCCGCAGCCTCAGCAGGATTTGTGGCCCCAATTAAAGTCCTAAAATCATCAACCGCATTTTCTTTTTCTAATACAGCTGCCACAATTGGTCCGCGTGTCATATATTCAACTAATTCTGCAAAAAACGGACGTTCATTATGTATTGCATAAAATGTTTCCGCATCCGCTTTAGTCATTTGAGTTAGTTTCATAGCTACAATTCTAAATCCTGAAGCTGAAATCTTTTCTAATATTGCCCCTATGTGTCCTTTCTCAACAGCATCTGGCTTAAGCATTGTAAATGTTCTATTTGTTGCCATTTAAATTGTTTTATTTGCCTGCAAAAGTAACATATTTCCATTTAAAAACAAGGTTATCAATTTTAAAAAAATTGTATCTTCGCCACCTATGAATAGGCAAGACATTTCCAGTATAAAAGCACTTTTATCTACTACCCAAAATATAGTTATAGTACCGCATAAAAACCCAGATGGTGATGCTATTGGCTCCACTCTGGGATTGTATCATTACCTTTTAAAAGATCATCATCAGGTGCAAGTTATAGTACCAAATGACTATCCTTCATTTTTAAAGTGGATACCAGGGAATGATACTATCCTAAAATACGATTCGCAAACTACCAAATGTGCAGAATTAATTAATAATGCTGACATTATTTTCACTTTAGATTTTAATGCTTTTCATCGTACAGGTGATATGGAAACTATTTTATCCGAGTCTCAAGGTTTAAAAATAATGATTGATCATCATCAATCTCCTGATGACTATCCTACCTATATGTTTAGTGATGTTAATATGAGTTCAACCGCTGAAATGATCTACCATTTTATTGACATGCTGGATGATAAAAACGCTATTGATTCTACTATTGCCACTTGCCTTTATGTTGGAATAATGACAGATACTGGCTCCTTTAGATTCCGTTCAACCACTGCAACAACGCACAGAATAGTTGCTAGCCTTATTGAAAAAGGTGCTGATAACACGCAGATTCATAATAATGTTTATGATACAAACAGCTATGAGCGCATACAACTTTTAGGTTGTGCATTAACCAATTTAAGAGCAATACCAGAATACAAGGCCGCATATATAACGCTCTCTCAAGACGAATTAAACAGGTACAATTATAAAAAAGGAGACACCGAAGGGGTCGTAAATTACGCACTTTCATTAGATGGTGTCATATTAGCGGCAATATTTATTGAAGATAAAAAAGAAGGCATCATCAAGATATCATTGCGATCAAAAGGGGATTTTTCTGTAAATGAAATGTCAAGAGCCCATTTTAATGGCGGAGGACATACGAATGCTGCTGGTGGCAGGAGTCACTTATCGCTAAGTGATACTGTTGAAAAATTTATTAGTATCTTGCCTTGTTATAATAAAGCCCTAAATAATGAATAAATTAATACCTTTAATCATACTGCTTTTAGTTTTTGGCTGTAAAACTCCTGAAGCTAGAAAACCTGTTTCAGTACAAACAGGTTCGTTTATTGATGAGTCTGTAGAACGCAATAAAAAACTAAACGCTAAAGAGCAGGCCTCCATCGAGAACTTACTTAAAAAACAAAATAAGGAATACCTGACTTCTGAAAGTGGTTTTTGGTATTATTACAATACCAAAATTGAAACTGACACTTTAATCTCACCTAGTTTTGGTGATGTTGTTAACTACAACTACAATGTTAAATCATTAAATGGTCAACTTATTTATACCAAAGCCGATTTAAAAACACAAAACTATATCATGGACAAAGAAGAGTTATTTACCGGACTTAGGGAAGGTTTAAAACTCATGAAAACGGGTGAAACCGTAACCTTTTTGTTTCCATCTCAAAAAGCCTATGGCTACTATGGCGATGAAAATAGAATTGGAAGTAATACCCCATTGATTTGTGAAGTAACCGTTAATGCTATTACCCCTAACTAAATCTAAAGGAATGCTCTTTTTAAAAAACACATTCAAGTTTTTATTAATATTACTATGTTTTTTTACAAGCGCCTGTAAATCTCAATACCCAGAACTTGAAGACGGTATATATGCTGAATTCATTACAAGTAAAGGTATCATGGTTGCAAAACTGGAAGACGCAAAAACACCAGTAACCGTTGCAAACTTTGTATCATTAGCTGAAGGCACAAACACCTTGGTTAAAGAAAAATACAGAGACAAAGCTTACTTCAATGGCACCATTTTTCATAGGGTAATAAATGATTTTATGATTCAAGGCGGTGATCCCACTGGTACAGGATCTGGTAATCCTGGCTATAAATTTATAGATGAATTTGATCCAGATTTAAAACATGATAAGCCTGGTATTTTATCTATGGCAAATTCAGGCCCCAAGACCAATGGAAGTCAATTTTTTATAACTGAAATTCCTAAACCCCACTTAGATAATAAACATACTGTTTTTGGTGAGCTTATTATTGGCCTAGATGTTCAAGATTCCATTTCTAATGTAGCGGTTGACAAAAATGACAGACCTTTAAAAGAAGTCACCTTAAAAGAATTAAATATTATTAGAAAAGGCAAGACTGCTAAAAGTTTTGATGCTAATAAAGTTTTTACCAATCATTTTGCTGAAGTGGAGCGCATTGAAAAAGAAAAAGAAGCAAAGAAAGCCGCTATTTTACAAGCAACATTAGATAAATTCGAAAAGCAAAAAGCAAATGCAAAAACTTTAGAATCTGGACTGCAATATTATATATCTAGCAAAGGCACTGGTGAAAAACTGCCTTTAGACGCTCAAGTGGTAACGCATTATGCCGTGTATTTTGAGGACGGTAAAATTCTAGAAACTAGTAATGCCGAAATAGCTGAAGCACTAGGCATACTTAATGAAAGACGTAAGGCTGCTAATAAATACCAGCCCATTACTGCCGACATAGGACCTAATGCAGGTATGATTCCTGGTTTTAAGGAAGGTTTACAACAATTAAGTGTTGGTGATAAAGCCACTTTATTTATACCCTATCATCTGGCCTATGGTGAATCTGGAACAAGGGGAATCCCCGGAAAAACAAACATTATATTTGAGGTTGAAATAATAGAACTTTTGAAATAAAACGAGTATCATGATGCATGCATTAAAATTTGATTGGAATCCAGTAACAGGATTAGATATTGTAGGTAATTTTAAACTGCATTTTTATAGTCTCATGTGGGTTATTGCATTCATTTTAGGGTGGCACATCATGAAGCGCATATTCACAAAAGAAAAAGTATCTTTAGATTACTTAGACCCTCTATTTATATACACCGTTTTAGCCACCATGCTTGGCGCTAGATTAGGTCATGTTTTATTTTATCAATCCGAATTAATTTCTGAAGATTTCTTTAGCATCTTTTTACCTTTTAAGTTTAAAGGTGGATTTGAATTCACAGGTTTTCAAGGGCTTGCTAGTCATGGTGCTGCTATTGGAATTATAATAGGGATGTATCTATATAGACGAAAATACAAATACAAATCTGTGCTATGGATATTAGATAGAATTGTAATACCAGTTGCTTCTGGAGCCGTATTTATCAGAATCGGTAATTTTATTAATTCTGAAATTATAGGAAAAATAACAGATTCAAATTTTGGTGTTCGCTTTATTCAGGATCAATATTATAAAAGTGAAATTGTACAACGTACAGGTATTAAAGATGTACAAAAAGCATATAATGCCGTTACTGATGCCCCACAATTTCAAAATCTATTAGAAGCTGTACCTTACAGACACCCCTCTCAACTTTACGAATCATTTTGCTATATTTTTGTTTTCCTAATTCTGTGGTATTTTTATTCCAAAACACCTAAAAGAGATCAGACCGGCTTTCTTTTTGGATTATTTTTAGTCCTACTTTGGACGGTTAGATTCTTTATAGAATTCACAAAAGAGCCTCAAAATATTGAACGCGGTGATTGGGTATTAAATACCGGACAGTGGCTAAGCATCCCTTTTGTATTAATTGGGTTTTACTTTATGTTTGTTTTCAAACCAAAAACGGCGGTTAAATAATCATGGTTTTAAGGCGATATACCTTGTTAATACTCCTTAGTGGTTCATTTAGTTTATCGAACTGTAAGGATGAAAAAAAATCAATTAAACAAACCGAAGTATCGTTTACTAAAGAAGGTGAGCTTGTCATTTACAAAGCGGCAGATTCAACCGAAGTTAAAATGGATATTGAAATAGCGGACACCGACTTTGATATAGAAACAGGATTAATGTATAGAATTTCTATGGCTCAAAATCAAGGTATGTTGTTTGTTTTTGAAGATGAAAAAGAGCGTTTTTTTTATATGAAAAATACAAAAATCCCTTTAGATTTAATTTATATCAGCGCCAACAAAAAAATAGTTAGCTTTCAAAAAAACGCCATACCTTTTGATGAATCTTCCTTGCCTTCACATGAGCCAGCTAGATATGTACTAGAAATTAATGCAGGACTAATAGATAATCTATCTATTAAAGTTGGCGATAGCCTTCATTTTTCAGATTGAGAATAACCATAAATAAGCGAATGAACTAATATAATATTTAATTATGCATGTATAATATTTACTTATATTAACATAACATTAAATAATATACTTTTTTTTTTTACCAATCAGCTTTTTCCTATTTTTATAAAAAACTAACCCCCTTATTTTAGTTTTTCTACCTGCACTATTTATCAAAATCTATTAATTTCTAATTCATTATGAAAAAACCATTATTTCTACTCTCAATCTTATTATCCTCTTATTTAAGCTTTTCTCAGACTGATAAAACCATTGATTCTACAGCTGTTTTTGTTTTAGATAAAATGAGTGATATCATTGGTGATTTAACTTCTGTTACTTTTGACATAAACACCTCTGTAGACAAGGTGTCCGCATCAAACAACTTGATAAAAAGCTATTCTAAAACAACTGTTACATTTTCTGGACCGGACAAATTATTAGTTAGAACAGATGGCTCTAGAGGTCAATCTGGATTTTGGTATGATGGTGAATATTTTACGTATTATAATTATGACGAAAATAATTATGTAACGCTTGAGGCTCCAGACACAACCCTAGAAATGATTGACCAGATGCATTTAGATTTTGATTTTACATTTCCTGCTGCCGACTTTTTCTACCCTAATTTCACAGATGATGTCCTTGAACATTTTAATACCATTAAATTTCTCGGTAAAAAAACGTTAGACAATGAAGAATGCTATCATATACTAGCCAGTAATGATAATATAGATGTTCAAATTTGGGTTTCAAATAAAACCTATTTATTGCCTAAACACTTTGTAATTACTTACAAAAAAGAATCTAATCGACAATATGAGTCCACCTTTAGTAATTGGTCTTTAAATCCAGATGTTCCTGATAGAGTTTTTCATTTTCTTACGCCACCAACGGCCAAGTTAATTAACATTTTAAAGAAATCTTAACCATATACCAATTAAAAATCATTGAGCATGACAGCGCATAAAATCAACATAAAACATACATTAGGTCTAATACTAATATTTATAGCACTCATCTTTCCATCTGACTTATTAGCTCAGAGAATGCGAGGTGGCGGTGGAGGTATGAGAGGTGGTGGCGGTAGCCGTTCAGTTTCAAGACCTACACATACACCAAGTAGATCGAAACAAGCTGCAAGACCTTCTACGTCTCAAAGAACACCAAAACGTAGTATAAATGGCGGAAGCACAAAAACTAAAAGTAGAGACTTTTCTAATAAAAAGAAAACTACAAATAGAAGCACTACTAATAAAACTAGACCAAACACCAATAATCGAGCGACTACTGGACAAGGAAAAGTTACCAATAGAAAAACGTCTAATGTTAAGAATAAAACGACCAATAGAGCAGGTAATAAAAGTGGCAATAAAATTGGAAACAAGACTGGAAACAACAATCGAGTTGGCAACAATACCCGTATAGGTAATAATAATGTCAATATTAATGTAAATAATAGAAACACCTATGTTAGAGGTGGTAGTAGGGCTTATGTAAGGCCTCCTTATAGGTATGGCGGCTTTGGGTATTACTGTCATAGACCCTATTTTTACCATCCTTACACCCCTTTTTATTGGGGCCCAGTTTATCATCCATGGGGCTTCTTTGTTGCTACATTAGCTACAACAGCCATTATTGTTAGTATTACCAATGATGACACTAATGAAAAGGAAGAATATAATTATGAAAACGGAAATTACTATCTCAAAACCGAAGATGGCTTTGTTGCCGTGCAGGCACCCATAGGAGCAGAAGTCCCAGAGATTCCCAAAGAAGCTCAGAAAGTGGAAGTCGATAATAGCACCAACTACTACTATGGTGGCGCATTCTATGAGGAAAACAAGGATGGCTATATAGTAGTACCAGCAACTGCAGGAACTATTGTACCAGGTTTACCTGAAGGCGGAGAAGAAGTTAAAATTGGTGATGTTACTTATGTTCAATTTGGGCAAACCTATTACCAACCTATTCAAGTTGACGGTAAAGACATGTATGAGATTGTAGAGGTTAAACAAGAAGGCTAAAAATCACACCAAATCTAGAAGGCTATCTTTTAAACCTTGACACCTACTTTAGATTATGGCAATATATATTTTAATAATGTATTGCTATGAAAAAGACCATATTTATCATTGGGGCTTTATACATATTTTGTGCTTGCCCTTACATTTTAAGTGCCCAAAAATTTGACAGATCTGTTAAAACCATAGAAAACTTTGAAGGATCCATCCCGAATCCAGAGCAAGATCAGGAAGTTTCAAAAAAACTTTCTGAACTTGAAAAAAAGACAGGTAAAAAACCAAATATAGTTTGGTTGATAGTTGATGATATGGGCTATGGAGACCCAGGGTGTTATGGCGGAGGGGCTGCAATTGGCGCAGCTACGCCTAACATGGATAGATTTGCGGCTGAAGGCTTGAAACTAACGTCCTGTTATTCACAACAAACCTGTACATCAACACGGTCTGCCATCCGCACAGGTAGGTTACCAGTTCGCACGGGATTGATTCGACCAATTCTAGCTGGAGACATATTAACGCAAAACCCATGGGACACTGAAACAAGCATTGCTACGTTACTTGGTAAAGCTGGATATTATACCTTATTAACTGGGAAATGGCATATTGGAGAAGCTGTGGGCATGCGACCTCATGATGTAGGTTATGATGAATTTATGGGCTATTACCCGGCTCAAAAAGAAATCTCTCAAGGTGTAGATCCAAGACGCTACCCTGATTTAGTATTAAACCCAGAAAGAATGGCAGATTTTGAAGGCATCAGGCCGGACGATCACCTGCAACATGGATTTAAAGGCGGTAAAACTGAGAAAGTAAGCCAAGTGAAATCTATTGAGGACATGGGTAGAGCAGATCAAGTGCTTACGGATTTCACCATTTCAAGAATTCAAGAATTAGCTCAATCAGATCAACCCTTTTTCATTGATCACAACTTCATGAAAGTTCATGCCGATAATCATGATAATCCTGATTATCCCGGTTTAAGCGCTGCAAAATATGCCTACAAAAATGCAGTTGCAGAAGTTGATATGCATATTGGAAATATCGTTAAGGCTCTAGATGAAGCTGGGGTATTAGAAAACACTTTCATTTTTATTACCTCTGACAATGGCCCACAAATGGATTCCTGGCCAGATGGCGGTTACACGCCTTTTAGAGGTGCTAAAGGAACCACTTTTGAAGGCGGCGTCCGTATTCCTGGAATAGCTTATTGGAAAGGCATGATAACCCCTGGACGCCAGAGTGATGATATTTTTGATTTGATGGATCTGTTTGGAACAAATCTAAGGCTAGCTGGAATTTCTACAGACCTACTACCTAAAAATAATTATTATGATTTTATTGACCAGTCGAGCTTCTTGTTTTTAGAAGACGGAAAAACTAACAGAGAGGCTGTATACTTTTGGTGGGGTAAGGAATTAATGGCTATTCGTATGAAAGAATATAAACAGCACATCAAGGTTATTATTCCCCAAGATACTCATATGTGGATTGATTATTCCACAGTTCAAGATGTAGGTCTAGCACCATGGATGTTTAACTTATATATTGACCCAAAAGAAGAAATGCCAGTAGGCCATAGACGCAGTGCATGGTTAGCAACTCTAGGCGCGAAATTAAAAACGCATGCCGCTACCTTTAAAAAATATCCGCCTAAACAAATTGGCTTATAATTAATACCATTGGTAATGTTTAAAACCAGACATTTTCTTGTTTTCACAATAGGATTGTTACTCATCAGTATAGTCGCTCATTCTCAAGGCGATGGGCCAAGATCATACTTATTAGGACCTAAAGGTGTTATTGGTGCAAATCCAAAATATTTGAATTTAAATCAAAATTTGGTACCGGCTGGAAATATTTATTTAACCGACTCAGACATTAATGTTAATGTATTCCCTACAACCTTATTTTATAATTTTGGTTTAGGTGAGCGATTTGCACAAGTTCAATTCATGTTTAACCCTGCAAATGCCTCCGGTACAATTGTTACTGATCAAGATGAAACGTTTACCGGATTGAATAATTCTGGATTTTCAGATGGATTTATGGCCTTTAAAGTAGGTCTAATTGGGACTCCTGCCCTATCCATCAAAGAGTTTGCCCAACACACCCCGGCATATTCTATGTTTGGCTATCTAAGAGTTTGGTATTCGGGATCATACGACGCTTCTAAACTATTAAACCTAGGTACTAACAGGTTTACCATTGAATTTGGAACCCCCATGAGTTTTCCTTTATCTAAAAATTCAAAAAGACCTATTTGGATAGAATCTTACCCCTACATACAATTATACACTAAAAACACTGATCCTTCTATAATTGTACAAGGGAATGAAGCTATACAATATCCCCTTTTTGGAATTGAAAATCACCTTACACATAATCTAACAAAAAAATTCTGGGCAGGAATAGACTTGAGGTATGCCATTGGAGGTGAATCTGAAATAGATGGTCAAGCACAAGATAATAAAATTAACGTTTTAGGAGGAGGCCTATCTGCAGGCTATCAAATACTACCTTTTCTTGGAGCTACATCAAGCTATGGGATAGTCCTTGCAGGAGACAATGGGTTAGACGGAAATATGTTCCGCTTAGGCTTAGTCTTTGTATACGCCAAAACAGAAAAAAATTAAAACACTATAACTATGAAACCTTTTCAATTAATCTGTATTGTTCTTGTATTTAGTTGTCTTACGCTTACTAATTGCAAAAATGAGCAAAAAACAATTACGGAAGAATCAACTGTAAAGCAGAGTGATGCAAATCAAGAAAGTACTATCCCTTATTTTGAAAACAAGGAAGCTTTTTTTGGTGAAACACATATGCATACCTCCTACTCATTAGACGCCTATATTGGCGGCAATAGACTTACACCAGATCAATCGCTTCGTTTTGCACAAGGTGAAGAAATGCTTTTAGAATTAACTGGTAAAAAAGTGCAGCTTAAACGACCTTTAGATTTTGCTGCTGTGACCGACCATTCTGAATATATAGGTGAAATGCAAACGGTTATGAATCCCAATGCTAAGGGTTATAATTCAACGGAAGCAAAACAATTAAGAAATGTTAAGGGCTTGGAAGAAGCCGAACAATTATTTCTTGATCTCGTTGTTAAAAGTAATAGGAGTGCCACACCGCAGCACCCCCCATTTTATCAAGGGGTTACCACCACTATGGATGCGTGGTCCTTAATGAACGAAGCCACCGAAAAAAATTATAAACCCGGTAAATTCACAACACTCCATGCCTTTGAATGGTCCGGTGCACCCGCAGGGGGCAACCTTCACAGAAACATCATTTTTAGAGATACTATTGTGCCTGATTTACCTGTAAGTTACATAGAAGTAAATCGTGAAACCGAGCTTTGGGCTTGGTTGGATCAAATTACAAAGAATGGGTCTACCGTATTGGCAATTCCTCATAATTCAAATGCCAGTAAGGGCATGATGTTCGATGAAAATATGCCTGATGGTATGCCACTAACTAAGAATTACGCCGAAAAGCGTGCACAGTATGAACGCACCATTGAAATTATGCAAATAAAAGGCGCCTCAGAAGTTTATCCAAAGTTCTGGCCTAATGATGAGTTTGCCCAGTTTGAAAATGCAGAGTCTTTAAAAAATTATAGTGGACGTTTATTTGAAGAAAAGAATTTTGTTCGACACGGATTAAAAAAAGGTCTTGAATACCAAATCAAATTAGGCGTTAATCCATACAAATTAGGATTCAATGGAGGAACCGATAATCATAATGGAGAGATGAGTAATGTTGAAGAAGATAACTATTCAGGTAGTCATGGATTAACAGATGGTACAGCTCAGGACAGAGTTATAAATGAAGTTCCAGGTTGGGCAAAAACCTATGACATAAACCCAGGAGCTATCACAGGAGTATGGGCGAACAATAATACCCGTGAAGGCATTTGGGATGGACTTTACAATAGAGAAACATTTGCAACAAGTGGTCCTCGAATGAAAGTTCGGTTTTTTGCTGGCTATGGATATAAGGACAGGTATGAAAGTTATGACGATTTTGCAAAAGATGGCTATGACAAAGGGGTACCTATGGGCGGTGATTTAATAGTTAACCCAAACGAAAAACCAAAATTTTTAATTTGGGTTTTAAAAGACCCAATGAATGCCAATCTTGATAGAGTTCAAGTTATAAAAGGTTGGTATAAAGACGGGAAACTTCAGGAGAAAACTTATAATGTAGCCGTATCAGACAATAGACTAAACGCCAATGGAAGTGTAACCCCAACTGATGCCCAAGTGGACCTAAAAACAGGTGCTTTTGATAACTCGAAAGGAGCAACACAGTTCAGTCTCACCTGGTCTGACCCGGATTTTAATGCCGATGAAATTTCATTTTATTACGTGAGAGCACTTCAGCTTCCAACAGCAAGATGGACGCTTTGGGATGAAATTAGAGAGGGTGTTGTTTACCCAGATCATGTTGCAAAAACTGTTCAAGAACGCGTTTGGTCAAGCCCTATTTGGTACACCCCTAAATAATAGAATTAAAGCCGTGAATAAAAAGAAAAAAATAATACTCCGAATTTCATTAGTACTCTTTGGTCTAATCCTAATTCTTCTGTTATTTCTACCTACTATTATTAAGAACTATGCTATAAAACATAGTAAAGAACTTGTTGGAAGACAAATAGATATTGAAAACTTAAATTACAACTATTTCACGAGCACACTTGAAGTAACTAATTTTAAGATGTTTGAAAGTAATGAAACAGATCACTTTACAACTTTCAACACCTTAATTGTAGATCTTGAACCGCTAAAACTCATTAAGAATAAAATTGAAATAGAGGAAATCTTTCTAGAAGGCTTAATGGTAAAAACAGTTATGAAGGATTCTACATTTAATTTTGATGATTTAATAAGGTTTCATTCTTCAGAAGAAGATACCAGTTCAGATTCAGTGGAGGAAGAACCTTTTAAATACAGCCTTTCCAATTTGGAATTAAAAGGGGCTAATTTTTATTTTGATAATCAAAATGTGGGTAGAGAAACCCAAATTGAAGACTTTTCTTTTCTTATTCCATACGTAGGTTGGGATCAAGAAACAAAAAGTAATGCCGACTTAAAATTTAATTTCAAAAAAGGAGGTTATTTACAATCTTCACTAAACATAAACCCTGTAAATGGTGAATTTGACGCATCCATTTCCATAAAAAACTTATACTTAAACGCTTTTTATGAATACCTTTTAGAATATGCCAATATCAATAGCATCGATGGGCAATTAAATGCAAAAATTAGTATACAAGGCAACACCAATGAAGCTGTAAAATCATTGGTTTCGGGCACGGTAGATGTTAATAATTTTAAAATGACCGATACCAATAATAAAGAATTTCTTGCCGCCAAAACCATTCATTCTTCTCTAAAAGAAATAGATTATTTTAACAGTTCTTATACCTTAGACACTCTAAATATATCAGAATCATATACTTATTTTAAACTCGATTCAATATCTAATAATTTCTATAGCATATTTAAACTTGATGAACCTTCAACTTCTGATCAAGAACAAAATGAAAATGTGTCAATAAGTGATTCAACAGCTACAAATGACAATGCCATTTATTATGCCATAAACAGCTTTAGTATTCACAACAGCAAATTGGATTACACTGATAATTTAACCGGTAAACCCTTTGATTACCATTTAAATAATATTGAGATTAATTCTGAAAAAATAATCAGCGACTCAGAATGGATAGATATTAATGCTAATATGCTACTTAATAATAGAGGAACGCTTAAAGCCGAAATAGGTTATAATCCGTCTAATACCCTGTATTCAGAATTGGATATCGTGATAGAAAACTTCCTTTTATCTGATATTAATATTTATTCCAACTACTATACTGGTCATGATATTTTACAAGGGGATATGTATTATTATTCTAACTCAAAAATAACCAATGGAGACATTGTCAGCGAAAATAAACTATTAATCAAAGAAGTCACCATAAACACCACTGATCAAGGACTTTATAAACTACCCCTTAAGTTTGCTTTGTTTTTACTGAAAGACAAAAATGGTGATGTTAATTTAGATATCCCAGTGCGGGGAGATCTAAATGACCCAGAAGTTCAAATAGGCAAAATAGTATGGAATTCCTTTAAAAACCTAATTGTTAAAACCGTTGCTAGCCCTGTTAAATTTCTTGCTGGGCTGGTTGATGGCGACCCCAAAGAACTTGAAGGTATGGATTTTAAATACACCGATACCATTCCTAATGAAAACCAGTTTAGAAAATTAGACAAGCTTTTAGAATTAGAGACCAAAAAAGACGGTCTTAAAATAGAATTAGTGCATTATGTAGATCGAAATCTTCAGAAGGAAGAAATTGCTTTAGACTTAATGGGTCAGCAATTTAATGAAGAAACTAAAAAGGATTATTTAAAAGATGAAAAAGATTTTGAAGCCTATCTACAAACAAAAGTTGCCTCAGATTCTATTAGTACAAAAGAGGCTATTTCAAAACTTACAAACGCAATTAATTTAGATTCTTTATCAAATTCATACAATCAGAAGCTCATAAATAACGCACAGTCCTATTTAAAAATTACCAAAGCCTCAACCCATATTGAAGTTAAACAGTCAAACCTTGATGATATAAAGAACACAGGTTCTCTTTCAAGATTCAAAATGAATTACAACCTTCTTGAAGATTCGGAAGACACTATATCTAATAATACAGATTCGCAACGATGAAAACAAAAACATTCTTAGTATCACTATTTGCATTGGCCCTATTCTATGCCTGCAAAAATGAATCAAAACAAGCTATTGAGGCACGAAGACCTGAAGCGCCAACCAAAGTTGATTCTAAAACCGAAGGAACAACTAAAGGTTATAACAAAAATAGGAACCCTTATTTTGGAGAAACTCATTTACATACGGGATGGTCTTTTGATGAGGCCATTTATAATGTAAAATTAGGTCCCGAAAACACGTATCGACATGCTAGAGGAGAAAAGGTATTACACCCAAATGGCGACACGGTGCAATTAAAATTACCATTGGACTTTATGGTTGTTTCAGATCACGCCGAATATTTGGGCGTTTTAGTAAGAATGTATGATCCTACCGATCCGCTTTCAAAACATCCTATGGCTAAAGCAATCGTGGGCTCTGGAAATGACTTAGACGCTTCCACAAAAGCATTTTACGGGTTGGTTTCTCAAACTATTCAGCCAGACGGCAGTACAAAACCAGATGAAACACTTAATAGCCCTGAATTAAAACGCACCATATGGGATGAGTATATAAAAATAACAGATAAGTATAATGACCCCGGAAAATTCACCACCCTAGTTGGCTATGAATGGTCTTCACAGCCTAATATGAATAACCAACATAGGAATGTGATCTTTAGGTCGAGTTCTAATTTACCGGTACCATTTTCGTATTTCGATTCACAACATCCCGAAGATTTATGGAAATGGATGGACACTCAAAGAGATAATGGACATACACTTTTGGCTATTCCGCACAATGGAAATTTAAGCAACGGAACGATGTTTTCTATGACTGATTCTTTTGGAAACCCAATAACCTATGAGTATGCTCAAGCACGAATGCGCAATGAAAAATTAACTGAAATAATTCAAACTAAAGGACAGTCAGAAACACACCCGCTTATGGCGCCAAATGATGAGTTTGCGGGATTTGAAATTTGGACTAAGCCAGTTGCTGGTCCAGGAGTTGTTAAGATTAAAGAAGGTAATTATGTTCGTAATGCCTTTTCCAATGGTTTAGTTTTGGAAAAAAACATTGGTGTAAATCCTTTTAAATATGGCGTTGTAGGGGGCGGTGATATTCATACCTCAATTGTATCACACGAAGAATATGCGCATACAGGAGAACATAATTTAAAATCTAGTAGTCCAAAAGCAAGGCTTTTAATTAATGCTCCTAACGAACCTTCAAAAATAGAGCAAGGTACAGCCGGCTTATCCAATGTATGGGCAGAAGAGAATACACGGGAGTCTATTTATGATGCTTTAGAACGCAAAGAAACTTGGGGTACCAGTGGACCAAGAATTATAACAAGAATTTTTGCTGGATATGATTTTGGAAACACACAACCAGGAGATGAAAATTGGGCTGAAATTGGTTACCAAAAAGGCGTTCCAATGGGAGCAGACATGAAAAAGAATACCAATGACAAACCGGTTCAACTCATGGTTTATGCATTAAAAGGGCCCAATAGCGGAAATTTAGATCGCATACAAGTTGTAAAAGGTTGGCTAGATGCCAGCGGTGAAAATCACACAAAGATTTATGATGTGGTTTGGTCTGGAGATCGAAAAATTGATGCTTCTGGCAAGCTACCTCCTGTTGGAAATACTGTAGATATTCGGGATGCTTCTTATACCAATACGATAGGTAGTTCTGAGTTAAAAACAAAATGGACGGATCCTGATTTTGATGCAAGTCAACCAGCATATTATTATTTAAGGGTGATTGAAATCCCAACACCCAGATGGTCTACTTATGATGCAAAAGCATTAGGAATAGCGCCTCCAAAAGATTTCCCTGCAACTATTCAGGAACGCGCTTGGTCCAGTCCTATTTGGTATAATCCTGATTAAAAACGGATTTTGAAAAAACCTTCAAAGGTTTATACCATATTTAGATTGGAAGTACCAATAATTGGGCAAACCCTACCTAACGCTCAGCTTGATGCAACAGGATTATCCGATTTAATTTCTGTAGATGTTATTGCTTTTAAAACCAAGATTGGACTATTAGGTATAGGGCCTTCATTAATAATACCAACGGCTAGTTCAGAATTCTTAGGCGCTGGCAAATGGAGTCCGGGTCTAGCAGGAGTTATTATGAATAAAGGCTTTGGAATGACTTTAGGCCTGTTTGGTCAACAATATGTATCTGTAGGTGGCAATTCAAAAAGACCTGATCAAAATTATATGTTATTTCAACCTATTGTCACAAAAATATTGGATCATGGTTATTTCTTAAACTTTCTCTAATTATGAAATTTCATTGAAAAAACGACGATTATAACATCCCCCTTGGATTGAATTTCGGAAGAGCATTTGCCAAAAATCTATCTATGTTTTTAGGAGCTGAATATGTAGTAAGTGCTCCGGGGAAAGGCGATTTCACCATTCGACTTAACATTAATGCGATGTTTGCAGCAGCAAATTAACTAATAGGAAATAGCTTGGTATTTTAAACTGATATCATTTACAATAGATTTTAGCTATGCCAGAATTAATGATTATTTAATATTAACCTTTGTTTATACTATTGAAAAGGCTTATTTTTAAAACTTAACTATTAATATTAATTCATGAAAACATTAACACAATTTGGAGTATTCCTGATAATATGTTGTCTAGCATTATCGGTAAACGCTCAAAAAAAACCCAATATCCTTGTGATTTGGGGAGATGACATTGGTCAATCCAATATCAGCGCCTATACAATGGGCTTAGTAGGTTATAGAACCCCTAACATTGATAGAGTTGCCAATGAAGGTATGATTTTTACCGATTATTATTCTGAACAAAGTTGTACTGCCGGCCGTTCGTCTTTCATATTAGGACAGAGTGTATTTAGAACTGGACTAAGTAAAGTAGGTATGCCGGGAGCAGCAGAAGGTATCAATGAAAAAGACCCAACTATTGCAGAATTATTAAAACCTTTAGGCTATCGCACAGGTCAATTTGGAAAGAACCATTTAGGTGATCGTGATGAAATGTTACCAACTAATCATGGTTTTGATGAATTTTTCGGAAACCTATATCATTTAAATGCTGAGGAAGAACCTGAACTAGAAGATTACCCAGACCCTGCTGAATACCCTAATTTTGCAAAAAGATTTGGCCCTCGTGGTGTTATTCATTCGTATGCTGATGGAAAAATTGAAGATACTGGCCCTTTAACAAAAAAGCGCATGGAAACAGTTGACGACGAAACTATTGCTGCTGCTAAGAAATTCATTAGAGAGGCTGTAAAATCGGGAGAACCATTTTTTGTATGGTGGAATGGAACAAGAATGCATTTCAGAACACATGTAAAAGATGAACATAGAGGTCTTTCTGGACAAAATGAGTATGGCGATGGTATGGTTGAGCACGACATGCACGTAGGTGAGCTTTTAGATTTATTAGACGAATTAGGTGTTGCAGACAATACCATAGTACAATATGGCACAGATAACGGCCCGCATAAAAATTCATGGCCAGATGCAGGTGTTAATTCCTTCAGAGGAGAAAAGAATACCAACTGGGAAGGTGGTTGGCGAACGCCATCGATGGTGCGTTGGCCAGGAAAAATCAAAGCCGGTTCGGTTTCTAATGAAATCGTTTCAGGAATGGATTGGATGCCAACGTTTTTGGCTGCTGCTGGAAATGAAAACATTAAAGATGAACTGTTGAAAGGGAAATCAATTGGAGGAAAAACCTATAAAGTGCATTTAGATGGGTATAATATATTACCTCATTTAACAGGGGAATCAGAAAAAAGCCCTCGTCATGAAATATTTTACTTTTCGGATGATGGCGATTTAACCGCTTTACGTTATGATGACTGGAAAGTTATTTTTATGGAACAAAGAAGTCAGGGTACTTTGCAAGTTTGGGCAGAACCATTTGTAACCTTACGTATCCCTTTATTATATAATTTAAGAAGAGATCCCTATGAATTTGCTACAGTAACATCAAACACCTATTGGGATTGGTATTTAGACCATGTTTTTCTGTTGTTACCTGCATCAGAGTATGTTGGCAATTTTTTAAAGACATTTCAAGAATATCCGCCACGCATGAAAGCCGCAGCGTTTAATTTAGATAATGTTATGGATAAACTTGCTGACCCTGGGAATAATTAATTTAAATAAAAATCTCTGCTATAGAGGGATATTTATTCCTCTTTAGCTAATTACAAACACTAAAAATAAAAGTTATGAAAAAAGTATTATTATTTACAATGGCCGTTGCCTTTACCGCAGTTTCATCTTTATCTGCACAAACTATGCCTTCAGTTAAATCTACTGATTTAAAAAAGGCCAGCACTGAGCTTAGCTCAAGTCAGACAGATCAAATCAAAGAAGCTTTAATGAAAGACAAAGGGCTTCAAGAGAAAACCATAGATCATTTAAAATCTAATCCTGACACCAAAGACGCTCTTATGGGGTTGGCGGCAAAAAATGCAGGTGGTCTTAAAGGATTGATGAAATCTGTATTAGGTGACAAATCGTTAAGTCAAGCCGCAGTTGATTTTATAAGTAAAAACCCGGATCTACTGCAACAAGCCATGAAAATTGTAGGCATGTAAATTATAGGTTAATAAAATTATTAAAAAGCACAAGTGTATAGCTTGTGCTTTTTTTATTGCTAAACTTTGATAAAACGCTTTTTAGAATTAAGTTTACATGATACATAATTCATGCTATGAGATCCATCCAATGGTTTGTTTTCATCCTTTTTTTCGCCCTATCTATTGGTTATGCCCAAGAAGGAAATTACAAATTCAACAATTTTGGAAATCGATCTATTCTACTTGCTGGAAATGTTACCGGTAGTGTATCTGATTTAGGTTTAACCTATTACAATCCTTCTTTTCTTGCCAACAGTGACAATGTGGGTTTTTCTTTAAATGCAAAAGCCTATCAATTGGTAAATGTAAAACTTACTGGGCCTAATCAAGAGGGTGCTCAATTAAGCAATACTAGTTTTAATAGTGCATCAACTATGGCTGGTGGTGTATTTAACCTATTCAATACTCGTTTCGCCTATTCTTACCTTAATAAATCGAACAATAACGTAAACCTAAATTACAGCAGTAATTATTTAAATGATGCCATTTTAGAACAATTCCCTGATGCGCAAGATCATAATGCTAAAATAAATTTAAACTCAAACCTAAAAGATCATTGGACAGGAGGCTCTTGGGCATATAAATTTAATAAAAACCTAAGTTTAGGGGTGTCTGCATTTGTTTCTATCTACAGCTATAGAGGGAACTCTGCTTTAAGCCATGTCGTTCAATCTACAAACAATGAAGTGGCTTACTACCAAGATGTTGTTGGTTTTAACCAAAAATCTTATGGTTTATTTTTAAAACTTGGCGCAAATTATAAATTCCCAAAGTTCCATCTAGGCTTAAATATAAATTTGCCATACCTAGAGGTTGTTAGCGAAGGAGGCTTTTCATATTCTAAAATAGTCTCTGGAGTAGGCCCCCAGTATAACACATATCTTGACTATAGTTTCGACAATCTATCTGCACAGCGAAAAGAACCATTAGGAATCTCTCTAGGAGCAGGAATACCAATAAATAGGGGTAAAATTCATTTAAACATTGACTATGTTAATGGTTTATCAAATTATAATAAAATTGACATCCCTGATATTGATATAGGTACCGGAGAATTGAGTCCAATAAATTTTGACGAATCTCGGAAAGCAGTGATTAATTTTGGTATTGGCGCTGAGTACACCTTAAGAGATAATTTAAAAGCCTATGGTGGTTTATCTACAGATTTTAATGCCTATGACAATAGTGCAAATATTTTCGATTTAGCAGCTTCAGAGAATAAACCAATAAACATAGGTGAGGATTTTCTACATGTGAGTTTAGGGGTAGACTGGAAACTAAAGTGGCTGAGTATAATATCTGGTATTACTTATTCAAATAGTGAAAGTAACTTTTTCAGTCCATACACTATAGACTTTGGAGACACAAGTATTGATAATGAACCGAATACTGAATTAAAATATACACGCTGGCAATTTGTGGTTGGAATTGATGTTCCTATTCTAAATAAAAAAATTAAGAATTTTGGTATAGGTCAATAAATTATGTTTTTCTACAATCAGTAATTCAACATATTGAAACTAAAATCAAAGTACAATATCTCAATAAAAAAAGCCTATCAACTAAAATTGATAGGCTTTTCTATTTCAAAAAAAAACGTTTTATTAGTTTTTCTTTTTCTTCTCTTCTAATTTATTTACGGTATCATACATTATAGGTGTCGCAATAAATAACGATGAATAGGTACCAACAATAACACCTACTATTAAGGCAAACATAAAGCCTCGAATAGAATCACCACCAAAAATAAAGATTGCCAATAATACCACTAATGTAGTTAAAGATGTATTTAATGTTCTACTTAATGTACTGCTTAATGAGGCATTAACAACTTTATCAAATTTCCAACTGGTGTGTTCGTTAAAGAATTCACGAATTCTATCAAAGACAACCACCGTATCATTTAATGAGTACCCAATTACGGTTAGAATAGCCGCAATAAAGGCTTGGTTAATCTCCATATTAAAAGGCATAAGCTTGTATGTTAATGAGAATACACCCAAAACAATCAATACATCATGGAATACCGCCGCAACAGCACCCAATGAATATTGCCATTTTTTAAATCGGAATAAAATATATAGGAACACCACAATAAGAGATCCTAATACCGCCCAAAGTGATGCTTGCTTAATATCATCAGCAATGGTTGGAGTTACCTTATAAGATTCTAATAATCCAACTTGTTTATTTACATCATTTAAATCAATAAACTCTTCATAAGAAATCCCTTCTAAATGCGGTACCAAAGCTGTATAAAGTGATTTTCTGATTTCTTCATCAACCGCTGAACCAGATTCGTTTACTTTAAACTTCGTTGTAATTTTCAACTGGTTTTCAGAACCAAAAGTCTTAGCATCTGCACTACCAAAAACAGCAGGATCAGATAATAAAGTTGTGATTTCAGAAGCCGAAACATCTTGAGCAAAACGCACTTGGTATGTTCTTCCTCCAACAAAATCAACACCTTGATCTAAACTATTTGTAAATAAAGACCCTAAACTCAATAGAATAAAAGCACCTGAAATGATATAGGCTATTTTACGTTTCTTTAAGAATTCAATGTTTATATTTCTGAAAAGGTTCTTAGTTATTCCGGTTGAAAAATCCAACTTACCACCTTTATTAGCATACCAGTCAATTAACAATCTTGTAATGAAAATTGCTGTAAATAAAGACGTAGCAATACCAATTAATAAAGTCGTTGCAAAACCTTTAATTGGTCCTGTACCAAATACAAATAATATCAATGCTGTTAAACCAGTAGTAATATTGGCATCTAAAATAGAAGATAAGGCATTACTAAATCCATCTTGAATCGACTCTAACTGCCCTTTTCCTTTGGCTAACTCCTCACGTATACGCTCAAATATAAGTACGTTAGCATCAACTGACATACCAATAGTTAATACAATACCAGCAATACCAGGCAAGGTAAGAACCGCTCCTAATCCAGATAAAACACCAAAAATTAATATGATGTTCAATATCATAGCGATATCTGCAAATCCACCTGCTTTACCGTAGTAGAAAATCATCCAGATTAATACTAAAGCTAGTGCTATTAAGAAAGACATAGTACCACTTTCAATAGCCTCTTTACCTAAAGATGGTCCTACGACCTCACTTTGAATAATATCTGCAGAAGCAGGTAATTTACCAGCACGTAATACATTGGCTAAATCAATGGCCTCATTTAATGTGAAATTCCCCGAAATTGAAGAAGAACCTCCTGCAATAGGTCCGGTAGTTACACCTGGAGCTGAATATACAACATCATCTAAAACAATAGCAATTTGACTCCCTTGAGAATAAGCATTCCCAGTCATTTCTTCCCATATTTTAGCACCTTTTGCATTCATTTGCATAGACACCTCAGATTTTCCTGTTGGCCCAAATTGGTTTCTAGCATCAGTCACAACGGCACCGCTCAACTGAGGTACATTTTCTCTATTGCCTACTAAGGCATATAGATCTACCAATTCACTATCCTTTTCTGGTTTTCCAAAAACAAACTTAGCATAACGTTGCTCTGCTGGTAATAAAGCTCTAACTTCAGGTCTGCCTAAATAATCAATAATTTTAGCCTTGTCTTTTATTTCAAACTTAGCAATTATTGGTCCACCTTGGTAGCCTTGACCTCTAAGTAAATCAAAAATTGGATTAACAGATTGAACAGCTGTTGAATCTGTTTCTGCATCACCTAATAAATCATCAATTTGTGAGTCCTTTGCTTCTTCTTCTCCTTCAGATGCTTCAACATCTGATGCTTCAGTATCTAATGACGCTTTTAAAACTTCATTCGCTTGAGCTAAAAACGGAAAGAATTGCTCTCCTTTATATGCATCCCAAAATTCTAGTTGGGCCGTACTTTGTAATAAACTAGTTGCACGCTCTACATCTTTAACTCCTGGTAATTCTACTAGAATACGACCAGAATTTCCTAAACGTTGAATATTTGGAGACGTTACACCAAACTCATCAATACGTTTACGTAATACTTCAAAAGCAGATACTATAGATTCATCAATCTTTGTTTCAATAATACCTTTTACATCATCATCAGACATACTTCCATCAATCTCACCATCAAGCGCCTTGGTATAAAATATATCGGGAGATGCTAATTTAGTATCACCTTTAATAGCATCAAAAGCAATGAAAAAATCTTCTAAATAGGTGTTCTGACTATTTACTTGTAGTTCTGAAGCGTCTTCTAAAGCCTTATTAAACACAGGGTCGCTAGTATTATTAGCCAATCCTTTTAATATATCTTTTACTGATACTTGAAGAATAACATTAATACCACCTTTTAAATCAAGACCTAGATTCATGGCCTTTTGCTTCACCTCATTATATGTGAATTTTGCAATACCAATATTATAAACAGTATCCGTAGCGATTGACTGTAAATAATTTGCTTCTTCTTGACTGCGCTTAGCACGATAGTCATCTTCTGTTTCAGAAATCGCATTAATGGCTATTTCTGAAGCCTCATTTTCTATTTGACTTGATTTGAATGTGAATGATAGCTGATAAAGACTTACCAATCCAAACAAAATAGCAAATAGTTTTACTAATCCTTTGTTTTGCATTTTTTAGTGTTTTTGGTCAATTTTTTTAAAACGGGCAAATATAGAATTTACACCGAACTTTGACAATATTTTAATTTTTAATAAGATAGAACACCTTCTACAGACATATAGAAAGTGAATTTATATGGAATATTTTAGGTCATTACACTTTACAAGCTAGTTTCTATGAACTCTTATTTTAATTCATGAACAGCTTCTAAAAAACCCTTAGCAAAGTGGGCCAGCCCGAACTTCAGGAATTTGATGTAGTTTTTCTCCGAGTTCAATAGATATCGACCTAAGCACTTTGTAAGCCACTTTTGCCCTATTACTAAAGCTACTATCATGACAATTAGCAGCGACAAAAGTTATATTCGGATCTAAAAAGCGATCACTTTTAACTTCAACTTCTAGCGTAAACGTGCCATCAAAATCCCAGCCTAAATCTGAACCCGACTGAATTTCGTATACATTAAGATTATACGATGCACTGTGATTATCTTGTGAAGGACGTTTTTTAGATTCATTACCTTCTTTTCCTGTTTGATAAGGAAGTTCTAAATGATGGGTTTCAGCAAGACTATTCTTTATACTGGAAATATCAGCATCACAAAAATAACTTATTTTCAGTTTGTCATTGCCGTGTACCTTTACTTGAATATTCTCTACGCCAAAGGCTTCCAGCTGTTCCTTAACACTTAAAATTGTTTGTTTAGCATCTTCAGATGTCAATGCAACATCTGTAAAATGTAATACAATTTCTTGGTTAGGCACCACCCGTTGCTGCTGGGAAACAACACCAAACAAGGTAAGTAAGAAAATAAAAGCACTAATGCACCATCTTGCTATCATGCGCCAAATATAAAAAAATAAAGACTGTATTGCTACAGTCTTTAAATAATTATCATTTTAAGGTCTTGGAAATTATAATTCCAATAATCCATTGGTCTTTTTCACACCTTCAGCACTCGCTTGCATGTGTGCTTTTTCAGCATCGCTTAAAGGAATATCAACAATACGCTCTATGCCATTTTTACCCAAAATTACTGGTACTCCAATACAAATATCATTCAAACCATATTCACCTTCTAACAAAGTTGAACATGGGTACATTTTCTTTTGGTCACAAGCAATAGCTTGAACTAAACCGCTTACAGCAGCTCCTGGCGCATACCAAGCAGAAGTTCCTAACAATTTAGTAAGTGTTGCCCCTCCTACTTTCGTATCTGCAGCAACTTGATCTAAACGCTCAGCACTTAAAAACTCCGAAACTTTAACACTATTTCTTGTTGCTTGACTTGTTAATGGTACCATACCAGTATCACTATGACCTCCAATTACCATACCGTCAACATCACTAATAGGCGCTTCTAAAGCTTCTGCTAACCTATATTTAAAACGCGCAGAGTCTAAAGCTCCACCCATACCAATAATTCTGTTCTTAGGTAAACCTGTTGCTTTATGAGCTAAGTAAGTCATGGTATCCATAGGATTACTCACAACAATAAGAATTGTATCTGGAGAATGTTTAATTAAGCTTGAAGATACTGTTTTAACAATACCAGCATTGATTCCAATTAATTCTTCTCTTGTCATTCCAGGTTTACGAGGAATACCAGAAGTAATAACACAGATATTACTTCCTGCCGTTGCACTATAATCATTGGTTATACCTGTGATTTTAGTATCAAATCCATTTAATGAAGCGCACTGCATTAAATCCATAGCCTTACCTTCGGCATAGCCTTCTTTGATATCAAGTAATACCACCTCTGACGCGAAATTCTTAATAGCGATATACTCTGCACAACTTGCACCTACTGCTCCTGCTCCTACAACTGTTACTTTCATTTTATTCTTAATTTATTATTAGTAATTTGATTTTTAGTTGATCACAAAATATTCAAAATTAATATCAGAAAAATTGATGATATGAATCATGAATATGAGTCACTTTTTTTGAGTTGAAAAGGATAAAAACAAACAGATGCAAAATTACGAATTAAAACACTCTTAAAGAAAAAAGTACAGAACAAAATCCCATAGTTTTTTAATGATAAACACAGTAAATCTTTACAATAGAGCAAGCATCTTTATCGCCATCCAAAGTTTACCCCTACTGAAAAGACATCAAAATCAGAAATTTGATATTCCGCATTCAATCTAAAAAAACCTAATTTCAATTTAGTGCCTATGGTACCTCTAAAATCTGATATATTGCTAGACACAGAAAATGGATCAATAATAGGGTCTGCTGAAATGGAGCCATTAGTAACAATATACTCCCCTTTCAAATCCGATTTTGAAGTCCCCGAAATAAGCCCGATACCACCGTAAAAATTGATAATTGGCCATCTGGTTGAACCAATTAATTGAAACAGCCAAGTACTTGTACCGTTTTCTACTTTCTGATTATCACCTGCTATGCCTACTGCCCCAGGAAAATGATATGTTGTTTCTACTTTAGTATATGCAACTAATCCAGAAATAGATACAGGCATATAAATATCATCTGAAATCCATTCTGTAAATTCACCTTGCAGTGCGCCACCATACATATTATAATCCACATCATCAATACTAATTACCGGCATAAAGCGTGCCTTGACTTCCAAGCCATGACTCAAGCCTAAAGCACCTTGTATAAATGCTGTAGGAATAAAATTCACATTTTCAGCTTCCAGACCAGAAGGTAAATCTACTACAACTTTTTGGTTGCCAAATATGGGGTCATCATAAGTAATAGTCACTTCGACATTGGGATTATTTTCTCCTAAAATAGTGGCTACTTGCTGGGTCTTAGAACCTGATGAAAACACAACATTATTATATAAGTCTGTATTCATCACGAACATTTTCTTTTCTTCTTTTATAGGTCCGTAATTACCATTAACTGAAATTTCAAAAGCGCCCAATGGCTTCGCTTTGGCTGAGTTAAACCAATTGGCATTCATACTGTGCATTAAACCATTGGCGCCCGGTTTTAGATAGTCATGTGTAAAGCGTTGGGCATCTTCTACACCCGCCGCTAACAACGCATCTAAACTACTGTCTTTTTGAGCTATAGATCGGGGTATCACAAAACACAGCGTGAGAAGTAGCAGGATATTTTTCATTATTTTAATGTATAGATTTGGTAATTCAAATATAGACAAAACAACCAAAACAAAGCACTTTAACGTTCAAAATAACACTTCGTCGATCTTAAGATCTATTAAAACGCTATAACGTGTTAAAACCAAATGCTCACAACATTAATTTCATCAAATAATACTACATTCACCTTTTGCAACGTATGTAATAAAAATTAACGCATGAAAAAGATTGTAATAGCTTGTACTATTGCCTTACTCTTCATTGCTTGTTCGGATGACTCCAACAGTAATGAAACCCAAACTGTAAATAAAGCACTTAACCGTCAATCTACTGGTAGTTCGTCAAATGATTTATTATCTGATGATCAATTCAAAAGTATACGTATTGAATTGGTATATATAGAGGGTTTTGAACCTAGTGATGAGGCCGTAGATAATTTTGTGTCTTTTCTAACTAATCTGTGCTTTAAGCCTGATGGTATTACCGTAGAAAAACGATCCCTGAGTTCGCCGGAACAAGAAACCTATACCATAGAAGAGATTGCCGATATAGAAAGAGAGGAACGTAAGTTCTATAATACTTCAGACCAAATTGCAGTTTGGGCATTATTCATGGATGGTAAATCTGATAAAGATGAAGGTGACCGAGTAGTTTTAGGCACGGCCTATTGGAATACCTCTTTTGTTATTTATCAAAATACGATTCAAAGGTTAAGCGATAGCCCTTTTGAACCCAGTAGAACCAAATTAGAGTCCACGGTAATCAATCATGAATTTGGCCATATTTTAGGCCTAACAAATTTAGGGGCTCCTATGCAAACAGAACATGAAGATGAAGAAAACCTCAAGCATTGCAATGTAGAAGACTGTTTAATGTTTTGGGAATCGGAAGTATCAGGCGGTTCTTTTAATCCACTTAACAGGAATAAAATCCCAGAGCTTGACGCCCAATGTTTGGCTGATTTAAGAGCTAATGGCGGAAAATAAATACAATAAAAAAGCCACTTAAAAATTAAGTGGCTTTTTAAAATATTTAGAAATTTTTAAGCATCAATATTAGCATAAATAGCATTCTTTTCTATAAAATCTCTTCGTGGAGGCACCTCATCTCCCATTAACATAGAAAATATACGATCTGCTTCCGTACCATTGTCTATCTGTACTAAACGCATGGTTCTAAATTCAGGATTCATAGTAGTATCCCAAAGTTGTTCTGCGTTCATTTCACCAAGACCTTTATAACGTTGTATTTTCGATCCATCTCCAAACTCACTTACAATCTCATCACGTTCTTTATCTGACCATGCATATTGTTTTTTTGCACCACGTTTCACTAAATATAATGGCGGTGTCGCAATATAAATATGACCATTTTCAATTAACTCCTTCATATACCTAAAGAAGAACGTCAAGATCAACGTTGCAATGTGACTACCATCAATATCCGCATCACACATTATCACCACTTTATGATAGCGTAATTTCGAAAGATTTAAAGCTTTACTGTCTTCTTCGGTACCTATAGTCACCCCTAAAGCAGTAAATATATTTTTTATTTCTTCATTCTCAAAAACTTTATGCGTCATGGCTTTTTCAACATTCAATATTTTACCACGCAAAGGAAGAATAGCTTGAAACTCTCTATCACGACCTTGTTTAGCCGTTCCACCTGCCGAATCTCCCTCAACAAGGAATACTTCACATTTTTCAGGATCTTGCTCAGAACAGTCTGATAATTTACCAGGTAAACCACCAATACTCATAACCGTTTTTCGCTGCACCATATCTCGCGCCTTTTGTGCGGCATGACGTGCTTGGGCAGCCAAAATCACTTTCTGAACTATAATTTTAGCGTCATCAGGATGTTCTTCTAAATAATCCGTTAACATTTCAGAAACGGCTTGACTTACTGAAGCAGAAACCTCTCTGTTTCCTAATTTTGTTTTTGTTTGCCCTTCAAATTGTGGTTCTTGTACTTTTACTGAAATAATAGCCGTTAAACCTTCACGAAAATCATCTCCGGCAATATCAAATTTTAGATTTTTTAATAAACCAGATTCATCAGCATACTTTTTAAGCGTATGCGTTAAACCACGACGAAAACCAGTTAAATGCGTTCCTCCCTCATGTGTGTTAATATTATTCACATAAGAATGTAAATTTTCTGCATAAGAGGTGTTATAAATCATAGCAACCTCAACCGGCACACCATTCTTTTCCCCTTCAAAAGAAATAACATCTTTCATTAAAGGCTCACGTGTTGCATCTAAATATTGGATAAACTCAGATAGGCCATTTTCAGAATGAAAAGTTTCTCCCTCAAATTCACCATCTTCCTTTTTATTTCTCTTATCAATTAAATGAACAGTAATTCCTTTATTTAAATAAGCCAACTCACGCAATCTACTCGCTAAAGTATCATAACTATACTCTAAAGTCTGAGTGAATATAGTAGGATCTGGTCTAAAAGTAACTATGGTACCACGCTTATCCGTTTCCCCTATTTGTTTTACTGGGTAAAGGGATTTACCACGCTCATATTCTTGCTCATAAATAGCGCCATTTCTATATACGGTAGCTTTTAAATGTTCAGACAAGGCATTTACACAACTTACCCCAACACCATGCAATCCACCAGAAACTTTATAAGAATCTTTATCAAATTTACCACCTGCTCCAATTTTGGTCATTACCACCTCCAGAGCCGAAACACCTTCTTTTTTATGTAAATCTACCGGAATACCACGACCATCATCCTCTGTTGTAATAGAATTATCTTCATTAATAATAACTGTAATATTATTACAATGTCCCGCTAGTGCTTCATCAATTGAATTATCTACAACCTCATACACTAAATGATGCAAACCTCGGACACCTACGTCTCCAATATACATTGAGGGACGCATGCGCACATGCTCCATGCCTTCTAAAGCTTGAATACTATCAGCCGAATAATTATGCTTATTAAATTCTTCCTTTCCTTCGCTCATATTCTTATAATTGTCTTAATTTAATTTTGATTTCATGTCATAAAAAAAGATGCCTATTTAGCATCCTTCTGAATACAAACAAATATACAAAAATTTGCCCCCCTTAGAAAGCTTTTTATCGGCGCAACTGTAAAATTATCAACATTTGTTAATTTCTCAAAAACAGCTTAAAATGGCTAAAAAGCACCTTAAAATTGATTTTCATAGATTTGCATTAAATTTTAAAATGTGAAATAAACAAACCTCGGCTATGCCCTTATTTTAAGTTTTTAAATTTTAATGAAAAAGGATAAAACAATTCAAACGTTGTAGTTTTTACCAGAAAAAAAAATATCATGAAACATGATGTATGTCACTTAATGAAGTAAGAATTGAATATATTTTTGTCGTCTATTTTAGAACCAATCTCAAATGAAAAGCAGAAAAACACAAATTTTCAAACTACTATTTCTTTTACTGATTTGCCTACCAAGTATAGCTATTAGTCAAGACAAAAAGGATTTCAAACCAACATTCAATTGGGATGTTACTGGTCAAATTTGGGCAAGATATTCAGATTTAAATGAAGGCTCCTTGATATATGATGAACCCACTACCCAGTTTTTTGATATTTCTATTAGGCGCTTGCGTATACCAATATCGTCACAAATAACCCCCAGAATATTCGCTTATGCCATTTTTGGAGGAAACAACTACAATTTCAAACAGAAAACATTTACTATTGAAGTTTTAGATTTATACGTTGAATATAAGTTTGCCGATTTTTTGGAAGCTGGATTCGGTAAATCTGGATGGCAAGGACTTAATAGATGGAATATTAGATCAGCTAAGACCATGATGGGACTAGATTCACCACTATTTACCTTAAATACTGTTGAAATAAATGATGACTTAGGACGATTATTTGGAGCTTGGATTAAAGGTCAAGCTGGTAAATTTGATTATCGCATTGCCTTCAACCGTCCTTTTGCTGTAACGAATATACCTGACGGTGAGGTTAATTTTGCTAATAACAAACCACGTGTAAAAACCTCAACCTATGTAAAATATCAAATATTTGAACATGAATCTAATAAATCTGCCTACCAAACTGGTACTTATTTACAGACTAAAAAAGTATTCAACTTTGGTGCTGGTTACCAATTTCAACCCAAAGCCATGAGTGATGGCGACGCAGCACTTCCAGGCACAACCTTCTATGATATGGAACATTGGGCCATTGATTCTTTCTTAAATCTTCCATTAGCCAATGATGCAGCGATTACCGCATATTTAGGTTACTATGATTATGGTTTTGGTAAAGATTACATACGTAATGTAGGCGCAAACAACCCAACAACCAGTGGTGGAACCGATTTTAACGGACCCGGTGTCGCTTTCCCAATGATAGGTACTGGAACGTCTTGGTACATGCAATTTGGTTATGCTTTTAAACAAACTGAGGTGTTTAATCAACCTATGATTATTCAACCTAACATTGCCATTCAGCACTCAGATTGGGATGCTCTAAATGATAAAATGACCGTGTTTGATTTTACTACTAACTTTTTAATTAATGGTTCTCATGGTAACAAAATAAGTTTAGGTTATCAGTATCGCCCCATATTTGATGCCGTGACAATAGAACAAAAGGATTATAAAGGTATGGCCGTTTTACAATACCAAATTTCATTCAGATAAGCACATCAACCCCTATTAATAGCAACGCAAAAAGTAGTAAAACACCATTTTACTACTTTTTGCATTAAAAACACTTTCAATATTTTGAATTATTTTCCGTTTTAATATCGAATTCACTAATGAAATAGCTGATATACTGAAGAATTCAAAGCAATAAAAAGCGCGATATAACTTTAAACCCCTCAGACTGCATTCTACATAAAAACTTTCGTAATTTTACGCGCTTAATTTTGAGTAATAAATTAAACATAAAGACATGAGTAAAATTATGACCGTCGATGTTCTATCGAGCATTAAAGGAGCGCAGCCTTCAGAGACTGTGAACAAATTATTTGAAGTAATTAAAAATGCGAATACAACAAATAATAATACCTTTAATGGAAATCATAATAATGCAGTGTCTTTAGATAACTTGAGAGACGACATAGTAATGGATAGTTCTGCAATTGAGAAACAAATCATTATTGAAAATTTCCCAAAAGAAAAAAATGGTTATCTAGTTGTTTCTAAAGTAATTGAAGAGTAATTATGGAATCCCAAATACATAAAATTCACCAGCAACTGGTGAATAATGAAATCACCTGTACAGCATTAGTACAAGAGAAATTAGAAGCTTTAAAACAAAACTCAAACAACACTGTAAACGCCTTACTAGAAACCTCGGCCCTTAATTTAGCAGCTAAAGTTGATGCTAAGATTAAAAATGGTGAACCAATAGGATTATTAGAAGGCATTCCTTTTGGAATCAAAGATGTTTACATGGTTCAAGGTACTTACACTACCGCGAGTTCAGAATTACTTAAAAACTATAAATCAGCATATACAGCAACAGCGATTCAAAAATTACTAGATGCTGGAGCTATTCCTTTGGTTAAAGAGAATTGTGACAGTTTTGGACATGGGTCTTCAAGTGAAAACACCATTTTTGGAGCAGTAAAAAATGCGATCAATCCTGATTTAGTTGGAGGCGGATCTAGTGGAGGCTCTGCTGTAAATGTTGCCAAAGATTACACCGTATTTTCTATTGGTGGTGATACAGGTGGTTCTGTACGCCAGCCTGCTGGTTATAATAATGTCTATGGTTTAAAACCAACTTACGGCCGTATTTCACGTTTCGGGTTAATGGCTTACGCCTCGTCAACAGATTGTGTTGGTCCCATTGCAAAATCCATTGAAGATATTCGTATTGTTTTAAATACAATGAGCGGGCAAGACGTAAAAGATCAAACTACATATGCTTCCGCGGAAATAACTCAGGATGATATTCAATCTTCTGACAGCATACAAACCGTAGGCTACTTTAAAAATTTTATTGATAGTGAGGCTATTGATCCTCAAGTGAAATCTGATTTCTTAGCCGCTATAGACAAAATTAAAGCAAAGGGCATTGCTGTAAAAGCGCTAGACTTCTTTAAGTCTGACACCTTAGTTTCAACATACTACACCCTAGCCATGGCTGAAACGGCTTCTAATTTGTCTCGTTTAGACGGCACCAACTACGGAAATCGTATAGAAAGAGACACCTTAAAAGAAACCTATTCTATAACACGTTCCGAAAATTTTTCAGACGAAACAAAACGAAGAATTGTTGGTGGAAATCAAGTACTATCCCAGGGCTTTTCAGACGAAATTTATTTAAAAGGATTAAATCTGAGAGATCAAATTTCGGAAAATTTCGAGAATGACTTTAAAGAAGTTGATGTCATCATATCTCCTGTTACACCAAGCACACCGCCTAAAATTGGTGATAGTTTAAAAGACCCTTTGGCCATGTATTTATCTGATGCATACACGGTAGGTTTTAGTTTAGGTCAATTACCAACTTTAACCATACCACAAGGAACTGCTACAGGCTTGCAACTTACTGCCGCAAAAAATAATGACGAACTTGTTTTGAAGTTTGCTAACTTCTTAAAAGACCTCATATAATGGAACTGGAACACTTAAACGAACTTTTAAAACAACACGAACTAGAGTTAGTTATTGGGCTAGAAACCCACGTTCGATTGAATACTAAAACCAAGTTATTTTGTTCTTGTGCCAATCAAGAAATAGATACGCCTAATCAAAATATTTGTTCAGTTTGCACAGGACAAATGGGTGTTTTACCAGCAATTAACAAAGAAGCTATAAGAAAGGCAATATACTTTGGTAAAGCTGTTAAATCTACTTTCGAAAATGAAGTCATTTCATGGGACAGAAAGCATTATGAATATCCTGACAACCCCAAAAACATACAGATTACGCAGTTTCACAACCCAGTGATTCCAGATGGGCAGGTTTCTTGTTATAGAAATGACGGCTCTCAATTTACTGTAAATTTAACACAGGTTCATATTGAGGAAGATGCTGCAAAATTAATGCATGAGAAAAAAGTTTCGTTGGTCGATTTTAATAAAGCTGGTGTACCGCTTATTGAAATTGTGACCGAACCATGCATCCGGCACATTGAAGACGCTTCTACCTATGCGCAATACATTCAACGTATTGTACAAAATTTAGGTATCTCTGAAGCTAACCTTGAAAAAGGTGAATTTAAGTCAGATGTCTCTGTATCACTTCGAAAAAAACGCGATTACAATTTAAATCCGCGTACCGAAATAAAAAACTTGAACTCGTTTAAGTTTATGGTCGATGCCCTAAAGGAGGAAGTTGAAAAACAATTAAACTACTTTTTAGAGCATAAAGAATTTAGACCCGATCAAACTACAGTGTTGTGGGATGCAGAATTGAAGCAAACCAAGACCATGCGAAAAAAGGAGTTCGAAGCAGATTACCGTTTTATTTCTGAACCAGATTTACCATTTGTGAGCATTAAAAATGTTGTAGAATCTATAGATGTAGATCTGAGTACCTTGCCGTATGCCGTTGAATCTATTTTAATTAAAGGCGGTGTTTTACCACAAGATGCAAAATTCTTTACAGCAGATTCTTTACGTTCAGAAACTTTTGTTGCCATAAACAATGTCATTAAAGATCCTTCTTTTGTTGCAAAAACCTTAGTCAACAATATTGGAGCTGATGAGTATGCAGACATTCACAGAATAGAACATCTCATTGAAATATTTCAACTATTCAAAGCGGAAAAAATCACCTCTGTATTGGTGCAAAATGCCATTACATCGTATTTAAAAGATAGAAGTTTTGATTACAATAGATATTTTGAAGACAATACCATTTCTGAGTCTCAAATAGAAGATGCCATTAATAAGGTCATTTCTGAAAATGAAGGGATTGCCAATGATATTAAATCTGGTAACCAAGGCAAAGCAGGTATTTTAGTTGGAAAAGTCATTGGTATTATTGGAAAAGGGGCATCGGGAAAAATAATCCGCGAAGGAATTCTGAAAGCACTTGCGGGAGGGCCTGGCAGCGAAAATAAAGAACAAGGAAGAGCAACAGAGCAGGCAACACTTCAACAACAAACAACAAGTAAAAAGGAAGAAGAGGTATTACCACAAATCCCCTTAGTAATAAAAGACGAATACAGAACTCACGTAATATCTGACGTTACTGATGAAAGTATCAATGAAAGCATCACGCTTTCTGGGTGGGTATCTAGTGTGCGTGATCATGGCGAATTGATGTTTATTGATTTACGTGATTCTAGTACACAAATATTCCAAGTACGCTTAAGTAGAGAATCGTTTGCTAATTTAGATGAGTTGGTAAAACTAAAACCCGAATCGGTTATTACTGTCTCTGGAACGATTGTGCAACGTAAAGAAGATGATTATAACGCTGCATTAAGGACAGGGAAAATTGAATTAGAAGCTACGGCATTAGACATTTTAAACCTTTCTAAAACCTTACCGTTTGAAATTAAAAGAGCGACTAAAACCAATGAAAATGTTCGTTTTCAATATAAATATTTAGACCACAGAAATGATGACGTCCGTCGGGTTATTGTAAATCGTCATAAGGTCATTAAGATGATGCGCGACATATTAGACGCCCAAGATTTTCTTGAAATTGAAACGCCTATTTTAAGCGCAGGAACTGATGAAGGCGCACGCGAATTCATAGTTCCAACCCGCAAACAAGCAGGTTCGTTCTATACTTTACCGCAGGCACCTCAGCAATTTAAACAAATGCTAATGGTTTCTGGTTATGAAAAGTATTTCCAACTAGCCCGTTGTTTTAGAGATGAAGATTCTCGAGGTGATCGCCAACCAGAATTTACACAACTCGATATTGAAATGGCCTATGCCAGTATGCAACAAATCATTGATTTAAACACAAACATGTTTAATGGTATTGTTGAGAAGGTTTATGGTAAAAAATGGATATTGCGCCCTTTTGAAGTCATCACCTATAAAGAAGCTATGGATGATTATGGCTGCGATAGACCAGATTTACGCTTCGGTTTAAAATTAAAAGATATTACAGAAATTGTTAAGGACACTACATTCCAAGTCTTTAGTAAACCTATTGAAGAAGGTGGTATTGTAAAATGTATTAAAGTATCTGCCGAAGAACAAGGCAATAAACGTTTATCAAAAGGTCAGATTGAAAAATTAACAGCCTTAGCACAACAACATGGTTTAGGAGGATTAGCCTATATTATAGTAAATGAAAACGATTTGCAATCGCCAATAATTAAATTCTTAGGGGAAGACATTGCTGCTGGAATCATAAAAACTACGGATGCTCAGGTTGGTGATATTGTTTTCTTTTCAGCTGCAGATTATGCTACCGCTAATAAAGCCTTAGATGCTGTACGTCAAGAATTAGGAAAGATGTTACGTTTAATTAATCCTAAAGAATTAAGACCGGCATGGGTCATAGATTTCCCGATGTTTGAAAAAACAGATGAAGGCAGATGGACATTTACCCACAACCCTTTTTCAATGCCTGCTATTTACGATTTAGACAAACACATGAATGGTAAGGACAATGAAATTGGAAGTATTATCGCCCAGCAATACGATTTAATCTTAAATGGTTATGAAATTGGAGGCGGTTCTGTCCGTGCTCACAAACCAGAAATTCTTGAGGCCACTTATAAAAACATGGGCTATAATAAGGAAGAGATGATGAAGAGTGTTGGCACCATGTATAAAGCCTTCCATTACGGTGCACCACCGCATGGCGGCATTGCCTGGGGTGTTGATAGACTCATGATGATACTGGAGAAAAAAGCTTCCATTAGAGAAGTGATGGCATTCCCTAAAACAGGAACCAGTGAAGATTTACTCTTTGGCGCACCATCTCCATTATCTAATAAAAAGGTTGAAGAAATGAATGTTAAGGTGATAGGCCGTTAACAACGCCGCTTAAGTATAACTAAAAAAGCTTCAGAATATCTTCTGAGGCTTTTTTAGTTATACGTTGTAAACTTTAACACTCTAACCCGACTTTTATAAAAACTTTAAGATTAATTGAGTTTATCTTTAGAATCTAAAATTAAAACGTATTATGAAAAAATTTACAGTGTTAACGAGTATAGCATGTATTATGCTAATTTCTTTTAATATGAATGCCCAAAAATTTGCGAAGATGGACAAAAGTCCTATGGACGCCACTTTTTATAGAACTGCTAGAAATGCACCGGCTTTTGTAAAAGTTGTTTATAGCAGACCGCAACTTAAAGACCGTTCATTAAGCAAATTAGCCCCTAATGACAAAGTATGGAGAACTGGTGCCAATGAAGCGGCAAATATTACCTTGTACAATGACATGAAAATTGGAGGTAAAACGGTTAAAGCTGGTGAGTATTCACTTTTTACAATACCAGGAGATTCAGAATGGACCATTATTATTAATAAAGACATTAATGTTTGGGGCGCCTATTCTTATAATGAAGCTCAAGATGTTATTCGAATAAAAGCTCCAGTTAGCAAATCAGATGAGAGCCTTGAAGCTTTTTCTATTGCATTTGATGACAAGGGAACAATGCATTTAGGATGGGGAACCACAAGGGTTGCTGTGCCTTTTTTAAAATAATAAAACCACTTGATAAATAAAAAAGCCCTGATAAATCAGGGCTTTTTTTATGCTTTTATTTTTTTTCACTTAAGGAATATTTAAATACTTATGTGTTTGCAAAGACACTTTCCATTTAGGATTCGCCATCACATAATCAACAATTTCTGGCACCACCTTATCTCGCTTACTCCATTCTGGTTGTAGGTATAAAATACAATTTTCATTTACCTTAGCAGCTTGCGCCTCCGCAAAGCGAAAATCATCCTTATTATATACAATAACTTTAAGTTCATGCGCTTTATCATAAACTTCTTGAGTAGGTAACTTTAGTTTTTTTGGTGATAAACAAATCCAATCCCAAGTACCTGTTAACTTATAGGCTCCAGACGTTTCAATATGCACTTGCATGCCTTTGCCCTTCAATTGGCTGGTAAGTTCTGACATGTCCCACATTAAGGGTTCGCCACCTGTTATAACAATGGTATCACTATATTTTTTCGCGTTTTCAACAATGTTTTTTGTAGCTGTTGGTGGGTGTAAATTGGCATCCCAACTTTCTTTCACATCGCACCAATGACAGCCCACATCACAACCACCCAATCTTATAAAATAAGCTGCTGTGCCTTTATGATAACCTTCCCCTTGAATGGTATAAAACTCTTCCATTAGTGGAAGCATTTCTCCCTTATCAACTAATTCCTGTAGCTCTTTTTTCATCGTTGGCAAAGATACTCCTTTGAAAGCTAATTGTTCACATTTTTCTATACCTTGTTCATTTGAATTGCGCCAGAATGGTTATTTTTATCAAAATTTATAGAGCATGGGTAATAAGGAAACTTTTTTCAAACATATAACAGAAGCGAATACCACAAAGGGCGATTTTATTCCGGTTGGCGCGGCTATGTTGGATGGTGAAACCATCAACGGGGCCCATGTGAAGATTCCGTTAAAAACCATGAATAGACATGGCCTTATAGCGGGTGCCACAGGAACCGGAAAAACAAAGTCCTTACAAGTTCTAGCCGAAAATTTAAGTGATAAAGGCATCCCTGTATTACTTATGGATATTAAAGGCGACTTGAGTGGTATTGCACAACCAAGTCCGGGTCATGTAAAAATTGACGAGCGTCATGAAAAAATTGGTCTTCCTTTTGAGTCTAAAGCATTTCCTGTTGAAATTTTGACTCTATCAGAACAAAATGGTGTCCGCCTTAGAGCAACTATCAGTGAATTTGGACCGGTATTGCTCTCTAGAATTTTAGATTTAACTGAAACACAATCTGGAATTGTCGCAGTAATATTTCAGTATTGTGATGATCATAAACTACCACTATTAGATTTAAAAGATTTTAAAAAGATATTACAATACGCTACCAAGGAAGGTAAAGCTGAATTTACTGAAGCTTATGGTAGAATTTCAACGGCATCAACAGGAGCTATTCTTAGAAAAATTGTTGAATTAGAGCAGCAAGGTGCTGACTTATTTTTTGGTGAAACGTCTTTTGACACCCAAGATTTGCTGAGAATTGATGAACAGGGTCGGGGCTACATTAATATCATAAGGTTGACTGATATTCAAGATAGACCTAAACTGTTTTCAACATTTATGTTGAGTTTATTGGCAGAAATATATTCAACGTTTCCTGAACAAGGTGATAATGACCGACCAGAACTCGTTCTATTTATTGACGAAGCCCATTTAATTTTTGATGAAGCGTCTAAAGCCTTGTTAAGTCAAATTGAAAGTATTGTTAAACTCATAAGAAGTAAAGGGGTAGGCTTATATTTTGTAACCCAAAACCCTACGGATGTTCCTGAGGAAGTTTTAGGCCAACTTGGTTTAAAAATACAACATGCCTTAAGAGCCTTTACAGCAAAAGATCGAAAAGCTATTAAACTTACGGCGCAAAACTATCCGGATTCTGAATACTACGATACGGAAGACATTTTAACATCTTTAGGTATTGGGGAGGCCTTAGTTTCAGCTCTTGATGAAAAAGGAAGACCTACGCCGCTGGCAGCTACTATGATGCGTGCGCCCATGAGTCGTATGGATGTTTTAACCGATGATGAATTAAAAACCCTTCTCGCTGAATCTAAATTGGTAAAAAAATACAATGAAGATATAGACAGAGAAAGTGCTTATGAATTACTCAATCAGAAAATAAAAGACGCCGAGGAAGAAGAAGCCAAAGAACAAGCAAAAAAAGAACGCGAAGCATTAAAAAAGTCCGAATCGAAAAGACAAACCTCAACTTCACGCCGAAGATCAAGCACACGCATGAATCCTATTGTTAAAGTACTTACTAGTGCTACATTTATTCGTAGTGTTTTTGGTATCTTAACCAAAGTATTAAAGAAATAACTAATTATAAATATAACAACCTACAAACCTATTTTTATGCGCCATTTAATTTTAGGCATTATTGCCTCAACTATTTTATTTACAAGCTGTACTAAAACTCAGAATCCATTTGAGATTTCCAAACAGCATATTGGTCTTTTAACAGATTCTACTCAAGTTAAAGATCTAGAAAGTATCTTTTCAAATGATTCCGTTGTAAAATACATTGCTGGAGATGAGTTTATTGGAAACACTAACAACATTCAAATATTTGAAAAAGGTGGAAAAAAGTTATTATCACTAACACCAAAATATGTTTTAGACTCTACGTCAACTATTAGTACGGTAAGAGTCTTAGATGACCGATACAAAACGGCAGAAAACATTAGCACCTTAAGCACGTTTAAAGACATTCAAGCTCAATATAAAATATCACGAATGAGCAACCTAATCAACTCCGTTGTTGTTGCTGTTGATGACATTAATGCTAGTTTTACTATTGACAAAAAAGAACTTCCTGCCAATTTAAGATTTGATATGAATCTAAAATTTGAAGCGACCCACATTCCCGATGAAGCCAAAATAAAGTACTTTTTTGTGAGTTGGGATAATTAATACAACGCCTATATGAATCCAATCTTATCAAGGTTACTCGTTAAAATAGCTAAAAACAAGCTTGAACGAAAACAAGCTAACCAGCCAGTTAGTCAAAAAGAAATAGTGCCTTTGGTAAGAAATTTTCAAGTTGAACTAAGACACGCCTTACAGGAATATCTTTATATTATTATTGGTGTCTTTTCTGCTGGTTTTGGATTAAAAGGCTTTTTGCTTCCTAACAGCTTTATAGATGGGGGCGCTACAGGTATTTCGCTTTTATTAGAAAACATGACGTCCTTAAACCTGGGCATCCTTCTTATTTTAGTTAACCTGCCATTTGTAATCCTTGCATCAAAAACCATTGGTAAAAAATTTGCAATAAAAAGTATTATCGCTATTTCCATGTTAGCTATCGTGGTGCATTTTATACATTATCCAACAGTTACAGATGACAAATTACTAATAGCTGTATTTGGCGGCTTCTTTCTAGGCTTTGGTATTGGAATGTCTATGCGCGGCGGCAGTGTTATTGATGGTACTGAGGTCCTCGCTATTTTTTTAGGTAGAAAATTATCACTCACTATAGGTGATGTTTTATTACTTATTAATATTGTCATTTTTTCTGCTGGCGCCTATATTCTTTCTATCGAAACTGCACTGTATGCCATGCTGACCTATTTAGCTGCGGGTAAAACAGTAGATTTTGTAGTTGATGGTGTTGAAGAGTATGTTGGCGTGACCATTATTTCAAACCAGCATAAAGAAATGCGAATAATGCTTACCCAAAAGTTGCGCAGAGCCTGTACCATTTATGCGGGAAAAGGAGGTTATGGAACTAGTGGAGAAAGTCAAAAGAAAGATATTATTTACACCGTAGTAACCCGATTAGAACTGGCTAGACTTCAAACAGAAATTGACAAAATAGACAGAAAAGCCTTTATAATTATGGGCATTGTAAAAGATTTACGTGGCGGTATGATAAAGAAAAAACCACTAAAGGATCAGCATTAAAGCTTTAGCTGAATAAGATTGATGAAGAAAACATATACCATTCAAAATAATCCATTTGTTGTTCCAACAACAGATGGTAAATCTATAAAGGAGCATTTTGGAAATGCCACTGATGGAAACTCAGCAATTAGTATTGCACACATGAAAGCCCCGGCTGGATGGAGTGAACCTTTCCAAACCCCTGAATTTGATGAATTCACGGTTATCATTCGCGGCAAAAAACAGTTTATTATAGAAGGAGAAACTATCGTTTTAGAGGCAGGACAGTCCATAAAAATTGAGAAAAACACAAGGGTGCAATACTCCAATCCCTTTCCAGAAGTCTGTGAATATATTGCCATATGCACTCCAGCTTTTTCCATGGATTTGGTTAACAGAGAAGAATAAATGAAAGAATATCTTCCTAAGTTAATAAGCGTTTCTTTAAACTTTTTAAGTCATTTTGCCCCGAGTTATACCGCTAAATTAGCAGTACTGCTATTCTCCACGCCAAGAGATGCCCAATTAAATGAGGAGGCAAAAACCTATTTAGACACTGCCAATCAAAACGATGTTGAGGTTAACGATTTTTTAATTAAAACCTATCAGTGGTCAGGAAAAAAAGCGACTGTTTTACTTGTTCATGGATGGGACAGTAATTCCTTTAGATGGAAAGACCTTATAGAGCGCTTAAAACAACAGGACTACAACATTATTTCTATAGATGCCCCAGCCCATGGAGCCTCAGGCAATAAAATATTTAACGCCCCTTTATATTCTGAGTGCATTCATGAAGTCGTCCTTAAGTTTCAACCGAGTATTCTTATTGGTCATTCCGTTGGTGGCACTGCATCTGCGATTGCCTTAACCAACTATAAACTACCCACCATTAAAAAGCTCGTATTACTGGGCGCGCCGTCCAACCTGGATATCTCTGTTCGCAATTATGTCTCAATAATGAACTATAATAACAAAGTGCATAAGGCTATAAATCGTTATTATTTAAAACACTTCAACCATTTACCAGAATACTATTGCGTAGAGAATTTTTACAAGAATATTGAACCAAAAGGGCTTATCATTCATGACCGAAGGGATAACATTATTTCATACAAAGAGGCCCTTGATATTCATAGAGCCTATAAAAACTCTGAATTAATTAAAACCATTGGTTTAGGACATCGATTAAAATCTGACAAAGTATATAAATCCATTTTAAACTTTCTTAAGGCCTAACTTTTGTATTTTTGACGTATGGAAAAACAGCAATTAAAACGTATCAATAAATTTTTAAGTGAAGTTGGCTATTGTTCTAGACGTGAAGCCGATAAACTAATTGATGCGGGAAGAGTTACAATTAATGGTATTGTGCCAGAAATGGGAACAAAAATAGCACCTAGTGATGTTGTAGCCGTGGATGGGGAAGTTATTAAAAACACAAAAGCAGCCTTTGTTTATCTTGCCTTTAATAAACCTATAGGTATTGTTTGTACAACAGACACCTCGGTAGAAAAAGATAATATCATTGATTACTTAAATTATCCTAAACGTATTTTTCCAATAGGCAGATTAGATAAGCCTAGTGAAGGTTTGATTCTTTTAACAGATGATGGTGATATAGTAAATAAAATTCTTAGAGCAAGTAACAACCATGAAAAGGAATATATTGTTACAGTAGATAAGCCCATTTCGCAAACGTTTGTTGAACGTATGGCAGGAGGTATTTATATTGAAGATCTTGGTAAAAAAACAAAAAAATGTAAGGTTGAAAAGCTAAGTACTTACAAATTCAAAATTATACTCACCCAAGGCTTAAACAGGCAAATTCGTAGAATGTGCAGTTACCTCAACTATGAAGTACAAACTTTGCAGCGTGTTAGAATTATGAATATTAAATTGGACATGCCCATTGGTGAATATCGTGAATTAACCGAAGATGAATTTAAAGAACTTAATGCACTAATCAGCCATTCTACAAAGGTATACGAAACGCGTTCTAGCAAAAAAAACAGACCGAAAAACAACTAATTATGCCACAACCCTTTCACTTAGCAATACCTGTTTATAACCTAGACCATTGTCGTGTGTTCTACAGAGATGTCTTAGGTTGCGAAGAAGGCAGAAGTAGTGACCACTGGGTAGACTTTAATTTTTTTGGACATCAATTGGTAATTCACTATAAACCAAAAACACAATCAGAAGAACTTCACACCAATCCTGTAGACGGTAAAGACGTTCCTGTACCTCATTTTGGAGTTGTGCTTTCTTGGCAGGACTTTCATGCCCTTGCCAAAGCTTTAGAAAGTAAAAAGATACACTTTGTAATTGAACCCTATATTAGGTTTAAAGGCTTACCTGGCGAACAGGCCACTATGTTTTTTTATGATCCTTCTGGAAATGCTCTTGAGTTTAAGGCCTTTAAAGACATGGATCAGTTATTTGCTAAATAGTCTTCCTATTACTACAAATAAAAAAGGGAAGATAAATCAATAAAAAATATGGTATTATTATAATTTGAACAACCAGCACATACATAGGCCACTCTCCAAAATAATCAAGTAGAGATGCCGATACCGGTTTTTCATTTAAATAAAAATAATTTGCGTTCATTACACTATTTATAATAACCATCATCAATATATACACTTGAAAAGCGAAAAACGACTTAAATACACTTTTTAGTTTGGGCCTGTAGTCAAAAACGAAAGTGGCATAAAATATTATAATTAATAAGCCTAAGTGTACCGTCCAATATCTAAAATAGTCAAAACTGGGAAACCCTTCTTGAATATCAGGCGTTAAAACACCTTGCAATGTTCCGCCTATAATCCAAAACAACAGTAATTCATACATCCAATATTTTTTGTAATACGTAAATACAGGAATAATTAGCCCCAACAGACTGCAAAGATAAAGCGGTAAATCGGTAGTGAATGAATAGGTACCGAAAAGCATTTTGTTTAAATGGAATAGAATAAGAACGGCGCTAATAAGACAGGCTAACCCATTCAGTACTTTCCATTGTTTTTTAGGCGCCCATTTTCTTTTAGCATAACGAATTAGATAGACACCAAATAGAACAAATAAAAGAATAGGCACTAGGTGCTCAACACTTCCAAAAACAACCCTGTGAAATAAAAAAATTGCATTGTGAATTAAAAAACTCATAATGCAATTTAGTTAAATATTATACATTTTACTGATTATGCCTTTCTCTGGCAAGCAAGGTGTTTTTTAGTAACATGGCAATGGTCATAGGTCCTACACCTCCGGGAACGGGCGTAATATAACTGGCTTTTTTACTAACGCTTTCAAACTCAACATCACCAGCTAATCTATATCCATTTTTTTTGGTAGCATCAGGAACACGTGTGATTCCCACATCAATAATCACTACATCATCTTTAACCATCTCACCAGTTAAAAATTCAGAAATACCAATGGCAGCAACAATAATATCAGCCTCTTTAGTAATAGATTCTAAATTCTTAGTACGACTATGAACCACTGTTACTGTAGCATCTCCTGCCTTTCGTTTCTGACTCATTAAAATACTCATTGGACGCCCCACAATATGGCTTCTGCCCATCACAACAACGTTTTTTCCAGAAGTTTCTACTTGGTACCGTTCCAATAGCTCAAGAATACCGTACGGGGTTGCTGGCAGAAAAGTAGGTAAATCTAAAGCCATTCGCCCAACATTGACAGGATGAAAGCCATCCACATCCTTATCAGGGTCTACAGCCATCAGTACCTTTTGCTCGTCAATTTGATCGGGTAAGGGCAACTGCACTATAAAGCCGTCAATATCATCATTAGTATTTAAGTCATTTATTTTTTCTAGCAATTCCTCTTCTGAGGTATACTCTGGTAATTCAATAAGTGTAGAGTTAAACCCAATACGCTGGCATGCTTTTACTTTTGCATTCACGTAAGTCATACTCGCCCCGTCTGAACCTACTAGAATAGCGGCAAGATGTGGTACTTTCTCCCCGTTAGAAACCATTGCCTTTACATGGTCAGCAATCTCTTCTTTAATATCGTTACTTACTTTTTTACCGTCTAAGATTGTCATTAAGTGGACTTTATAAGATTAAAAATGAAATTTGTAAGATTAACGCATATTCTGCATCATTTGCATCATCTTTTTGCCGCCTCCACCTTGCATCATCTTCATCATTTTACTCATTTGATTGAACTGCTTTAAAAGTTGATTCACTTCTTGTACTGAGGTTCCAGAACCTTTAGCTACACGTTTCTTTCTACTTGCATTTAAAACTGAAGGATTTGTACGCTCTTTAGGCGTCATAGAGTGAATAATAGCCTCAATACCTTTAAAAGCATCATCATCTATATCAATATCTTTCATCATTTTTCCAGCACCAGGAATCATACCCATAAGGTCTTTCATATTCCCCATTTTCTTAATCTGCTGAATTTGCTTTAAGAAATCATCAAAACCAAATTGATTCTTGGCTATTTTCTTTTGAAGTTTTCTAGCCTCTTCCTCATCAAATTGTTCTTGAGCACGCTCTACTAAAGACACAACATCTCCCATCCCGAGAATACGGTCTGCCATACGTGATGGATAGAACACATCAATAGCTTCCATTTTCTCGCCTGTACCAATAAATTTAATGGGCTTGTTAACCACTGACTTAATAGAAATGGCAGCACCACCGCGGGTATCACCATCTAATTTCGTCAGAATTACACCATCAAAATTCAAGACATCATTAAAAGCTTTTGCTGTATTCACAGCATCTTGCCCTGTCATGGAATCCACAACAAATAAGGTTTCTTGCGGCTGAATGGCTTTATGAATATTTGATATTTCGGTCATCATAACTTCATCAACTGCCAAACGCCCCGCGGTATCAATAATTACCACATTAAATCCATTCGCCTTGGCGTGTGCTAATGCAGCTTGAGAAATAGCAACAGGATCATTATTTCCTCTATCACTAAAAACCTCAACACCAATTTGCTCACCAACTACATGTAATTGATCTATCGCTGCTGGGCGATATACATCACAAGCAACTAATAAAGGTTTCTTTGTTTTTTTATTTTTTAAATAATTAGCAAGTTTTCCTGAAAATGTTGTTTTACCAGAACCCTGTAAACCAGACATTAAAATAACACTTGGCGTTCCTGAAAGATTAATACCTTCAGCATCACCTCCCATAAGCTGTGTTAATTCATCCTTAACAATTTTCACCATTAACTGTCCTGGTTGTAACGTAGTTAATACGTTTTGACCTAAGGCTTTCTCTTTAACGGTTTGCGTAAACTGTTTTGCTATCTTAAAATTAACATCGGCATCTAAAAGTGCTCGCCTTACCTCCTTAAGTGTTTCGGCAACATTAACTTCTGTAATACTACCATGTCCCTTCAGAACGTGTAAAGCTTTATCTAATTTATCACTTAAATTATTAAACATAATAAGTTATTCAAATTTTGGAAAGTGCAAATTTAGTGATTTGCTTGCTATTATAGAAACATCGTCAAACAAAAGTAAAGACATAAAAAGTTGCTAAAATAAAATTATTGGCCTTTGTAAAGAAAACTTTTTATTTACCTCCGCTTCTAATAATAATTTTTAATTAAAACCAGCTAGTCACCGCATAACAACAATGTTTTTACAATTAAATGGAATTACAGTATATTTAATGTAAGTAATAGCTTTTTCCTTAAATTTTAGAATTACCTTTTATGTCCATACTAAAAAAAATAAATAGTGTATTAACTGAGTTTTCTCAAATAAATACATGGATTTTAAAAGGTTCAAGCGGTTCTTCTGAGGAGTCCATAGAAATTGTTTTTATCGGAAACGAAAAACAAAAAAATTATATTGCCCAAATTGTTTTTAATTCTGAATGCGAACACCAATTTCTTGGTAAACATTCTTTGTGGTCACTTTACTTTTTTCTAAATAAGTCAAAAAACAAGTTTGATATGGTTTTCATAGAAGGGCATATTTTTCATAAGGTTTTTTTTAAGAGACGAAAAGACTTTTTTGTTCCGATGTGGTTAACAAGTACAGTAAATCTCCCTTTAAAACCAACAAGTAGATCTGCAAAGGACGATATGAGGCGGATTAGAAAAAATAATCTCAGCTACGAGGTTGCTAATTCAATTGAAAAGTGTCATCATTTTTATTATTCTATGTATTTGCCAACAGTTCAATCAAGGCATGAGGAAAGAACCATTCCAATGAATTATGAAAGTATGATAGATAAAATTAAGAATCATGAAGGAATACTACTCATGATTAAAATGGAAAATAAGGATATCGCAGGTATTGTAATTCTAATGCAGGACGATACCCCTAGATTATGGTCTTCTGGTATATTGCATGGCGACACTTCATATTGGAAATACGGCGCTATTGCTGCAACATATTTCTTCTCATCTGATTATTTAACTAAAAAAGGTTATAACACAATGAACATGGGATTATCACGAGCATTTATCTCGGATGGTGTATTACAATACAAAAAAAATTAGGTTCTAAATTTGTCAATCAAGGCAGAAGAGGTTTTATTATACGAACCAATACCCTTTCAGAACATGTTCAGTATTTTTTTATAAATAACCCGTTTGCTCAACTAGATAAAAAGGAACTAAAAGGCGCGATATTTACCGATGAACATAAACTGAGTACAGGCCAAATAAAAAGATACGATTCAGAGTGGAACCTTAGCTCTTTTGCTGAGTGCAGTATATTCAGAATTAATAATTCAGAACCCTATTTTAAGAAAACGTATAATTTATAACAGGTAAATTACATTCTTTCAGGAACTTCAATTCCCAATAAACCAAACGCATTTTTAATTGTATTTGCTACAGTATTTGACAAATGCACCCTAAAGGATTTTTCGATGGCGTTATCAGCGCCTAAAATTGAAACATTTTGATAAAAAGAGTTAAAGGCCTTAACCAATGCCTTCTTTTCAGATTCAGAATAACCATCCAGTTTCCCTAGTTCTTCTGAAATATCTTCGGCTGTGGTAGACATATCCTCAATTAAATCATCAGCATCAACCATAGTAACCTCTCTACTTTTCATTTTTCCACTAGGTAAATCCACCATAACATAGCTTAAATGATATAAATTATCAGCCCTAGTGAATCCAAGTTTTTTCAAAATTAAAAACAACACTTGAAAATGGTAATCTTGTTCATTACCTAGAGTATATAGCATACCTCCAACATCCGGGTAGTCTTTTATTCTCTGAATAGCGGTACCATCAGCACGCTGAACAATCTTTTTATCTAAACCTTCATCTGTTAAATCACACCAAACTGAACCATCTTCTTCTTTTTCAAAAACACCAGTTTTCAACCCTTCAGTTATTTAATTGATTTTTTTCGATTACAAGTATCTAGTTTACATTACCCATAGGACTTAGTTAACCTATAAAACTAATATCACTCTATTCTATATTTTTTATTCAAAGTTCCTACCATAATTTGCGAATTGAAAATGAAAAAACCACAATTGAAATCTAATTTATTGTTTTTTTAATATTGTAAGTCATAACTTACTAAAATCTATGAAATACCATTTTTACCGATTAAAAGCTTGTTTTTTTCGAAAAACCAAGTATTTTAGCAACTCGATTTTTTCTTTTTTTTACTTTACTCAGAAAAACAAAATATGGCATCTCTTAATCCACTTAGTTCAAATTTAGATTTGCGAAAGGCAAAACACCTACTCAGACGTGCTAGTTTTACGTATACTAAGGAGCAGATAGATACTTTTGTGGGTATGCCTGCCATAGCTGCTGTAAATAGTTTGACACAAGCGTCTGCCAATGCATTATCAGCACCATACGATCCATTACCAGGCGATAATCCTGATGGGTTTTGGACCTTTTCACCTGAACTCCCAAATTCTTTTGAAGGGCAAGGCAGAAAACGAGCACAAGTAACTGCTTGGTGGTGGCATAATGCTATGCAACAAACAACGCTTAAACACAAACTATCTTTCTTCATGCACACAAGCTTTGTCGTTGGAAAGGATACGGGAGTAGGTTCAGCCACTTACTTTTTTGATCATATCAATTTATTAGATTTTTATGCTCTAGGAAATATTAAAACTTTAGCAAAAAAAATCACATTAGATAACGGGATGCTGGATTATCTAGATAACACACAAAACAATAAGAATAATCCAAATGAAAATTATGCTCGCGAATATTTAGAGCTTTTCACTGTTTTAAAGGGCGAACAAATTGGACCAGATAATTATACCAATTATACCGAATCTGATATACAACAAGCTGCAAAAGTGTTTTCTGGTATAAAAAAACGTCCTGAAAGAACGGATATTGATACAGACACTAATATACCCATGGGGTATATAAATGTAAATCAACACGACACTGATGATAAAATATTCAGCTCTGCATTTGGGAATCAAGTAATTTCTGGAAAAGACACAGAACTTGGCATATTGGATGAATTAGAAGATTTTGTTGAAATGGTTTTTGCTCAACCAGAAACAGCCAAAGCCTATTGTAGAAAACTCTATAGATATTTTGTAAAAAGTCACTGGAATGAACAAGTAGAAACAGATATCATTACACCTCTAGCCGAAATTCTTATAGCCAATGATTATGAGATATTACCAGTTGTAACTACACTACTTTCTAGTGAACATTTTTATGATACCGATGACAGTAATGCTACCGATAATATTATTGGTGGCATCATAAAGAGTCCATTGCAATTACTCTCAGAAGTATGTTCAATGTTTGAAGTTGAATATCCCGACCCTACCAATAATGCCTTATTTTATTATAGAAATTTCTTTCATTATTTTATACATAACAAATATTTCCCTGCTGCAGGGATGGAATTTTTCAATCCTGATGAAGTAGCTGGCTACCCTGCATACTATCAACAACCAGGTTTTGACAGAAATTGGTTTGGCTCAAACACCCTTATTGGCAGGTATAAACTTATTGAAAGCTTAATTGAAGGTAAAAACACGATTTCAGGAGGCAATATTTATGCGCATCTAGACGCTGTTACTTTTGTTAAAAATAAGATTGTAAATGCTGCAGATCCAAATTTACTAATTACTGAAATCGCCGACCTATTATATCCCGAGAGTATTGATGACGATAGAACAAATTACTTCAAAAGTTTTTTAATTGATGAAGGTTTTCCTGATTACTACTGGACCGGAACATGGAATAAGTATCTATCTAATAATGATGAGACTACTGTAAAAACCCGTTTAAATGCTCTAATTATTGCTATGATTAATGCAGCAGAATTTCAATTAATGTAAGCCTTGACAACATGAAAAGAAGACATTTTATAAAATTATCATCAGCTGCTACAGCTATTGCGCTTACACCTTTTGAATTACAAGCGGCAATGAAATCATTTATGCCTTATACGAGTTGTCCTGACATTTCAAATAGAAAGCTAGTACTCATCAATTTAGCGGGTGCTAATGATGGTTTAAATACTATTATACCCTTGAACCAATATGACATTTATAGCAATTTAAGACCTACGATAAAAGTACCAATTTCAGGTATAAATAAGTATATTACCTTAGATAGGACGTTACCGGATAACCAACAAATTGGTTTAAACCCAGCACTTACAGGACTTAAATCACTCTACGATAAAAGCTGGTTAAGAATCATGCAATCCGTGGGTTATCCTTCACAAAATAAAAGTCATTTTAAGTCTACCGATTTATATTTAACGGGAAACGACGGCAACAGTCTATTAAATGGAACAGATACAGGCTGGATGGGCCGTTTTATGGAATTGTACTATCCTGATTTGGTTGTAGAAAATTATCCGTTAGCCGTAGAAATTGGTTCAAACAAAACTTCTTTAGGCTTTCATGCTGAAGAAGCTCATGGGTTATCATTAAATATTACCGGACAGGATCCTGCCGGTTATTATTCTGTATTAAGTGGCTTAGGAGGCATGCCTCCTTTAAATATTCCAGATTCAGATTATGGCAACCAATTAGAGTATATAACGAATATTGATGCCGTTTCAAACACCTACGCTGAATCAATTTCTAAAGCTTTTAACTCCGGCAACAATGATGTAAGCTATCCAGATACAGATTTATCGAATCAGCTAAAAACTGTAGCACGTTTAATTAGTGGCGATTTAGGCTCAAAAGTATACATGGTTCGTATTTCTGGTTTTGACACCCATAATGAACAAGTACAAGGTGTTGGTGAAGCCATAGGAAAACATCACAGCCTGCTAACGGACTTATCAGGTAGCATGGAAGCCTTTATGAATGATTTAGAAAGTCAAAATCTAGCCGATGATGTCGTTGGCCTTACCTTTTCAGAATTTGGAAGAAAAGCTAAGGAGAATGGAAATCTTGGTACAGACCACGGAGAAATTGCCCCTATGTTTGTTTTTGGCAAGCCGGTTGCAGGAGGTGTTTCGGGTACAAATCCTAATTTAACTGAAGCTACAAGTTCCAACAACTATCAAATACAGACCGTACAATACGATTACAGACAAACGTTCGCAACCTTACTTCAAAATTATCTTGGTGCCGATAATGCTATTATTGACGCTACATTTTTTAATCATACTTTAAATGACAGTTTCGTTAATTTAAAGATAGAAGATATATTAAAATCTGAGTTTGATACATCAAAAGGATGTGTTGCAAACACAAACACCCCTTCAATAGATAATAAAAACTGGTTGGTTTACCCTAACCCGATAAGAGATATTGTTAATATTTCTGGCATTAATACCCCTGAATCTTTATCATTTAGAATATACAATGCATCGGGTGTTTTATTAATGAACAAAACAGAAACTGTAATTGATGGTAAAGTAACCCTCAATTTATTTAGTTTTAGTAGCGGTGTGTTTTTTTTTGAAATTCTATCTGGAGGCAGCAAAGAAATTCATAAAGTCATCAAAATATAGCTTGTTAATCAATAATTCCAAATTTGTCTACAATTGAAATAACGTTTATGAAAACAACAAAAAGCATTTGGACTTTACTCATTCTTACATTTATTGCATCTTCATGCCACTATGACTTAGATGACATAACCGAAAACATTCTTATTATAGATCCTAATGACGAAGAATACATTGAATATAAGTGGTGGATATTGACGCATAAAAGTTATGAAGCTCCAGGAATATATCTTTACAATGAAACTACAGAAACTATTGAATTAAAGCTTGATTTACCCAAGAATCTAGAATCACCTCATGCCTTGGCCTATGACGGTGAATCATTATGGATTGGAGGAAATGATGAGAATGAATCCATCTATGAACTTGACCCAGAAAATGGTGCAATTATATCTGAAATTAAAAATATACAAACGGAAGGCATTGCTTTGTTAAATGATCACTTATACTATTCTGATTACAAAATCATCAATAAAATAACAAAAGACGGAACCTCAGTTGAAGAAATATCTACACAAAACTCTTCATACAATATTCCCGATATAGCAATTGATGATAATAATTTATATTACTTACGGTATTCTGAAAAAGACCCTGTTATAAAAATAGGTTTATCAAATCGAAAAGAAAGCAAAATCAATCTAACCGAAAGCACAGGGACTTATTGTTTAACTGTTTCCGATAATGAAATAATCACAATAAATCCAATTAATGAAATCCTTCGATTTAACTTAGAAACAGGGGTATTCATCTCAAGGACACCAACCAATATAAAGGGTTGGATAACGGCAATCGCTCCCTATAACAACAAATAACAGGAGTTCACCGTTTACATTCTTTCAGGAACTTCAATTCCCAATAAACCAAATGCATTTTTAATTGTATTTGCGACAGTATTTGACAAATGCACCCTAAAGGATTTTTCGATGGCGTTATCAGCGCCTAAAATTGAAACGTTTTGATAAAACGAGTTAAAAGCCTTAACCAAGTCATAAGTATAATTGGCAATTAAAGCAGGACTATGATTATCGGCGGCATTTTGCACCACTTCTGGGAATAATTGAAGCTGCTTAATGAGCTCCTTTTCTTTTTCCTGCAACATTAAGCCATCAAAAGAAACAACTGTATTTAAGTCGGCTTTTCTTAAAATAGATTGTATCCTAGCATAGGTATATTGAATAAAGGGCCCTGTGTTACCCTGAAAATCAATAGATTCCTTCGGATCAAATAAGATGCGCTTTTTTGGATCTACTTTTAAAATATAATATTTTAAAGCTCCCAAACCAATTGTTTTGTAAAGGGCCTTCTTTTCAGATTCAGAATAGCCATCCAGTTTCCCTAATTCTTCTGAAATATCTTCGGCTGTGGTAGCCATATCCTCAATTAAATCATCAGCATCAACAACAGTACCCTCTCTACTTTTCATTTTTCCACTAGGTAGATCCACCATACCATAGCTTAAATGATATAAATTATCAGCCCAAGTGAATCCAAGTTTTTTCAAAATTAAAAACAACACTTGAAAATGGTAATCTTGCTCATTCCCCACAGTATATACCATACCTCCAACATCTGGGTAGTCTTTTATTCTCTGAATAGCGGTACCAATATCTTGGGTCATATAAACAGCAGTACCATCAGCACGCTGAACTATCTTTTTATCTAAACCTTCATCTGTTAAATCACACCAAACTGAACCATCTTCTTCTTTTTCAAAAACACCAGTTTTCAACCCTTCAGTTACAAATTCTTTTCCCAATAAATAGGTATCACTCTCATAATAAAGCACATCAAAATCAACGCCTAAATTTTTGTAAGTTTCACCAAAACCATCATACACCCAACCATTCATCTTTTTCCAGAGCTCTACCGTTTCTTGATCGCCTGCTTCCCATTTTAAAAGCATCTTTTGAGCTGCAATTAATAAAGGTGCATTCTTTTTAGCATCCGCTTCATTACTGCCTTGTTCTATTAAATCTTGAATCTGCTTTTTATATTCTTGATCAAATTTCACATAATAGTTACCTACCAATTTATCTCCTTTCAAACCTGTATTTTCAGGAGTTTCTCCATTGCCAAATATTTCCCAGGCTAACATACTTTTACAAATATGTATACCGCGATCATTTATAATTTGTGTTTTATACACTTTCTTTCCCGAAGCCTTCAATATTTCGGAAACACTATAACCTAAAAGATTATTTCTAACATGCCCTAAATGCAATGGTTTATTGGTGTTTGGTGAAGAATATTCAACCATTATTGCCTTATCGGCAGGGTCCGGACTTAAAAAACCGAAAGATTCATCCTCCTTAATCCCGTCAAAAAATGAAACATAATAAGCATCACTAATCTCAATATTTAAAAACCCTTTAACTACATTAAATGCCTTTACTTCTTCTACATGATCTACAAGATAATGACCAATAGCCTCCCCTATCTGAACAGGATTACCTTTAATAAAACGTAACATTGGAAAAACAACTACCGTAATATCTCCAGCAAACTCTTTTCTTGTAGCCTGAAATTCAACAGTTTCTAAATCAATATTGAATCCAGCTTTCACTGCTTGTTTTACGTCGTTGGTTAAGGTATCTAGAAGATTCATTTTTCTTGTTTTTAAAGGCTGCAAAGATATGAAGTTTTTTATGTTATTCTAATATTAACATAAAAGCTTAGACTTCTCAAGTGTCTGAAATTCAAGTCAATTTAATTACATACAAAAAACCTAAGAAACAAAGAAAATTTTTCTAAAAAAAAAGCCGTTTTTCTTTTATATTTGCCGTTAATCTATTCGTCTAATTTATTGGTATTAAACCCTAGAAATTAGATTTTGACTAGCCATTTTTTAATTTTGTATTGTTATTACTTCCATTACGTATGGAAAACTAAACAAACTAGAGTTACAACTTAATAAATACGTTCTATTTTCCCTCAAACTTAGAACCCCCCAAAGTTTTATTAAGTATTGTGACTTAAGCGTTTTATGAGGAAACTAATTACTTTATTAATTTTAGTGTCTATTTCCTTTGGATTCTCACAATCCAATGAGATAGATAGTCTTGCTTTGGAATTAGCTTTTCAAACTCAAGACTCCCTAAAAGTGGATACCTCATTAAAGCTCATAGAATCTCTATATGAAATTAACGACTACGATAGAGCAATAAAATACATTATAGAAATTGAAAAGCTCTCAAATGCAATTAGCTATAAAGACGGCATTGCTAAAACTATCTATTATAAATCCTTAATATACGGGCAGAAAGGCGATTACCTTAATGCGATAAGCGGCTTTCAGAAATCCAAAAGACTATTTACCTCCTTAAAAGACACTCTAGGTATCACAAGAATAAATAATAGCATAGGCTTGCTAGAAATAGAACGTGGTAATTTTAGCAAGGGGCTGAATTATTCATTATCTGCCATAAATGAATTGGAAAAAAGAGGTCTTAAAACAGAACTAAATAAAGCATACAGTAACTTAGCTAAAGCCTATTACAATATCGCATCCTTTGATAAAGCAATAGAATTCTACACAAAAGCCTTATTAGTCCAAGAAGAATTAAATGACTCCAAAGGAATATATGAGTCCAATAACAAATTGGCCGAATTGTATTCACGAAATAAGGAACACCGAAAGGCCATAGATTTTTACAGGAGAGTTTTAAGGAGTGAAGCATCCAATAGCGATGCTGTAAAAGGTTCTATTTTCACCAAATTGGGTGGTGAATATTTACAGTTTAATGATTATGATAACGCAAAAAAATATTTAATACGAGGTTATAACATAAGTATACGGACAAAAAACAAAGTTGATTTATTACCAGCCCTAAATTATCTAGGAGATTTAAACATAAAGGAAGGCAGATATACTATTGCTGAAAAACAGCTTCTTGAGGCTGGTAAAATAGCGAAGGAGCTTGGAAACGAAAGAGAGTTACTAAAACATTATGGGCTAATGAAGTCTTTAGATTCCATAAGAAACCGATATGATAGTGCTTTTATTTGGCAACGCCAATACTACGAATTGCGTAATCGTCTAAAGGAAAAAGAGTCAAAATTATTACCTAAATCAGTTGAACCTATAGAATTAAAACCCATTTTTGATGAGAACGCCAATCAGACAAACTCAGAACAAAAGCCTGAACCTTCTTCTGAGAGTGTCATTTCATCAAATAAGAAGCTTAACAATTTTAAGATTATTTTTTACGGTTTACTTGCTGCTCTAGCTATCGTATCAACGTTTCTAGTATTGATTTATTTGAAACGGAATAATAATATCAAGTACATGCAGCAACTTGAAGAGAAAAATGTCAAGATTGAATTGCAAAATGAAGCTTTCCTAGAACAAACTAAACATTTGGAAAACGTTAATAATGTCAAAGACAAACTGTTCTCCATTGTTTCTCATGATCTTAAAGACTCGCTTTCTTCTATTAATGGTTTTATTGATTTACTCAAGGACGGTTCACTTTCTAGAGAAGAATTTGACAACTTAATTCCGGAATTAAGTGAAAATGCAAATAATGCCTCGCTACTATTATTTAATTTGTTGAATTGGTCTAAGTCTCAAATGCAATCTTTGAAACCAAAACCAAGTTTATTTGATATTCAAGAAGTATTTGAAGACAAAGTAAAACTTGTAGAACAACGTATGGAAAACAAGGGCATTACACTAGTAAATCATTCCTTACGGGACTTTGCCTATGCCGACAGAAGTATGTTTGAAATAGTAATTCAGAACCTACTGGCTAATGCCTTAAAATTCTGTAAATCAGGTGACAAAATCACCATAGCAAATCATATAAGCAACGGAAGCTGTATAATAAGTGTGGCTGATACCGGTATTGGTATCTCTAAAGCTAACATCGACAAACTATTTAATAGCAGTTCTTATACTACAATGGGGACAAATAACGAAAAAGGTACGGGACTTGGCCTTTCCATTTGTAAGGAATTAGTTGACCTTAATAATGGTAAAATCTGGGTACAGAGCACGCCAGGAATAGGTAGTACGTTTTATGTACAACTGCCAAAATCAAGACCTTCTTCTTAAAATCCGTTTATTACCTTAAGACCTTGGTAAAAACACTTCTGCCATCATACAACGGGCACTACCCCCACCACAAGTTTCAATAGTTTTTAAATCGCTATACATAAGATTACTATGCTTTTCTAAAGCCTTAATTTGATCTGGTCTGAGTGAATTATAAGCTGCTTGACTCATAATTAAGTACGATTGATCGTTTACTCCTTTTACTTGCAACATATTACCAGCAAAATCATTAATTTGAGCTTCAGTGATAGCGATAATTTCCTTACCATCTTCCTTTAAATGTTTGATAATATTTTTACGTTCCTTTTTATCATCGATACTATCTAAACAAATAACGGCAAAAGTTTCACCTATACACATCATTACATTGGTATGATATATGGCTTTACGCGCACCATTTACGGTCTGATTTGCAGTAAATATCACTGGGCTATACTCAAAATCTTCACAAAACTCAATCAACAAATCTTCATCTGCCCGTGGCGATAAGGCACAATAGGCTTTTCTATTTACGCGATCTAAAATCAAGCTACCGGTACCTTCTAGGAAAACCTCCTCCTCTTCAGCATCGGTATAATCAATAATGTTATTAATAATAAATCCATTTTCCTCTAGAGCTACTAAAATATCCTCCCTTCGCTCTAAACGTCTGTTTTCAGCAAACATGGGATACAATCCAACATTGCCATTTGCATGGAAGGACACCCAGTTATTTGGAAAAATAGAATCAGGGGTATCGGCCTCCTTATTGTCATCTACCACCACAACTTGTACACCAATTTGTCTAAGTTTATTTACATATTCGTCAAACTCCCGTTGCGCGTGCGCATTAACAGTTTCCGGGGTAATATGTTTCAAGGCCTTTTGATAATAATTATTAACAGAAGTTTGCTCATTCATCCTAAAATTTACAGGACGAACCATTAAAACAGTATTAGTTACTTGTTGCATATTATTCAAATATTATTACTCTAAAGTCGCACAATTTAAATGAAAAAATAATTTTAAAAACGATAACAACTAAGCAAACTTCAAACCTAACTAATGCACATTCAAAAGGCTTAAAGACACAAAACTTATGCTTAGTCTGTTTTTTATTCTTTACTAAGTCATCTTAATTATATAAATCAATCCCTTATTAAGGGTAATGTCGTACATCTTAGCAAGCCTTCTTGTTTACCTATTTCAGCATAGGGTACCTCTTCAACAATAAACCCTTGTTTTTTAAGCCACGTATTCAATCTAGTGAAATTGCGCTCAGATATTATGACATCGTCTGATATAGAAAATACATTACTATACATTTGATACATTTCTTCCTTAGTAATTTCAAAGATATTTTCTTGTCCAAAAAAACGAACTAACCAATTATATTCATCGGTATTAAGGAATCCATTTTTATGTAAAATAGCTTTCCCTTTTCCTAACGGATTAAAACAACAATCTAAATGTAATGCATTTTCTCTGGGGTTAGTATTTGACTTGCGTAGTTCAAATGACTTAATTGTTTTATTGGGAAACAGTTCCTGAAGAGCAATTACGGCATCCATATTGGTTCTTGCCGTAATAAAATTTGAATAGTCTTCACCTGAATAAGTTCCAACAAAAACATAGTCATTCCAAGGCATTACATCTCCCCCCTCTACATGACACTCAGGAGGCAAAATAATACGTTTATCAGGGGCTACTTGATTCCAAATATAATCAATGGCGTGTACTTCTGCTTCTCTATGAGGTAAAATATTAGCCTCAATCATAATATCATCGATAACAAATGCGATATCCCTTGAAAAAATTTGGTTACAATCTTGAATAACCTCCGGGCGATATACTTTTACGTCATATTTTTCAAAAACGCGTTCAACCTCTGACATTTCGCGTATCATATCTACTTCCTGTGGATAGGTACCGGCTAGTATATGTTCAATGCTTTTAGGGTCGTAGCATGCTTCAACTTTAGGAGTTGGTCCGTTTTTTTCGGCAGTACCAAGCACTACTTCTCTTAAACGCGACACTTCATTATTTACATTTAATTTCAACATAAACAAATAACAATTAACAAAGTTATGAGGCATCAAAACTAATAATAATTAAATTATTCTTAGTAGATATTCGTTAAAAAAAGAAAAGTTTCATGAAAACTTCATGAAACTTAACAATTATTTAAAATATATTATTGCTTAGCGCTCTTCTACAGGAACAAATTTCCTTTCTGTTGCACCAATATATACTTGTCTCGGTCTTCCAATAGGCTCCTTACGTAAACGCATTTCTCTCCATTGCGCAATCCAACCAGGTAAACGACCTATTGCAAACATAACGGTGAACATTTCAGTTGGAATACCCATAGCCCTGTAAATAATTCCTGAATAAAAGTCTACATTAGGGTATAATTTTCTATCGACAAAATAAGGATCTTCTAAAGCTTCTTTTTCAAGTCCTTTTGCAATTTCCAAAATAGGATCATTGATACCTAAATCATGTAACACTTGATCAGCGGCCTTCTTGATTATTTTAGCACGTGGATCAAAATTCTTATATACACGATGTCCAAAGCCCATTAATCTAAAAGGATCACTTTTATCTTTAGCTTTTGCCATATATTTCTTAGTATCACCACCATCTTCTTGAATAGCTTGCAGCATTTCTAATACTGCTTGATTAGCCCCACCATGAAGTGGTCCCCATAAAGCGGAAATACCAGCCGATAATGACGCAAATAAACCAGCGTGAGAAGACCCTACAATTCTTACTGTTGATGTTGAACAGTTTTGCTCATGATCTGCATGCAGTATTAATAATTTATCTAAGGCATCAACTAAAACCGGGTTCTGTACATAACAACTGTTAGGTCTAGAAAACATCATCTTTAAAATATTCTCAACATAACCTAATGAGTTATCACCGTAATCTAAAGGCTGCCCTTGCTTTTTTCTCATGGTCCAAGCCACCAATACTGGCATCTTACCAAGAATTCTGACAACAGACTTATACATATCCGCTTCAGAATCTACATCTACTGAAGACGGATTAAAAGCAGTTAATGCGCTTGTTAAAGACGAAATAACACCCATTGGATGGGCTGCTTTAGGAAAAGCATCTAATATTTTTTTAATATCTTCATCTACAGCAGATTCTGCTTTAATATCGTCATGAAATTTATCATTCTGTTCTTTAGTAGGCAATTCTCCAAAAATCAATAAATAAGCTACTTCTAAGAAGTCAACTTTATCAGCTAAATCTTCAATTGCGTAACCGCGGTATCTCAAGATTCCTTTTTCTCCATCTAAGAAAGTGATTCCACTTTCACAAGAACCTGTGTTCTTAAAACCAGGATCAACTGTAATTACTCCGTTAGTGTTAGCTCTTAGTTTAGAAATATCAATTGCAACTTCATTTTCTGATCCCTTAACTACAGGGAATTCATATTTGTTACCATCAATTTCAATTGTAGCTGTATTTGCCATATGCTTTATTAATGAATTTATGTTTTTTTTGCGGTTCGCTAAATTACGAAATATCCACCTATTTTTAGTGATTTTACAGAATGATTTAATGAATTAACATATTATTATAAATGCAGCAAAAAAAAAAGCGATTATTAAAAAATAATCGCTTTTAGTTACAAAGTCTAATTTTGTCTTTATTTTATTTTAAAGGCATTTTCCTGCGGGAAGTAAGCAACCTCTCCAAGCTCTTCTTCTATACGAAGTAACTGATTGTATTTAGCCATACGATCACTTCGAGATGCCGAACCTGTTTTAATTTGACCACAGTTTAATGCTACTGCTAAATCTGCAATTGTATTATCTTCTGTTTCTCCAGAACGGTGAGACATTACAGTAGTATAACCAGCATTTTTAGCCATGTTTACAGCAGCTATCGTCTCAGTTAAAGATCCAATTTGGTTTACTTTAATAAGAATTGAGTTTGCAATACCTTCATCAATTCCTCTTGACAAACGTTCTACATTAGTCACAAATAAATCATCACCAACCAATTGAACTTTATCTCCAATTAATTCAGTAAGGTATTTAGTACCTTCCCAGTCATTTTCATCCATACCATCTTCAATAGAAATAATCGGGTATTTAGAAGCTAACTCAGCTAAGTATTCTGCTTGCTCCTTAGAAGTTCTGATCATACCTTTATCACCTTCAAACTTAGTGTAATCATACTTTCCGTCAACAAAGAATTCAGCTGAAGCACAATCTAAAGCAATCTTAACTTCGTCACCAAATTTATAACCGGCATTTCCAACAGCTTTTGCAATAGTATCTAAAGCATCTTCAGTTCCTCCAGGTAAGTTTGGAGCAAATCCTCCTTCATCACCAACTGCAGTACTTAAATCTCTATCGTGCAATACTTTTTTAAGGTTATGAAAAATTTCAGTACCCATTTGCATAGCATGAGTAAATGTTTTTGCCTTTACAGGCATAATCATAAACTCTTGAAATGCGATAGGCGCATCAGAGTGAGACCCACCATTAATGATGTTCATCATTGGTACTGGAAGTGTATTTGCAGAAACACCACCTACATATCTGTATAATGGCATATTCAATTCATTAGCAGCTGCCTTAGCTACTGCTAATGACACCCCTAATATAGCATTAGCTCCAAGTTTTGATTTATTTGGCGTTCCATCCAAATCAATCATCATTTTATCTATAAGGTTTTGTTCAAAAATAGAAACCCCTAATAACTCTTCAGCAATTAACGTGTTAACATTTTCTACTGCTTTTAAAACACCTTTACCCATATAAGTATCTCCACCATCGCGTAATTCAACAGCCTCATGTTCTCCTGTTGAAGCTCCTGATGGCACAGCAGCTCTTCCTAATATATTATTTTCAGTTACTACATCAACTTCAACAGTTGGATTCCCTCTTGAATCTAGAATTTGTCTAGCGTGAACGTTAATTATTACACTCATAATTGGTTTATTTTAAATCTTTTATATTATTCCAAATTTACGGCTAAATCTTGTTTGTTTTTAGATGTTTCTGAAGAAATTAACAAAAGGTCATCTATAACGTTTTAGTTCAACAACACCTCGAAATTAGCCTATTATTCTTAAGCTGTTGTTTCAACTTATTTTTTAATGTTTTCGATAAACTGGTCGAACAAGTATGCTGAATCATGAGGTCCTGGACTAGCCTCTGGATGATATTGTACAGAAAAAACATTTTTGTTTTTCATGGCCAATCCTGCAACCGTATTATCATTTAAGTGCACATGGGTTACCACTAATTCCGGATTGCCCTCTGCTTCTTCTCTATTTACAGCAAACCCGTGATTTTGAGATGTAATTTCACCTTTACCAGTTATCATATTTTTTACTGGGTGATTAATACCTCTATGACCATTATGCATTTTATACGTTGATACGCCATTGGCACGTGCAATGACTTGATGCCCTAAGCATATACCAAATAACGGTAAATCTCTTTTTATTATTTCTGCAGCCACCTGTTGTGCTTCAATTAATGGTTCCGGATCTCCAGGACCATTTGACAAAAAATAACCGTCTGGTTTAAATGCTTCTAAATCTTCAAACTTAGAATTATAAGGAAATACTTTTATGTATACATCTCTACTTGCAATATTCCTTAAAATATTCTTTTTAATTCCAATATCTAAGGCAGCCACTTTATAGGTTGCATTTTCATCTCCAAAATAATATGGTTCTTTTGTTGACACTTGTGAAGCTAATTCTAGCCCTTCCATATTAGGTACTTCTGCAAGTTGCTTTTTAAGTCCTTCTATGTTATCTACCTCTGTTGAAATTACGGCATTCATTGCACCGTGATCTCTAATATAGCTTACTAGGGCTCTTGTATCTACATCAGAAATGGCTAACAAATTATTTTTATCAAGAAATTCTTCTAATGAACCATCGGCATCATCTCTTGAATACTCGTAACTAAAGTTTTTAACAATAAGACCTGCGATTTTTATGCTATCAGATTCAACCTCGTCATTATTAACACCATAATTACCAATATGTGCATTGGTTGCTACCATTAATTGGCCATAATATGAGGGGTCAGTAAATATTTCCTGATACCCAGTCATACCAGTATTAAAACACACCTCTCCAAATGCAGTTCCTTCCTTATTACCAACTGCTTTACCGTAAAAAATAGTCCCATCTGCAAGAATTATGATGGCTTTTTGTCTTTTTTGATATTTCATTCTAAAAAAAAGTTTTACAAAATTGCACAAAAAAAAGGATAAACTAAAATAGTTTATCCTTTATATTTAAATGCTTATTAACATTTATTCTTCTTCGTTTGATGCTTGAGTTTCAACTGGAGCTGCAACAGGTTTAGAACCACCTCTTCTACTTCTTCTAGTTGTTTTCTTCTCTTTCTTACCAGCATTATAGATTTCATTGTAATCAACAAGTTCTATCATTGCCATATCAGCATTATCACCTAAACGATTTCCTAGTTTAATAATTCTAGTATAACCACCTGGTCTATCTGCAACTTTACTAGCTACATCTCTAAAAAGTTCAACAACAGCTTCCTTTTGTCTAAGGTTAGCCATAACAATACGTCTGTTATGTGTAGTATCCGTTTTAGACTTAGTAATCATTGGCTCTACAAATTGTTTTAAAGCTTTTGCTTTAGCCACTGTTGTATTAATACGCTTATGCTCTATTAAAGAACAAGCCATATTAGCTAACATTGCTTTTCTGTGAGCTGTTTGTCTTCCTAAGTGATTTACTTTTTTTCCGTGTCTCATGACCTTTGTTTTATCATCTTGCTACCAAACTCTATTAAGAGGAGCAAAATATGATTATTTAATCTTTATCTAATTTATATTTACTTAAATCCATCCCGAAATTTAAACCTTTAACATTTACAAGCTCTTCAAGCTCAGTTAAAGACTTTTTACCAAAGTTTCTGAATTTCATTAAATCATTTTTGTTGAATGACACTAAATCTCCAAGAGTATCAACTTCTGCAGCTTTTAAACAGTTAAGTGCACGAACAGATAAATCCATATCTATTAGTTTCGTTTTAAGCAACTGGCGCATGTGAAGTGATTCCTCATCATAAGTTTCAGTTTGTGCAATTTCATCAGCCTCTAAAGTGATACGCTCATCAGAGAATAACATGAAGTGGTGAATTAAAGTTTTAGCTCCTTCTGTTAAAGCATCTTGTGGTGTTATTGAACCATCAGTAATTATTTCAAAAACTAATTTTTCATAATCCGTCTTTTGCTCTACACGATAGTTTTCAATACTATACTTAACGTTTTTAATAGGAGTGTATACTGAATCAGTAAAAATAGTACCGATTGGTGCAGAAGCCTTTTTGTTTTCTTCTGCTGGTACATATCCTCTACCCTTTTCAATGGTAATTTCCATATTATAGGTTACTTTAGGATCTAGGTTACAGATTACTAATTCTGTGTTTAATACCTGAAATCCAGAAATAAACTTCTGAAAATCTCCAGCTGTAATTCTATCTTGACCAGAAATTGAAATAGATATTGATTCATTATCAATATCTTCAATTTGTCTTTTGAAGCGAACCTGCTTTAAGTTTAAGATAATTTCTGTTACATCTTCAACTACACCAGCGATTGCTGAAAATTCATGATCAACACCTTCTATTCTAACTGAAGTAATTGCAAAGCCTTCTAAAGAAGACAATAACACACGTCTTAACGCATTACCTACAGTTAGACCGTAACCTGGTTCTAATGGTCTGAATTCGAATTTACCTTCGAAATCAGTAGAATCAATCATGATTACTTTGTCTGGTTTTTGAAAATTAAATACTGCCATTTTTTTCTTCGTTTTAATTGTTATTTGGTTGCGCGATTTATAAGTTTGAAGAAGACGAATAAATCCTTTGGCCAAATACCAATATGATTAATTAATTATTTAGAATATAATTCTACAATGAATTGTTCGTTTATGTTTTCTGGAATTTGAATTCTAGCAGGAACAGAAACATAAGTTCCTTGCTTTGTATCATTATTCCAAGTAATCCATTCATAAACGGTACTTGAATTAGAAAGTGATCTTTCAATAGACTCAAGTGATTTTGATTTCTCTCTTACAGCTACAACATCACCCGCTTTTAATTGGTAAGAAGGAATATTTACCAACTCCCCATTTACAGTAATATGTCTATGCGATACTAATTGTCTTGCACCACTTCTCGTTGGAGCAATACCCATTCTAAACACCACATTATCAAGTCTAGACTCACATAATTGTAATAAAACCTCACCTGTGATACCTTGAGCAGCTCTAGCTTTCTTAAATAATCCTCTAAATTGACGTTCTAAGATACCGTAAGTATACTTAGCTTTTTGTTTCGCCTCTAATTGGATTGCATATTCAGATTTCTTTCCTCTACGTCTTGCGTTTCCGTGTTGTCCAGGAGGATAATTTCTTTTTTCGAAGGATTTATCTTCTCCGAAGATAGCTTCGCCAAATTTACGAGCTATTTTTGTTTTAGGACCAGTATATCTTGCCATTTTAAAATTGTTTTGAGAGTGATTATGAATTAAGGTCTTAATCTTATCCTTCGATAATCTTTTGATCTCTCGTTAATACTTGTTTATTTTTTTCAGTTTGCAAATGTATACAAAAAATTAATACCATCTGCCAACCAGATGATATTAATTTTTCTATTTACTTGACTATAATCAGGTTAATCAACCGTGATTAAACTCTTCTTCTTTTAGGAGGACGACAACCATTATGTGGTAAAGGCGTAACATCAATAATTTCTGTTACTTCAATTCCAGCATTGTGTATTGAACGAATAGCAGATTCTCTACCATTTCCTGGACCCTTAACATAAACCTTTACTTTTTTCAATCCAGCTTCTGATGCTACTGCAGCAGCATCCTCAGCAGCTAATTGCGCAGCATAAGGTGTATTTTTCTTAGATCCTCTAAATCCCATCTTACCTGCAGAAGACCATGAAATTACGTCTCCTTTTTTGTTTGTTAATGAGATTATGATATTATTGAAAGAAGCAGTTACATGCGCCTCTCCAACAGCATCTACAATAACTTTACGTTTTTTTGTACTTGTCTTTGCCATATTTTCTAGTGCTTAGTATTAGTTATAGTCGCTAGAATCCTAAACCGTAATTTCAAACAGATTCCTTCCAACGTCTAAAGACTAAAGACTAAATTTATAAATAATTAATTATGCCTTCTTTTTGTTAGCAACAGTTTTTCTTCTACCTTTTCTGGTTCTAGAGTTGTTCTTAGTACGTTGACCTCTTAACGGTAAACCAGATCTATGACGAATACCTCTGTAACATCCTATATCCATTAATCGCTTAATGTTTAATTGTGTTTCAGAACGTAATTCACCTTCGATAGTGTAAGTTCCAACTGCTTCACGAATACCAGCTATCTGGTCATCCGTCCAATCTTGAACTTTAGTACTTTCATCAACTTTAGCCGTTGCTAAAATCTCTTGAGCTCTACTTCTCCCTACACCGTAGATGTAAGTTAAAGAGATTACTCCTCTTTTGTTTTTTGGTATGTCTACACCTGCAATTCTTGCCATAATTACCCTTGTCTTTGTTTAAATCTAGGATTCTTTTTGTTTATCACGTAAAGTCTGCCTTTTCTACGCACAATTTTACAATCTGCGCTTCTTTTTTTAACTGATGCTCTTACTTTCATCTTGTTAGTATCTATAAGTTATTCGAGCCTTTGTTAAATCATAAGGACTCATTTCTAATTTTACTTTATCTCCAGGTAACAACTTAATATAATGCATACGCATCTTACCTGAGATATGTGCCGTCACTATGTGACCGTTCTCTAATTCAACACGAAACATAGCATTTGATAATGCCTCTATTATTGTTCCGTCTTGCTCTATTGCCGCTTGTTTTGCCATAGTATAATAATTAAGCTACTGCCTTTCTATTTTTACCTGTCTTCATCAAACCATCATAGTGTCTATTCAACAAATAAGAATTTATTTGCTGCATGGTATCTATTGCTACCCCTACCATAATTAACAAAGATGTTCCTCCAAAAAACAGAGCCCAACCTTGTTGTACACCCATAAGCTTAACAATAAACGCTGGGAATATGGCAACCACTGCCAAAAATATAGATCCTGGCAAGGTTATTTGAGACATAATTTTATCTAAATACTCCGAAGTTTCAGAACCTGGACGAATACCTGGAATAAAACCACCACTACGCTTTAAATCGTCAGCCATTTTATTTGTAGGTACTGTTATTGCCGTATAGAAGTATGTAAATACAATGATTAATAAAGCAAATGTCAAGTTATACCAAAATCCGAACATATCAGAATAATTGGTCTGCATCCATGCTCCTGCCGCAGTCTCTTTCAAGAAAGATGATCCACCTATTAAACTCGGCACAAACATTATGGCCTGTGCGAATATAATTGGCATAACACCTGAGGCATTTAGTTTTAATGGAATATATTGTCTTGATCCTGCCATAGCGCTTTTCTCATAACCACCAGTAGCAGTTCTTCTTGCATATTGCACGGCAATTTTTCTAACACCCATTACCAACATAATAGATGCTAATATGATTACGAACCAGATGACAAACTCAATTAATACCATCATTAAACCTCCATTTCCACCACCTTCTAATCTTGTGGCTGCATTCTGTAAAAATGCTTGTGGCAACGTAGCTATAATACCTACCATAATTAATAGTGAGATTCCATTACCAATACCTTTATCGGTAATTTTCTCACCTAACCACATGGCAAATATACATCCAGTTACTAAGATAGTTACTGAAGAGAAATAGAATAAAAATCCTGTTCCTAATAAAAATGCGCTTGGTGGAATACCTAAGGCAGGTAAACTTGCTAAATATCCAGGAGCCTGTAATAAACAGATAGCGATGGTCAACCAACGCGTAATCTGATTTATTTTCTTTTGCCCACTTGCGCCTTCTTTTTGAAGTTTTTGCAAGTAAGGAATAGCAATACCCATTAACTGTACAACAATAGAAGCAGAAATGTAAGGCATAATACCTAAAGCGAAAACCGAAGCATTAGCAAAGGCACCTCCCGTAAAGGCATTAAGCAATCCTAACAAACCACCGTCTGTCTTTTCTGCTAAACCTCCTAATTGTGCCGCGTCAATACCAGGTAAAACTACCTGTGCACCAAAACGGTAAACTAATAACAGACTCAAAGTTACTATGATTCTGTTTCTTAGTTCTTCTATTTTCCAAACATTCTTTATTGATTCTATAAATTTCATACTTATAATAAGTCTTATATAGTTACAGCTTCTCCTCCTGCCGCTTCAATTGCAGCTTTTGCCGAAGCAGTAAACTTATGAGCAGATACTTTTAATTTTGCTTTTAATTCACCTCTACCTAAAATTTTAACTAGATCATTCTTTCCAGCTAAACGGTTAGTAAATAAGGTTTCAAAATCAACTGTATCTTTAATTTTCTTATCATCAACTAATTGTTGTAAAGTATCTAAATTGATACCTTGATATTCAACACGGTTGATGTTAGTAAAGCCAAACTTAGGAACACGTCTTTGAAGAGGCATTTGACCACCTTCAAAACCTAATTTCTTAGAATAACCAGAACGAGATTTAGCTCCTTTGTGACCACGAGTTGCCGTACCACCTTTTCCAGAACCTTGTCCTCTACCAATTCTTTTTCCTTGGCTTTTTACTGAACCTTCTGCAGGTTTTAAATTACTTAAATCCATTTTTCAGTTTATATTTTTAAGCTTCTTCAACAGAAACTAAATGTGAAACTTTAGCAACCATACCAAGAATATTTGGTGTAGCATCGTGCTCTATTACTTGACCAATCTTTTTAAGACCTAGAGCTTCTAAAGTTCTCTTTTGTCTTTGCGTACGATTGATTGCGCTTTTAACTTTTTTTACTTTAATCTTTGCCATCTCTGTCTGTATTAAGCGTTAAAAACTTGTTCAAGTGTAATTCCTCTATCTCTAGCGATAGCATTTGCATCTCTTAACTGTAATAAAGCATCAAAAGTTGCTTTTACAACGTTATGAGGGTTTGACGATCCTTGAGATTTAGATAATACATCATGTACACCTACGGCCTCAAGAACTGTTCTTACAGCACCACCAGCAATAACACCAGTACCAGGAGCAGCTGGAATAATATTTACTCGAGCTCCACCATATTTACCTTTTTGTTCGTGTGGTAATGTTCCTTTAATAATAGGAATTCTTACAAGGTTTTTCTTCGCATCTTCCACTGCCTTTGCAATAGCACTAGCAACGTCTTTAGACTTTCCTAAACCTTGTCCAACAACACCAGCTTCATCTCCAACCACAACGATTGCTGAGAAACCAAATGCTCTACCACCTTTTGTTACTTTAGTAACTCTTTGTACTCCAACTAAACGATCTTTAAGATCTAATCCACCTGGTTTTACTAATTCTGCACTTTTATATTTTTTAAACATAATTTCTTAGAATTTAAGTCCTGCTTCTCTAGCTCCTTCAGCTAATGATTTTACTCTACCATGGTATAAATACCCTCCTCTATCAAAAGCGATAGTTTCAATACCAGCCTTTATAGCTTTTTCAGCAAGTGCCTTACCTACTAATTTTGCTACTTCAGATTTAGTTCCTTTTGCAGTACTAATGTCTTTATCTCTTGAAGATGCAGCACCGATAGTAGTACCAGTAACATCATCAATTATTTGAGCATAAATTTCTTTATTACTTCTATAAACAGCTAATCTTGGTCTTGCCTCTGTACCAGAAACAACCTTACGGATTCTGTTTTTTATTCTTAGTCTTTTTTCGTTCTTTGTCAATGCCATAACTTAATTATTAAGCTGATTTACCTGCTTTTCTTCTTATTTCCTCACCTACAAACTTGATTCCTTTTCCTTTGTAAGGTTCAGGCTTTCTAAATCCGCGGATCTTCGCAGCTACTTGACCAACAAGTTGTTTATCGAATGATGTTAGCTTTATCAAAGGGTTTTTTCCTTTTTCTGATACAGTTTCCACTTTTACTTCTGGAGCTACATTCAGAATGATGTTATGAGAAAATCCTAAAGCTAAATCTAATTTTTGTCCTTGGTTTGATGCTCTATAACCAACACCAATCAATTCTAATTCTTTAGTCCATCCTTTAGATACACCTTCTATCATATTGTTCATTAAAGATCTATATAAACCGTGTTTAGCTTTTTGATCTTTAGTATCAGAAGAACGCGTAACTAAAACGTTACCGTCTTCAACTTTAATTTCTATAGAATCGTAATTTTGTGTTAACTCTCCTAATTTTCCTTTTACAGTTACTACGTTATCTTTAACATCAACTGTTACACCTTCTGGAATGGCTACTGGATTATTTCCTATTCTTGACATTTCTTTCTGGCTTTAAAATTAGTAAACGTAACATAAAACTTCTCCTCCTACGTTATCTCTTTTGGCTTGTTTACCTGTCATAACTCCATGAGAAGTTGAAACAATAGCAATACCTAAACCGTTTAAGATACGTGGTAACTCATTAGCACCAGCATACTGACGTAAACCTGGTGTACTAATTCTTTGAAGTTTCTTAATTACTGATTCTTTTGTCTCTTTATTGTACTTTAAGGCTATTTTTATAGTCCCTTGTACAGTTGAGTCATCAAATTTGTAACTTAAAATATATCCTTGTTCGAATAATATTTTAGTAATGTCTTTCTTTAAATTAGAAGCAGGAATCTCCACCACTCTGTGGTTGGCACGCACTGCGTTTCTAATTCTTGTCAAATAATCCGCAATTGGATCTGAGTACATAATGAATTGATTTTGTGGTCTTGGTTTTCGAATTATTTCGAACCTTAAACCTGATTATTTAAATAATATTACCAACTTGCTTTTCTTACACCAGGGATAAGACCTTGATTGGCCATTTCTCTGAATGTTACACGTGAAATTCCAAAAGTTCTCATATAACCTTTTGGTCTTCCTGTTAATTTACATCTATTATGTTGACGGATAGGAGATGCATTTTTAGGTAACTTTTGCAATGCTTCATAATCACCAGCTTCTTTTAAAGCTTTGCGTTTCTCAGCATATTTAGCAACAGTTTTTGATCTTTTTACCTCGCGGGCTTTCATTGATTCTTTAGCCATGTCTTAATTCTTTTTAAAAGGTAATCCTAACTCGGTTAATAATGATTTTGCTTCTTTATCAGTATCTGCGGTTGTTACAAAAGTAATATCCATTCCAGAAATTTTGTTTACTTTATCAATGTTAATTTCTGGGAATATAATTTGTTCAGTAACTCCTAAATTGTAATTACCACGTCCGTCAAATCCTGTCGCTTTAATTCCGTTAAAATCCCTAACACGTGGAAGTGCCGAAGTTACTAAACGGTCTAAAAACTCATACATTCTTTCACCACGTAAAGTCACTTTAACACCAATTGGCATTCCTTTACGTAATTTAAATGATGCAACATCCTTTTTAGATAATGTAGATATTGCTTTTTGTCCAGATATAGTAGTTATTTCTTCTACTGCGTAGTCGATCAACTTTTTGTCTGCCACTGCTGCTCCAACACCCTTAGATATCACTATCTTAGAAAGTTTAGGAACTTGCATTACATTCTTATATCCAAATTCGTCTGTAAGAGCTGCAATTACTCTGCTTTTATACTCTTCTTTAAGTCTAGGTGAATATGCCATAACTATATTACTTCATTAGATTTTGTTGAAAACCTTACTTTTTTACCATCTTCTATCTTAAATCCAACTCTAGTTGTTTCTCCTTTTGAAGTCAACAATGATAAGTTAGAAATATGAATAGCAGCTTCTTTCTCTACGATTCCACCTTGAGGATTTTGTGCACTTGGCTTAGTATGTTTCTTTACCATGTTTACACCCTCAACAATCGCCTTGTTCTTTTCTATTAATACCTTTTGTACTTTACCTTCAGATCCTTTATGGTCTCCAGCAATTACTTTAACGGTATCTCCAGTTTTTATTTTAAGCTTTGTCATCTTAAATTTATGTATTAAAGCACTTCTGGTGCTAATGATACAATCTTCATGAATTGTTTATCACGAAGCTCTCTTGCAACAGGACCAAAAACACGTGTTCCTCTCATCTCACCCGTTGGGTTTAATAAAACACAAGCGTTATCATCAAATCTTATATAAGATCCGTCAGGTCTTCTTACTTCCTTTTTAGTACGCACAACAACTGCTGTAGAAACTGCTTTTTTCTTAATGTTTCCATTAGGAGTTGCATCTTTAACAGACACAACAATTTTGTCTCCTACAGAAGCATATCTTCTTTTAGTACCTCCTAAAACACGGATAACTAAAACTTCTTTTGCTCCAGTATTATCTGCTACTTTTATTCTTGATTCTTGCTGTAACATAATTATTTAGCTCTTTCTAGGATTTCTACTAATCTCCAACATTTAGATTTACTTAAAGGTCTTGTTTCCATGATCTTTACTGTATCTCCAATATTACAATCGTTTGTCTCGTCGTGTGCAACATATTTCTTAGTCTTTAACACGAACTTACCATACATAGGATGTTTTACTTTTTTCACCTCAGAAACCACAATCGATTTCTGCATTTTGTTACTTGTAACAACTCCTATACGTTCTTTTCTTAAATTTCTTGTTTCCATCTTTCAGCAGAATTATTGTAATTCTCTTTTAGTTAATTCAGTCGCAATTCTCGCTACAGTACGTCTAATACCACGTAACTGAATTGGATTTTCTAAAGGAGATATTGCATGAGCCAATTTTAGGTCTGAATAACTCTTTTTTGATTCACTAAGTTTCTCTTGTAACTCAGCTACAGATAATTCTTTAATTTCTGATTGTTTCATAATATCAAATAAATTATGCTTCGTAATCTCTAGCGATTAAAAACTTAGTTTTAACTGGTAGTTTTTGTGCTGCTAAACGTAATGCTTCTCTTGCAACATCTAATGGCACTCCACCAATTTCAAATAAAACACGTCCTGGTCTACAAACAGCTACCCATAATTCTACAGCACCCTTACCTTTACCCATACGTACTTCAAGAGGCTTTTTTGTAATAGGCTTGTCTGGAAATATTTTAATCCAAAGTTGACCTTCTCTTTTCATGTAACGTGTGGCAGCAATACGAGCCGCTTCAATTTGACGTGATGTTATAAACGTTGCGTCTAATGCTTTTATTCCAAAAGTTCCATTTGAAAGTTGATGCCCTCTTCCAGAGAGACCTTTCATACGTCCTTTTTGTTGTTTACGAAATTTTGTTCTTTTAGGCTGTAACATTTTTCTTTACTTTATAAAAAATTACTTTCTACGACGTGATTTGTTGTCTCTGTTTCCGCCACGTCCTCCGGCTCCACCTTTTCCTTGCTTCTTAGATAATCCAACAAGCGGAGAAAGCTCTCTTTTACCATACACCTCACCTTTCATGATCCATACCTTAACACCCAATCTACCATAAGTAGTGTGTGCCTCAACTAAAGCATAATCAATATCGGCTCTAAATGTTGATAAAGGAATACGTCCATCTTTGTAGTGCTCAGATCGCGCCATTTCAGCACCATTTAAACGTCCACTAATCTGGATTTTAATTCCTTCAGCATTCATACGCATAGTAGCAGCAATAGCCATTTTGATTGCACGTCTGTATGAAATTCTATTTTCAATTTGACGAGCGATACTAGATCCTACTAAAAACGCATCAAGTTCAGGTCTTTTAATTTCAAAGATGTTAATCTGAACTTCTTTTCCAGTAATTTTCTTAAGCTCTTCTTTTAACTTGTCTACCTCTTGTCCACCTTTCCCGATAATAATACCAGGTCTTGCAGTAGTGATAGTAACGGTTACAAGTTTTAAAGTTCTCTCGATGATTACTCTACTTACACTAGCTTTAGATAAACGCGCGTGAACGTATTTTCTAATCTTATCGTCTTCGGCAAGTTTATCACCATAATCGTTTCCTCCGTACCAGTTAGATTCCCATCCTCTGATAATTCCTAAGCGATTTCCGATTGGATTTGTCTTTTGTCCCATACTTTTATTAAGCTTGTGTGTTATTATTAGCTCCAACTACGATAGTAACGTGGTTTGAACGTTTTCTAATTCTGTGTGCACGACCCTGAGGTGCTGGACGCAATCTTTTTAACATAGATCCGCTATCCACTTTTATCTCCTTTACAACCAATTCAGCCGATTCAATATCCGCCTCCTCATTTTTAGCTTGCCAGTTAGCAATTGCTGATAATAACAATTTCTCTAAACGACCTGAAGCTTCCTTTTGGTTGAATTTTAAAATATTAAGTGCATGTTCTACTTTTTCGCCTCTTACTAAATCGGCTACTAAACGCATTTTTCTCGGTGATGTAGGACAGTTATTAAGTTTAGCAAAAGCAACGTGCTTTTTTGCTTCCTTAATAGCGTCTGCCATTTGTTTTTTACGACTTCCCATAGCTTACTACTTTTTACCTTTATTTTTAGCACCTGCATGTCCACGGAATGAACGTGTTGGTGAAAATTCTCCTAATTTATGACCTACCATGTTTTCAGTAACATATACTGGTACAAATTGACGGCCATTGTGTACTGCAATTGTTTGACCAACAAAATCTGGAGTAATCATTGAGGCTCTAGACCACGTTTTGATTACTGTTTTTTTGTTTGACTCAACATTAACAGCCACTTTCTTTTCTAACTTATAATGAACGTAAGGTCCTTTTTTTAATGATCTTGCCATGTCTTATTTCTTTCTACGTTCTACAATATATTTATTACTTGCTTTCGTCTTAGAACGTGTTCTATAACCTTTAGCTGGTATTCCATTTCTAGAACGTGGATGTCCTCCTGAAGACTTACCTTCACCACCACCCATTGGGTGATCAACTGGATTCATTACTACTGGTCTAGTACGTGGTCTTCTTCCTAACCATCTTGTTCTACCCGCTTTACCTCCTACCATTAATTGGTGATCAGAGTTAGATACAACACCTATTGTTGCCATACAATCCGCAAGAATTAATCTTGTTTCACCTGAAGGCAATTTAACTGTTGCAAATTTACCATCTCTTGCCATTAACTGAGCAAAAGCACCTGCACTACGCGCCATAACAGCACCTTGACCAGGACGTAATTCTATACATGAAATAATTGTTCCTAATGGAATTTCACTTAAAGGCATTGCATTTCCAATTTCTGGAGCTACACCTTCTTTACCAGAAACAACATTTCGCCCAACTTGTAATCCATTTTGAGCAATGATATATCTTTTCTCACCATCTTGATAGTTCAATAATGCGATAAAAGCTGTTCTGTTTGGATCGTATTGAATCGAAGCTACTTCACCTGGAATCCCAGCTTTGTCTCTTTTAAAATCGATAACACGATACTTTCTTTTATGACCACCACCTATGTAGCGCATGGTCATTTTTCCTTCACTGTTTCTACCACCAGACCTTTTATTCGGTTCGAGTAAACTCTTCTCCGGCTTATCAGTAGTAATGGCATCATAGCCATTTACTACTCTAAAACGCTGTCCTGGTGTGATTGGTTTTAATTTTCTTACTGACATTAGTCTTTAATTACATGTTACTGTATAAATCAATCATTTCCCCTTCCGCCAGTTGTACAATTGCCTTTTTAACAGCATTTGTTTTACCATATTGAATACCAGTTTTTGTGTGCTTGGTACTACGATCTGGACGGACATTTATAGTACGAACTTTTTCAACAGAAACACCATAAGCAGCTTCCACCGCTTTTTTGATTTCTACCTTGTTCGCCTTTGTGTTCACTGAGAACCAATAGCAGTTCTTTAACTCGCTATCAGCAGTCGCTTTTTCTGTGATTATAGGTTTAATTAAGATACTCATCTGTTTCTTATTTACTTAAGTTTGTTTCAATTCCTTCTAAGGCACCTTCTAAAAGCACTACTTGACCTGCATTCAAAATCTTGTAAGTACTTAATTCTGAAGCCGTTATAACTTCTGAGCCTTTCAAATTGCGCGATGACAAATATACGTTATTATTTGACCCACCCAACACAAACAGAGATTTTTTGTTTTCAAGCTCTAAAGCCTTTAAAACCGCTGTAAAGTTTTTCGTTTTTGGAGCATCAAAATTAAAGTCTTCTAAAACTGTAATTGACTTCTCTCCTGCTTTAATACTTAAGGCAGACTTACGCGCTAAACGCTTTAAGTTTTTATTAAGTTTAAAACTGTAATTTCTTGGTCTTGGACCAAACATACGTCCACCACCTTTAAATACACCAGACTTAATACTACCTGCTCTTGCTGTACCAGTTCCTTTTTGCTTTTTTATCTTACGCGTAGACCCTGAAATCTCACCTCTTTCTTTAGATTTGTGAGTACCTTGTCTTTGGTTTGCTAAATATTGTTTAACATCCAAATATACTGCGTGATTATTAGGCTCAATAGCAAACACATCCTTAGAAAGGTCTGCCTTTCTACCTGTGTCTTTTCCGTTTATATCTAAAACTGCTACTTTCATTATTTTCTAATAATTACATAAGCGTTTTTGTGACCAGGAACACATCCTTTAACCACAAGTAGGTTCTTTTCAGTAACTACTTTTAAAACTCTTAAATTTTGAACTTTAACTGTGTCTCCACCCATTCTTCCTGCCATTTTCATTCCTTTGAAAACTCTTGCAGGGTAAGATGCAGCTCCAATAGATCCTGGCGCTCTTAAACGGTTATGTTGACCGTGAGTAGCTTGACCTACACCACCGAAACCATGACGTTTTACAACACCTTGAAATCCTTTACCTTTTGATGTTCCTGCAACATCAACAAATTCTCCTTCGTTGAAATGTTCTACAGTGATAGCATCTCCTAATTTGTACTCCTCATCAAAACCTTTGAATTCAACAACTTTGCGTTTTACAGAAGTACCCGCTTTTTTTGCATGACCTAAGTCTGCTTTAGTAGCGCTTTTTTCTGTCGCGTCATCGAAACCTAATTGAAGTGCCGAATAACCGTCAACTTCTTCAGTTCTGACTTGGGTAACTACGCATGGCCCAGCTTCGATTACTGTACAAGGAACATTTTTCCCGTTTTCATCAAAGATGCTGGTCATACCGATTTTCTTTCCAATTAACCCAGACATATTTATTTATTTAATTTATTACTATTTGTTATTAAAATTCAAGGCTGAAAATACGTTTCAGCCTTGAATTGTATTTTTACCGTTTTTCCCTCGCTCGCAGCTCAGGACATGTAAGTTTATAACTAAACTTTAATCTCTACTTCAACACCACTTGGCAATTCAAGTTTCATTAACGCATCAATAGTTTTTGATGACGAAGAGTAAATATCTAATAATCTCTTATAAGAGCTTAATTGAAATTGTTCTCTTGATTTCTTGTTTACGTGTGGAGAACGTAGTACAGTGAAAATTTTCTTGTGCGTTGGTAATGGAATTGGTCCAGTTACAACAGCTCCAGTGCTTTTTACTGTTTTTACAATCTTATCAGCAGACTTATCCACTAAATTATGATCGTAAGATTTTAATTTTATTCTAATTTTTTGACTCATTTTCTTAGATTTTAAGCTTCAACACCTTTAGCTGCTTTGATAACCTCTTCTGATATATTAGAAGGTGTTTCAGCATAGTGTGAAAATTCCATTGTTGACGTTGCACGACCTGAAGATAATGTTCTTAATGTAGTAACATATCCAAACATCTCAGATAATGGCACAGTAGCTTTCACAGTTTTTGCACCAGCTCTATCACCCATATCACTAACTTGCCCTCTTCTTCTGTTTAAATCTCCAACAATGTCACCCATGTTTTCTTCAGGAGTAATTACCTCAAGTTTCATTATAGGTTCCATGATTACAGCTTTTGCAGCTTTAGCACAGTTTTTAAATCCTAATTTAGCAGCCAACTCAAAAGATAATTGATCAGAATCCACATCGTGGTAAGATCCATCTTTCAAAGTTACTTTCATAGCATCTATTTCGTATCCTGCTAAAGGTCCATTTACCATAGCCATTTTAAATCCTTTCTCAATTGAAGGGATAAATTCCTTAGGAACGTTACCACCCTTAATAATAGATTCGAATTGAAGACCTACTTGACCTTCATCAGCTGGCTCAACCGTAAATACGATATCAGCAAATTTACCACGACCACCAGATTGTTTCTTGTAAACTTCTCTATGATCGGCAGAAGCTGTAATAGCTTCTTTATATTCTACTTGTGGTTGACCTTGGTTAACCTCAACTTTAAATTCACGCTTTAAACGGTCAACAATTACATCTAAGTGAAGCTCACCCATTCCAGAAATAATAGTCTGTCCTGAAGCTTCATCTGAACGTACTGTAAACGTAGGATCTTCTTCAGCTAATTTAGCTAAGCCCATTCCTAATTTATCAACATCAGCCTTAGTCTTAGGTTCAACCGCAATACCAATTACGGGATCAGGGAAGTCCATAGATTCTAATACTATAGGATGTTTTTCAGCTGAAAGTGTATCTCCTGTTTTAATAGATTTAAATCCAACAGCAGCTCCAATATCTCCAGCTTCTATAAAATCAATTGCATTTTGCTTATTAGCATGCATTTGGTAGATACGAGAGATACGTTCCTTTTTACCAGAGCGGTTATTTAAAACATACGAACCTGCATCTAAACGACCAGAATACGCTCTAAAGAATGCTAAACGCCCCACAAAAGGATCAGTAGCAATTTTAAATGCTAAAGCAGCAAACGGTTCCTTTACATCTGGCTTACGTAAAATTTCTTCACCAGAAGCTGGATCAGTACCAACAATACCCTCTTTATCCGTTGGAGAAGGCAAATAACGACATACAGCATCTAACAAGAACTGAACACCTTTATTTTTAAATGCAGAACCACAAATCATTGGAATAATTGCCATATCCATCACAGCAGCTCTAAGTGCAGCATGCACTTCTTCTTCTGTAATTGAATCTTCATCTTCCATGAATTTCTCTAAAAGATCCTCATCATAACCAGCCACTTCTTCTATAAGTAGTGCGCGGTATTTACGAGCTTCTTCTTTCATATCTTCTGGAATATCGATCACATCAAAAGTTGCCCCTTGAGTTTCATCATGCCAAACAATAGCACGATTTTTTACTAAATCGATAATCCCTTTAAAATCTTCTTCGTCACCAATGTTTAAAACGATAGGCACCGCATTAGATTTCAACATATCTTTTACTTGTTGACAAACACCTAAAAAGTCTGATCCTTGACGGTCCATTTTGTTAACAAAACCAATTCTAGGAACTTTATAGTTATCAGCTAGTCTCCAGTTAGTTTCAGATTGAGGCTCAACACCATCAACTGCACTAAACAAGAATACTAAACCGTCAAGTACACGTAAAGAACGATTTACCTCAACCGTAAAATCAACGTGACCCGGTGTGTCAATTATATTAAAGTGATATCCTTTTGTTTCTGGCGTAGGTTCTCCGTTTTCAATTGGAAACCTCCACTCACATGTTGTAGCAGCCGAAGTAATTGTAATACCTCTTTCTTGCTCCTGCTCCATCCAGTCCATTGTAGCAGCACCATCATGTACTTCTCCAATTTTATGTGAAACACCAGTATAATAAAGAATACGCTCTGTAGTAGTAGTTTTTCCTGCATCAATATGTGCAGCAATACCTATATTTCTAGTGAATTTTAAATTTCTTGCCATTTCCTATTAAAATCTAAAGTGAGAGAATGCTTTGTTTGCTTCTGCCATTTTATGAGTATCAACTCTTTTCTTAACAGCCGCTCCTTCTTCTTTGGCTGCTGCTAAAATTTCTGAAGCTAAACGCAATGCCATAGATTTTTCGTTTCTTTTACGTGCATAGCTAATTAGCCATTTCATTGCCGTTGAAACTTTACGATCTGGACGAATTTGCATAGGAATTTGAAATGTAGCACCACCAACACGACGGCTACGTACTTCTACGTGAGGCATCACATTTGATAAAGCATCTTTCCAAATTTCTAAAGCTGTTTTTTCTTCGTCAGTTTTTTTCGAATCTACAATGTCAATAGCATCATAGAATACCTTAAAAGCCACAGACTTTTTACCATCCCACATCATCATATTAACGAAACGAGTTACTAACTGATCGTTAAAACGTGGATCCGGCAAAAGCGGTCTCTTTTTTGCTGCTCTTTTTCTCATGTCTTCTTCTTAAAGTTTTAATTACTTTTTAGGGCGTTTAGCACCATACTTAGATCTACGTTGCGTTCTACCTGAAACACCTGCTGTGTCTAAAGCACCACGTACAATGTGATATCTAACTCCTGGTAAATCTTTTACCCTTCCACCTCTAACCAATACTATCGAGTGCTCTTGTAAATTATGTCCTTCACCACCGATGTATGCATTAACCTCGTTACCGTTTGTTAAACGAACCCTTGCTACCTTACGCATTGCTGAGTTAGGTTTTTTAGGAGTTGTTGTGTAAACACGAGTACACACACCACGTCTTTGCGGACAAGAATCTAAAGCAGCCGATTTACTCTTCTTGGTTATTTTGGCTCTTCCTTTTCTTACTAATTGCGAAATTGTTGGCATATATATTAATATAATTTTTATTACCCTCTTTTTAAGAGGCGTGCAAAGGTAGAGATTAATATTAAAATTTCAAACCCTAAATCATTAATTTTTAAGAGTTTTCAAAAATATTAACTTCCCTTATATTATTAGGTTATATTTTCCGTTAGATTTACAGAAAAAAATTAACCTCCTAAAGTGCGAAAAATAACTTTTCTAGTCCTTTATATATATGTCCTTTTTTCTTTTCAAGGGTTTGGTCAGGAAATTCGGCTTAAAATCTCGGGAAACACAGAAAAAGAAACCAAGGTTTTAGATTCTTTAGGATACAACAAAATACATCCAAACTACAACTCAATCAAACGAGAATTAGACTCTTTACAAAACAAACTAATTAATATTGGCTTTCTTGAGAATGAATTACTCGATATCACAAAAAAAAACGACACTAGTTTTACTTCAAACATTAATTTAAAAAACAAATTCAACACCATATATATATACTACAACAATGAAGAAATTGATAAATCTACCTTAAACTTAATATCTAATGCTGTCCTTGATGATTACTTTGTTTTAAAAATTGCAGACATTGAAAAGGCTTTAACATTTATAAATTCGGAAATTTCAGAAAAAGGCTATCCTTTTTCTAAACTAAAGCTAGTTGATATCACCAATGAACCTAATGCTACTTTAAAAGCTAATTTAGCCCTAGAAACTCCTGATAAAAAAAGAACAATTAACGACATAGTCCTTAAGGGCTATACAAAATTTCCGCAGTCCTATTTAAAGCATTTTTTAAAAATAAAGCCTGACCAAGTTTTTGACCTCAATACTATACAAACCAAAACCACCCAACTCAACAACTTGAAATTTGCAAAAGAATTAAAACCGCCTGAGGTTTTATTTACCAATGACTCTACAACACTTTACCTATATATAGAAAAAACCAAAAGCAATGCTTTTGATGGTTTTTTAGGATTTGGCACCAATGAAGAAACAGGCAAACTACAATTTGACGGGTATTTAAACTTAAATTTAAATAATAATTTGAATTTTGGAGAATCACTTAGGCTATTATATAAAAGTGACGAAAACGACCAACAAACTTTTGAAGCAGATGTATCACTGCCCTATTTATTCAAGTCGCCAATTGGTGTAGATTTATTATTACGAATATTCAGAAGAGACTCTTCGTTTACAACAACCAATCAATCAGCCAAAATTCATTATCAAATCAACCCTAAACACAAAGCCTTTGGAGGCATACTGGCAACAGAATCGAACAACTTACTTTCTAACAATACAAACCAAACCATTACAGACTACAAAACACAATATTACACCTTTGCCTATCAATTTATAAATCCGCAAAACTACAACGCGTTATTTCCAATAAACTCTAAAGTATTTTTAGAAACTGGTTTTGGAGACCGAACCACCGATAACGGTTCGGAAAAACAAACTCAACTTTTATTTGAAGCACATAAAATTTTTAATCTGAACTTAAAAAACAGTTTTTACATAAGACTGAATGGCGCACATTTGATTTCAGACTCGTACTTTGAAAATGAATTAATGCGATTTGGTGGAATTAATTCCATTAGAGGATTTGAAGAAAACAGTTTATACGCCACGCTCTATGGGGTAGTAAATACCGAGTATCGCTACCAAATAAGCAACACCATTTTTATACACTCCATTATTGATGCCGCTTATTTTGAAAACAAAATAATCAATACTGATGAAAAGCTTTTTGGTTACGGCTTTGGTTTCGGGCTATTAACTAAGGCTGGATTATTTAGGTTTAATTATGCAAATGGCAAAACAGAAAATAGCGCCTTCAATTTAAGTAATTCGAAAATTCACATCAGCTTAACTACGAATTTCTAATTTTCCAACTATAAGACAGTCAATATTTTAAACATTTAACAATAATCCTTTTCTTATTAATATTTTTTAACAGTTTTTGATGCAATACTCCTGATTTTTAACTTTTTATTAATACATTTAAGGAGACTAATTCAAATACTTTTAACATGAAAACAAAGTTTAGTAGAATGCTTACGCTACTTTTAGCGTTTGTTGTGCAACTCACATTTGCACAAGAAAAAACTATTACAGGAACAGTTTCTGATGAAGCTGGGCTACCACTGCCTGGCACTACTGTTCTGGTCAAAGGTACTAGTAACGGTACCTCAACAGATTTTGATGGAAATTATTCAATTCAAGCAAATACTGGAGATATTCTAGTTTTTAGTTTTGTTGGATACTCAACCCAAGAAGTTGCGGTTGGTGCATCAAGCACAGTAAATGTATCATTATCAGAAGATGCTGAGTCATTGGAAGAAGTGGTTATTACTGCTCAGGGTATTAAAGCTAAACCAAGATCTCTTAGTTATGCTGTAGAATCTGTAGACTCTGGAGATATTACCAATGCAAGAGAGACCAATGTTGTATCGGCATTAAGCTCAAAGGCTGCTGGTGTTCAAGTAACAACATCTTCTGGTTCTGTAGGTGCTTCGGCAAACATTAGAATTCGTGGTAATACATCTATTACGCGTTCTAATTCACCTTTATTCGTTGTAGATGGTGTTCCAATCAACAATGACTCTTACAGTGAAGATCCAACCCAAAGCAATAACAACTCCAGTTTAGGGGGATCAGATTTCTCAAATAGAGCTATTGACATTAATTCTGCCGATATTGAATCTGTAAATATCCTAAAAGGAATTGCTGCACAAACACTTTATGGTCTGCGTGCTGCTAATGGCGTTGTTCTTATTACAACTAAAAAAGGTAAACAAGGAAAAACAAGAGTCACTTTAACAACTTCGGCAAGTTTCTCTGACATAAACAAAGGACCAGATTTACAAAAAACTTATGCCCAAGGTAGGCATAATCCTGATGGTAGCGGACTTCAATATAGAGGCCCAGAAACTTTTGAAGGAGATTCATGGGGTCCTTTAGTCTCTGGCTTAGAATACGACGGTGATACCTCTTACCCATTTCATAGATATGGGGCGCTCGTGCCAACTGGAACAGGAAACGGAAGAGCTGCTGAAACCTATGATAACTATGATTTTTTCAAAACAGGTGATGTTTTTGATGTTAATTTATCAGCTAGTGGAGGCACAGACAAAGTGAATTATCGCGCTTCCATGGGTAAACTTGTTCAAAATGGTGTAGCGCCTAACGAAGAATTTATAAGAAAGACTTTTAGAGTCGACTTAGAAGCTAAACTTTATGAAGACTTAACCTTAGATGCTTCGGCTCAATATTCAAATTCTGGTGGTTTTAGAGTCCAAAGAGGATCTAATATCTCCGGTGTAATGCTAGGTTTACTGCGTAATACGCCAACCTTTGATATGGGTAATGGAAAAAAAGGACAAGCAGCAGCTGATGATCCTTCATCTTACTTCTACGACATTCCAGGTTCAGAGTTACCTGGACACAGAAGTTACCGTGATGGTATATACAACAACCCCTACTTCACGGTAGCAAGAAACTCAAATACTGACGATGTAAATCGTCTTATCGGAAAAATGGGTTTAACATATGACATTAATGATTGGTTGATATTTAAAACCTCTGCTTCCATTGATAACTGGGCGGATACTAGAAAAATTGGCTTTGATATACTAGATGCCAGTTTTGGCAATGGACGCGTTATTAATGATGTGATCCAAAATCAAGATGTTAACTGGAATGCGTTGCTTTCTGCTTCTAAAGATTTAACTGAAACTCTTGGCCTAACGGCAACTATAGGTTATGACGGATTTTACACCAAGAATAACAGACAAACCGTTATTGGCGATGGCATGGCTATTCCTGGATTCTTCAACCTATCAAATGTTAGCACAACTCAGGCATCAGAAATAACCAATAGAAAAAAACTAATCGGTGCTTTTGCTACAGCCACATTAAGTTTTAATAATATGCTATTTTTAACACCTTCTTTTAGAAATGACTGGACATCTACCTTACCTGAAGGAGATAACACTTTTCAATCGTATTCTTTAGGTGGTAGTTTCATTTTTAGTGAAGTCTTAAACACTAATTTTATTAATTATGGTAAACTAAGGGCATCATATGGTAAATCAGGAAACGACGCCCCAATATATGCAACAGCCACTAATTTTAATGGCACGCTAGCTAGTGGAGATGGCTTTATTCAAAGTGTAACTTTTCCAGCTTATGGCACAGTATCATTTGAAAGAGATGGACGAAAAGGAAATCCTAATCTAGTACCTGAAACAACTACAGAATTTGAAGTTGGTATTGAATTATCCATGTTAGATAGCCGCTTAAAGTTTGACGCTACCTATTACAACAAAGAAACCTCAGATCAGATTGTACCTATTGATGCAGTACCATCATCTGGATTCGTTGAAAGATACACTAACATCGGCCGAATCTCGAATAAGGGTGTAGAATTAACTCTTGGCGGCACTCCGGTAAGAACTGATGATTTTAACTGGGACATCAATGTAAACTTCACCACCTATGAGAACGTTGTTGAAGAATTAACTGAAGGACTTGAAAGTTATGTATTAAATGGATTCTCAGGAACAAGTTCTCGTGCCGTAGCCGGTGAATCTTACGGCTCTATTTATGGTGCTAGATATGCCAGAAATGACGAAGGCACTATTTTAATTGATGACGATGGCTATCCTGCACTAGCAACTACTGACGGCGTTATAGGTGATCCAATTCCAGATTTCTTAATGGGCATAAGTAATACATTCTCTTACAAAAACTTAAGCCTTTCTGTGCTTCTAGACATTAGAGAAGGTGGAGATGTTTGGTGTGGCACCTGTGGTATTCTTGATTATTTTGGTGTTTCAACCGAAACCTTGTTAAGAGATCAATCAACGATATTCGAGGGTATAGTGCAATCAACTGGTGCTCCAAACAATCAAGTAGTACCTTACTCAGACCCTACAATAAGTGAAGGTAACAACTTTTGGAGACGATACGGTTTTGGTGATGTAGATGAAGGCAACGTTCATGACGCCTCTTGGTTCAGGTTAAGAGAAATAACTTTAACCTATAGCTTGCCGAGTAAATTACTCGACGGAACTTTTATTGACGGCGTTTCAATATCAGCTTACGGTAGAAACCTCTACTTAAGTACCAAATACCCGGGCGTTGATCCAGAAACGAACTTAACAGGAGACTCTAATGGTATCGGATTAGATTACTTTAATAACCCAAATACTAAGAGTTACGGCTTTGATATTAAATTAAATTTTTAAAAAACTATGAAAACAATAAAATATATATTAAGTGTTTTAATACTTAGCGCAATGGTGTTTTCATGCACTATCACTAATGTTAATGTAGACCCTGATAACCCATCAGCAGACAAAGTAAATGCGGGTGCTATTTATCCGGGAATGATATCACAAACACATAGAAATTCTGTAGCACTCGTTGGAAGGATTGCTGGACTAATTACACAACAATATGATGGTTTAGACGCCCAACAGATTGCCTATGCTCAATACCTTATTGGTGAAAGTGATATCGATGACCTTTGGGATTTTGGCCTCTATGGAGCAGGGGCATCAAAAGATTGCTTTGTTATAATCTCAAACACTGAAGGTGATGTAAGTGCCTTAGCCAAACTCTATATGGCCGCAAACATGGGAGTAACAACAAGCTGTTGGGGCAATGTTCCTTATTCTGAAGCTTTTCGAGGTGATGGCGAGACTCCGATAGCAAGTCCTACCTATGACGACCAAGAAAGTGTTTATGCTGCTATTCAAAACCTGCTAAGCGAATCTATTGCTGAAGGCGTTGCGTTTGGAATTGGTGAGTTTTATGGCACCGGAGGAGGTGGAGCTGATTGGGTTAAAACAGCTCACGCCTTAAAAGCACGTTATTACATGCATCTGACTTCTGTAAGCTCAAGTGCTGCAGCAAGTGCCTTAGCTGAAGCTGAGCTAGCATTTTCAAGTAGCGCCGAGCAACCCGATTTTGTTTATAGCTTACCAGCCCAAAATGCCAATCCTTTCTACCTGTTTGACAATGATAGACCAAGTACTTTAGGTATAGGTACTACTTTAAAAGAAATGATGGTTGGAGATCCAAGGTTACCGTTATATACTACTGATGGCGAAGATTTCGCTGGTGTTCCTGGTTTATTTTGGGGTCAAGCAGACTCACCTACCCCTTTAATTTCTTATTGGGAAGTTAAATTTATTGAAGCTGAAGCTTTGGTAAGAACTGGTGGAAGTGATACTGATGCGTTACAAGCAATGAAAGATGCTGTGGGAGCAAACATGCAATATATTGGGGTGGACGCAGCAGATATTACAACATATGTAAATGCCTTAACGCTTGCTGGTACCGAAGCAAACAAAATTGAAACAATTATCAATGAAAAGTACAAAGCTTTATACGGTAATGCACCTATTGAAACATGGGTAGACTATAGAAGAACAGGTTTTCCAGCTTTAACACCAAATCCAGATGCACAGTCTTCGTTAAACCCATCTAAAATAATACCTAGAAGGTTTTTATACCCTATTACCGAACGTACAACAAATAAAACAAACTACGATGCAGCCATTTCTGCACAAGGGGGGCATTTATTGGATGTAGATATGTGGGCTTTTCCAAAGTCTGATTAAGTTGACCTCACATTATTACGATTATGTTTAAAAAAAACACCAGTGATTTAATCATTGGTGTTTTTTAATTAACTATGACATCAAGAAAAAAAACACCCTGCACATCCACAACCGTATATCATAATCTGAATGTTAGAAGTAATTTTAAAAACTAGAGCATGCACGGCTTACTAAGCTCTTTTCTTAAAACAAAGTGAGTGAGCAAATAAAGCCACCAGATATCAAGTAAACACCTTCTTTTAATTCCTTAATTCGCTTTTTTTGCTAAGAGAAGATTTTAACTTTAAACCAATAGCCTTCAAGTATATAATTTATTCGCCACTCATCCACCTAATATATCAGCTACCCCTTAAGATCTAACCAGAATAATAAAATTTCACACCAAATTATTAAGCCTTTTATTTAAATTAACTTTGAATGTAACATAAACACGCATTACCAAAGGAAGAAAAACCACTATCACAAACTATCCTTAGTTATTTATCAGAAATAATTAAAATTTAGAAAATCAGTGCTGTTATTTGGTGAATTTATTTCCAATTATAACATTTTTCAAAGTTCTGCGGTTATTTTGCTATTCGCATTTTACATTTTTCTACCAAAACCTTCCATTAGAACTAATCGAAATTCAAAAAATTTAAAGGATATTTTTTGAGAAACTACAAAATCCCAATAAAAAATGCTCTATTTCCTGAAAATTTTCACTTAAACCAATATTTTAACTATTGTTTGTTGTTTTTTTAACTTTTTATTTTCACTTTTGGCATCGACTAATTCAAATAATTATAAAATGAAAACAAAGTTTAGTGGAATTCTAACGCTATTACTAGCGTTTGTTGTGCAACTATCGTTTGCACAAGACAAAACTATTTCAGGAACTGTTTTGGATGATACAGGCTTACCCCTGCCCGGAACAACTGTCTTAGTAAAAGGCACATCAAATGGAACATCAACAGATTTTGATGGAAACTACTCAATACAAGCTAATACTGGTGATGTACTAGTGTATAGTTTTGTTGGGTATTCATCAAAAGAAGTAACAGTTGGTGGTTCAAACACGATTAACGTTACACTGGTGGAAGATGCCGAAGCTCTTGAAGAGGTAGTTGTAACCGCCTTAGGTATCAAAAAAGAACAACGCCAGTTGGCTTATGGTACCAGTCAAGTTAAAGCTGCCGAATTAACACGAGCAAGAGAAGCTAACATTACTAACTCTTTACAAGGTAAAGTTACTGGTGTACAAATTACCAACTCTGGTGGTAACTTAGGTGGATCTTCTAAAGTTATTATCCGTGGTGTTTCTTCACTTTCAGGAAGAAACAATCCGTTATGGATTGTTGATGGCGTTATGATTAATGACTCACAAACAGTTTCTGGAGATGCTAATAGAATTACCGGGAACAGAGATTTTGCCAATGGTGCTTCTGTAATCAATCCTGATGATGTTGAATCTATTAACGTTCTTAAAGGAGCTGCAGCAACGGCGCTTTATGGTTCACGTGCATCAGCAGGTGCTATTGTTGTAACCACAAAACGTGGTAAAGAAGGTGCTGGACCAACAGTGAGCATTAATTCTTCTTTTAGATTTGATAATTTATTCAGAACACCTGACTACCAGCAAGAATACGCCGGAGGTACTGCTGGCAGATTTAATGCAGGTTGGGGTGCCGATTGGGGACCAAGAATAGCTGGTCAAACGGAGGAAAACCTTGCAATTACTGGTGCAACTGGCCCTTTAACTGCAGTAAAAGATAATGGTGTAGGTCATTATTTCCAAACAGGTCAAACAGCAATTAATAACTTTGCTATTTCTGATGGTAGTGAAAAATATGATTACCGTTTAAGTGTAACTAATTTAGATCAACAAGGTGTTTTACCAGGTGCTGAATTAGATAGAATTACCGTAAGTTTAAATTCAGGTGTGAGACACAGTGAAAAACTTGAATCTCGTTTCAATGTTCAGTATACCAAAACAAAAACAAGAGGTACTGGTGCTTCAGGAGCAAATGATCCTAACATTTTTAGTTTATCATCTTTTAGTAGTACAGTAGACCCAAGAAACTATATTCCTTGGAAAGATGCTTCTGGCAATCAAATTAATAAATTATCAGACAATCAAGGTATCGAATCTAATAACCCATATTGGTTACGTTATGAAAACTCAAACAACAGAGATGACGATAGAGTTTTTGGTAATTTCGAAATTACATACAAACCATGGAAAGACTTTGCTTTTACAGGAAGAGTTGGTGCTGATATGTTAGATGATAGAAGACTTATTGAAAACAGCAAAGGAACCGTTGGTAGACTACAAGGTGATTTTGTAAGTGATGAAATTAGACGTTTTGAAGTCACTTCTGACTTTATTGCAAACTATAATAAAAATTTATCTGAAGATTTAAATTTAAATGTCGTTGTCGGTTCACAGTACAATCAACGTATATTCCAAAGACAAACGATTACTGGTGTTAATTTATTAATTCCTGAATTGTTTAGTCCATCTAATGCAGCACAAGTAATTGCAGAAAGAGATTATGCTGAGTCTCGAGTAATTGGTCTTTATGGATCAGCCGAATTAGATTATAAGAACTTTTTAACACTTACCGTTACAGGTAGAAATGACTGGTCTTCAACATTACCTAAAGACAATAATAACTACTTCTACCCTTCTGTTGGTGCTGCGTTTGTATTTACCGATGCGTTTAACCTTGAAAGTAATTGGTTGTCATTTGGTAAGTTACGTGCAAGTTGGGCACAGGTTGGGAATGATACCGCGCCTTATCAATTAGATTTTAGATTTTTACCCGAAGTGACTGCAGATGGTCAATATGGTTTAGATTTAAATTTCCCTATGAATGGTGCCTTAGCTTATCGTGCTACCACTACCATTCCACCAGAAGGCTTAAGACCTGAACAACAAACGTCTTATGAAGTTGGATTGGAAATGAAATTTTTTCAGGGACGATTAGGTTTTGATTTTTCTTACTTTAATACTAGAAATGAGGATCAAATTCTTAATGTACCAATACCTGAGTCTACTGGATTTGGATTTAATACACAAAACGTAGGTCGTGTAGATAATAAAGGTTTTGAAATTGCCTTAGACGCTATACCTGTTCAAGCAGGTGACTTCACTTGGAGAACAAACATCAACTGGTCTAAAGTAGAACAAGAAGTAGTAAGCTTAACGTCTGGTGTAGAAAGAATAACAATTGCCTCTGGTTTTTCTAGTGTACAAGTTATTGCAGAGCCAGGTAAACCATTTCAACTTAGTGCGATTCCTTACCTAAAAGATGAAGCCACAGGTAGACCAATTATTGATCCAAGTACCGGTAGAAGACAAGCTGGCGCCGTTCAATCTTTTGGATCAGTACTTCCAGATTGGACAGCAGGCTGGGTTAACAACTTTAGCTATAAAGGTTTTAACTTATCGGCAACTATAGATGCCAAATGGGGTGGTGTTATGAAATCATCTACTGTTGAAGATTTACAACAACAAGGACTGGTAACTGAAACCTTAAGAAATAGAGAAGGTAGCTTCATTGATACAGCAGGTGTACTTGATAACGGGGATGGTACATTTAGAGAGAACGATGTGCCTGTATTAAACGCAGAAGACTTCTGGGCTAACTCTCTTGATGGTAATGGCGGAAATGTTTCAGAACCTTATATTTTTGACGCCTCTTTTGTTAAGTTTAGAGAATTGGCTATTTCATATACGTTTAACAACAGACAACTAGGTGAAGGTTTCCTACAAGGTCTTACAGTAGGTATAGAAGGAAGAAACTTAGCGTTACTTTACTCTAAAGTGCCACATATTGACCCAGAAGCAAGTTTATTTGGATCTGGTGCTGATGGTTTTGGAGTTGAAAGAGCAAGTGTGCCATCAACAAGAAGTGTTGGTTTCAATGTAAGATTAACGTTTTAATATTTAGATAAAATGAAAAAAATATATTCAATAATAATATTATCAGCAGTTTTTACTCTGAGTTCTATTTACTCATGTAGTGATAACCTTGATATAAATACAGATCCGCTCGCAGCGACATCTGCCGATCCTAATGCTGTTTTACCATTTGTGTTTGGTGAATATACAGCACGGAAAGTGTCTGAATTAGGCACAAGAATTTGTGACGTTTCACAGTACATATCTAACACCTATAACAGTCCTAATAGAGGTGCTGTAAGTGGCACTTTATCAGGAAATACTTGGGGTGTATGGTATGTGGGTATGCTAGGGAATTTATCTTTAGTAAAAGCCGATGCTGCCGCTGCTGGATCTTCAAGTAATAATGTAAATGGTATTGCTACAGCTTTGATGGCAAACACCTTTCTTGAGTTGACTGCCCTTTGGGAAGACGTGCCTTTTACTGAAGCCTTAGACGGGGTTAACTTTCCACAACCTAAATTTGATGATCAAGAGACGGTGTTAAATGGTGTAGTTGATTTATGTGATGAAGCCATGGCTTTAATAGATTCTCACAATACTGATGGTGAATTTCAAATCACACCAGCAAGTGATATGTACTACGGTGGTGATATTGCAAAATGGCGTATTTTTGCTAATTCGTTAAAGTTAAGAGCACTTATGATGCTAAGAAGCGGTGGTGCTAATGTTGATGCAAAAATTAATGAAACATTAGATCAACCGTTAATGACTTCTAATGACCAAACAGCTTATGTTAATTATGTGGGTACACCTGGTGCGCAGAATGCAATGTTGACAATTGTTACTGCATTTTTTGGACCAGATAATGAAAGCCAAAATGTTTTTGGACCTGGAGATCCAATTGATGAGCTTTTAAGTGGTTCTGGGGACCCTAGATGGGATTTATGGGTTGCTAGAAATGATTTAGACGCTCCTGGAAATGACATCTTCCCAGACCCAGAAACTTCTGTTCTAAGCAATAACATCATTAGAGCTGATCTTCCTGACGTTTTAATGTCTCCAGATGAAATTGATTTGTACAAAGCAGAACTTGCATTAGCAGGATTCGCAAAAGCAGGATCTGCTGATACCAATTACAGAAATGGCGTAAGAAACTCTATTAAATGGTGGGGACAAGATATTCCTGGCGTTTTAGCTACAGTTTCTGATGCTGATATTGATGCCTATGTAAATGGATTAGCTGCACCAACAGCTAATGATATCTATAATGAGCAATTTTTAGCGGCGTTTAACAGACCAATTCTAGCATGGAATCATGTAAGAAGAAATAAAATACCTGTCTTAGATCCGCCACCTGCAACTAGTATATCTACCATTTTAAAACGATTTACTTATCCACCAGATGAAATTGGTAACAACCCAAATACACCTGCGAATAAGCAAACAGACGTACCAATGTGGTTTGAAAACTTATAAAAAAATAGAAAACATGAAAAAAATAGTTTATATAATTTTAGTCGCATTAGTAGCAGGATTCTATTCTTGCGAAACTGATTATGATGCTGAAGACCAAGGAATTACCCTTACAGATTTACCAAAATATGTGGCTTTCTACGTTGCTGGTGCCGGTTCAACAATCGCCGATGTTGATGTTGATGCGGGTAGCGATACTGATGATGCTGTTAATGTACAAATACCCGGTGGTACACTTAGCGATGTTACTGTGAATTATACTTTCAGTGGTACAGCAGTATATGGTACAGATTATACTGTTGATGGTGCTTCTAGTACAGGTGGAAGTGTAACCATTGAGTATGGCACCACTCCTAATGTAGATGGATTACCATTTAATGCTGATATTGTTGTAGAAGCCTTGCCTGGAGCAAGTGACTCAACATTAACAATTACCTTATCAAGTGCTTCCAATGCAGAAGGAGAAATTGCTGTAGGAAGGGGTGGTACAGACCTATTAAAAACAGTTAATGTTAATATTACGGCAGCAACTCCATAATACTCATTAATTTCTTTAAATAGTTTTTAAAATCCAGAGAATATTTTTCTCTGGATTTTTTTTTTCCAAAAAAACATGGACTTAAAATCCAGTTTTCGTCTATTTTTACCAAGCCTTTTAGAAGAAAATAATCTAGCCTTTATATATACAACCCTCAATTTCATTTTCTACCTTTGCAATAATGGAAAACCAAACACAAATATTCGGTATAAGAGCTATCATTGAAGCCATTAATTCAGATAAAACCATAGATAAAGTATTTCTTCAAAAAGGATTAAAAGGGGATTTATTTTCGGAACTTGAATCCTTGCTTAACAAGAAATCTATTAACAAATCTTATGTTCCTGTTGAAAAATTAAACAGGCTAACTAACAAGAATCACCAGGGTGCTGTCGCACAAATCTCTCCTATTGAATTTCACAACATGGAGGACTTAGTTCTAAATGTCATAGCATCAGGAAAGACACCATTGTTCTTACTTTTAGACCAACTTAGCGATGTTCGTAATTTTGGAGCTATTATTAGAACTGCCGAGTGTACAGGTGTTGATGGCATTATCATCCAGAAAAAAGGAGGTGCTCCCGTAAATGGAGACACCATAAAAACCAGTGCTGGCGCCGTCTTTAAAATCCCAATTTGCAAGGTTGACCATATTAAAGATGCCGTATTCTTTATGCAAGCTTCAGGAATAAAAGTCATTGCTGCTACCGAAAAAACCAATGACACTATTTATGATGTATCTTTTAAAGAACCATGTGCTATTGTTATGGGCTCTGAAGGGCGTGGAATCAACCCATCTATTATAAAAGTATCTGACAACAAAGCTAAACTACCTCTATTGGGAGACATAGAATCCCTTAATGTTTCCGTGGCGTGTGGGGCTTTTCTTTATGAAGTGTTACGTCAACGCCGTTAATCCTCTTTATTTTCCTTGTAAGTGTAATTAATTACCGGACGTTCTTCCTCGGCTTCTTTGGTTTCTATAAAATTCCCGTTTTCATCAAAATGCTTTAAAAAAGGATCATCATCTTCATTATAATCCTCTTGCTCCCAGGCATACTTTTTGGGCTTAGCAATTTCTTTTCTAAAAATCACAGCAAATAATAAACCTGTTAACAAACCAGCAAGATGGCCTTCCCAAGAGATGCCTTGTTCAATAGGCAAGGTATACCAAATCATACTACCATATAAAAAAACAACCAATAATGACAAAGCTATTAACCTGTAATGCTTAGCAAATACACCTTTAAAGAATGTGAAACTGACTAAAACATAAATTAAACCACTAGCCCCTATATGATAAGACGGTCTTCCAATACACCAAGTGAGCAGACCAGAAAGTATAATACCCCATAGTAATACTTTCCATGCAATAGGTCTATAGAAATAAAATAAAGCCATTGAAAGCACAAATAATGGTATGGTATTGTGATATATATGTTCAATATCACCGTGAACAAAAGGACTCACAAAAATACCTCTTAAGCCCTTTAGCGTTTGTGGATAAATGCCGTATTTACTAAAATTATATCCAAAACGGACTTCAAACCAAAACACCAACCAAATACCAAGTATAAAGAAAATGGGGTAAGCCAGCACTCCTGTTGAAAATTTAAATTGATTGCCATTATCCATTAATCTAAAGATAACAAATAGTTTTCCAACATTTGATTTCGTGCTAAATTGGCAGCTTACATTTATTTAACATTTCCACGCGTAATAAAGTATTCCTTTTATGCTTCACAAGGGAAATAAAGTTAACACCACCTTGCTTTTATTCAACGACAGATAAAAACTTAAATAAATTACTTTAATTTTACAGTTATGAATGCAAATGAACCATTAGCTGAGCGCCTCAGACCAAAAACCTTAGAGGATTATGTTAGCCAAACCCACTTAATTGGTGAGCATGGCTCATTAACCCAACACATTAAACATGGTTTAATTCCCTCTATGATTTTTTGGGGACCTCCCGGCACTGGAAAAACCACTTTGGCCAATATAATAGCCACGGAATCTAAACGCCCATTCTATACTCTAAGTGCCATAAATTCTGGGGTCAAAGACATAAGAGATGTCATCGAAAAAGCGAAGCAAAGTGGCGGTTTGTTTACTACCAAAAACCCCATTCTCTTTATTGATGAAATACATAGGTTCAGCAAATCACAACAGGACTCACTACTACAAGCAGTTGAAAAAGGTTGGATTACGCTAATAGGCGCAACCACAGAGAACCCCAGCTTTGAAGTTATTTCTGCACTTTTATCACGCTGTCAAGTCTATATTCTTAATGCTTTTGACAAGCAAGATTTGGAAACCTTATTAAAGCGAGCAATTACAACTGACGAAGGGCTATCTAAAAAAAACATTGTTCTAAAAGAGACCAATGCCTTACTAAAAATTTCAGGAGGTGATGCCCGAAAATTACTTAACATCTTTGAGCTTATAGTAAACGCTTTTGATAGTGATGATATTGAAATAACTGATGAAATTGTCCTTAAAAAAGTTCAGAATAATACAGTGCGTTATGACAAAACTGGAGAACAACATTACGACATTATATCGGCCTTCATAAAATCCATTCGCGGTAGTGATCCAAATGCAGCTGTTTATTGGTTAGCCCGCATGATTGAAGGTGGTGAGGACGTCAAATTTATTGCCCGTCGATTATTAATAGCGGCAAGCGAAGATATTGGCAATGCCAACCCTACTGCCTTAGTTATTGCTAATAATACATTCCAAGCTGTATCAACCATTGGCTATCCTGAGTCACGAATTATTCTTAGTCAATGTGCTACTTATTTGGCATGTTCACCCAAAAGTAATGCGTCTTATATGGCCATTGGCAATGCCCAAAAGTTAGTCAGGGAAACAGGCGATTTAAGTGTACCATTAGAAATTAGAAATGCCCCAACCAAATTAATGCAAGAACTAGGCTTTGGCGACAATTATAAATACGCTCATAATTACTCAAATAATTTTGCTAATCAAGAATTTCTACCTGAAGACATTAAAAATACAACACTCTATCAACCAGGAAATAATACTCGTGAAAATGCGCACAGAGAATTTCTAAAACAACGATGGAAAGACAAATATGATTATTAATATATTTCGTTTTCCCTAGTGGCCTGTCATTCCATCATAATTGGTCCATAAGCATTATGTACCTTATGACATTTCTTCTTTTGTAGAAAACAGAGTTATGTATTCAATACGAAAAGCCCTTAAATAAAACGCATTTTCAATATGACATCTTAGGTTATGGGAATTATGGGCTAAAACTTAATATTTAAAACCTCTTGCCTCAGTATATTACTCTCATAAAATTCAACTACCCAATTATCCCCTTTTTTAAAAATAATGGCGCTTTTACCTTCAACTAAAAACACATCCTTTAGGTTTGTCTTTCTTACTTTATAAAGCACCTTAGGGGTACTATCAACGAGTTGATAACCGTTCTCTATAGCTTGGGCATACAATACTTTATTAAACCCTTTTGTTTCAGAACTCGTAGGCGCTTTAGATTCATTTACAACAGCGGCAGTAGTAACTGCCGCTGCAGGTACAGCAATTGCAGCACCTGATGGCGATGTTCCCGGGCTACTAACAACCCCTTGATTTTTTTCGCTTTCTAACTGTTGGATTTGTTGCTTTAATTCTTTTATTTCTTCTGATTCACTGTCCGCTGCTCCTGCCGTAGCCGATATGGCCAGAGCATTATCACTTGGCGCATAGGCGTAATTAACGGTCTCTAACGACTCAAAAGCATTTCGTAACGCCTTGGTATACGCCACTTTATATTCTTTATCTCTACTCGTGCCAATTTCTGACTCATAAATCAGCTTATCATTACAGTCATTCAAAATAATTTTCAATTTCGTAGTAAACATTCCTGAATCTTTAAATACATCAGCATTCATGGCTAAACATCTATTACTATTTAAATCTTGAGGATAATCTGAACCTTGCATCAACGCGGTAAACCCATATTTTTCAAATAAAAATTTGGACAATGAATTTAATTGATATTGGTCATTCTCCTTTAAAAAGTCATACTTGTTTGGAACAATGACATACTTATAATCATTCACACTCGATTGAGAAAACAAGGATGTTATTAAAAAACATGTCATCAAAATGGTAAAAATATTCGTCTTCATTTTTTATTAAAAATATAGTTAAACCCTAACTGTAAAGATAAACCTTCTGCATTATAAATGTTTTCATATTGCAAAAAATTATCAGCCATTACATAAAACCCAAAACCACTTAATTGTGCAGCTACTCCCAAGCCTAAATTATAAAAAGAATAGGAATCTAGTGTATAGGTCCCTTTTAAACTTAAACCCTCAAATAATTTCCTATAATAATATACGGTAAGCGCCATTTGAGGCTGCTTTGGTCTACTTATGGCATACAACTGTGCTCCCACTGCATTTAAATATCCACTATCTTCTGTAGTGCAATCGCAATCTTTTTTCTTTTTCTTTCCAAAAGTATAATTAAGAGAGCCATTAAATTTAATTGGGCGCCATGTAGTATATTTAGTGCCTGTAGTGTCCACATCAAATAAGTCTTCAAAATCCTCTTTCAAGGCGTCCCAATAATCCTGAGCAGATTGCCCATTAGCAACATCTGGAAAAAGGGGATTAATACCCTCAAACACATAATTTCCATTAACGACATAATTTTCAACATCTTTAGAATGGCTAATAAAACCAACATCCAACACACTCCCATCAAGTCGCCACTGATCTGTGATATTATATGTAAACCCTACATCAAACCCAAGGCCTAAATTACCACCAAAAAAGGCTCGCTTACTTATTTCTTTTAGGTCCTCGTTAAAACCTGAATTATCATCACTAGTTAAACTGGCAATCCCAGAGGTTCTAACCTGCATATCTAAATTAAAAATATGTTCGTAAATATTATTAGTACCCCGACGTGTGGTAAAACTGCCCTTATTTTTAGTTGCATCAATATCAACAACACTAGAATACAACTTGCCTCTTATACCATAATTAAAACGGCTGTTAACTTTTTTATTATAGCCTAAATGAAATACCGAAACCACTTCTGCCCTAGCACTTAAATCACCGGCATTAAAAACCCTATTTATATTATTTTGGTTGCCTTCTAAGGCTAACTCAATATAATCGGTAGGAATATAACTTATGACATCAAGCTCTTGATAAACACCAAAACTTAAATATTCTGTTTTTTCGAAAGTGTTACCAATAGCAAAACCTCCTGAAAAGACTTCTAACTGCTCGTTAGCACTTAAAAAATCCCTTGAATCTGAATTATAAACGACGCTTCTAAATTTTTCATTAAAATTGACCCCATTAGCAGAAAAGAGATCGTATACTGTAGGGCCTGAGGTACCGCCATTAATATGCACATGAGACAATAAAGGTACTCCAATATACCCCATATTTGACACTTCTGCTCCAGGGTTTAGCAATAAGGATTGTGGAATTTCATTAAATCCATATAAAATCTGTTTGTTCTGCGCAACAGAATATACACAGAGAAAAAACAGTAAGTATGCCCTATGCTTTTTCATTCGGCAGCCGCTATCTTGAAATAAAAATTAGAAGAAGATTGTAATTCAACCCTTCCCGTTATGTCATCAGGAATAGGATCTTCAGCTATCAACCTTAAAGTAAAAACAATTTTTATTGTACTTTTCAAAGCTAATAACGTGTCCCCCTCAAAGGTCTCGATATATTCTGTAAAGACTTCACTCCCTTCAACAGCAGCCTCTTGTTCAATTGAAAAGCGGTGAACTAAAACATCTAAATCATCTAAAAAGTCTACTTGTAAATTAACATCTCTATTCAAAGCATTCTTGCCAAGAAAAACAAATTCAGCTTTTACTAAGTTTTCAACAATAAAGGTATCTGTAAAGAGGTCTATTATTAAAAATTCCTGAATAATGTCAATTTCGGAACCAGATTCCACAAAGCTAGATGCCGACTCATCAAAAAACACCAAACTAGATGACATTACAGGAGTCAACTCCAAATCATTGGCCTGGTCAAAATCAACTTCTTTAACACAAGAAAAAAATAACAAAACCAAAATTAAAGGTAAACATGGCTTTTTTATAGATCTGGGAATCATAAAATTGAAGGGGCTTAATATGTTACAGATACCTTTTTAACGCAGAAAGCGCATCAATTTGTATAACATCCTCACTAATTTTTGTTTTTCTTGTATCAAAAAACACAACATTCATACCTACATCCATGGCCCCGAGTATATCGGCTTCATAACTATCACCTATCATAATACTCTGAGAAATATTGGCCTTAGCCGAATTTAATGCATATTTAAATATCTTAGGGTTAGGTTTCTTAACACCTACCATTTCAGAATTAGTTACCGTTTTAAAATATTTAATAATATTTGAATTGGTCAATTTTTTATGTTGCACTTCATCAAAACCATTAGTAATAATATGCAAATTATAATTCAAACTTAAATAATCAAGAATGTCATGCGTATTCTCAAATAAATAATTGAATGATGTTAAATACGTTATATAATCTTCAGAAAGCTTATAAATAATGTGTTCCTCTATTTTATAATTAATGGCTTGAAACGTCTCATTGAGTCTTACAAATCTTAAATCTTCCTTTTCAATAAGACCTTCTCTATAGAGTTTCCAATACTTCAAATTAATAGGCTCATAATGCGAGACAAACTCTTGGAGGGGCACTTCTATATTATTTAGACTAAAAATTTTTTCAAATGTCAATGCCGAATTCTTATCAAAATCCCAAAGCGTATGATCTAAGTCAAAAAAAACATCCTTTATGTTATTAATTTTCATCGACTGAATTTAATATTAAATTAAACAATTCTTTAAAGCCCTTCCATCTCATATCATCACCAAAGGTATAATTATGAAAAACAGGAATAAACGAGCCATTTACCTGCTTAACCTCATCAATCATTTCATTTAAAACCTTTTTCTTATCCAGAAGTGATTTGTGTTTCAGTAAAGCATAATCCATCACTTGATAAGGAAATACCATTAAGGGTGTTTGTACTTCATAATCTAAATCGTAAAATAAAAATGGTGAACAAGAACCTGCTCTAAACCCAATTTGATTGACATAGCCCATGGTATAATCTTCCTGAACTTCAAGAGTTATCAAGTTTCTGTAAGCATCAGGTAAATTAAGTTTTGAAAAAGATTGCCTTGTAGCCTTTAAATTGGTGTTTAAGATTTCCTCCATTTTTATTTTTTCTTTTTTTAATGTTGAGCTATTCTCAATGGCAAGAAAAGAAACCTTAAGACCAACTCTACAATAATCTCCAACGTGTTTGATAAGAGAAACAAACTTCTTTTTATTTGGATTTATACCTTTATCATAAGTAGAATAATCACCAATTAGAAAAAAGAATAGAAATTTGTACTTAGAGTGTCTTTGTCTATTTATAATATATTTAAATGTATCATAGGGATCATGTTTAAACCCTAGCAGAACTATAAACCTAAGGTATAAGCTTTTAATTTTTAGTCTAAAAAGGTCTGCCGTGATCCCACCAAAATTACGCATCAAACCTTTTAATTTATAATTATACGGACTTGGTACATCTATAACAGGAATAATATTATATGTTCTTTCAGGAAAAACAAATTCTGGAAACTGTTTTTGCAAAGCATCTTTAAATTTATAAGCCCAAATATCAACAACAGGTTGATGTAAAAAGCCTTCGTTAAAAGCAAGACTTTCTTTAGCTGAAAACCGTCCGTATTCATCCTTTACATGAGGCAGATATTCTTCATAACGCGATAGTAAATAGAAAGAAGCCGAAAAAATATCAAAAGGAATGGAACACTTTTCGCCTATATAAAAGAAACACTTTGTAGTATCCCAGGAATGGACATTAATATCAACATCTCCTAGGCCTTGCTCAAATAAGATATCATGACTCTTAACAAAAAACTCATTACCAAGTTGTTGCTTTGCATAGGACATTTTCAAACTGTCATGTGCAATAAACTCTTCAATTTTAGCAGTAAAACCAACCTTTATACCCAGTACGCGGGTACAAATATGTTTAAAAACATAATTTAATCTTGGTGATTTTTTTTTTGTATAAACTAGAAGCATTACAATAAGTTTTCATCGGCAAAACTAAAGTATGCATTTTCAGTTATAATTAGGTGATCTAGTACTTTTATATCTATACTCAATGCTGCTTTTTTTAACTTTTGCGTAATTAGCTTATCCGGTTCACTGGGCTTTAAGGTCCCAGAGGGATGATTGTGACAAAGAATAAGACCTGTTGCACCCACCTCTAATGCCATTTTAAGTACGAGTCTAACATCAACAAGGGTTCCAGTCATACCGCCTTTACTTAACTGGTTTTTAAATATAACTTTATTGGAATTACTTAGGTAGATTATCCAAAATTCTTCGTGTTGCAAATCACCTAAGATGGGTTGCATCATTTCAAATACAGAAACACTAGACGTAATAATTAATTTCTCCATGGCTTTCTCTCCTCTGCGTCTTCTCCCTAATTCTAAAGCAGCAACAATAGTTATTGCTTTAGCCTCCCCAATACCTTTAAAATCCATAAGCTGTTTAACAGACCGTTTTCCCAACTCATTAAGGTTATTATTCGTACTCGCCAAAATGCGTTTACATAAAGCTACAGCGCTTTCATCTTTATTCCCAGATCCTATTAAAATGGCGACCAGCTCAGCATCACTAAGCACTTGCTTTCCTTTATTCAATAATTTTTCACGGGGTTGATCGTCTTGACTCCAATTTTTTATGGAAAACGATGTTGAATTTTCTTGCATTTGATAAATATAATTATTGTAAGCCTTACAAACAATTAATTCATTAACCACAATACATTTATCATTTGAGAAACAATCTATTTAACTAAACGGAATAAGCCCAAGAAGTATAATCTAATATGGTAAACTACGCGCGACTAACACATATTATGCCCACAAAATATTATAAATAAATAGTTGTACTACTCAAATACAAGATAAGTGCAACCCAAAATATTAAAATTTCAACTAACTTAGCCTTAGACCTAAATTCGAGCTATTTAAAAGACGGCTGAACTAACGAATAACGCGTAATTAAAACACATATTTCATTTGAGTTATCCGCCAAAACATCATCAAGACAACGATAAAAATCATATAATTGAAGTTATTAAGGCTTATCCTTTAGCAACCCTCATTTCTATAAAAAACAATAAACCATTTATAAGTCATTTACCTCTAATTTTGAATAATGATAAACTCATTGGTCATATTGACAAAAACAATCCTCAAGCAGAACTATTAGCTAATAACAGCCCTATAACAGTAATCTTTTCTGGACCTCAATGTTATATTTCGCCTAGCATATATGAAGGCGACTCTCAATTACCAACATGGAACTATATCAAAGTGCATATTGAAGGAAAGGTTATAGCCATAAATGACAAAAATGCTCTAAAACAATCGTTGATAGGAATGACTCAATTTTTAGAATCTCCTGAACACAAGTACGTTTTGGAAGCAGATAATCCTAAAATGGCATTATATCTGGATTACATTGCAATGTTTGAAATAGAAATAACGGGGTGGGAAGGAAAATTCAAACTTTCTCAAGATAAACAAAAGACAAATTTTATAGCAGCCAAAAACATGCTAATTGAATCAACAAAAAAGAATATTGAAGAATTTTTAAAAAAACTATTATAGGCATTATCTTTACTTTGCTTTAATAAATTTATCCCGGAATGAATAAAAAAATAATATTTTCAAAACAGACTTTCCTAATAGCTTTTTTGGTTTTTGTAAATTTATTATGCTCAGCTCAGAGGTCAGAGACTACTTTTTTTAATGATTCTACTAAAACAAAGAAACCTCAGCCCATTGACATTCTGGATGTTGTTAAGGAAATTCAAATTGCAAATGAGAAAATAAAAGAATCTGAGATAAAAAGCAAAATTAGTAAGGATATAAAAAAAATAGACTCTCTTATACCTATCCAGCAAGAAGATATACTATTAAATAAAAAACAGGCCGAAATATTCATTAAAGCCAATCCCAATAGACAGAAGATAAATAACATTCTTAATAAATGGAATATTTACAACAGTTATCTTGAAGCTTGGCAAATCACTATAAACAATAGCATTCAGCGGAATGCCAGAAGCCTAAAAGAAACAGACTATAATGAGAAAGTATGGCAGCTAACGCTTGAAAGTTCAAAAAAACAAGATGTTCCAACAGAAATAATTAGTAACATCAACAGTGTTTTTCATGACTTTAGAAAATTAAAAAACACATTATCTCAAGAGAACAAGAAATATCTAAGTCTTGAATCTAAGATTAATGATCTTAATTCAATTACACTTGATATAATCGATCAGCTTGAAAACTTGAAGACATCTCCAATCTATAACGTTTTATATAGACGCCATGAACCCTTGTGGAAAACTACAATTCCCGAAACTAAAGTTGAAATACCTCGTGGCGGTGATAAAGAATCTGGAGGGATTAAAATAAAAAACACGCTTGACTTCTTTAAAACATTTGAACACCTCATCTATTTATACATAGTTATTGTTCTCATTATTATTGGTTTCTTAAGATATATAAAAAAAGGAATTGCATTATTTGAATATGATCAAAATAATGCATTTCTGAAAAAATCTTTGGATTTAATATCTCATAAGCCAAAAGTCATTATAGCATTTATCTGTATGATTATTGCTAAATTTTACTTTTCAAATGCACCAAAAATTGTAGAAGACATTTTCACATTTCTCGTTCTAGTTTTAGCGGTACCTATAGTCTATAAAAGCCTTACCGAAAAATTCAGAAATGTTGTATTTGTCATCATTTTCTTTTACCTATATAATACAGCCAAAGCTTACATATGGTTTGAATCTTATCAATACCGAGCTTACTTGCTTCTTGAAGCTTCACTTGTAATGTTAAGTCTTTATTACTTTACAAGACCTTATAAAAAAACAAGAAAACTACCTTTAAAGGATCTTTCTTTATTTTTTGTTAAACTCACGCCCTTAATATACCTCTTATGCTTAACCTCTATAATCTCTAATATTCTTGGGTACACCAATTTAGCAGATGTTTCATTAAAAATATGTACCCAAGGCAGTGCCATAACCTTGACATTCTATGGCATACTAAGAATTCTAGAAGGCACCTCCTTAGCATTAATGCACCGTCATTATGGATCTAAAGGAAACGTCAATCTCTTGAAAAAAGTAGCCGTAGAAAAAAAGGTCTTGAAATTTGTTCAGACCATTGTTTTTATCCTGTGGTTGCTGTTCTTTCTTAATATTTTGGACCAATTTAGCACCTTCATTGATTTCTTCAACAACCTGCTAACAGAACCTTATGTGGTTGGTAGCATTACCTTTACCATTGGAGACATCCTCTCCTTTATACTAATACTAATAGGCTCATTTATAGCCACTTCTTTTATAGGTTTTATCATTGATGGAGACGAAGGCGCCTTAAAGTTTTTAAGGCTTCCGAAAGGTGTTCCTAATGCCATTTCTTTGGTTATAAGGTATCTCATTCTAGCCTTTGGTATTGTCTTTGCCTTGTCTTCTTTAGGTATTGATTTAGGAAAATTCAATTTAATGGCTGGAGCTTTAGGACTTGGTATTGGATTTGGCTTACAAAATGTTATTTCAAACTTTGTATCTGGGCTTATTTTAGTTTTTGAACGCCCAATTTTACCGGGTGACACTGTAGAGGTAAATAACCTACTAGGTACCGTAAATAAAATTGGAATTAGGTCATCAAACATCAGCACTTATGAAGGTGCAGATGTCGTAGTGCCTAATAACAACTTGGTAGCTAACGATCTTATCAACTGGACCTTATCAAATAACATAAAACGAGTTGAAATTTTAATTGGAACGACTTACGGTTCTGATCCAAACCAAGTATTAGAAATACTTTTGGAATGTGCTACCAATTATACACAAGCTATGAACGACCCTGCTCCAGTGGCTCTTTTTAGTGATTTTGGAGACAATTCTTTAAATTTCAGATTAAGATTTTGGGTACATTTTGAATTGGGGCTTAAATCAAAAAGTGATGTTTCAATTGCAATATATAATAGCTTTAAAGAACACGGCATTGAAATACCGTTCCCTCAACAGGATATTTACATAAAAAGCACCCCTGATAAGGAAGAATAATTCAAAACTGAATGCCTTCTACTTATTTTTAGTTTCAGGCAACACGTGAAATTATGTAAACATTGTTTTTATTTCATCAAAATCTAGACCGCCGTAATTTCCCGAACTCATTAAAAGCAAAGCTTTGCTTTCAAAGTTCTGAGAAAACAGAAAATCTTTAAAGTCAACTGGATTCGTATAAATTATTAAATCCTCTCGTTGAAAGGCATTTGCTATTTGCTCATGTGTTACCTCTTCCAATTTCTTTATCTCAACGGCATGGGGCGAATAAAATACCACAGCAACGTCGGCCGCATCAAGTGCGCCTTTATATTCCTTCAAGAAGTCGGCATTCAAACTGCTATAGGTATGTAATTCTAAACAAGCAACAAGTGTTTTGTTTTGATATTGTTCTTTAACGGCTTGGGTGGTTGCCTCAACCTTACTCGGTGAATGGGCAAAATCTTTATAGGCAACGCTCGTTTTTCCTTCTGCTATTTTTTCTAAACGCTTACTTGCGCCCTTAAAGGTTGCTATAGCTTCGTAAAAATCATCCTCATCAATACCCATATGTTGACAAATCCATTTAGCACCAGCCAAATTATTTAGATTATGCTTCCCAAATACTTCAATAGGCAAGTATCCTTCCGGTGTTTCTATAAGTGTTTGTCCATCTTCAACAGTATATTCTGGAGTATGATAGGCAATTTTTCTAATGGCATTTTCACTCGCTTCTACTACCCGTTTCACTTCTTGATCTTCCTCATTATAATTAATACTCCCTCCTTTCACAATAGAATCTACAAAAATGCTAAACTGTTCTACATAATTTTCGTAGGTAGAAAAAACGTTTATATGGTCCCAAGCAATACCACTCAAAAGGGCAATATTAGGTTTGTATAAATGGAATTTTGGACGTCTATCAATTGGAGAGCTTAAATACTCATCTCCTTCTAAAATAATAAAATCATTAGTTTCAGTTAGTTTCACCATAACATCAAAACCTTCCAATTGTGCTCCTACCATATAATCAACATCTCGATCATGATAATGCATGACATGAAGAATCATAGAAGTAATGGTTGTTTTGCCATGACTACCACCTATTACTACTCTGGTTTTATGTTTTGATTGTTCATACAAAAACTCAGGATAACTATAAATTTTAAGTCCTAAAGCTTGCGCCTTTAGCAACTCGGGATTATCAACTTTGGCGTGCATTCCTAAAACAATTGCATCTAAATCCTTGGTGATTTTTTCAGGAAACCAGCCAAACAATTCTGGCAAAAGCCCTTTCGCCTCTAATCTAGACTTTGAAGGTTCAAAAATTGAGTCATCACTTCCTGTAACCTGATATCCTTTATTATGTAATGCCAATGCTAAATTATGCATAGCTGCTCCACCAATTGCTATAAAATGTACGTTCATATTGTTATTTTGTGTTTCCCTTATAACTTCACAATTGCTACTTTGTAGAAAATGTAAAGAAAAGTAAATATATGAATTGACGCCCTAATGTAGAAGACTGAAAGTAGAAGTTTTTAGGTTAGGTCTTTTTGTAAATCTTTTTTACTAAGTCTTTATAAATAATAGAGTCTTAAACCATTAGGAAAGATCTAATATCTACATCTCTAAAATAACCTCTTTTTGTTTCCAAAAGGTTTCAATTTCAGGCAATGCCGTCACCGCTAAATTAATATACTTTAAGGCTTTTGTCTTGTTTTTTTTATGAGTTTCTATTTGTGCTAAACGATAATAGGCCCAAGCCTTAGGTACGCCATCTTTTGCGGAGTAATTTCCTAAATATTTGTGCAGACACTGCTCACCTTTATGGAGTTCTACATTATACTCTGCAGCTACTTTGCCTATTTGATAATGAAGGGCATTACGTTGATGCTTCTTTTGGGCATACTCAATATTCTTTATTGCCTGCTTTGGTTTAGCTTCCGCCTCGTAAAATTTAGTCAATTTATCATAACATACTATCGAACCACCTTCTGTAATTGCCATTTTATAATATTTCTCTGCTAATTGGGGTTCATCAGTATATTCATAAATATATCCTTTGGCCAAATAGCCATCCACTTTTGACAAATCCTCTAGCTCCTGCGCATATGCAAAGGACTTTTTTATGCTACCACCCAAAATCCCAGGAAGCTCCATATAAAATTCTACCAAGGCCCAACGTACATCAATATGGTTTTTATCTAAGGTAGCTGCTTTTTCAAAAGAGTATTTAATAGCTCCTATATAACCTAAGGCACTCAATTTATTATCTAAGGCCTTCATAGCCAAAACACCAGCGTACTTATAATGATAATTAGCACTGTTATTATTTGCTTCTACCAATGATTCATAGACATCTATGGCTTCGTCCCATTTTCTTTGATACCCGTAAGCATCACCTAATAGTTCCAAAGCCCTTAAATTGGATGCATGATTTGCAACATATAGAACTAAAATACCTTCAGCCTTTGAGTATTGTTTTTGTTTAAGTAATTCATCAACACTTTCAAGACTTATTTGAGCGAAAGTAAGTGCAGGCAAGAGTAATAGAAGAAATATTTTAAACATAGGGCAACTATATTAATACGCAAAAATAAACTTTCTTCCATAGTAAGACGTCAATCAAGAAATTTTGTTGTGCCACCAGGTGCGTTGTTTTACCTTTAAAATGTTTAACTTCACTCAACCGAAGAACCCAATTACGCCTTTTCGATAATTTGGAATACCTTTTGATTGTAATTTTGTGAGAAATACTGCAAAATGAAGCACATACTACCACTTTTAATAATCTTACTTTCTACAAGCCTATCTATGGCTCAAAATGATAGTTACGAAAATTTATGGAAAACTGTTGAACAACATGAATCTAAAGGCTTAGCCAAATCGGCTTATGATGTTGTTAAGACCATCAAAACCAAGGCCTCTAACGATAATAATAGTCAGCAATTAATAAAATCCATGCTTTATCAAAGCAAGTTTGCATTGGTTTTAGAGGAAGATGCTCAATTAAGTATTATTAACGAGTTTAAATATCAAATAAAAATTAGTGCATCGCCAACTAAAAACATTCTTGAAAACCTATTAGCAGAATTATATTGGCAATATTTCAAACAACATAGAAGGCAATTCTACAGTAGGAGCAAAACTTCAGAAAAAGTAAACGCTGAAGATTTTAGAACTTGGGATTTACAAACCCTATTTAACGAGGTGCATCTGCATTTTCAAAATGCATTACTGAATCCTCAGATGCTTCAACACATTGATTTAAAAGACTATTCTAGTCTATTAAACAACCAAAAGGAATCAAAAAAACACAGACCTACTTTATATGATTTTTTAAGCCATAATGCCTTAGAGTTTTACAAAACTAATGAAACCCATATTAACAAACCTGCTTACAAGTTTGAAATAGACAACCCCGATTATTTATGTGATGCAGGAACCTTTTCAGATTTAAAAATCACTTCTAAAGACACAATGTCTTTACAACTACATGCCCTAAAAATTTACCACTCTCTAATACAATTTCATTTAAAAGATAAGGCACCTGTAGCTTTAGCTGACGTTAATATTGAGCGCTTAAAATTTGTTAATCAACATGCCGTTTTTACTGACAGATCATCGCTATTGTTGGAAACATTAATATCAGAAAGTGAAGCTTTAAAACCACATGAAGTATCAGGGTTATATGATTTTGAAGTTGCTAGCCTCTTGTATGACCAAAGTAAAAGCTACCAGCCTAAATCGAACATTGAGAATCGTTGGAAGGCTAAGGAGGCCGTAATGATTTGCGATAAGATTGTCAGCACATTTCCAAATAGCAAAGGCGCAAAAAAAGCTCTGGCTTTTAAATCTGAAATAGAAAAAACAAGCCTTCAAATAACCACAGAACAGTTTTTACCCATACAAAAGCATGGACGGTTACTGATACAATACAAAAACATAAATTCACTTCAATTTAATATTTACAAACTATCTGATACCCAGTTTAATCAATTCCGAAAGCTATACAGAAAAGAGGAACAACAAACATTTATATTAGGTTTAAAGCCTTATGAAACTTGGGAAAGCCCCCTGAAAAATGAAAATGATTACCAAAGGCATAGTACTGAAATAGTTATACCTAAATTAGATAATGGACGTTATTTGGTAGTTGTTACATTAGGAGAAAATAATGACAACACCTTCGCTTTTTCCAGTATACAGGTGACTAATATGGCATTGGTTGAAACAGAAACCAAGCAGTCCAAAATTTTTCAAATCATAGACAGAAATAATGGTGATCCTATAGTAGATGCTGACATCAAACTTTCTTACTCAAAACCGAATCAAAAAAATGTCTCTAAAAACTATACATCAAATAATTTAGGACAAATTGAAATTGAAAAAAATGGCAGTTGGTATAGTAATGTTAGGTTTAACGTAAAAAAAGGCAATGATCGCAGCTATTTTGGAGACTTCTATGTCAATAGATTGAATCTAGAGGTAGAGGATCACGTTAAGTACAAATCTTTCTTATTTACAGATAGAAGTATTTACAGACCTGGACAAACAGTATATTTTAAAGGGATTGCCATGGCAAGTAAAAAGGGAAAATCTGAAATTTTGGCTAAAGAAAAAGTAGCTGTGGCTTTATATAATGTAAATAATGAAAAAATAAAAGAACTTAAACTCATTACCAATGATTACGGTTCTATTTCAGGAACTTTTATTTTACCTAATTCTGGTCTAAATGGCAGATATCACATTGAATTCCAAGCAGCATCAAGAAGCAAAGACTTCTTTACAGAACACTATTTCTCAGTTGAAGAATACAAAAGACCCAAGTTTGAAGCTAAATTCCAACCAGTAACTAAAACCATAAAAGTTAATGATTCTGTAACAATTAAAGGCATCGCATTAGCATATGCTGGCAGTAACATTTCAGATGCCAAAGTGGTATATCGTGTACATAGAAAAGTTGAATTACCGCAATGGTATTATTGGAATCGTCCTTGGATCAACCTTGAAACTCAAGAAATAACACATGGAGAAAACACAACTAATGAAAAAGGGGAATTTTCTGTATACTTTAAAGCCATTCCAGACCAAAATACAGACAAAAAAAACTTACCCGTTTTTCATTACGAAGTTACTGCCGATGTGACCGATATAAACGGAGAAACCCAAAGTGCTTCCATACTCGTCAAAGTTGGATATCATAGCCTTACAGCCAAGATGAATCTTGATGAGAAGCTCAACAAAACAAATAAAGAGCACACCATATCCCTGGATACGAGAAATCTAAATGGAGCGTTTGTACCTGCCAATGGCCTTATAAAGATTTATAAATTAAAGGCACCTGATCACGTGTTAAGACGACGTCCTTGGGCTGCTCCAGATTATCAGGTGATATCAAAAGAAGACTTTAAAAGACTATTTCCAAATGACCCATATGGAGAAATGCAAAATAATAGAATACAAGAAAAGGGCAAACTTGTATTAGAAAGAGCATTTAATACCGAAACCTCTAAAACATTTAAACTGGGTAACATAAAAAAATGGGAATCCGGAGCCTACCTAATCACTTTAGAAAGTAAGGACCGGTTTGGCCAACTTGTCAAAGATCAAATCACGACAACATTGTATAGTGATAAAGACAAAAAACCTGCCGACAATAATCTATTCACAATTTCTACAGATAAACCCACTTATAATATAGGAGACACGGCATCTATAACATTCGGGGCATCTGCTCAAGATTTAACGGTTACGATATCAATTGAGAAAAATAAAAAAATCATTAAAACGGAAACAATTATATTAAACGGTAACAAACAAGTGATACGTATTCCTGTATCTCCATCAGACTTAGGGGGTTTTGCAGTGCATTATAGTTTTGCCGCATTTAATAGCTACCAATCTGGTACCCAAACTATCGCTGTACCTTACCCGAAATCCAATTTAAGTATTGAAACAGTAACATTTAGAGACAAATTACAACCTAGAACTGATGAAACTTGGCAATTTAAAATTAAAGGTTTCCAAGGCGATAGTATAAGTGCTGAACTGTTGGCTAGTATGTATGACGCCTCACTAGATCAATTTAAACCACATCAATGGCGTTTTAACCCTTTGATGAATACTTCATTCTTTTCACAAAGTGGCAATTCGGCACACCACAGTTTTGGAACTAAAAATTTCAGGGTACATCATAGTCGTGTGAATTTTAACCTTCCACAACAGTATTACGATCAATGGAATTGGTTTGGGTTAAATTTTGGCTTTAGCAATACACTAAGTATAAGAGGATACTCAAGCGCTGCTAAATCACTAAGCGGCGGAACTCCTGGTATTGCAATAACAGAAGATTCAATATCTGCTGAAGATAATATCACTTTTGATTCAAGGGATGAACTAGATGAAGACGCTTTGGAAGGCTATGGAACCATGAACAAAAAAGAAATAACAGGCAGCTCCAATGAGGTTTCTAAAGGTCCTTTAAATTCAGAGGACACACCAAACTTTAACACGATTAAAATTCGTAAAAACCTTCAAGAAACCGCCTTTTTCTTTCCACAGTTAAAAACAGATAAAGAAGGCAATGTGAGCTTCAGCTTTAAGTCTCCAGAAGCCTTAACAAAATGGAAGGTACAATTATTAGCACATACTAAAACCTTAGGTAACGCCTCAAAAACCTTAACAACAGTGACGCAAAAAGAACTTATGGTTATTCCTAATACACCACGCTTTTTGCGCGAAGGTGATAGCATAACAATTAGTTCAAAAATTGCAAATCTTACAGAGAATCAACTTACTGGTCAAGCCCATTTAGTTTTAACTGATGCCATTTCAGGAAAAGTCCTATCGCAAAAGTTGATTAGCGATTCTGATAATTCTCAATCATTAGAGCAACTAGCAAAGCCTGAAAGACGCTTTACTGTTGATGCAAATGGGAACACCCAAATTTCATGGAAACTTTACATTCCCGTAGGTATTGATGCTATAAAATACAAGGTCATTGCAAAATCAGGAGATTTTAGTGATGGAGAACAAAATATCCTACCCGTGCTATCAAATCGCATCTTAGTTACTGAAACTTTACCAATGTGGATTAGAAGTAATCAGACTAAAACATTCTCTTTAGATAAGTTAAAAACCAATACATCGTCAACGCTTAAACACCATAAATTAACCTTGGAAATGACTTCAAACCCTGCTTGGTTTGCGGTACAAGCACTTCCTTATCTAATGGAATATCCTTATGCGTGTAATGAACAAACCTTTTCCAGATATTATGCTAATGCTTTAGCTAGTCATATAGCAAATTCAAATCCAAGAATTCAAGACGTTTTCAGCCAATGGGCTTCTCAAGACATACTTATTTCTAATCTAGAGAAAAACGAAGAACTAAAATCTATTTTAATTCAAGAAATACCATGGTTACGAAACGCCCAAAGTGAAACCGAACAGAAAAAACGCATTGGGTTATTATTCAACTTAAATAAAATGAATAGTGCATTACAATCTGACTTCAATAAACTTGCGGCCAACCAAATGAACTCTGGTGGTTGGGCATGGTTTAATGGCGGAAGAGATAACAGGTATATCACGCAACATATTATAAATGGTTTTGGACATTTAAAACAACTGGGGATTACTCAAAATAATGTCGAAACCGATATGATAGCAAAAGCAATTGATTATCTGGACAAGGAATTTGTTAAAACATACAAAAACCTAAGAAAGCATAATAAAGAAATTGATTTAGAAAAAGACCACTTAAGTTATTTGCAATTGCATTACTTATATACACGTAGCTTCTATCCTAACATAAAAAAATCAGAGCAAGTTGAAACTATTATTAAATATTACCATACTCAAATACAAAAGTATTGGTTAAATCATCCATTATATTCAAAAGGATTGATGGCATTGGTATCCCATAGAAATAATGATTCTAAAACGGCAATGAAAATATTAAGGTCTCTAAAAGACACTAGTATTACTTCAGAAGAACTAGGCATGTATTGGAAATCTAATACAAACACATGGCATTGGTATCAAGCACCAATTGAAACGCAAGCGCTTTTAATTGAAACTTTTTCTGAAATTGAAAACGATACTAAGACTATTGACAATTTAAAAATCTGGCTACTTAAAAATAAGCAAACCAATCAATGGAAAACCACAAAAGGGACTACTGAAGCAATTTATGCCTTACTATTACAAGGCTCAAATTGGTTGAGTGTAACAGAAATGGTCGATGTGGTTATTGGCGGCCAGAATATTGATCCGGTCAAATTAGAAGATGTAAAAATTGAAGCTGGAACTGGATATTATAAAATACCTTGGGATGCCTCCGAAATTAGACCAGAAATGGCCGAAGTAACGCTCACAAAAAAAGGAGATGGCATCGCTTGGGGAAGTTTATATTGGCAATACTTAGAAGATTTAGACAACATATCAGCAGCTGAAACTCCGCTTAAGTTGAAGAAAAATCTATTTTTAAAAACCAATACAGATACGGGTGAGGAAATCACAGAAATTACCTCAGACACCAGATTGAATGTCGGCGATTTAGTACGAGTTCGAATAGAATTGCGCAGTGACCGCAATATGGAATTCTTACATATGAAAGATATGCGTGCTTCTGGCCTAGAACCTATAAATGTCATATCCAAATACAAATGGCAGGATGGTCTGGGCTATTATGAAAGTACTAAAGATGCTTCTACTAACTTCTTTTTTGATTATTTACCTAAGGGCGTTTATGTATTTGAATACGATTTGCGCATCAATAATGCTGGTCATATGAGCAATGGTATTACAACCATTCAGAGTATGTATGCTCCTGAATTCAGTAGTCATAGTGAGGGGGCTAGAATTAAAATAGATAACTAGTAACAAACTAAATACCCTCAAAACCAACAGTTTTACTAAATTTGCCCAAGTTTCAAGAATAATTGGTTTGAATAAAATAAGACCCCAAAATATTATTTCTCAAAAACCTATTTACACAGGTGCATTAGTTTTACTACTGGTACTATCCTGTGGTGTAAAAAAAAACAGTATTGATTCGGATCATACTATCGAGGCACCGTCTAAACTAATTTTTTTAAATTACAGTATTACTGAAAATACTCAAGGTAATAAGTCTGTTAGTTTTATTAACAAAACAATTGTTGATGGCAAAGCAAGAACTGTTGACAGCAAATATCAAACAACAGGAATCAAAGGCGATTTAAAATGTTCACAACTCGATCAAAATGGGCAATACCTTCAAAGTGTTTACATTAAGAATCCATTAAATAAAAGGATTGAATATATTAATGATTCTCTTCAATTTGAAAGCAAAGCCCTTAAATTAAAAAAATCGTCATTTTCTTTGCGCTTGCCTTTATACCCTAAAACTAGAAGCATTGTTATTGCTGAAGTCACAGACTCTTTGAGCAACACCAAACGCCTTAACATGAATAAATTAGACCTTAAATGAAACAAAAATTAATCTTATTAATATTTTTAATAGGTGCGAATTGGATTCATGCTCAAGTCTTTGATACTGAAAAAATAAAAGATTCTGGGGACAATGATAAAAGGCTAAATCTTGTTATTTTAAGCGAAGGTTATCAAGCGAGTGAATTCGATAAGTTTAAAACAGATGCCGAAAGCATAGTTAATGCCATGTTCTCACAATCTCCATTTTTAGAATATTCCAATTATTTTAATGTCCATATAATTAAAGTACCATCGAATGAAAGCGGTGCTGATCATCCAGGAACAGCTGTTGATGTCACTGAACCTCATAATATCCCGGTTAGTAGTGCGGACACATATTTTAATGCGACCTATGACGCCTTTGGATATCACAGGTTTTTATATTACGGTATTGACTATAATGATGCTATTGAAGCTGACTTAAAAATAAATGCTGTTTTAGCCGCTAATTTCCCAACCTATGACCAAGCGTTAATAGTAGTGAATTCGGCAGAGTATGGCGGAACGGGTGGTGAATTTCCTATTGTATCAAATGGACCTGATGCAAACGAACTTGCCATACATGAACTTGGGCACTCTATGTTCAATTTAAAGGATGAATACGTATTACCTGATGCATATTACGGGGAAGCCATTAACATGACTCAAGAGAATAATATAAGCCTAGTGAAATGGAAAAATTGGATAAATACGAATGGGATCAATGTCTATCAGCATGGCACCACTGGAGTTCCTGCTGCTTGGTATAGACCGCATCAAAATTGTAAAATGCGTTATTTAGGCGTCCCTTTTTGTTCGGTATGCAAAGAAGGTATGGTGGAAAAAATACACGACCTAATCTCTCCAGTAGAATCCTTCTCCCCAAATAATAAAAAGGTTAACAACCCGAGTTTTCCTGTAAATTTTGTCCTCAATTTAATAAAACCCCAGCCAAACACATTAACTAACACATGGACGCTTAATGGCAATTATATAAATGATAATGTTGATGCCATTTCAATAGTGGCTTCTGACCTCGAAATTGGAGAAAACGTTTTAATTGCTGTTATTGAAGATGACAGCAATTTAGTGGATGTAGACAATCATAATCTTAGCAGTCATATATATACCGTACAATGGACCATCAATTATAGTACTCTAGGCATCGAAAATATTAAAGGCAAAACCAACGAGTATCGTATATCACTTTATCCAATTCCGGCAAAGCATGTATTAAACGTAAAAATTGAAAGCGCGAATTATCAAAAATTATCTATTAAAATCACAAGTATGGACGGTAAAGTCGTTTCATCCATTCCTATAAACAGTCCTACCAGTACTCAAATTGACATTAGTCATTTAAGTACTGGTATATATGTAGCTAACTTCTATTCCGGAACCTCCTTAATTTCAAGTGAACGCTTAGTTAAAAACTAAACTACTTAGTTGGTGGCATTGTTGGCCTAACCTCTATTTTACTAGGTAATGTTCTTGGATTCATTTTAATTAAGTCAACCACCAGTTCACCTATGTCTTCAATTTGAATCTTCCAAGCATCCTTACCATCAGGACTATTGCCATTGAAATAAGTTGAAACAGAACCTGGCATAATAGTACTAACCTTGACACCATATTGCCTTAGATCTAACATAACCGATTGCGTAAAACCTGTTAAGCCAAACTTGCTAGCATTATAAGCAGACCCTTTGGCAAAGAAATTGGTCCCAGCTAAACTTGAAATTGTAATAAAATAACCTTTTGAGTTTTTTAATGCATCAAGAGTTGTTTTTATAGTATAAAATACACCGGTTAAATTCGTATCAATGGTTTCTTGCCATTGCTGCAATGTTAAATCTTCTATACTTGCAAAATGCCCTAATCCTGCATTGGCAATAACAATATCAATTTGCTTAAACTCGGTTAGTATCTGTTTAACCGCTTTTTGTTGACTTTCAAAATCACGCACATCGGCTTGAACACCAAGAGCTCTTGCATTTAATCCGAGTGCATTTAATTCTGACGCAGCTGTATTTGCTGCGGCTTCACTACGGCTAGTAATAGCCACATGCACGTCTTGTTCTAATAATGCCTTGGCAATGCCGTATCCTATACCTTTTGAACCTCCTGTTATGAGTGCTACTTTATTCTTCATAATTTTCTGTTTTAAGTAAAGCTACAAAATGTAAGGTTTATAGAGGCAAAAATAAGGTTATGATACGCATAATATTTTTGTATTTATTTATCCTCCGGCGGGTACTGATATAAAACTTTATCGACAATAGCCTTTAACATAGCACTTCGTTCTTCCGGAGAAGCATTGGGATTGAAACTTGATTCACTCACAGATTGCCAAAACAGTTGTTTCTTATTATGATCTACAAAATCAATAGTAATTTCTCTACTAATATTACCTTGCCCCACAGGAATCCCTACAGATACTCCGCCACCAACATTACCACTTGTTCCTCCCATACCTATTCCCACAGTACTTTTTGGACCTTCTTGATACGATTTGGATTTTATATCAATAAAAAAATCTGGAGTTTTAGAAATGCTATATCCTTTTTCAGTCATCTTGGCGTCTAGAGCGTCCAAAAGTCTACTAGTATCTAGTTCGCTTAATCCAGTATTCATATCAGCAAAGTACTGGTAAGTCCTATAGTTTTCAAAATTAGTTGTTCTGTCATAATCGTAATTAACACGAATAGGCGCACAGGATACCAAAAGTAGCACTGCGGCAATTAAAAATAAACGCATACTCTTAAGTTTTGATAAAAATAATCAATAATTATTCCACAATTGAAATGAATACATTGCTCGAGTAAAAAAGAAAGGAATACAAATTTGAAACAATAAAGGTTGGCAAAAATTAAAGTGAATACTTTAGGTATTCAACATTTTCCATAGAGTATCCTTAAGTTCTGTTATCCCTTGTTGCGCTACTGATGAAATAAAATGATAAGGAATTGGCAATTCTTTATCAAGTTCTATTTTAAGCTCTGCTTTGAGTTCATAATCCAACATATCACATTTAGATATTGCTATGATGCGCTCTTTATCCAGCATTTCAGGATTATACCTGCGAAGTTCATCTAATAAAACATCATACTGTTTTTTAATATCATCTGCATCTGCAGGAATCAAAAACAATAAAATAGAATTACGTTCAATATGCCTTAAAAAATAATGACCAAGCCCTTTGCCTTCAGCTGCTCCCTCAATAATCCCCGGAATATCAGCCATTACAAAAGTCTGAAAATCACGATATTTTACAATGCCTAAATTGGGTTTTAGCGTTGTAAATTCATAATCGGCAATTTTAGGTTTTGCAGAGGTCACCACAGAAAGTAACGTTGATTTCCCAGCATTTGGGAAGCCAACCAACCCTACATCAGCGAGTACTTTCAATTCCATTGTTACGTATTTCTCCTCCAAGGGGATACCCGGTTGTGCGTAACGTGGCGTTTGATTTGTAGATGATTTGAAATGCCAGTTTCCTAACCCTCCTTTTCCACCTTGGGCTAAAACAATTTCTTCACCATCTTCGGTAATTTCGAATAGGATATTATTGGTTTCTGTATCCCTTATTACCGTACCAAGCGGTACATCTATATAAGCATCTTCTCCATCAGCTCCAAAGCTTCGCCCACTGCTACCATGTTCGCCATGACCAGCCCTAACATGCTTTTTAAATTTAAGATGAAGTAAGGTCCAAAGGTTAGATTTTCCTCTAACGACCACATGACCTCCACGGCCACCATCACCTCCATCTGGACCTCCCTTAGTAATATACTTTTCTCGATGCAAATGCACAGAACCTTTACCACCGTTTCCGGAAGACACATACATTTTTACGTAATCAACGAAATTCCCTTCTGTCATTGCACTGTTTATTTGTTTGTTTTAATGTGGTTTAGTCGTATTACTTATAAACAAATAAACGAATTAACGCTTATTAAAGATTATCTATTACGGCACTTAAACGCACGGTAATATCTTCAATACTACCTACACCATCAACACCATAATATTTATCTTGGGCCGAATAGTAATCTTTTAAAATGGCTGTTTTATCATAATACTCTTTGATGCGGTTTCTAATAATCGATTCATCAGCATCATCTGCTCTACCGCTCGTTTTACCTCTTCCTAAAAGACGCTCAACTAAAACCTCATCCTCAACTTCTAATGCTATCATAGCGTTGATTTGAGAATCTTTACTATCCATCAATTTAGACAAAGCATCAGCCTGTGCATTTGTTCTTGGGAAGCCATCAAAAATGAAACCATTAGCATCAGCATTTTTTTCTACTTCAGCATTAAGCATATCAATAGTGACTTGATCTGGAACTAACTCACCTTTATCCATGTATGATTTAGCCAACATACCTAATGCTGTTGCATTTTTAATATTGTATCTAAAAACATCACCAGTTGAAATATGAACTAAATTATATTTCGTTTTTAAAAATTCTGCTTGCGTTCCTTTCCCTGCTCCTGGAGGGCCAAATAGCACTAAGTTTGTCATGTGTTGCGTTTCTTTTATTTGATATACTTCTGGTATATTTCGTCCTAACCCATCATAATCTAGGCCGTAACCTACAATAAATTTGTTAGGAATCTCAATACCTACATAATGTAATTTAAAATCCTTTTTATATGATTCCGGTTTATAAAATAGGGTTGCTATTTTGAGGGATTTTACTTTTTCATTCTTAAAAATTCGATAAACCTCAGCTAAGGTATTACCTGAATCTATAATATCCTCCAAAATTACAACTACCCGTCCCGTTAAATCTTGCGTTAAGCCAATCAGTCTTTGAATATCTTCAGTAGACTTAACACCTTCATAAGAAGCCAATTTTATAAATGTTACCTCACACGGTTTTGGATATTTTTTAACGAAATCACTAACCACCATAAAAGACCCATTCAAAATACCCACAAAAACAGGGATTTCATCTCCCACATCTTCGGCTATTTCTAAAACCAAACGCTGTAGCGCATCGTCTATCTGCTTAGCAGAAATAAAAGGTTTAAAATATTTATCGTGTAGCTTTATCACTAGTAATAAATTTTGGAAGCTGCAAAGATAATCAATAGATTAACGAATTACCATTTTTTGATTTATGAATTAGGAACTAATTTAAGATTTAAGTGTATTTTTGCCTATCCTTATTTCGCTTAGAAAAAAACATATAGATGAATTACTTTTCTTCAAATTTCAAACTTGGCATCTTAGGTGGGGGCCAATTAGGTAAAATGCTACTTTATAATACACGTAAATTTGACATTTACACCAAAGTATTAGACCCTAGTAATGAAGCACCCTGTAAAATAGCGAGTGATGAATTCCAGTTGGGTGATTTAATGAATTATGATGCCGTTTATAATTTTGGTAAACAGGTTGATGTTTTAACCATTGAAATAGAAAATGTTAATGTTGATGCCTTAGAAGATCTAGAAAAAGAAGGGGTACTGGTTTATCCTGCATCAAAAACATTAAGGACTATTCAAAATAAGGCAAAACAAAAATTATTTTACGTAGATAATAATTTGCCAACTGCTCCATTTACACGTTTCGCCTACCTTTCAGAAATTGAAGACGCTATTACCAATGGCGGTTTAGAACTCCCTTTTGTTTGGAAGGCAGCTCAATTTGGATATGATGGCAATGGTGTAAAAGTGGTTAGAAAGCTCGCCGATTTAGAAAATTTACCAAAAGGTGAATGTATTGCAGAAGATTTAGTTCCGTTTAAAAATGAATTAGCGGTTATTGTTGCTAGAAGCCCTTCCGGAGATACTAAAACCTACCCCGTAGTAGAAATGGAATTTCATCCTGAAGCTAACCAAGTAGAATACGTTATATGTCCTGCCAGAATTTCTGATGAACTCGCTAAAAAAGCAACAGATGTGGCCTTAGCAGTTTCGAAATCATTTGAACATGTAGGTCTTTTAGCCGTAGAAATGTTTCAAACTCAAGACGACGAAATCCTAATTAATGAGGTAGCGCCTAGACCACATAATTCTGGACACCAAACTATTGAAGCGAGTTACACCTCTCAATTTGAACAGCATATTAGGGCCATTTTAGATTTACCTTTAGGTAGAACAGATAGTAAAGTTGGGGGTGTTATGGTTAACCTTGTAGGCGCAGAGGGTTATACAGGAAATGTGGTTTATAAGCATATTGAAGATATTATGAATATGAATGGTGTTACGCCTCACATCTACGGAAAAAAACAAACAAGGCCGTTTAGAAAAATGGGACATGTAACCATTGTAAATGAAGATTTGGGTGAAGCACGACGCATTGCTCAAGAGGTAAAACAAAGTATTAAAGTTATAAGCAAATAGATATGAGTAAAGTTGGTATAATAATGGGAAGCAAAAGCGATCTCCCTGTTATGCAAGATGCTATAGACATCTTGAAAGGTTTTGATATCGAGGTAGAAGTAGATATAGTTTCGGCACATCGTACGCCAGAAAAATTATTTGATTATGGACAAAACGCTCATACCAGAGGGTTTTCAGTAGTTGTTGCAGGTGCAGGAGGCGCAGCCCATTTACCTGGAATGATTGCTTCCTTATCGCCTTTACCGGTAATTGGGGTTCCCGTAAAAAGTAGCAACTCTATAGACGGCTGGGATTCAATCCTTTCAATTCTGCAAATGCCTGGAGGTGTTCCTGTTGCTACAGTAGCACTTAACGGGGCCAAAAACGCGGGTATTCTAGCAGCTCAGATTATAGGTTCTAGTGACAAATGTGTCCTTGATAAAGTCATAGCTTATAAGGAAGGTTTGAAAATAAAAGTAAATGAATCTGCCAAAAATTTATAATGAAAAAAGCCCTGAAATGTATTTCAGGGCTTTTCAGCTATTAACAAATAATTCTCTTGAGTTAGTCACTCAGCAAATTTGCTCTGGCAAAAGTATAAAAAAATCTACTATGCATACATAGTATGCTAGATTTTAACATATTCTCTGACAAAATGATAAAAAAAACACTCATTACCCCATTTAATACTAAATATAACACACCTCCATTCTCAAATATTGAAAATGAAGATTATTTACCAACATTTAAGGAAGCTATAGCTCTGGCAAGAAAAGAAATTGATCTTATCACAACTAATGAGGCTGCCGCAACCTTTGAAAATACTATTGTGGCATTAGATTTCTCAGGCGAGCAATTAGATCGCATATCGAGTATATTTTTTAATTTGAATTCGGCAGAAACCAATGAAGAAATTCAAAAAATTGCTCAAGAGATCTCCCCTTTACTGTCAGAGTTCAGCAATGACATTACTTTAAACGAGGATTTATTTAAGCGCGTTAAGGCCATTTATGATATTAAAGAATCTTTAGATTTAACTGCAGAACAAAAAACACTACTTGACAAAAGATATAAAAGTTTCTCAAGAAACGGAGCCAATTTATCTGAAGATAAAAAGAACCAATTACGCGAGATTGACAAAAAACTAAGCCAGCTTAAATTAAAGTTTGGGGAAAATGTTCTAGCAGAAACCAATAAATTTGAAATGCTAATTACGGATGAAAATGATTTATCCGGCTTACCCGAAGGAACAAAAGAGGCCGCCAAACAAATGGCAGAATCAAAAGAAAAAGAAGGTTGGCTATTTACTTTAGATTACCCGAGCTATATTCCTTTTGTTACATATTCAAACAATCGCGAATTGCGAAAAAAAATCACCCTTGCAGCAGGTAGTAAATCTTTTAAAGGTGATGCATTAGACAACCAAGAAAATGTACTTGAAATTACCAATTTAAGACATAAGCGCGCTAATCTTTTAGGCTATACTACTCATGCCGAGTTTGTTCTCGAAGAACGCATGGCTGAAACCCCTGAGAAAGTACAGGCCTTTTTAAATGAATTACTATTAAAAGCAAAACCTGCAGCAGAGAAAGAATTCAAGAACCTTGAATCATTTGCTAAAGATTTAGATAATATTGATGAACTTGAAAAATGGGATGGTTCCTATTATGCCGAAAAGTTAAAACAGAAATTATTTAGTTTAGATGACGAACTATTGAAGCCCTACTTCAAATTAGAAAATGTCATAGATGGTGCATTTAAGATTACTAATATATTATTCGATTTAAATTTTGAAGAAATTCATGATATTGACAAATACCATGAGGATGTTTTAACCTATAAAGTGAGTAATGCCTCTGGTGATTTAGTTTCTGTTTTTTATGCTGATTTTTTTCCAAGAGCAGGAAAACGAAATGGTGCATGGATGACCTCCTATAAACCGCAATACATCAAAGATTCTATAAATAGCAGACCGCATATATCCATCGTTTGTAATTTTACAAAACCAACGAAAAGCAAGCCTTCTTTATTAACTTTTAATGAAGTCACTACCCTATTTCACGAATTTGGACATGCACTGCATGGTATGCTTGCCAACACCACCTACCCAAGTTTATCAGGCACAAATGTATATTGGGATTTTGTTGAACTACCGAGTCAAATACTTGAAAATTGGTGTTATGAAAAAGAAGCTTTAGAACTGTTTGCGACGCATTATGAAACAGGTGAAGTCATTCCAATGGATTTAATTGAAAAGATTAAAAAATCGGCAACGTTTCATGAAGGTATGCAAACCTTGCGCCAAATAAGTTTTGGATTACTGGATATGAGTTGGCACGGACAAGACCCATCAAAAATAAAGAATGTTAAAGGTCATGAAAAAGAAGCGTTCGAGCATGTAACTCTTTACCCTGAAACCAATGAAACTTGCATGAGTACGTCATTCTCCCATATTTTTCAAGGGGGTTATTCTTCAGGATATTACAGTTACAAATGGGCTGAGGTTTTAGACGCGGATGCTTTTGAATATTTTAAAGAAACAGGTATATTCAACAAGGAGATTGCACAGAAATTCAAAGACAATGTACTTTCTAAAGGCGGGACAGAGAACCCAATGACATTATACAAACGTTTTAGAGGGCAAGAACCTAAACCTGAAGCTTTATTGAGACGCGCGGGACTAATAGAGAACTAGTATGAGTTCACATTTTTTTTAAATAGCTATACATTTTCTCTCTAGTTTTTGTATCGGGTATTTTTCCATAACCTGCTGTCATATTATCAATCATATGATGCGGTTTTGACGTGCCCGGAATAACGCATGTCACCAATTCATTGGATAGGATAAACTTTAAGAAAAATTGCCCCCAACTATAAATATCATAATCTTTTGCCCAAGTTGGAATTTCCTTTCCTTTGGTCATTCTAAATAAATTACCCTGTTCAAAAGGTCTATTAATTAAAGTTGCCGTTTTATATTTTCTAATGGTCTCAAAAAGGGATTTTTCTGCGTTGCGAGACAAAATAGAATAATTAAATTGTACAAAATCGGGCTGTTCACTTTTAATTACTTTTTCAAGCTCATTATGAGATGAATCTGTGTAATGCGTAATTCCCCAATATTTTATTTTCCCTTGCGCCTTCCATGTTTTAAGTGTTTTGACATGTATTTTCCAATCCACCAAATTATGGATTTGCATTAAATCCATTTTATCCCTTTGCATTAACTTAAAGGAGGTTTCCATCTGCTTCATGCCAGCTTCTTTTCCACTTGTCCAAACCTTTGTGGCATAAAACAAATCATTACTAAAACGAGTGGCTTGTGTTAAATCACCAACAACTTTTTCTGAATTTCCATACATTGGTGAAGAATCTATCAAACGACCGCCTAGCCTATTCATCTCTACCAAGACTTGAGTTAACACTTTACTTTCTTCTTCTGAATTTCCAACATCAAAAGTTTGCCATGTCCCCAACCCAATAACGGGCAATAATTGATTGGACATGGGAATTTTTCGTAATAGCATACCAGTTTCTATATTAAATGATGACAATAAAGGCCCTATTACTAAACTAGCTCCGGCCAGTCCAGATAATCTTAAAACGTCTCTTCTAGTCATGTTTTTATTCATCATATTCTAAAGATAATAAAATCAGCTGAGAATTAAACGTCCTATTTGAAGGTAGTTCTTACTTCCATCAATTAATACTGCTAATGGGAATTCACAAAACTTTATTTAAGCTTTTGACTAAAATTAATTTCTTTATTCACTTCTAATTTATTGGACTTCCTTTACCCAACACAAATTTATAACCCCAAAAAACATACGAAAAACTACAGTAAAATATTCAATAATTTAACCTATTTTTGATTCTAAGAAAACGATGTAAATAATGTCTAGCCGTCAAATAAACCCGAATAATTGGATCGATTTGTATTCCGACTACTTATTCAATTATACCATTTCTAGAGTGAGTGACCGGGTAATTGCTCAAGATTTGGTTCAAGACACATTTTTAGCTGGTTTAAAGTCTATGAAAAACTTTAAGGGTGAAGCCACTGAGCGCACATGGCTCATCTCTATATTAAAGCGAAAAATCATAGATCATTACCGAAAAATAAATTCTAATAAAGGTAAAGCTGAAGTTAGAATTAACTATAAAGAATCTGAAAGTGAGGGTGATTGGCTAGAAGAGCGCGTAGCAGACCCTTTTGATAAAACTGCTGAAGACACCTTACAAAATCAAGAACTTGGTGATGCCATACAAAACTGCCTAGGAAAACTCCCTGCAAAGCAAGCCAATGTATTTAAAATGAAAACAATACTTGGTCATGAAACAGAAACAATTTGTAATGAACTAAATATTACAGCGTCTAACCTCTGGGTAATCATTCATCGCGCTCGAACTGCGATGGCAGATTGTTTAAAAGAAAATTGGTTTTAATTATGAGTAAGGTAAAAATATTTATGCCCTGTAATGAAGCAAATCATGTTTGTGATAAAACACAATATAAGGAGTCTACGCTTTGGGAAAAAATAATTCTTAATTTACATTTAATTTATTGTTCAGCTTGCAGAAAGTATTCTTCAAATAATGGAAAACTTACAAAATTGCTCAAAGACTCTAAAATTGATTGCTTAGATGACAAGAGTAAGGAAGCCATGAAAAAGGAATTTGAAAAAGCGTTAGCTAAAAATCAACCAGAGTAAAAGCCACACTACAGGTAATCCTTCAACCCAAAACGAACTATAATACTTGCTTTGGTCGGTTTTAGAAAAAAACACTAGCATACCCGTAATTCCTGTTATCGTAATTAATCTAACCATATTTACAACGCCCCAATTGTCTTTTAGCACTTCTAATATCAAAAGGACCATTAGTAAAATTATCCCTAAAATTTTAGTGCCCTTAACACCTAATTTTTGAGGAACTGTTTTCAGTGCTAGGTTATCAAATTTGAGGTCCCTTATTTCAAAAGGAATCATGAGTACTAAAACATATATAAAACGCTGAATCGTTATTAAAACCACGTTCTTATTAATAGAATATTCCTCATTAATTACGGGAATCAATACCGTAGCACTCGTCCAAACAAGAGCTATCACAAATACTTTAAGCCCTTCAATACTTCTTAAGGTATGTGCTCTCTTCTTAAAAAATGGGATGGCATAGAAAAAAGTAAGCACAGCACATATCCCTATAATTAATAGTGTCCTTCCCTGCAGTTGATACCCATAAAAGCACATCAATAAAAAACAAATAAAAGAAAGAACCTGAATCAACTTAAGCCAATTGGCCAATTTTCTATGATGAAATTTAACCAATCCAAAATATTTCACAAAATTATATCCCGTTATTGACGCGTAAAATACAAAGTATAAAACGGCCTCGTCATAATGTAACCCCAATTCTAATAATGTAATCCATGTTAGGGCGTAAACTGCTAGAGCTACATGTATACTGCTGTTGATATAGAAATTTAAAAGCTGTTTTAGCATCTTCATTCAGCAAAAATAAACATACCATTCCTTCTAGGGATTTCATTCTAGCTTAATTCAACTTTTATTTTATTATGATAATCTCAATACTAGAACAACATTATGTTAATAAAGACTTAAAATGGATAAAAACTTTCACTATAATGTAATAAAACGCCATGAATATTACTTAATTTTGCGAATTACTTAATAAAAAAAAAGATTGATGAATACAAATGCTTTTGCACTACGTCATATTGGTCCAAGGGAGGAAGATCAAAACCTTATGTTAAAGGCCTTAGGGCTAGAATCATTAGAACAATTAATATATGAAACTATCCCTGATGATATTAAATTAAAAGCCCCGCTTAATTTAGATGATCCTATGACAGAGCATGAGTATTTATTACATATTCATGATCTTTCTAAGCTCAACAAAGCACGGAAAACATATATTGGCTTAGGTTATCACCCTACCGTAATGCCTGCTGTAATACAACGAAACATATTAGAAAATCCCGGATGGTATACGGCCTATACGCCTTACCAAGCTGAAATAGCACAAGGTAGACTAGAAGCCTTGCTTAATTTTCAAACTATGGTTATTGATTTAACAGGTATGGAAATTGCCAATGCCTCCTTACTTGATGAAAGTACTGCTGCGGCTGAAGCCATGAGTCTACTTTTTGCGGTACGTGAACGTGATCAAAAGAAGGCCGGAATTAATAAATTTTTCGTTTCAAAAAACATCTTACCACAGACACTTTCATTACTTCATACTAGAGCAACTCCAATTGGTATAGAGCTCGTTATAGGCAATGAAGACACCTTTGATTTTTCATCTGATTTCTTTGGTGCCATTTTACAATATCCAGGTAAAAACGGTAAGATTACAGATATAAAATCATTTATCGGTCAAGCAAATAATGTTGGCATTAAGGTGGCCGTTGCAGCCGATATTTTAAGCTTAGTAAAACTAGAAGCTCCCGGGAAATTTGGTGCTGATGTAGTACTAGGTACAACCCAGCGTTTTGGTATACCTATGGGATACGGTGGTCCTCATGCTGCATATTTTGCAACAAAAGAGGCTTATAAGCGTGAATTACCAGGACGTATTATTGGCGTCTCTAAAGACACGAATGGTAACCGAGCACTTAGAATGGCATTACAAACCCGAGAGCAACATATTAAACGGGCTAAAGCCACTTCAAATATTTGTACAGCACAAGTTCTTTTGGCGGTTATGGCAGGTATGTACGCTGTTTATCATGGTCCTGAAGGCTTAAAGTTTATCGCAAATAAAGTACACAATAAAGCGGCTACACTGGCTAATGCATTAGAAGCATTGGGTTATAAGCTAATGAATGACGCATACTTTGATACACTTAGAATAAAAACCAAAGCAAAAAACATAAAAAGAGTTGCGTCAGAGAAAAAAGTAAACCTTTATTACCCAAGCAAGAATACTGTAACAGTTTCCATCAATGAAACAACATCTATTAGGGATATTAATTATTTAATAGCTGTTTTTGCAGAAGCCGCAAACAAAGAGACTATAGTCATTTCATCGATTGACAAACACAATAATATTCCTGAACAGCTTAGAAGAACTTCTGATTTCTTAAAAGAACCGGTGTTTAATAAACATCATTCAGAAACAGAATTAATGCGCTACATTAAATTTTTAGAACGTAAAGATTTAGCTCTAAACCATTCTATGATTTCTTTAGGTTCTTGCACAATGAAATTAAATGCAGCTTCAGAAATGCTTCCTTTAAGTTGGTTTAAGTGGGGAAATATTCACCCGTTCGCCCCTTTAAAACAAGCTAAAGGCTATTTAACAATTTTAAAAGAGCTAGAAGATCAATTAACAGAAATCACCGGTTTTGCTGCTACGTCCTTACAACCAAATTCTGGTGCACAAGGGGAATTTGCTGGACTAATGGTTATCAAAGCCTACCATGAATCTCGTGGTGATCATCATAGAAATATTTGCTTAATTCCTTCCTCGGCGCATGGAACAAATCCTGCAAGCGCTGTTATGGCAGGCATGAAAGTTGTTGTGACTAAATCCACCGCAGAAGGTAATATTGATGTAGATGATTTAAGAGAAAAAGCCTTATTACATGCTGATAATTTATCAGCATTAATGGTTACCTATCCCTCTACACATGGTGTTTATGAATCTGCCATAAAAGAAATAACTAAAATCATACATGATAATGGTGGACAAGTGTATATGGATGGTGCAAATATGAACGCTCAAGTTGGGTTAACAAATCCTGGCAATATTGGAGCAGACGTATGTCACTTAAATTTACACAAAACTTTTGCCATCCCTCATGGCGGCGGTGGTCCTGGAGTAGGCCCTATTTGCGTGGCGAAACAACTTGTGCCATTCTTACCAGGAAACCCTATTATTAAGACAGGCGGAGAAAAAGCCATAACGGCTATCTCGGCGGCACCTTTTGGTTCTGCTTTAGCTTGCCTTATTTCTTATGGCTATATTAAAATGCTTGGTTCGGAAGGACTTACTGAATCCACAAAAATTGCCATTTTAAACGCCAATTATATTAAGCACCGTCTAGAAGGTAGTTATGATACTTTGTATTCTGGAGAGCGTGGCCGAGCTGCTCATGAAATGATTGTAGATTGCAGACCATTTAAAGCCAATGGCATTGAAGTTACTGATATTGCCAAACGATTAATGGATTATGGATTTCATGCGCCTACAGTATCATTCCCAGTTCCTGGAACATTAATGATAGAACCAACGGAAAGCGAAAGTAAAGCGGAAATTGACAGGTTCTGTGATGCCATGATTTCAATAAAAAAAGAAATAGATGCGGTTTCAAAAGAAGACACTAATAATGTTCTTAAAAATGCTCCGCACACTTTAGAAATGATTACTGCTGATGAGTGGCTCTTACCATATTCGCGTAAAACAGCTGCTTTTCCTTTAAATTATTTAAGAGACAATAAATTTTGGCCTAGTGTGAGACGCGTGGATGATGCCTATGGCGATCGAAATCTAATTTGCTCCTGTACTCCTATTGAGGCTTACGCTGAAGCATAAAATAGCAGTTGAACATCGTAAAATGCAACTAAATAGATTTTCGCTTTAAATTAAAGCGTTTATATTGCTTGTCACCTAACTTTTAAAGGCGATTTATCTAATTTATGAATATAAAAATAACCGGAACAGGAAGTTATATTCCTTCTAAAATTGAAAAAAATGAAGATTTTCACAATCATGAATTTTTAAATAGTGATGGTTCCTCAATAAAAGCACCTACTGAAGTTATTGTTAAAAAATTTAAAGCAATCACAGGGATTGCCGAAAGACGATACGCAAAAAATCATTTAACAACTTCTGACATCGCTTCATTTGCGGCTGAAAAAGCCATAGAAAAAGCCAATATCAATCGTGAAGAATTAGATTATATTATTGTTGCTCATAATTACGGAGATGTTAGACATGACAGCAGTCAAAGTGATACAGTACCTAGTATTGCATCTAGAGTTAAACACCTCTTGCAAATTAAAAACCCAAAATGCGTTGGCTATGATGTGCTTTTTGGTTGCCCAGGCTGGATAGAAGGTGTTATTCAGGCTAATGCTTTTATAAAAGCGGGTATTGCTAAAAAATGTTTAGTCATTGGGGCCGAAACGCTATCCCGTATCATTGACCCTCACGATAGGGATTCTATGATATATAGCGATGGAGCTGGCGCAGTAGTTCTTGAAACTACAGATGATGAAGGTGGTATAATAACCCATGATTCAGCTACTTTTGCCCTTGATGAGGCACACTTCATTTACTTTGGTGAAACAAACAACCCAGAGATTAAAGAAGATAGAAGATACATTAAAATGTATGGCCGAAAAATTTATGAGTTTGCACTTACTAATGTGCCTATGGCTATGAAGTCTTGTTTAGATGCCAGTGGATATCAAATTAGCGACGTCAAGAAAATTCTAATTCATCAGGCGAATGAGAAAATGGATGAAGCTATTGTCAAGCGATTTTATGAACTTTTCGACCAAGAACCGCCAGAAGGCATCATGCCCATGTCAATTGGAAAACTTGGGAATTCTAGCGTTGCTACGGTACCCACTTTATATGATATAATTTTAAATGGCGGCATGGAAAATCAGGAAATAAACAAAGGCGATATTATTATTTTTGCAAGTGTAGGCGCTGGTATGAATATTAATGCCTTTATTTATAAGCAGTAGCCATGTACGAGCATACATTCCCTAACAAACGATTCAAGCACACCCTTGAATTCTTAAAAAAACATGTGTCTACTTCAGAAACAATATTGGATTTAGGGGTTGTAAATCCTTTTACTAAAATCATGCAAGAACATGGTTTTACTGTCGAAAACACCCAAGGGGAAGATCTAGACCTTTTCACTACAACTATTGACAATTCAATTTCAGATGCAGTGACTGCATTTGAAATTTTCGAACATTTATTATCACCTTTCACCGTATTAAAAGCTATCAAATCTGACAAATTAGTAGCTAGTGTCCCTTTAAAACTTTGGTTTTCGTCTGCATATCGTAGTAAGACCGATATGCTAGACAGACATTACCATGAATTTGAAGACTGGCAATTTGATTGGCTTTTAGAAAAAGCTGGATGGCGTATTATTGATAGACAAAAATGGACCAACCCTACCAAAAAAATTGGATTACGCCCAATTCTACGCTGGTTTACGCCAAGGTACTATATCGTATATGCCGAAAGAATTGTTAAATAGGATGAATTATCATCTATGATATCGGAATTTAAACATTGAATTTACAAAATGAATTTCTACATCATTATTCCTGCTCATAACGAGGAAACTTCTATAGGCTTAACTCTAGATTCTTTGTGCAAACAAACCTTACTACCTCGAAAAGTTGTAGTTGTTAATGATAATTCAACCGATAATACGGCAGCCATTATTAAAAGTTACTCTGAAAAACATTCTTTTATTACTTTAGTAAATTCAAAATCTTCGAACGAACATTTACCTGGGACCAAAATAATAAATGCCTTTTATAAAGGATACCAAACATTAGATGAACAATATGATATCATCTGTAAGTTTGACGCCGATTTGATTTTTCCTGTAAACTATTTAGAACAACTAGCCTCACATTTTAATCATAACCCTAAGTTAGGGATGGCGTCTGGTTTTTGTTATATAGAAAAAAAAGGCGATTGGATATTGGAAAACCTGACGAGAAAAGACCATATTCGAGGTGCTTTAAAAGCTTACAGAAAATCTTGTTTTCTTGAAATTGGCAAACTAAAACCCTCAATGGGTTGGGATACCATTGACGAACTTTTGGCTAAATATTATGATTGGGAAATCTTGACTGATGAAACATTATATGTTAAACATTTAAAACCTACAGGAGTTAGCTATAATAAAGCCTCAAAGTATTTACAAGGAGAAGCTATGTACAAAATGCGTTATGGCTTTATAATTACATTAATTTCAGCTTTAAAACTGGCCTATAAAAAAAGGAATTTCTCTTTGTTTTTAGATTATATGTCAGGGTTCTTCAAAGCTCAAAAATCTAAAACACCCTATTTAGTTTCAGATCAAGAAGGTGAATTTATAAGAAACTTAAGATGGAAAGGGATGCTTAGAAAGTTAAAATAAAGCAACTACTAAATCTTCATAAATCAATTAAAACTCCAATTTTTATAACTGCTTGACGCTTCCAGTTTATTTTCAATACCGTCATCAAGCTGACTAAAAAAATCAATACCGGTTAAATCTTCAATAACATCAACAGAGACCACAAATTCGTATAACGGTTTATTAGATTTTTCATGCGGCAATAAAAAGGCTATTATTTTTGGATCTCCATTATTATAATCCATCAATACCTTATAAAACATATTGGGCACTGCCACCTGTTCAGCGCCTATTGTTTTCATAGCGTCTTTTAAAACACCTCCTGTGATCACAAAAACACCATCATATTTGCCGGCCCAGTAGCGTACCTTCTGCTCTAGCTTATTCCAAATACCTGCATTAAATTCATGCTCTTGCGGACTAATATTACTAGTCAAAAATGTTTCATCATGAGCAAATTTACTATACCGTCTATCTCCTGCCGGACATAAATGTCCCTTATCAAAACCAGATTGTTTATAATTCCTCCAATGTGCTGCGCCCGTTTTAACAGCGTCATCTATTTCAAAATAAGGGCGCTTAAAATTACTGGAGGATAAATGGGCTTTTTTTAGTTCATAGGCAACCCATTCCGCTTGCTCATGTGGCTCACTATAAGACAGTGAATAGCCCTCATGATGGACAATCTGTCCATGGGTGCTTGTCGGCAAAAAGTATTCATTGGTATTCGTTTTTATCGTATTTCCGATTTCAACAATTTCTGCCTTTTCTTTTTCATCCAAAAAATGATTGTACGCAAAAACACCCAAAAGAATTAGAGCAGCAATAACTGAATATAGATTTTTTTTATTCAAAGTTTCTTAAACAATAAGGATTCCTGAAAAATTAAATGCTCCTAGCTAAATATTATTTTCTTTATCAAATTTCCTACCAAGTCTTAGCCCTACTACCCCCCAAATCACAGCAATAACACTGCAGATAACTAATATAGGTGTTAGAGACAAATTAAAGTATCCCTCGCCTAAAAGAGCTATGACCCAAATCCAAAAAACATCACCTCCCCTATAAATAGCCACATCAATAAAAGGTTTTGTTTTGAAACGCGCTTCATTATCTACTGTTGTAAAAAGAATTTCTCTACTTGGTCGCGTAATGGCATAATTCCCTGATCGCCTGATAATTTGAAGTCCCAAAACCATCCAAACCGCAGGATGGACGCCTATCAACAACATGAATATGGCAATAAAAAATGGCACTATAGATAAGGTTGTAGATAAACCAAATCTAGTTGTTAGTCTGCTGGTGGCAAAAAAACCTAAAATAATGGTCAGTGTATTGGTAATCAACTCTACACTACCTAAAATCTGCCTTCGTTCTCCTCTAGCATATTCTTTTAAAACATTGGTTTGCGTAAAGTAAAAAAAGGCACTAATAGCCGTAAATAAAAAAATGAAGGTAGCAATACCAATAAGCCTAGGATGCCTAATAAATTCCTGAAAACCAGATAAAGGATTAGCACTTAATGATTTTGTATTTATAGTTGTTTGATTGTTGTTCTGATGGTTCGCCATTTTCTTAAATAGCCTATTGAGATAAAAAATTATGGGTATGGGAATCAACAATAAGGTACTTGTAAATAACAAAATGGTGCCTTCATTAACATCCTTGTCAATTATAAAAGTTACAATTACAGGGCCCACAATGGCGCCAATACTAGCTCCTGTGGTTATAAACCCAAAAATTCTTTTGCCTTGTTCTTTATTAAAATTCCCTGTCATAAACCCCCAAAACACGGAAATATGGAAAAGACTAAAAATACTAATCCATACATAAAACACCTTTCCAATATGCGGGATTGTAAACACACCCTGATATGCCAAATAAAACAATATAAAACTAAAAGAAAAGAAAATAAAAACGCCAGGAACCAAATAGCGTAACTGGATTTGAGACGCTATAAAATTGTAGACTATTACAGCTATTGTAGAGAAAATGAAGGTGTATGTCCATTGTGTTGCCAAGGTCACATCTCCCCAATCACTGGGCATGGCATCTCTTACTGGTTTTAGAATCATATAAGATGCCATTAATGTGAATATAAAAACAAACGACATCATGGCCGCTTTGAGTTCAGAGGCTCTTATGTTCGTGAGTTTAAGTATTAGATTAGATAGCATGCTATTTTTCAAGGATTAAATTATTAAAAATAATTCTGCATATAACAAATGTCCAATTGTAGATGTATCACTAAGATAATTTATCATTTAAACACAATATCCCATTTACCTAACCGCTAAATTAAGAAATCTCATTTGCTTAGTACACCACTATAAATATAGCATTAAAATCGACATAAAATGTCTTAAAATCATTGTAGCACAAACTCTAACGGACTTCCTGTAGATGCATTAGGGAAACTAATACCTAAAAGTGCGGACATTGTTGGGGCTATATCTGGAATTACTGTTTTTTGCAATGTTTCACCCTGTTTTATTCCTTTTCCGAAGAAAAGTAAAGGCACGTGTGTATCATAATTAAAACCCGCACCATGCGTGGTACCTGTTTTACGATAATAAATATGGCTAGGGTGTGATACCATTAGAACATCTCCTGAACGCTTTTGATTATATCCATTTTGCAAAAGATTCTCTATGCCATGAGGAAATGAATTTGAACTCATACTCGCAGCTGTATATGCTTTATAAATATCTTGATAGCCAATAATTTCATTCACGATAGATTCCTGAACAACAGATAAAATTAATCCAGATTCCTTTATTTTTTTATGATTCAAAAATATTTGATTATTACTCATATTTTCAATCAAACCTGTAACCTGAAAAGTTTCTATAATAAATGCATTTAACCTCTCCCTAATTCTTTTTGAAATCACATAGTCTGAAGGGATTTTTAAACTTTTCAAATAATTAGGAATATGTACTGCGCCATGATCAGCTGTTAAAAAAACGGTATACTCTCCTTTTCCAACTTTGGCATCAAGTGCTTTTAACAACCTTTCTAAGTCTTGATCTAATCTAATATAAACATCTTCTATTTCCTTAGAATTAACTCCAAAATCATGACCTACTTTGTCTGTGCTCGAATAACTTACAGTTAAAATATCGGTAAAATGGTCTCTTCCTAATTCTTCAGCTTCTATAGCATTAATAGTAAAATCGGTGGTCAAATTGTTTCCAAAAGGTGAATCTGTTATAATTTTAAAATTCCCATTTTCATTCCTTAGCTTTTTTAAATTATATGGAAACGTTGGTGTTTTTTTACCTTTAAACACCCTCTCGAAACTATTTAAATCATTACCACTCTCCGTATAAGAATCAATGTCATACAATGTGTTCCAAACCTTAAAATACGACTCCGCCTTATTAGATTTATTAAACTTATCAACCCATTTAGGCAATTCATTCATATAATAAGAACTGGAAATCCAATGACCTTCCCCGTTATGCTCATAATCAAACCAATAAGCAGCATTGGCAGTATGTCCTGCTGGTAAAATTGCACTTCTGTGTTTAATAGAGATACCAATTGTTTTACCCTTCATTTGGGTAAACAATCTGTTTTCATCAGCAAACGTTGTTACCAACATCCTTTTAGGCGATTTTTTACCATCATTACTTTCTGTTCCAACAGGTGCTACCTCATTATCCTGAACACAGTTTACGCTAGATTTCAAATCCTTATCATACCAATCATTACCGATAATACCATGATATTTTGGCGTAGTTCCAGTATAAATTGAAGCATGACCTGGCCCTGTATATGTAGGAATATAATTGAAATGATTGTTTTTACAATTGAACCCCTCATTAATCATACGCTTAAAACCACCCTCACCATACTTATCGTAAAATCGTGTTAAATAATCATATCGCATCTGGTCTACAACGATACCAACAATAAGTTTAGGCCTTTCATTTTGTCCTTTCTTATTTTGAGCTTGTACGCCTGTTACAACTACCGAAATAAAGAAAAAATAAAGAAGATGTTTCATAATAATAATTAATTTCTTAGCTCCAAAAATACATATATAATGCCATCATAATTCAAAATTAGCATTAAATACAAATAAGTTTTTTTACTTTAGCATCATTAATAAATTGTATGACATACCTAAGTAATATAGGCGCCTATTTTTTAATGATTGTTGAAATGTTTCGCAAACCTACTAAATGGCGAGTTATGCGGGAATTAATATTCAAAGACATTGATGACTTAATTATTAATTCCTTAGGCATAGTATCCTTTATTGCCTTCTTTGTTGGCGGTGTTGTAACTATTCAAACGGCATTAAATATTGATAGCCCCTTAATTCCAAAATCCTTGGTTGGTTTCGCTACGAGACAATCTATTATATTGGAATTTGCACCTACTTTCATCTCAATTATCATGGCAGGTAAAGTCGGTTCTTTTATCACTTCTAGTATTGGCACAATGCGCGTTACTGAACAAATTGACGCTTTAGAAGTTATGGGTATTAATTCTTTAAATTATTTAGTTTTTCCAAAAACGATAGCGCTTTTACTTTACCCATTTTTAATATCTATCGCCATGTTTTTAGGTATTCTAGGAGGAATGGCAGCTTGCGTTTATGGCGGATTTAGTACACTTGAAGATTATATAGTTGGTATTCAAACAGATTTTACGCCGTTCCATGTAACATACGCTTTTATAAAAACGTTTGTCTTTGCTTTTCTTTTAGCCACTATTCCTTCTTATCATGGTTATTATATGAAAGGTGGAGCCCTTGAAGTTGGTAAAGCAAGTACAACATCATTTGTTTGGACAAGTGTATTTATTATTCTTTTAAATTATTTGCTAACTCAAATGTTATTAAGCTAATGATTGAAGTTAAAGACTTACAAAAATCGTTTGGAGAAGCTCATATTTTAAAGGGAATAACAACCTCTTTCAATAAAGGAAAAACAAACCTGATTATTGGACAAAGTGGGTCTGGAAAGACTGTTTTTTTAAAATGCTTATTGGGGCTCTTTAATTATGAAGGTGGTTCTATATCCTATGACGGTAAAGTGTTTTCTCAACTTTCAGAAGATGACAAAAGAAACTTAAGAGCAGAAATTGGCATGGTTTTTCAAGGCAGCGCCTTATTTGATTCCATGACCATTGCTGAAAATGTCATGTTTCCATTACGCATGTTTACCAAACAAAGTAAAAGTGAAATGTTAGATAGAGTTGATTTTGTTTTGAATCGGGTTAATTTACCAGATGCACACAATAAAATGCCGAGTGAAGCTTCTGGTGGAATGCAGAAACGTGTTGCCATTGCAAGAGCCATAGTAAACAATCCGAAATATTTGTTCTGTGATGAACCTAACTCAGGATTAGATCCTAAAACAGCCATTGTTATCGATAATTTAATTCAAGAGATTACTGATGAATATCAGATAACCACAGTAATCAATTCCCATGATATGAATTCCGTAATGGAAATTGGCGAAAAAATAGTTTTTTTAAAAGACGGACTCAAAGCTTGGGAAGGCTCAAATAAAACAATTTTCAAAACAGACAATGAAGTCGTTACAGACTTTGTTTATTCCTCAAATTTATTTAAAAGAGTGCGTAAAATGTATCTGGAAGAAAATGAATAGTTGTATATTTCTTTTTGCCCCTTTACATTTTTCATTGATTAGGCTTGGCAGAGGTTATAGTCATTAATCAAATTTCACATGATCATTAACAAACCACTCTCCTGTTAGAACACCTTTAAACATAGGGATACTCTAATAAAGAAAAACACTTCGCCATTTAACATATTTATCCTCTTTACAGGAGAATCCATCTTTAATTCTCTCCTCAGAAAACGTACAGTTCCATTATTTAGGGTAAAATGTTGCACCTAATGGATAAATCAGCACCTTTTGTTTTAAGGTTTAGAGGCTAGTTTTGCAATAGATCCTATTATATAATTGATTATGAAAATTAAATTCAATATTAAAAAGTCATTTTACATCTTAGCCATAATGCACTTAACCAGTTTTGTTGGAATGAGTCAAAATGAACCCAATATTATTCTAATATTAACGGACGATATGGGTTATGCTGATGTTGGATATAATAATGGCAGTATTAATGATATTGCATCGCCGACCTTAGATAATTTAGCTGCAAATGGCACTAAATTCACATCAGCCTATGTCACGCATCCTTTTTGTGGTCCTAGTCGTGCTGGACTAATGACAGGTAGATACCCTCATGAATATGGATCTCAATACAATATTAATGAAAATGATATGATAGCTGGTATTGACTTAAGTGAAACGTATTTTAGTACTGTTTTAAAAGATGCAGGTTATAAAACCGGTATAATTGGTAAGTGGCATCTAGGTCAATCTACCACCTATGACCCTATAGCAAGAGGTTTTGATTATTTTTATGGCATGCTTAATGGTGGTCATAACTTTTTCACGAAGACAACGGCCAATGGTGGTTACGGAGGCGCCTATAACAGAGACTTAGTTGAGCAAAAAGCGCCAAACACCAGAGGTCCTGCTAATGAACCTCAAGGGGAATATATTACAGATTTGTTTACTGACAAAGCCATTGAGTTTATTCAAGATGCTGAGACATCAGATGATCAACCCTTTTTCTTATTCATGTCTTACAATGCCCCCCATACCCCAATACAGGCTTTAGAAAGTGACAAAAACATTTTAATAAACGACCCCTACAATTTTGATTATAGCGCAAATGACACAAGGCACACCTATGCTGCTATGGTATATGCCGTAGACAGGGGTGTACAAAGAATTGTTGATGAATTGGCCGCTAAAGGAGAGACTAACAACACATTAATTGTATTTTTAAGTGACAATGGCGGTAAAACTGTAAATAACGCAGGAGGTAATAACTTTCCACTGCGCGGCTTCAAAGGAGATACCTATGAAGGTGGTTTTAGAGTACCTATGTTTATGTACTGGCCTAGCACCAACTCTGGAGAAGGGATACCTTCTGGTCAAACCTATGACTTTAATGTGTCAGCACTAGATCTTTATCCAACTTTTGTTGCATTAGCTAATGGTACAACTCCTAATGACAAAGAGCTTGCTGGGAAAGACATTCTAAACCATGTTCAAAACAATACAGATGCTCGAGATGGAGAATCTATCTATGCACTAAGACATCAGGCAAGTAATAAATTAGGAATAAGACGCGGAAAATATAAAGCCTTTCAGCAGACGACTAATTCAGGTAATGCACGTAATTGGTATTTATATGATATAGAAGCTAATATACGTGAAAACAACGGGCAGGCTCTAAATACAAACATAGAACCTTACAAGAGTATTTTAGCCGAAATGGCTAATGAAGCTTACGAGTGGTCCCTTACTCATATAGAACCCTTATTTTTTGACAGTAGCGGAGCGGAAAACACATGGAACAATAATCACAGCAATGTAAATTCTGGCAAACCAGACACTTGGCAAGAAAGGTTATTTAATGGTTATACATTATCAATAGATAATATTGAATTAAACCAAAATATTAAAGGCTATATTTATCCGAACCCAGTTTTAAAATCAGAATTAACGATTAAATTTCACGAAAAATTAAACGACAAAATTAATATTATTATTTATGACAATTTGGGCAGGCCTGTCCAAACTGAAATGAATATTAAACAATCAAACTCCAATAATATTGATTTGAATTTAAATTCTAGCATTGCAAACGGCACCTATTTTGTAAAAGTGATTTCTGGACAACAGTCTTTAACAAGGTCGATTGTTGTCCAATAAAAACAAAAGTTTATAATTACATTACAAGCAGTAATTGAATTAAGTTTTTTTGGGCCTCTCTAAAATTATTCCAATAATGTTAGAATCATAATCCTTGTAATTATACCAAGGACCATATAACCATAAAAGCACCTTATAACCCTCGTTAGCAACTACAATAGGCCTTATATTTCTATACTTGGAATTCAATGTTATTGGATTCCATTTTATGGTGGAAATATCATCTTTTGCATTTATTTTAGCGCTATATATTTCATGCTTTCCTCCTAAGTCTTCACCAGTTGATGGGTCAACATCGGTAGATATATAAACACGCGTTGGATCTATTGGATCAAAAGCAAGCAAACCTGTGTAACTGCTTTCTATATGATATAAATACTTTCCACCATAAGCTATTTCTCTATCATTCCATTTTTCACCATCCCATGAGCTTATTCTATACCTATGATCGCCATCACTTAAATAAAGGGTATACCCAATATGCGGATAGTTGTTTTTATCTTTTGCCATAGCACAAGTCCAAGCACTATTGGGTACGCTTTCATTTGTAATTGCCTTCTCTGTAGTTTCACTTCCAGTAAATAGCTTCTCGCCTTCTAAAGTATATAAAGGGCCATCTTCCAGCAAGTTTTTTATTTTCGTTCCGTCCTTCTTAAAAAAGGTGTCATTGGTATACTCAACGTAAAACAAGCTATTTCCATACTTTCTGGGATGTCCGTCCGTATATGATATACCAACAGTATTGTCATCTACTTGCAAATATCTGGCATACGGACGATGACGCCCAGAAACCTCATTGGCAATAAAATGTGTTCTATTACCCCAGGTTTCTCCATAATCATCAGAAGTAATAAATGCGGGATTGAAGGTTAAACCATCCCTGAAAAAATTAAATAATTTATTCTTATCCTTCAAATAATAAAGGTTCATATAGGTTACTCCTGTATTATGTGTGTAATCATGTTCAAACCGTTTGGTTTCTCCCCACATCAAATAATTATCCAGTAATGAAATATTGTAGTAATGTATTTTTTCTGTCGCATGCTTGGCCCAAACCGCTAAAATACTTTTATCTGGCCTTTCATACAGAGCTGGAACATTATGGTCGTCTATTTGAAAAGCTTTATGAAGTACAATAGTACTATCAGGCTGTTCCGTTTTTAAATCAAAAACACCTAAACGCACATCGCCACTTTGTCCACTTAGGCCACTAATTACAAGCTTACCATTGCTTATTATAACTCTTGGGTCTTGATACCAACACCAACCACCATCTTCCATGAAAGTGATATTACTGGTCGTTTTATCTATAGGATAAAATGCATTGATATATTTATATAATTCTGTACCTGCGGCCAGAAAGGCTCCAATCCCGTAAACTTCAGTATAATCTTTAAAACTTAATCCTGGTGCCGAGCCTATGGGTTGAACATAGCCTATCATACCGTCTGCGTTCACACATTGCTTTAAGGCATCCCATGCTTTGAATAAAACGGGCTCGTAGGTTACTTTATCTAACAAGCCATTATTAATACCCCATGCAATTCCAAAAGCAAAAAATGATGAACCGCTAGTTTCAATATTTGGATAATCCCTTTCGTCGCCTAATAATCCTGCTGACCATGTGCCATCTGCTCGCTGTCTGCTTTTGACAGTTTCTGCAATTTCTTTGAACATGGTTTCATAAAATGCTCTACCCTTCCAATCTTCCGGTAAATCTGGAATCATTAATGCCAAACCACCAAACACCCATCCATTACCTCGCGACCAAAATATTTTTTTACCATTCTTCTCTTTTTTATCAAAGTATGATTTATCCCTATAAAACAACCTATTTTCTTTGTCCCATAATTCATCATATGTCATATGATATTGTTTATCCATATATTCCAAATAGGTACTATCTTTTGTCACTTTTGATAGCCTTGCCCAAACGGGTGGCGCCATAAATAAAGCATCACACCAATCCCATTGATAATCCCCACCTTTTTTACTCTGCATTATAGAATCAAAACGTGATTGCAAGGGCAGTTTATCAACTATATGTTTTAAACGCACGTTTTGATATAAACTTAAATAAAGTTGACCAACAGCATCATCATCTGCATGATACACCCGTTCGCCTAGTTGCCATTTATTTCTATGTCCTATTTGAATGAGCCAATTAGTATATTGTGGATAATTGGATATTTGACTTAGCTCATACATACCAGCATATAATGCGGCATTTGTCCAATCTAATTCATGATGTTTTTCTCTATTATGCCAACTTTTACGATCTTCCTCTGGAGGCAGTGCCCTATATTGGCCCATTTCCTCAAAAGTTTCAATTTGCCAATTGGCCACTTTCTCCGTTAATTCCAATACGTCATCGGCCGACGGTCTCAGAACAGGATCGTTTGACTCGCAACTAGCCAACAAGAAATGACATAAAAAAAGGACATAAATGCCCGTGAATTTTATAGTTTTCATAATTAAATATTAGCATTTTACTTTCTTAAGAATATGGAATCTATAGTCTTAAAAGGGTCTTTTTTTTTGAGAAATTAAAACTTCAATAAAGCCTTTATTTACCAAGGTAGTTCTTCCCCATCAACAGATAAAAACTTCCCACTTTCTTTAAGTGATAACTTATCTATTACTATTCCCAGGTTCAAAATGGCTTCAACTATAGTGACTGGAGCTTCGTTTCCTCCCATATCTGTTTTCACCCAACCTGGACTCATTGCTACAACGATTATGTTTTCACATTGTTTCTTTGATGCCAAACGTCTGCTAAAAATATTTAAAGCTGCTTTACTCATAGCATAGGCATCGAGTCCTAATTCTGGATTAAGATTAAGTGCTATGGATCCCATCCCAGAAGACATATTAATTAATTTGCCATTTGGCTTTATACATGGTAAAATGGTCTGTGAAAATAGTGCGACACCTATTGTATTCACTTTAAATATACTTTCAAAATTTTTAGAAGTCCAATTTCCTAAATTCTCTTCAGTGCAAACCCCGGCATTATTAATGACAATATTAAATTGCAAATGCTCCACCTTTTTTCCTAAACGTGTTATAGAATTCTCTTGAGAAATATCTAATTCATGGATGACCAAATTACTGTTATACTCTCTAGCAAGTAAATTCAGATCTAGGCTGTTATCAATATCTCTAGTACAGGCGATAACATTTAAACCTTGTTTTAAATAATAATGAACAAACCCTAGGCCTAAGCCACGATTAGCACCAGTAATTAAAACTAAATCACAATCGTTCATATTCCCTAAGTTGCCCATACTTTTAATTTAATCGGTTGACAACTAAGGTATCCAGACGTAATTTCTGTTTAAATAATTTTTTAAGTTTTTCGGTATCTCGTCTTCGTTCTTTCTCTTTGGTTTTAGACTTATCCCATTTCAAGAAGAACACAGAAATAGTATCTTTCTTGTTGAAATTTGTTGAGACTAAATTGGCATAAGATATCTCCTCTAAATTCTCATAAATGATTTTCACCTCCTTTGTAAGTTCATCAAAGGCGGCATAACTTTTATCTAATTTGGAAAGCTTTCTAACTTTATCTTTAAGGTAACTAATTTGCTGGTTCTGCGAGAGCAAATCCAATGAATCTCGAGTTCGCAACTCCTCCATATACCTCATATTATCTAAATTTTTGGTCTTATTTTGATTAACGATTAACTCTGTGTTATTTAAAGCACGATAATCCTTAAGTCGACTTCTTAATAAGTCTATAGAGGCTTCAGGTATTTCATCTAATCCAAAAGTATTCAGCTCAATTATAGAAACCTCATCATCACCATAGATATATGAGGCATTATTTTTTATGAATTCTGCGTGTGGTAATTCTGAAAGTTCTTTTTTTATAAAAGTGGCTGCATCTCTTTGAAAGTTACTTTCATCCAAAACAATTAAAAAAGTCCAAATAGCAGGTATCATAACCACTATAGCAAGAACCGTTGCTACTCTTGATATAAGTAACCTTTTCTTTGAATTCGCGTACTTAAGCATTGGAAATCTTAATAACTTAAGCACCAAAAATGTAGCTAAAGCAATAAAAATTGTATTTATGGTGAACAAATACATGGCTTGTCCAAAATAAATAAAATTACCTTTTGCCAATCCATAACCAGCAGTACATAATGGAGGCATTAACGCCGTTGCAATAGCAACACCGAATATCACTGAAGCTATAGTACCTTTCTTAGTCCTTGCGATTATTAATGCTAAGCCGCCAAAAAAAGCAATTAAAACATCTCGAATGTCAGGTCGCACTCTACCTAAAAGTTCTGAGGTATCTTCACTTAATGGGAATAACCAGAAAAACATAAATGCTGTAATTAAACTTAAGGCTATCATAGTCGCCAAGTTTATTAATGATTTTCTGAGTGTATCAATATCATTAATAGCTATTGAAAGACCAACACCCAAAATTGGCCCCATTAATGGAGAAATTAACATCGCCCCAATAACTACGGCAGTAGAATTTGCATTTAAACCAATGGAAGCCACAAAAATAGAGCATACTAAAATCCATGCCGTTGCGCCTTTAAATGAAATATCAGTTTTTATAGCTTGAATGGTAGCATCTCTATCCGTATCATCCCTAAAATCTAATAGCTCCTTAAGAAATTGCCTAATGCTTTGGAATAAACCCTGGGCATCCTTTTGCATGGCCTTTTTAGAAGCTTCTACTGTTTTGGTTTTCTCAGATTCAGATGTATCTTCCTCAGAAAAATTAAATTTACTTTCTTCAGCCATAATTATTTATCCATATTGTTCTCCAAATTTGTTTTTAACATTTTGGAGCACTTTTTTGATATTCTGTTCTTTGCTTTTAGGAAAGATAAGCAAAACTTCGTCTTTATCAACAATAATATAATCATTCAAGCCATCGACAACCACAATTTTATCATTTTTAGTACGAATCATATTCCCTGCGGCATCTTCAACCAATGTTCTTGCATGCACTACGGCATTACTTTCGGCATCTTTATCAAGTTTATCATATAGGCTACCCCAGGTTCCTAAATCATTCCAATCAAATTCTGCAGCAATAACATAAACATTTTTCGACTTTTCCATAAGAGCGTAGTCCACAGAGATATTCTCGGCCTTGGGATAATTCTCTTTTATGAACTCAGCTTCTAAACTTGTGTTATATGCCGGTATACCTTGTTCAAAAAGCGTATAGAGTTCAGGCTGATTGTTTTGAAAAGCATCAATGACACTTTTTACACTCCACATAAAAATTCCTGCATTCCACAAAAAATTACCTTGACTTATAAATTCCTTCGCAGTTTCATAATCAGGCTTTTCTCTAAACTGATTAACCCCTTTTATATCCTCATTTGAAGTTTTGTCAAACTCGATATACCCATAACCCGTATTCGGAAAACTTGGTTGAATACCCAAAGTCATAAGGGCCTTATTCTGCGAACAAAAATCAAAAGCTTGCTGTACATTTTCTGAGAACGTTTGCTCATCTTCAATCCAATGATCACTTGGAGCAACAATCATTACAGCATCTTCATTTTCTTTTTGAATTTTTAAAGACGCATATAGAATACAAGGTGCGGTGTTACGCATGGCCGGTTCTAAAACCACTTGCCTTTGTTTAACATCAGGTAGTTGCTCTAATACTAAGTCATTATATCGTTCATTAGTTAGTATAAATATATTTTCCTTTGGTATAAGATTCGATAAACGCTGAAAGGTCTTCTGTATAAGCGTATCTCCAGTTCCCAACATATCATGAAATTGCTTAGGAAACTCTTGCGTACTTACAGGCCAAAATCTTGAGCCTACACCTCCTGCCATTAAAATGGCATAATAATTCTTATTCATAATCCTCTGTTTTTAATAATTCTACTTCGGCATTAGGGTTAAACAAATACACCCTACCGGTTTCTATTTCAATACACTCAAATCGCTTAACACGTTTCATTCCCATTTTAAATATTCTGCCATTATATAATTTAAAACTTTGTCCCGTGGGAACTTCAAAAATAAGCGTTTTATTATTTGATTGGTCAAATTGTTTTAAAGCCAATGAAAGTTTAACATCTGTATCACTACTCGCTTTAGGGTTCTTAAAATGTTTTGCCAAAAGTGGTAGCAATTCATTAGGAAAAATATCAGGATTTAAAAAAGACAACATTAAATGCTGAAATGTGCGCTTCCATTCTATACCATGTGGCTTTATAAGCATTCCATAAACTCTATAACTCTCATAATGCGCCACCTCATGAACTAATGTAATTAAAAACCGATATGGGTTTAAATTAGAGTTTATCGTTATCTGATGTTTCCCATTAGGCAAACGCCTATAATCACCGTGGCGCGTTTTACGTTCTTTTTTTATTTTCACTTGGAGGTTATCATCTTCCAAAAGTTTTGAAACCTGAATAATAGCTGAAGGCGGTAAATAATTTCTAAGCGAACTTTGCATGACTGTAAAAATACAAGAATACTTTATGCTTCTATCATTTCCAACAAATTTGACATGTTAGAAAATGTTTTTGTTGATAACGCTTCTAATTCATTTCCATAATCATGCTCTGTGTATCCAAAAACATCAAAACCTCCTCTTATAGCACCTTTTACTCCCGAAAGGCTATCTTCTATTACAAGGCATTCACTTGGTTTAAATCCCATTGTCCTTGCTGCCCACAAGTAAACATCTGGTTCTGGTTTCCATTTTTGAATGGCATAACAGCTAAATATATTACCTTCAAAAAAAGGGAGTAATCCTGTTACCTCAAGATTTAGTCTAATTTTATTTTCTGGACCACTTGAAGCCACACAATATGGAATCTCTAAATTTTCAAGAACTTCTTTTATTCCATTTATGGGTTGTATCTCTTTTCTAAAAGCCTCAAAAGTATTTATTCGATAATCTGTCTCAAAGTTTAAAGGCAGTTCTTTTTTAATTCTTTCAGATATTAGCTGCATACATAGGTTTAATGACTTCCCTTTGAGATCTATTAAAGACTGATGTTTATCCATTTTAGCTCCCAAATCATTTGCCATATCAACCAAAACCCCAATAGCAATAGACTCGCTATCAATTAGAACGCCATCGCAATCAAAAATAATGCATTCGTATTTACTCATAAATTAAGGTGTAGAATTAGAAACCTGTAGCAATTTCCCGTTATAATACTTGTTCCCGTTAAGTGAAAAATCAAAAATATAATTCGCCATTTCCAAAGCTGTAGTTGGCGCTTGATAACCTGGAAAAGCTTCTTCGAGCATTTCGGTTTGAACAGCTCCTAAAGCCAAAACATTAAATGATATTCCAGCCTCTTTGTACTCTTCAGCTAAAAGTTCTGTTAAAGTTATTACCGCAGCTTTACTTGAACTGTAGGCTGCCAAACCAGGAAACTTCATACTGCCTTGTACTCCTCCCATAGAACTAACAGTAACCACATGACTATCTTTTAGCATAAATGGTAAGACTACTCTGGTCAATTCTGCAACACCAAAAACATTAGTTTTATAGACATTTTCAAAATCAACCAAGCCGGTTTCAGAAAAAGGCTTGTTCAAAAGGGTTCCTGCGTTATTAATTAAAACATCAACCTTTTTCCAAGTTTTGTTTATAAAATCTTCAACTTTCTTATAAGCATCATTATCGCTTAAATCAAAAGAAAAGCAAGTTACATTTGCCAATTCTAAATTCTCAATAGGTTTCTCATTGCGGGAAAGCGCCAAAACTTGATACCCCGCTTTAGCAAATAATTGCACCAGTTCAAAACCAATGCCTCTGCTTGTTCCTGTTATAATAATATTTTTACTCATTAGTCATTTTAATTTCTTTGCTTGAAGCATTAATCATGCCTTCTAAGGCAGGAATCATTTTATTAATAAAACTAGTCATATGCTCAAAATCCATCTGTTCGGCTTCATCCTTCACATGGTGATAGTAATCAAAATTAGTGAAATCAAAAGTGGAAATAGCCTGAGCTGGAATTTTAAACTCTTGATAAAACGGATAGTTATCTGACCGTTGAAATAAGTTATAAGATTTAGCCTGTGGTAAAAAACCAAGAATATCTTCATGAGCATAACTATTTAACTTTTCACCCATATTGGTCAGATTATAACCCGTTAAATAAGCCATGATTTTATCTCCTGTCCGTGGAACGCCAATCATCTCAAAATTAATCATGGTATACAAATCGAGATCAGATTCCTTTAATCTCCTAGCTAAATGTTCAGAGCCCTTTAAACCCATTTCTTCAGCGGCATAAAGTGTAAACAAAATGCTTCTTTTATTACTTTTACTTTCAGAAAAATATTTGGCCCACTCCATAACCGCAACTGTTCCCGATGCATCATCATTGGCTCCATTGGCTATACTATCACCATCAACTTTTTTTGCAGCTCCAATATGATCATAGTGTGCACCTAGAACGACAAACTCATTTTTTAGATTCACATCATTACCTTCAATGTATCCTACAATGTTATAACCTACAACATCCTTTACTCTAAAGGTATCTCTATAGGTTTTAAAATAAGGTTTAATCTTATTTTTACTAAAAAAATTTTCAATAAATACCGCTGCTTTTTCAATCCCAATAGTACCTGTCTCTCTACCCTCTAATTCATCAGACGCTAAATACTCTAAACTTGTTTGAATACTTTGAAGTTCCGCACGCTCCCCTTCAGCAACATTTTCTTGTTCGGCCTTAATCGGTGTTTTTCGGGTTCCACAACTAAAAATAGCAGTTAACACTAAAAGATAAATTAACAGTCTCATAAATATCCATTTTAGGTATTAAAGATAAAAAAACCTGTTTCAATTAACATGAAACAGGTTTTTATCTAATTAATTATTTACTTGAAATTAAACCAACATAGTTACTGGGTTCTCTATATACCCCTTCAATGTTTGAAGAAATTGAGCTCCAGTAGCACCATCAATAGTTCTATGATCGCATGCTAAAGACAATTTCATTGTGTTTCCAACAACTATTTGTCCGTTTTTAACTACTGGCTTTTCAACAATATTTCCAACAGAAAGAATTGCAGAATTAGGTTGATTGATAATAGATGTAAATGTATCAATACCAAACATCCCTAAATTTGACACCGTAAACGTGCTTCCTTGCATATCATCTGGTGTTAATTTCTTATTTCTAGCTTTTCCTGCAAGATCTCTAACCGCTGCACCAATTTGTGGTAAAGTTTGCTCATTAGCAAATTTAACAACAGGTACAACCAAACCATCTGGAACAGCTACAGCAACTCCGACGTGTACGTGATTATTTAAACGCATTTTATCTGGAAACCATTGCGAATTTACTTGCGGGTGTTGTTTTAAAGCAAGAGCACAAGCTTTTACAACAATATCATTATATGAAATTTTAGTATCTGGAATAGAGTTAAATTGTGTACGGAAAGCAATAGCATTTTCCATATCAAACTCTACATTTAAGTAATAATGCGGTGCTGAGAACTTAGAATTTGTTAACGCTTTAGCAATGGCCTTACGCATTTGTGAGTTATCAACCTCATCAAAATCTTCCTGACCAGCCGGCACAAATTTACCTACTGAAGCGGCAGATGCTGCTGGCTCATAGTTTTCTATATCGCGCTTAATTATACGTCCATTTTCTCCAGAACCTTGAACTTTAGTCAAATTAATCCCCTTTTCTTCAGCCAATTTTTTAGCTAAAGGAGACACATACACGCGACCATTTTCTGTAACCGGTGTTGGTGCAGGTGCACTAGTTTTCTTAGCAACAGCTGGTGCCGCTTTTGGTGCCTCTTTTTTCACCTCAGCAGCCTTGGGCGCTACCTCTTGTTGAGCAGGTGCTCCAGCTGAAAATCCAGCTGCAACGCCAGAAACATCAGTTCCTGCAGGTCCAATAATAGCAAGTAACTCATCTACTTTTGCAGATTCACCTTCCTTTAAACCTATCTCTAATAAAGTACCCGATTGGAATGATTCAAATTCCATAGTTGCTTTATCCGTTTCTATTTCCGCTAATATATCTCCCTCTTCTACAGCATCTCCAACTTTTTTCAACCAAGTTGCTACTGTTCCTTCTTCCATGGTATCACTTAGTCGTGGCATAGTTACCACAATAACACCTTCTGGTAATTCAGAGGTTGAACTTGATACAGCAGTTGCAGGAGCTTCGGCAACTTCTTCTTTTGTTTCTTCAGCTTCTTTGGGAGCAGCAGTTCCACCACCGTTTAATAATCCAGAAATATCTTCTCCTTCATCTCCAATAATGGCCAAAAGTTCATCTACTTTAGTTGTCTCTCCTTCTTGAACTCCAATATGAAGTAAAGTCCCTTCATTGAAAGACTCAAACTCCATTGTTGCCTTATCCGTTTCAATTTCCGCTAAAATATCGCCTTCCTCAATTTTATCTCCTACTTTCTTTAACCAAGCCGCAACAGTACCTTCTTCCATGGTATCGCTTAAACGCGGCATATTTACTACTATTGCCATAGCTTATAATTTATGTTGAATAAATGGATAATCTTCTTGCTCGTATACCATATCATAGAGTTGTTGTTTTTCTGGATAAGGCGATTCATCCGCAAATTTTTCACATTCTAGAACTCTGTCCTTTACACGTTTATCAATAACCTTGATATCGTCTTCAGTGGCATATTTCTTATCTAAAAGCACATCCTTAACCTGAGTAATTGGATCGATTTTCTTGTATTCCTCTACTTCAGCCTTAGTTCTGTAATGCTGCGCATCACTCATTGAGTGTCCTCTATACCTGTACGTTTTAAGCTCTAAAAATGTAGGTCCTCCGCCCTTTCTTGCTCTCTGGATAGCTTCATCAAAAGCCTCGGCAACTTTAATTGGATTCATACCATCAACAGGCGCACAAGGCATATCATAACCTAATCCTAACTTATATATTTCCTCATGGTTCGCTGTTCTTTCAACTGAAGTACCCATAGCGTATCCATTATTCTCACAAACAAAGACCACTGGTAAATTCCAAAGCATGGCTAAATTAAAAGTTTCATGAAGTGAACCTTGTCTAGCAGCACCATCACCAAAGCAGCATAATGTAACACCATCATTACCGTGATATTTATCACCAAAAGCAATTCCTGCTCCTAATGGAATTTGACCACCTACAATACCGTGACCCCCATAAAAACGAAATTCTTTAGAGAATATATGCATAGAACCTCCCATACCTCCAGAAGTTCCTGTTGCTTTACCGTAAAGCTCAGCCATTACACGTCTTGGATCAACCCCCATACCAATAGGTTGCACATGATTACGATATGCTGTAATCATTTTATCTTTTGTCAAATCCATAGCATGTAAAGCACCTGCTAAAACAGCTTCTTGCCCATTATATAGGTGAAGAAATCCTCTTACTTTTTGTTGAATGTATACGGCAGCAAGTTTGTCTTCAAACTTTCTCCAGAATAACATATCTTCATACCACTTGAGGTAAACCTCTTTCGTTATTTTTTGCATCGAATAATGTTAAATTATTAATTAGCGGATTACAAAAGTAATACTTTGTGAGTAACTGAAAAAACGCAATCTTATTAAACTAGAAAAAATATGAAAAAATAGACTCAAATTGAATCCAATTATCTATTTAATAATTTTAAGAATATATTCTTAAACATCTGAAAAACATCATGAATAAAAACACTATAATTCTGACTTATCAAATACAAATGGCAGCAGATTTGATAGAGAATTAGATTTAGCAATTTCACCTGTTTCACCCATAAAAAAAATTTCAATTGGCGATTCTTGTTTCAACTCATATTCCGCTATAGATTGCCTGCATGCCCCGCAAGGCGGAATTGGCTTTGTTGTTTGCTTTTCTGATGCACCAGCAGAGATTGCCATTTTGAGTATTTTCGCATTTGGATATTGAGAACCGGCATAGTAAATAGCTGTTCGCTCAGCACATAAACCAGAAGGATAAGAAGCGTTTTCTTGATTATTACCCGTAATCACCTCATTATTATCTAATAATAATGCAGCTCCTACTTGAAACTTCGAATATGGCGCATAAGCTCTTTTTCTAGCCTCTACAGCCCTTTCCATAAGATTGGATACGGCTAAAGGCAATTCGTCTAAGCTCTGATACATGTATAAAACCGATTCCTTTCTTATTTCTTTCATACCCAAGATTCTAGTAAATTTAAAAAACTCTGATAAATAAAAAAACTATTGCAACAGCAATAGTTTTCAATACTTTTTTAGCAGAGTACTCTGCTAGTACTCAAAATATTCACCAGCACCAATATTAAACGTTAAAGAAAAACGTAATGTACCTTCTAGAGGACTCTGAACTTTTGATGTTGAGAACAAGTAAGATAGGTCAATATTAACTACGTTTGCCTTAAATCCAGCTCCCAAAGCCAAAAATTTCCTAGCACCTTTTTCTTCAGCCTCATTGAAATACCCTGCTCTAAATGCAAAAGAATCAGTATACATGTATTCTGCTCCCAATGCCCATGTCACTTCTTTCATTTCTTCCTCAAAACCTCCTGGTGCATCGGCAAAAGACTGAAACATACCAGATAAGAAACTCACGTCATTAGACTTACCTTTATAAATAACACCATTATCAGGTGAAATTTGGGTATCATATTCCCCATCTCCATTTGTATCTTCAAATTCAGTTCCTAAAATAGGAGGCGTTGGCACCAACAATTTGGTAAACTCAGCAGTTACAGCCAATTTATTATAGTCATCAAAAATAAAATCAAAACCACCACCTAAACGCAAATTGGTTGGTTGAAAATTTTCTACACCACCTTCATCATATTTAAATTTTGGTCCAATATTTTGAATAGCAAAACCACCTCTCCAACGTCCATTAAAATCGGCATAGGCCTCTTCTTCACTTTGATAATACCCAGAGATATCAACTCCAAAGGTACTAGCGGCTACGGCATCAACATCTCCAACATTCAACTTTAAATCAGACCTCAAATAACGCATAGTAACAGCCATTGAAAATGGATCACTTAAACGTAGGGCGTACGAAGCGTCTAGTGCAAATTCATTTGGTCGAGCTACAATAGGCGGCGTATTTTCATCCGGCACAAACTCAATATCTCCTAAAGAAAAGTATCTTAAGCTTGCAGCAAAAGCACTACGTTCATCTATTCTATTAAAATAAGTCAAGCCTCCAAGAAAAATATCATTAACCAATTTGCTCAAATAAGGCGTGTAAGTAACACCCACACCAGACTTTGTTTCAGAAAACACATATTTTGATGCATTCCATTGCTGTGAAAACGCATCTACCGAGGTAGCCACACCCATATCCCCCATACCGGCTGCTCGTGCATCAGCTGAGATTAATAAAAATGGCACACCTGTGGTAATAACCCTGGAATCATTTGGATTAGGCACTATAATTGTAGGGTTTTCTTGTGCTTCAATTTTGAAAATAACAACAAAAGCCAGCAATAGTATTAATTTATTCTTCATGTATTAGTTTTTAATTTAGCAAATATAATTTTTTATTACAGTATCACAAGTTTCTCTATTTTCTCAACGGTTTTATTTAAGGCACTTGAGTGCACCCTGAGCTTATAAATATACACGCCTTTACCTATTTTATCTCCAAAGTCATCTCGACCATCCCAAACAATATCCCTTGATAATGAACTGGCAACTTTGATTCCTCCTGAGGTTTGCCCATTTAAAGTTCTAACTAATTTCCCTGAAACAGTAAACACCTGTATTGAAACGTCCAATGGCACCGAACTATTGTGATTAAACCAAAATTCTGTGTAATTAACAAAAGGATTTGGGTAATTAAGCACATTATTAATCATTAATTCCTGATTTTCATTGAATACAACAAACTGAATTTCAGAAGTAGAAGAATTATTATATACATCCCAAGCCTTGAGCGTTAATGTATGCAAACCTTCCTCTAAATTTCTCAACGGAAAACTAACTGTACCTTTAGTATAGTCATCCATTTCGGTTTCATAGTAATCATTTAATACAATAGGATTCTTTTCATCGCCATCAATAATTGCTACAATATCATGCCCAACCCCACTGGCGGTATTTATACCATTAGAATCCTCTAGCTTGGCTAATATGGTAGGAGATTCATTAGTAATACCTCCAGACACGAAATTTTCATCATTCATAAATAAGGTTAGTACTGGACCAATATTATCCTCTTCTGCATTCTTATTAATCCCCCCTATACGTACAGTATTAACTACTGCCCCAGATTTATCTTGTGTCAATTCTTTGTTTTTTGAGTAAAAACTAACCTTGCCATAACCCACAGGAATACCGATATCTTTGGGCACTATAAAATCAAACTCAAACTTTCCATTGACTACAGAAGCCTGACCTCTAAAAATTATTTCTCCCAATGTTTTAAAATCCATCAACACCAATTCGCCATTAAGCCTTGTACCATCATTGGCTAAGGTTTTTCTATCAATATTTTTATCATAAATAGTTGACGAAATAGTACCATTGTAATTTGACAACAAATTACCTGAAAGATCAGTGACTTCCCCGGACAACTTCACATAACTCAGCGCCTTCAAGGTATCTGTAGCTTGTGCAATTGGCACATCATTTATCTTTGTTAATTTTATACTTGGTTCAGCAAAGGCCAATTTCATAGCTGGATCACCAATAAAGAAAATTAAACGCCTTTGAGAGGCTCCAGTAACTAAACGATCAGCTTTAGCTAACCTCAAGGCTTCTGCCATGGTAGGATATTCATAGCTCACAGTATCATCATTATTATTATAAGAAAACAAATACTGCCCTAAAATTCTATTAAAAGCCACAGCAAAACTCACAAAGATCTGACGCGTAGTTGTAATTAAACCTATAGCGCCAGTATCCTTATTCCAATAGGTAGATTCGCCTGCCGTCGGTCTAAAGGGGTTGTCAAACCTCGTAAACTCACAAGTCACCGTTACAAAGCAATTAAGTTTACAAATATTTCTAAAATCATTAATATCTGGTTTTAATAAAATACGCTCCTCAGCCAATCCGTCTTCTCCTCCATGACCAAAATAATTAAGAACTAATGCTCCTTTGTCAACAGCATTAGAAATTTCAGCATTTACAGCCGGATACCTATCTCCTCCTGCAGATGATTGCTGTTCAAAAGAATCTGAATGAATCTTTACAACATTAATAAATGGTTTTTTATCATTTACTAAATTCCCTATTTCATCTGTAGTTCCCTGAAGTATACCTTCCCAATCTTTATCAACATCATCAGATACCACCACAAAATTATTTCTCCAGCTACCAAAGGCTTCTTTAATATAATAGGATTCAACTTTATCAACCAATTCCTTGGCTCGCTGTGGCGTATCAGCTAACATTCTTCCTACCGCAATATCCAATTTATCTGATGTCAGCATAGTCCCTTCATTCTCATCCATCATACCATAAAAATCATCTGACACATAAGACGTTGCAGCACTAAAACTGTTATAGGAATACCAAGATGGTACAATATTGGTATTATTAGCAATACGATCTTTATAATCAAAAGACCCATCTCCAAATAAGCATAGATATTTCAACCTTTGTTCTTCTGAACTGGCATTATCATAAACATATTTTACCATATTACGTATAGCTCCAACATCCTGATTTCCCGAACTAAACTCATTATATATTTCATTTAATCCAAGCACTTTAACATTCAATCCATATTGAGATCTATTAATATCCGCCAATCGTTCCGCCTGATTTATCATATTATTAGGTGCCACTATAACATAGTCTACATCTTGAAAGCCTCCTTGATCATTTAGAAATATGGTTCCTTTTATATCCTGATTGCTAACTGCCGTATTAGAATCATAACTTGGTGTATAATAATCTGAAGTGGTTAAAGCCACATACTTTTTTAAACTCCCCAAAGTCGCTTTAAAACTAAAGCTGGAAGCATTATCTACATTTTCGGCAGTTGCAACAGTATACAAATCTGTTACATCCCAAACTTCAGTTAGCCTAGAGGTATTCGTTATAATATACTCGCCAATGCCACTAGATGAACTTACAACACTATTTTTAAACAAGAACTGCTTATTTAAAAAATTAAGTTGTCTCACCGCTTCAATTGAAATATAATCGAGATAACCTATGGCACTAGGATTACCCTGATTATTAAAATCAAGCCCTACACTTATTTTTGATGAATTAACATTTATATCACCTGAATAGCTTGCTCCGCTAGCAAATGTTGGAGAGGAAACTCCTGATAAGCCCAAAGAAGCCACATTAACCCCATCAACACTTACCCCCATGACACTAGAAGATTCGGAGGCTGCAGCTACAACCACTTTCAACTTTACTGGCTCAGTTGCAACTATATCTGGAAAATCAAATGTAAATTCTTTTGTATTCTCTATATCAAACTTATCACCAAACCATCGCCTTCCCAGTGACACTAAATTATAATCATCTATTTCATGAAATTTGTAATCTTCAAAGGTATCAATTACTAAATCTGGAACTCCCTCAGGTTGCAAAAAAGGCTGTATTCGCTTTCCTCTACCTGGACTTATGTTTATATAATAATAGGTTTTATCGGTATAGCAATTAATATGTGTTCTACTATCTTCACTATACACTTTTGGTCCTTGTGCATAAAATAAAATATAATCGTTGTTATTAAACACACCATCTTCTTCCCCAATAAATTTTATGGCATTTTCAGGCACATCATAAGGATATGACACGGCATTAGAGAAGGGAATCATACTACCACCATGACCATACAACTTAATATCCCTTGGATCAACACTATTTACATTAACGCCCAATTTCTGCAAAAAATCTTTAGACAATTTAAAAACGCCTGTGGTATCCACATAAAACCGGTACCAATCCCCGTCTTTGAGAACAGAACTAGACAGTGCTTTAGAAGTGCTATACCCTTTTCCTGAGGCAGACAACTTACTTAAACTATTGCCCTGCCTATAATTAATTTGAAATGAAGTGACTTTTTTAAAAGTTCCATTAGACCCCTTTAAAAGAGGAACTAACTGAAAATAGGTATATTTCTTATCTCTTGATTGGGTATTTCTTATATTAAATTCTAACTTAGTTGGTATATTACCAGTGTCCAATTCTTTTAATTCCTCACTAGAGATGGATTCTAAAACAACATTAGATAACGTTATTGAAGACTCGTTAACTTCAAAATTAGACACCCACTGATCAACAAATAATAAAGTATCACCATTATAAACAAAGTTTTCCTTATTAAAGGAAGGGACTTCAATAGAAAAATTATCTCCAAAAAGTTTTTGAGTTCCGTCCCAACTAATTTTGAACTGCCTTTGTTGCGCAACTAACCCAACCGACATCATCAATAATAAAAATAAAATCTTCTTTTTCATTGCAAGAATAACGCTATTAACACCATGTTATTATTAAAAAAAAACAACAATTTTAAAAACTCCATCAAAAATACAATAATAAAACAGTTATGCTAGCGTTTATACATGATAAAACGGTGGTAAATTCAGTCAAAACATCGTTATAATAACCAAAAAACAGGATGAAATACACTTTTTTTTGGTTAAATTGTAAAAAACAGCTTGCGTTATTGGGTTTAATTCTTATATTGCAGCACCAAAAATTATTAGCTTACTTAAAAGTATGGATATGAAAAAAGTAACATCAATAAAGGTTCTATTGATTTTAACACTAGCTGTAGTTTCTACAAGCTGTAAAAAATCTTCTAGTTCTAAAAACAGTTCTAGAGCTACTGGATGGCAAATAAATTCTAGAGACGGTGGTTTTCAATACAACACCAACTTTCAAGAACAAGAAACCGCTCCAGGTCTTGTCTTTGTAGAAGGCGGCACCTTTACAAAAGGTCGTGTTCAAGATGATGTCATGCATGATTGGAACAATAGTCCCAACCAACAACATGTTCAATCATTTTATATGGATGAATCTGAGGTTACCAATTTAATGTATGTAGAATATCTTGACTACATGAAAAAGCTTTATCCACCAGATGATGACTTATATAAAGAAATCTACAGAGGTATTCTTCCTGACACATTGGTTTGGAGAAATCGTCTTGGATTTAACGAAGTTATGACTGAAAACTACCTGAGACATCCTGCATATGCAGAATATCCAGTAGTTGGTGTAAGTTGGATTCAAGCTGTTGAGTATGCCAATTGGCGTACAGACCGTGTAAATGAATTGAATTTACAGAAAAACGGATACCGTGATATTAATCAAACGGAAATGGATCCTGACAACTACTTCAGTACAAGTAGATATCAAGTTGATCCAAGCGCCTATGATAATGGTGAAACGGATACTAGAAGAAATAGAAATATTAAAGTAGATGCTGACGGAAATGAAACTAACGTTTATGCTTCCAAAGAATCTGGTGTTATTGGTCCTAAATATAGACTTCCTACGGAAACTGAATGGGAATATGCTGCATTAGGGTTAAGTGAATTAAGAAGTTTTAACCTGTATCGTGGACGTAAAAAATATCCTTGGGATGGACAATATACACGTTCTGAAAAACGTAAAATCCGAGGAGACCAAATGGCCAACTTTAAGCAAGGTAAAGGTGATTATGGTGGAATTGCAGGATGGTCAGATGATGGTGCCGATATAACTAATGCTGTTAAATCATATCAACCAAATGATTATGGATTGTATGATATGGCTGGAAATGTTGCCGAATGGGTAGCAGATGTTTACCGACCTATTGTAGATAGTGAATTTAATGATTTCAATTATTACCGTGGAAATGTTTATACCAAAAACGCTATTAACGAGGATGGCACTGTAAAAGTTGTGACCTCAGATGATGTAGTTTACGATACGCTATCTAACGGAAAAGTGATTGCTAGAAATTTACCAGGTGAAATTTTACAAGTACCTGTAGATGAAAATGAAACATATTTAAGAACTAATTTCGACAGAAGTAATGCCGTAAACTTCAGAGATGGTGACAAACGTTCTTCACGTTATTTTGAAAGCTTTAATGATGATGAAACTGAAGAAGGTGATACTGACGCTGAAACAAGAAAAATGTACAATTCTCCTAAGCATTCTATTACCAGAGATTCTTTAGGTAATATTATTCGAGAATATGACCGAGGTAACAACCGAACTTCTATGATTAATGATGAAGTAAGAGTTTACAAAGGTGGTTCTTGGAAAGATAGAGAGTACTGGTTAGACCCTGCTCAAAGACGTTACTTTCCACAAGATATGGCAACAGACTATATTGGATTTAGATGTGCAATGTCTAGAGTTGGATCAAAAAGTAAATCAAAAACCAAATCTAAAAATTAACATCTATTAAAAATTTTATAAAAAAAAGTCCTAACCTTGTTAGGACTTTTTTTTATACTTTTATTTCAAAATAAATCGATTTGACAATAGCACAACTACACAGCTTTTTTTTATCCTCTAACGCTGCATGTACAGATACTAGAAAAATTAATAGGGACGACATGTTTTTCGCCTTAAAAGGAGACAACTTTAATGGTAATACATATGCTGAACAAGCCATTGAAATGGGCGCCAAATACGCCATTATTGATGAACCTGAATACCACACCACGGCAAAAACAATTTTAGTTAAAAACGTTCTAGAAACTCTTCAAGAACTAGCCACCTATCACAGGCTATATTTAAACAAACCAATAATAGCTTTAACAGGGAGTAACGGTAAAACAACTACCAAAGAGCTTATTAATGTTGTGTTATCAAAAAAGTATAATACTTCGGCTACAATAGGTAATTTAAATAATCACATAGGCGTACCACTCACCCTATTGGCAATGCGAAAAGAAACAGAAATAGGCATTGTTGAAATGGGGGCAAATCATTTAAAAGAAATAGCTTTTTTATGTGACATTGCGAAACCAGATTATGGCTATATAACTAATTTTGGAAAAGCTCACCTAGAAGGATTTGGAGGTGTAGAAGGTGTAATCAAAGGAAAATCCGAAATGTATGCCTTCTTACTACAAAATAAGAAAACCATTTTTATTAATTCTGATGACGCTATTCAAATTGAGAAAACAAAAAAGGGCAATATATATTCATTTGGCAACTTAGAGACCAACCCAAACGTTCCAATAACTAATTTAAAAACCCAACCAAATGTTACCTGCACTTACAATAACTTAAAAATTAGCAGTCAACTCATTGGCGACTATAATTTTCATAATATTGCTGCCGCTATTTGTATTGGTAATTTTTTTAAAGTTGATGACGAATCTATAAAAGCTGCAATCGAGAACTACGTGTCAACAAACAATCGCTCTCAAATTATAACAAAAGGGTCAAACCAGATAGTTTTAGATGCATATAATGCTAATCCAACAAGTATGCGTGCCGCTTTACTTAACTTTCAAAACCTAAAAGGTAACAAAATAGCCATATTGGGAGATATGTTTGAACTTGGTGTAGATGCTAAACAAGAACATCAAGACATTGTTGACTTAGTCCTATCTTTAAATATTGATCAGGTTTTCCTTATTGGAGAGCACTTTTATGAATCTAAAATAGACGCTAATAAAGCAATCCAATTTAAAACTTTTGACAATTTCGAAACATCCTCTGAATTGAAAGCCATCCAGAATTCTAGTCTGCTTATAAAGGGTTCTCGTGGCATGGCTCTAGAACGCGTTCTCGATATGTATTAGCATAATAAACGACACTATCCTAAAATCTTTGTAGGCTCAAAATATCAGTGTTAAGGCAGAAACTATTTCAATTAAAAAGTGCCTGATTAAATGAATAAACAGACACTTTCTAATAAATTCTCCCTAAGAACTAATTAATAGCACTACAAATATGAATGATTTTAATAAGTCCCACAATACTCAAATTGAGTAGTTTTATTTTTTTTCGACAAAAGACCAGTTTTATCGGACAAAAAGAACACCCAACACTAAATCACTAGATTCTAAGCCTTTAAATAATGCTATTATTCATCTTAAGCATACCTATTAGCTCCCCTGTTGAGGAAATATTCAATTTTTTTAAAATATTTCTTCTATGCGTATCCACTGTATTAGAACTTATCCCCAATTTGTCCCCAATAACTTTACTTGAATGATTTAATACTAAAAGCCTTATAATATCCCGCTCTCTATTACTTATACCATCCGATAATAATTTTTGAGAAAAATTGTTGAAATAAACCGTTTCATACTCACTATTAACATTTAACAATTTAGCCGAAGCACAAATTGGCATTTTAATTTGAGGTGCTAAAACAGTATAATGGGCAAGTCCTATAATAGGCTTATGTGTACTATCAAATTCAAGAGGCGTGGTGTTTTGAATAATGTTTACATAGTCCTCTTGGCCATTTTTAAAACGATAATTCCAGGTATAACTCATTCTATCTCGATCTTCAATACGGATCTCTTTTAAAGTAAAACCCATCAATTCATTTAAAGCTTGAAGCCATAATTCTAGATCGTCTGGATGCATTCTACTCCAAAAGTGACGCATACCCTTACTTTTCATTTCGTCGGCATTTAAGCCTAAGCAAGCCGCCATATTTTTACTTATATATTCAAATGTCAAGTCTTGCGTATTGGTTATGCAAAAAAACGTAGAGCTGTATGGCAAGAAAGCGTCCAGTTCAATAATTTTTTGAATATGCTCTTCCAGCGAAGGTTTTCCATAAGACTCAAATATAGTTTTGTAGCTGTCTCTAATATCATCAATTATCATAAAAACTTAATTTAAAACGGATTACACAATAATTACGCCTATAACAATCGAAGTTACAAAATAAACACCTGTTTCAAAATAATACTTGTAAAGAATTAACTCACAGATTATTAAAAAGAATTTTTATCAAAACCCGCTTAGACTTCCAAAGCCTGATACTATAATGAAACCATAAATCAATTGGATTTAACTCCATAACCGTAGTGATAAGGCAATATTTTCTAGATCTAAACAAGTAGTTCTGAAACGCATACATTTCCTAAAACGCCACTTAAAGACCAATTAAAAAGCGTTCTCTAGACATTCTTGTCCAAGCTTAGCATGTATGCCATACAGATATGCGTTTGCACTACCAACTTTGTGCTGCAACTATAATGACAGTTTAAAATGAAAACATACCACTATAAACTATTTAGTATGGATGAAATTCAATCTAAAAGAAATTACGAAAGTTGGCCTACCAGAAAAAGCAATATCCTTTAAAAACTAAAATAAGCTTAGACCATGACATATTTAAAACAAAAAAAGCTTGATGAAATTCATCAAGCTTTTTTCTTTGAAGTGGGCGCGAAGGGATTCGAACCCCTGACCCCTTGGGTGTAAACCAAGTGCTCTGAACCAACTGAGCTACGCGCCCTTATTATTAGGAGGTGCAAATATAATCTAGTTTTTAACATTGCAAAAGTTTTTTTTAAAAAATTTTAAATTATTTCTGCAACAACAAATGTACTCCCTCCAACAAAAATAAAATCATCTAAATCTGCCATTTCAATTGCCGATTTATAAGCCTCATAAACAGAACGATAAGCACTACCATATAATCCGTATGCCCCAAAAGCCTTCTGAAGCTTATCTGCTTCTAATCCTCTAGGTATATCCGGTTTACAGAAATAGTATTTGGCCGTTTTTGGCAATAAATCAGCAATAGAGTCTAAATCTTTATCGTTTACCACTCCAAAAACAATATGAAGTGTTTTATAGTCTTCATTGCTGAGTTGATCCATTACATGGATTAAGCCTTCTCTATTATGTCCTGTATCACAAACAACCTTTGGCGATTGACATATTACCTGCCAACGTCCTTTTAAGCCGGTGTGATCCACTACCTGCCCCAATCCATTAATTAGCTGTTCCTCTGAAACTGAAAAGCCACTTTTTCCAAGTTCCTTAATGGCTTGAACTACCGTTTTTATATTTTTCGATTGATAACTACCCATTAAATCGGTCTTATAACTTTCAGACACTTCCTGATCAGCAAAATATATTTCAGAATTGTTTTGCATTGCTAATTCCATAAATATAGGTGCTGTGGCGCTTTGGGTTTCTCCAATCACTACCGGTATATTAAGTTTAATAATGCCGCCTTTTTCAAAAGCAATAGCCTCAAGGGTATCCCCTAAGAATTGCATGTGATCTAAACCTATATTCGTTATTACCGAAACTTCAGGGGTAACAATGTTAGTTGAATCTAAACGTCCTCCCATACCAACCTCAATAACCGCTATATCTATTTTCTCTTTAGAGAAATAATCAAATGCCATACCCACAGTCATCTCAAAAAAAGACAACTGATTATTTTCAAAAAATGCCTTATTCTCTTGGATAAATTCTACGACATTTGCCTTACTAATTTCTTTGCCGTTTATTTTTATACGCTCCCTAAAATCTTTTAAATGAGGAGAAGTATATAAACCAACCTTATATCCCGCCTCCTGCAAAACAGAAGACAGCATATGACTTGTAGACCCTTTTCCGTTAGTACCAGCCACATGAATAGATTTAAAAACCTTCTCAGGGTTCCCTAAATGCTTTGCTAATAGTATAGTGTTTGATAAATCTTTTTTAAAGGCAGAACTACCTTGCTTTTGATACATTGGAAGCTGAGAAAACATCCAATTTAATGTATCTTGATAGTTCATGTATTATTCGCTTATTTTGAAGTTCACCCTAACAAATCCTATTTGCCTTGTAGGTGCTTTTGGATTTGCAGGCCACTTATGTGACAGTGCAATTTTTTTAGCTGGGTCTAATAAGCATTTAGCTGTATTAGTTGTGTATTTAACGCCGGGAACCGCCTCAATTACATTGCCCTCTCTATTTACAACAATCTTAACTATTACCATTCCAGACTCGTTACAATCTTGAGATATTCTTTTAAATGAAGCGACACCCCTGCCCTTCAACCCATAACCAACACCGCCACTTCCAGATCCTTTACCTCCAAAATAACTTGCTGCGTAGGGATCACCATCCAACTGACCTTTATCACCAGCCACATTATCATCACCTTCGCTACCGGTTTCAGTGCCTTCAGATTTACTCACACCTCCAATTAAGGCGTCTAACTTCTTCTTTTTCTCTTCTTGTTCACGCTTTTCTTTTGCTATGCGCTCGGCTTCAGCTTTTGCCTCAGCTTCGGCTTTTGCTTCTTCAAGCGCCTTTGCTTTGGCTTCTGCCTCTTTTTGTTTTTTAATAGCAATAGTTTCGGCATTATCCTCAGTAATAACTTCTTCCTCGGATTCTGCAGATTTAACGGGCTCAGCCTCTGACTTGGAAACATCTGGTTCTTCAGGCTCTACAACTTCCTGCGGCTCAGATTTTACAGGTTTTAATGGTTGTTTATTCCCCGATCCTACCATGGAATTACCAAAATTAACAGCAACACCATATTCTTCAGGTGGGTCCATATAAGTTGTACCAACCACAAACAGTAAAAGCAACAAAATTATTGAAATTAACGCCGTTAATTTCGCAGAATTCCGCTCATGTTTGGTTTGCAAATACTTCATCCCTTATTTTGGCTTTACAGCCAATATCACCTTAAATTTATTTCGATTTGCAATATCCATAACCTTCACTACGTTTTCAACAGGCACAGATTTTTCAGCACGCAAAACTATAGTGGGTTTCTCTTTTGAAGACAATGCCGCTAATAACTCATTTTCCAAGACACTCTCTCCAACACGTTTCTGATCTATGTAATAGGTCAAATCTTTTTTTATACTTACTGCAACCGACTTTTTATTCTCAGTTTTCCCACTTGCCTTAGGCAGTAATATATCAATAGCATTGGTAGTCACTAAAGTAGAAGCAATCATAAAAAAGATAAGCAATAAGAATACAATATCTGTCATAGATGACATATTGAATTCTGGAGTTACTTTATTTCTCCCTCTAAAATTCATACTATGCAGGTTCGTTTAAGTGATCTAAAAACTCTAATGAGTTTGCTTCCATTTGATAAACTACTTTATCTGTTTTAACAACCAAATGGTTATATGCCATATAGGCTACAATACCCACAATTAAACCAGCCACTGTAGTAGTCATAGCCGTATATAGGCCACTAGCTAAAACATCCATCTGAATGGTTCCACCAGCATTCGCCAATTCAAAAATGGCTAAAATCATACCTATTACGGTACCTAAAAACCCAATCATTGGTGCCGCCCCGGAAATAGTAGCCAAAACGCTTACATTTTTTTCCAGTCCGTAAATTTCCAATCGGCCAGCATTTTCAATGGCTGTATTAATATCAGCTAAAGGTTTTCCTATTCTTGAAATCCCTTTTCCTATCAACCTAGACACTGGTGAATTCACCTGAGCACATAACATTTGTGCTGAATCAATTTTCCCATTACTTACATGGTCCTTTATCTGATTCATAAAATTAGCATCTACATTAGAGGCCGCCTTAATGGCAAAAATGCGTTCAAAATAAATATAAATAGCACCTACTAAAAGTAAAAACAAAACAGCAATAATAACTTGACCAGCAAGTCCTCCGCTACTTATTAATTCTATTATTGAAAGTGTTTTTTCAACGGATTCACCATCCGTAACAATCTCTGCTCCATCTTGAGCATCCTGTATTCCCATACTTAACATATAATAATTATCTAATGAACTTAATAACGTACTTAATTCTCTTTCCGTATATTAAAATAATGTTCTTGTGAATAAAAAGACTAATGCCCCTGCTATGAATCCGGATAAAGCTAAAATTGATATCTTTTTGAGATACCAGAAAAAATCTATTTTTTCCATACCCATTGCTACAACTCCAGCAGCTGAACCTATGATCAACATACTTCCTCCTGTACCAGCGGAATACGCAATGAAATGCCATAGTTGATCGTCTAAAGCAGCACTAAACATACCTAAACTAGCAGCTACTAATGGCACATTATCAATTACTGCAGATCCTACACCTAACAATAGCACCACCAAATCTGACACTTTCGTACCTACCATTTCTGTACCAATCATAGGCACGCCTTCTTTAAGGGTTAATGCAAACCCGTATAATGTACCCAATGATTCTAATGCCGCCACGGCCATTAAAATTCCGAGGAAAAACAAGATACTTGGCAACTCAATTTTTGATAACGAATAATGTACAGGACTATGAAGTGCGTGAGCATCACTCTCTTCGGCACCGTGCTCTGTCATACTAAACTTGGAACTACTATAAATCTCAGCAAAAGTTGCCACAACACCTAGAGACAACATCATACCTACATAAGGCGGTAAATGTGTAACAACCTTAAAAATAGGCACAAAAACAATAGCTCCTAAACCTAAATACAACATAGTAGCACTAAACTTACTTTTTGGTTTTTCTTCAACAACTTCAACATCTAACTCCCCTTTAAATACAGGTAAAAAAGTGGCTATTAACGTTGGCACTACCATACATATAAGCGATGGTAAAAATAAGTATCCAAACAGGTGTCCTGTAGATACTTTATTTCCAATCCAAAGCATTGTTGTGGTTACATCACCTATAGGTGACCAAGCACCACCTGCATTTGCAGCAATAATAATTAAACCTGCATACCAAATACGAATATTTCTATCCTTAACAATTTTTTGAAGTATAGAAATAAGTACGATTGTAGCGGTTAAATTATCTATAATTGCAGATAAAATAAAGGCAAGAATGGCAAAAATCCATAAGATTTTACTCTTCTTTTTTGTCTTTATGAAGCCTTTTATTGTTGAGAAACCATCAAAATAGTCGATAATCTCAACTATAGTCATAGCCCCTAAAAGAAATACCAATATTTCAGAGGTTTTTCCTAGATGATGCAATAAGGTTTCCTCCATTAAATGCATTTTATCGTCGTGACCAAGCAAACCAAAACCATCTACTAAGGCATGTTCACCAGAATCAAACCAATTTGGAAACGCATCAATGCCTAAGGCAATTAATGCCCAACAAATAGCCATCATGACTAGTGCCGGAATCAATTTATCTATTTTTATACTGTGCTCTAGGGTTATGGCTAAATAGCCAATAACAAATACTAAGATAATTGCTGCTTCCATAAATCTAATTTGATTAAATAAGTTGTTCCAATGCTATTTCATAGGCGGTTGCACTGATTCCCGTTTTTGATTTGTTTTTATTGTATACTTTTTCTATCGCTTCTCTAATTCTATTTGAGGTATCATTAAAAATAGCCTCATCTGTCATTTGAACCTTACGCTCCATGAAATATGCAAATAAACGCGCCATCCCACAATTTGAAATAAAATCTGGAATTAAACTAACTTTATAGTCTGTATGTTCCATAATTGGTCCAAAGAAAATCTCTTTATCGGCAAAAGGCACATTAGCTCCACAAGATATAACTTCTAATCCACTATCTATCATTTCATCAATCTGATGTATTGTTACTAATCGCGAGGCCGCACAAGGTGCAAAAATTTGGGCATTTAAAGACCAAATTCTTTTATTTATTTCATCAAATGGAATTAATTTTTCGGCGACTAAGGTATTACTCTTTTTGGCTAGAAAAAAATGACATATATCATCAAATGAAAAACCTTCCTCATTAATGACCCCTCCAAAAACATCAATAATACCTACAATTTTTGCTCCCATTTTAGACAAATAAAATGCAGCAGAAGCACCAACATTACCAAATCCCTGTACTACGGCACATTTCCCCTTAATAGAGCCACCATAAATATTATAATATTGCTTTACCGCTTCAGCGACACCAAAACCGGTGATCATATCTGCCACGGTATATTTTCTTGACACATCTGGAGAATACTGAGGATTCTCAATAACCTTTATAACACCTTGACGCAATTGGCCTATTCTATTAATTTTATCCGCTTCAGTTGGTTTAAAATGCCCATTAAAAACACCCTCCTGAGGATGCCAAACACCACTTTGCTCTGTGATAGGGATTACTTCATTTGTTTCATCAATATTCAAATCACCACCCGTACCATAATAGCTCTTTAAAAGTGGAGATACAGCGGCATACCATCGTTCTAAAACTTCTTTTTTTCTAGAATCATGAGGGTCAAAATTAATCCCAGATTTAGCACCACCAATAGCTGGACCAGAAACTGTAAATTTAATTTCCATTGTTTTTGCTAGCGATAACACCTCGTTCATATCAAGTCCTTTGCGCATTCTAGTTCCTCCTCCTGAAGCCCCTCCACGCAGGGAGTTTATGACTACCCATCCCTCCGCCTCAGTTTCAGAGTCTTTCCAATTAAAAACAATTTCGGGTGCCTTATTTTCGTACTTCTTTAATAATTCTTTCATTTCTATATATAAATTGATTCATACTAATAACTTGTTCAATCTTCTGATACTTAAAAACCAAACGAAGCTAAAGCTGATTCATATAAAAAAGTTTAAATTATTATTGTAACAAATATAAAAAACTAAAAAATGAATGGTAATAAATTTTTGTGATTTTTAGGAAAGGAATATGTTTCCCGAGCTATGATTTTTTGTGGCACCGGTCACACTTTTCAAACAATTATTTTGCCCTCTAAGCCTAAGTACGCCCAAAAAACCAAAAATAAGTGCTTCTTTAAACTCTAAGACATCTTGAGAAGGAATGATTATCATACCATCTGTAAACGCTTTAATTCTTTCAATCAAAAAAGTATTGTATGCGCCTCCACCTGTAATCAAAATAGTCGCAGAAGTATTTGACTGGATTTGATTGGCGATTTGAATCGCAACATGCTCCACAAATGTTCTTAAGACATCTTTAACCATTAAACTATAGGATTCAATTACCGGAAGCACATGCGTATTCACCCACTCTAAACCTAATGATTTTGGATATGATTCGTTATAAAAAGGAAGACTATTCAAGACCTCTAACAAATGGGTATTTACGTTCCCTTCTGATGCATTTCTACCTTCGGGGTCATAATCTAACTCCAGTTTATTTGCATAATAATTCAACACTATATTCACGGGAGCAATGTCATATGCAATCCGCTCTTCATTAACATCCATCGAGATATTAGCAAAGCCACCAAGGTTTATGCAGTAGTCATATTCTGAAAACAAAAGCTTATCACCAATGGGAACCAAAGGAGCTCCCTGCCCTTTAAGTTGAACATCCTGAACTCTGAAATCACAAACTACGGTTAGATTCAATAACTGAGCCAATTCAGGCCTATTCCCTATTTGATAAGTCAATCCCTGATCCGGCTGATGCAATGCGGTGTGCCCATGCGAACAAACAGCATCAATATTTTTAATCTTGTACTTTCTTATGAAAGCATTTATAACGGTTCCGAGATAGGTCGTATATGCGACATCAATTTCTTGCAATTCTTCCAAAGACTTACTTACCAGATTGGCAAGTATGTCCCGCCATGAATCCTCATAATCAAAGGTTTCTGTATTTAAGATTTCAAAACGCCAATATTCTTCAAAATAGAATTTGGCTTGAATCAAATCTATTCCATCTAATGAGGTTCCTGACATCACCCCTACAACATGATATTCGTTTTTATTCATAGGGCGGTAAAAATAATAATCCTAATTAAATAATTCGCACTAATACCTTATATTTGTAGATATTTTTTACTGAAACAATAAATTTATTACGAATTATGGATTTTAGCCTCACTGAAGAACACATTATGATTCGAGATGCAGCTCGCGATTTTGCAAACACAGAACTACTTCCTGGTGTTATTGAACGCGACAACCTACAAAAATTCCCAAAGGACCTTGTAAAAAAAATGGGCGATTTAGGTTTTTTAGGTATTATGGTAGACCCAAAATATGGCGGTAGCGGTATGGATGCTATTTCCTATGTTCTCATTATGGAAGAACTATCAAAAATTGATGCTTCTGCATCTGTAATTGTTTCTGTAAACAATTCACTGGTTTGCTATGGCTTGGAAACTTATGGCACGGAAGAACAGAAAGAAAAATATCTTACAAAATTAGCAACAGGAGAATTTATTGGCGCTTTTTGCTTAAGTGAACCGGAAGCAGGAAGTGATGCTACCTCTCAAAAAACAACAGCCATAGACAAAGGCAGTCACTACCTTCTTAACGGTACAAAAAACTGGATTACAAATGGTGGTCGTGCGGATGTTTATATTGTTATTGCTCAAACCGATCGAGATAAAGGCTCACATGGAATCAATGCATTTATTGTAGAAAAAGGCACTGAGGGTTTCCATGTTGGACCTAAAGAAGATAAACTAGGAATTAGAGGTAGTGACACGCATACCTTGCAATTTAATGATGTAAAAATTCCTAAAAAAAATAGAATAGGGGTTAACGGCTCTGGATTTCGGTTTGCAATGAAAACATTGTCTGGTGGACGTATTGGCATAGCAGCTCAGGCTCTAGGTATAGCATCCGGTGCTTTTGAGTTAGCTCGTAAATACTCTAAAGAACGTAAAGCTTTTGGTACCGAAATCTGCAATCATCAAGCTATTGCTTTTAAACTTGCTGACATGGCAACCGACATTGAAGCTGCAAGACAGCTTGTTATGAAAGCAGCCTGGGAAAAAGATCAAGGCAAAAATTACGATTACTCTAGTGCCATGGCAAAATTATACGCTTCAAAGGTTGCTATGGAACATACTGTAGAGGCCGTTCAAATTCATGGCGGTAATGGTTTTGTAAAAGAGTATCATGTAGAACGCCTTATGCGAGATGCGAAAATCACACAGATCTATGAAGGCACTTCTGAAATCCAAAAAATAGTTATTTCAAGAAGTCTGCTTAGAGATTAGATTTTTACTTTTTGCACTAATTTACTAACAGTCAAACCTTGTACTAAAATAGAAAACACGACAACTATATAAGTTACAACAAGAAACAAATCACGATGCATGGCCTGGGTTAATCCCAGTGCTAATGCTATGGATATCCCGCCCCGAAGGCCTCCCCAAGTCATAATTAAATTAGTTCTCGGCACAAAATCTAATCGTTTTTTGAAAAAGTTTATTGGAAACAATAATGATGCAAATCTGCAAATAAGCACTGTGGGAATAGCAAGAATTCCTGCTAAAATATACTTTCCATCAAAGGCCAGAACTAGGATTTCCATACCGATCAAAACAAAAAGAATATTATTCAATAAAATATCTATAAGCTCCCAAAACTTATCAACATAATTCTCTGTTATTTTAGACATGGCACTACCCCTTATAGTATCATTACCTATAATTAATCCAGCAGTAACCATGGCCAATGGCGCCGATAAATGATAATGATGGGCAATAACAGTACCCCCCATTACAGCTGCTAAAGTTATGATTACTTCAATATCATAATCATCTATTGATCGCATCAACCTATAGGTTATCCAACCCAAAACACCTCCCAGAACAATACCGCCTAAAACTTCTTGACCAAATAAACGTAGCACATCAAAAGCCTCAATATCACCATTCCCCACGGAGGCTATTTGAAAAATAGTTAAAAAGACAACTACCCCTACACCATCATTAAAAAGTGACTCCCCAACAATTTTTGCTTCCAACTTTTTAGGCACACCCGCCTTCTTTAATATTCCTAACACCGCAATTGGATCTGTAGGTGAAATTAAAGCTCCAAACAATAGGCAATGCACAAAACTTACTTCTAGCCCTATAATCTGTAATACATAAAACATCATAATACCCACAAGAAAAGTAGATACTAAAACCCCAAAAGTAGAAAACACCAAAACTGGCCATCGCTGTACTTTTAGCTGTTGAAAATTCGTATGTAGTGCTCCAGCAAAAAGCAAAAAACTCAGCATGACATCCAATAAAACCTCTTTAAAATCAATATGCCTTATAATATAGCGCTCAGCGTCTAAAAGTGTAGTATCCACATAACTGAGTGCAAAAACACCAAATGTAAAAACAATGGTAATCAACATTAAACCAATACTATTGGGCAGCTTCAAAAAGCGCACATTAATATATCCAAAAAGTGCTGATAAAAATATTATTACCGTAGCAATTACAAAATAGTCATCCATAGTTATTGTATTTTACACAAAAAATAAAACTATAAAATCTTTATGAATAAATTGTGTTAAGTCTCAGTATTTATATCGACTTAAGTTTTTACATTTATAGCTTTAGAAAAATTAAATTTTATGCAAAAGTCTTATTACGACCCTGCCGACTTAAAAAAGTTTGGAAAAATAAGTGAGTGGAATCAAGAATTGGGAGATAAATTCTTCGAATATTACGGGAAGGTTTTTGAGGAAGGCGCTCTAACTGCAAGAGAAAAATCACTTATAGCCTTGGCAGTATCGCATACTGAACAATGTCCATACTGTATTGATGCTTACACCAAAGACACACTACAACGTGGGGTTACCAAGGAAGAAATGATGGAAGCTATTCATGTAGGAGCAGCAATAAAAAGTGGTGCAACTCTAGTTCATGGCGTTCAAATGATGAATAAAGTCAACAAGTTAGATGGCTAATCCTATGGTAAATCTGCAGGGTTATGCTATTAAATTACCTGTTCCCTCCTAATTTGAAACTTTTTATTGCATCCCAAAGACACCTAAGCTTTAACCAAATCGATTATTAATAAATAATGCTTAATTAATGGCCTTAAAGTCACTCCATAAACGCGAAAGCGACTTAGCGAATAGCAAAAGACAATTAGAAATTTTGTCTAACGGTATTTTTCAAAATGGAGAATTACCTACTTTTAAAAATAAAATTGCTGAAACCAATCAGTTTCCTCTAAAAGCAAAGAAATTAGAAATTCTTCAAATTAATGTTGGTTACATGTGCAATCAAGTATGTGATCATTGCCATGTAGATGCAGGACCAGACCGGAAAGAAATCATGACTAAGACAACCATGACTCAATGTTTGGAAGTTATTAAAAATACCGGAGCGCATACTTTAGATTTGACAGGAGGAGCACCAGAGATGAATCCTAATTTCAGATGGTTTGTTGAAGAAGCTGCTAAGGCGGGCATTAAAGATTTTATAGTACGGTCTAACCTAACTATTATAAGAGCCAACAAAAAATATTATGATTTGCCGGAGTTTTTCAAGAAGCACAATATTCACGTTGTAAGCTCAATGCCCCATTGGACAAGAGGGAAAACGGACAAACAAAGAGGCGATGGTGTTTTTGACAAATCTATAAAAGCTTTACAAGACTTAAATGCCATAGGCTATGGCATGCCTGAAAGCGGATTGAAATTAGACTTAGTCTACAATCCCTCTGGAGCCTTCTTACCGGGAGACCAAATGGCTATGGAAAAAGATTTTAAAAAGGCACTAAAGGAAGATTTTAATATTCAGTTTCATAACCTATTTGCAATAACTAATTTACCTATCTCTAGATTTTTAGATTATTTAATAGCCTCTGAAAATTACGAAGACTATATGTATAGCCTAGTTGAAGCTTATAATCCTGCTGCGGTTAAAAACGTCATGTGTACAAATACGTTATCTATAAGTTGGGATGGGCATCTATACGATTGTGATTTTAATCAAATGCTTAACCTACCGGTGAATAGTAAGGCGAAACATATTTCAAAGTTCAATGAAGAATTACTTGAAGGACGAGAGATTGTAATTTCACAGCACTGCTATGGTTGTACTGCTGGCGCAGGAAGCAGTTGTCAAGGTAGTGTTGCATAAAAGATTAATTATGAAAAATTATATTATAGCCCTCTTATTGCTTTGCTCTATTTTTGGATATGGACAAAAAAAACTATCAAAATTACTCAAGCAAGAAAACACAGAAAGTATTCCATATATAACTGTTGATTCATTGGCAAATCATGCGAATTCCTATGTTTTACTAGATTCTAGAGAAAAACAAGAGTATGAAACTAGTCATATCAAAAACGCCTTATTTGTAGGCTATGACAATTTCAACCTAGATCATATCACAAAGCAACTACCAGATAAAAATGCCGATATAGTTGTTTACTGTTCATTAGGTATTCGATCTGAAGATATTGCTGAACATTTAAAGAAAGTCGGCTATACTAATGTTATGAATTTATACGGCGGGATTTTTGAATGGAAAAACCACGACCTACCTGTGTATAACCAAGCTGAAAAAGAAACGGACAGCGTTCATACCTTTTCAAAATCCTGGAGTAAATGGCTCCAAAAAGGCATCAAAGTATATGACTAAAGAACTCCTTATCATATTTGTCAAAAACATAAAAGCGGGAAAAGTTAAAACTCGACTTGCAAAAACTATTGGTGAAGACAGCGCGCTTAAAATCTATCAAGAACTCGTTAATATCACTGAAAAAGTCAGCAAAAAAATAGCATCAGATGTTAGGATTTATTTTTCTGAAGCCCCAATTGAAAACCAATGGAAATCCTTTTATAAAACAACTCAAGAAGGAGTGGATTTAGGTGAACGTATGAAAAATGCCTTTCAAGATGGATTTAATGATGGATACCAACGTATTGTTTTAATAGGCTCTGATTTACCTGAAATAGCCGAAGAACATATAAACCATGGTTTAAATGAACTGAAAAAAAATGACGTTGTATTTGGCCCAGCCTTAGATGGTGGCTACTACCTTATTGGTTTAAGTAAAATGCATCATCGAATTTTTGAAAACAAACCATGGAGTCAACCTAATTTACTCGAAGACACCCTAAATGAACTTAAACAAAATAAAATTACCGTTGCTACCTTAAACACTTTGAATGACATTGACACTTTTGAAGATTTAAAGAAGTTCCCAAAATTGCTACAACTTCTGTCCTAAACCATAGGTTCAAAAACTCCTTTTATCTTTTTAAGTTGTCCAAATATTTTAAAAGAATTACACATTTCTTAAGAAATAAAATCAATAGATTTCATTAAGTTAGTCGCTAAGAAAATGCAATTCGCAAAAAAACACCTACGTTACTATGCAATTGCTAACGGCCAGAAAACATTTAGCCTCAAGCTAATTACCATTTAACATACTACATATCAATACAGTATTACTTACTAATTACCAAACACAAAAATGAAAACCCCAAAATTGACTAATATTAGATCTTAAAAAAAGACCATATGATTAAATACATTGAAGAAACGGTAAATTACTTGCACAATAAGGGCTTTGACCAACCCGAAGTTGGTATTATTTTAGGCACGGGGTTAGGGCAACTTATAAGTGAAATAAACATTATAAGAGAAGTAAGCTATAATCACATACCAAATTTCCCAACAGCCACAGTTGAATTTCATAAAGGGAAACTCATTTTTGGTGAGCTAGCAGGGAAAAAAGTTATCGTTATGCAAGGCCGTTTTCATTTATACGAAGGCTACACATTGCAGGATGTTACCTATCCTGTTCGTATTATGGAAAAACTAGGCATAAAAACCCTTTTAGTCTCAAATGCGGCAGGGGCTATAAATCTTAATTTCAAGAAAGGCGAATTGATGTTGATTGACGATCACATAAACTTGCAAGGTGGGTCCCCGCTCGCTTTTAAAGGAGTAGAACAATTAGGTGAACGCTTTACAGACATGAGTGCTCCTTATGATGATGCCCTAAATTCCAAATTTGAGGCTTTAGCACAAGCAAATGACATAAAACTTCACAAAGGGGTTTATGCAAGCGTCGTGGGGCCTCAGCTAGAAACAAGAGCAGAGTATCGCATGTTAAAAATTATTGGTGCTGATGCTGTTGGCATGAGTACGGTTCCAGAAATAATAGTTGCAAATCATTTGAATTTAAAAGTAGCTGCGGTGTCAGTTTTAACAGATGAATGCGACCCAGATAATCTAGAGCCTGTAAATATAGAAGACATAATTGCCAGCGCAGTGCAAGCAGAACCTAAGATGATCGTGCTCTTTAAACAACTAATTAGCAGCCTGTAAATGTGTAATAAAAGTTACAGCCATTTACTTCTTAAGACATTACTTTTATAAAAAGAAAAAAAAATAAAATATGAGTTATTTAGAAACCACCCACGATGTATACAAAGAAGCCGCACTAACACCAGATGTTGGATTATGCTGTACTACTAATCCTATTTGGGAATTGCCTGGACTGAAAATCCCAAAAATTATGCAGGAAATGAATTATGGTTGTGGTTCTACTGTGCATGCGCGCGATTTAACTAACAACCCAAAAATGCTGTATGTTGGAGTTGGCGGAGGCATGGAGTTATTACAGTTTGCTTACTTCAATCGTCAAAAAGGAGGCGTTGTTGGCATAGATGTGGTGGATGAAATGCTTGAGGCCTCTCGTAAAAACTTTCAGGAAGCTGAAGCTCAAAACTCATGGTTTAAAAGTGAGTTTGTGGACCTAAAAAAGGGAGACGCCATGAATTTACCTGTTGAAGACAATAGTATTGATGTTGCAGCGCAAAACTGTTTGTTTAATATTTTTAAAGCTGATGATCTCAAACGTGCTATAGAAGAAATGCATCGGGTTTTAAAACCGCATGGACGCTTGGTTATGAGTGACCCCACCTGTGAGCAACCTATGAATGATGCCTTGCGTAATGATGAGCGTTTAAGAGCTCTTTGCTTAAGCGGTAGCCTGCCAATAGCAGAATACGTTAAAGCCTTAACAGATGCCGGTTTTGGTACTATTGAAATTAGAGCTAGAAAACCCTATCGAATTTTAGACCCTAAGAACTACCCAACAGATGAATTAATCTATATAGAATCTATTGAAGTAGCTGCAATTAAAGACCCCATGCCCGAAGACGGCCCGTGTATTTTCACTGGTAAAGCCGCTATTTACTATGGTAATGAAGATTATTTTGATGATAAAAAAGGACATGTTTTACTTAAAAACCAACCCTTAGCCATTTGCGACAAAACAGCCGGTGCATTGGCTAATTTAAATGGAGACGATATATTTATTAGTGAATCTACTTATCATTATGATGGTGGGGGCTGCTGCTAAGTAATTAGCAAATGTTACATCATATTAATTGATGTAAGACTCATTTATGGAGAAATATTTAGACATCATAAAAAATTCGTATTCCGGGTATTGGAATTATCTCAAGTATGAGTTAATAAATCTAAACCACTGGGATAACTATTTTTATGGATTAATTGCTATTTCGCTTTTAGTATGGTTACTTGAATATGTATTTCCATGGAGAAAAAACCAGTCCATTATTAGAAAAGATTTTTGGTTGGATACATTCTATATGTTTTTTAATTTTTTTCTACTCAACCTCATTGTACTCATTGCACTTTCAAACACGGCTTCCGTATTTTTAGATGATACGCTATCACTTATTAATCTTTCCCTCCCAGATTTCCAATTGCTAGATATAAATAAACTACTAAAATGGTTAGGCTTATTAATTTTTTTCTTGGTTTCAGATTTTGTACAATGGAATACCCATCGATTACTACATAGAGTACCCTGGCTATGGAACTTTCATAAAGTACATCATTCTGTTAAAGAAATGGGGTTTGCCGCACACTTACGCTATCACTGGATGGAGCCTATTGTCTACAAATCTTTACTTTATATACCTATAGCTATAATTGGCGGATACACATCCAAAGATATAGCTATAGTCTACTTTTTTACTATAATTATAGGCCACCTAAACCATGCCAATTTAGGATGGGATTATGGCTACTTGAAATATATATTCAACAATCCTAAAATGCATATTTGGCATCACAGTAAAACCTTACCTCAACATGTTAGGTATGGTGTAAACTATGGACTAACACTGAGTATTTGGGATTATATTTTTAAAACCAATTATATTCCATATAGCGGCAAAGACATTGAACTGGGATTTAATGGTGATGAATCTTTTCCTGACAATTTCATTGACCAAGAATTATATCCGCTGAAGAAAAATTAAAACCTCAATGAAACACCTACTTGTCTTAGCTTTAATTATTTTAATAACCGCCTGCTCTAGCTCTAAAAAAGCTACCAGTAACACTTCAGATTCGGTAGCTCCTACGACACCCCAACCCACTAAATCTGTAGCGAATAAAACAAAGGCACCTAATAAAACTCAAAGAGAAAAAACCCTTGAAGAACCACAGGCTTTGGTAGAAAAAAACAATCCTAACAATGCCAGCTCTTCAGAGACATTAAATTATGAAATCTGGACCAATCTACTTGAGAAGCATGTTTCAGACCAAGGCCATGTGAATTACCATGCATTTATGAATGATAAAAAGGCGGTATCTCATTGTATTTCCTTTCTAGAAGAAAACCTACCGAGTAATACCTGGAGTAAAAATGAAACACTTGCTTACTGGATAAACGCTTACAATATCATGACGATCGATTTGATTTTACGTCATTACCCCGTAAAAAGTATAAAGGACATCAAAAAACCATGGGATCAACGGTATTGGAAACTTGGTGAAAAATGGTACAACTTAAATGACATTGAACACCAAATATTAAGAAAAATGGACGAACCTCGTATTCATTTTGCCATTGTTTGTGCGTCAATATCTTGTCCGAAATTACTAAACAAGGCTTTCACAAGTCAAAATTTAGATCAAGGACTCACCAAGGCCACTAAAGATTTCGTAAATGATACGAGTAAAAATTTTATTTCTGAAAACAATTTAGAACTCTCTAAAATATTTCAGTGGTTTGCCAAAGACTTTAAACTAAATGGAAGTATCATTAATTTTTTAAATCAATATTCAAGTATAACTATTTCCGAAAAGGCACAGAAAACGTATAAGGTTTATAATTGGGATTTAAACAACTGATTCTATGACGCATACCATTTCCATAATAATCCCTGTTTTAAATGAAGAAAGTCATATTGGAAAACTACTTGAACACTTATTAGCTAATTCAACACCAAACCATGTATGCGAAATTCTCGTGGTTGACGGGGGGAGTCAAGACCAAACCATTGCTATCTTAGATTCATTTGCTCAAGTTCATCAATCACATTTAAAAAGAGCGTTTCATTTTATTGATACTCGCATTTCGACTACTAAAACAATATCTCCAAATAACATAAAAACAAACATCATTGCACTCCACTCAGAGAAAGGACGCGCGAAACAGATGAACTATGGGGCAAAACATGCTCAAGGAGATATCTTATATTTTTTACATGCAGATTCCTTCCCGCCGCCCTATTTTGACCAGCTCATTATTAATGAAATACATAAAAGGAACAAGGCCGGCTGTTTCAGAATGCAATTTAACAGTAATCATTGGTGGCTTAGGCTAGCCAGTTGGTTCACGCAATTTAATTGGAGACCATGCCGGGGTGGCGACCAAAGTCAATTTATATCGAAAAAACTATTTCATACTATTGGTGGTTTTGATGAAAACTATACTATTTATGAGGACAATATACTCATTAATCATCTTTACAAAATAAAACAGTTTGTCGTTATAAATAAAAAACTGCAGACTTCTGCCAGAATGTATGAAACCCATGGTATTTGGAAGCTTCAATTCTTTTATTGGAGTATCTACATAAAAAAATGGCTGGGTGCTGATGCTACAACCCTTTATGCTTTTTACATTAAATTTATAAATGTTAAAAAGTGATAAAAAACCCTTAAGGAAAAATTAATTGTTACAAATGGGTCAATGAATCGTTTACTTTTATAGAAACCGCTTTTATGAAACGTCTTTACACCGCATCGTTATTCATTTTGATAACTGTACTCTTAAATGCTCAAGAATCTATAAATGCCAAATTAATAGATTCCATTTCAAGTAAACCTATTCCTTTTGCCACCATTTCCCTAAATGATAATTCTGGAGTAATAAGTAATGCCAATGGTGATTTCTCAATCTATTTAAGAAAAAAAACGTCTAATAAAGACTCATTAAAAATTCGCTGTTTAGGTTATGAACCAAAGCAAATTGCTATCAAAACATTTAAAGATAGCATCATTCTTTTAAACCAAAAAATCATAGAACTCAATGAAGTTTTGGTGTCCAATAAAAACTATTCTACTGAGGAAATTATAGAAAAAATTAATGAAAACCTAAAGATTAATTACGACTATAGTCACATAAAAAGCAAACTCTTTTACCGTGCATCCTATTTTACTAATATTACAAAAAGTGACGTAGATATTAAGAAATCCACAATCCCTGAATTCAACCAACAATTTGTTGACAGTATTTTAATGGCAATGCCAAAAAATTCTGATGATTACACTGAAATATTAGCCAATATCTATGGGAAATCTGGCGTTAAAAGTGAACAAAAACTTGACATTATCAAGGCTTCACATTTATATGATAAGAGTAAAGAAGTCTCTTTCGAATCTTATGAAGAAAAGTTTAATAGCATTGTTAAAAAGCATGTAAAAAGAGACTCATACTTCAAAATTAAATCAGGTTTTTTTGGCACTAAAGAAGACATGGACTCGACCTATTATGACAATATAGGTAAAGATGAAAAAGCCCAACAAACTGATGCCATCATTGAAGAACAAAAGAAACACGAAAAAGAGCGTAAAGAGAACTTTCTGAAGTATAGAAAATCATCTATTTCAAGTCTTCAGCGAAACAGTTTTATTTTTGAGGATAGTGATTTTAATTTTCTAACAAAATCAAACCGTTATGATTTTGAACTTGAAGACTACTCCTTTTTAAATGACAATTTTGTCTATAAAATTAGTTTTAAACCTAAGCGCAAGGAAGATTACAAAGGAACTATTTATGTAAACACTGATGATTTTGCCATTGTAAGATTAGATTATGAAAATGTAAGACCCTTGAAAAACTTCAATCTTTTAGGGCTTTCATACCAACATTTTTTAAAGAAAGGCACCCTTATTTACAGTAAAGCAGATACAGACAAGTATGTATTAAAATATGCCGACACAGAGGACGGCACTAAATTTGGCATAAAACGACCTTTAAAAATTATTGAAAAAAACAAACATACTAAAGGGCGTCGAAAACAAAATGAATTATCTTCTGACATTCATTTTGCCTTATCAAATACTGAAAAAAGTGAATTGGTTGTCTTTGAAAACAACCCGCTTTCTGAAGCAAATTTTGAAACAATTACTGAAGAACCTAAAATAAAACCAATTTATCTACCGGCTTATGACCCTGATTTTTGGGAAGGGTATGACGTCATAGAACCTAATCAAGCCATTAAAGATTTTAAAAGTATTGAATAACTGTACTAATCCTTATTACGTCCACGCTCATTAGGGTATAAACTCGGTAAATTATCACTTTGAACTACCACCTTTGTCTCAATATTCATAGCAGATAATTTCCCTTTAAAGGCTGCGCCTGTGTCTACATTCCAAACATTAACGGCATTCATTGGTACGTTAAATCCAAAATTTGTAGTAGGCGTATGACCTATATAAACTTCCTTGTAGTGCTTAAGTCGCTTAGGATAAATTAAAGATTCCTTTGAAATCTGACTATCCATGGTTAGAGCCATTTCCCACAAGGTTCTATCAAAATATAAAGTCTTTTCATAAACTTCCTTCTTAACACCATGCATGGATGTAAATCCTGCATGCAGAAACAATCTATTCTCGTCATCTAAATAATATAGCAGCATATCTTCAAAAAAAGCTAAATGCCGTTCTTTGTCATCCTGTGAAAACCCTTTATAACTTTCAAGAGTTTCTTTTCCACCGTGCATGTACCAGGTCATATCAACATGTTCAGACCGTAACCAGTCCTCACACCATACATCATGATTTCCCTTTATAAATACGCAACTAATCTTTTCTGAAAGTTCGATTAAAAACTGGATTACTTGAGCTGAATCAGACCAGCCATCTACATAATCCCCTACAAACAACAGCTTATCATGCTCCGTGATTTCAAGTTTATTCAAAACCTGTAATAAAGCTTTTAACCCCCCGTGAATATCCCCGATAACAAAAGTTCTCATAATCCAAAAAATTTTTGGCTAAACTAAGGGATTATATCTAAAAATATAGCGTTGAAAAGTTAAGTTAAGATTAAAAATACTGACCTATACCGAAAACAAATCCTTGGCTAGCATCTTTTGTAATGCCATAACCATAGTCAATTCTAAATATGGCATTATATATTTTTTTATGAATAAATCGCACCCCTACTCCCGGATATACTTTGATATTATCACTATCTGTGAAGTTTGAGAACGGACCTCCGGGATTTCGCCACGAACCAGCGTCAATAAATCCATTCCCTTGCAAAACAAACCAATCTTTCTCAATTAAGGTATGCCTATATTCTGTATTCAACACAATAGAACCGGTACCTCGATCAATGACATTACCTACACCACGAATATTTACATTATTATCAACTGAAAATGGAGCGAATGGTGTTTTGTTATTAGAGGCCAATCCAAAACGAACTCTATTTGCCCAATTTCCCCGCTGCCCTAAACGTTTAAAAAAGAGGAAGTCATTCCACCCCACCAAAAAGTCAGGCAATGAATTATCCATAGCATGGACATATTGAAAATTAAGCTGACTCTTAAACCCAGAAACGTACTGATAAAAGTAATCTAATTTATTATATTCATAAATAACCTTTATGAGCCATTTTTTAACATCGAGTTCTTGCGGGACATCCGGATTTGTTGCTCCAAATTCATAATTATATTTTTCATTGAAATAATTCAAACCTAATTCCATTCTATTAACAAAATCAAACTCATAAAGGCCTAAAACTTCAAAAGAATCATTGTTATACTTGTAATTAGAAGAGGTGTTGTCGAAAAATACTGGTTCTAGTGTCGTTAAATCTTGCCGATTAATAGCCAATCCTAATTTATTAGAAAACAGGTAAGGCGCTCTAAAATTTATGGCATAAGAGCTAAAAATATCCTTTTGATAGAAACCACCAAATATTATATTTCGCCCTAAGGCGTTAAACTCATAAAGCCCCAATCTATATGCAAATTCATCATTATTGGTGGTATACACATTAAGCGATGGAATAAGGGTGAAGTTTTCTTCAATATGGTAAAACACATTGTATTTGTTATCAACTGAAGGAAACACTTGATAATAGGCATGAGATACTGAAGGTAATCGTTTTAATCTCAAAATATCTTGTTCTATCACTACAGAATCCAAGACTGATCCCGACGTTACTGAAGATATTTTTTTTACAAATGAGGATTTTAATTTTTTATTACCTTCAATCTTTAAGTCATCCACCACCATTGTTTGAGCGGACACATTGCAAATTAAAAGCAAATACAATAAGGCAAAACAATTTTTTATCATTCTACTTCAAACGGTTTTTGAACCACCCAATTTACCCAATTATCAACACTTACATCCATTAAAGTAAAATTATATTGCGCTTTTGAAATTAAAGCAGGCGGGGTTTGGGTTGTAACGTTTAATACTACATTATCTAATTTGTAATACTGAAATTGATTTTTATACGTATAGGTTCCTGACAACAAATTATTCTCAGCGTCTGAAATCACCTGAAAATAAATGGCATTATCCCCAACGGGGTTATCTTCCCATACAAAATTAGGCATTCCACTTTGACTTTCACTAATAGTAACCGCATTATTCCAAAGGGTTGGTTTTGTAAGTTGTTTTGACCGTATTGGATTAGAAATTTTTATTTCACCATCTAATTCAAAAGTTACAATAATCCATTTTTCATTTTCGCCACTTAACTCATATTTTCCTAAGTGGCCATTAAAAAATGGTTCATTTTCAGCAATAAACTGCGTGTAATTAGAATAATCTTTCTCATCGATATTGACACCAGCCGTTTTGTAAAGTCTAATATTATCAGCACCAGATTCTGGGTAATAAAATGCAAGAATATCATTGGTTTTACTATCACTAGCGGCACAGGCTATTACCGCTCCTTCTTCAATCGTTTTCCCTTGAATGTAACTGCTTAGTGTTTGTTCAACCGTTTCTACAGTATCATCATTACATGATAGGATTAACAGACAAAAAACAAATAAGATTATACCTTTCATTTTATATTATATTGAGCTCTAATTAATTCTTCTACTGGCTTGTTCTGGGGTGTAAACCTTGAATCTTTTAATCCACCGGCATTTTCATGGTTATGAAACCATTTCCAAACAAAACCACCTGCAAACCATTCTTCTTGCCAAAAACTATCAAATAAGGCACGCGTTGTATTTGTTTGCGCCTCAAAATTTACCCCAGTCATACTTCTGTCGCTCTTCCATGGTGCCTTACCAGAATAATCCACGCTTCTATAACCATACTCAGTAAATAAAATGGGTTTATCATATTTCTTACTGAGAAAATACATGTTCTCTTTAATAGGCTTCCAGCTATCTAAACACTCAGCCACAGTTGGCGTTTTAGTTTCACTTAAGGGAAAATAAGCATCAATACCAATATAATCTAAATGAGCTATAAAAGGCGTGCGCGTATATTCATCCCAATTCGCAGAATAGGTTAATTTTCCTTTGTAAACCTTTTTAATTTGACCAATTAGGTCTTCCCAATAAGTGGGCCTATTAGAAATAAACTTTTCCAATTCAGTACCTATGCAAAAAATAGGAACTTCCATTTCCTGCGCTAATGCAGCATAGGTTAATATAAACTTTGAGTATGATGTTTCAAGAACCCTCCAATCGTTCTCATTTTGCATTTCAATAAGCCCGGTAAATTCACCACGCCAAACCCAAATTTGAGGTTTCAACATGATACTTACCTCATGCTTCTGTAAGGTTTTAATATATTGTTTTGCTCCAGCTTTAGTTTCTCCAAACCATTGTCTATCGGTATCAAAAACAATATTTGGATTTGCTAAATCCTTTATAAAACCAAAAGGCATAATAGCCGCATAATTTGCATTTAAATTAATCACAGATTGTATATGATTTTCTGTAATAGCATCCTTAGATGCAACAAAGCTAACCCCATTAATCTTGGCTTGAGAAGCACAAGATTGAATACAGGTTAGCACTATCATTAACAACTTAATCCGCATACAAATTTTTCAATTTATAAGATACTACTTATCATCAAAATAAGGCCCGTAATCCCAAACTAAATGTCTCACCGAGACCTTGAAAATTATTTCCTCTCACAAATTTATTATAAGATAATTCAATATTTAAAACTTGGGTAATTTGATATTTCCCTCCTAAACCAAGCTGCGTATAGTTTTGCTCAAAATTATTTCCTAAATCTATCAAAAAGGCCTGTTGCGCATTAACAAAAACAGTAGACTTTGATGATGGAAAATAACTTAAAAAAGCACTTAAAGGCAGAAATAAACTATTATTCGCGAACCTTTCATTCACATTAGAGGTATTAAAATCGGCATCTGCAGATTTTTCTCCAAAATTAAAACCGAAATCTGCTTCGGTAAAAATTTGCCATTTATTACCACCAAATGTTTTATCAAAAAAGAACTTTGTTTCCCAAAATACACTGCGCTTGTCTAAGTAAGCTGGATCGTTATTCTCCCCCGGAAAAGCCTCATCCTTAAACAGAGGAAAATATACCGATGAAGTAAACGAAAATGTAGGAATGCTTCTAAAGGGCTGTACTCTAATTGATGGCGCCAAAGTAGTAAACCCACTTCTTGAATTCACCAAATCATTTTCAAATTTAAATACATCCAATGTATTAGCTCCATTAAAGGTATTAGATCGTATTTGAAATACAAACCCAATATTTATTCTAGAGTTTTCACTTATTCCCGTATACACTTCAGTAGTATTAGTGAAAAACGATTGTCGTTCTATAGGCACTGAAGAACTTCCAGAATCGGTTCTTTCTGTTTCAGTATATAGACCATTAAAAAATTTGATATCCCATTGCCCTTTTTTCAAGAGCTTAGAAGGTGTATAGGTTTGAATGTTACTCTTTTGTACTTCTGGTGCTTCTTGAGCATGCACTGCAATTGATGCTACTATCAACACTAGCACGGTAATTAATCTTTTCATCTGATTTTATTTTTGATTTGTTGGCGTTCGCTATTGCTTGTTCACTTTCCAATCATAAGGAAAGTATTTTAGTTTGAAATTATTTGGAATTTTATCTGTTCGGTATTCATTAATAAAATCTATTTCAGTTTTACCTTTCATGGTAAAATCTTCTTTATACCATTCCATAATTTGAGAAACCTCAACACGTTTCTTTTTCATGTTTACCCTCAAAAAATCTCCATTTAAAGCAAGCTTTGTTTGTGTATTTAATTGTTCGTTTAAATCTTTAGGTAAATACGCTTTGCTTATAAGTGGCGGACAACCTACAGCGCCACAAACCAAAACAAAATGAAAACGGGCATCACTAAATTGCCCTCTTAGTAATTTATGCTCTATATCATTCAAGGTTATCTCTTTTCCTCCTAAGGCATAAGTTGTTTTATCAAAAAAACCAGCAATGTCCAGCGGTGAATTTGTTGGATAATTATCTATTATCCCTTTTATAACCGACAGATTATAAGCATTAATCCAGAATGCCTGATAATCATTAGCCGCTTCTTTTGAGACTGAAATAAGCTTTGCTTTACCCATCAATTCATTTAATTGAGATTGCTCCTTATTAATGTTAGAATAAGCAACTTTACCATTGGTAACATGCGCTTTAAAAAACGTATCCGCTTCAGTAAAAAAAGCATTTAAATCTTGAGCTTTCATTGAGAGTGATCCAAAAATCAAAAGAGTGAGACATATATTTTTCATCTGTTTTTCCAGTTGTTTTATAATTAAAGTTCTTTTTTTCTGATAGCTAAGTCTATCCCTTAGCAACAAACTTTCAAAAAAAAATAAGTTTTTTCCCGTCTAAAATTTAATAGGTTCCTTACACCATTCATTCAATTTAAACTTGTTCTAAATTAAAAATCTACATTTAAGTTATTACCTTTAGCTACGACCTAATAGTATTCAACAACCAAAACATGGAAGAACACATCGTAATTATAGGTAACGGTATTTCTGGTGTTACCGCAGCTCGGCACATTAGAAAATTGTCTAACAAAAGAATTACAATCGTTTCTGCTGAAACAGATTACTTTTTTTCCCGTACTGCGCTTATGTACGTTTATATGGGGCATATGAAGTTTGAACATACACAACCCTATGAAAACTGGTTTTGGAAAAAAAATCGAATTGAACTCAAAAAGGCTTATGTGAGATCTATTGATTCCACTAATAATGCTTTGTATTTAGACGGTGGAGAAACCATACCTTATAACAAACTCATTATTGCCACCGGCAGTAAGCCTAACAAATTTGGCTGGCCCGGACAAGACTTAGACGGGGTAATGGGCATGTATCACAAACAAGATTTAGAAAATCTTGAACATTATGCGCCCAATAATAAAGTCTGTAAGCGTGCTGTAATTGTAGGTGGCGGTTTAATTGGTATCGAGTTAGCAGAAATGTTAAATTCTAGGAATATACCGGTTACATTTTTAGTGCGTGAAGATAGCTTTTGGAATGGTGTTTTGCCAAATGCAGAAAGTCAAATGATTAATAGACATATAAAAAACCATCATATTGATTTACGACTAGGTACGAACTTAAAGGAAATCACTTCTGACAAAAATGGTAAGGTTAAATCAATTATTATTCAAGAAACTGGAGAAGAAATCATGTGTGATGTGGTTGGGCTTACGGCCGGAGTTTCTCCAAATATAGACTTCATTAAAACATCAGGTATTGAAATAGGAAGAGGGGTAAAAGTCAATAGATTTTTAGAAACAAACATTACAAACATCTACGCTATTGGTGATTGCGCTGAACAACATGAACCTATTGGACAGCGACGACCAATTGAAGCTGTTTGGTATACGGGTAGAATGATGGGAGAAACTTTAGCCCATACCATCTGTAATAACAAAACAGCGTACAATCCAGGCCATTGGTTTAACTCAGCAAAATTTCTTGATATTGAATATCAAACTTATGGCTGGGTACATGCCGCAAAAGGGAAACCAGATTATGAATCACAATTTCATTGGAAGCATGATGATGACACAAAATGCATCACTGTTGCCTACCATAAAGACACTAAAAAGTTTCTTGGCATAAATACCTTCGGCATACGAATGCGTCATGAAACTTTTGACCATTGGTTGTCAGAAAAAAGAGATGTATCCTATGTTATTAATCATTTAGCTGAGGCCAATTTTGATCCGGAATTTTATAGCCATTATGAAACCGAAATATTAAATGCTTACAATAACCAATTTCAAACTGCATAGTCATGAGTAATAAGATAAATCATAGTATGTCCATTGCTAAGCCTGATGCAGTAGATATTTCAACGACCCAAAAAATAGCACTTTCAGCTGGAATTATTGGTTTATTCATAATGATTCTAGCGCTTTTTAACACTAATTTTCCAAGTCAAGGATTGTTTTTAGCCCTGGCATTAGGTCTTATTTCGGCAGGAACCATTGTATACTCCAGAGATGCCTACCTCACAAAATTAGAAGGTATAAAAAATGATGGTGTTTGGTTTAAATCAATTTCATCAAGAGGACTATGGGGCTGGATAGTTGGCGTTATACTCACTACATTTTATATTATTTTATATTTCTTCCCGAACTACTTGGGCTTGGGTACCGATGGTGCAGAAAATAAAGGTCTAATAGCTTTATTTGACCCTCTTAGTAAATTGTTAAGTGGAAGACCCGCAAGTCAATGGTTTGTATATGGCACCCTCTATACCGTGGCTATATTAGCTTTTGGGTATAAATTTATTCTTAAATATCGCCATAATAGATACCAGCAGATAAGGACTATTTCTGTCATGTTTTTTCAGCTAGGCTTTGCTTTTTTAATTCCTGAATTCATGTATGTCATGAACAATGACCTACCCTATTATGATTTAAAAAGTGTTTGGCCGCTAAACTATTATATTTTTGATGAATGGTCAGTCAAAGGATTTTTATCTAATGGCAATATTGGTCTAGCTTTAATAGTTTTTGGCATACTATCCATTTTTGTTATCACCCCTATTTTAACATATAAATTTGGCAAACGCTGGTATTGTTCCTGGGTTTGCGGGTGTGGCGGTCTAGCTGAAACAGCAGGTGATTCTTTTAGACAATTGTCCTCAAAAAAAATGTCGGCTTGGAAATTAGAGCGCTGGCTAATTCACACTGTTTTGGTCTTTTCGGTGGTTATGACCACTGCCATGATATATACCTATTTAGGCTATGACAAAAACAACTTTTGGCTAACAAGAAGTGTTTTTATTAGTTTAGTAATTGCTTTCTTAACACTAATATTTGTTGGTGTTATGGTTTTTAAACGTCATGAGTTAGGTAATGATGCTAAATACGGTGCAATAGGTTTCTTTGCAACCATTGCCTTATTGCTACTTATGCATTTCACAGGTACCACAGATCAATTGTTTTATATGAAATCTGGAACGCTAAGATCCGCCTATGGATTATATATTGGCTCTATTTTTTCAGGAGTTATAGGCACTGGTTTTTATCCTATTCTAGGCAGTAGAGCTTGGTGTCGATTTGGTTGCCCTATGGCCGCTATATTAGGCTTTCAACAACGTTTGTTTTCAAAGTTTAGAATCACCACTAATGGCGGACAATGCATTTCCTGTGGAAACTGCTCAAACTCTTGTGAAATGGGTATTGATGTACGGGCTTATGCACAAAAAGGCGAAAACATTGTACGCTCAAGTTGTGTGGGTTGTGGCATATGCTCGGCGGTATGCCCCAGAGGCGTTTTAAAATTAGAAAATGATAGTATGGATGGTCGAATTAATCCAACTGAAATTTTACTAGGAAACGATGTTAATTTAATGGATTTAGTAAATAAAAAATAATCTTTGTGAACCACGCAATTATTTTAGTAGTTCTAATAACCGGTTTTAATCTAACTACTTATGCACAAAAAACCTATCAGAAAAACTATGATAGTAATAATCGTTTAACTTCTGAAGGTTGGCTTGATAAAAATCAAAAAGTGGACTACTGGCACTTTTATTATCCAAATGGAAACATAAAAAAAGAAGGGCATTTCACATCCGGAGTAGCCAGCAAATACTGGAGATTCTATGCTAAGAATGGCAACCTTAAAATGGAAGGACATTTTGAAAACGGTAAAAAAACTGATTGGTGGCTATTTTATGATAACATGGAAAAAGTTAACCATAAATGCCAACTAAAGAACAATAAAAAAAATGGGTATTGTTTGATGTATGATAATGAAAAGTTAATTGCAGCCTCGAAATATAAAGCGGGAAAAAAAATAAATGAATGGACTACCTTTGCATCTTTTAAAAAAGAAAATAGCTTAAGCGACCTTCAATGATAAAAATCAAAGTCATTATTCCTGCCTTTAATGAAGCAGATTCAATAGCACACGTTATCCATGCTATTCCCAAAACGGTAGATGAAGTTATTGTAGTTAGCAATAATTCTACCGATGCCACAGAAGGAAACGCAAAAGCTGCGGGGGCAACGGTATTGCAGGAGACAAATAAAGGCTATGGCTATGCATGCTTAAAAGGAATGGACTATGTTTCCAATCAAATAGAGAAACCTGACATTATAGTTTTCCTTGATGGAGACTATAGTGATTATCCGGAGGAATTAACTCAAATTGTTGCACCCATTATAAATGACAATTTGGATTTTGTAATTGGAGCAAGAGTAAAGGAAAAGCGCGAAAAAGGCTCTATGACAATACCTCAGATATTTGGAAATTGGCTTGCCACTAGCTTAATGAAATTATTATTTAAGGGTAATTTCACAGACCTAGGACCTTTTAGAGCCATTAAATATGATAAGTTGTTAGCCCTTAATATGGAAGACAAAACCTATGGTTGGACCGTTGAAATGCAGTTGAAAGTATTAAGGCATAATTATAACTATATTGAAGTGCCTGTAAACTATAGAAACAGAATTGGCGTATCTAAGGTGTCAGGTACAATAAAAGGCGCTATATTTGCAGGCGCAAAAATCCTAGGATGGATTTTAAAATATAGCGTTAAGAAATGATTCTAGAAACATCCATAATAGTTATTTATAGCATATCGCTGGTGCTTATTTTCTTATATGCATTGGCACAATTAAATTTGCTTTTCAACTACCTTTCATCTAAAAAAACTGAAGACCACTGTCCTAAGTTGGACTTGTCAAATCCAGACGAAGTGCCATACATTACAATTCAGCTTCCAGTTTATAACGAAATGTATGTTATGGAGCGTCTTTTGGATAACATTGCGCTTATAGAATACCCTAAAAATAAACTTGAAATACAGGTTCTAGATGACTCTACAGATGAGACCGTAGAAAGCACGCGTTTACATATTGAAAAGCTTCAAGCCACAGGTTTAGATATTAAACAGATAACTAGAACAGATAGAAAAGGTTTTAAAGCTGGTGCTTTAAAAGAAGGCTTAGAAGTAGCAAAAGGAGAGATCATTGCTATATTTGATTCTGATTTCCTACCCCAATCAGACTGGCTGAAACGCACTGTCCCTTATTTTAAAGATGAGGCTATTGGTGTTGTACAAACACGTTGGGGACATATTAATAGAAATTATTCCATTCTAACAAGAATTCAGGCCTTTGCCTTAGATGCCCATTTTACTTTAGAGCAGACAGGAAGAAATAGCAAGGGTCATTTTATAAACTTTAATGGCACTGCAGGATTATGGCGTAAAGCATGTATCATTGATTCTGGTAACTGGGAAGGCGACACACTTACAGAAGACTTAGACTTAAGTTACCGCGCTCAATTAAAAAACTGGAAATTTAAATATCTTGAAGACGTAGAGACACCTGCTGAACTCCCTATTGTTATTAGTGCAGCACGTTCACAGCAATTTAGATGGAATAAAGGTGGCGCTGAGAACTTCAGGAAAATGTTAGGCAGAGTCATCAGCAGTGATAATATTTCTCCAAAAACTAAAGTACATGGTGTATTACATTTACTTAATAGTACCATGTTCTTAAACGTGCTAATAGTGGGTGTTTTAAGTATCCCTATGTTATATATAAAAAATGAATATGCGCATTTAAGACCATACTTTTATGTCATGAGCTTTTTTGTAATGAGTACAATCATCTTTTTTATCTGCTACTGGTTTATGTTCAAAAATATTTATGGTGGTGGTTTTAAAAATTTCTTTAGATATATAGGCATGTTTTTTGTCTTTTTCTCTATTGCCATGGGATTTTCATTGCATAATTCAATCGCTGTTTTAGAAGGTCATTTAGGAAAAAAGAGTGAATTTGTACGAACACCCAAATTTAATATCAGCAAATACAAAGACAACTGGAAAAATAACAAATACATGAAAAAGACTGTTTCTGTGCATGTTGTTTTTGAAGGATTGCTCATGCTTTATTTTGCTTTTGGACTGTATAGTGCATTTGTAGTTGGCAATCAAGGTGGAGACTTTGGATTATTTCCTTTTCATTTAATGCTATGCATTGGTTTTGGGTATGTCTTTTTTAAATCTTTGGCTTCAAAGGTTTAATTGCTTTACACGCATAATTTGGCAGCGCATATCAATAGAAGTACTTCTTTCATTAAACTAGTGGATGACTAATCTTAATGTCATCGCCATGACATATAAAAGCCTGCGATATTCATTACGGAGTTTTCATTTTAGAGCTGCATAATTTCAGCGGAAAAATTAGATCAAAAAAATCCTGACACCCGTTCAATCAACCAAAAAGAAGCCATCCCACCTATTACATAAGGAGGCACTTTTTTACTCCATGTTGACCAATTGATTTTAGTTTTACCCAATAACCAAATTACTGCTAATACTACAAGGACAAAAGCTAATTGCCCTAGCTCAACGCCAATATTAAAAAAGGCCAGCGCTATTGGAATATCAAGTTGAGGCAAGCCTATACTTGATAATGCACCAGCAAAACCAAAACCATGTAATAGGCCAAATGTAAAAGCTACTAGCCATGGCTGCTTACTCGTAAGTGTCTGCTTGCCATTTAAAACTTTTAATATTTCAATAGCAAGAAAAACAATACTTAAGGCAATCACTGCCTCTACTGGCGGTGCTGGAAAATCTACGTAACCTAAAGCAGCCATACTTAATGTAATACTATGTGCTATAGTAAAAGCTGTAACGGTCTTTATAATCTTCCATTTCCCCTTGGTTATTAGAATTAGCGCAAGAACAAACAAGAGATGATCAATCCCCAAAAGAATATGCTCTACGCCCAATATGGTATAGGTTTTTATAACCTCTGAAGTTGAGTACTGCCCCGGTATAACCTCAGAATCTTTATCTGGCTGAAGCATAAAGGTCACTTTCTCACCATTCAAATAACTAATATTAACTAACACATCAATAAGAGTTCTATTGAGTCCATTAATCCTTAATATGCTACCTTGAAGAAGTTCATCTGACGACAACTTATAACTATAAATAACAGACCCTGGAATTTGATTGGGCGCATTCAACACTTCCATCTGGATGAAAGGTGCAAAAACAGGAGTTATTTTTGGTACGCCATCACCCATACTAGGTACTTTCCAGAACACATTATAGCTAGACTCATTGGTTTGCACTATTTGCAAAAATGCAGGTCGAATTTCATGTGACCACCCATGAAAAGTGAAAACAATAAACAGCAAGGTTAGGAGCTTTTTCATAATCTACTGGTTTATTTCTTCCTGTAAATAATCTACAAACTTTGGGTCAAAATCTTCAGATTTTATATCAATTTGAATATCATATTGCTTCTTTAATTCTTGATATATATTTTCATCAAGTTCCTTCTGGTAATCATATTCAAAATCTCTTTTAACGGCCTTTTTAATATCCGCTAATTCTGGAAGCCTTGGTTCTATGCGTTCTGTAATATAAACCAAATGCTCTCCAAAACCAGAAGTTACAGGACCTACCCATTTATTAAGCTCTTGATTCACGAGCATTTCTGGAAACCTCCCCCCAAATTTAAGAGCTACCTCAGTCGCATTTATAGTTCTAAAATGGTAGGCAAATGGTAAGTCATCGCCTCTAGATTTCATTTCATCAATTGTAGCATTTGAAAACTGCTTTAAGACATCTAAAGCATCTTTTTGATGGTTTTCTCTATTATCTGGACTAAATATGATTTGATAAAAGGAGTATGTATAAGGTGTTAAATATTTATCTTGATGTTCTTTCAAATATTCATTTAAATCTTCGTCTGTTGGCTTCATGATAGAAGCAATATCGTTTGACAAAAATTGCATTTTTTGAGCCAGTCTTCTTTTAATGATTTCATCATTATGATCTAAATTCATCTTCAAAGCCTCTTGATAAAAGACTTCTTGTTTAACATTTAAATTAATTAACTTTTTCAGCTCTTGCTCTGTTGGTTGCCTTTTCCATTGCATTTCCCAAGTAGAGATAAGGTTACTAACGTCAAAATCATTGATAACAATAGTGTTTTTTGAATCTTCCTTTTGATTCACTAAACCGTATAAAATAAACAAACCAAATCCTATACATATAAAATGTAAAAAAGGCTCTCTAAGTATTTTCTTCATAATTATTTTCGACCAATCAAATTTATAATATAACCCATAGTAAAAATTGTAAATGCCACCAAACTAATAGGAGGTAAACCGCCCCATTCAGACGGGTTTAACCACCCCCTGAAACCCATGAAAAACAAATGTAACAATGAAAACAGCATGGCTAGTAATAAAAACCTACGGGACGTTATAGCTTCAATAAAGACCTTATCATCCCTTAAATTTGTTTTAAACGCCAAATTATAAGCCCAAAGTATAACAAAAGATATAATACCACCTAGCATGCTTAAACCAGCATACAACGTGAGACTCCCGTTTTCCTCAAAGAATCTAGCAAAAATTTCAGGTTTAAAAATCATAAAACTCATTAAGGCATGAATGAGTACAAATAAAAATCCAGTCATTCCTAAAGCTTGCCTAGAATTCATCCAGCCTTCAGATACTTTTACCCCTAAATTATTAAGTGGCCCAATACTAAAATTGAAAGTAATAAGAATAAACCCGGCAAGAGAAAACCCTTTATTGAGAATATAAAAAGGAAAATCTTTCCACGGTACATTGCCCAAAATATGATATCGCAAAACGGCATAGGCCAGCGATAAGACACTTATAATGGCTATAATTTTTCCAGCGTGATTTTTCTGAATCATGAATATTAAAACAATATAAACGTAAATATATATTAATTAATACTACTATTTAAACCTTGAAGGTCTTAATAAGATTTACCACGGGCCAAATTTATTGTGGATTAACAACTTTTAGCACGTCTTTAAGCATGGCTCTTACCCTATCTTTTTTGGTAAACATTTTAAACTTCCGGAGCATTATAAAAAACACTTTAAGAAGATTCAATTCCTTGATTCTTCTTAAAGCGCTTCTTATTAGGCAAATCTGCTAATAGTCTATTTTATTTGGGTGAATACCAGATTGGTGACGTATATCCTCTTTCGGTTTGCGTTAATGGCACCTCTTTACTTAATTCAGCACCATACCTTAACTTGTCATATAAAGTCCAACGTGGGGTTGGAATTTCTAATACTCGTACATAATAAAAGGCCTCTAAAGCAGGATCAAAATCTGGATCAACCCAGACAGCTTTCAACTCAGTAGCACCAATTGAATTATCCCAAGTAGCATCTTCCAAATTAACACTATTTCCAATAGAAGGCACTTTACCATTGGCATCGACTATTCTATCGCCACTCCAAACAACGTCATAGACTTTTTCTTCTAAAGTTCCATCGGTATTTGACCAACCTTTTACAATTTGAATTCTATCTAAACTTCCACTAATTGGATCCATTAGGGTGTGCACCATAAATGTTGGTGATTTTGATCCAGCATTGTTTAAATCACCGCCCATAGGAACTCCTTTTTCATAACCGGCCTCAACTAAATTGGCCAAATCATTATCCTCATAATCCCAACCACCAAAAAAACGAATTTGCATTCTTGAACCAGTAGTACCATAAGTTTCTTTTCTTTCCATGGCATCCCAAATAGAGGCTCTAGTATTCTCTTGCGCCCATACAGCAGCATATCCTGATGCCACTGTTTGCCATGTATATATCGTAGCTTTTTCTGCTTTCACAAAAGGATGATCCCAACGTTCTTTTGAAGGTTCAACATTAGATGCTTTTCCAAAAAAGTTATCATCATCTGCTGTAGCCAAAGAAGTATGCGAATCAGTACTTCCTATCATACCAAATTTATAAGGATTAGTACCCATCGAAGCCTTATATTTTAATCCTATTTTCAATGCTGATCTGGCATACTCATGCTCCAACATATCATCACTTTTTAAAGTACTCAAATCCAAATTACCAAAGTCCCAGTTTTCATAATCAGCAAACTCATCATTTGGTGATAAAAATGGATGTGCTTCACCATCACCTTTTATTTGAGTAACTTCATACAAAGGTTCCCATTTCGCTCTTTTTTTCAAATAAGCCTCATCAAACTCCTTTCCAGAAATAGTTTCTTCCATAAACATCATACCATTAGATAGGTTTCCATTATGCGGAATAGCCAATACTTTCCCACCAGTACGCTCCTCATAAGAAGCTAAATTCTCCCATAATTTTTCAGGATCAGAACTATCTTCATTGGTATACGGCAATTGCGTTATGGCTTTATCTCCATTATCCCTGTAGATCACATTTCTATGTAGGTTATTTCCTTTAATTAGGGAAGTCCATTCATAACCAATAAAGGCTGTAAATTTACCAGGCTCGTTATACTCTTCAGCCTTAGCCACAATATCCTCCCAAACCGGTTTCATAATATTGGGGTCATTTGTTTTAAATGAAAAATTCCCCTGACTAAAATTAAAAATAATATCTAATGCCATTTCACTATTCTTTCCTTCATCATAAAGCTTTCTCCATCTCGGATACTCGTCCAATTTTACCGCCCACTCCTCTTTATTAACGATAGCTGGAAATAATCCCATTCCATCAGAGTGATCTGCAATAACTAAAAAATCCAGAGGCCTATCTAACTTAGTTTTTAACCCTGTTGAAGACACCACTTCTTCGCCTCGGGCAAATCTATAGGCTTCGTCCATCCCAATACGATTTCCAAATGCACCTGCATCCATAGATAAATCTGTATGTAAATGGGTATCTCCCCAAAATACTTGCGTTGGATTCGTGTCACTACTAGGCGCTGCCTCTGTACTTAAATCTGATTCATTAACCACTGATTTAGTGCTTGTTGCCTTATCATTTTTACACGCCATAAAAACGAAGAATAACAATAGAAAGGATAGTTTTTTCATAATAAAAGTTGTAAAAAATATTTTAAGTTGTAATTTACAAAAAAAAGCTATCCTAAACACCTCAAATTCGTTGAAATTTATTACAGATATAAGCTTTTACTTTGTAAGTATTAGCTCCTTTGAGCAACAAATAAAACGGTAATACTTCATGCTTTTTATGCCTAATTTTATTAAACAAAACAAAACGGCCACACTTCTAATTCTTTCCAGTTTAATAGCCTATTGGGTATTTGCCTATGATTTAATTAGAGTAGACTATTTTAAATTAGTCGGGCTTTACACTGTACTATTTTTACTTTTTTACAAACTCTTATCAACCTTTAAAACTAACGTAGTTGTATTAACATATTTAGCATTTATTTTTAGAGCCATTTTCGTTCTAGCCATACCAAATCTTTCGCAAGATTTTTATCGTTTTATATGGGATGGGCGCATGATTTTAGCCGAAATAAACCCATTTCTCTACACGGTTGAATCTTTTATAACTTCAGGACAATACCCGGTTGCCGAAGCATTAGAACTCAGGCAAGGGATGGGTGCATTAAATGCGAGTCACTTTTCTAATTATCCGCCAATAAATCAGCTTTGCTTTTTAATTGCAGCTTTATTTTCAAGCAAAAGTATTTTGGGATCTGTGGTTGTTATTCGCCTCATCATTATTGCGGCTGATTTTGGAACATTATACTTTGGAAAAAAGCTTTTAAATAAACTTGATATCCCTACCCACAATATATTTTGGTACATACTCAACCCCTTCATTATTATAGAACTTACAGGCAACCTTCATTTTGAAGGTGTTATGATTTTCTTTTTGATTTTGAGTTTGTATTTACTGTATAACAACCAATGGAAATGGGCTGGAATAGCCATGGCAGCATCCATTTCAGTAAAGCTCATTCCGTTAATTTTTTTACCTCTATTTTTTCAATGGTTTACAAAACAGGATAACGACAATAACATCAATGATACTAATACTACTAAGCTAGCAAGGCTCATTGGGTTTTATGCCATAGTTTTAACTACCGTTATCCTACTCTTTTTGCCGTTTTATTCCGCCGAATTGATAACAAATTATTCAAAAACCGTGGCACTATGGTTTCAAAAATTTGAATTTAATGCTAGCTTGTATTACGTGGCACGAAGCATTGGCTACTTATTTAGAGGATACAACGAAATAGCCATCATTGGAAAAATCACTCCTGTCTTAGTTATCCTATTTATTTTAAGTCTGACGTTCTTTAGAAAAAACCTAAGCATGAAGCAGCTCATTACTGCAATGTTAATGGCATTATCGATATATTTCTTCACTGCGACTACCATCCATCCGTGGTACATAGCTACCTTGCTAATCTTGTCAGTATTCACAAAATATAAATACCCTTTAGTATGGAGTTTTGTCATAATATTGAGCTACTTGGCATATATCAATTTAAACAAAGCTGACAAGTCTGAAAACTTATGGATTATTGCCCTAGAATATATTATAGTCTATGCAGTATTTATATGGGAAGTGTTCATAAAAAAAGCTTCCAAATTGGAAGCTTAATTTTATACTTTTAAGATATATTTCTAACTTTTTTCTAAATCTGTGATGGTATGTTTGTCATCCTGAGTATCCTCTGTAAAGTTATCATCTTTATTAAAAGTGATTTTAAAAAGACTGCCTTTTAATGCGTCTGATTTAAGATCATATTTTTTAAGAGCTGCCGGTTCAATATGATGAAATGTGAAGGATACAATAGCTCCATTTTTAGCTTTTTTCTCAAAAGCATACCCATCGTCTTTCATCCCGATATAAGTGGCATATACAATTAATCCATTCTGATATTTAACAGACTTACTAACTGAATCTACGTGTTCCTTAACTTTAAAACTTGAAAAGGTTAAAAGTGATAGTCCTAATACACCGATTATAAATAGTTTCTTTTTGTTCATGTCATTGACGTTTAAATTAATTCATAGTATGTTTTCATTGGGTAATATTCAAAACCTGTCATTACTTGGGTTACGAATATTTGAATATCTAAATATACAGATTAAAAATAAATCAGGTAAAAAAAAACTAGACCGTTAAAAAAAAGACGAAATACCTGCTTACAAATTATTCAGGTTAACCCTTTGGGACTCAATCTTGCAAGTCTATTACCAAGTGGATTCCAAAATATGACTCAATTTATAGTCCCTCGTTATTTAATTCATACAACGTAATAACCGTTTCCGTAGAACTTAAAAACAGTGCATATGAGATATAAATATTATCAATTATTATTTTCAGGGTTTTCTGGATTTATTTCCTGATTAATATCTTCATTTAAACTATCAAAACTTTCCACATCATAGTTCTTCATAGTCAATGCCAGTTTTGAACTTACCTTAACCAAATACATGGTATCTAAGGTAGTAACCTCTACAGCTTCAATGATTTCATCGTGATGATTTCTAAACGTTATAATCTGACTTTCATCATAGCCATCTGGATACCGTTTAACTAATAAATCCAAAATTTCTGGAGTCAACTTTCTAAAATCAACTATGACATGTTTTAAATTATTGTTTTTATTTTTCATAATTCAAAAGATTAAAATACTAAGAATTGACACAGCTATAAGATACAAAAAAAATAAAAATAATTAACACTAACAATCTACATACCAACCCTTTAATGTCAATATACTCAATCAACAAAGAAGACCGACAATATTTAACTTTATGTTAAAACAATTAAAATTTAATGCTAATTATACCGCAAATTAGGGCACTCTTAAAAGAAAGAGGTACGAAGTATACGTCAATTATGGAATTGAAAGAAAAACTAATCAGTATTGTTTTACTCCATGAGTATTAATAAATCCTGGTCTCAAAAGGCACACCAGCCTTAAGACCACAGACCGATTTAAGAAATAAATCTTAAAACCGTTTAAAGCATTTTTAAAGTGTTTAATTCTTGCTCTGTTAAATGTTTCCAGTGCCCACGAGGAATATCTTTCTTGGTTAAGTGTCCAATGGCAACACAGTCTAGGCTCAAAATATCATATTTAAAGTATTCAAAAATGGTTCTTATAATCGTATTGCCTGTGTTTTTAATTTTTAAACCAATTTCCTTTTTTGAAGCCCCGTCTATATAGCTTATTTCCTCTACTTCTACTAACTTACCTTCTACTTTAAAGCCGCCTTGAATCTTTTTTAAATCTTCTAGTTTTAAGTTTTTATCCAACTCAATATGAAATAAACGCGGCACCCCATTTTTAGAATTTGTAAATTTATTTGACACGCTGTCATCATTAGTAAATAACAATAACCCTTTGGAATTTCTCCCCAAACGACCAATAGGTTTTATACGCGATGACGTAGCGTTAGCCACTAAATCCATAACGGTTCTGCCCTTACCTTCACTTGTAGTCGTTGCAAAACCTTTAGGCTTATTAAGCAACACATACGCTTTCTGTTCTGGTCTTATACTGGCCCCATCATATCTTACCTCATCAGTTAATTTTACTTTATATCCCATTTCGGTAATGACTTTCCCATTAACAGTAACCAATCCAATAGCTATATGTTCATCCGCTTCACGACGCGAGCAGATCCCTGAATTAGCAATAAACTTATTCAGTCTTATTTCATCAGGATTTCCTGATTTCTTAGGCGCTGAATTATTTTTATTGGTAGGTGTATTTCCTTTTGCATTTTTTACGAAACGCTTACTTCCACTACCAAATCCTGTTGGCTTCCCTTTTCCTTTACCCCCTTTATGTTTGTTCATTACTTATAATTTTGTGCAAAGATAAATTTAAAATTATGATATACTGTTTAAGAATTACGATTTGTTCTTATCCATAAATTCAACAGTAGACTGTCGCTCTGTATTGACATGTAACTTCGTAACATCTGGCCTTGAATAATGCCCTACAGGGTCAAAGTTTTGACGCTCTTCGTAAACCCGATTAAAATCAATAGTGTGAATAATCAATCCAGCCTTATCTATAACAGGCTCTACAATCCATTCTCCGTCTGGCCCTGCAATGCAACTACCTCCATTAGCGAGTACTTCAGGTGCATTTTTATATAACTCATCAAAGTAAGGCGTGTCCTTAGGAAAGTCTTCTTTTGTCATTAAACAGGACACAGATATTACATAACTTCTAGATTCCCTTGCTATAAAACGTGTAATATCTTTAGTATTATGATCACTTCCTGGCCAAACTCCAATATGTAAATTTTCACCTAGCCCGTAAAGTGCAGCCCTAGGTAAGGGCATCCAATTTTCCCAACAATTTAAGCCACCAACCGTGAAATCTTTAAGCGCATGTACCTTTAAACCATTACCGTCACCTGGAGACCATGTTAAGCGCTCATCATACGTAGGTTGTAACTTCCTATGTACAGATTTGACAAGCCCCATTTCATTGATATAAACTAAAGAAGCATAAACACTATGTCCGCCGCGGTCAATAGGCCGCTCTATAACACCTAAATAGATTGCAATACTATTTTGCTTTGCTAATTCACATATACTATCTAAATCACCATTTTCAATAGTAATGGCATTTCTAACGTAATGCGCATGCAATTCTTTATTTATAGCCTTATTCCATTCAGCACCACCGGTTAAAGAAAGCCAAAAAGGATACCCAGGAACCAGACCTTCACCAAACACAATCAATTCACACGATTCCTTTGAGCCCTCAATAATTGATTGCTTGACCTTGTTAAGTGTTTCAACTTTATTCAACCAAACCGGTGAAATTTGAGCTAAAGCTACTTTTAATAAATTTTGCATTTTAGATACGATTTAAAATAACACTAACATCAATTAATAAAATACTAAAAACACCTGCAAGAATTATAAACTTTAAGATATTATGCAGTATCAAGTAGTGTATTTTTGTTTTAGACATCCATAACAAAAACAGAAAAACAGCTAATAAAAACAGGCTCAAATAGAAAAAGAAATACATATGCCCAATTTCAAAATAAAAGAGCAGCAAATATGCGGGAACTAAAGTTAAAACAGCTAAAGCTGTTAACATTATTTTTGATGTTCTTTCACCGTAAGCCACAGGAATAGTAACATACCCCTGCGCAATATCTCCCCTAATATTCTCTAAATCTTTAGTCAATTCGCGCATTGAAATCATTAAAAACAAGAAAATAGCATGTACAAAAATGACTGTTTCAAAATTCTTGTAATACATGAAGATAGCGAAAAACGGCGTGATTGTAAGAATAGCAGAAGTTAAATTACCGATAAAGGGTAATCTCTTTAATTTATGGGAGTAAAACCAAATTCCGAAAATGTAAATAGAGAAGAAAACAACCGCCCTAAACGAGACATAGCTTGCCAGTATAACAGCGATAAAATTCAAAACAAAATAAAAAGAAAGCTTGGTATTCTGACTTACCAATCTATCCAATCTGGACTTAATTGGTCTGTTTATTAAATCCTTTTCCGAGTCGTAAAAGTTGTTAATAATATACCCTCCAGCAATAGTTGCCGCCGAGGCCAACACCAAAAGAAACAAATTCAAATCTAACAATACAGCCCTTAAAGGCAAATCATAAGCTAGAATATATATAGCGGTTAAATATTGTGCTATTGTAATGATGAGAATATTATAGCCTCTCACTACAGAAAACATACTAAAAAATTTAAGTAATATATGTTTCTGTTTTCTAGATAACATCTAATAAAATATTTGATACCTTCCCTTAACTATGTTAAAGAGGACAGTATAAGACGTTTAGAAGCTATAAACCACTTCTAATTTATAATCTGAAAGTGCTTGTTTTGCTTTTTGAATATCCTCAGTAAACCCAAGAATATAGCCGCCACCGCCAGACCCACAAAGCTTTAAGTAATATTCATTGGTTTCAATACCTTTACTCCAAAGGTCATGAAATTGCTTTGGAATCATAGGTTTAAAATTATTCAAAACAACCTTTGATAGTTGCTTGGTGTTTTTAAACAATGACTTAACATTGCCTTGCAAGAAATCGTCCACGCAAGCATCAGTATGCTTAATAAACTGAGTTTTTAGCATATTCCGGAAACCTTCTTGCTTCATTTTTTCCATAAATATACTTACCATAGGTGCTGTTTCACCTATAATACCACTATCAATTAAAAACACAGCGCCCTTGCCTTCAATTTCTTGGGCAGGAATTCCAGTAGCTTCAATATTATCTTTAGAATTTATCAGAATTGGAATACTCAAATAGCTATTTAATGGATCTAAACCTGAAGATTTTCCATGAAAAAAAGATTCCATGGCTGCAAATATGGTTTTTAACTTTAATAGTTTCTCGCGGGTTAAATTTTCAAGAACCGTAATTTTATCAAAAGCATACTTATCATATAGCGCTGCTACTAATGCACCGCTACTTCCTACACCATATCCTTGTGGAATAGAAGAATCAAAATACATTCCTGAATTTACATCTTCAAGTAACCGCGCGTAATCAAATCGCGCAATGTTTTCATCAATATTCTGAATATGAGCAGCAAAACGTTTTAAACTTTTATTTGAATTTATAGCTTCCTCAGAGGGGTGGGCATCTTTCTTTAAAGCGCCATTATAAAAACTATATGGAATAGATAAGCCTTTAGAATCCTTAATAATTCCATACTCACCAAAGAGTAAAATTTTAGAGTAAAAAAGAGGTCCTTTCATAAAACAGCTTTTAATTTGGTTCTGCAAATTTACGACTGTTTCGCTCCAAATCCAATTATATCGTTAATATACTGCCCATTTTGGCAATATGCAACTAATTCATCCTTAATGAATTCTAAAACAGCATCCTTTTCTCGGGCAGGATAAAGCACATGCACATTAGCCCCAGCATCTAAGGTAAAACAAACTTTAGAGTCAGAGGATTTCCGATAAGCCCATATTTTATTAATAATCTCTAAGGTGTTTGGTTTCATTAAAATAAAGTATGGCATGCTGGTCATCATCATACTGTGTAGCGTTAAAGCCTCACTTTCCACTAGAGCAATAAATCCATCCAAGTTACCCTCTTTTAAAATGGCAATCATTTCTGAAAGATTTTTATTAGCCTGCTTAAAACGCTCTACCGCAAAAGGATGTCCATGCATTAAATTATGCCCAACAGTACTACTCACCTGCTTCTCTCCTTTATCTACTAATAAAATAGTATCCTGATAATTTTCAAAATCTTGGTGCACTTCATAGGGATATTTTACCCCGAATAAATCTGAGCTCCCTTTAATTTTATCATGTTTGCCCCAAACCACTAAGTCGCCTTCTAAACTTCTACAGGCACTTCCAGAACCTAATCGTGCTAAAAACGATGCTTTCTGAATAAAATTTTCTTCAGAAACACTTTCTATCAACTCTTTTTCAATACTCATTAAACACAAAGCTAATGCACTCATCCCTGAAGCCGAAGACGCTATACCAGAGCTATGTGGAAAGGTGTTTTCGGTTTCAATTTTAAAGTGGTAATCTTTTAAAAATGGCAAATAAGCTTCTACTCGCTTAAAAAAAGTTTTTATTTTCGGTTTGAAATCGTCTTTCTTTTCTCCATCTAAAAAAACCTCAAAAGAATAATCTACATCATTTTCCTTTTTTGAAAAATGCACAGTAGTGGTTGTTTTACAATTATTGAGCGTAAAACTTATAGAGGGGTTTTCAGGAATCTGATCTTGTTTCTTACCCCAATATTTCACTAATGCAATGTTACTTGGTGATGACCATGTAAAGCTTCCTTTTGCAATACTTTTAGAATATGGTTGTGGAATAAAATCTTGTACTATCATGTATTAAATATCAGTTGACAAAGATAACAACTTTACCATGGTTTTGTAATTTCTCGCAGTAGCTGTTACTCTCAATTTTCTTTCAAAAAAATTATTACTCATTTTGGCTTTGCCGTACCCCGTTGCGCAATAAAAGTAGATGCAATCATTTGTTATATTAAATGCTTCATTGGGGTACGAAATTTTCAAAACCTGATTAACCATTTCTCTATCCGGAGCCTCATATAACAACATAAAATAACTGCTTACCTTTTTTTCTTCCGTGAATGGACAATCATTAAAAATTTGTTGAAGTTCCTTAGGCGTTTTGAGCAAAACAGGGACTTCGAAACCAAAGTGATCCTTAATACTCGTATGGATGTTTAATGAAAGATTTTCAGCACTGTTATTATCAGACTGAAAAATAATATTACCACTTTGAATGTACGTTTGAACATTTTGCAGTCCTATTTTTGACAGTAATGCCCTAAGCTCTGCCATGGGCATTTTCTTTTGCCCACCTACATTAATACCTCTTAAGAACCCTATATATGTTATCATCTATTTTGAAATATTTTGAGCGGCTATATAAGCTCCAGTCCATGCATTTTGGAAATTAAAACCGCCTGTAACGGCATCTATATTTAAAACCTCCCCAGCAAAATATAGATTCTTAATATATTTACTTTCAAATGTTTTAAAATTAACCTCCTTGAGGTTTACACCACCAGCTGTTACAAACTCTTCTTTAAACGTACTTTTTCCATTTACATTAAAAATGGCTTGGGTTAACTGGCCAGACAAAGATTCCAATTGTTCCTTATTCAAATCGGCCCAACGTGTTTCTTCTTTTATTGATGAAGCTAAAACCAATTTGTGCCAAAGGCGTTTGGGCAAATCAAACTGTGTAGATTTAAAGACTGTTTTTTTTGCTAAATCTTGTTTTCTTACTTTTAAAGTATTGAAGCTATCTTCAAAACTTTGTTTGATAAAGTTTATTTCTATTTGGAACTTATAATCTCTTTTAGCAAACTCTAATGCACCAAAAGCAGACAATTTTAATATTGATGGTGCGCTCAACCCCCAATGCGTTATAAGCAGAGGGCCTTCACTACACAAATTAGAATTCAACACGTTAACCTCAACATCTTGCGCTACAACTCCAGGGATATTTTTTAGACGCTCGTCTTCTATATTGAAGGTAAACAAGGAGGGCACTGGTGCAGAAACTGTGTGCCCTAAATTTTCTAAAAGCTGCCATATTTTGGGGTTACTACCTGTAGCTATCAAAACTTTTTTTGACAAAAACTGACATTGAGACGTTTCTATTTGAAAAATACCGCCTTGATTTTCAATGGCTTTTACAGAATGATTATATAATACTTCAACACCGTGTTGGTCGGCCTCACTTAAAAAACAATCTATAATTGTTTGAGACGAATTTGAAACAGGAAACATTCTACCATCTTCTTCAATTTTCAAGGGTACCCCACGCTTTTCAAACCATTCAATGGTATCTCCAGTCATAAACTGATGAAAAGGTCCGCGTAATTCTTTTTGTCCTCGTGGGTAATTTTGAATAAGTTCTGATGGAATAAATTCAGCATGAGTAACATTACACCTTCCGCCACCAGACACCTTTACTTTGGTTAAGCCTTCTTTTCCGCGCTCAAGAATAGCTACTTTTAAATCCGGATTCTTTTCCGCAATATTTATGGCTGCAAAAAAACCGGCTGCTCCACCACCAATAATGATGACGTCCTTTTGGATCATATTCTATCTGGATAATCAGAAATTATAGCATCAACGCCATAAGATTTTATACGCGCTAAAGGATTTAAATTATTTACGGTAAAAGCAAACACTTTAAAATCTTCCTTTAACTCCTCAACAACCTCCTCAGTAAGCATTGTATAATCCAAATGAATGGATACCGCATTAATGCGTTTAGCAAGAGACAAGGCTTTTTCTAGATTATTATCTGTTATTACTCCTAACGGAATTTTATCATTTATTTTATGTACTGTTTCTAATAATTCTTCTTGAAAACTAGATACCAAAATATTATCATAGTCCCACCCCTTCTTTTCTGCATAGAATGTAATAATACGAGCAGCTTCTTTGGCTGTATCTTGCCCCTTTAAATCTATGTTTAATAAACACTTATTATCTATAAAAATTAAAACCTCAGCTAAGGTTGGAATTTTATAAGTGCCTTTAGTTTTTAAATTTTTCAGAGACCTTAGCGGATGTTTAGCAACCTCCCCCGTTCCATCTGTAATTCTATCAACGGTAAAATCATGAAAAGCCACAAGCTCGCCAGAGGCGCAACGGTGTACATCTATTTCTACACCATCAACTTTTAAAGCCATGGCCTTCTTAATTGACTCAATTGTGTTTTCTGTGATATGACCCTTAGCTCCTCTATGGCCAATTTTTAAAATGTTGTTACTCATATTCTTAATTTAATGGACGCATTAATCCTTCCTGTGCTACCGAGGCAATTAATTTACCATCGCGGGTAAAAATATTTCCTCGTGCAAAACCTCTTGCTCTTGAAGCACTGGGAGACTCCATAGAAAACAATAACCAGTCTGAGAAATCAAATTCTCTAAAAAACCACATCGAATGATCAAGGCTCGCCGTTAGCGTATTGGTCCAGTCTGCTATTTTAGCATGCGGATTTAATGCCGAAATCAAAAGATTATAATCTGATATATAGGTAAGCACCTGCTGTTTTTTTGACAAATTCAAACCGTTTATATCTCCTTTTAATTTAAACCAAACATCACTATATGGTGGTAAATTTTTCCGATCAAAAGGATTCACAATTTCTGTAGGTTTAAACTCTATTGGGCGATTAATTTCAAAAAACGCCTTGAGGTCTTTAGGTAGAATATCACCCCATTTCTTCAACATATCTGTCCAACTCAATAAATCCTCGGGTTGTTTTAAGTTAGACTTCATTTCTATTTGATGATCATATCCCTCTTCTGCTTTATGAAATGATGCGGCTAAAATAAATATAGGCACCTCATTTTGAATTGCAGTAACCCTTCTCACAGAAAAACTACCACCATCTCTAACTTTATTAACCGTATAGGTTATTGATGTATTAAGATTTCCTGCTTCTAAAAAATAGGCATGCAATGAATGTAAGACCCGCTGGTTTGTAATTGTCCTACTTGCTGCATTAACAGCTTGAGCTAAGACCTGACCACCAAATACAACGGGACTACCAACGGTTTCACTAACTCCATTAAACTTACAATCATCTACTTTTTCAAGTATTAAAAGATTTAATAAATCATTAACCGTGGTCATATATTATTCTTTCTTTTGTAAATGAATCATCGAAATAATATGAAGTTTTGTATAAAATTTTTATAACTTCAAATTTTAATTCGCTTAATCAAGACATAATCTTCTAGTAACAAAGATAAACAGACTATCTATGACTTTTACAATGAAATCCATATTCATTTTATTATTACTGCTATTATCTTGTAATACAGGAGACTTAAATGTTATTGCAGAAATAGATAATGAGGTAGATGAATCCTCGGCATTAGAAATTGTACAAGGGTCTAATTTGCTATGGACTATAGAAGATGCAGGGAACAAAAATTATTTATATGGCTTAAATAATAAAGGTAAAGTCAAGAAGAAAATTAAAATTACCAACTCAAAAAACATTGATTGGGAAGACTTAACCTCAGATAACTCTGCCAACATTTATATTGGAGATTTTGGAAACAATGCTAAAAAAAGAGAAAAATTTACCATCTATAAAGTCAACATAGACACCTTAACAACCAATAAAACTACGGCTAAAAAAATCCATTTCACAACACCTAAGGATGTAAAATCTGAGGATTATGAAAGCTTCTTTTTACTTAATAACAACTTTTATATTTTCAGTAAAAACCACAAAACAAGCCTCTTACTAAAAGTTCCTAATAAAATCGGATCACACAAAGCCGAATTGATAACTAAATTTAAACTGGATGGTAAATCCACAAAAGTTACTGCAGCAGCTATAAGTCCGAACAAAAAAACAATTGTCTTATTAAACCATGATAAATTATGGAAAATCACCAATTTTTTATCTGAAAACTTTTTTGAAGGTGATATTGAAAAACACGATTTTAATCATAGCTCTCAGAAAGAGGGCATCTGCTTTAAGGATGAACATACGGTATACATTTCTGACGAACGAAATAAAGCCAATGTTAGCTATATCTATTCCTATCAATTCAAGGATTGAATTTGATACGGACTTACCTACATATTCATCCAGTTTTTAACTGCCGAGGCTTTTGCTTTACTTACCACAATGCGTTCTGAAGCTGTAGGATTAACATTCATGATAAGTTTTCCATTAAAATAAAACTTAATATTTGCAACGGCATTTCTATTTACAATAAATTGCCTGTTAACGCGATGAAATAATTCTGGATCCAGTTCAAGTTCTATATCCTCGAGTTTCTTATCGATTATATATGGTTTGTTTGTAAAAGTAACAGCCTTAACTATGCCTGTTTCAATATAAAAATAAGCTACATCATCTGTTTTAATTGGGAGCAATTCGTCCCTATGATGCACTAAATAGGTTGTTTTAAAGGATTTTGTTTTTGAATTAATAAGCTCCAATAAACCTTCCAACTGGTTGTCATTTGTAGCACTCTGCGTAGACCTATCTTTAAATTTGTTTATAGCCTCTGTTAACTCTTCTTCATTTATAGGCTTCAGCAAATAGTCAATACTATTTACTTTGAATGCCTTAAGCGCATATTGATCATACGCCGTTGTAAAAACCACTGGGATATTTAGAACTACTTGATCAAAAATCTCGAATGAAATGCCATCAGCGAGATGAATATCCATAAAGACCAAATCAGCTTCAACTTTTTGAGAAAAGTAAGCAACCGAAGCCTTAACAGAATCTAACACTTTAATAATTTCAATATCAGCATCAACACTATTTATAAGGTAGGTTAGGTTTTCGGCTGCAGCTATTTCATCTTCAACAATAACAACTTTCATACGTTTTATTTTAAAGGTAATTTTACTTTAAACACCTTGTTAGAATCATTAATTAAAATATTTTTTTTCATCAGTATTTCGTAGCGCTTTTCTAAATTCGCCAACCCATTTCCTGTACTATCCACAAAGGTGGTTCTTGGCTTAATAGGGTTTTCTACAACAACAAGCGCATCTTCAACATACACTTTAACCAGCAATGGGTTTGACTCTGAAATCTCACTATGCTTTACCGCATTTTCAACCAATAATTGCAATGCTAATGAGGGCAATTTTTTATTCAAATATTGTTCTTCGATATCAATACTAACCTCAAATCGAGTTCTATAACGTGTTTTGATAAGAAAAATATAACTATCTAAAAACTTTAATTCGTCGCTTAAAGTCACTAAGTCCTCACTACCACTTTGCAAAATATAGCGGTACATGAAAGACAACTTATTTACAAAAGTTGTGGCTTGCTTATTATCCCTAATTAATGAATTGAGTGAATTTAAAGAGTTAAATAAAAAGTGTGGGTTTATTTGATTTTTTAGAGCTTCTAACTCATTTTTCAAACTTTGTTGTTTTAATTGTTCCTTTTCTGCTAAATCAACTTGATGTGCCATTTGCAACCTTATTATTCTAGCAATAAAAATTATAATTACCATTATAACGGCGTAAACCATATGTATAATAGTATCTGCCAAATCTGTTATAATTTGTCCGGTCACTATCTCGTCTATGAAAATAAAAGAATGAACGGCTATTATAAACAGCAAAATATTAGCTAATATTCGCATGACACTCCTTGTAAAAATGCTAAGATTTGAATATAGCACTCTCCAATTCGTATTGATTTGAAGCAGCAACCAGGAATAGATAAAAATAAAAAACAACCTAAGCAAGATATCTTTTACCGTAATTTCCGGGAATGAATTTGACCAACTTTTGCCTACTAGTTCATATAAAGCAAGTATTCTAGGTAAATTAATAAAAAATGATATTAACAAGGCCACACCTAAAATCATGGATTGCTTGGCGCTCTTATACTCGAAAATATTGTTTTTATTCATATTTATAGTTAGATACATTGCTAAGATAATTAATAGGTTTTATTAAACAAGAAAAGAGACTGTCATACCCTGAGGACAGTCTCTTAAGAAATTGCTATTAATCATTCTCAGGGCAAAATGAATTCTACATTTCCACTTCGTACAGCTCTATATCCTGAATATTTAAAACCCCATCATCCGCTATCTCACCAAACACTTCTTTAAACACTATAGATTCTTCATATTCCAACTGCTTCTCATACTCCAATCCTTCAACTGGATCAAAATTTTCTGGTAAATACTTTTTTGTATCAAACCCTAGGTTAACGTCCTCCTCTACTTCATAAACTTCAATTTGGTTAACCCTTAATATTCGGTTTGCTTCCGGACCATCCATGCTTTCTATAGAAGTCAATTCTAGAACATAGTCGTCATCCAGAACTTCCAAATATTCATTACCATGATAATTATTTTCTATTCGTTCAATATTCTTTTTTATTCCGAAAGATGTCAACAGCAATACAAACATACCTCCTGCCAACGTTATCATAACTTTTTTCATAATTCTCTTTTTTAGTTACTAACCTGCTTTAAATAAATAAAACAGAATCTTCATTGTAATCATTTAACGTGTAAACTTCTTTTGATTCTAAAGTCTCTTCTTTGATGTTTTTCCAGTCTATGGCGAATCGCAACCAATTATTTTTTTTATTTGATACTTCCATAATGCTATTATTTATTAAGTTCATTTTTGATTTCTGGGACAAATATATAGCGCTGCTCATGCCCTGTTGAGCATAATTTAGGTGAAGCAGCCAAACCTTAATTTGAACTAACTTTATATAGAAGTAAAACGAAAAAATCCTATTGCAGAAAGCATAAACCTTCACGCAATAGGATTAAATATTTTGAAAAATTATAGGTTATTCCTTAACCAATTTTTCCAACCTTGTATTCACACTGTAAACTATTTTATGTATATTTTCTAAATGCATAACATATTCTTTTGGGCTGAGCATTTCCTTGACCTCTGCATTCATTTGATCAATGTTTTCTGAAAACTTAATTTTAACTTCCTCTGGAGAATTTCCTTGGTCCTTATCATTAAGTCGTACCATTTTAGAAACATACTTTAAAACAATAGCGTCATACTGCTCCAGTTTGTCTTCAGAAAGTTTCATGGCATCTACACCTTCCCTGAATGCAATTTGCAAATTATCATATTCATCTGGTGTATAAATTTTTACTTTATTCTTTTCTCTTTCCTTTTGTTTTTCAGTTAAGTTTTGAGCTCCAATATTGGCAACAAGTAGTAGGCAGATTGTAAGAAGCAAATGTTTCATATAAAAAATACTTTTTAAGATTAGGGCACTAAATTAAGACTTTCTTCTATTTTGGATACACGGTACATTGAATTTCTTTAAAATGTTCTATTTCTACTTTCTGTTTCTTGAATTATAAATATACTTTTCTACCACAACCGTAGTGACAATAATTATATAGAACTGTCCTAAAATGCCAACAAAAAAAGAACTTTTACGAGCGACATCCGTAAGGGGAACAATATCTCCATACCCAATAGTTAACAATGTTATATAACTGTAGTACAATAGCGCATCTACTTTATTTAAAAAAGTTCCACCGGCGGGTAATAAGCCTTTAAATGACCCCGGCACTGCAATCTCAATAGTAGTAAACATAAAGAAGGCAAGAAACCCCATGGATATATAGCCACTCATCAAACCAGTTATAACATTTTTACTAACTGACTTCGTTTTAAGGACTTGTTTAATGATTTCAATAGTAACAAAAATGTAAAAAACGAAATAGACACCAAATCGAATAAATGAGAGCAAATTACTCTCTGATTTTTTAATTAAATTAAATCCAAAAATAACTATCAAAATTAAAAACAATATGGCAAAGGCCTGGGTAAGCCGCTTGTTTTTGGATGTCAAAAGAAGGCCAAAAAGAATATTAAGCATAAATAAAATAGGCATAATCACACTATCATATAACGCAATGGGCATAATAAGTGAACCAAATAGTATTGCCAATTGACTACAAAAGAACAAGCCGTATCTTAGATCATGAAGCTTTCCATAAATTTTATTCATGTCATCTATTTATTAGCAAATAATACCATCCCTCTAAGCAGTGATTAAAGGCTTAAACTAAACCCAAATGAAAACCGTAAACCTTCAACACTATTGAACAAGTTAAAGGTCCCTGATATTTTTTCAGCTGCTGTTACCCAGAAACCTCCACCATAATCATTATGCCATGTATTGGATGATTCCCCACTCAACCAAACTCTACCCACATCCCCTCCTGCAAATACACCAATTTGAAAAGGAATAAAAGAGGTTCTAAATGATGGAAATCCATAGCGTAGATCAGCACTTGCCACCAACGCATTTCTTCCTGTAAAACGTTCTGTACGAAAGCCTCTTAAACCATTATTACTACCAATATTAGCCGCTTGATAAAACACCAAGTCATCACCAAATCGCCATTGTGTTCTCAAATCTGTTTTTAGAACCAACTTTCTATTTTTGGAAATAGCATTATAAAAACCTATGTTAGAATTTATATAACCATAGGTATAAGTACTATTATCAAACTCAGTTTTACCGCCTACATTGAAAAGAAAAGTCATACCTCTAGTAGGGTTTAATACATCATCAAAGCTTTCATAATTAAATTCGGCCTCAATACCTCCAAAATATCGTCTTTTGTAGAATTCAGTATCAGACGGAGGCACTAAATCTGTAATAAACCTACCTTCTGTATCCCCTATTTGAATGCCATCAAACAAGGCTTTAAAAGCCAATTCACTCCCGTAATTCCCGTGTCTTACTACACCAAAATTAACAGACCTAATACTTTGTTTAACCCTATTATAGTCTAAATCTAAATCCTCATCTGGATTCATAGTTTCATTTCCATAACCAAAAAAGTTATTGGCAAAATTCTCAGTGGTAAATAATCCACCTACCTGAAAATTCCAATTTTTAAAAACATTGGCAAACTCCCCATCATATTTTAAAGCAAAGCCTTGGGTGGCAAAAAAGTAGCCGCCTCTAAATTTATGCTGTTGCGAAAATGGGTTACGTTGAAAACCTTGTTTTGTTATCGCCACAGAGGCTCCTAAGGACACTCCATCATCTGGATTAAACCCAATAGCCGGTGATATTGTGGTTGAAGTCATGATGTTTTTTGTGTAATCAAAAAGATTCAAATTGTAAACATTGGTGAAATTAAGATTAGCACCTTTGTTCTCTACAACCGTATTCTTTTTACTCTTATGATCGTAAACTTTAATAGCTTTTCCACTTTTTATATTATAGGTATCATTATTTTGCCCTCCTATTAATCTTATAAATATAGGTTTATCAGCCTTACCCGTGACCTCAAATACATCCTTGTCGTCCAAACCATATATCCACATTTCTTTAGTTATCTCTCTATTAAAGGTTTTGTCTAAAATAACCCTTCCTTTTTCTCCATCCTTTATTCTTGAAACCTTAACCCGTGTCTCCTGACTACCAAGCCTCTCTATTTCAATAAAGTCATCTTTATCAGTACTTGTTATGATCACTAACTTATTAACTATTTCAAAATACCTTTCGGCAATTTCCATCATGTTTGCGCGCCTTCCTCTCAATTTCTCTTTAATATCAGCTATATCTTCATCTTGTACTTCTACAGGTATTTTAGAGAATGCCTTATCAATCACCTCATCAGTAATGTGCTCTTGCAGAAACTTAGCATGCTTTAACCATGTTTCTTTATTTGCTCTTTGAATTAAAATTCTATCTAATTTTATTCCATCGGTGTTCATTCGTTCTATATCCTTTAACTCCTCATCATACTCCTGTAACTCGCGGGTTGCACCAGATAGACTTCTCAAAACATCTAACAAAGCACCATCAAAATTACTATACACCTGATCTCTATCTCTTGGTATTGGCTTATAATGTTTATTGCCATTATCTTGATTAAATTGAGCCCAACGCCATTGATCTTGGTGCCTATCCCAATCGCCTATTAGCATATCAAAGAGACGTGCTCTAATAAAGGCATCTTCATCTATTTTATAACTTTCGTCTTTTCTTATTTTTTGAATAACATCATGCGTACTTTCAATATCATCGGCAAATCCAAAAAGAGCTGTACCAGAATAGTTTTTCTCAGGCCGTTCTTCAATAAGATATAATTCATCACCATATTCATTATTAAATTCCCCCAATTGTTTGTGTTTAGGAACATAATACAATTTAGGATTGGTATGAAAAACCTCTGCTGCATCAGATAAATCTGGCACCGTAGCAAAAGCATAAGGGTGTGCCGAGGTATAAAAATCAAGAATAAAACTTTCTACAGATGTTCTTTTAAAATCATCTTGTATGTATTTGTTTTTATAAAGTGTTGTTTGCAAAAACTGAGTGGCACTTTTTCTAAGGGCTCTCATATTCATTTGCCTGCCATCCTTTCTTTGAAGCCTTAAGGACTTCGTTTGATTCCCGCCACCTTTACGAACAATTTTAAGCCCGCCATATAAGGTATCTAAAGTAGCAACCTCAGCATTAATAACGGTGCTATAAGCCTGTCTGTAATGATCGCCCAATATTTTTTCAGCAACTCTAGAAACGTCTGTTTCATCATTGTTATAAACAGAAACCTCTATACTTTTAGGAAAGCTATCTGCTAAGTTTGATACATCATAAGTTTCCTTTGGCTTAAAGACCTCCTTAGTATATATAAGCTTAGGCTCTCCATTACTTTCGCCATAATAATTCACTCTTGCACTTCCATCTTTAAAAAATTTCAACTCAGCAAAACCTTGCTCTCCTGAAGAGAACAGCCCATTATTACCTAAAGCCGCATATGAAGATTTAGCTCCTGCTCCTGATACAATTTGCTTAATATTTCCTTTTTCTATATACTGTAAAGTATGCTCATGACCAGAAGCCAATACCACGTTATCCTTATCGAAAATAATGGTTTCAATACGCAACATTAACTCATTATAGCGCTCATTAAACCTATCTTGCATAGACACACCGCCTTGACTACGAACCTGAGCGACAAAAGACCCCAGCCCTGGTAGCGGCACTTTTGATGATAGTGGAAAAAGATGTTTTTCCCAAGCATATTTTCCTCCATGTATTCCGTTAGTATACATGGGGTGATGCATGGCTAAAACTACTTGCTTGCCCTGTGCTTTTTTTATTTCACCTTCTAACTCTGCAAAAAATCGATCTCTCGTTTTTATCTCACAATGATCATTAACTGTGGGATGCTTATTCCAATTTTCAAGATACCACTCACTGTCTACAACAATCAATTGGATGCTTTCATGAACTTCTATACTTTCTATAGGGCATCCTTTTTCAGGGATTAGGGTATGCTTTCCTAATGCCTCCTTTAAGTACGCTTCTTCACGAGCTAAACCTTTTAACCCATCAGAATACCAATCATGATTTCCAGGAATAAAAACAGTTTTCCCTTCAAATTTTGATACGGCCTTTACTTGGGCATTTAATGCATTCTCTGCCGAAGCTCTATTCTTATGATCTTTTTGCGGCATTCCAGCAGGGTAAATATTATCTCCTAAGAAAATAGTATAATCACCTTGTGTTTCCCTACTTGCTATATGCTTATTGAAAATAATTAAACCTGTAGACATACCTCCCATAGGAGATTTCCCCACATCTCCCAATAAATAGAATGTTTTTAAAAGCTCTTTATCGGCAATTTCATCTGCTATCTCAATATCTTCAGCATATTGCGCTTTATAAGTAGCGCAAGCGTTCAAAAAAAATATTAAGACTACTAAAAATGCTATTTTATAGAATTTCATAAAAGGCTTAAGTTTAAATAAAGATAATCATTTGATTTAATTCCAACTCAATTGATTGCGTTCTTCCCAATATGCTGGCGGTAAAACTTTTAGGGTTTGCAACATACGTAGCTCTTCTTTAAGAAAACTAAATTCTAGTGCTTTCATATTTTCCTTTAGTTGACGCATATTAGATGCTCCACTTAACACATATGTTGGTTTCAAACTATCAATAACAAAACGTAGCGCTATGGCGTCAATACCTACTTTATATTTGACGGCTAACTGATTTAAAATCTTGTAAGTTGCTTTATAATTTTGAAAACTATCACTAGAAAACACTCTTCCATTAGCCAAAGCTTCTTTAATTATAACATCTTTTCCATGCTGAAGCAGTTTTTTTAACACATCAAAGGTATCCTGTTCAAAAAGATTATAGGTCACTTGAAAGCTATCAAACAATGGGGTATCACCTATCATTATTTTAGAAGCCAATGCTATCACCTCCTTTTGATTTGCGCCACTAGTGGTAATTCCTATTTTTAATCCAGTTGCTTTTTTTATCTCAAACAGCTCATTTAAAACAGCTTTATTCTCAAGAATCCCACTATCAAAAGTTGCGGAATGCACTTGGTAATATTTCAAATTAGGCAATAGGTTTTTAGAAACCTGCCATTGTTCAAGCAATTTTTCCAGAGAATGCTCTTTAATTTCATGTTTCCCGTTATAGCCAAGTTCCCAATTAGCCACATAGGTATAACCCCACTTAGTACCTAAAACAATATCTTTATGTGCTCTAGAGTCATTCCAGTCTTGCAAAAATGCCTCTCCCTTACCATAGGACGGTGCCGTATCAAAATAGCGAACACCTAAATTATAAGCTTCATCAAGCACCGAAAGCGTGTTATGCTTAAAGGCAGCCTCAGATTTATCAATGGAACTATTATCCCTAATATTTATATATTCCGGTCTACCCAAAGCAGCTAAACCTAATCCAATTTTTGTATTATTTTCACTCATTAATCTATCACTTTGGTTTCTATAATAGTTTCAGATAGTAAAGTTCGATGCACGGGACATTTAGACGCGATTTCTTTAAGTTTTACTTTTTGGGTATCATTTAAATCTCCAATAAATTTAAGACGTTTTTTTAAATGATCCATACGTTTTGGCTCGTCTAAATCTAGCATTAAATCATCACTATGTTTTTTAGAATAGGTAATATATACATACACTTCCTGTAAATCCCATTTTTTACGTTGCGCATACATTTTTAAAGTCATAGCAGTACAAGCTGCTAGCCCAGCACTTAAAAAATCATAGGGAGAAGGTCCAAAATCATCCCCTCCAACACTTTCTGGTTCATCGGCTATAAAAGTATGTTTTTTTGTCTGAATGGAGGTAGTAAAATTATCTTCCATAAAATTAAGATACGCCACTAATTGTTCTCCATCAACATCCAATACCGCGTTATCATGCGCCTCAAAATAACGATCTACCCACGCACCAATCATATGTCCAGCATAAGTACTATCTTTTGACTTTGATAATAAATGATCTGCTGTATCTAAACTCACAAAACTTTTCGGGTGATGCGCATTATGATATAATTCTTGAGCATTATTTATCCCCACCGTTTTATCAAATGGTGCATGCATAATTAATAAGGGCTTTCTAAGGTTCTTGGTGATTTCTGGTAAATCAATTTTTCCAAAATCTGAGATAAATTCCTCATTAATCTTAAAAGGCCGTCCACCAATATCAACTTTAACTTCGCCTTTTTGTTTTACTTCATCAATCCCATGAGAAAATAAATGAGTAACATGACTTACCCTTGAAGGAGCTCCAATTGTTACTACAGCCTTAATATTATCTAATCGAGATGCCGCTACAATAACTGCGGCACCGCCAAGGGAATGCCCAACCAACAAGCCTGGAGCTTCATAATGTTTTGTGATATAATCATTCACCGCAATAAGGTCATCAACGTTCGCAGAAAAATGGCTTTCGGCAAATGCACCTTCACTTCTTCCCAAGCCTGTAAAATCAAAACGTAGCACTCCAAAACCATGTGCCGTTAAAGCTCTACTAATATGCTTTACTGCAGATAAATTGCTTGTACATGTAAAACAATGTGCGAAAATGGCATAATACTGCGGTTTTTGATCTACGGGTAACTCTAAATAAGCCTGTAACTCATGACCCTTGATATTTGGAATAGTTAGTCTCTTGCGGTTCATTTTTTAAATGCTTTAATTTATTGTGATTGGCGTATTTCGAATACTTGCTCATTAACATTTTCAGCTTAGGAGTGATAAACCTTTCGCAAAATGGCTTTGTTGTATTGGAATAATAATAATTTTGTATCTGTTCTCTTGATGCTTTAAATCTTTCAAATGGCAATACTTGCGTTACCAATTTCTCTTTAAATTGAAATTGCAACAATTCTAATTGTGATTTTACTACATGCCTTTGTGCTTCTGAAAAAGTATACACTGCAGAACGATATTTTGCGCGCATAGAATGGTTTACCGTACTTTTATGTGTATGCAAATGAATTTCAATTAGGACGGCTAAGGAAATTTTAGCTGCATCAAAATGCACGATAACCGCTTCCGAAAAACCACTATTTTCATCAATAGAGGCTACGAATCCCTGCTCCACTTTTGAAACACCAATCAGCGATTGAAATACTGCTTCAGTACACCAATGACAACCGCCTCCAAATGCTATTTGGGTAAGCTCTTTCAATGCTTAACACTTCGTTTAAATATAAGACTCTTCAAATCGTAAAAAGTGACAGGTATAACCATTGGGGTTTTTCTCCAAGTAATCTTGATGATATTCTTCCGCTTTCCAGAACGTAGACCATGGCTCTAAGGTGGTAACTACCTTATCCTCCCATTTGCCAGAACCATTTACTCTATTAATCATGTCTTCGGCCATTTGTTTTTCTTCTGCATTTTGATAAAAAATAGCAGAACGGTAACTGGAACCTCTATCATTTCCCTGCTGATCCACAGTGGTTGGATTATGCATTCTAAAGAAATAATCAAGTAATTCTTCAAAGCTAGTTTCGTCAGGGTTATAGGTGATTTCTAAGCCCTCAGCATGTCCGGGGTGGTATTTATACGTAGGATTAGTATTCTCGCCACCTTGATAACCTACCTCTGTATCTACCACTCCTGGACGCGTTCTAAAAAGATCTTCCATTCCCCAGAAACACCCCCCTGCTAGATATGCTTTTTTATATGTACTCATCGTTTTATTTTTAAATATTGTTAGTTTACTTTTTATGTAGCTGTTTTATCAAGTAATTTTACTTTATATTCTGCAATACCCGCATGCCGAAAAATGGCATTAAGAACTGCAAGACAACATAGAACATCCTACTTTATGCCGCGCCCAATCCGGTCGTTTTGCAAACCATTTTTGGTATTCCGGTTGCTCGTCATAAGGCTTTTTAAGCATCTGGAACAACTCATCAATCAAATGATAATTGCCTTTATCAGCATCATCAATAGCCAATTGCGCCATATAATTACGCAACACACACTTCGGGTTTACAACATTCATTTTTCCCTTGCGTTCATTATCAGAACATGCTTCTTTTTGAAGTCTTTCTGAATAGTTCTCAAACCATGTTATCCATCTTGTTTCAATATTACCAGTTACTTCATCAGGTTTATAAAATGCGTCATGAATTACCTCTAGGCCTTTAGACGGGGTTTCTTTTTCAAAATTAGCCAGATTTCTGAAGAAAATAGTCATATCAGTTTCTGTAAGGTGTAAATTATCTTCCAACTCCTGAATCAATATTTGATCCTTTTCATCTGTAATTTCCAATCCTAATTTTGAGCGCATCATGTTCAAAGATCCACTTTCAAAATCACTTTTATATTGATTTAAAATAGCTTCTAAAGGTGCTGCATCCCCAATAAGAGGATATATGGCATTGGCTAGTTGTATTAAATTCCACAACCCCATGTTGGGCTGATTGCCGTAACGATAACGTTTGTTTTGCCTATCCGTGGTATTTGGTGTCCAACCATACTCATAGCCTTCTAACCATCCGTAAGGCCCATAATCAATAGTTAAGCCTAGTATTGACATATTATCAGTATTCATAACACCATGCACAAAACCTACCCGTTGCCAATGGATTATCATTTCTAAAGTACGCTGAGTCACCTGCTTAAAAAACTCAATGTAAGAGACTTTAGACGGTTCTCCTATATCGGGGAAATGGTGTTTTATGGTATAATCAACCAATTGCTTGAGATGTTCTTCATCTTGCCTAGCCGCAAAAATCTGATAGTTTCCAAAACGTAAAAATGATTCTGCTGTTCTACATACAATAGCCCCTTTTTCATAAGCGGTATTTCCATCATACATGACATCTCGAAGGACTTGATCACCAGACAACGCCAATGATAATGCTCTTGTAGTAGGTACGCCTAAATGAAACATAGCTTCACTACATAAATATTCTCTAATAGAGGAACGCAAAACAGCCAAGCCATCAGCGGTTCTTGAGTACGGTGTTTCTCCTGCCCCTTTTAATTGTAATGCCCAATTTTTATTGTCCTGTTCAATTTCAAATAAGTTGATGGCACGACCATCTCCCAATTGGCCAGCCCAGTTTCCAAATTGATGCCCACCATAACACATGGCGTAGGGTTTTGTGTTGGGCAATATCGCATTCCCTGTAAACACCTTTAAAAACGAATCACTTTTGGCATCTGCTTCAGACAAACCCAATGATTCTAGCATATCGTCAGATACATGAAGCATCTCTGGTTTAGCCGTTTGTTTTGGTGTTGCATAAGAAAAACAGGCTTCAGAAACCTGCCTTCTATAATTATCCTTAATAGGGTCTGCAGGTAATGCTTTATTAAATTTATCTCTTATATTTAAGTTCATAGTCATTTTTCAATCCACTTTTTTAATCACCGTCCAAAGGACTACTTAATGTTTTGTATCCAATTTTAATCATTGAAAATTAAGCATCCTATGGTAATATCCTTTCTCTGTACTATACAGCCTTCTCTATTGCTTCACCTTTAGAAGGTGGTAAATAAAATTTAAAAAATATCCTGATAATAATTTGGCTTATATCACCTATCAATAAGATAAACTTTAATTTGAAATGTCATAACTTTCGCATCGTGTTAAGCTTGTATTGGAAGCCCTGCTCGTATAAGAGTAGATGTACATTGACCATTGAAATTAATTCCTGAATTAGAACGAAACAACTCTTAATATAAAAACCACCCGCCATCTTTAGTGGCTAAAGGTATATTTTCAGGCAGCACCAATTTATTCCTTGTCTAATTTCATAGATTCAGAGTTAATACAATACCGTAAACCACTAGGTTCTGGGCCATCCGGAAAAACATGTCCCAAATGTCCATCGCAGGTATTACACATCACCTCTACACGTACCATTCCAAAAGCGGAATCTTTTTCATACTTAATGGCATTCTCCTTAATTGGCTGCGTAAAACTAGGCCATCCAGTTCCTGATTCAAATTTAATGGTTGAATCAAACAAGGGTGTATCACAACACACACAATTATACTTTCCTGCCTCATGAATTGAACACAGTGCCCCACTATGCGGCCTTTCTGTCCCCTTGAGTCTTGAAATTCTAAATTGCTCTGGCGTTAACAAAGCTTTCCATTCACTTTCTGATTTTTCAACCCTTTGGTCTGGAGTTGGGTTTCCTTTTACAGAAAAACGTATCACTTCTTTCCAAGTTAGCATATAATAATGTCCTTTCTTTTAATTAATCGAGTCTGTTTTTAATCATAAAGATAGTCGAATTTACACTCAAAAAATTACACTAAGCATTTGCTTTATGATTTTTGATAGCATTTGTAAAATTTTCGACCAATAAAACCGTTAACCGAATCAAAACACAATTACTTAAAGTTTTAGTATTTTTACTTTACAAACAAAGTTGACTCATGGAAAAGCTGATTGTTGAAACCAAAAAATTCACAACAAAATTACTGAATGAAAAGTTAGACGCCTCTTTTCTATACCATAACTTAACCCATACGCAACGTGTGGTTGAAAAATCTATATTATTAGCCGATCAAGCTGGACTTGATGAGTTAGAGAAAAATATTCTAACCCTTGCTGCTTGGCTTCATGATACAGGGTACACGAATAGTATAAAAAATCATGAGGATGAAAGTGTAAAAATTGCTATGCAATTTTTGAAAGAGAAAGATTGTCCAGAAGATCATATTGACACTATTTGTATGCTCATTAGAGCTACAAAAATGGAGTATTCTCCAAAAACTCAATTAGAAAAAATCATTAAAGACGCAGACTGTTCTCATATAGGGAGCAAATCATACCTTGAAGTCATAGAATTGCTTAAAAAAGAATGGGAATTAACCAGTAATAAGCATTTATCTGAAATGGCATGGCTTGATGAAAACATCAATTTCCTATCTACCAAACATCGTTTTTACACCACCGAAGCCGCCTTAAATTGGGATAAAAGAAAAGGTAAAAATATAGCTGAATTATTAAAGGCTAAAAAAAAATTAGACACAGAAAGCAGAAAATTAAATCAGAAAAAAGACGCCTTAAGTTTTAAAAAGAATAAAATAGAAATGCCTGAGCGTGGTATAGAAACCATGTTTAGAGTCACCTTAAAAAACCATATGCACCTGAGTAATATTGCTGATACAAAAGCTAATATTTTACTTTCTGTTAATGCCATTATTATTTCAATGGTCTTATCTAACTTAGTTTCTAAATTAGACAATGCCTCTAATGCCTACCTCATTCTACCAACTGTGATCTTTGTGTTATTTACAGTAGTATCTATTATACTTTCTATATTGGCTACTAGACCAAATATTACTAGCGGTAAGTTCACCAAAGATGATGTTGCAAAGAAAAAGGTGAATTTATTGTTTTTCGGAAATTTTCATAAAATGAGCCTAAATGATTTTGAATGGGCTATGGGAGAAATGATGGAAGACAGAGATTACCTCTATTCTTCCATGAAAAAAGATTTATACTTTCTAGGCCTAGTTTTAGATAAAAAATACAAAATACTTAGACTGACTTACACCGTCTTTATGGTAGGTATTATTGTAAGTGTTTTAGCCTTTGCCATTGCTTTTCAAAGCGTGGACTTATCGTAAATTAGGCTTTAATTTCCTTCATTAAATCATCGTAAGTATAATACTCTTTGTCATCTTTTGCCTTATGATAAAGCACGCTTACACGAATAGCTTTTAGGCCTGTTACAGCTTGCAAATCTTCAAGTTCAACAATCTCAATATCTGTGTCTAAATAGTTTTTAGACTGCAAAAACTTAACGTAGCCTAGATACTCTCTTTCATCTTGTTTTTGAGAATAGACAATGGTAATTTTTCCTTTTTCAGTGACACGTTTATTCGTGCCTTTTATGAACGCCTTGTCTACACGTTTTTTTACAATTTCATATCGAGCATTATACGTACCATCAACGTCAAACTGTTTTTCATCCATTCTAAAGCTTATTGACAGCGGTTGATTAAATACTAAAATCATAGAGGCCACATCTAATTGTACGGGCCATTCCGATTGCTTTTGATAATAGGCATTTTCCATTTCACACATCACCTGAAGTTGCCATAACCTCAAATTATATAAAAATATTGGATTAAAACTATCCTCTTTGGTAATGGATTCACCAATATACATATTGTGCTCTACACCATCCGTTTTGAAACGTTCGAAAAAATGAGGATACATGGCCTGCGCATCAAGCTGCTTTTCATCTAAGAGCGACGTCATTTCTCTATTTATTTTAATGATAGAATCATCATAATCCTTTCGATGGAAATAAAATGTATTTCCTTTTTCGTTTATACTTTCAAAATATTGGTCAATTTCTTCTTTTAATTCATACGAGGCGCGTACATGCCTAAATACCGGTTCAATATCTTCGTTCAAAAAGGCAGATATTTGTTGTTCACTGTCTACTTGAAAATTCTTATTTAAATCTGCTAAATACTCATTGATTTGATAAATAAGTTGTTCAAATATGGGCAAAGCATCCTTTTTAGAAGCCTTTTCAAACAAACTCCTTGCAGCACTTAACTGTAATGTCAAATCGCGTTTAGTTGCAGTATTTCGCGCTATAGAAGACCCTTTAATATCAATTTGTCCAAAAAGCGGATATACATTGTCAAAAGCAATTTTCTTAAAACTAGGCTTTTGCCCATGTAATTCGGCTTTGATGAAATTTTTAGCCTCCTTGGCAAAACGCCACTTCACACTGGGATGAATTGAAGTACATTCCTGTTGAATAATAGCTTCAACAAGGTTTTCTTCCTCACTTTTAGTCCGCTCAACTGCAGACACAATAAAAGGCATAACATCAATTAACTTATTCGCATTAATACTGTTAAGTACCTTTGGCGTACCAGACACTATTTCAATGATTCCCATTAAACCTTCTTCATTGGCAATTGGCGCAAATATGGCACTCTTTACACCTTGACTATAAAGGCTCTTTATATGAGGAGGCGGCACTTCATTATTATTAAACATGCCCTCAACATCTGATATTGAAATAAATTTACTCTCCCGCAGTAGTCTATCGTATGAACTATTGCATAGCGCATCACTACATGTTTTACTCGCCTTATCGCCTATGAGGTAACTATTCATTCCTGAACCATAGACACGCTCAAAGAAACCTTCATCCTGGTTGTAAATTGAAAATCCTACTTTTAAATCGCTTATCCCAAAAAGCGATCTAAAAACATCGTGAAACTCTCCGCTAAATTCATCATCTTGTCTCTTCTTATCACCTATGAGGCTTGTCTTAATATTTGATATCGATTGATCATCTGTTACATCAAAAATATTTGAAATCACAAACCCTTTGAACACATAGCTATTTGGAGGGAATTTTTTCTTCCACAGCTCAATATTTTCAAAATTATCTAATAATTCATCATAATCAGACTGCGTAATTTCAATGGCATTTTCTTTTGGAATTATTTCACAAAAATCAGCATTATACAAAATTTTATAAAACCTTAAAATCCCATCAGCATCTGGTATTTCATAATAAAATGGTCTTTTAAAACTTAAATTAAAACCATAACAGAAATTTAGAATAATGGTACATGAAATTATATACACATCATCTTCAGGCATGTTTTTCATTTGTAATTGAAAATCCTCACCTGCCGTTTTTAGAATGGAATTAAAACGCGTTGATGAATTAAAAATAAAGTTATGAAAAGGTACAGACGCCGTCTTTATTTCATTCTTAGTTAAAATAGGACTAAATGAGTCTTGCAGAATTGTTTTAATCACATCTTTTCTAGTCTCGAGAACAGAAACATCAGAAAACCCATCACGCAATTCTGGATAGTCCCTGGCTAATTGCAAAATATAATTTGCTCTGTTCGACGTAAAAGCGTCTTCACTATTAGATAAAGCTTCATACTCCTCTATGAGCTTATTAAAACTTATCTTAAGCTCTAATGGCGAATCAATATTATCATTAATATCCATAATACCCCCTTTTTAAGAATACAAATTTACAAATAATTGATTTAGTCGGTATTAGTAAGACTTCTTGACAAAGATATTGTTACAATAAAACGAATTATTTTTTTGTTGTCAAGACCATACTTCCTCTTTCTTTCAAGGTGAAATTATCACCCCAGAAAAACTCATATCCAGTAATAATATTTCTTACCGCTTTGCCTTTCAATTCAATTTCAGCAAACCGTGTTAAATCTAATAAAAAGTCGTCTTCATTTTTATTTAAGATACAAACGACAGTCTCATCACCAAAAATTCTAAATAATACATATATACCATTTTCAGGAACAAAATGCACTGTTTTACCTTTATGGATGGCTTGACTATTTTTCCTGTAATTCAACAGTTTTTTAAGATAGAGTTGCATATCTTTTTGTGCATCCATTAAGCCTTCTCCTGTGAAGGCATTAACTTCATCACCCTCCCAGCCACCAGGAAAATCTGAACGAATCAAACCATGATCTCCGGGGATACTAGAATCACTCATTAAAATTTCAGTACCGTAGTAGACTTGTGGAATTCTAGGCAGCACCAGTATATAGCCCATGGCCATTTTTGTATTTACAACATCTTCTCTCAATTGAGTGAAAATCCGGCTCATATCATGATTATCAGCAAAAACCAAAAGATCTTCTGGTTTTGCATAAGCAAAATCGTTTGCCAGCCCTTTATAGAGATCAATAAGCCCCGTTGAAAAAGATTCCTCTTGATTTAACCCTCTAACAATTTGATCTTGTAAAGCAAAATCCATTGGAGATTTTAAATTAGAGTTGTAACCATCTCTATTCTGATGATCATTTTGCCAGTACGAAATAATTAGAGGATTAATGGTCCACTCTTCACCTACAATACTAAAGCTGGGGTACTCATGCATAATTTCACCCGCCCAATACCGCATAAATCCTTTGTCTGGGTACGAGTATGTATCCTGACGAATACCTCCTAATTGCATGGTTTCTATCCACCAAATACTATTTTGAATGGTATACTTCGCCATAAAAGCGTTACGTTGATTCAAATCTGGCATTGATGATACAAACCACCCTTCACTCATCCCTTTCTTATCGTATTCAGAAGCGTAAAAGTCTTGATTCGTTGTACGTCTATGAGAAGTAATAATAGTAGCCTTAAGACTACCGCTATCAATACCTTCTTCATATGACCTTTGGTGATTAATCCAATCCTTAAATGGCAGATCCTTCATCCACCAATGTTCTAACCCACAATGATTCACAACTTGATCCATGATTAATTTCATGCCTTTCTGAGACATGCTTAGCGCTAATTCTTTATAGTCATCTAAGGTACCAAAACGAGGATCTATTTTGTAAAAATCTGTCATGGCGTACCCGTGGTAAGAGCCTTGATACATATCATTAATTAACAAGGGGCAGGACCAAATTGCTGTAAAACCTAAATCTTCTATATAATCAAGATGATTTATAATACCTCTTATATCACCGCCGTGGCGGGCAGAATTATCCGACCTATCAATTATTTTTTCATTGAGACCTTCAATGATATCATTATCAGGATCCCCATTAGCAAAACGATCTGGTGTTATTAAATAAATAGCATCAGAACTATTAAAGCCTATATAATTTTCTGAAGGCTTTTTCCTAGATTTTAATTCATAAATACAAACTAAATCATCTTTATCAACCCTTTTAAAACTAATGCTAAACTTCCCAGACTTTGCTGTTTTATCAATAAGCAAATCGATAAATAAATAATTAGGACTATCAGCTTTATGAACCTTTTTAATAGAAACACCCAGATAAGAAACACTAGGTACAGCATCAGAGATATTAGGATGCTGTATTAAAAGTTGAAGGTCGTTTTTTTTAAAACCAACCCACCAGTTTGGGGGTTCAATGCGTGCAATTCCATGGTCCTCTACTTGCAAAGATTTTGAATGAATCGCTTTTGAAGTCATTTCATTTTCTGATTTATGTAAAGCATTAAGGCTTAACTTTTAGTAGAGATAAATCTATTGAATTTTTCTTTAAACTTATCAGAAAATACGCATTCTAGCATTATAATTTTAAAGCAACTTGAATAAATTGCAATAAATAGAGCTTAGATAATTTTGGACAATAAGACGATATCATAGGCAGAGTCAATACTCACCATGCCATTTTTAACTTCAGTTTGAGTTCCAGAATAAGCATCAAAAAGAGTATCTCCCTCTTCAAACACAGTGGATACATCCAAATATTTTTTCCCAGAAGCTAAATCCAGTCCTACTACAACAAGATCATTATACCCCGCTTTAGAATACCTCCGTGAAAACAGATAAGGCTCCTTTGAAATCATTTGATGGCGCCCGGCTCCAACTGCAGGATGATTTACTCTAAACCGTCCCAATTTCTGCCAGTGATTCAATATATTTTTGGTCTCATCATCATTTTGTATCGCTTCCCAATTCATAAACGAACGTAATCTAGCATCACCTTCTGCGCCTTCAATAGCCAAATGACGTGCAGATTCATCGCCATAGTATACTTGAGAGGTTCCAGGACAAAGTAATAGTTTTATTCCTGCTTCATAAGGTTTCTCTCTATTGGGATCAAAAGGTTGTCCATCATCATGTGAACTCAAATAATTTAAAACGCCATACCCCTCTAAATCTGAATTTAATATTTCGGAATATTTGGTAAACATACTATCTAAATCTAATTGAGCGGCATTCCATTTCAACTCAAAATTTATCAGGCTATTAAAGCTGTTTTCAAAATAGTTTACCTTTTTATCTCCAAAATCAAAAGCCTTTTTGGCACTAATACTATAATTATAAACCTCGCCTACAAGGTAAAAATCTTGCGTGTTTAAAACTTTCGAAGGATTATTTTTTTTGAAGGCCTCAAAAGCGTAGTCACATTCCATTTTAAATTCTTGCCAAACATAAGGCTCTGTATGTTTTACCGTATCTACTCTGTAGCCATCAATCCCGAATTCGGTAATATAATCTGTCAGCCATTTCATTATATAAAACCTTGGTGCTCTTGGGTGTCCTGTTCGTTTAAAAAACGCATCTAATTCCGCCATTTCTTGCTCATAACGTCCTTCTTTCTGCCATTTTTCAACCAATGGCAATGGCAGTTCTACAGCCTCATTACGCTCTGTTCTTACATCTGGAAGGTTATCCACCAAGGTACATGTCACTGTATTTTCAAAATTATTATAGTCACACTTAGGTGATGTCCTAACCCAATTATCTGGCCAAACAGCATCATTTTCAGTTACAGGACCAGTATGATTTATTACAGCATCTAACAACACACGAATACCCTTTTTATGCGCTGCTTCTACCATGTCATGTAAATCTGCTTTTGTACCAAAATTTGGATCTAGATTGGTCCAATCACTAGCCCAATAGCCATGAAAACCATAACTCATTCCTGTACCTTCATCTGTACCGCCATGTATTTGTTCTACAACCGGAGTCATCCAAATGGCATTTATCCCCAAGTCAGTAAAATACCCTTCATTTATTTTTGCTGTCACACCTTTAATATCACCACCTTCAAATCCACGAAGCTTCGCTGTTTCTAGGGTTCGATTAAAGTTTACATCATTAGCTTTATCCCCATTGTTAAATCGATCTGTTAACAGAAAATACACATTGGCACCTTCCCAGATAAAAGGAACCTTTACATCTTTAATTTGGGCTTTTTTAGCATTTTGACAACTGCCTAGGGTCACACAAAGGAATAGGAAAACAAGTATTTGTTTCATATGATTTTATTGAACTTTTAATATTAATGATTGCAATGGATCTAGTTTTACTGTCAACGTTCCTTGCCCCTTACTCACAACTAATTCAGACTTAAATTGATTGTACAGTTGGTCGCTTACCGTATAAATCCCATCTTGTAAACCAATTAAATTTAAAACATCCATTGGAATATTCAAATCAAACTCGAATTCATTTTCTGCATCAAAATTGGAAATAATAATTAGCTTTTCAGATGAGCTCCACCTTATAAACGACAATACTTTATCTGTATAATTTTCAGTATTCAGCCTATTGTATGCATGAATATCAACATATTCTCCAGCAAGCGCCTCGCTGTTAATGGTAAAATTCAATAAGCGTTTATAAAAATCTCTTAAATCTTTTTCAGCCTTGGTTAACTGACCACCGTCAAACTTTTTATCATTTAACCACCGTTGATGTGCAGGCACGCCAACATAGTCAAAAATAGAGGTACGCGTAGGCGAACCAAAACCTGCTTGCTCAGAACCATCTTCCCCAACTTCTTGACCAAAATAAATCATTGTTGGGGCCGTTGAAGAAGTTGCCGAAACAACCATAGCCGGCTTAGATTTTTCCGCTTTTCCAGCAAAATCTGGACTAGCTATGCGCTGCTCATCATGATTTTCAAGAAAATGTAACATATGGTGTTCAATATCTTTTAAATCATCCAATATTGGAGGAATATTATCTGTCTTACCGTGTCCTTGAATCACATGCTTAATGGTATCATAAAGTTGCACCTTATCATAGAGATAATCCATTTTACCCTTCTTGATATAATCTCTATAAAGTGAAGGATTGTAAACTTCGGCCAATAAAAAGGCTTCTGAATTCTTCATTTTAATGCTTGAATTCATATAACTCCAAAATTCAACGGGTACCATTTCAGCCATGTCATATCTAAATCCATCAACCCCCATATCTAACCAATACAAGGCAATATCTCTAAATTTAACCCAAGAATTTGGAACAGTTTTATCTTGCCAAAACGCATAGTGTTTCTTGTAACCTTTCTGATCAAAACCTTCTGGTAATTCATCAAAATCCTTTTTTCCTTCAGGCGAAACACCGTAATTAACCTTCACCGTTTCATACCAATCATTCATATTTGGTTTTGATGCCCTAGACCCATTACCCGTCCATTTTGAAGGATTTTCATCAAACACGCCATCAATAAGGGGGTTTTCTTCTCCGCCGAGAGGTAAATAATTATTTTCCCATGTTGGCAACTCGAAAGACTCTGTTGGGTTGTAATAAAAATTATTATTAACATGATAGGCTAAACTTGTATCATCGTCCTCTCCAAAATCTTTGACACCTTCAGGTTTAGAGCTACTCTTATAATTTCGCGCCACATGATTAGGAACAATATCTATAATAACTTTTAGCCCTGCAGAATGAGACCGTTTGATTAAGGCCTTAAATTCTTGAAGTCGGTTCTCCACATGTTCTGCTAAATCAGGATTTACATTGTAATAATCTTTTACAGCATATGGCGAGCCTGCACGTCCCTTAACAACTTCAGGGTCATCATTTGAAATGCCATAATTAGTATAATCCCTTATTACATCATGATGCGGCACTCCGGTATACCAAATATAGGTTACCCCTAAATCTTTTATTTCTTGCAGCGCTTTATCTGTAAAATCATTAAACTTCCCTACGCCGTTTTCTTCTATAGTACCCCATGGTTTATTTCGCGTATTGGTATTACCGAACAAACGCGTAAACACCTGATAAACAACATCTTTTTTCTTTACCTCAATAGTTGAAGACACTGTAACCTCAACTTTATTTTTCTTTTCTTCGCATGCTAAAACGCAAAAAACTAACGCCATTAATGTAATTTTTATTGGTTTCATTTTTAAAATTTTATTTTCACTTCTTTTTCTTCAGAAGTACCCCAAACTAAGGGAATCGTTAGGGTCTTTGATTCAGAAGACCAGTTAAATGGAATTTTACCACCATTAGTCTTTATATGTTTTGGTTTGTTTGATATATTATGAATTATCAATTCCATATTTTTTGTATTTAACTGACCCTCAATTTCATGATTTGATTCAAAGTCAATTTTCAATTTATTTTTTTCCACATGTGCTTTGAAAGTTAATAGTTGGTACTGCCCTTTCTCATAAGCCATAGGTGTTTTACCATCATCATCATAAAGTTGACCATCACTTTCTTTGACAGAGTGATGATGATAATAATGAAGTTCTAGTGCATCAGAATTGTACTCCGCTGTACTTTGCATAGGCTTTGCCATAGGAATAAATGCTCCTGCACGCACATAGGTTGGAATGGCATGCTCTACAGTTAATACCGTTTTAAACTGCCCGCCTTTAATAACTTCAGTACTGTAAAAATGAAACCAAAAACTGTGTTTTGGGAAATACACATGTTGTTCTTTTAAACCAGGTTCTAAAATGGGAGCGACTAAAAAGTCATTGCCCCATAAATACGTTTTAGAATATGACTGAAGTTTTGCATTTTCTGGTTCCTCAAAAAACAAAGGACGCATGAAAGGTTTACCCATTTGATTGTTTTCAAAAACCAAATTATAATTATAGGGTAACAACTTATAGCGTAATTCTATGGCTTGTTTAGCTAAGGCCTTAGTGCTATCACTTCTATAAACGGGCTCACTAGGCACTTCTTCCTGAGCATGAGGTCTGTAAACGGGTTGAAAAACACCATATTGCAACCACCGTATGTATAACTCGTCATCCAAATTTGGACCAGCAAAGCCACCTAAATCAGAATGCATATAACTCAAGCCTTGCATCCCCATTTGTATTGCAATTTCGGGTTGACTTTGTAAGCCTCCCCATGTTCTATTCACATCACCTGACCAAGGAATTAAACCATAGCGCTGTGATCCTGAATACCCAGCACGCATTAAAATAAAAGGTCTTACCTCGGGGTAATCTCTTTGATAGCCTTCAAAAACCAACCTTGCCCAATCATGTCCGTAGATATTATGAACTTCATTAGCTGTCCCCGTAGCATGCAGTAGTTCTTTAGGATGTACTTCGGGTTCACCCAAATCACCCCAAATACCAGCGACACCTTTATCAATAATTTCACTTTTATAAATATCCCAAAACCATTGTTCACCTTCAGGTTTATATATATCAATGAGCCCTGTATTACCAAAATAAAAATCATAAGTAAAAGGGTTGCCTAAAGAATCTTTTGCCATGACATCTTTTGAAACAGCATCTTCCCAACGGCTTGAAGTGGTTAAAACAAAAGGTTCTGTTATTGCAATTGTTTTAACGTGTTTATCATTTAAGCGTGACACCATACCTTCAAAATCTGGAAACGAATCTTTAAACACTTCCAAATTACCCATAGTACCTTGAAGCTCCTTTCCAAACCAGTACAAGTCTAAAATTATTGCATCAACGGGTATACTATCAGACTTGAAGGCCTCAATAGTTGCCTCAGTCTCCTCTTGTGAGTGATATCCAAATCGACTTGAAAAATTACCCAAAGCCCATCTTGGAGGTATGGGCTGCCTTCCCGTTAATTTGGTATAATTCGCAATAACATCTAACCAAGAATCACTAGCAATTACTTGATAGGTTTTACGCCCCGATATGGTTTCATAAGTAAGCGTATTATCAGCATTACTATCTAAATCTAAAAACCCTATTGGCGCATTGTCAAAATGGACCATATACTGCTTAGAAGAGATAACTAAGGGCAATGTGAAATTCATCAATTCGCTCGTCGTTTCGTAACCATAATGGGCTTTGTTGTATAATTCTAGTCTATGACCACGGCGATTCATCCCTAATGCTCTTGCACCTCCGCCGTACAAAATTTCATCTTCTTTTAAATTAAATTGAATGGTCTCTAAACTATCATTTTTAACATAGCCAGTCTTTTCAGAAATCATCGGGTTCCCCTTATAGCTATACGAAATTTGAAAAGGTTGTTTTTGTATAAAAACTGAAACGCCTTGGGTTTCAAAATCATATCCAGAATCAGAAACTGATGACGTATATTCAACGTTCTTTTTCTCCAAAACTACAGCATGAGACGCTTTTTGAACAGGATCACCCTTAGGAATAAAGGTGGTTTCAACAATGTGCTCATTATAAAATTGAATATGATATGCTCCATCATTTACTAAAACCTCAATGCCGTTTTGCCTTTCATTCAACGTTTCAAATTTCCTATCGGTGTTCTGGGCAATACTCCCTTGAAAAACAAGGGCAGCTAACCATGTATAAACAAACTTTTTCATATCAACTTTATTCTTTTCCTAATAAAAAGGTTAATGGAATGTCTAACCTCTGATTCCACGAATTCTCAGAATGGTCTGTGCCCTCAAATTTAAAGTTTTTAAAATTCGCTTCTGTGTACCCTTTTTTAGTTAAAATAGTATTAACCGTAGTTGCGTATTGGGGATAATGTACGTCTAATGTTTCCGTTCCATAATCAAAATATATTTTATGTGTGCTTGAATCCGGTAAATAGGATTTCATATAGTTAAAAATAACCTTTGGAAGCGGATTATCTTCAATAGGAGCTGCCCCAATCCAATGCGTTGAAATACATGCCGCCCCGCTAAAAATATTAGGATATTCAGAAATAGCGTACATACTCATTAAACCACCCATACTTGACCCCATGACAAAAGTATTTTCCATATTTTCATGTACTGAAAACTCAGAATCAACAATTGGTTTAAGTTCTTCAACTAAAAACTTCAAATAATTATCACCATAAAGTATATTCCCTTGTTTAATGTGATTTGATTGTAATTCAATTATTTTTTTTTCTGCTTCATTCAATAAATAAAAAGCTTTTTGCGGGAACAGATCTTGCCAACGTAACTCAGGAATATTGTGAATAGCCACAACAATAAAATCTTCAGTTTTACCATCTTTCATTAGTTTTGAGGCCCATTCATCAACTTTCCACTCCTGCTTGTTCCATGTGGTGGTGCTATCAAAAAGCATTTGACCATCGTGCATATATAGCACTGAATACTTATTTTCTTTAGAATAGCTTTCGGGCAACCAAACATCTACCGGTCTAGACTTAATAAATTTGGACGGAAAACTATCCATTCTCATGAGCTTCCCACTAAATAATTGAGCATCTGAATATCCTTTGAAATATTTCATGGATACTTTTTGATGATCAACTAAATCTTCTTTTCGATTTTCATTTTTGCATGACATTAAGCTCAACAAACCAATCATTACAGCTAAATTCGATATAAAAAACAACCTTTTTCTCATAATTATTCTACCTTAAATAACCACTTAATAGCATCTTCAAATTCTGCGCTCCAAAATGATTCTGAATGCGTTCCATTAGGCGCTATCTTTTCAATTATATTTTGTTCAGGAAAACCAGTTGACTTAATTAACTGAACCATTTTAGTCATGTTTTCAACATGTTCCTGCCCTTCATTACCCCCAATCAAATAATACAACCTTGTATTAGGGATATCACTATGCTTCTTTGTAAAGTCATAACAAGCCCCAACCGACCAAAATGAAGGCGAAAACACACCAGCCTTGCCAAAAACATCCGGAGCTTTAAAGGCGGCATAATGTGCAAATAACCCACCTAGTGAAGCGCCCATAATTGCTGTATTTTGAACATCAATCTGGGTTCGAAAAGCAGCATCTATTTTGGGTTTTAATGTTTCTACTAGGAACTGTAAAAAAGATGCAGCCCTACCTTTTCCAAAGGCATCATTATCCCAAGCAGAATACTCACTAAAGCGTTTATCTCCACCGTGATCAATGGCAACAACTATTACATTAAAATCTGTTTCTTCATGGATCCTGTTTAATGTCTCATCAACTTTCCATTCGCCGCTGTAAGAGGTGGACTCATCAAAAACATTCTGGCCATCTAGCATATATAAAACAGGATAACGCGTGTTGACCTCATCATATTTGGACGGTAAATAAACACTAATTTTGCCTTGTCTATTCAGTTGAGGAAATTCAAAATTAGCATCAAATACTTGAACATTTTTAGAGGCCGTTGACACTTTCTTATGTGTACTTGAATCCTGCCATTGTGCAATGTTTACTTTAACGGTATCCTTTAATTTGTTAAAGGCGTAAAACCTATTGTCTATAGGGTTTCCATTTAAAGCACATTCTACGGTCTCCCAATTACCTTTGGTAAATTTAAAAGTGAAAAGCTCTTTATACTTAGGAATGGAAATGTAATATTGTTTTCCTACTTGTTTTAATTTAAATTGCTCTCGCCCTCCTGACCAACCTTCAAAATTACCAGACAGATAAAGATGATCATCGTAACTATGATTTTCAGGTAAGGCATCTATAACAAATGTTACAACCTCTTCTCCTAAAACCGCATTATCATCACCCTTTCTGTTGTCCTTACAACAGATTAAAATAGTGATCATACCGAAGATTAAAACAAGGCTTCTCATTTGTACTATTACATCTTTAAGTGACCTATTAATTTAGTTTAGTAGTCAAAACAAGACTACCTTTTGTGTCTAATTTTAATGTATTCCCCCAAATAAATTCAGCACCGGTTATAATATTCTTAACCTTCTTCGCATTCAAACCTACCTCATCAAATCTCGTTAAATCTATTCTTACAGGTTTTTCATTCTTATTAATGACATGAATTACGGTTTCATCTTGAACCTGTCTAAACAAAATATAAACGCCATCCTTTGGCGCGAAGTGTACGGTTTCGCCCTGATGAATGGCTTTGCTTACTTTTCTGTAATTCAACATTATTTTTAAATAAGACTGCATGTCTTTCTGCGCTTCAGAAAGGCCTTTACCAGTAAAACCATTAATAGCATCTTCGGACCAACCCCCCGGAAAATCGGTTCTTACTAGCCCATGATCACCTGGTTTTTCAAAATCATTCATTAGAAGTTCTGTACCGTAATAAATCTGTGTAATTCGGGGCAGCACTAACATATAACTCAAGGCCGCCTTTGTGTTATTAATATCACCATTTAGTTGTGTGAAAATGCGGCTCATATCATGATTATCAGGAAAAATCATAACATCCTTAGGGCTCGCATAATGAAAATCATTAGCTAAGCCTTCATACATTTTAACCAAGCCTGTATCCCACTTTTCTTCCTCATTTAAAGCTTCAACAATTAACCGTTGCATGGCAAAATCCATGGGAGATTTCAAATTTGAATCATAGCCATCTTTATTATTTGCACCATCTTGCCAGTAACCAATTAATAAGGGATTATAACTCCATTCCTCACCTACTATTGAGAAATTGGGATACTCTTCCATAATAGCACCTGCCCAGTTACTCATAAATGTTTTATCAGGATAAGGATATGTATCTTGACGGATACCTCCTAACTCTGCCGTCTCAATCCACCAAATACTATTCTGAATAAGATACTTGGCCATAAAAGGATTACGCTGATTTAAATCTGGCATAGTAGAGACAAACCAACCATCAGACATTCCTTTTTTATCACTTTTAGAAGCATAACGATCTTGATTGGTAGTCCGTCTATGATTTGACGTGATTAGCGTTCCTTTATTCTCAAAGTTTTCTTGATAATTAAGCCAATCTTTAAAAGGCAAATCGGTTATCCACCAATGCTCACTTCCGCAATGATTGACCACCTGATCCATGACCAATTTTATACCATGTTTTTTTGCTTCTTCAGCCAATTCAAGATAATCATTCATGTCACCATACCTCGGATCTATTTCATAATAATCTGTAATAGCATAACCATGATAGGACGACTTAGGCATATTATTAGTCAATAAAGGACACGACCAAATAGCCGTAAAACCCATATCTTGAATATAATCTAAATGCTGTATAATACCCTCTATGTCACCGCCATGGCGCGCATAGTCATCTGTTCTATCAATGGTTTTTTCCTTTAAGCTTGTATTAATGTCATTACCATTGTTTGCATTTGCAAAACGATCTGGGGTTATTAAATAAATGGCATCACTACTATCAAAACCAACAAAATCTTCTGCTTGTTTTTTACGTGCTCTAAGCTCATATGTTTGCTCTAATAAGTCACCATTTTTAAATTTAAACGTAATATTAAACTTCCCGGGTTTAGTTTTTTCTGAAATAATTAAATCAATAAACAAATAATTTGGACTGTCAGCATTGTGAACTTTTTCTATGGAAACACCTTGATAAGCTACTTCTGGTTCTGCTTGAGAAATATTAGGATGCTTCACCAGAAGTTGTAGCTCCGTGTTTTTAAAACCTATCCACCAATGCATTGGTTCAATGCGTTCAATATCATCCTTAAAATCGACACCTACTGATTCTTCTTGGGCAGTAACAGTCTCCGCCACTTGCTCTTTGCATGATAGAAGGAGACATAGACTCAAAATAGGTATAATAAAAACAGCTTTCATAATTTGCTTTTTTATAGCTACACTGTCACCAAATTATTTGGTGCAATAGTAATTAGCTTATTATTAACTAACAACTCCATTGCCTCGTTAGCTTCTAACTCAAAATTAGTCTCCGCTTGACTTACATTAACCTTCAATATTTTACCTCTAAAATTCACTTTAAAGGAATACGCTGACCATTGTTCAGGAATCTTAGTTGTAAAAGACAACTTATTATCTGAAACTCGCATACCACCAAAACCTTCAACAATACTCATCCAAGTACCGGCCATAGAGGTAATATGAAGCCCCTCATGAACCTCATGGTTGTAATCATCTAAATCTAACCTAGATGTTCTTAAATAAAATGTATATGCCTGATCCATTCTATCTAATTTAGCCGCTTGAATACTATGTACACAAGGTGACAATGAGCTTTCATGAACCGTAAAAGGCTCGTAAAAATCAAAATGTCTTTCTAAGGTTTCATCATCAAATTGATCTTCAAAAAAGTAAAAACCTTGAAGTACATCGGCTTGCTTTATATAGGGTGAACGTAAAATTCTATCCCATGACCATTTTTGATTTATTGGTCGTTGACTTTTATCCAAATCAGAAACTGTGATTAATTCTTTATCCAAAAAGCCATCCTGCTGTAAAAAGATATCATGCTTTTCAGAATAAGGATAGTACATATTATCAGAGACCGATTTCCAATCTTTCAGTTCTGAATCTGACAGCTTCACCTTGTCCATAATTCTAGCATAATCGCTAGGATACTCTTTTTTAACTTGACTAATATTTTCTAGTGCATATTCAATGCACCATTGCGCCAAATAGTTTGTATACCAGTTGTTATTTACATTATTTTCATATTCATTTGGCCCAGTAACTCCCAAAATCATATACTGATTTTTATTTGTTGAAAAGGTGGCTCTTTGCTGCCAGAAACGTGCAATTCCTATAAGAACTTCTAAGCCTTTCTCAGGGATAAAACTATAATCACCTGTGTAGCGGTAGTAATTAAAAATTGCGAAAGCGATAGCGCCGTTTCTATGAATTTCTTCAAAGGTAATTTCCCATTCATTATGGCACTCTTCACCGTTCATAGTAACCATAGGGTAAAGGGCCGCTCCATTTTTAAAGCCTAACTTTTCTGCGTTTTCAATAGCCTTATCTAAATGATGATATCTATATTCTAGTAATGTTCTTGCAACATTTTGGTCTTTAGTAGCCATATAAAAGGGGATACAATACGCTTCAGTATCCCAATAGGTACTTCCGCCATATTTCTCGCCTGTAAATCCTTTTGGACCAATATTTAGTCTAGCATCCTTGCCTAAATAAGTTTGATTTAATTGAAAGATATTAAAACGGATACCTTGCTGAGCTTTAACGTCACCGTCAATTGTAATATCCGCCATTTCCCATATTTTTGCCCAAGATGCTTTCTGTTCTTCCAATAATTGATCAAACCCTTTTTCCTTAGCTACTTCTAAATTTTGTTTAGCTACTGTTATAAGTTCAGACTTATCATGGTTACTATCAACAACGTAACCACCAAATTTATGAATGGCAAAGACTTGATTCTGTTTTATTAAGCCCTTATAATTATAAACGACTTTATTATTAGCTGCTTGAACCTCAGGATTAATAGTTATAGGCTTGGCATTAATACTAAAACTAGACTCCATATAAGTGCAAGTGTAGAAATCTGTTTTCATGGTTTTCGCCTCAATGAAAGCCTGACAATCATTTTGAACAATACTTGAGGTGTCCCAAAACTTATCATCCCAATTTGTATCTTCATTGGTTATTCCGGAATCTAAATACGGCTGAAAAGTGATTTCGGCATCACCATTTGTGGGTATTATTTTATACTGAATAGCCCCAAGTTCATCTAAATCTAGACTTAGAAAACGCTTAGCCGAAACATTAACTTCCAAACCATTCTTTAAGATGGCCGTAAAGCTTCTTGAAAGCCATCCTTCCTGCATATTCAATTCTCTCCTAAAATGGTTAACAGACTTACAGGTATATAAATCCAATGGTTCTCCGTTAACAATAACATTAATACCTATCCAATTAGGTGCATTCAACACTTTTGCAAAATACTCTGGATACCCATTTTTCCACCATCCAACACGGGTTTTATCTGGGTAATATACTCCTGCTATATAACTTCCTTGAAAAGTTGGTCCTGAGTATTGCTCTTCAAAATTAGCACGTTGTCCCATGGCACCATTGCCCAAACTAAATAAACTCTCAGAAGATTTAACACGGTTAACGTCAAAACCCTCCTCTATGATTGACCAGTTATCTGGTTTTATATAATCTTGATTCATCGATTTTAAATATTTATATTCATACAGTCCGTTAGGACTTTTATATCAGAAACTATTAATCTTAGTTAATGCCTCAATACGATTTAAATTGTTTTAAACCTTCTCGGCAAGAAACATATTAAAGAAGTTCTGAGGTAGTTCTGTTAAGTTATTATAATTATAATCTGCTTCATTAAGTGTTTCAGCATCTCCTATACCTATTGAAGTCATGTTAGCTCTATTTGCGGCTTCTACACCTGCAATAGCATCCTCAAATACGATACAGTTTTCAGGTGGAAGACATAATTTTTGTGCTCCTATTAAAAACACTTCTGGGTCGGGCTTAGCAGAAGACACGCTATTTCCGTCAACGATGCCTTTAAACCGGTCAAATAAACCAACCTGTTTTAAAATTAATGGCGCATTCTTACTGGCAGAACCTAATACATATTCAATATTTAGCCCATCTAAATTATCGAGTAAACTTAGCACACCAGGAAGAATTTCTTCCGATCCCATTTGGGTGATATATTTTAAATAATGTTCGTTTTTACTTATTAAATACTCTTGTTTTTTTTCTTCAGACAGCTCTAAGTTTCCAATATCTAGTAATATTTCTAGAGACCTAACTCTACTCACCCCTTTAAGTAATTCATTATGAGCTTCAGTAAACTCAAAGTCTAAATTATCAGCAAGGCTTTTCCATGCTAAAAAATGATATTTCGCGGTATCTACTATGACACCATCTAAATCGAATATAACTCCTATAGTTTTCATTGATTATGATTGTATTACATCGTCAACATCCTTTACTTTATACACTAAAGATGCTGCAATTAAGAAACTTACACCACTCATCATCAAAGCGAAAATAGCTTGATTGCCGTACGCGTATTTAACTAGTGGTCCGCCTATTAAGGCATTAATAATTTGTGGGATTACAATGAAGAAATTGAAAATCCCCATATAAACCCCCATTTTTTTTGAAGAGATAGATCCTGCTAGAATAGCATAGGGCATTGCTAATATACTTGCCCAAGCAATTCCAACACCTATCATGGATACAATAAGCCAGTTTTTATCTGGCATAATATAAATGGAAAGCATACCTAGACCACCAATAATTAGTGATACCGAATGCGTTTTCTTTCTTCCAATTTTTTTGGCAATATATGGCAGCGCAAATGCATAAAATGCTGAAACGACATTGTACACCCCAAATAGAATTCCCACCCAATCGCCAGCATCTTGATAATCGCCACTACTACTATCGGTATAAGACAACCCATAAATATGTTGTGCAATAGCGGGGGTAGCAAAGACCCACATACCAAAAAGACCAAACCAAGAAAAAAATTGAACCCAACTTAATTGGCGCATGGTTTCCGGCATTTTTTTGAAATCTTCAAAAATATCCAACAAACTCGATTTTTCTTCGGCGTTTTCTTGCTCTGCAGTTTCATCAGATTCACTGTCCGTCTCAAAACTGGCTAATTCTTCAGGAGAATATTCTTTAGTGGTTAAAACGGTCACTAAAATTGAAAGGACCAAAATCAATGCACCAATAACAAAAGATAAAATCAGGTGTGGTGGCACAGCACCTTCTGCCGCATTATTAGAAATACCAAACCAATTCGCCAAAACATAAGGCAGCCATGAACCAATTACAGCACCAAATCCAATGAGCGCTGTTTGAACACTAAAGCCTAAAGTTCTTTGATCTGTTCTTAGGTTATCACCAACTAGTGCACGAAAAGGCTCCATAGCAACATTAAATGAGGCATCCATAATCATGAGCATCCCAGCTCCAACCCATAAGGCTGGTAAAAATGCAATGAACATATCTGCCTGAGGCATTAAAACCAAACCTATTGACGCTAAGATGGCGCCTACTAGAAAGTATGGTTTTCGTCTACCAAATCTACCCCAAGTTTTATCGCTGTAATGACCAATGATAGGCTGAACAATTAGCCCCATTAAGGGCGCTATTATCCAAAACCATGACAATTCATGTACATCTGCTCCAAAAATCTGAAGAATTCTACTGGCATTTGCATTTTGGAGTGCGAAACCCATTTGAATCCCTAGAAACCCAAAACTCATGTTCCAGATTTGCCAGAAACTTAATCTACGCTTTTCCATTAAATAGTATGTTTAAGTTAATACTATTTGATAAGCGATTTACATCAATTCAAAATAAAATGTATTGTAATTTGTACCGATCTAACTTATCAAAACTTATTGTGAGAAGTAAAAATATAAGTTCTGAATTTGCTACAAAGATAGAAAAGAATTTAATTCTTCCTAATATTTTTTTTCATTTAGTTGATTCTCTTTCAATAATTTCCGTCTCAATTACCATTTTTATATAACTGGGTTTCCGGCTACTACTTGAGAAATACTGGTCTATTTCAGCATCTTCAGCCTCCAACCTATCTATTAATAAATTAGCAGCTTGTTCGCCAATTTTTTGACCATGCTGACTTACCGTTGTTAAACTTGGTGACGCGTGTTTTGACAAAACCCCATCAGTAAAACCAATAACTTGAATATCGTCTGGGATTTGTAAGCCTATTTTTTTTGCTACTTTCATGGCAGACACGGCATAAAGCTCATTGACCGCAAAAATGCCATCTATATTGGGATTACTTTTTAAGAACTGAGCTATTTCTGCCTCTAAGACATCTAAGTTGTTTTCAACATCCAAGCTATCATCTATTTTCAAAATCAAATTAGAATCAGCGACCATTTTATGTTCTTCCAAAGCTTCCAGATACCCTTGAGTTCTTAGCTTTCCTACACTTACATAATCCATTGTTGTTATTAGCGCAATGTTTTTACAATTCTTATCAATAAGACTTTCTACAGCATTAAAAGCCCCCTTAAAATCATCAACAATAACCTTATCACAATCTACCTCATTAACCACCCTGTCAAACATAACAATAGGAATTCCTTGGTTTATAGTCGCATTGAAGTGATGATAATCTTGTTTGAGTAAGGTCTCTTTTGAGATAGAAAGAATAAACCCGTCAATACTACCATTTGCCAACAATTCCATATTGATGATCTCCTTCGTGAACGACTCATTAGACAAGCCTACAATAACATTATATCCTCGTCTATTGGCAACCCTTTCAATACCGCGAATGACCGTAGAAAAAAAGTGGTGTACAATCTCTGGAATGAGAATGCCAATAGTTTTAGTTTTCCTGTTTTTTAAACTAAGCGCAATATTATTCGGTCTATAGTTGTAAAGTTTAGCAAAGGCCTGAATTTTTTGAGTGGTATCCTCACTAATTTCTTTGCTATTACTTAAAGCTTTAGATACCGTTGAAATGGACACATCGAGTTCTTTTGCTATTTGCTTTAAAGTAATCTTTCTTTTCATAAGAGATTATGTTATTTATTTTAAATAAAAACATCACAAAACTGCTAACCCACTAATTACAAGAACAGTATGTGAAAAAACAATTTTAAACATGTGAAGTTACTTCAAAAAACTGCAATTTCAAACTCTTTTGAAAAGAAAGCACATGGATTAAAAATTATCAAAAAATGTATTTTTATCAAAATAACATCAAAAATTCTAAAAGTTGTCAACACGAAAACGTTTTCGCTAAGAATTTCGTAATCCAATTTTCATTGTTTACAATTTCTTTACATAAGTTTGACCTGAGAAGTAAAAATATACTAAGACTAAATTAATTCATTTAAATTAAACGTATTATATGAAAACAACTACTAAAAGTATTCTGTTTTTAATGCTGATTCTACCAGTCTTCATGTTTGGTCAATCCAGTATTAAAGGTACAGTTACTGAACAAGCAACATCCATCCCGTTGCCGGGAGTTAACGTGGTCGTAAAAGGGACTACTAATGGCGCCGCAACAGATTTTGATGGACAATTTACAATTGATGCCGAAGAAGGTGATATTTTGGTTTTTTCTTATGTTGGCTACCAACAATTAGAAATCACCTATACCGGACAAAGCCAATTGAATGTAGAACTGATTGAAGATGCGGCTCAACTTGATGAAGTCGTTATTATTGGTTACGGTACTACAACTAAAAAGGATGCTACAGGATCTGTAGAATCTATTACACAGGAAGACTTTACTAAAGGTAACATTGTCACCGCTGAAAATTTGATTAGTGGTCGTGTTTCTGGTGTAACAGTGAATACAAGTGGTGCTCCAGGTTCTGGAACTCAAATTCGTATTCGTGGCGGTTCATCTATTAATGGATCAAATGACCCACTTATCATTATTGATGGATTACCAATATCTAATGATGGTGTAACCGGATCTAGAGGTGTACTTGCATCTATTAACCCAAGTGATATTGATTCTTTTTCTGTTTTAAAAGATGCATCAGCAACAGCGATTTATGGTTCTAGAGCCTCTAACGGTGTTATCATAATTGTAACTAAAAAAGGTAAATCTACTTTTAGTGCGACTTTTGATGCTCAGGTAAGTTTTGGAAGTCTTACAGATAATATTGATGTATTTACTGGAGATGAATATAGAGCGCTTGTAGAGTCACAACCAATTAATGGAACCACACTCGACACAAGTCTATTAGGATTTCAAGGTGACAATACAATCAATACAGACTGGCAAGATCAAATTTTCAGAAATACAGTTTCAACACAGTACAATGCATCTCTGCAGGGTTCTTTATTCAATGCGCTTCCTGCACGTTTCTCTTTTGGCTATACTGACCAACAAGGTGCTGTGAAAACTTCTGAATTTAATAGAAGAAACTTAAGTTTAGCCTTAAATCCTTCTATGTTTGATGATCATTTAAAAATTAGTCTTAATGCCAATTTAGCATTTGAAGATAACAGGTTTGCTGATGCAGGACAAATTGGAGCGGCTATGCGCTATGACCCAACAAAGCCTGTATACGATCCATCATCTCCTTTTGGAGGCTATTACCAACACAGGAATGGTAACATTGTAGCTAATGGAACCACTAATCCTTTGGCTTCTTTAGAACAAAGAAACAATACTGGTGATGCTAATAGGTTTTATGGTAATTTAAATTTTGATTATAAATTCCATTTTTTACCTGAATTGAAAGCGGTTATTAATTTAGGTTTTGATGAAACAAAATCTAAAGGTTATGATGTTTCAGACCGATTGGTACCCACTACCGATACGGATCAATTATTCAAAGGTTCTTATAGAGAGAACAATCAAATAAGAAAAAATGCGCTGTTAGATGGTTACTTAAACTATAAAAAAGATTTTGAAACCTTCACTGGAGAGTTAACTGCTGGTTATTCCTATCAAAAATTTGAAAATAGCGGAATTAATGGTAGAAACGTAAGAGACCCATTAAGTGTTGATGATATTTATGCAGACCCAGATGTTGTATTGATAGGGTTCTTCGCAAGAGCAAACGCGACTTTCTTAGACAAGTATTTGGTTACCTTAACGTATAGACGTGATGGAACTTCAAGATTTAGCAAAGACAATCAGTGGGGAAATTTCCCAGCAGCAGCAGTTGCTTGGAATATGAGCGAAGAAGACTTCTTAAAGGATTCTAACACCTTTTCAAACTTAAAACTAAGAGCGAGTTACGGTATTACAGGACAGCAATCTATTTCTCAAAAAGATATTTTCTTAAATAGATACAGAGCTGGTAGAGGAGATTCTCAATACCAATTTGGAAACAGTACCATATCTTCATTAATTGCTTCAGAAATTAACCCAGACCTAAAATGGGAAGAGACTAAAACTTTTGAGGTTGGTGTAGATTATGGCTTATTTGACAACGCCCTTTCAGGATCTTTAAACTATTTCAATAAAAACTCTGATGACCTATTATTTGAAGCCGCAGTGGCTGATGGTACTAACTTTTCTAATAGTGTGATTCAAAACATTGGTAAATTAAATATTCAAGGTATTGAATTTGCTATAAATGCAGACGTTATTAAAAAGGAAGACCTAACATTAAATTTTAATTTTAATGCGACGTTCTTAAACAGAGAGATGAAGGAATTAGCGCTTGACCAAGATGTTAGAACAGGAGGTATTGCTGGAGGAACTGGAAACAACATCCAAATTCATCGTGAAGGTGAAGCACCTAACTCATTCTATGTATTCAAACAGTTATATGACAATTCTGGCAATCCTATTGAAGGCGCCTATGCTGACTTAAATGGCGATAATGTTATTAATGATGACGATAGATATGTAAAAGAAAACCCAGGAGCGAACGCTAACTTTGGTTTCCAATCGAGTTTATACTACAAAAATTTCGACTTTGCATTTAACTTGAGAGCAAACGTTGGAAACTATGTTTACAACAACGTAAAATCTTCAAAAGCTCAGTACGAATTATTACAAGACAATGCTGTATTAGGAAACATTCCCAAATCAGTACTTGAAACAGGGTTCCAAAGAACTGCTGATGTAATAATATCAGATATTTATGTAGAAAATGCCTCATTCTTAAGAATGGATAACTTGACGCTAGGTTACACATTCAGTGATATTACTAAAAACTCAGGTAGTATAAGAGTTTGGGGAGGTGTTCAAAACGTTTTCACGCTTACTAATTACAGCGGACTTGACCCTGAAGTTACTGACAACGATTCTGATTTAACGTTAACTCAAGGTATTGACAACGTTGTATATCCAAGACCAAGAACGGTACTTGTAGGAGCTAACTTTAAATTTTAAAAATTAACTATGAAAGCAAAATTTAATATACAAAAAACACTTGGTTTTATCTACCTTTTCGCTTTGGTATCCTTATCGTCTTGTACAGATGATCTTAATATCACACCTAAAGATGATCAAACTATATTAAGTGAGGATTTATTTAAAGATGAATCATCTTACAAACGCGTACTTGGTGGTATTTATGCCAACCTTGCCTTAACAGGTACAGATGGACCAGAAAGTTCAAACTTAAAGAATATTGATGCTGGTACCAGTCAATTTGGCCGTGTTTTACTATACACACAAACGCTTGCAGCAGATCAAATGGTTTGGTCTTATGAAAATGACCCTGGAACTAGAGAGATTCAAAGAAATATTTGGACGGCTCAAAACCCATTATTGTTAGGGATGTTCAGCAGAGCGCATCTTTCAGTGTCTTTAGCCAATAACTTTTTAAGAGAAACTTCAGATGAAGCTTTAGACAGCAGAGGCGTTTCTGAATCAACAAGAAATGAGATTGTTGCTTATAGAGCTGAAGCACGTTTAATGCGTGCCATGGCATACTATTATATGATGGATCTCTTCGGAAAGGCAAACTACGCTGATGAAAACACACCATTAAATTCACAACCTGAAGTTTACGAACGCGCCCAATTATTCGCATTTGTTGAAAGTGAATTAAAAGCTATAGATGCTGACCTTGTTGCATCAAGACAAAATGAATATGGTAGAGCAGATAAATCTGTAGCTTACATGATTCTAGCCAAAATATATCTAAATGCTGAGGTTTATATTGGCGAAAACAAATACGCTGACTGTATCTCGTATTGTGAAAAAATCATAGGAGGAGGCTATACCTTGGCATCAAATTATCTTCATAATTTTATGGCTGACAACAATACAAACTCTGCCATTAATGAGATTATCTTCCCAATAGTATCTGATGGTGTAACCACTCAAAATTATGGCCCCACTACAGTAATGATTAATGGGTCTGTAGGTAGTTTAGAGGTTAATGGAGCTGAAGTTGGTGTTGGTGACGGTGGCTGGGGAGGCGCCCTAAGAGTAAGAAAACAGTTTGCTCAATTATGGGACCCTACCTTTGCTAGTGACGAGAGAAACACTATAATAATTGGTGAAAGAAATATTGAAATTGATGATATTTCTAATAAGGACGCTGGTTATATTATTCAAAAATATTCTAATGCTACTTCTACCGGAGAACTTGGGGCCGACAAAACATTTGTTGACACTGATTTCCCACTATACAGACTAGCTGATGTTTATTTAATGTATGCCGAAGCACACCTTAGAGGTGGAGGGGGTACCTTATCAACAGCTGTTGATTATATAAACGCGTTAAGAACTAGAGCGAATAATCCCAATACCATTTCTTCTGGAGATTTAACCTTAGATTTTATTCTAGATGAACGCTCAAGAGAATTACACTGGGAAGCCCACAGAAGACAAGATTTAATCCGTTATAATAGATATACTGGTGGTAATTACAACTGGGCTTGGAAAGGCAATGGAAGTAATGGGATAGCCATTCCAGCGCATTTTAATGTATATCCTATACCTAACGGTAGTAGAGCGGCAAACCCTAACCTTACTCAAAACCCTGGGTACTAAAACAAGATAAACAATGAAATATTTGAAAAACATATCAATATTAGCACTGGCAGCATGTTTACTTATGTTTGTTAGTTCATGTGACGATACCTCTGATAAATTTGTAGTAAATGAGACAGATGCTGTCCAACTAGCAGAACTTACTGTTACAGAAATAGAGTTAGACCCAGTAAATACGAATAATCCAGCAGTTACCTTCAATTGGTCAAGAGCTGATTACGGACAACCCGCTGCGGTTAGATATAGCATCGAAATCGCTTCTGATGCTGAATTTACAAATGCAACAGTGGCTACAACTATTACTGGAAGCAATGCGGCTACTTTATCGGTTGCTGAATTGAATTCGGCTGCTGGAACCGTTGGCGCTCCTGCATTTGATTGGAGCACATTATACGCCAGAGTAACGTCATCTTTAGGAACACAAGAAGGCTTACCAGTAGATTCTAACAGCATAAGCTTTATGGTTTACCCCTATTTCAATTATCCTTTTGATGATTACTATTTAGTAGGAAACGGTACTGCTCCAGGCTGGAATAACAACTTGAATAATCCTGCGCTATTCAGAGATCAAGACAATCCAAGATTATATCATTATACAGCATATTTTAGTAATGATGATGGTGATTTTAATAATGGTAGATGGAAAGTATTAGAAGAAAGAGGTTTATGGCAACCACAATGGGGTGTTACAGATGATGAAGGTAGCGATGACCCTAAAACCAGTGGTGAAATAGCGGGTAACCCAGGAACTCAAGGAAGTGATCCAGGTCGTTTTGGAGTTGCAGCTAGCGGTTACTACCAATTTACTTTTAACATTTCTACTAAGAAATATACTACTGAAGCTTATGATGCTTCTGGAGCTACAGAGTTTACAAGCATGAGTATTCAAGGTTCAGCCTCTGAAACTACTGCCATGACACAATCAACTTTTGATGCACACATCTGGAATATTCCAAGTATAAGATTAGCACCTGGAGAATTACAATTTCTGACTAACACGGGTTCAACTTGGGGAAGTTCTACGGCATTTTCTGGAGTTGCTCAAGAAGGCGGAAGTATTCCTGTTGTAGTGGAAGATGATTACGAAGTCTGGTTTAACACATTATCTGGTCGTTATATCATGATTCCGTTGAATTTATAATCAAAATAAAGAAAATTAAAATGAATACATTTATAAAAAAATTAAGCTTTCTTTTTCTTTCACTAGCTTTAGTATTTACGGCCTGTGAAAACGAAGAAACGTTAAATCTAACGTCACCTGATCCTGCATTAACATTGCAACAACCAGGTATTAGCACCGTATTTTTAAATTTCTCCTTACCAGATAACCCAGCATTCACTATTACTTGGAATGATGATCTTACTGAAGGCGGGACTTATAATATTGAAATGGATACAGCAGCTGATTTTGGAGCAGCCAGTACTATTGGAACTTCAGAAACAAATAGTTTTACTATGACTGTATCTGAATTTAATAATGCCATTGCTAATACAGGTGTAGAAACGTTTAAAGACATCCCTGTATACATGAGGGTTTTAGCTAACGGAACGGTTTCGAATAGTATATTAATGCTTGCAACAACCTATCCGGTTAATGCTCCTGTAATTACTACCCCTACTGATGGTGCTTCTTTTGTGCTTTCAATTGACAACAATAATGATCTTGCAACATCTGTAACGTGGACAGATCCAATATTGGATTCATCATTAGATATGGATATAGAATATGTTGTTGAAACCGCTTTAGCTGGTACTGATTTTGCCTTACCTATTGAAGCTGGAAACATAAGAAACCTAAGTACTATTGATTTAACACATGCTCAATTAAATGCAGCTGCCATTCAAAGTGGTATTGAACCTGATACAACAGGTGATCTTGACATGAGAATAACAGCAACCATTACAGATATATCAACAGGTAGTGTATTAGAACGAATCTCTGATCCTATTAAAATCACTGTGTCTACCTATATGACGTCTTTAGACTTATCTACACCATGGGGCGTTGTAGGATCAGGTGCAAATGATTGGGGAGCAACTCCTGATTTGCCATTCTTTACAACGGAAACGGAAGGCGTATTGGCGGCTTATGTAAACCTTATTGATGGTGAAATTAAATTCAGACAAAATAATAGTTGGGATGCACCAAATATAAATTACGGAGATAATGGCGCTGATGGCACCTTAGAAGAGGGCGGAGCAAACATTCCTGTAACCGCAGGTTCTTACAAAATCACTATGGACTTGAACACATTGACATACACTATTGAGCCTTTCTCTTTAGGTATTGTTGGAGGTGCCTATAATGATTGGGGAGCAACACCAGATTTCATGTTAGATTATGATCAATATTCAGATGTATTTAGAGGTATTGTAACCCTAATTGACGGTGAGATGAAGTTTAGAATGAATAACGATTGGGGAACCAATTGGGGAGATGATGGCGCTGATGGAACTTTAGATGAAGGTGGCGCTAATATTGTAGTAACTGCAGGAATATACATTGCTACCGTTAACTTAAATGATATGACCTATACATTAGAACCAATAGACTATGTTTGGGGACTAGTAGGAGGCGCATATAACGAATGGGGAGCAACTCCTGATGCACAGTTTAATAGAGATTGGTCTAGGCCCTTTGATGATATTTGGATTTTGAATGATGTAACGCTTATTGATGGTGAATACAAATTTAGAGCCAATAATGATTGGGATGTAAATTATGGTGATGACGGCGGAGATGGTATTCTTGACGCAGGTGGAGCTAACTTAGTCACTACGGCAGGAACATATTCATTTGTTCTTGATTTTACTGACCCAACAAAACCTACCTATACCAAAAAATAGAATTAATAGCATTAAAAAAGGCTGATGGATATCAGCCTTTTTTTCCTTATACACCTATTTGCTTTGCTTAAATCATCAAAAATAATAGTCATGAAAAAATTAATACTTTTTACTTTTATCTTATTTGGACTCTCGATGGCCGCACAAGTCACGATTTCTCCAAAGGCATTTGAAGTAACTGATGAAATTACAATTACCGTAGATATTAATAGTACAGCTTCGGATTGTAACCGATTAGATTCACCGAATAAAGTTTATTTACATTCAGGCATTGGAGATGATTCAAATGCATTTGGTTACAATGTGGTTGGTAATTGGGGACAAGATGATGGCATTGGACTCATGACTAGTAATGGCGACGGAACCTATAGTATCACCTTAACACCGTCAAGCTACTACAATATAACTACAGAACAACAAAATACAGCTACCCAACTTGGGCTAGTATTTAGAAATGAATCAGGAAATCAAGAGCTTAAGGATAATGGATGTAATGATTTCTTCGTTGACTTAGGGTCATTTCAATTATTTTTAAACGCACCTAACGTAGCGTCTACGGTTTTAAACGCAGGGGAATCGCTCTCTATCGAAGCCACGTCCAGTTTAACTGCCGATTTCACCTTGCTGGCTAACAATATAGTTGTAGACACTAAGGCGCAAACTACAACGTATTCTAATAATTATACGGTAAATGAAACTACATCATTTGAATTAAGAATATCCAATGATACTAGCAGTGACACTAAATCTTTTCAAGCTATTGTAAAGCCTACTGTCACTGAATCTCCGGTACCAGACGGACTATTAGACGGTATTAATATTAACCCAACAGATGACTCGAAAGTTACGCTGGTTTTATATGCACCGGGAAAAGATTTTGTTCATCTTATTGGCGATTTCAACAATTGGACAATTGATGACGCCTTTTTAATGAAAAAAGACAGTAACAAAGACCGCTTTTGGATTGAACTCAATGGCCTTACACCACAAACAGATCATATGTATCAATATGTAGTTGATGCTAGTATTTACACGGCTGACCCCTATTCACCTGTAGTACTAACCGAATCAAACGACCAATACATTGATGAGATTACGTACCCAAACTTACCTGTATATCCTACAGGAAAAACAAATCATTCTGTTACTTTACTTCGTACGGGAGACGCGCCTTATAATTGGCAAGTGCCTAATTTTGTTAGTCCAGATAAAAATGATCTAGTTGTATATGAATTACTAATCAGAGATTTTGATAAATTACATAGTTTTGATGCGGTAAAAAGCAGATTAGATTACCTACAAGACCTAGGTATTAATGCCATAGAATTTATGCCACTTAATGAATTTGACGGCAATGAAAGTTGGGGTTACAACCCATCGTTCCATATGGCATTAGACAAATATTATGGGACACAAAATGCTTTTAAAGCTCTGATTGACGAATGCCACTTGCGTGGTATGGCGGTTATTGTAGATGTCGTTTTCAATCACGCTTCAGGTCAAAATCCATATTACAGATTATGGAATACTGATAATGGCAACTATGGCGGAACAGCATCAGCAGACAGTCCGTTTTTTAATCAAGAAGCCACCCACAGTTACAGTGTCTTTAACGATTTCAATCACAGCAGCCAAGCTACACGAGATTATGTAAAACGTGTGTCACAGTTCTGGATTGACGAATATAATATTGATGGTTACCGCTGGGATCTCACTAAAGGTTTTACTCAAAACTGTACACCAAGTAATGAAAGCTGTACTGGATCTTACCAACAGGACCGTGTAGATGTTTTAAAACTATATGCAGATGACCAATGGGATATCAAAGACAACTTTTACGTGATTTTTGAACATTTAGGTGGGATTACCGAGGAAAAAGAATGGGCTAACTATAGAGCTAATGAAGGGAAAGGCATTATGCTTTGGAACATTTTAAATCATGAATATAGTAATGCAACCGCTAAAGACCCTGCTTCTAATTTTAAGAATATTTCATATAAAGAAAAAGGATTTGACCAAGCATCTTCTGCCATTGGATACATGGAGAGTCATGACGAGGAACGCATGATGTATAATAATATAACATCTACTGAATCCAATGGAGATTACAAGATTAGTGATTTACCAACAAGCTTACAACGCACAGAAACTGCAGGCGCATTTTTCTTTACCGTTCCTGGACCAAAAATGATTTGGCAATTTGGCGAGTTGGGTTATGACATATCCATTAATGAAGGCGGTAGAACAGGAAATAAGCCCATATTATGGGAATACTATGATGACCCAGACCGAAAAGCGTTATATGATACCTGGTCTGAATTAATTCGTTTGAAATTGAATCAGCCCATTTTTAAAACCACTGACTTCACTATGAATACAGGCGCTTCCAATGGGTTAAAAACAATTCACCTAAACCTAGCGAACGCCGCTGGTGAAAATATAAAACACATTACAATTATTGGAAATTTCGGACTTACTGCTCAGAATATTAATCCTGAATTCCAACAAACAGGCACTTGGTATAATCTTCTTGGACGCAACACCCCCTTGAACGTAACAAATACTAAAACCCCTATTAATTTAGAACCAGGCACTTTTATTATTTACGGTGACAAACCTTTTATTAATCCTGAAGACCTAGATAGTGATGGCGTTTTAAATGCCAACGATCAATGTCCAAACACGCCTTTTGGAGCTACTGTTGATGCAAATGGCTGTGAAGTTTTTAGTCTTCCAAAAAACAATTTTAGAATTCAAATATCAGGAGAAACCTGCCGAAATAGTACCAACGGGATAATTGATATCATGGCTGTAGAAACTTTAGATTATTCTCTAAAGATTAACGGTAATGATTATGGAGAATTTACTAATAATTTAATTATTGAAAATTTAGAAGCTGGGGACTACGAATTATGTTTCACGGTTAAGGATGAGGTAGATTTTGAAATGTGCTTTAATGTTACGGTAACACAACCTGAAAATCTATCAGTATTCTCTAAGGTGAGCAATAGCAAAAATCAAGTTGCACTGAATATGTATGGCAGTAGCTCATATAGTGTTACTATTAACGGCGTAACCAGTCAAACATCAGACTCAAGTATTAACTTAGATTTACAACCTGGAGAGAACACCATTCGTGTTAGCACAGATAAGGATTGTCAAGGCACTTACGAAGAAACCATTTTCTACGGCGGTGAAATGATGGTATATCCTAACCCCATACAAAACAATAATATTCTCAATATATATTTAGGAGATCTAAACAATACTACGGGTACTATAGAAATATATTCAGTACTTGGAAAACTCATTTACACAGAAAGTACAAACAGTAACCAGTTAAGAATAAGTACAGATAGATTTACCAAAGGTTTATACCTTGTTAACGTAACTAGTGGTACAATTCAAAAGAGCTTTAAAATAATTAAGAACTAATGAAAAAGTCATTTAAATATTTAGCGGTAGCGTTGATCCTTAGTTTTTACTCAAGTTGCAGTAGTAGTGATGACAGTCCTGCTCCTCCAGATCCACCAATAGAAGTTACACCGCCCAATGCGGCCACCTTAGTTTTTCCTCAGGAAAATTCTGAATGCACTGAAGGGTCTAATTTAACAAGTACAGAAAGTACTATTCTATTCAATTGGAATGATGCCGACCATGCTACAAGTTATAAAATTTATGTAAAAAATTTAGAAACGCAAACCACGGCAAATTACTCCTCAGATGTTTCTGAAAAAAGCGTCACACTATTAAGAGGAACACCTTATTCATGGTACGTTGTTTCAGAAAACTCTGGAACCGAAACCGCTAATAGTGCTACTTGGAAATTCTATAATGCTGGAGAAGCCGCCTCATCTTACGCACCTTTCCCTGCTGAAATAATTAGCCCTATTTACGATCAAATGTTTGATGCGGCAACAGTAAATGTAACCTTAGAATGGACGGGAGAAGATGTGGATAATGATATTAAAGAATTTACCATACTGTTGGGAACAGATACAAATCCATCAACAGAAGTTGGCACAACCAATAACAATACATTAGCAGTAGCTGTAACCTCAGGAAATAGTTACTACTGGCAAGTTATTACAACCGATGAGGAAAACAACTCATCAGAGTCACAAGTGTACAAGTTCAATATAGAATAAAACATAGTTTAAGTTAGTTTAGTTTGTAGTTAATTAAAAAAGCTTCTCAAATTCAAGATAGCGTGCTTGAATATAGAGAAGCTTTTTGCTTTTTTAAGGAAACTAACCGCTTAGCTATTTCCTTTCTTATAATCTTCTAAAAACTTAGCTAAACCAATATCGGTTAACGGATGTTTTAATAGTCCTGTTATTGATGATAACGGTCCTGTCATCACATCACTTCCTAACTTAGCACAGTCTATAACATGCATGGTGTGACGGATAGAAGCTGCAAGAATTTGTGTTTCAAATCCGTAGTTATCATAAATCTGTCTTATTTCTGCAATCAGATTTAATCCATCTGTTGAGATGTCATCCAATCTCCCTAAAAAAGGAGAGACATAGGTCGCTCCTGCTTTGGCCGCCAATAAGGCTTGTCCTGCAGAGAACACTAAGGTCACATTGGTGCGTATTCCTTTATCTGAAAAATACTTACACGCCTTAATACCATCAGCTATTAATGGTAATTTCACAACTATCTGAGGATGTAATGCGGCCAACTCCTCACCTTCTCTTACCATACCTTCAAAATCTGTTGAAATAACCTCAGCACTTACATCGCCTTCAACTATTTCACATATCTTCTTATAATGGGCTATAATATTATCTGCTCCAGTAATACCCTCTTTAGCCATTAAGGAAGGGTTCGTGGTTACTCCATCTAAAACTCCTAAGGCCTGAGCTTCTGCAATATCCTCTAAATTTGCTGTATCTATAAAAAATTTCATTTGTACGTTTTTTACTGTTTCTATTTGTCATATG